>NZ_JBIURQ010000001.1:458797-1398276 GCF_044740925.1 Streptomyces sp. NPDC088254 | reverse complement strand
GGTCTGCCGGTGCAGGCGGACCGCCTCCGCATGTTCGCCCATCCCGTCCAGGGCGAGAGCGAGGCTGTCACGGCTGGCCAGGGTGTGCGGATGCATGACTCCCAGCACACGAACGCGGTCATCAAGAACCTCTTGCAGTAGCCGTTCCGCTTCCGCATGCTCGCCCTGCCTGGCCAGTGCGCTGGCGAGGTTGTGGCGGCTGAGCAAGGTGAGGTGGTGTTCAGGGCCCAGCACCCGGATGCGGTCGTCAACGGTCTGCCGGTGCAGGCGGACCGCCTCCGCATGTTCGCCCATCCCGTCCAGGGCGAGAGCGAGGCTGTCACGGCTGGCCAGGGTGTGCGGATGCATCACTCCCAGCACACGGGCACGGTCGGCGAGGGTCTGCCGCAGCAAAGACACCGCTTCTGCATGCTGCCCCGTCCCGTCTAGGGCACAGGCGAGGTCATGACGGCTGATCAGAGTGTCAGGGTGCGCGGGGCCCAGGACACGGCTACGGTCCTCCAGGGTCTGCCGGAGCAGCAGTATCGCCTCAACTGGCTCGCCCATTCCGAACAAGGCGTTGGCCAGGTGGTTGCGGCTGGTCAAGGTGTCGGGGTGCTGGGGGCCCAGGGTGCGGCTCTCGAAGTCGAGGAGGCGTTCGTGGAGCAGACGGGCTGCACTGAAGGCGCCGGCGAGCTCCAGTACTTGCGCGAGCGTGCCGAGAGCGGTGCGGTGATGTGTGGCGAAGCAAGGGTCCGGGAGGTCGAGCAGCACTGGCAGGTGAGGGGCGAGGAGTACGGCGGCAGGCCAACCGGCGCGCCCCTGCTCGTCTACCTCGTGCACGGCCGCGGTCAACCGCTCGGCAAGGGCTCGGTGCCACGTGGTGAGATGGGATGCCCCGGCCGCTAAAGCGACGGCATTGATCTCTCGGATCAAAGGGTGCAGCACCACCTGCGCCGGGCCGCTGATGCCCGATGCCTGCTCGGCGTTGCCGGGAGAGTAAGGAAGGTCAAGCAGGCCATACCGGTGCAGACCGGCAACCGCAGCCTCCAACGCCGGGACGGTGACGTCGTCTCCGGTTACGGCAGACAGCAGGTCCGGGGTGATGAGGGACAGCGGGACGGGAGCTTCGGCCAGCACGGCTAGTAGTCGCAACACGGGGCGGGCCAAAGTGTTGCCTTCCCGGGCGAGCTGGTCCAGGGACACCTCCCAGGTGTGCCGCACCACAGTGCGGGCGACTCGCGGATGAGAGGCGTCCGGGTGTTCGGCTCCCAGCAGGAGGGGCAGTTCATGCTCCAAGGCCTGGCGGTAGGTGGTGAAGGTGCGGTAACGGCTGGTCGGCCCGGCCAGGTAAGCACCGGCCGCGTGCAGCGCCAGCGGAAGCCCGCCCAGCCGCATGGCCAGGTCCCGAGCCTGCTCGGCCGTGCCAGCTGCGGGAGCAGCGTCGACCAGGATCTGGCCTGCAGGCTGTGCGGGCAGCGGCTTCAAGGGCACTAGCCGGGCACGCGGTCCCCATGTCTGCGGGCTGCAATCTCGGCTAGTCATCACCAGCAGGCCTCGGCCGTGTGGGCGGATCCAACCGCGGTAATCGGCCAACGGTTCCCCTGCCGGTCCGATCTTCTGCGGCTCGTCGGCGTTGTCCAACACCAGCAGCCACCGCCGGGCCCGGCCCAGCTGCCGCCACACTACATCGGGCAGACTCGCCCGCCCGGCCCGCGCGGACTCCAACTCTGCCTCGGGCAGCCCACAAGCCAGTGCCGTCTGCACCATCTGCTGCGCCAGCTCGGCGGAATCGCGCCAGCGCACCCAAAACACTCTCCAGCCTGCCGCGTTGGCCTGCGAGGCGAACTGCGCGGCTACCGTTGTTTTGCCCATTCCGCCAGCCGCGCACAACACCGCGAACCGTCCTCGTGGCCGCCGCAGCATGTCGGCCAGCTCGGCCAGCTCGGTTTCGCGTCCGCGCACGCGCTCCACATGTGGGGGACGCAAGGAATCCTGCTGGCCCCTGACCGGTCGGCCCACCGGCCCCAGCCGCGCTGGCGGTCTTGCTGCAACATCCAGCCGTCGGGTCCACAACATCAGCCCGATGCTGGCCACCACCAGCACGGCGAACAGCGGCCAGATCACCCACGCGTGAGCCGCCCATCCTGGCGCGGCGGCACTGGCGTAGTTGGTCACCAGCCCCAGCCCCGCCGCCACGACTGCAGCAGTCCCCGTCACGGCCGACCCAGCCCACGCACCCTGCCTACGCCGCATCGTCGCCCCCCCCGGTCCACCGTCATCAGCATGCCCAAACCGAGACCAACTGTGCAGGACGTTGAAAGACTGGTGGTCAAGTGGGTGAGGCGCCCCTCTCTCACGACCGGCACACCCGTTTCGAAAGAGCCGGCGATCAGGTAGCCCCGGTGCCGGGCGGTATCGAACTTGCTGGGTACGTAGCCGCGTACCGGGCTGGGCACTTTCACGCGAACGCCGACAGTTGCTCTACAGCTTGCCTCAGCCGGTCAGCGGCCGGCCCCGTGGTCAAGGGGTCTGACCTGCTTGGTCGAGGGGTTCCACGGCGGGCTCCGCACCGGCCGACAACTTCGATGGGAGACCCCTGCGGGCAGCACCGGCCCGGTTCCGCCGGGTCCCGGCACTCCGCTCACGCCGGGGCAGCACCGCCGCCAGGATCGCGGCCTGGCGCTCGCCGAAGCTCACCCTCTCGCACGCGCCCGTCACACGCGCATCGTGGCCCAGCCCGGAACACACGGCCGAGCACAGACCCTCACACCACCCAGCCCGCCGGCGCGGACGCCGTCATGAGAACGTTCAGCAAGATCCTCACCGAGGACCACACGGTCGAGGACGGCCGAGCCCGGCTCCTGGACAAGCGCGCCGAACAACAGACCACATCCCAACGCCGTGCAGCCGGCACCCGGCCACGGCCCCTCACTCCGGTCCCGACGCCGACACCCGCCGGCTCCCCCCACCGCGCCTCTTCATGACCTGGATACGGCGGCGGACGCACTGCTGGCCGGCGGTGTGACGGGGAACGCCTCCTCGACGGCGCCCTCACCAGCGTGACCGGCACCAGGGGCTTCACCAGCATCGACTTCCCCTCCGCCGACGTCAGCGCCACCCCGGTGTGGATCGAGGTCGACCTCGGCGCCGACCGGGCCATCGGCTCCGTCACCCTCCACCCCCGCACGGACACCGGCGCTGCCGGCGGCGGCACCGCGGGCTTCCCCGTCGACTTCACCGTCCAGACCCGCCCCGACGGATCAACCGCCTACACCACCGCCCGCACCGTCACCGCCGCGCCCAACCCCAACGGAGCCGCACAGACCTACACCCTCACTTCCGCCACCGGCCGCTACGTGCGCCTGACGGTCTCGAAGCTCGGCAAGCCCGCCTCGGACGAGGCCACCAAGTACCGCCTCCAGCTCACCGAGATCCGTATCAGGTAGCAGGCCATCCCGAGCCGGGCGGCGGTGCTGGTCCTTCCCCACGACCTCACCGCCGCGGCCCCCGGAGAGAGCGACGACTGGAACTGGGGCATCCCCGTGCTGCCGACCGGCCGGCTCGACCTGGCCCACCCCTGGCTCGGCTTCACCCTGTACGAGGCCGACCGTCCTCCAGCGGAAACGCACACGGTCTGACATTTGTCCCAGCCCTGGGTGAACGAGCCGCCACCCGCCAGGAGCCGAACGCGACGTCGGCTCCGGCCCTCTCGCCGGCGTTCATCAGCCCCGGTCCACGCCCACGGCGGTGGCAGTGACCAAGGTCGGCTCCTCCTATCTGCTGGTTCGGCGAGTGCCACTGCACCATTGGCACCGACCAGGAGTGGCTCCGGCAGGACAAGGGCACCGGAACGCGCGATTCGCCGGAGCCACGGCCTGGAGTGGCCGGGGCCCCGGCGGGGTCACCGCGTCAGCGGATCACGACAGCGGCGGGTAGGCGTTCTGCATCAGCTGCTGGAACTGGGCGGAGAACCAGTGCCCGGCCAGCGGAGCGTTCGGCAGTGCGCCCGTCGGGTTGTTGCCATTGCGTGCGTTGCCGCCGTACGTCGGGTCGCACATCCGGTCGAAGCCCTTGCCCTCGTCGTTGGGGACAGCGGAGCTGGCCCCGTCCGACTCGCCCGGCGGCTTGACCCAGACGTAGGCGTCGATTCCGGCGGCCGGAGCCGCCGTCGGCCGCTGGCCGAGGCCTGCGCCGCTCTGGTTGCACCAGTTCCCTGCGTGGATGCGCCGGTCGATGCGGCTGCCGTTGACGTAGTCGTCGACGGAGGTCTGCGGTCCGGGGCCGGTGGGCCGGGCGGAGCCGCCCCAGCCGTTGCGGGAGGTGTCGATCAGCATGCCGATGCCGGAGTCGAAGCCGGCCGCGACGAGCTTGTCGCGCATCGCCTGGGCGAAGGACTGCTCGTCCACGTACTGGTTCCAGTCCACCCACTTCGACTGCCGCACGGTCTGCCCGTTGACGGTGTCGGTGACCTTGAAGTTCGGCTCCTTGACGGGGCTGTAGTTGGCGGTGTTGACGATGAAGCCGGCGACGTCGTGCACGCTTGCGCCGTTGGTCGTGGCGACCTTGGCGAACTCCTGGACGGCCGGGCCGAGGTTGGAGTCCCAGCCGAGCCAGCCGTGGTGGCCGGCGTCGATGTAGTTGTAGACGTTCGGGATGGCGCCGAGCTTGTCCAGGGCGTACGAGACGCCCTTCTCGTAGTTGCCGTTGCTCTTCATGGTGACGCAGGCGTCGGTGGTGGTGGGAGTGCCGCCGGCGTTGGTGACCAGGTTGGGCAGCGAGTCGGGTTCGATGACGGTGGCGATCCGCAGGCCCGCGTACTTCGGGTCGGAGATGATCGAGGCGATGGGGTCGATGTACTGGGACTTGTACTTGTCGAGGTCGTTCGGTCCGAGTTCGCCGTTGGAGGCGAGGGCGGCGCAGTCGCGGCCGGGCAGGTCGTAGATGACCAGCTGGACGACCAAGTCGCCGGAGCCCTTCTGCTTCAGTGCCTCGTCGAGGTGGGCGCGCAGGCCCATGCCGCCGTTCACGCCGTTGATCGCGGCGATCCGGTCCAGCCAGACGGCGGTGGGTTGGTTGGCGATGCGGCTGCCGCCCGGTTCGGCGGCTGCCTTGGCGGACCACTCCGGGTTCACGTAGACCTTGGCGCCGGAGTACGGGTTGCCCGCCTGGGGCCCGGTCGGCCCGGGGTCCGTCGGGCCCGGGTCGGTCGGGCCCGGGTCGGTCGGGCCGCTGCTGACGTTGCAGGTCACGCCGTCGAGGGTGAAGGCGCCCGGGATGGCGTTGGCGCCGCTGTAGGAGCCGTTGAAGCCGAAGCTGACCGAGCCGCCGTTCGGGAGGGCGCCGTTGTAGCTCTCGTTGGCGGCGGTGACGTCGGCGCCGTTCTGGCTGATCTTCGCGTTCCAGCCGTTGGTGATCTTCTGGTTTCCGGCGTACGACCACTTCACCGACCAACCGGACCTGGCGGCCGCGTTGTTGGTGACGGTCACGGCGGCGGTGAAGCCGGTGTCCCACTGGCTCTGGATCTTGTAGTCGACGGTGCAGGGGATGGCCGAGGTGGCGGCGCCGGCCTGGCCGACGACGAGCGCCGTCCCCGACAGCCCGGCGACCAGCGTCAGGGCGGCGAGCAGCGATGTCCTGGTGTGACTCATGAGTGCGGGTTTCCTTCTTCCTGTGGGGCGTTACGGGTTGAGGGCGCGCAGATGGTCACGCAGCCCGACGCCGTACGCGGTGGGTGTGCCGTCGTAGGCGGAGATCAGCAGGTCCAGCCGAGGTCGGACAGGTCCTGATCGTCGAACCACTTCATGACCTGGTCGGCGAAGGAGCGCGAGCAGGTGTTCTCGCCGATCTCCCCGGCGGCCAGCGGCACCCGGACGGCGACCGGGGCGCGAGTGGAGTTCCAGCAGCCGACGCTCACAGGTCCTGCATGCCGGCGACCTGGCAGGAGATCCCCGGGCCGCAACGGTCATGGCCCCGACAAGGGCAGACGTGCTGGCGACGGCTAAAAGTACTGAACGCGGGGGTGAAGCATGAGCGCCTCCTTGCAGCTTGACGTGCCGTGACGGACGCGTCGACTGATTGGAACCGCTCCCACTGGTGCGGACGAACGTAGCGCCAACCGGACTGGTTTCCTAGGGGTGTTGCGAAACATTTCGGTTCGACGTGCCGCTTTGGCCTTTCAACTCCTCAACGTCTTGACCGCGCCCACCTCCGCCCCCACGATGGGAGCGCTCCCACCGGTTTCAAGTCTTGGCCTCTCTCCACGAGTCCCGTGATCAAGGAGGAACCAGCACATGGATCCCGGACGTAAGCGCAGAGCCGTACGGCGGATGTGGACCGCCGTGGCGGCTACGTTCGCCCTGCCTCTGTCGATGCTCGCCGTAGGCGCACCCACCGCGCAGGCGGCGGGCGTTCAGTGCAGCGTCGACTACAAGACCAACGACTGGGGCTCCGGCTTCACCGCCGACCTGACCATCACCAACCGCGGTACCGCGGCGATCGACGGCTGGACGCTGACGTACAGCTACGCGGGCAACCAGCAGCTGAGCAACGGCTGGAACGGGGCCTGGTCCCAGTCCGGCCAGGCGATCACGGTGAAGGACGCCGGGTACAACGGCAAGATCGTCGCGGGCGCCGCCGTGTCGGCCGGCGCGCAGTTCAGCTACAGCGGCGCCAACACCGCCCCCACCAGCTTCGCGATCAACGGCACCACCTGCACGGGCACGCACCAGCCGCCGATCACCGTGCTGACCAGTCCGAAAGCGGGCACGGTGTACACCCAGGGCGACGCGGTCCCGCTCACGGCGACCGCGGCGGCGGCCGACAACGCGACGATCAGCAAGGTGGAGTTCTACGACGACACCACGCTGCTGGGCACGGACACGACGGCGCCGTACTCGCTCTCGGCCTCAAGCTTGACCGTGGGCAGTCATTCGCTGGTGGCTAAGGCCTACGACAGCCTGGGGGCGTCCGCGGAGTCCACGCCGGTCGGCATCACGGTCGCCTCGGGTCCCGCCGTGGTGGCCTCGACGAACCAGCTGGCGGTGCAGCAGGGCAAGACGGGCGCCTACGAGGTGAAGCTGTCCACCCAGCCGTCGTCGAACGTCACCGTCGCCACGACCCGGGTGAGCGGCAATTCGGGGCTGTCGGTGACCGGCGGCGCCTCGCTCACCTTCACGCCGTCGAACTGGAACACGCCGCAGAAGGTGACTGTCACCGCCGAAGGCTCCGGCACCGGCGCGGCGATCTTCGAGTCCACGGCCACCGGGCTCGCGAAGGCGTCGGTCACCGTCACCCAGATCTCGGCGACCAAGGCGTACGACGCCCGGTTCCTGGACCTCTACGGGAAGATCACCAACCCGGCGAACGGCTACTTCTCCCCCGAGGGCGTCCCGTACCACTCGGTCGAGACACTGATCGTCGAGGCACCGGACCACGGTCATGAGACCACGTCGGAGGCGTACAGCTACCTGCTGTGGCTGCAGGCGATGTACGGCAAGGTCACAGGCGACTGGTCCAAGTTCAACGGGGCCTGGACGATCATGGAGAAGTACATGATCCCCGCCCACGCCGACCAGCCGACCAACTCCTTCTACAACCCGTCCAAGCCCGCCACCTACGCGCCGGAAGCGGACACGCCGAACGAGTACCCGACCAAGCTGGACCAGTCCGTGCCCGTGGGGTCGGACCCGCTCGCCGGCGAGCTGAAGTCGACGTACAACACCGACGACGTCTACGGCATGCACTGGCTGGAGGACGTCGACAACGTCTACGGCTACGGCGACACCCCCGGCGGGACCTGCGAGGGCGGGCCGACCGCCAAGGGACCGTCGTACATCAACACCTTCCAGCGCGGCGCGCAGGAGTCGGTGTGGGAGACGATCCCGCAGCCGACCTGCGACGCCTTCAAGTACGGCGGGAAGAACGGCTACCTGGACCTGTTCACCGGCGACTCCAGCTACGCCAAGCAGTGGAAGTACACCGACGCCCCGGACGCCGACGCGCGTGCCGTGCAGGCCGCGTACTGGGCCGATGTGTGGGCCAAGCAGCAGGGCAAGGGCGGCGACGTCTCCGCGACCGTGGGCAAGGCCGCGAAGATGGGCGACTACCTGCGCTACGCCATGTACGACAAGTACTTCAAGAAGATCGGCAACTGCGTCGGCCCGGCCGCCTGCCCGGCCGGCGCCGGCAAGGACGCCTCGCACTACCTGCTGTCCTGGTACTACGCCTGGGGCGGCTCGAACGACACGAGCGGGGGCTGGGCCTGGCGCATCGGCTCCAGCTACGCCCACAGCGGCTACCAGAACCCGCTGGCCGCCTACGCGCTCAGTTCCTACGCCGACCTGAAGCCCAAGTCGGCCACCGGGGCGGCGGACTGGAACAAGTCCCTGGACCGGCAGCTGGAGTTCTACCGGTGGCTGCAGTCGTCCGAGGGCGCCATCGCGGGCGGCGCCACCAACAGCTGGGCCGGCCGTTACGCGACCCCGCCGGCGGGCAAGTCGACCTTCTACGGCATGTACTACGACCAGCAGCCCGTCTACCACGACCCGCCGTCCAACCAGTGGTTCGGCTTCCAGGCGTGGTCGATGGAGCGGGTCGCCGAGCTCTACCAGCAGACGGGCAACGCCCAGGCGAAAGCGGTCCTCGACAAGTGGGTGAAGTGGGCGCTGTCCAAGACCACGATCAACCCGGACGGCACCTACCGGATCCCCTCCACCCTCCAGTGGTCGGGCCAGCCCGACACCTGGAACGCCTCCAGCCCCGGCGCCAACAGCGGACTCCACGTCACCGTCGCCGACTACACCGACGACGTCGGCGTGGCCGCCGCGTACGCCAAGACCCTGACCTACTACGCCGCCAAGTCCGGAGACACGACGGCGAAGTCCACGGCCAAAGCGCTGCTGGACGGCATGTGGAACAACTACCAGGACAGCCTGGGCATCGCCGTCCCTGAAACCCGCACCGACTACAGCAGGTTTAACGACAACGTCTACGTCCCCAGCGGCTGGACCGGCACGATGCCCAACGGCGACGCCATCAACTCCACGTCCACCTTCCTCTCGCTGAGGTCCTTCTACAAGAACGACCCGGCCTGGTCGAAGATCGAGGCCTACCTGAAGGGCGGGGCCGCACCCGTCTTCACCTACCACCGGTTCTGGGCCCAGGCGGACATCGCCCTGGCCATGGGCTCGTACGCGGAGCTACTCGAATAGCCCACGCTCACGCTCCGCGTACGCGACCCCGTCACAAGGAGACGGGGTCACCCGGCCGGGCGGCCCCAGCCGCACAAGGGACCGCCCGGCCGTCCCGCCACCCTGGGGCGTGTCGGTCACCTCGGCTGGGAGCGCTCCCGGCTCCCACGCTCCATGGACCACCGCGAACGGACCAGTCAGCCCTGCCTGCCGTGCCACAACCGTCGAGGCCCGCAGGCCAGGTGCAGCACCCTGTGGCTCAACCAGCGGTGACGGGTGCGGCGAGCTCCGCGAGGAGGGAGATGAAACGCTGTCCTGATCCATGCGGCCAGGTCGCTCGTCGGCGCCCGTGCCCCTGGCAAAGCCATGTGCTCGGCGCCTCCGTCCCCGTAAGATCGGTGATCTCGTGGGGGGAGGTGGTCATGGGCAGACGGCGCCCGGGGACGCCGACGCTGGAGGAGGTGGCCGCCCGTGCCGGGGTGGGCCGGGGCACGGTCTCCCGCGTCATCAACAACGCGGCAGGTGTGAAAGCGTCGACGCGCCGGACCGTGCAGCGGGTCATCGAGGAACTGGGGTACGTGCCCAACCTCGCGGCCCGGTCCCTGGCCGGGCGACGGGCCGACGCGGTCGCCCTGGTCATGACGGAACCGGACTGGCGGCAGTTCGCGGAGCCCTTCTTCTCCGAGATCGTCAGCTCGCTCGGGGACGCGCTGTCCGACACCGGAATGCAGCTGATGCTGACCCTGGTCCGCTCGGACGCCGAGCGGCAGCGCTTCCTCGAGTACGCGCGCGGCGGCCGGGTCGACGGTGTTCTGCTGATGTCCGTGCACGCCGGCGATCCACTGCCGGACATGCTTGCCGAGGCCAGGTTGCCGACCGTGCTGCTGGGGCGCCGCTCCGGCGACGAGTACGTCAGTTACGTAGACGTGGACAACGTCGGCGGAGCCCGCAGCGCCGTCTCCCACCTGTTGCAACGAGGTCGCAGAGCGATCGCCACCATCACCGGGCCGGCCGACATGTACGTGACGCAGTGCCGGCTGCGCGGCTACCAGGAGGCGTTGGCGCAGGCGGACCTGGAAGGCGAGCAGACCCTCGTCGCCGAGGGCGACTTCACGACGGAGAGCGGACGCCGCGCGATGGCCGAGCTCCTCCGACGGCATCCGGAGATCGACGGCGTCCTCGCCGCGTCGGACACCACGGCTGCGGGAGCTCTGGAGACGCTGCACGCGGCTGGGCGTCGGGTGCCCGAGGACGTCGCCGTGATCGGTTTCGACGACTTCCCGTTGGCCCAGCGGACCACACCGCGGTTGACCACGGTGCGTCAGCCGATCGAGGCGATGGGGCGGGCCATGGTCCGGCTGCTCCTGGAGGAGATGGAGGAGGGCGCCGTCGCCTGGCGTCACGTCATCCTGCGCACAGAGCTGATGGTGCGCGACTCCACCTGACCGTGGCTGGGCGAGATACCCGGGGAGCTCTTCACGCCGGGCACGCTGTGCTGCACGAACCGTTGCCGACCTGCGGCTCCCAAATCGGTTCGCCCCGCTTACGCCGGGAACCTTGTCATGAACCTGAACCATTCTCTAGTGTCCGTGCCGAAACCGAGTGGTGGGAGCGCTCCCAATACTTGGCGACGGAAGCACTCCCGTACAGCCCATCCCCCCATCCCTCCCCCAGAGGATCCGCATGCGACCTTCACGACACCACGCCCGCAGCGCGCGGGGCATGCTCGGCGCGCTGCTCACCTCACTCGTCTCTCTCGCCGCGCTTCTGACCACCGCGTCGGGGGCACAGGCCGACACCACGATCTGCGAACAGTTCGGGTCGACGACCATCCAGGGCCGCTACGTCGTCCAGAACAACCGCTGGGGCACCAGCGCGGCGCAGTGCATCGCCGTCACCGACTCCGGGTTCAGGATCAGTCAGGCCGACGGATCCGTCCCCACGAACGGCGCTCCGAAGTCGTACCCGTCCGTCTTCAACGGCTGCCACTACACCAACTGCTCGCCCGGCACCAATCTCCCCGCTCAGCTCAGCACCATCTCCAGCGCGCCCACGAGCACCTCGTACAGCTATGTGAACGACGCGGTGTACGACGCCGCGTACGACATCTGGCTCGACCCCACCCCCCGCACCGACGGCGTGAACCGAACCGAGATCATGATCTGGTTCAACAAGGTCGGATCCGTCCAACCCGTGGGCTCGCCGGTCGGCACCGCCAGCGTGGCCGG
The DNA here is from genome assembly GCF_044740925.1 of Streptomyces sp. NPDC088254. Taxonomy (NCBI): domain Bacteria; kingdom Bacillati; phylum Actinomycetota; class Actinomycetes; order Kitasatosporales; family Streptomycetaceae; genus Streptomyces; species Streptomyces sp. NPDC088254. Next base: position 1,386,878 of record NZ_JBIURQ010000001.1, on the reverse strand, counting down.
GCGCGAGTGGCAGGTGTGGTCCGGCAACAACGGCTCCAATGACGTGCTGTCGTTCGTCGCACCGTCGGCGATCAGCAGCTGGGCCTTCGACGTGATGGACTTCGCCCGGCAGGCCGTCTCCCGCGGACTGGCACAGAGCAACTGGTACCTGACCAGTGTTCAGGCGGGCTTCGAACCCTGGCAGAACGGCACGGGCCTCGCCCTGACCTCGTTCTCCTCGACCGTCAACAAGGGCTCCTCCGGCGACCCGGGCGGCCCCGGAGGACCCGCGGCCTGCAAGGTGGCGTACACCACGAACGTCTGGCAGGGCGGCTTCACCGCCGACGTCACCGTCACCAACACCAGTTCCTCCCCGGTGCATGGCTGGAAACTGGCGTTCGCCCTGCCCACCGGACAGCAGATCACCAGTGCCTGGAGCGCGAACGTCTCTCCCTCGTCGGGAGCCGTCACGGCGAGCAACGTCGGCTACAACGAGCAGATCGCCGCCGGCGGCCAGGCGTCCTTCGGGTTCCAGGGCACCTACGGCGGCGCCTTCGCGAAACCCTCTGGCTTCACCCTGAACGGCACCGCCTGCACCACCGCTTGACCTGCGCCCCCGTACGCCGGGGCCCGCCCGCTTCCTCCACACGGACAGGCGGGCCCCGGCCCCCCGCCGTGAGGTGGGCGACGTCATAGCGATCGCATCCATCCCTTCTCCGGGCAAGAGCCACGCAAGGCCGCGCGGCAGCGGAGGCGCAGACGCAGACGCAGACGCAGACGCAGACGGCAGCTGGGAAAGCATGACGGACATGTGCAGAGAGGCGGCGCGACCACGGCGGCCTCGTCGGCCTGCCGGACCACGTTTTCGCGCGTGAACGGAATCAACGGCACGCCGGCCGTCCTCGCGGGCGCCGTCTACACGTTCGCCTGCGTCCGGAGCGGCAAGGCGCTGGACGACGCCAACACCACCAATGAGGGCAGCCCGATCATCCAGTGGAACCTCCGACACCGGGGCCCCGCAGGTCTGGAACGCGACCACGGTCGGCTGAGCACCCGTCACCATTGCTGAGGGAGCCGGTCAGGGCCGGGGAGACGGCCCTGACCGGCTCCGTCAGTGCGCGGTGTGGGGTGGCCCCAGACTGGGTGCCTCCGCAGCCGCTTGCGGTTGCAGAAGGTCTCGATGAAGGTGAGGATCTCAGCGCGGGCAGTGGTCCGGTCGGGCCAGCGGGGGGTGCCGGTCTCCGCTTTCAGCAGCGCGAAGAAGCTCTCGGCGGCGGCATTGTCGTAGCACGAGCCGGTTCGTCCCATGCTCTGCCGCAGCCCCGACCGGCTTATTTCCCGGCGGAGTTCGTCAGCGGTGTACTCCGCTCCGCGGTCCGAGTGCACGATGCAGCCGGCTGGAGGTCGCTGCGGCCGGCGGCCAACGTCAGTGCGTCGACCACCAGGGATGCGCGGTGGTGGTCGGCCATCGAGTAGCCGACGATCTCGCGGGTCGCCAGGTCCAGCCAGGTCGCCAGATACAGCCAGCCCTCGTCGGTGGGGATGCAGGTGATGCACCGACCAGTCTCTGCCCCGGGGCGTCGGCCGTGAAGTCGCGGCCGATCAGGTCGTGAGCGGCCACCGCCTTCTTCGCCGGACGGGTCAGCGACCGGCGCTTGCGCCGGGTGACCCCGGCGCTGTCGCGCTCACGCATGACCCGCTCCACTCGCTTGCGGTTGACCCGCCACTCCAGCCTGCGCAGTTCGGCATGGACGCGCGGCACCCCGTAGGTGCACCGGGAGGCGGTGTGCAAGACGGTGATCTCGTGGGCCAGGGCGTCGTCGGCGGCCCGGCGGCCCGGCGGGCGGCGCGGGCCTGCTGGCCGGCCATCCAGGCGTAGAAGGAGGACCGGGCCACCTTCAGCAGCCGGCACAACAGAGCGACCGGGTGGGCGGTCTTCTCCGCCTCGATGAACGCGTACACGTCGTTCATCGATCGCTCTCCTTCGCGAAGAAGACCGCCGCTTTACGCAGCACCTCGATCGTCTCGGCCTGCTCACGGTTCTGCCGCCGCAGCCGACGCAGTTCCTCCCGCTCCGCGCTGGTGAGCTCGCCCGGCGCCCCCTGTCCGCGGTCGATCGTGTCCTGTTTGACCCAGTTCCGCAGGCCCTCGGCGCTGACCCCGATCTCCCGGGCCACCTCGGTGACGGTCCTGCCGGAGGAGCGGACCAGCGCGACCGCGTCGCGCTCGAACTCCTCCGAGTACCGCCTGCTGCGGTCGCTCTTGCTTCCCACCTGGCACTACTTCCTCTGGAACCTCACGTCCCAGTCTCCAGGTGTCCAAAATCAAGGGGAAGCTTCAGGGACACCGCTGCCCCTGAGCCGGGGTCAGTGGTGATGCTTGTCGACTGCCCGGAAGCTGCCGACAAGCGCGAACGGCACCACGGCTCCATCGAGAACCACTGTTCCGGGGATTGCGTTGCTGGAGTCTCCGGGCCCGATAGTCGCAATTGCAGCACCGTTGTCGCACGTAATCCCGGTGAAGAATTCCACCCTGTTGTCAGTTTCGTTCCGGACGTTGAAGCTGGTCGCCGGACTGCTGATTACAGCGATGCACTCACCCCCCTCGACCGAATACGTTCGCTCGTTGACATAGACCCGTCCGCGGTCGTCCGAACGGTCGCCGTACCTCGTCTGCCCGTTCCCTCCCGTCTGGCCGTCGCCGTACCTCGTCTGCCCGCTGCCTCCCGTCTGGCCGTAGCCGCCCGTCTGGCCGTTTCCTCCCACATCTGCTCCTTGAGGCAAGGAGGCAGCAGCCTCTTGCACCGACGGGGCGGACGCGGAATTTGAAGCCGACGCGTAGTCCACGGTGGTTACAGCCGCGACAGTGACGCCCACCGACAATGCGATCCCGACCACGGTACGCGTTCGCATTCCACTTCTCCCTCTCGCAGGCATTTCGCTTCTCCATCTCTCAGGGATGCCAGCCGACCCGGCCGCCTACGAATGAACCTACTCACGCCGAATTCTGTCGCCACTTCAGAGATGCATGAGGGACCCCAGAAAGGGGCCGATCGGGCGTTCACGAGACCGTACGGAACATGTGACGATTCGTCACAAAACAAAATAGGAAGCGACTTGACTCAAGGCTGGGCCACAAGGGGGACACCACTGAGACCCCGTCACACCTCTGCGCGCGTGTCGGGCATTGACAATGCTCCGCGCGACGACGAGGACGCCACTCTCGCACATCTGACCTGGTCAGCGCCTTACAGCAGGAAGCCTAGCGGGCGCACACGCTCGCCAGGGGACAGACTTGCCGAAGCCCGCCGCACAAGGACCGGAACGCGGCCGGTTCAGACACGCCCACCCCACCCGCAGCAAGGGAAGGCCAGCGGCCAGGGCACCCCAGCTGGCCGGGCCGGCGACAAGACAAAGCCGTGAGCCACGACGCCGACCTCTACGGAGGGAAACACCGTCGAGCGGCTGATCAACAAGCTCAAGGCCGCGGCGTCGCCCCCCGATACGACACGAAGCCACTCTCAACTGCCAGGCCTGTGAGCCAAACTCATTCTGAAACGATCAGTAGGCCTTTGGCCTCGAAGTTTCGTGACGGTCCGCCGACGGAGTTGGTGGGCCGTTTTCGTGCCGTGGTCTGAGGGAAGCACGTCACCTTGGCCCCGCAGCGGTACACGTACCTGCCGCTGACCTTGCGGGACAACATCACCTTCGGGCAGGGCGACAGCAGTGACGCCGCTGTCCTGGCGGCTTGTGCGGCGTCCGGTGCCGCCGACATGCTGCCCGCTCTCCGGTCCGGCCTCGACACGCTGTTGACCTCCGAGTGGTTCGGCGGCCGGCCGCTGTCCGGCGGGCAGTGCCGGCGCGTCGTGCTCACCCGGGCCTTCCACCGCGACGCGGCCTTGCTGGTGATGGACGAGCCCACGGCCGCCCTCGACGCCCGAGCTGAGCACCACGTCTTCACCGGGCTGCGGGAGCCGGCCAAGGACCGGGCCATCCTCCTGATCACGCACCGGCTCGCCAACGTCGCCGCAGCCGACCGGATCGTCGTCCTCGACCAGGGACGCCTGGTGCAGGAAGGAACCTACGCGCAGCTCACCCGGGGGCCGGGCCTGTTCCGGTCCCTGTGGGAACTTCAGCAGCGCACCGGCGCTGGCCAGGCGGCGACACAAGGAACTCCTTCGCGGGCGGGCTGCACGGCCGTGCGGACTGGACGTCACGCGGTCATGACCACCACGTCCACCGCGGCCGCGACCTACCGGGAGCCGCTCTGGTCCCAGGGCCGCCGCTACCGGCAACTCGACGACACCGAAAACCGGCTGCTCGAGAAGTGTCTCGGCTCCGGCGGGGACCGCCCGGCCCTCGACATCGGCTGCGGCGACGGCTCGCTGGCCCGGCGCCTCGCCGGCCTCGGCTACCGCACGACCGGCATCGACTGCTCCCCCAGCGCCATCGCGCTCGCCGCCGCCCAGGACGCGGGGCTCGGCCACGAGCCGGCGTGGCGGTGCATGGACTTCACCACAGACGACCTCCGTGCCCTGCCCGAGCCGGCGTACGCGGTTGTCACCTGCCGCCTGGTCTACCGGTGGATCGACGACAAGGCCGCCTTCCTCGACCGCGTCCGCCGCCTCCTTGCCCCGGGCGGGGCCTTCTGGGTGGTCACCGAGATCTCCGGGCGCCGCCCCGCTGCCGACCCTTTGCAGGGCCTCGGCATCACTCCCGCCCAGGCGGAAATCCTCACCGCGGGCTGGACCGCGGTCTGGACTGCCGACCTCGACGTTCTGCGCTGCTACACCCTGCGCCCCTGATCCCCGCCCCCGGCTACCGGATGCAGAACTCGGTGACCAACGAATCGGACACCGTCAGCGGGGGTGAGGCAGGCCTCAAGGACGGCTCGCTGTTGGGGCGGCAGGTGGTCGCCGAGGGGGACTTTGCGGGGGCTGTGCTCGCCCTCGCAGAGCCAGCTCCGTTCGGGAGTGGGCGCCCGTCCACGACGGGCGAAGAGGAGTACCAGTGCCGTGCCATCGTCGGGCCGGGATTCTCTCCGAGCCCAGTCAGAACTGTTCGAAGACCCCAGCCCTCACGACCGCTTGGCTTGACGGCACAGCAACGTGAGGTGTCTGTTCTGACCGGCGGCCTTCCACAGGGGGACGTCGCGCGGTTGGCGTCGCCCCGGAGCCACACCCGTCAGGAGACTCTTCACCATGAACGTCCCGCACCTGCCTTCGCTGCTGGGGGCGTTCGCGCGCCCGGACGACGAGAGCCTCCTGGCCGGCGGCGTACTCGCCCAGCACCACGCCGCCGGCGCCCGTACCGCCGTCGTCACCGCAACCTGGGCGCCGGACAGTCGCCGCACGCCCGAACTCACAGACGCGCAGTCTCCGCGCCGACGCAGAACTGCTCCATGAGGTGACTTCCAGCAGCCCGTGCAGTCGTCGCAGCGTCTGGCATGCGGCTGTGGCCGCTACTTCGTCCGCAGCATGAGGGCGTGTCGGGTGTTGTCCCCGTAGACGCCGGTCTCGTCTCCATGTATGCCGTATGCATTCTGGAATCGGGCCACTGCCTGACGGACCTCCGTGTCGTAACGGCCGTTGATGGCGCCGCCGTCATAGATGTGAGGGACCTGGAGCAGACGTACCTGCAACTCGTAAACACCGTGGCCAATGTCGCCTGGGCGCAGCAACCCGGTGCCCGGGATCTCGGGAAGCGAGGCGTTGCCGGGAGCCGGCCGGTTCGGTTGCCCGGTCGGTGGGGACGGGGCTGCAGGTGCCGGATTCTCCGGCAATGGCCGGTCCGGCTGCTCCAAGGACGCAGGCGGCTTCGCCGGTGCGGAGCCGCCGTTGCTGAGCAGGGAAGAGGCAAGGACCAATCCGCTCACGGCGCCCAGCCCGAATACTCCGGCGAGCCGGCTGTGTCGCCGGTCGGTGAAGCGGCGATGTCCTTGGCCTCCCCTGGGCTCAGGGGGGCGGGCCGGTTCTGGCCGCAGCGGCGTCTGGGAGGGCGGGACGACGAAGCGGTCCGGCTGCGCGGCCTGCGATTGGTGGGGGGAGTCCTGAGTCGAGTCGGTCCATCGGCGCGCACGATCCTGCAGAGCGACTGGGGGCAGCGGGAAAGCTGCCGACGGTTCGGCCGGCGCCGGGCCCCCGCCGCGCGCAGTGGGTGGCTGTCCTGCCTCCCGTGGCGCGTCGGCCCCTGGGGGCGTGACCGCCTCCTGCCGCACACCGCGTGACCACAGCGGCTCGACCACGGCGTTCCCGGCGCCTGGCCGGTCCCGAGCGGGTTGGGGCGGGTCGGCAGACGGTGGGAGGCCTTCCGGACGGACCGGAACCAGCTCGGGCCGGGATCCCGGGCCCTGCGTCCCCGGCTGCGTTGGTGGCAGGGACGGGGCGGGATGGGCAGCGCTGCCGTATCCGGCTGTTGCACTGGGGTGGTCCAAGGACGGTAACGGGCTTCCGAACCCTTGGGGCTCCTCCATCGCGTAGAGATCGGCGCGAGCGGCATCCAGGGCGTTCAGAACTGCCTGAAATGAATCTTGGATCTCTTGCGCGGGCTCGCGCCCCCAGTTGAGGGCCCGTGGCGGTTCGGCCTCGTCGAATCCCATCGGTAGTCCTCCTCGACCAACCAGCTCCGGGGTGGGGCGCCACCACGGCCCGCGTAGCGCTCCGTGGAATGCGTGCCGGCCACTCCAGTGATCTGCTGAACTGGCCTGTCAGCGCGGGAGATCGGGTCGATGTCGTCAGTTGGTGAGCCGGACCGCAGACGTGTGCCTACGGTTTCCTTGTCAAGCGATACGCACTCGGCGCGGCGTTGTCTCAATCCTTTGGCGGGCGATAGCCGCATCTGTCGGCTTCGAGGCGTCCGAGCCGCCAGGACCTGGGCCGGCTTACTGGTCGTTTCAGAATGAGTTGAGTCGCGGGTCTTGTGCTCGCCGATCCTGGTCGGCAGGGTGTCCGGAGTGCGTGCTGATCTTGTTCCTGACGACCTGTGGGAACGGGTGGCCCCCTCGTGCCGGCCGCTCCCGAGCGTCGCCATCGCTACCCCGGGGGCGGTTGCGCATTCCCGACCGAGTGGCACTCGCTGGTGTGATATATGTGCTGCGGACCGGTGTCGCATGGCGTGACCGTCCCCACGGACGCGGTGGGATGCTCCGGGGTGACGGCCTGGTGCCGGCTGCAGGACTGGACCGAGGCGGGTGTATGGCCGCGCCTGCACGCGGCCCTGCTGACCGAGCTGCGCCGTGCCGGCCTGTTGGACCTGGATGACTGCTCCGTAGACGGGTCGACGTCCGGGCACTCAAAGGGGGGACCACATCGGCCCCTCACCCGTCGACCGCGCCCGCCCCGGCTCCAAGCACCACCTGATCGTCGACGCCACGGAACCCCGCTTGCCGTCACGCTCACCGGCGGCAACCGGCACGACATCACCCAGTTCCTGCCGCTGCTGGACGCCGTCCCGCCGATTCGGGGACTGCGGGGCCGCCCCCACCACAGGCCCCGGCGCCTGTATGCCGACCGGGGCTACGACTTCGACAGGTACCGCCGCCTGCTGTGGAGGCGCGGCGTCAAGCCGTTGATCGCACGACGCGGCGTCGCCCACGGTTCCGGGCGGGGCAAGGTGCGCCGGGTGGTCGAGCGTGCCTTCGCCTGGCTGCACCAGTTCCAACGGCTCCGCACCCGATACGAACGACGCGCCGATCTCCACCAGGCCTGCTCGAACTGGCCTGCAGCCTCATATGCCTGCGCCGCCTACGTGCCTCATCCTGAAGTGATCAGTTGGCTGTCCGTGCTGATTCCGGCGGCACCGGAACTCCCGAATGTCGAGATCAGCACGCGCTCGCTGGTCCCGAACGCACCGGCATCCGGCCTCGGCACTCCGGAAATGAGCGGGTGTTTCACGTACGGCGGGCATTGAGAACGGCCAGCGCGGCTGCGGCGCAGATGGCCATGGTGGTGGCCATGGCGACTGCGGTGACCTGGCCGGGCAGGCTCATGGCGGAGGCGGCGAGGCCGCCGACGAGGAATTGCAGCAGTCCTTGAAGGGAGGAGGCGGCTCCGGCGGCGGAGCCGTGGCCGCTCAGTGCCAGGGATGTGGCGTTGGCCAGCACGATGCCGAGCATGGACACCACCAGGAAAAGGCAGGTCAGCAGCAGCGGTAGCGGGAGGCCTAGCACGGCGCAGGTCAGGACGCCGGCGGAGCCGAGGGTTGCCACGGTCAGACTGACGCGCAGCAGGGTGTGCTCGTCGGCGGCGCGGCCGACGAGCCAGCCGCTGACCTGCCCGAGCAGCACGATGCCCAGACCGTTGAGGCCGAAGACGAGGCTGAACTGCTGGGCCGTGAGCCCGTAGGCGTCTTGCAGGACGAACGACGATCCGGAGATGTAAGCGAAAACGGCGGCGAACATCAGTGCCGCGACGAGCACGTACCGCAGGTAATGGAGGTCGGTGGCCAGCGTCCGGAAGGTCCGCAGCGTCGCGCGCAGGTGGGCCGGCGCCCGCTTGGCGTCCGGCAGCGACTCGGGCAGCGCGAAGACGACCGCAAGCAGCAGGACGGCGCCGACGGCGGCGAGCACCAGGAACACCGCGCGCCAGGTGGTGAGCGTCAGCAGTTGGCCGCCGATGACGGGCGCCACGACCGGGGCGACGCCGTTGACGACCATGAGGGTGGAGAAGAACCGGGTCATGGCGGTGCCGGAGAACAGGTCCCGCACGATGGCCCGCGCCAGGACCGTGCCCGCGGCCGCACCCAGCGACTGCAGTATCCGGCCGGCGATCAGGTAGCCGACGGTGGGCGCCAGCGCGCACCACAGCGACCCCGCCAGGTACAGCGCGATACCGGCAAGCAGCGGGCGGCGCCGGCCGCATGAGTCCGACAGTGGACCGACGATCACTTGGAAGAGGGCCAGGCCGATGACGAACGCCGTGAGGGTCGTCTGAACCAGCGGCGCGCTGGTGTGCAACTGGTGGGCCATGCTCGGCATGGCGGGTAGGTACATGTCGATCGTGAGCGCACCGAAGGCGCTCAGCGAGCCGAGCAGCAGGGCCAGCCGCGCCCGGCGCCCCAGGTTCACCGGCTTCGGGACGTCGCTGCTCTCCGCCGTGGCGACCGTCTGCCGATCTTGCGCATCCCCATTAGTTATGGACATATAATTATGGTGACATAATTCAGTAGAGTGGTGCCATGCCCCGCGACACAGAAGACGCCGTCGGCACGGACGCCGGTGGCCCGCTCGCCGACCTCGCCGACCTCGCCGACCTGATCCTCAACGTCGGCCGGCTGGTGCGTGCCCGGACTCCGGAAGGCCCGCAGGTGGTGACGCTGACCGAAACCGAGCGGCAGGTGATGCGGGTCGTCGACCTGTACCCCGGGGCCGCGCCGAGCGAGATCGCCCGCCGCACCCGGCTGCAGCGCACCAACGTCAGCACGGCGCTGCGCAGCCTCGAGGGCAAGGGGATGGTTTCCCGCGCCGCCACCGACGGCCGCGGCATCGCCGTGCGCCCGACCGAGCGCGCGGCGGCCAACCTCCGGGTGCTGCGCGCCGCCTGGGCACAGGAGCTCGCCGTTATCCTGGGCGACGACCTCGACACGGTCCGGAAATGCACCCACCTGCTCAGCCACCTGGAACAGCGGCTCACCGCCGACGACCAAGGCGGTCCATGACCACACGAGACACACTGGGTCCTCGAGCGGGCCTGGCCTGGCTCCACCGGTTCAGACGACTGTGGCTCGTTCTGAAACCATCCGTTGCGCGGACAGCACGCTGCCCGATCCGTTCCCACAGCTCGTCTCGTCGCCCGGCTGTCCCCGCTTGCGATCCCGGCCGGGCTCAGTTGGTGGTGAGGATCCCCCCGTCCACAGGGATGACTGCTCCGGTGATGTAGCTGCTGGCGGGGCTGGTGAGGAACACGGCGATACCTGCCATGTCTTCGGGACGGCCGATGCGCTTGAGGGGGATCTGGTCGGCGACGGCGCCGGTGCCGAGGCTGAGGATGCCCGCGGTCATCTTCGACTCGAACAGGCCGGGGGCTACGGCGTTGACGAGGATGTCGGGGGCGAGGGTGCCCGCGAGTTGCCGGGTGAGCATGTGTACGGCGGCCTTGCTGGCGCTGTAGGAGAAGTTGTTGAAGCCGGGGGCGGGGGCGCGCAGCCCGTCGACGCTACCGGTGTTGATGACACGGGCGGGGTCGTCGGGTGTCGACGCTGCCTTCAGCATCGGCAACAGGGCCTGGGTGAGGGCGAACACGCCTTTGACGTTGACGGAGAGCACCTTGTCCCAGGCCGAGTCGGGGAACTCCTCAAGGGGCGCCCCCCAGTTGGCGCCGGCGTTGTTGAACAGCGCGTGCACGCGGCTCTCACGTTCACTGAGGTAGCCGGCCAGGGTCTCCACACCCTGGGCGGTGGCGAGGTCGGCCGACACCGCGTGCACCTCGCCGAGGGGACTCAGCTCCTCGACGGCCGATTTCAGGTCGGCTTCCTTGCGGCTGGAGATGTAGACCTTGGAGCCGGCTTCGAGGAGTCCTCGGGTGATCATCTTGCCGATGCCGCGGCCGCCTCCGGTGACGACGGCAACCTTGCCTGCCAGGACAGGCATCTGGGTGCTCATGTGATGCTCCGATGAGTTGGTAGGGACTGGACGTGCGGGCGACGGTGTCTACTGGATGCGACGGCCGGACAGGGCGCGGCTGATGGCCAGGCGCTGGATCTCGCTGGTGCCCTCGTAGATGGTGAAGATCTTGGCGTCGCGGGCCCAGCGTTCGACGGGGTAGTCGCGGGTGTAGCCGTTGCCGCCGAGAATCTGCACGGCACGTTCGGTGGTGCGGACGGCGACCTCGCTGGCCTTGAGTTTGGCCATGCTGCCCTCGGCGCGTGTGAAGGGCTGGCCGCGCGTCATCATGTGGCTGGCACGCCAGACAAGGAGGCGGGCGGCGTCGATCTCCACGGCCATGTCGGCCAGAGAGAAGGCGATGGCCTGGTTGTCGACGATCGGCCGGCCGAACTGCTCGCGGACACCGGCGTATTCGAGGGCGTACTCGTAGGCGGCGCGGGCCACGCCGACGGCCATCGCGCCGATGCCGGGCCGGGTCGTCTCGAAGGTGGCCATGGCCGCGGGGACGCGGACGCGGGTGCCTTCGCGGGCTGCGGCCAGGCGCTGGTCGAGCGCGTCCTTGCCGCCGAGGACCAGGTCGGCGGGGATGCGCACGTCATCGAGGACGACCTCGGCGGTGTGGGAGGCGCGCAGGCCGTGCTTGGAGAACTTCTGGCCCTGGCTGAGACCGCGGGTGCCGGGCGGGATGAGGAACAGGGCGTGGCCGCGGGCGCCGAGCGCGGGGTCGGTGACGGCGTTGACGACGTGGATGTTTGCGATGCCGCCATTGGTGGCCCAGGTCTTGGTGCCGTTGAGCACCCATTCCTTGGTGGCTGCGTCGTAGCGGGCGTGGGTGCGGATAGCGGCGGCGTCGCTGCCGGCGTTCGGCTCGCTGGCGCACAGGGCGGCGACGGCCAGGTCGCCGGGGGTGCCGAAGAAGGCGGGCAGCCAGGTGTCGATCTGCTCCTTGGTGGCGGCGCCGAACAGGGCGGCGGCGGGCAGGAAGGTGCCCAACAGGGCCTGGCCCATGCCCCCGTCGCCCCAGAAGATCTCCTCAGCGACCACGGGCTGCAGGAGCCCGGTGGGGTCGGCGATCATCTGCAGCGCGAACTCGGGGGTGTACAGGCCGACCTTGGCGGCTTCCTCGATGACGGCCCAGGGCATCTCCTCCCGCTCGTCGTACTCGGCGGCGACGGGGCGTACGTACTTCTCGGCGAAGCCGTGGGCCCACTCACGGGCCTCGGCGATCTCGGGCGGCAGGTCGAACAGGGAAGGCGTCTTCGCGGTGGTCACGGCAAATCTCCTGATGGGGGCGGGCTGGTCAGCGGCCGGTGAAAACGGCATCGCGGCGCTCGACGAAGGACCGGATTCCCTCGGCGCCGTCGGCGGTCGCAAACAGCCGTGCGGTGTCCGGGCGCAGACACTCGATCGCGGCACTCTCGCCGTGCTCGTGGGCCAGGTGGGCGGAGGCGAAGACGGTGCGCACCCCCAGAGGCGCGGACTTCTCGGCGATGAGGGTGGCGATCTCGGTGGCGCGGGCGAGGGCGGCCGGCCCGTCCGCGGCGAGTTCCTGCACCAGTCCGATGCGGTGGGCTTCGGCGGCGTCGAACTCCTCGCCGGTGAGGATCCAGCGCATGGCGTTGCCCCACCCGGCCTGCTGGGGGAAGCGGAAGGTGGCCCCGCCGAAGGGGTAGATGCCGCGGCGGATCTCGTACTGAGCGAACCGTGTGTCCTGGGCGGCGACGCGGATGTCAGCGGCCAGGAGCAGCTCGATGCCGAGCGTCATCACCCAGCCCTGTGCGGCCGCGACGACGGGCTTGGACCACGGTCCGTCCAGGCGCCAGGGGTCGCGGCCGCCTTCGGAGGCCTCGAACTTTCCCGAAGCCAGCTCGGCGCCGACGTCGAGCATGTCCAGGCCGCCGGTGAAGTGGTCGCCGTGGGCGAACAGGACCCCGCACCACAGGTCGTCGTCGGACTCCAGCAGGCCGTAGGCGGCCGACAGCTCGCCGAGCATCTGCTTGGTGAAGGCGTTGCGCTTGGCGGGCCGGTTCAGGCCCATCAACAGCACATGCCCGTCCCGTTCAACGGTGACCGCCGGTGTGCTCGCAGACGTGGAGCTCATCACTCCTCCTCTTAAGTTGCATGATGAGACTCACGGACGCTATCCGGGCCGATCCACCGAGGGCAAGTGCATCTCATGACGAAACTGATAAGGTCGTCGCTATGAGACGGACCTCGTTCGACAGCTGGCCCTGCTCGATCGCCCGTACCGTGGACATCCTGGGCGACGGCTGGACGCTGCTGGTCCTGCGCGAGGTCTTCTACGGCGAGTCGCGTTTCGACGGCTTCATCGACTCCCTCGGCATCGCGCGCAACACCCTCACCGACCGGCTCCGGCGCCTGGAGAACGCAGGGCTCCTGCAGCGCCGCCCCTACCAGAGCGAGCCGGTCCGCCACGAGTACCTGCTGACGGACAAAGGCCGGGACTTCTTCGGCGTGCTCGCCGCCATCAACGCCTGGGGCGACCGGTGGCTGACCGAGGACGGCGGCATCCCCGTGGTCATGCACCACACCGCCTGCGACCACGACACCCAGGCCGAGGTCGTCTGCTCTTCCTGCGGTGAACCACTGCACCACCAAGACGTCGCGGTGCGGACCGGACCCGGCTACCCGGCCCGGCTCCTCGACAGCCCCGGCGTACAGGAGCGCTTCGCCATGGACAGGAACCCCGACGAGTCGCCCACACCAGAGCCACGCCCGTCGAAGCAAGGGCAGCCCCGCCCAGACCTGGAACCGGCCGCCGCTAGTGAACCGGAATGACTCCCGGAGGCGACCTTGCGAACTCGAAAGACGTCGAGGGGTGGCACCGCTCGTTGAGTCGGCGGTCCGTTTCGCCGCGTCTCCCTGCGAACGACGCGTAACACCCGGTCAAGTCACATCGTTGTCGGTGGTCACTCCGTCGCCGGCAAGTGACGAAGCGGTCGAACGCGGCGTCCCGATGCACCCTCGTGGTCACGGGACAGGCGCCGCGGACGGCCGGAAGGCGGCCAGGCTGACCAAACCCGGGGATAGATCGCCTTGGGGCTGCCGCCGTGCGCGTCGAGGACGGCGTGACCGTGGTCCGCGGCGTGCGCTCTTCGACCTGGGTGGAAGCGCCGGCCGATCACCGTCTTCACGCGGCTCAAGGTCCAGCGTTGGTCTTCCCAGCCATGCGCGGCCGGCCCTTTGGCCAGCTCCGCTTCCAGCTGGGCGAACTGCTTCTCGCTCAGCCTCGGCAGTGACGCCGGCCCCTGTGACCGCAGAGCCCGCGGTCCGTCTTCGTCCCACAGCTGCCGCCATCGCTGCACGGAGCGGACGCCGACTCGCAGGTCCTTGGCGATCACCGAGCTCGCCTCGCCCCGGGCGAACCTCTCGGCCGCCTTGGGCCGTAACTCCTCGCGGAACTGCTGCCGTTCGGCGGTCAGCCCCCCCTGCGGATGCCACATGCCCCGGTGATACCGCACAGGCGACGAGCCGTCAGCCCCTACGACTCCACGAGTTCAACCTCAGCAGGAGAGAAAAGCACGACCAGACAATTCCTGCTGTTGAGTCGAAGCGCGACAGTTATCACATAGTCGGGATATTGCCACTGCCCCCGGGACTGTGCACATCACGCCCGACTTGCAGCCGACGACCTCGTTGACAGTCAAATACGTGTCGCACACACAAGCGCGCCAAAGGGATCACTCCATAGGACGACGCGAGCCCGGCCCAGAACCAGCGGCTATCAGCAGAGATTGGCGTCGCCCCTTCAAGTGCGATCACTGTCAGTTGAGATGATCGGTTCATCCGTTTTTCCCGGCCGGTGCCGGGTGGGATCTTCACATGTCACTGCGGCTACGCGGGGCTTCCGCGGTTGACTCTGGGTATCCAATCCTTTACTCTCCGTAGAGCTTGCATGACTCGGAAAGTGAAGGCCGACAATGCGAATCTCCCGTACCCTCCGCACCGTCATCGCAGGAGTCCTTGCGGTTGGCGGCGCGTTCACCGCCCTCCCGTCCGCCGACGCCGCCACGCCTGGATCCCTGCACGGCACCAAATCCGCGACCACGGCCAGGGCGAATGTCACCGTCATCACGGAAGTGCAGAACGCAATGGGCTATCCGGTATGGCTTTATACCGGAGAGACCAACTCCTGGTTCGGCCCAATCGACGCCCACAGCACAAAAACCAGCGAAATTCGGGTTCCCTGGGTCGGCCCAGACGAGATCGGGAAGAGCATCAGGGTCTACAAGGACGGCATCACCTGTCCACCTGGTGAACCGTGCCGCCCACATAAATTTCATCTCTACTACATCTTTCAGGATTACTGGCAGCCAAACGACCAGGTCAAGTGGACCCCTATCGGCGTCTATGACACTGCCCCGCCCGTACCTGGCGACAGCACCGGCGGTGGCAACAAGCGCCTCATCATCGCTTCCGACAAGCCATCCATGTAGGCAATGCGATTACTCATGTTGAACTCGTCTTGTCGTAGGTGCTGACGGACCTTTGGCCCCTGCGACATGACCTCGGGGTGCGATCCGCGCAAGGGGGTGGGTTCACTGCCCAGGAGCAACAGCGTCGAGGGCGGGTACGGCTGGAGGCCGCCGAGCGGTTCGAACGGGGTGACGGCAACAGGGTGATCGCGGCTGACCTTCGGGGCACCGTGCGGTCGGTGGAGCGGTGGCACCACACCTGGTGCCAGGGAGGTTCGGCTGCCTTGGAGCCGAAGGGGCAGCAGTCACTGCCCCGGCTCAGCGAACGGCACATCTTTTTTGACGGTCCGCCGACGAAGTCGGCGGACCGTTTCGCTTTCGGTGGCTGCTGCCGTGCAGGCCGGCAGCCCGAGTGCCGCGTCGGGTGGGCGCCGGGTTCCACGGTTCCGGGTGTGGTTATGGCTCGTCGGGACGATCGGATCCGCTGGTCAACCGGGGGTTCGGCAGGCTGCGCGTCGCTGGATTGCGCGAGTGATCACATCTGTCCAGGGCCATCGGGCAGTGAAGCGGAGTGACAGAGCGACGTTCCATCCTCAGGGGCTCGACGTTCGAGGAGCAGATCGGCTACGCCCGCGCCGTGGTCGACGGTGACTGGGTTCATGTGTCCGGGACGACCGGATTCGACTACACCACCATGACGATCTCGGACAACGTGGTGGAGCAGGCCGAACAGTGCCTGCACAACATCGAG
This sequence comes from Streptomyces sp. NPDC088254, assembly GCF_044740925.1. NCBI lineage: Bacteria > Bacillati > Actinomycetota > Actinomycetes > Kitasatosporales > Streptomycetaceae > Streptomyces > Streptomyces sp. NPDC088254. The sequence continues at coordinate 1,371,113 of NZ_JBIURQ010000001.1, read as the reverse complement.
GCCGCCTTGACCGAAGCGGAGTGCACCTTCGCTGACGTGGTGCGGGTGCGCTATCTGCTGCCCGACCGGGCCGACTTCGAGCCTTGCTGGCCGGTGCTGCGTCGCGCCTTCGGAGAGGTCCGGCCGGCCGCCACCATGCTCATGTGCGGCCTCGCCGATCCCCGCATGAAGATCGAGATCGAGGTGTACGCCCGGCGGATCACCGCGTGACCACGTAGTCCGGTCTGGGTGAACGGGGGCACCGTGCCCGAGGTCGGGCGGGACGATCTGACACATGCCGAGCGGGCACGGCTCCAACCCCTGCTGCGCGGCGGCGGATTGCCGGGCGGACGGTGGAGCGACCATCGCACGGTGATCAACGGAATCCTCTTCCGCCTGCGAACGGGCACGCCCTGGCGTGACGTGCCTGCGCAGTACGGGCCGTGGAAGACCGTCTACGAGCGTCACCGCCGCTGGTCGGCGGACAGTGCTTGGGACAAGATCCTCCGCTCGCTCCTGGCGCACGCCGGCGCTGAAGACCGGATCGACTGGAGCATGGTCGGTATCGATTCCAACTCATGCCCGGCCCATCAGCACGCGGCTGGCGCGCGCACGACACCCCCGCACATCCCGGGACGCCGGGCTCTGCCCTCTCGGTATCGGCCAGATGAAGGGATGGGACGTTCAAGGGGCGGTCTGACGAGCAAGATTCATCTGGTCGACGAGGGCGGCCTCCGGCCTTTGGCGTTTCTGATCACCCCGGGCCAGTGGGGCGACGCCCCGCAGCTGATCCCGGTGCTGGAACGTCTGCACGTCCCCCGGCTCACTACCGGCCGTCCTCGTACCCGCCCGGGCATCTCAGCGGAGATAAGGCGTACAGCTCCCGACGCAACCGCCGCCGCCCACCCCGTAGGCGCCGGCCTTCGAGCGGGGTGGGCCGCCGCCCTCGAGGAATCGCGGCGCACGTTCTCCCTCGCCGGGATCTACGAGGTCGTCCAGGGCTGGCAGGGCCGCCTCGCCTCCGCCCCGGCCGTCGACACGTTCGTCGCCTCCGGCTATGACGACAGCGAGTTCATCGACATGGCGGCTCCGCGGGCGGCGCCGGTGACCGAACAGCCGTACGCGGTCCGCTTCTCCGCCCCGGCCGCGAAGGTCCTTGCCACCCTGCCCGAGCACGTCGAAGACATGGTGTGGGACGCCCTGGACGCCGCCGCCGGCGAGCCGCGGAACTTCCGGACGCTCTCGCTCGCTCGTCGGCGTCAACCTGGTGATTGCGAATAACCCGCAAGTGGGAGCTCCGTTCAGGTCACCCCTGGATCAACCGCCGACCGCGCCGTCCCAGCTCGAAGGGCGCGACCCATCAGATAAACGCGACTTTACGGACAAGGGAAGGATCACGCCGCAAGCACGCTTGCATGCTGAATCGTTCCGTCGCGGGAGGGTCTGCACGCAACATCACAGACGACAAGGAGCCCGTGAAATGGCCGACTGGAAGCAGATCAGCGGTGCGCTCGTCCGGATCTCTGCCGGGTCCAGGACCAACGTGTGGGGCGTCAACGCGGCCGGGAACATCTACCGCTACACCAACAACGACGCCAATCCCTGGGTGCAGATCCCGGGGGCGCTGACGGACATCGGTGCAGCCGCGGACGGCACCGTCTGGGGTGTCAACTCCGCCGGCAACATCTACCGCTACACCGGCGACCAGGAAAGCGACCACTGGAAACAGATCAGCGGTGCGCTCGTCCGGATCTCTGCCGGGTCTAGGACCAACGTGTGGGGCGTCAACGCGGCCGGCAACATCTACCGCTACACCAACAACGACGCCAATCCCTGGGTGCAGATCCCGGGGGCGCTGACGGACATCGGTGCAGCCGCGGACGGCACCGTCTGGGGTGTCAACTCCGCCGGCAACATCTACCGCTACACCGGCGACCAGGAAAGCGACCACTGGAAGCAGATCGACGGCGGGCTCAAGGCAATCTCAGCAGGCTCCCGCACCTCGGTCTGGGGGGCGAACTCCGGCGGGAACATCTACCGCTACACCAACAACGACGCCAGCCCCTGGGTGCAGATCCCCGGCGCGCTCACCGACGTCGGAGCAGGAGTGGACGGCACCGTCTGGGGCGTGAACTCGGCCGGCAACATCTACCGCTACACCGGTGATCTGCCGGGCTGACCCCCAACCACTCGGCATCCTGCCGCCGGAAGTCGGGCCGGTCACGTCCCCCAAGGGCGTGACCGGCCCGGCACAAACAGCAACCGGTGACCGACCTCCCGGTCAGACGGTCTCCGCCGGAGACTGCAGCCCACGGCCAGCCTTTGAGTGCTACAGAGGCCCATCACGCCAGCCCCCTGACCCAACGAGAGGGCATCCCGGGCTCATTGGTCGCACCGGTCGAACACGGCTTCGCCCACCTCGAGAACTGGCGGACCCTCACCAAACTCCGCACCGACCCTGCCCGCGCCACCCACCTCCTGCGCGCTCTGCTCGTCCTGACGAACCTCGAAGTCAACCGCTGACAAACGATCTACGCCGCAGACTGCCGCCCACGACCAGGGTAAGCATCCCGAGAACTGGTCACACCAGCCCTTTGACCTGCGACTTCGGGTTGACGGAGGCTCACTGGTGCACGTGCGCGCGCTGTCCGTCACGGTCGAAGATCATGATCAACTCGGCCGGACCGTCCAGGGCCGTGATCGCGTGCGGGACCATCGTCGCGAACTCCGCCGCCTCCCCCGCGTCGACGTCGATCTGCCGCTCACCCAGCCACAGCCGCACGCGCCCCTCGAGCACGAGGAACCAGTCGTGGCCCGGGTGGACCCGTTGGCTGGGCGACGCGTCGGACGGCTCGAGGCGCATCTTCATCGCGACCGTGCGGCCGTCCGGGCGGCTCAGCGGCCACGTCGTCCGCGTGCCGCTGCTGTGTGCGACCGGACGGATGACGACGTCGTCGTCGGTGGGCACTTCGAGGAGTAGGTCGAGACTCATCTGGAGGGCGTTGGCCAGCGGCACGAGCACGTCGAGGCTGAGCGTGCGCTTGCCCGTCTCGACGCGGCTGATGGTCGACGGGCTGAGGTTGGTGCGCTGGGCCAGCTCATCCAGGGAGTAACCCAGGGTGGTGCGCATGCTGCGCAGGCGCGACCGTGCCAGGGCTTCGACGTCAGCGACTTCATTCATGCGCCCATCTTGGCCGCGCCTTGCTGATTCTGCAAGCATCCTTGCGGATGGCGCCGGGCGCTGTACCGTCGGATTCATGAGCGATCACCACACACACAGCCGACGCTGTGCCCCGTCCGAGCCCACCGAGCCTGTCAGCCACGCCCAGTACCCCACACTGGAGCGTCACTGCGACGTCGCCGTGATCGGCGGCTCGGCCGCCGGTCTCGCCGCAGCCCTGCAGATCTCCCGCCAGCGACGCGGCGTCGTCGTGGTCGACGACGGCGCCCCGCGCAACGCCCCGGCCGCGCACATGCACGGCTACCTGGGGTACGAGGGAGCCGCGCCAGGCGAGCTGATGGAGGTCGGTCGCGAGGAGGTACGCACGTATGGTGGGGAGGTTCTCTCCGGCCGAGTTGTGGGGGTGCACCGTCGCGACGACGGCAGGTTCCGGCTCGACCTCACCGGTGGGCACATGCTGGTGGCCCGCCGCGTTCTCGCCGCGACCGGCCTGGCCGACGAGCTCCCCGAGATCGACGGCGTCGCCGAGGGGTGGGGCCGCGGCGTGATCCACTGCCCGTTCTGCCACGGCTTCGAGGTGCGCGACCAGCGCCTGGTGCAGATCGTCACGAACCCCCTGGGGCTCCACCCAACCCCGCTGTTTCGGCATCTGACCGGCCAGCTGACCGTCGTGCTGCACGACCCGACCGGGCTCGATGAGGGAGCCGTCGAGGCCCTTGCTGCCTCCGGCGTCGCCGTCGAGCGCAGCGAGGTAGGCCGGGTCCTCACCGGGCCGGGCGGCGAGGTGTCCGGGGTCGAGCTCGTCGACGGTCGCGTGCTTGAGGCCGACGCCGTCGTGGTCGGCTCGCGGTTCCGAGCACGCGCCGACGTGCTGGCCGGAGTAGGGCTCACCACCACCCCTCACCCGTCCGGCGCCGGGGACGTCCTCGCGGTCGATGCGCGCGGCGAGACCGCCGTACCAGGGATCTACGCGGCCGGCAACGTCACCGACCCGAGCCTGCAGGTACTGCCGGCGGCCGCCCAGGGCAGCCAGGTCGGCGCCATGATCGCCTTCAGCCTCGCCGACGAGGATCTACGCGCCGCTGTCCGGCACTCGGGCGAGGAGGCCGACTGGGACCACCGCTACGGGGGCCCCGATCGAGCGTGGAGCGGCAACCCCAACGGCACGCTCGTCCACGAGGTTGCCCCCCTGGCCACGGGCCGTGCGCTCGACGTCGGCACCGGCGAGGGCGCCGACGCCCTCTGGCTGGCCGAGCACGGCTGGAAGGTGACCGCCACCGACATCTCTGGCAACGCGCTCGCCCGGGTGCGCGCCGAGGCTGAACGCCGCGGGCTCGCCATCGACCTCGTACGCGGCGACGCGAACGATCCAGCACCCTTCGGCACCGAGACCTTCGACCTGGTCTCCCTGCAATACGGCTCGTTCAAGCGCACGCCCGACCACCGCGGCCTGCGCAGCCTGCTCGCCGCCGTCGCCCCCGGCGGCACGCTCCTGGTCGTGCACCACGACCTCACCCCCCTGCGCGACCCGGTGGATGTGGCGACCCAGACCCGGATGTACGACCCGGAGGCGTTCGTCGGGGTCGACGAGATCGCCGCCGCACTCACCGCCGACCCCGGCACCTGGCATGTCGAGACCCACGAAACCCGGCAACGACCCCCCGGCGCGGCCAGCACCCACCACGTCAGCGACGTCGTACTGCGCGCAACTCGACGAGCGGTGTGATCGCGTTGCCGGATCTTCAACGCGCACCAGTGCCTGAGTGAATCCGCGTCCCAGGAAACATGCCGCCGGGGCCTGCCGGTTACGGCCCCGACCGTCCGCACCGGCACCGTGATCTGCAGCTTCACGATGCTCACCGCTCGTTGCGGGTCGGATGGGCCCTTCCGTCGCAGCCGCCCGGTCGGCCTGCTGCTCTACGCGTTGATGATGAGATGTGGAGTCCGTGGCCACGGTCGTGGCCAAGGACTCCACATCTTCTCCGCGTCGAGGTACTCGCCGGCGAAGGTACCGAGGCGGTCGCGTTCAGCGCCGATCCTTCCAGGCCCCCTGAGGTGCCCGCTCTCGTCGAGGCGATCCATGGCCGCTTCGGCCGGATCGACGTGGTCGCCTACGGGCCGGTCAGCGGCGATCAAGGCTTCACACCGGCCGCCAAGCTGGACGCGGCCACTCTGGAGGGTCTGACCCCGCTGCTGCTGTTCACCCCGGTCGAGGTGGTCCAGGCTGTGCTGCCGGAGTGGAGTGAGCGGTGGTCATCCGCCGCATGAAACCGCTCGGCTTCACCCTGGATGAGATGCGCGACCTCCTGGATGCCATCGACCGCCTCGACTCCACGAGCCGGCCGACATCGACGAGCGGGAAGCACTCCTGGAGCGGATAGAGACCTGCGAACAGGCCGCCGCCGAGAAGATCGAGGACCTGCGCGTCCAACTGGCCCGCGCTGAAGACTTCGCCGCCACCCTCCGCGCCCGGCTCGGGGCCGCCCGCCGTCAGCAGGGCGCCTCGGCCTGAAGAACAGTCTGGGCGGGCCGCCGCTCAAAGGGTTTGGCCGCGGTGCGCAGCGCCGTGGCGGCGGCTATCAGGCACAACGTCATTGCCCAGGCCGGTGCGGTGTGGATCGCGCCCACGGTGGCCCCGGCGCAGACCAGCAGCCATTCCCCCGCGGGGCAGGCGACGGTGCGGCAGTGGCCGGGTCATGCGCTGCTGCCTTCGGTGCGCTGGTAGATGTCGGGGATACCGTCGCCGTCCTGGTCGAGGTTTTCCTCCTCGCACAGGCGCCGGTAGACGGCATTTCTGCGCCGCAGGAGCAGGGCGGCGAGCACTGCGGCGGTGAAGGAGGCGATCAGGACGGCGGTTTTGACGTGCTCACCGACCGCCGAGCCGGGGAAGGCGAGTTCGCCGATGAGCAGGGCTACGGTGAATCCGATGCCGGCCAGCGTTGCGAGGCCGAATACGTCGGCCCAGGCCAGGTCCGGGTTGAGCTGGGCGCGGGTGAAGCGGGCGGCGAGGTAGGTGCCGGCGAAGATGCCGAGGATCTTGCCCGCGACCAGGCCGAGGATCACGCCGAGGGGTTCGGGGGTGGTGAACACCTTGCCCAGCGCGTCGCCGGAGATGCTGACCCCGGCAGCGAACAGGGCGAACAGCGGCACGCAGATCCCGGCGGAGAGCGGGTGCAGCAGATGCCCGGTGCGTGCGCCGGGTGATTCCTGTTCGCCCTCGTCGCGGGTGGCGCGCAGGATCAGGCCCATGGCGACACCGGCGACGGTGGCGTGGATGCCACCGCTGTACATCAGCGCCCACACCGTCACACCCAGCGGCACGTACCACCACCAGCCCCGCACCCGCAGCCGCTGCAGGACGTAGAAGAGGGCCAGCCCGGCGAGCGCCCCGGCCAGCGCCCAAAAGTTGAGGTCAGAGGTGAAGAAGACGGCAATGACCAGAATCGCACCGAGGTCGTCGACAACCGCAAGGGTCAGCAGGAAGGCCCGCAGGGCGGTCGGCAGGTGGGTGGAGATGACCGCAAGGACCGCCAGGGCGAAGGCGATGTCGGTGGCCATCGGCACCGCCCAGCCCTCCATGCTGCCCCCGCCGACCGCAACGGTTGCGGCATAGAGGGCGGCCGGCACCGCCATGCCGCACACAGCAGCGATGACCGGCAGCGCGGCCGTGGCCGGGGTGCGCAGGGAGCCGACCACCAGTTCGCGCTTCAGCTCGATCCCGGCGACCAGGAAGAAGACACTCAGCAGGCCATCGGAGGTCCAGTGGCCGACCGACAGGTCCAAACCCAGCGCGGGTATCCCGAAGTGGAAGTCGCGGATGGCGGTGTACGCGCCGCTGAACGGAGTGTTCGCCCACACCAGCGCCACCACCGCCGCGGCCAGCAGGACCAGGCCGCCCACAGTCTCAGTGCGCAAGGCCTGGGCCACGGCCTGCCGTTCAGGCCAGGACAGAAGACCAAGGAACGGCGAGCGGGGGGCAGCTGCCACGACGGCGAACCTCCGGGGTGTCGGCAAAAGGGCACACGGCCCTACGGACGCCGACCAGACTTCCCGGCACACCCCGCGCCTCATTGACGCGTTCTTCACACCCTAACCGGAGCGGGTCGGTCGGCCCACCCCCTCCTCGTCTGCCGCAACCGGGCAGGAAGCGAGCCCGGGGCGCAATCGGGCGAGGCAACGGTGCGGAACGGGGTACACACGTGGCCTGGGATTGATCGCGTCGGGCAGGAGGTCGCAGTGACGCTTTCGGACGTGGTCTACGTCTGTCTGGGCCTGGGAGCCCTGGGCGCGGCCGTGCTGCCCCGGGTGGTGTCCAAGCGGCCGCTGTCCCTGCCCATGGTCTTCCTCGCCGCAGGGGTTCTCATCGAGCTGCTGCCGGTGGGTGTGCCGGCCGTGGATCCCGTTCGCGATCGTCTGTGGGTCGAACACACCACCGAGGTGTGTGTGATCGTGTCGCTGATGGGCGCCGGGCTCGCCATCGACCGGCCCTTCGGATGGCGCCGGTGGTCCACGACGTGGCGGTTGCTGGGCATCACGATGCCGCTGACCGTGGCGATCGTCGCCCTGCTGGCCTGGTGGCTTCTCGACTGGCCACCCGCCGCCGCCCTGCTGCTGGGCGCCGTGCTCGCGCCCACGGATCCCGTGCTGGCCGGTGAGGTGCGCGTGGGCGAGCCGCTCGGCAGCGAGCGGGACGAGGACGAGGTGCGGTTCGCCCTGACCAGCGAGGCAGGGCTGAACGACGGGCTCGCCTTTCCGTTCGTCTACGCGGCCCTCGCCCTCGCCGCGGCAGCAGGGACGGGGTGGTCGGCGGACTGGATCGGTTCGTGGGCGCTGACCGACCTGCTGGGCAAGTGCGCTGTGGGGCTGGCCGTAGGGGGTGGCGTCGGCCGGCTGCTGGGGTGGCTGTTCTTCCGGGTCCGTACGTCGGCGCTGCGGCTGTCCGAGTACATGGAGGGCTTCGTGGCGCTGGGAGCCACCTTCGTGTCCTACGGCATCGCCGAGGTGCTCCACGGCTACGGCTTCCTGTCCGTCTTCGTGACGGCCTGCGTCATCCGTGCCGCCGAACGCAGCCACGGCTATCACAAGGTGCTGCACGAGTTCACCGAGCAGATCGAACGGCTGCTCACGGCCGTGCTGCTCTTCCTGCTCGGCGGATACCTGGTGGACGGCGCCTTGTCCGCCCTGACGTGGGCTGGCGCGGTCGTCGGTGTTTTGGTGCTGCTGGTCGTACGGCCGCTCACGGGGTGGCTGGCACAGGCACGCACCGCTATGGGGAAGAAGGAGCGTGCCGTGGTCGCCCTGTTCGGGATCCGGGGCATCGGCTCGCTGTTCTACCTGTCCTACGCGCTGGGGCAGGACTCCTTCGGCGGCTCGGAGCGGGAGTTGTGGGCCGTCGTGGCCCTCACCGTGGTGATCTCGGTGGTGCTGCACGGCGTCATGGCCACCCCGGCCATCGGCTACCTGGACCGGCGACGCGACAGGGCGGAGCTCGGCGGCCGGTCGTAGGCGGCTGTTCGCAGGCCGTCGGTCGTAGCGGCAGACGTACGGGCCCGTACCCACCAAGGCGCGAGGTGAGCACGGGCCCGTACCGGAGCCGGGCCGCCGGGGGGCGGTCAGACGGTGGTCTTCACCGACTCCTGGTCTTCGTCGCCGTCGCTGATCTCGCCGGCCTTGCGGGCGCGGACGAACTCCAGGAAGGAGTTCAGCGAGCAGCACCGCGACGGTGAGCACGGCCGGAAACCAGGGCTGCGCCGTCTCGAAGGCGTCGGAGGTGATGGTGACGCCGCCGATGCTCTCGCCGGCGCGGGCCTCGCCCCAGCTGGCCGGGTTGGCGATGACGATGGTCAGCGCGGTCATGGTGCAGATGACGACCCTGTCGATGAAGGGCTCCAGCAGGGCGACCAGACCCTCGCTCGCGGGGTGGTGGGTCTTGACCGCGGAGTGGGCGATCGGGGCGGAGCCCAGACCGGCCTCGTTGGAGAACGCGGCGCGCTGGAAGCCGATGATCAGGGCACCGATCACACCGCCCGCGACGCCCTCGACCTCGGCCTCGAAGGCGCCCTGGAGGATGGTCTGGAAGGCGTCCGGATCGTGGTAAACGGGCGGGCCGTAGGGGGTGTTCGCCGAGTAGGTCGTGGCGATGATGTCGAGATGGTGAGATGGCTGGTTCCAGGGACTCGGGTCCCACTTGAGCCGTACTCGGCCTTGCTCACACTCTGAGTGTCGTCGCTGTTCACCGGATTGCTGCCTCTCCCGAGCCACGTCACCGCGGGATGGCCCCGCATGGTCAAGTACGGCTGTCGGCCGACGTGTTGAACCCGGTCTCCAGGGCGAAGACGCGCCAGGCGCCCGCCCGGAACGACTTGGCGATGGTGTGCCTTTCGAATTGCGGGTGGCCGGCGCCGCCGATGGCGGCGAAGGACGCGACGTTCCACAGGGGTGGCGCCCAGGATCCGGCGGCCCGCCAAGGCTCCGGCGAAGTGGCCCGCACCTGACCTCGTCCGCGGTGCGCGTCAGAGCTCCTGGGCGGGCCAGTCCAGCAGCCGTGCACCGATCACCGCGGTCTGCAGCATGTACCGGTGGGCCGGCTCGGCCGGGTTGGCGCCCGTGAGCTTGTGGATGCGGTCCAGTCGGTAGGTCAGGGCCCGCACGCTGAGGGTGAGGCGGCGGGCTGCCTCGGCGGCCACGCAGCCGGAGTCGAAGTAGGCGGTGAGGGTGTCCAGGAGGGGCTGGGCACCGCCGCGAGCCGTGGTGAGCGGGCCGAGGGTGTTGATGACGAGTTCGGCCATGGCCTGCCGGTCGCGGGTGAGGACGGGATAGACGAGCAGGTCGGCTGCCCGCAGAACCGGGTCTTCCAGTTCGAGGCGCTCGGCGAGTTCCAGGGCGTTGAGTGCCTCCTCGTAGGAGTGGACGACCCCGCCGGGGCCAGGCTGGGGGCGGCCGATGGCGACCCGGCCGCCATCGGTGGCGGCATGGGCCTGCTTCGCGAAGTGGGTGAGGACCTCGTCCTGGGGGCCGGGGGCGATGCACAGCAGCCGGCCGTCCTTGGTGGTGAGCAGGATGCTGCGGTCTCCGAAGCGTGCGATGAGGGCGCGTTCCACCTGGCGGGGGACGGGATCGCCCTCCTCGTAGGCGGTGGGGCCCTCGGCGACGGCGACGGCGTGGGCGTGTGAGAGGCGCAGGCCGAACCGTTCGGCGCGTTCGGCGAGGCGTCCGAGGTCGCTGCGGCCGTAGAGAAGGTCGTCGATGAACTCGCGGCGTGCCGCCTCTTCCTGGCGTACGGCCTGGCGCTGGGCCCGCTCGAAGCCCTCGGCGAAGGCGTCCGTCGCCTGCTGCATGGCGGCCAGGAGGCCGTCGGCTGCCGCATGGCCGGCCGGCCATGCGGCGCGTGCGGCGGTCAGATGGGCGCTGACCAGGGCTCGTAGCCCGTGACCGGCGTCAGCCGCCTGCTCTCCGAGTGCCCGTCGGAAGGCGAGTTCTTCCCGGGTGAGGCGCCGACCTGTGGCCGCGACCTCTCCGAGTATCTGGGCGTAGCCCTCCAGATACTGCTCCGGAATCTGCAACTCCACCATGCTTCCCCCGAGTTCTTGACGCGCCGCTGACGACTTCTTGGCGGCTGACCGGCATGCAGACCCTAGACAACGCTGCCGGGAACCGGCAATGCGCGGGCGGGCGCCGGGGGTGCAGCATGGGCTGCGGGGAGCACTGCTGGGGAATGCGGTGCCGGACACCGGCAGGTGTCCGGCACCGGAACCCTGAGCGAGCGGTGCTCCGCGGAGCGCGGTTGACGGGCAGTGCGGACTGAGGGGGTACGGCATGCGGACGTTGCTCCCGGTCGTCACCGGCCCGCCCACGATCCTGTTGACCACCGCCCTCGTCGTGCTGCTGTGCTTCTGGCTCCTCGTCGCCGCGGGTCTCACCTCGGTCGGCGCCTTCGACGCGGACGCCGACCTCCGGGTCTGGGGGATGGGCGGCGTACCCGTGGCGGTAGCCGTCACCATGCTGACGGCCGTGGCCTGGTTCCTCAGCGTCGGGGGCGTCCTCCTGCTGGCCGTGTGCGCGCCGCCGTGTGCCGTCACCGGTCTGCTGCGCATGGTCCTGCCCGTCGCCGCCCTGCCGGTCGCATGGCGACTGACCTGCCTGTTCGTGCGGCCCCTGCACCGGCTCTTCCCCGACGAACCCGGCCTGCCCGATCGCTGCCGGGCACGCGATCACGTGGACCACGCCGCCTGAGCAGTACCCCCGTCGGCCCTCGACGCCGTCCCCCTCGCACTTCCTTTTTCTTCACGCCTCAAGGACGTATGCCATGAATGTCATCCTCCTGGGCGCCGGTGTGCTCGTCGCCGTCGCCCTGCTCGCCGTGCTGGTCGTCTCCCTGCTGTTCCGCAAGGTGGAGCAGGGCAAGGCGCTGATCGTCTCCAAGCTGCGGAAGGTCGACGTGACCTTCACCGGGCAGGTCGTGCTGCCCGTGCTGCACAAGGCCGAGGTGATGGACATCTCGGTGAAGGCGATCGAGATCACTCGGACCGGCAAGGACGGGCTGATCTGCCAGGACAACATCCGGGCCGACATCCGGATCACGTTCTTCGTCAAGGTCAACAAGACGGTCGACGACGTCATCAAGGTCGCGCAGGCCGTCGGCACCGCGCGGGCGAGCGACCGGGACACGCTGCAGGAGCTGTTCCACGCGAAGTTCTCCGAGGCGCTGAAGACCGTCGGGAAGCAACTGGACTTCACCGACCTGTACACCAAGCGCGAGGAACTGCGGTACCGGATCATCGACGTCATCGGCGTCGACCTCAACGGCTACCACCTGGAGGACGCGGCGATCGACTACCTGGAGCAGACGCCGGTCGCCCAGCTCGACCCGTCCAACGTCCTCGACGCCCAGGGCATCCGCAAGATCACCGAGTTGACGGTCATCGAGCACGTACGCACCAACGAGGCGCAGCGCACCGAGGAGAAGGAGATCACGCGGCAGAACGTCGACGCCCGCGAGGCCATCCTGGAGCTGGAGCGCCGGCAGGCCGACGCGGAGACCAAGCAGAAGCGGGAGATCGCGACCGTGCGGGCCCGGGAGGAGGCCGAGACGGCGCGGGTGGTGGAGGAGGAGCGGCTGCGAGCCCAGGGCGCCTTCCTGGCCACCGAGGAGAAGCTCGGCGTGCAGCGCGAGAACCAGGCCCGCGAGGTGGCCGTCGCCGCGAAGAACCGCGAGCGGGTCATCGCCATCGAGAACGAGCGCATCGAGAAGGACCGGCTCCTCGAAGTCATCGGCCGGGAGCGGGAGACGCAGCTGACCCGGATCGCCGCCGAGAAGGAGGTCGAGGCGGAGAAGCGGGACATCGCCGAGGTCATCCGCGAGCGCGTCGCCGTGGACCGCACGGTCGCCGAGCAGGAGGAGTCGATCAAGAAGCTGCGGGCCGTGGAGGAGGCGGAGCGACAGCGGCAGACCGTGATCATCGCCGCCGAAGCCGAGGCGCAGGAGAAGCTGGTCAAGGACATCAAGGCCGCCGAAGCCGCCGAGCAGGCCGCCACCCACCGCGCGGCCGAGGAACTGACGCTGGCGGAGGCCCGGTTGAAGACGGCTGACCTCGACGCGCAGGCCAAGCTGCGCCTCGCCGAGGGCATTCAGGCCGAGGCGGCTGCCGAAGGGCTCGCGGCCGTCCAGGTCCGCGACAAGGAAGCCGACGTCATCGAGAAGGCCGGCCGGGCTGAAGCCGCCGCCACCGAGGCCCGGCTGCGGGCAGAGGCCGAAGGCGCGCAGGCCCAGGCACTCGCGGACGCCGCGGCCATCGGCGAGAAGCTCAAGGCCGAGGCCGAGGGCCTGACCCAGAAGGCCGCGGCCATGGCCGCCCTCGACGACGCCTCGCGCGGGCATGAGGAGTACCGGCTGCGTGTGCAGGCGGACAAGGAGATCCGCCTCGCGGGCCTCGACGTGCAGCGGCAGGTCGCCCAGGCGCAGGCCACAGTGCTCGCCACCGGTCTGGAGAGCGCCGACATCAACATCGTCGGAGGCGAGTCGGTCTTCTTCGACCGGCTGATGTCCTCGATCGCCCTCGGCAAGGGCGTCGACGGGTTCGTCCAGCACTCCGAGACCGCGCAGGCCCTGGCCCGGCCCTGGCTGGACGGCACCTCCAGCTTCACCGACGACCTGGGCCGCATCCTCGGTTCGGTCACCACGGCCGACGTGCAGAACCTGACGGTCTCGGCGCTGCTGATGAAGCTGATGAAGACCGACGGGTCCGACTCTGGGCAGCTCCAGCAACTGCTCGACAGGGCCGGCGAGCTGGGCCTGGCGGACAAGCCGCTCACCACCCTGAACGGCAGTGCCGTCCACGCCTGACCCGCCCTTTCGGTCCGGAGCCGCCGCACAGGGGACGGCGGCTCCGGACCACCTTCCTCCACTTCCCGAGAGGCATGCCATGACGACCGTCCCGCACGCCGGCACGTACGACCCCGTGGACGGGGGCACGTACGAGGTGCTGCGCGACCGCCTCACCGCCCAGGCCGCCGAACTGGCCCGGCGCGCCGAGGCGCTCAACGCCCGCCGCATCGAGGAGTTCGGCTCGACGCGGTTCGAGCTCGCCGGCACGAAGCGACTGCGCACCGAGCACGCGGCGGTGCCCCGGGACGTCGTCGCGGTGGGTGAGGTGCTGCTGTTCAGCTGCAACGCAGTCCCGAGCCGGGAGGCCGACACACGCGTCGGCGACGTCCTGGCCCTGTACGACCGCAACCTGGAACGGCTGCCTGACGACGCCGTCCCCGGCCTGCTCGACGACCCCGCCTTCGTCCGCGAGTTCACCGCCCTGCACCGCTACTACCGCCACGCCCACCTGCTCCGGCTCCGGCGCACCGAGGGCAAGCTGCTCGCCGTCTTCCAGACCGGCGAGAAGGCGGACGACACGCGGGTGCTGCGCTGGGCCCTTTCCGACGGCGGACGGGCCACCTTCCTCGACGCGCGGGGCGATCGCGACCACGTCCTCCCCCCGTCCCACGACGTCGAATGGATCGACAGCACGCGCGAGGACCACGTCCTCGGACGGCACCCGCTCGTCTCCATCCACGGCAAGGTGTTCGTCTCCACGGTGGGCGGCGTGCTGACCGTCAAGGTCGACGACGACACCGAGACGGCAGAAGGCGTTTACACCGAGCCCGTCGACGAGCCACTTCAGTCCCTCGCGGACGCGGACATCGCCCACGCGTGCGTGGGCGCCCTGGTCCTGCTGCGTGTCCGCCCCTACAAGGAGGACACCGACCGTCACCTGGTGTTCAACACCCTCACCAGAACCGTGGTCCGCCTCGACGGCATCGGCCGGGCGTGCCGCCGCCTGCCCGAGGACCAGGGGATCGTCTTCCCCGGCGGCTGCTGCCTGGCCACCGGCAGCCACAAGGCGTACGAACTCGACACGACGGAACTCGAGTTCGAACGGGAGATCCGCTCCCCGAACGGCGAGGACGTGCTCTACGCCTTCCACGCACGCGTGCAGGGCCGCGGCCTCCTTCTCCCGTACAACACGATCCGCAAGGAGATGGCCAACCCCCTCCCCTGCCAGGGCTGGGCGCTCTTCGACGACGGCTTGCTCGCGATCCTCCGGGCCGACGCCGGGGAACCGCAGCGCGTCCACCCTGTGCAGCTGTGGAACTCCCCGTACGTCTCGGACACCCACGCCGCCGCCCAGCCGGTCGGCACCGGTCCCCTGGCACGCATCGGCAACGCCGACCTCGTGCGCGGCATCTCCGACTGCCTCTCCGTGACGGGCGCCGTCGCCGGTACGACACCCACGACCGAGGTGTATGAGGCGCTGCTGGCCGCCTGCGCCCGGGCGGCGGACACCCACCACTGGCTGGCCGACCCCAAACTCGGCGACCTCCACACGCCACTGGCTCAACTCCGCGACACGGCACAACAGGTCCTGGCCGAGTTCGAGACCGTCCAGGCTCTCACCCAGCAGGTCGAGGACGCGCTCGCCGAAGCCGCCGCGCGGGTCGCCGAGGTCGTACGACGGTTGCGGGGCGAGACCCCACGCGGTGCGGCAGGCTGGGTGACCGGGTTGACCGAGCTGCGCCGCGCGCAGGGCCATCTGCTCACCCTCAAGGACATGCGGTACGCGGACACCGCCCGCATCGACGAACTGGCCGCCGACACCGAGTCCGACCTCGTCGCCTTCGGCCGGCGTGCCGTGGCGCACCTCGCCCGCGAGGACGCCTTCGTCGACCACCGTGCGCAGGTCGAGCGGCTCGTCGCCGACGCCGAGGCGGTCGTCACCGTGGCCGAGGCGGCGCCCGTCGCAGCCCGCACGGACGAACTCGCCGACGAGCTGCGCACGGTGACCGAGGTCGTCGCCGGTCTCGACATCGGCGACGCCACAGTCCGCACCGCGATCCTGGAGCGCATCGCCGAGGTCCTCGGCGGCGTCAACCGTGCCCGCGCCGCCCTCGACGGCCGTCGCCGCGAGCTCCTCGACCGGGAGGGGCGGGCTGAGTTCTCCGCCGAACTCGCCCTGCTGGGCCAGTCCGTCACCGGCGCGCTCACTGCCGCCGACAGCCCGGAGGCTTGCGACGAGCAGCTCGCCCGCCTGCTCGTACAGGTGGAGAACCTGGAGTCCCGGTTCGCCGAGTTCGACGACTTCCTCACCGCCCTCGCCGACAAGCGAGATGAGATCCACGAGGCGTTCTCCGCCCGAAAGCAGACCCTCGCCGACGCCCGCGCCCGGCGCGCCGAACGCCTGGCCGACTCGGCGGCCCGCGTGCTGCGGACCGTGGCCCGCCGGGCCGCCGCCCAGCCTGACACGGACGCCGTCAGCACGTATTTCACCTCCGACCCGATGCCCGCGAAGGTCCGCCGCGCCGCCGACGAACTGCGTGACCTCGGCGACCAGG
Source organism: Streptomyces sp. NPDC088254 (assembly GCF_044740925.1). Lineage (NCBI taxonomy): Bacteria > Bacillati > Actinomycetota > Actinomycetes > Kitasatosporales > Streptomycetaceae > Streptomyces > Streptomyces sp. NPDC088254. The sequence continues at coordinate 1,355,074 of NZ_JBIURQ010000001.1, read as the reverse complement.
TGAGGGCCGAGGAGCTGGACGGCCGCCTCAAGGCCGCCCGTCAGGAGGCGCTGCGCGCCCTGCGCGACCGCACCGAGCTCTACACCGACGACGGCCGCACGATCCGCCTCGGCACCCACCGCTTCGCCGTCAACACCCAGTCCCTCGACCTCACCCTCGTCCCGCACGGCGACACCCTCGCCTTCGCCCTGACCGGCACCGACTACCGCTCCCCGGTCGCGGACCCCACCTTCACCGCCACCCGCCCGTACTGGGACCGTCCCCTGCCCTCGGAGTCACCCGAGGTCTACCGCGCCGAACACCTCGCCGCCCGCCTGCTCGACGAACACGGCCCCGAGGCCCTCACGGAGGCCGACCTGCCCGCCCTCGTGCGGCAGGCCGCCGAGACGGCGTACGACGAGGGCTACGAGCGCGGGGTCCACGACCACGACGCGACAGCGATCCTCACCGCGCTCCTGCGCCTGTGCGAGGGCGCCGGTCCGCTGCGCCACGAGCCGGCCGCGCGAGCAGCCGCCCAGATGTTCTGGGAGCACGGCACCACGGACGGGGAGCGCCGGAGCTGGACTGGGCGCGCGGTGTCCCTGGCCCGGGCCCGGGACACCTTCGGCCTGGCACCCGCGATCGCCGACCTGCAACGGGAGCTGGCGGACGTAGCGGGCGGAGAAGGGGCGGCCACGTACCTCTTCGAGGAGCTGACCAGCGGCCCGCCCGGTTTCGTCATCAGTTCAGGCACCCGCACCCTGCTGGAGAAGTTCCGCCGCACCGTGGGCACCTCGGCCTATGACGACGACCTCACCGCCCTCACCGCCCCGGCCGCCCGCGAGCAATTGGTCGAGGCATGGCTGACGGCGTACACCACCGCCACCGGTACCGACCTCACTCCCGGCGACCTGGCCGAGGCGGTGACCGCCGAACTCTGCCCCGGGCTACCCCGCTACGAGTCCGACGCGCCGCTCACGCAGACCGTCACGGGCCTGCTCGGCACCCACCCCCGCATCACCGGCCGTGCCCTCACGGTCCGCGTCGACGAACTCCTCGCCCGCACGAGGCGTTTCCGCACCCGAGACGTACCCGGCCACCGCGCCTACCAGCAGCGCCGTACAGCCCTGGTGGACGCCGAACGTGCCCGTCTTCGCTTGGGCGAGTACCGGCCGCGCGTGATGTCGGCGTTCGTCCGCAGCAGACTCATCGACGAGGTGTACTTGCCGCTCGTCGGCGACAGCCTCGCCAAGCAGCTCGGCACCACGGGCGAGTCCAAGCGCACCGACTCCGGTGGACTGCTCCTGCTCATCTCCCCGCCCGGCTACGGCAAGACGACCCTCATGGAGTACGTCGCCGACCGGCTCGGCATGATCCTGGTCAAGGTGGACGGCCCGGCACTCGGCCACACCGTCACCTCGCTCGACCCGGCCGAGGCGCCGAACGCCACCGCCCGCCAGGAGGTCGAGAAGATCAACTTTGCGCTGGCGGCGGGCAACAACACCCTCCTCCACCTGGACGACATCCAGCACACCTCGCCCGAACTGCTGCAGAAGTTCATCCCCCTCTGCGACGCCACCCGCCGCATCGAGGGCGTGCGGGACGGCGAACCGCGCACCTACGACCTGCGGGGCAAACGCTTCGCCGTCTGCATGGCCGGCAACCCCTACACCGAGTCCGGCAGCCGCTTCCAGGTGCCCGACATGCTCGCCAACCGCGCCGACGTGTGGAACCTCGGCGACGTCCTGACCGGCAAGGACGACGTCTTCGCGCTCAGCTTCATCGAGAACGCCCTCACCGCCAACCCGGTCCTCGCCCCGCTCGCCGGCCGCGACCGCGCCGACCTCGACCTGCTGATCCGCCTCGCGCAGCACGACCCGGCGGCACGAGCGGACCGCCTGACGCATCCGTACGCCCCCGTAGAGCTGGAGCGAATCCTGGCCGTACTGCGTCACCTGCTGACCGCCCGGGAGACGGTCCTGGCCGTGAACGCGGCGTACATCGCCTCGGCAGCACAGTCGGACACGACGCGCACGGAACCACCCTTCCGGCTCCAGGGCTCCTACCGCACCATGAACAAGATCGCCCAGCGCGTCCAGCCCGTCATGAACGACGACGAGCTGGCCGCGCTGATCGAGGACCAGTACCGGGCCGAGGCCCAAACCCTCACCGGCGGTGCCGAAGCCAATCTCCTCAAGCTGGCCGAGTTGCGCGGCACTCTCAACGCCGAGCAGTCGGCCCGCTGGACCGAGTTGAAGGCGGCCCACGTCCGAGCCCAGTCCCTCGGCGGCCCCGAGGACGACCACATCGCCCGGGCCGTCTCGGCCCTCGGTCTCCTGGCCGACCGGATCGCAGCCGTCGAGTCGGCGATCAACCGGGTGGCCGACCCGCGACATCGGGCAATGAACCCCACGGCCCGGCACGCCGCACGGCCGACACCGGGCGGTGGCGGGGACTGAGATGCGGCATGCGCACGGGCTCGCGAGCGAGCCGGGGGCCGGGGCCGTCCGAAGGCCTAACGGCTCATCGGGATTCTGGCTGCCGGGCAACGGTGGAGACCGAGCCGGCGCGTGACGGGTCGGGACGCTTCCAGCCGTTCCTCAGCGGACTTTGGCGGCTCTCTTAAGGCTTCTTGAAGATGACCTTCGAATGGAAGTCTCGGCCCCGGCCGGGTCCTAGGCTCTCGAACACCCCCACAGATTCCGGTGGTCGCGATCGCGACCACCGGAATGCGGGGCCGAGTCATCCGACCGACAGACCGAGGTGTCCTGCATGGGTTCCCGCCGAGCCGCTCGCTCGTCCCGCTTCCCCGCCCGCCCCCGCAGTGGGCCGAAAACGCGCGGGCCCGCGCTGGCCGTGGGAGCCGTCGCTGCGATCGCGGGCGTCGGGATCACCGTGGCCGTCGTCAGCGGCGAGGACGGCCACGCCTCGGACCGGGTGGTTGCGAACAGCACTCACAGGACGCCGGGCGCCGGGGACGCCGCCGACAGTGCGGCGCCGCTCGCCTCTGCTTCGGCGAGCCCGAGCACCAGGGCGAGCAGCTCGCCGAGCGCGAGGCCGAAGGAGAAGCGGAAGCAATCGGCGAGCCCGACCACCCGTGCACGGAAGACGACCGTCCCCGTGTCGAAGGCGCCTGCGGGGACGACGGCGAAGAGCAGCGGCGGCGGGTCGGCGAGCGGTACCGGCGGCACGCGGCCGGGCAGCACCGGACCGGACTCCGGGTCGGGTTCGGAGTCCGGTGGCGGGCCCGAGGCCCAGGTGCTCGCGCTGGTCAACAAGGAGCGGGCCTCGGCGGGCTGCTCGCCGGTCACGGCGAACGACCGGCTCACCCGGGCCGCCGACGACTACAGCGACGTCATGGCCAGCAGCGGCGTGATGTCCCACACCGGCCCCGACGGTTCGACGATGACGAGCCGGGTCGAGGCCGCGGGGTACCAGTGGTCGACCCTGGGCGAGAACATAGCCCGGGGCCAGGCGGACGCCGCCTCGGTGATGAAGTCCTGGATGGACAGCCCCGGGCACCGCGCGAACATACTGAACTGCTCCTTCAAGGAGCTGGGCGTGGGCGTCCACCTCGGCGACGGCGGCCCCTGGTGGACGCAGGACTTCGGCGCCCGTCGCTGACCCGCTCACCGTATCCCGCCGCCGGCCCCGCCCGCGTGGGCCAGTACGAACGACACCCGCACCCGGGCGCCGCCCAAGGGCGCCCGGGTGATCGTCAGTTCGCCGTCCGCCGCGCGGGACGCCCGGGCCACGATGTCCAGGCCCAGACCCGTCGAACCTCCGACGCTCACACCCCGCGTGAGCGCTGCGCCGGGGTCCGCCACGCCCGGTCCCGCGTCGTCGACCGTGAGGAACACGTGCCGATCCGCCCGCTCCACGCGCACGGCGAAGGCGGTGCCCTCCGGGGTGTGCCGGAAGACGTTGCCGATCAGGGCATCGACGACGGCTGCGAGGTCGTCCTCGGGGAAGGCTACGGGCACCGGTCGCGGCGTGAGGGAGCGCTCGTAGGGTCGTCCTTGCTGGGTAGCGAGGACCGACCAGAAGTCCAGGCGCATGGCGACCACCTCGGCGACGTCGCACGCCTTCGTGGCGCCGGCCGCCGCACGGGCCGACTGCGCCGACGCCAGCGGTGTACGTGCCGCGGCGATGATCGAGTCCAGTTCGCTCTCCAGCTGGCCGGCCGCCTCCGCGACCCGCCGGGCGCTGGGCGTCGACCCCATCCGGTCGGCCTCCAGGTAGAGAGCGGTCAGCGGGGTGCGCAGCCGGTGCGAGAGGTCGGCGACCAGTTCGCGTTCCACGGCGAGCAGGTCGAGGACGCGGTCGGCCATGGTGTTGAACGCCGCACCGGCTTCCTGCAGTTCGGGCGGGCCGTCGGGTTCGACCCGCACGTCCAGATCGCCGGAGCCGAGAGCCAGTGAGGCGCGCTTGAGACTGCGCGACGAGCGGACGACGCGGGCGCCGAGTCGGTCGGCGACGAGTACGGAACCGCCGACCAGACCCAGCGCGAGCAGCGCCATGACGCCCCAGGAAGCGACCACGCCCCGGGTGAGGTCTGCGACGGGCACGAAGGCTTCCACGACCGCGACCCGGTCGCCCTGCAGGACGACGGGCTGGAGGTAGACCCAGCCGCCGGCGGTGTCCACAGCCAGCGTCTCGCGCCCGCGCACGGCCCGGTCGAGTGCGGCCCGGGGCGCGTGCGGGGCGCCGACGAAGTCGCCGTCGGGCAGACGTACAACGAGCTGGTCGGAGGAGCCGAGCTCGGCGACGGCCTGCTGCACGTCGGCGCGCCGGGTGGTGAGGGCGAGCACCGGAGACAGGGCGGACGCCCGCTGCTCGGCGGCCGTGGTGGCCCGGTCCCGTACCTGTTCGCGTACGAGGAGGGCGAGGGGGATGAGGAAGGACAGGGCCACCATCGAGGTGACGGCCAGGGCGATTCCGGCGAGGGCACGTCTCATGGGGAGCTGACCAACTTGATGCCCAGGCCGCGAACCGTGCGCAAGTAACGGGGATTTCGCGGCTTCTCTCCCATTTTGCGGCGGAGTGCGGAGAGGTGGACGTCGACCGTCTGGTCCTCGAGGTACGGCTGCTGCCACACCTCTGCGAGGATGCGCTGCCGAGTGACGACCTGGTCGGCGTGGTCGGCGAGGTAGGCGAGCAGATCGAACTCGCGGCGGGTCAGGGGCAGTTCCCGGCCATCCAGGTGCGCGGTGCGCGCGGTCGGGTCGATGCGCAGGTCCGCCACCTGGAGGACGGGCCGCCGGGCCGCAGTTACGTCGGCTGGCACAGACCGGCGCAGCACGGCGGCGAGCCGGGCGGCGAGCTGGCCGCCGGAGAACGGCTTGACCAGGTAGTCGTCGGCCCCAGCGTTGAGCAGCCGGATGATCTCGCTCTCGTCGTCACGGGCGGTGGCGACCAGGACCGGCAGGCGGGAAATGCCCCGGATCATGCGCAGCACGTCGAGGCCGTCGAGATCGGGAAGCCCCAGGTCGAGCACCACGATGTCCGGCGGGCTCTGGGTGATCTCGCGCAGTGCCTCGAAACCCTGGTGGGTGGTCCTGACCGCGTAGCCGTGCCCGGTCAGGACCTCGATCAGCGCGGCCCGGATGACGGGGTCGTCCTCGACGACAAGTACGGAGGCCATGAGCAGGCACGTTAGCCGGTCCGTCAGTATGGTGTCGTGTCCCGCCTCCTGCGCTACCTGATCATATGGCTGGCCTGCACGGCAGCCAGTGTCACCGCTGTGATCCTCACGATTCACTTCGTGGTGGGGTCGACCCGGCCGACCGCGCCGGTCGCGCAGTCCGCGCCGAGTGAGCCCCTCAAGCCCCCACGGCCCAGCCCCACCACCGCGAAACCCTCCCCGAGTCCGTCGGCGAGCAGCCGCAGGCCCAGCCCGCCGCCCCGGAGCAGCGAGCCGGTGACCGATCTCAGCCCGACGCCACCGCCGACGCCCACCGCGCGGACCAGTCCCCGGGGAGTGCCGACCGGCGCGGACGGCTCGGGGTGCCAGGAAGGTGGCGCCGGCGTCTATACGGTGCCGTCCCAGGGCGGCAAGGCGACCGTGCGGTTCGGCGACGACGCGGTGTGCCTGATCTCGGCGGTGCCGAACCGGGGATTCACTGTGACCACGAGCCGGACAGAGGCGCAGTCCCTCACGGTGACGTTCTCGGCGAGCCGCCGGCGGTCGGAGATCACCGCCACGATCCAGCCGCAGAGCCGGGCCGAGGTCCGCGAGGTGTCGTGGTGACGCCCCCCAGTACTCCATGCAACTTCGTGAACCACCCGGTTGCGGGGGCAGCGAGTCGTCGCCGGTAGTGGCTGCGCCGGTCTGTGGCTTGGTGGTGTCCACGCCAGTTCGACCAGTGCAGCAGGCTGCGCGGGGATGTGCCGGTGAGCTCAGCGGGGTGTCGGGGAGGTGGCGGTCCCGAGGGCGGGAACGCCACGGTCGCCGCGCACCTCTCCGCCGACGGCAAGCCCCGGCTGACGGCCTTCACCAACGACGTCTCCGATGTCGACGTCGGCAAGGCGCGTGTGACGGTCCGCCATGTTGCGGCTGCTCCCGCAGTGGACGTCCGGGCCGGCGGTCGACCCGTCTTCACCGACCTGACGAACCCGAAGCAGGACACCGCCGAGGTCGATGCGGGCACAGTCAACGCCGAGGTGGTGCTCGCCGGGACGGACACCGTGGCCATCGGCCCGATCGAACTGCCCCTGAAGGAGGGCACCAGCAACGTCGTCTACGCCTGGGGCAGCGCCGACGACAAGAACCTGGCCCTGGCGACCCGGTCGTTCAACGGCATGGCATCGGCCCCCCGGGGCGTCGACGCGGGCGGCAGCGGCGCTGCGGTCACCCCGAACTCCTCCGGCATGTGGCCGGCGTGGGCCGGCGCGGCCGGGGTGGTCACGGTGACGGTCGTCCTGACGGCCCGCCACTTCGCCGGCCGACAGGGGTGACGGCAGGCGTCGGCACCCAGACCCGATCGTGGCGGCTGCCGCACTGGCAGTCGCCGTCGGCCTCACGGGCCCGCCGCCGGAACAGCCCGCGCTACCGCGGGACTTCGCGGCAACCCCGTCGGACCGTCCCGCCTCCACGGCCGGCGCACCGCAACGGCCCGCGGAAGCACGATGCCCGGCCCGCAGGAGATCCTCGCGCACATCGGCCTCTTCGAGGTGGCCGGCTGCGGCGAGGCCCGCGTGCGGACCGACGTCCCGCCCCGGAAGTACGAGGCGACCAGCGCGGTCAGGTCTGCGGAGAAGGACATTGTTTCGTCGAACGGGCCCGGCTCCACGTCTCCGGTGCGCTCGCCGGCCACCCGCAGCCGGTGCATCCTGAGCGACCGCGGGCGGGCCGGGGAGACGACCAGCGGCAGCCCGTGTGCGGCGAATACGTCTCGGGCATCGTCGACCTTCACGCCCGCCATGTCCGCGATGCGCGTCTCCAGCAGCGCCTCTTCCCGCACCGTGGTCATGCTCCCCCGCTCCCTGTGCCCGCAACTGCTGCCGGAAGTCCGCCGGCCGGCGGCGCGCCTGCCCGCTGATCGACCCGATCCGGCTCCCCCGCGGCGTGTCGGCGTGCGCTGGGCACACGGTTCGGCCAACCGGCCCGAGCACCGTATTAACAGTCGTCTCAGGTTCGCTCGGTACGAAGTAGGCGTCCAGACAAGCGATGCGGCCCGTATGTAGGAGGCTAGTGATGGCAGTCAATGCAGCGCCGTCCGGGGAAGCGCCGGCCGGCAGGTTGGCAGGCCGGTGGGTGCCCTGGTTGGTGATTGGCTTATGGCTGGTGCTGGCGGCGGGCATGGTGCCGCTGAGCGGAAAGTTGAGCTCGGTCACCACCGACAGCGCCGTGGACACCCTGCCGGCCGGTGCCGAGTCCACCAAGGTGGCGGTGCTGGACGACAGTCTCCCCGGCGGTGACAGCAATACGTTCGTCTTCGTGTACCACCGCGCCGGCGGCATGACCGACGCCGACCGCGCGACGGTCGAACGCCACTACAACACCCTTGCCGAGCGGTATCCGCCGAAGGCGACGGCGGCGGCCGGCGAGGACGACGAGGGCTCACCGATGAGACCCTCCACCGACGGCAAGGCGATGATGTTCACCCTCGATGTGAGCACGACCTACGGCGCACCGGAGGCCATCGTCGGCCCGTTGCGTGACGCCGCGAAGGACCGCCCCTCCGGCCTGGAACTCGACGTGACCGGTCCGGGCGCGATCGACGGCGACATGGACGCCGTCTTCGACGGCATCGACGTGCAGGTCCTCCTCACCACCATCGTCGTCGTCACGCTCCTGCTCATCCTCACCTACCGCAGCCCGGTGTTGTGGATCATCCCGCTGGTGGCCGTCGGTGCGGCCGCACTGACCGCGATGGCGACCGTCTACCTGCTCGTCAAGGGCTTCGGCATCGTGGTCAACGACCAGAACTCGGCGCTGCTGACGATCCTGGTGTTCGGCGTCGGCACGGACTACGCGTTGTTGCTCATCGCTCGATATCGGGAAGCACTGCACCACCACGAGAACGTCCGGGTCGCGATGGTCCACGCGCTCCGCGGCGCGGCGCCGGCCATCGTCGCGTCCGCGGCCACCGTGGTCGCCGGCCTGCTCTGCCTGCTCGTCGCGGACCTGAACAGCACCAGCGGGTTGGGCCCGATCGGCGCGGCCGGCATCCTGTGCGCGCTGGTGGCCATGCTGACGCTGTTCCCGGCGGTGCTCGTGGTGCTCGGCAGGCGGATCTTCTGGCCGGCCATCCCGCGGTTCAGCACGGCCGTGGAGGAGAAGCCGGGGCTGTGGGGACGGCTCGGCACCGCCATCAGCCGCCGCCGGTGGGTGGCGATGCTCGGCTCGCTCGGAGTCCTCGGCGTGCTCGCCCTGGGGCTGGCGGGCAACACCGGCGCCCTGCGGGAGCAGGACCAGTTCCTGTCCGCGCCGGAGTCGGTCACCGGCTTCACCGTTCTCCGCCAGCACTTCCCGGAGCTCGGCGGCCAGCCGATGACGATCTTCACGCGGCCGGCGCACCAGGAGCGGGTGCTCGACGTCGTCAAGCACACTCGCGGTGTGGCCCTGGCCATCCCGGAGCAGACCAGCGGTGGCTGGGCCGACATCTCCGTGTTCCCGAAGGACGCGCCGGACACCGTCGCAGAGTACGACACGATCAAGCGGGTGCGCACCGCCGTGCACGCGGTGAGCGGGGCGGAGGCGATCGTCGGCGGGCCGAGTGCGGAGAACCTCGACACCGAGGTGACCACCGAGCGCGACGAGAAGCTGGTGATCCCGCTGGTGCTCGCCGTCGTCCTGATCGTCCTCGGGCTGCTCCTGCGCGCGATCCTGGCCCCGCTGGCCCTGATGGCCACCGTGATCGTCTCATTCGCCGCAGCCTTCGGCGGCAGTGTGTTCGTCTTCGACACGATCCTCGGGTTCAAGGGGATCGACTATTCGGTGCCGCTGCTGGCATTTCTGTTCCTGGTGGCGCTCGGCGTCGACTACAACATCTTCCTGGCCAGCCGGGCCCGGGAGGAGACCGTGCGTCTCGGCACCGGAGAGGGCATGCTCAGAGCCCTCTCCGCCACCGGTGGCGTCATCACCTCGGCAGGCCTGGTCCTGGCGGCCACGTTCGCGGTCCTCGCCACACTTCCGCTGGTGATGCTGATCGAGGTCGGGTTTCTGGTCGCCTTCGGCGTGCTGCTCGACGCCCTGCTGGTGCGGTCGGTCCTGGTGCCCGCCCTCACCCTGCTGATCGGCCGGCGGATCTGGTGGCCGAGCCGACTGTCCCGTCCAGCGGCGGAGCTGCCGGACGGTCAACAGCCGCTCGCCGACGGCGAGGAGCCCGCGCTGCAACGGTGAGCGCGGCGGCTCGGGCCCATGAAGAGATCCGGGACGGGGACCCAGGCCCGTCCCGGATCTCTTCATGGGCCCGACGGTCGCCGCTCTTTGGTCCTGTGCCACGCGCCGGGGCGGGGGTCGGCGCATCGCGGTGTCATCTCCGACGGTGAGCCGCGCGGGGCCATTCCCGAGGGCCGCCGTTCCTTGTCCTGCGCCGCGCCGCCGGGGCGGGTCAGTGCACCACGGTGTCATCCCCGGCGGTGAGCCGCGCGATCGGGGCGGGCGGGGCCGCGGCCGGAAGGTCGACCCGAAGCAGCGCGCCACCGCGTGCGGAGCGGGCGACGGTGGCCCGGCCGCCGTGGGCGTCGACGACCCGCTGCACGATCGACAGCCCCAGACCGGATCCCGGCAACGCGCGGGCGCTGTCGGCACGGTAGAACCGGTCGAACACCCGCGGTGCGTCGGCGGCGTCGATGCCCGGCCCGGCGTCGTCGACGTCGAGCACTGCCGAGGCGCCCTCGGGACGGAGCCGGACCTGGACCGGCTGGTCCGCGGGGGACCACTTGCCGGCGTTGTCGATGAGATTGAGCACCGCCCGCTCGAGCGCAGCGGGACGCCCGCTCACCCACACGGAGGTCACGTCGAGCGCGACCTCGATGTCGGGCATGCGGGAACGCGCCCGGGTCGCGGCGGCCACCACCACGTCGGCGAGGTCGAGCACCTCGGTGCTCTCGTCGCTGACGTCACCGCGCGCCAGGTCGGTCAGCTCGGCGGCGAGGGTGCTCAACTCGGCCACCTGGGCGCCGAGATCGTTGAGCAGCCGGGTCCTGCTCTCCGCCGGCAGTGCGCTGTCCAGGGTGCCGCGCTGATCGAGCCGGATCAGCAGCTCGACGTTGAGGCGCAGGCTGGTGAGCGGGGTCTTGAGCTCGTGGGCGGCGTCCTCGGCGAGCAGCCGCTGGGCCCGCCGGGAGTCCCGGAGCGCGGCGAGCATGTCGTTGATCGACTGGATCAGCCGCCGGATCTCCCCACCGCCCTCATCCGGGATGTCGGCGTCGAGATCCCGGGTGTGCGCGACACGTACCGCGGCGGCGGTCAGCCGGTCGATCGGTGCCAGCCCGGTCCGTGCCACGGTCCGCCCGACAAGGGCGCCGCCGACCACGCAGAGCAGCCCGATCAGCAGCATGCCGAACCCGAACCGGTTGATCGGGCTGTCGTCGGCGACCTGGGCCACCTGGACCGCGCCGTCGCCTGCCCGCAGCGTGTAGACGAGGTAGCCGTCCTCGTCGCTGTCGTTGGACTCCATCAGGTCGGCCGACGCACCCTGCGCCACGCGCCCGGCGTGCTCGCTGACGGGGGGCAGCGCGGGTTGGCCGGCCGGCGTCCGGGTCGAGCCGTCGGGCAGGATGACCCGCACCAGCCGACCGGAGCCGGGATACGGGGGTAGCTGGACCTGCGCCAGACCGGCGCGCTCCGCGTTCGTCGCCAGGACGCGGGAGTCGGCGCGTAGCTGATTCTCGGCGGCGTCCTGCAGCTCCCAGCCCAGTAGCTCGCTGGCCACCTGGAAGGCCACGAACACGCTGACCGCGATGGCCGTCGCCGCGATCACCGTCAGCCTGGTCCGCAGGGACCGCCGGCGCCACCATCGGGTCAGCCGGCGCGGTTCCCGGCCGGCGGGCCTGCTCACGGAGGAGTCTCCCGCAACGTGTATCCCAGGCCGCGCAGCGTGTAGATCAATCGCGGCTCACCCTCGGCCTCCATCTTGCGGCGCAGGTAGCTCACGTATACCTGGAGATTGTTGGCGGTGGCGCTCATGTCGAAGCCCCAGATCGCCTCGAACAGCGCGTCGCGGGTCAGGACCCGGGTCGCGTTGCGCACGAGGACCTGCAGGAGGGAGAACTCGGTCCGGGTCAGGCGCAGCGGCCGCCCGCCCCGCCACGCCTGGAACCTGTCGGGATCGAGCCGGACGTCGGCGAACGACAGGATCTGCGACTCCTCGTCGGTCGGCGTGCGCCGGCGCAGCAGGGCCCGCACCCGGGCCAGTAACTCCTCGGTGGCGAACGGCTTGGGCAGGTAGTCGTCGGCGCCGGCGTCCAGCCCCGTGACCCGGTCGGCGACCTGGTCACGGGCGGTCAGCATCAGCACCGGCAGATCCCGACCCGCGGCCCGCAACCGCCGGCAGGTCTCCAACCCGCCGAGGCGGGGCATCATCACGTCGAGGATCAGCAGATCCAGCGTGTCGCCGTCGGCCCCACCGACCCCGTCGAGCACGGCGAGACCGTTGGCGACCGTGCTGGTGTCGTACCCCTCGACCTGGAGCACCCGCTCCAGCGACTCACGGATGGCCGCTTCATCATCCGCGATCATGATCCGCACGTCGGCCCGCCCCCCTTCCAGTCGATGTTTTTGCCGCTCATTGTCGCCGATCAACCTGAGACCAGGATTAGAGCGTCGCTGGGGACCGCGCTCTTACGGACACCCGAGAAATGGAACCTATCGTCGGCTCATGAGCAGGGGGGACCAGATGGCCGGCATCGCACCCGGCACCCAGACAGTAGATCCTCCGCGGCGGTCACGGGCGCCCGGTGTCCCCAGGTGGCTCTCGCGCCCGACTGCGTCCGGGCGGCTCTCGTGGTGTTGCCGGACTTGCCTTGTTGGACACGCCGCCTCGGTCGGTCCAGGTCGGACATGTCGAGCACGAAGCGGTAGCGGACGTCATTGCGCTCCAAGAGCTCGAGATGGCTGAGGGTGCCGTCCATGGCGACCACACGCAGGTACGAAGCCAGGTCATGGGGGGAGATGGTGTCGATGACCACATCGAACTGGTCGTGGACCGCTTCCGTCTGCTTCGGGTCGGTGGACACGACGAATCCCTGCGCCCCAAGGCCGCGCGCTTCGTCAGCCTTGTCCGGGGTCCGGTTGATGACGGAGGTCGTGGCGCCGAGCCCGGTCGCCATCTTGACCGCGAGGTGCCCCAGGCCGCCCAGCCCGGCCACGGCGACGGTGCTGCCTGGGCCCACTCCGAGCGCCTGCAGCGGTTCCCAGACGGTGACGCCGGCGCAGAGCAGGGGGGCTGCGGCGGCTGTGTCGAGGTTGGCAGGGAGGTGGTAGGCAAACTGATTGCTCACGACGTACTCGCGGGAGTACCCGCGCGGTGTGGTCGACCCGTCCTGCCGGTCGGCTCCGCCGTAGGTCAGTGTCGGGAACTCACGGCAGAAGTTCTCCTGGCCGGCCTGGCACATGCGGCACCTGCCGCACGAGTCGACGATGTTGCCGACGGCCACGGGGTCGCCCGGGGAGAAGCCGGGAACCGCGCTGCCGACCTCGGCTACCACGCCTGTGAACTCATGCAGCCCACCACGCCGGTTCCTTGTGGCCCGACGGCCTGAGGTCGTTCACAGCGGGTCGTGAGAGCCGATCTCGCGCAGGATGTCGAAGGCTTGCGGCAATGGCGCGGGGCCGTCGTCCGTGATGCCGGACGCGCGGCGCGCCCGTCGCGTCCGCAGCACCGCACGCACCGCGGACAGCGCTGCGCAGGCGATCACGGCCGCTTTGAGGTCGGCGTCCGGCGTGTCCCGAGGCAGCCTGCGCCGGACCAGGGCGGTCAGCCGCTCCTCGAAATCGGAGAAGGCCTGCACGAGGCGGGTCGTGATGACGTGCTCAAGGCCTTCCAGCGGGTGGCTGAGGGCGGTCAGGGTGGACGCGGTGAACGGCTTGACCGCTTCCAGCAGGGCGTTGCACACCGCGTCCAGCGGATCCTCCTCCGCCGGACGGCGCTCCAGCGCGTTCTCGACGTAGGTGAAGACCTCGAGGCCGTCGGGCAGCAGCAGCGCTTCCTTGCTCTCGAAGTAGCGAAAGAACGTACGGACCGACACGTTCGCGTGGGCGGCGATGTCCGCGACGGTGGTGTCCTCGAAACCGCGCTCCTTGAACAGCCGGGCGGCCCCTTCCAGCAGGAGGCGTCGCGTCTCCTCCTTCTTGCGTTCACGCAGTCCGGCGGCGGTGGTCTCCCTCGGCATGCATCGAAGCCTCGGCCATGGTGTCGCCCCTGTCAATCGACGCCCGGCACCACGCTGAGCTGTGCCGATGCTCGACGCCGGGGAGAAAATGTCACGACTGACAATTGTCATCCGTGACACTTCTGCTCTAGCGTGCGCTTTGTCGACGAACCTTCCCTGGGAGCCCACCGTGCCCGGACCCGCACAGCACCCCTCGGCGCCGACGGTCTCGCCGACCGGCACGGGATCACCGGAGGACCGCGTTCCGCTGTCCAGCGCACTCGGCCGGCTCGGTGGCTTCTGCGCCCGGCATCCGGCCGCGGTCATCGCCGGCTGGCTGCTGATCCTCATGGCCTCCCTGATGGGGCGGCATCTCGCCGCGCCCACCTTCAGCGACCAGGTCGACCTGCCCGGCACCGCCTCCGACCGGGGCGCCGAGCTCCTCGCCACTTCCATGCCCGAAGCGGGCCGGCCCAACGGAAAGATCGTCTTCCACGCCGACAGCGGCACCCTCGCCGACCGGCGCTCAGCCGTCGACCTGACGCTGGCCGACCTGCGCGGCCTGCCGCACGTCACCGCCGCCTCCCCTCCCGTGACCAGTGACGACGGGCGTACGGCGTACACCACCGTCTCCTTCAACGTGCAGCTGAAGAACCTGGGCCACGACTACACCGACCGTCTTGACGCCGCCACAAAGCCCGCCCGCGCGGCCGGACTCGGCGTCGCCTACGGCGGTGACCTCGAACAGGTGGTCCGGGAACCGGCCGACGACAAGCTGAGCGAGGGCGTGGGCCTCGCCACCGCCCTCGTCATCCTCCTGCTGGCCTTCGGCAGTGTCCTCGCCGCGCTGCTGCCGCTGGTCACCGCACTGATCAGCGTGGGCGTCGGTCTCAGTCTGGTGGGCCTCGTCGCGGCCGTCCTCTCCTTCGCCACCTCGTCGATGACCCTCGCCGGCATGATCGGCCTGGGCGTGGGCATCGACTACGCCCTCTTCCTGACGACGCGCTTCCGTCAGGACCTCGTCGACGGACGCGATCCGGTCGACGCCGCGGCCCGTACGGCGCAGACGAGCGGGTGCGCCGTCCTCATCGCCGGCGCGACCGTGGCCGTCGCCATGCTGAGCCTGTACGCGTCAGGGCTGAACTTCATCGGCAAGATCGGGCTGGCGGGCGCCCTCGCTGTCGTCGTCACCGCCGGCGCCGCCGTGACCCTGGTCCCGGCGGCCCTGGGCCTGGTCGGCAGGCGTATCGATCGGCTCCGGCTGCGCCGCCCCGTCGCCGAGAGCGGCGGGAGGCACGACGGCTGGCAACGCTACGCGCGCCTCGTCTCCCGACGGCCGTGGACGTTCCTGGCCGTCGGTCTCGCCGTCCTCGGCGTCTGCTCCGTACCGACGCTGTCGATGCGCCTCGGGCACGTCGACGCGGGCGCGGACCGGCCCGGAAGCAGCACGCGGACCGCGTACGACTGGATCACGCAGGCCGAGGGACCGGGCTTCGGTGCGGGAGCGAACGGCCCGGTTCTCACCGTGGTCGACGTCAGCGGCACGCGCACGCCCGTCGCCCGCATCCGCGACGACGTGACCGCCGCTTTGAAGGACACGCACGGTGTCGCGTCCTTCTCCCCCGTCAAGGCCAGTGCCGACAAGAAGATCCTCCTCACCACCGTCATCCCGGCCATGGGCCCGCAGGACGCCGCGACCGGCGTCCTGCTCGACACCCTCTCCGGACAAACCCTGCCCAGGGCGCTCCACGGCACGGGCGCCCACGCCTACCTCACCGGCGCCGTGGCCGGGCAGGCCGACTTCCGCGACACGGTCGGCGACAGGCTGCCGGTCATCGTCGCCACGGTGCTGATCCTGGCGTTCCTGCTGCTGATGACGGTGTTCCGCAGCGTCGTGATCCCCCTCAAGGCCGTCGCCCTCAACCTCTTCACCACGGCCGCGTCCTACGGTGTGCTCGTCGCGTGCTTCCAGTGGGGCTGGGGCGACTCACTGCTGGGGCTGTCCGAGCCGGTGCCCATCGAGTCGTACGTCCCCATGATGATGTTCGCGATCGTCTTCGGCCTGTCGATGGACTACGAGATCTTCCTTCTCTCCCGCATCGCCGAGGTCTGGCATCGCACGGGTGACAACCGGCTCGCGGTGGGAGAGGGACTGTCCGCCACCGCCCGCGTGATCTCCGCCGCCGCCTTCATCATGACGGCGGTGTTCCTCTCCTTCACCGCGTCGCCGACCGTGGTCGTGAAGATGTTCGCCCTCGGGCTGGCGATCAGCGTGATCCTCGACGCCACCGTGGTGCGCCTGGTCCTGGTGCCGTCCGCCATGTTCCTAATGGGCCGGGCCAACTGGTGGATACCCCGCCGGCTCGACCGCGTACTCCCCCGCCTGCACGCCTGACTCTGCGACCCCACCGACCGATCGGAAGCCAGTGAGCCGAGTGACATCTGACCGCCGCAAGAAGATGCGTCTTCTCGTCGCGACGGGCGTGGCCCTGACCACCCTCGTCTTTGCGACCGACCTCCTGGTCGAACACCGGGCCGAGGACCGCATCGCCGCCCAGGCGTCGCGCAGACTGAAGCCGGAGGGGCCGGTGCAAGCCCGTCTCACCACCCCGCTCGCGGGGCTGCGCACTCTCGGGGGAGAGGTCGGGGACGTACGGGTGAGCGCCGACGGCGTGCACCGTCAGCACGCGGTGGTGGACGTGAGCATCCACTTGAAGGACGTCACGACGGAAGGTGACAGTGCGGGCGGCACGGGGACCGCCACCGTCGGGTACGACCAAGTCACCCGGCGAATGGGCACGCTCGGTGACGGCCTGACAGCCGGCGGCCAGGACGGTGACCTGATTCTCAGCGGCAGCGTCGGCCGTCTGGGACTGCCGGTGAGTGTGCGGGCCGTGCTGTCCACGACGCCGGACGCCTTCACTCTCACGCCCACGACGGTGAACGTCCTCGACCGCAGTGTGACGGCTGACGACCTCGCCGCCCTGCCGGCCGCCTCCGGGCTGCGGGACAAGCTCGCACCCCGCACCGTGCCCCTCACCGGGCTGCCCCACGGGGTCGCGCTCACTTCCGCGTACGCCACGAGCGACGGTCTCGTGCTCGCCTTCTCGATAGCCGCGGGCCCGACACCGGGGGGCCTGGAGGCGACCTGACGCCGAGCACAGGAGGGCGGGCGTCCTCGTGGCGGGGCAGGAAACATCCCCGGCGCGCAGACGAGAAATGACCATGCCGCTGCTCCCAAGCTGGAGCAAGCCGCCGCTCGCCCGGTCCGCGGCAGACAAACCCATCCATCACGTGATCCGGCAGCACACGCCAGGCGGACAGGCTGCGCCTGCGCCCCGGCGTGCGCATGAGCGCGGCGGACAGAGCGACTCCTGACGCGGGCGTCGTCGTTCGCGACGAACTGCACGTTCGTCGACAATCGGTAGTCAGGCGAGGATGCGCGCGCTCGGCTCTTCGAGGCGGCCGCCGACGCGGTGGCCCCAGGGAGACTCGGGCAGGACGCCTTCGAAGGACTCTGCCGCGTCGAGCGGCCGGCCCCGGAGGGATCGGTGAGGACGGATGAGCTCGGTTTCCGCCCGGGTCCCGGACCCCGAGCCCAATGGTCCTGCCGTGTCGCGTGAGCAGTTCGACGCCCTCTTCGAGGCGGTTCGGACTTGGGGACGGTGGGTCCCGGCCGACCGTGGCGCATGGAACCGGGTGACCTCGGAGCATGTCCGGCGGGCCACGGCCCTGGTCCGGTCCGGGACTGTCGTCCCGATGGCGCTGCCCTGGAACACCCGGCCCGGCCCCGACAACCGCAGACCGGCTCTGCACCACATGACCGATCTGGGCGAGGTGGAAGCCCCCGAACCCTCCACTCACAAGGACTTCATCGCAGCCGACTACCACGGCAAGGGCGTCACCCATCTCGACGCACTGAGCCACATCGCTTATCAGGGGCGGCTCTACGACGGCCGGACGGCTGGCGAGGTCGTCGACGCCGCCGGCGCCCGCTTCGGAGCGGTGTCGATGCTCGGCTCCCTCGTCACGAAGGGGGTGCTCCTCGACCTCCCGGCCGTCCGGAAGATCCGTTGGCTGGAGCCGGGGCTGGCGGTCCACGCGGACGACATCATCGCGGCGGAGCAGACGCTCGATGTGACGATCGGCGAGGGCGACGCGTTGCTGCTGCGCTCCGGACAGGTCCGCCGGCGTAGGGAACTCGGTGCCTGGGACCCCGACACAGCGAGCGCGGGCCTCCATGTGGACGCCGTACCGCTGCTGGCCGAACGCGGTGTCGCGATGCTGGGAGGAGACGGCGACAGCGATGTGCGGCCCTCACCGGTGGACGGCGTGCACTCCCCGGTGCACGCCCTGGCCGTGGCCGCGATGGGGGTGCCGCTGCTGGACAACCTCGACCTGGAGGCGCTCTCCGCGGCGACCGCCGAGGCGGGGCGGCATGAATTCATGCTCGTGGTGGCGCCGTTGAACATCCCGGGCGGGACCGGCTCACCCGTCACCCCGGTCGCGGTCCTGTGACGGCGCCCCCGTCCGGTTACTCTGGGTGAGGAGCTCTGGGAATCGTACCCCTCTCCCCCCGATGTCCCGTATTCTCGTCAATGCCGGATATCTCCGCAGATCAGGTTATTGAAGGCGGGAGTGAGGCGCGGCGTGGTTCTGCCCGGCGGGGAGTCGATGCCTACGGGGCCTGCGATGGACGGCGCAGGGCTCGCTCGTTTTCGTGAGCGGTTCCTGCAGGGAGAGCCGGTCGAGACGGGCGTGCGAGCGTCGATCTTGAAATCATGGCAGCGCTGCGGATCCCTGGGGCTCTCGCCGGACCAGGACGACCTTCCGTACCGGGATGATCTCGATCCGGACAAGCCGATCGTGCGCGCGGCCGTGCCCGTGCTCGACCGGCTGCAGTATCGGTTCTCCGGCAGGCCGATGAACATTTCCGTCGCCGACGCGAACGGGACCGTCCTCCTGCGTCGTTTCGGAGACGCGTCTCTGGCCACAGCGCTCCCGGCGATTCAACGCGTTCCGGGATTCGTGTTCTCCGAGAGGGTCGCCGGCACCAACGGCATCGGTCTGGCCCTGGCGGAGCGTCGGCTCATCCGGGTCTACGGCGCCGAGCACTTCGCCGAGCGTTCCCAGGAGAGCGCCTGCCGCGCGCTCCCCGTCCGGGACCTGCTGAGCGGCCGTATCGAGGGTGTCCTGTGCTTCGGTTATCCGCGCAGCGCCGAGGACCCGGCGCTGGCCACCGTGATACGCGAAGCGGCGGAGGCCATCGAGCGGCGGCTGCTCGGGCAGAGTTCCGCGCGGGGCCGCGCTCTCTTGCGGGCCTGGTCGGACGCCGGAGCCGGAAACGCGGCCGGTCTCCCCCACCGCGTCGGGGTGACGGAACTGGCCCTCGAACTGCGCCCCCGGGACAGGTCCGTCCTCATGGGGAAGGCCACCGAGCTGATCTCCGGAGGGTATCCGTCCACCGTCGACGTGCATCTGTCCGACGGCCGGCGGGTCACGCTCGTGAGCCGTCCGGTGACGAGTGCCTCCGGGGTGGCGGGCATCGCCGTGGAAGCCCTCCTTCCCGACCGTGTCTCCGGAAGGTCCCGGGCCACCCCGCATCAGGCCGGCGAGCCGCTGAGCCTCTCCGCTGGGCTTGCCGACGTCTCCGGCCTCGAGCTGTCCGCAGCGCTGCATGCTGCCCCGGCGCCCCGACACGGTTCCGTCAACGCATCGTCCCGGCATCTGCGCGTGGTCGAATCCGACCGGGGCGGCACGACCACCGACGCCGGCGAAGCGACGGACCGGCGTCCCGGCTCTCCGTACCCGGTGCGAGGGCTTGTCCTGGTGGGGGAGCCGGACGTGGGGAGGCACGCCCTGGCCGCGCGACGCCGCCTGGAGCTGCTCTCCGAAGTCAGCGCCCGCATAGGCACCACCTTGGACGTACGTCGCACCGCCGAGGAACTCGCCGAGACGGCGGTGCCGCGACTGGCCGACTACGTCACCATCGACCTGCCCGAGCCCGTACTGCGCGGTGCGGAGTCCGCCGTTGCCGGCACTGACCTGCGTCGCACAGTGGTCCACGGCGTTCGCGACGGCCTTCCCTTCAGGCCGGTCGGCAAGCGGGTCGAGTACGGCCCGACGACGCCCCACCTACGGTGTCTGACCGACGGACAGGCAGTGCTGGAACCGGACCTCGAGGCCGCCGCGGGCTGGCTCGCGCAGGACCCCGAGCTCACCGAGCAACTGCTGAGCCACCTGCACTCCCTCATCGCGGTGCCCTTGGTCGCCCGCGGTGTCGTGCTGGGCATCGCCGGCTTCTACCGAGGGCGGGACACCGCGCCCTTCGGTGATGACGATCGCAGACTGGCCCAGGAACTGGCCGTCCGAGCCGCCCTGTCCATCGACAACGCCCGGCGCTACACGCGCGAACGCACCATGGTCCTGGCCCTGCAGCGCAGTCTGCTCCCGCACGGTCTGCCGGATCAGGGTGCCGTCGATGTCGCGCACCGCTATCTGCCCGCCGAATCCGACGTCGGCGGAGACTGGTACGACGTGGTTCCCCTCTCGGGTACCCGTGTCGGCCTCTTCGTCGGGGACGTCGTCGGCCATGGCATGCTCTCCGCCGCCACCATGGGCCAACTGCGCACCGCCGCACGCAGCTTCGCCGAACTCGACTTCCCTCCGGAGGACGTCCTCACGCACCTCGACAACCTGGTGGGACGCCTGGACCGGGAGGACCCGACCTCGGACGGCGGTGGCGCCATCGGCGCCACCTGCCTGTACGCGATCTACGATCCGACTTCGCAACAGTGCACCATGGCCCGCGCGGGCCATCCTCCGCCCGCGGTGGTCCACCCCGACGGCACGGTGTCCTTCCCCGAACTGCCTCCCGGAGCTCCTCTCGGTCTCGGCGGCCTGCCCTTCGAGGCCGCCGACTTCCACCTTCCCGGGGACAGCCGGCTCGTGCTCTACACGGACGGACTCATAGAGGACCGGCGACGCGACGTCGACGTGGTCCTCGACCAGCTGCGGGGCGTCCTGGCCCACTCGGGCCGCACGCCGGAGGAGACCTGTCAAGCTGTCCTGGACACCGTCGCGCCCGCTCATCCCTGCGACGACATCGCCCTGCTCGTCGCCCGTACCCACGCCCTGGACCCCGACCGGATCGCCACCTGGGAACTGCCCGCCGACCCGGCCCTGGTCGGCGAAGTGCGCGCCGCCGCCGTCCGGCAGCTCGCCGACTGGGGGCTCGACGAGGCCGCGTTCGCCGCGGAGCTCGTGATCAGTGAGCTGGTCACCAATGCCGTCCGCCATGGCGCCGGGCCCATCCGGGTACGGCTCCTCCATGCCCGAACCTTGATCTGTGAGGTCTCCGACGCCAGCAACACCGCCCCGCACCTGCGTCGCGCGGCCGGAACCGACGAGGGCGGCCGTGGCCTGTTCCTCGTCTCGCAGCTGTCACGGAGCTGGGGGACGCGCTACCTCCCGCAGGGCAAGGTCATCTGGGCCGAGTGCGGGCTCGCCGGTGTTTGACGGCAATGCCTCACATGCGATGGCCGAAATGTCATCATCTGATCTGTCGGTGCCTCTCGTGAAAGTCGGGAAGAACGTGCCACGCCGAGCCCGGGGAGATGTCCGTGTACGACGCTCCCGACACCTCTGACCAGTCGATTCCGCTCCCCGAAGCGGAGCCTCTGGTCCGGATCCGTGGGCTCCGCAAGAGGTTCGGCGGAACCGTCGCGCTGTCCGGGGTCGACCTCGACGTCCACGCCGGCAGCGTCCTCGCCCTCCTGGGCCCCAACGGCGCCGGGAAGTCCACGCTCATCAAGGTGCTCTCCGGCGTCCACCGGGCCGACGAGGGGCAGATCACGGTGGACGGGCATCCACTGGGAAGTCACGCCGCATCGCACAGCATGTCCTTCATCCACCAGGACCTCGGCCTCGTGGAGTGGATGTCGGTCGCGGAGAACATCGCCCTGTGCACCGGGTACGCGCGCCGCGCCGGACTGATCTCGTGGCGGCGGACCCGCGAGAACTGCGCGGGGGCCTTGCGGATCGTCGCAGCGCATCTCGACGCCGACACACCGATCGCCCGCCTCTCCCCCGCCGAACGCTCCCTGGTCGCCATCGCCCGCGCCCTCGCGTCGCGGGCGAGGGTCATCGTCCTCGACGAGCCGACCGCCCGCCTCCCGGCCGCTGACTGCACCCGGCTGTTCCGGGTTCTGCACGCCCTGCGCGACCGGGGGCACGCCATCCTCTACGTCAGCCATCGCCTGGACGAGGTGTACGAGGTGGCCGACGCCTTCGCGGTTCTGCGCGACGGACACCTCGTCGTGCACGGCCGGCTCGCCGACCGCAGCCGTGCCCGCCTGGTGCACGACATCGTCGGCGAGGAACCGGCGGAGCGCCGTCCCGCCCGCGTGGTCTCCGACGGCCCCGCCGTCCTGACCCTTGAGGGCGTACGGACCGCGGGCGCGGGGCCGGTCAGTGCGGAACTCAAGGCCGGAGAGGTCCTGGGCCTGGTCGGCCTCTCGGGCGCCGGACACATGGACCTGGGGCGAGCCCTCGCCGGCGCCCGGCCCATCCTCGCCGGGACGGTACTCCTCGGCGGCCGACCGTACCGCCCTCGTACGGTCGCCGACGCCGTGGGTCTGGGTGTCGGCCTGGTGCCCGGGGACCGACAGCGGGAGGGCTGTCTCGCCGGGCTGACCGTGCGGGAGAACCTCTTGGCCAATCCCCATGCAGGCGGCCCGCCGACACCGCGGTGGATGAACCCCCCTCGCGAACGCGCCGAGGCCACCGCCCTCATGGAGCGGTTCGCGATCCAGCCCCAGGACTGTGAGGCTCCCATCGCAACCCTGTCCGGTGGTAACGAGCAGAAGGTGATGATCAGCCGGTGGCTCCGGGTGAACCTGCGCCTGCTCATCCTCGAGGAACCCACGGCGAGCGTGGACGTGGGAGCCAAGGCCGCGGTCTACCGGTTGCTGGACGAGGCGCTGGCGGACGGCCTCGCGGTCCTGCTCATCTCCACCGACTTCGAGGAGGTCGCAGACGTGTGCGGACGGGCTCTGGTCTTCGTCGGCGGATCCGTGACGTCGGAGCTGAGCGGACCGGACCTCACCGTCGCCGGGCTCACCCGGTCGGCTTCGGCATTGCCGCCTTCCGGAACCGCGACGAATCCATGACCGCCTCGCCGTCACCCTCCTCGCCCCGGCCCCGGCCCCGACGCCGGCGAGCGCGCGCGCTGAGCCGGCTCGGCCGACCGGGCGGGCCGAGGAGGACGGGCCGAGGCGGTCACCTCATCGGGGCCTACGGCCTGCCGGCCCTCACCGGCGTGCTCTTCCTGATCTTCTCCCTCACCCTGCCGCATACGTTTCCCACGTCGGCCACCGTCGACTCGATCCTGTCCAACCAGTCGATCCCGGCCGTCCTCGCGCTCGCCGCGATGGTCCCCGTCGTGACCGGCGCGTTCGATCTCTCGATCGGCTACGGCCTGGGGCTCGCACACGTCATGGTGATGCAGCTCATCGTCGAGGTCGGGTGGCCCTGGCCGCTCGCCTGTCTCGCGGTGATCGTCGGAGGGGCGGCCGTCGGCGTCGTCAACGGTGTCATCGTCGTGTTCGGCCGGATCGACTCCTTCATCGCCACCCTCGGAACCGGCAGCATGATGTACGCCGTGACGGGCTGGGTCACCGACGGCGGCCGGATCGTCCCCGGAGCGCAAGGCCTCCCCGCGGCGTTCACCGACGTCTACGACTCCACGTTCCTGGGCCTGCCCGTCCCCGCCTTCTACGTGTTCACGCTCACGGTCGTCCTCTGGCTGGTGCTGGAACGGCTGCCGCTCGGCCGGTACCTGTACGTCATCGGGTCGAATCCGCGCGCCGCCGGCCTGGTCGGCATCCCGACTCCGAGGTACACCGTCTACGCGTTCACCGCGTCGGGACTGATCGTCGGCTTCGCCGGGGTGCTGCTCGCGGCGCAGCAGCAGATCGGCAACCCCAGCGTCGGGCTCGACTACCTGCTGCCCGCCTTCGTCGGCGCACTGCTCGGCGCCACGGCGATCAGGCCCGGCCGGCCCAACGCCCTGGGCACCGTGGTCGCCGTCGCCGTCCTGGCCGTCGGCCTCACCGGCATCGGCCAGATGGGAGCCGACTTCTGGACGGTCCCGCTGTTCCACGGAGCCACCCTGCTCCTCGCCGTCGGACTGGCCGGCTACTCCGCCCGCCGTCGACTGCGCACCGACGCTGCGGCCCCCCGCGCCTCGCCCGCCGGACCGACGGACCCGCCGTTCCCCCCGACGCGGGACGGTGGCCGTGAAGGAACCGCCCCATGACCCACACCACGGGCGACGCCTCCCTGTCCGGCCACGTCCTCCCGCCCATGACTCCGTGAGGAGCTCTCGTGCACAGCGACGGCAACCGCAAGGCCACCATCGCCCGCCACCGGGTACGGCTCGCCGCCTGCGCCCTGCTGGCCGCGGCAGCCGTCCTCGCGGGCTGCGAACGCGGTTCGCAGATCGGAGCCGGCGAGTCCACCGGGGGCCCGAGCGGCTGCCCCGCGGTCCTCGCCGGGGCTCAGGCCGCTGTGAGCAGGGCGGAGAAGAAAGAAGTGTTCTGGAACGGGCCGACCACCGGCCCCGCCGCTGCACCCGGCAAGACCATCGTCTATGTCGCCCAGACCATGACCAACCCCGGAGTCGCCGGCGCCGCGAACGGAGTACGGGAAGCGGCGCGGGTCATCGGCTGGAACGTCCGGGTGATCGACGGCGGGGGCACCCCGGCCGGCATCCAGGCAGCCATGAGCCAAGCCGTGGCGGTCAGGCCCTCCGGCATCGTCGTCGGCGGCTTCGACCCCGACTCGACCTCACAGCAGGTCTCCCGGGCAGACGCGGCGGGCATCCCGCTCGTCGGCTGGCACGCCGTGGCCGCTCCCGGTCCCAGCCGACGGCCCGAGCTCTTCACCAACGTCACCACTCGGGTCGAGGACGTCGCCGGAATCAGCGCGCGGTGGATCATCGCGCACTCCCACGGTCGAGCCGGAGTCGTCGTCATCACCGACGCATCCATCCCCTTCGCCAGGCACAAGTCGGACCTGATCAGAAAGGAGCTGGCCACCTGTTCGGGCGTGGAACTCCTGGCGTACGAGAACATCCCGATCCCGGACGCGAGCAGCCGCACCCCTCAGGTGATCGCTTCTCTCCTCTCCCGCTTCCGGAGCAGGTGGACCCACTCCGTCGCCATCAACGACCTGTACTTCGCCGACGCGGCCGCCGCGTTCCGAGCGGCCGGCGAGAAGGGCTCCGGTCCGCCGTTCAACATCGGCGCAGGCGACGGCGATCCCTCCGCCTTCCAGCGCATCGACGACAGGCTGTACCAGGCCGCCACCGTGCCCGAACCGCTGTCCCAGCAGGGCTGGCAGATCGTCGACGAGTTCAACCGTGCCTTCTCCGGCCGACCCGCCAGTGGCTACGTGGCCCCCGTCCACATCACCACGGCCGGCAACAGCGACGGCGCGACGACGTGGGATCCAGCGGGCTACCGCGAGGCGTACCGGAGGATCTGGGGCAAGTGACGGCGGCGTCGGTCTCCTTCCGCGCGAGCAGCTTGGGCCTTCCATCCACCGATACCACCACGCCGACCACCTCACCCGCCGCGCGACGGCCCACCCACACGGGGTGCGTGCCGGCCCCGGGTGCGCAGTACTGCACCGAAGCTCAGAGCGCCCGCTCCGCGCCGGTGTTCGCACCGGCGGCGCGTACAGCGGACAGGGACTGCCGCTGCCGGCCGTCCGCATCGAAGTTGTCGGGCGAGAGCCACTCCCGAAGCGCCTTTCCGACCTGTGGCCACTCGGAGTCGATGACGGAGTACCAGGCGGTGTCCCGGTTGCGGCCCTTGTACACCACGGCCTGGCGGAAGATCCCCTCGAAGGTGAAGCCGAGCCGCAGTGCCGCCTTGCGCGAGGGCGCGTTGAGGCTGTCGCACTTCCACTCGTAGCGCCGGTAGCCGAGTTCGTCGAAGACGTAGGACATCAGCAGGAACTGCGCCTCCGTCGAGACGGGGGTCTGCTTGAGCAAGGGCGAGAACGCCACGTTCCCCACCTCCACGACACCGTCGGACGGCTCCTGGCGCATCAGGGAGAGGGTGCCCATCGCCTTGCCGGTGGCGAGGTCGACGACCGCGTAGTGCAGGGGGTCGTCTGTCTGTGTCATCGCCACCGCATGGCTGCGGTAGTCGTCCTGGTCGGCGAACGGACCGGCCATCATGTACGTCCAGTCCCTGCCGTCCGCCGCCAGGGCGTAAGCGTGGTACAGGTCGTCGGCGTGGCGGTCCACGTCAAGAGGCTCCACCCGGCACAAGCGGCCGACGAGGGTGACCCGGGCGGGCGCCGGACGCACCGTCCAGTCAGGCAGCGGTCGGCCGATGGGCTGACCGTGTTCGTTCCTACCTGCAGACATGCTCTTCTCTCGCTTCATGCCGGCTGCTGCCGGACCAGGCACCCAGTAGACCACCGATAAGATCCACTGCACAGCCGTCCCAGCCGTCCCAAGGGCCCGCGGCTCCGGAGTCAGGGCGATGCGAAGCCGCCCCGGCCATCGCCCCCAGCGGCGTGCCGCCCATGCTCAGGACGACCAGCACCGCGACCAGGGCGGGCCATAAGAGGGATCTTGTCCTTGTCATCGTGCGACTGCCCTTCTGCGGTTACCGCGGTGCCTTCGCGGTGGTGCCCGGGGTGCTGGGGGTGAACTGCCACCAGTTCATGTTGAGCAGGTATCCGCTGCCGCCGGTGAATCGCAGGTAGAGGTCCTGGGTTCCCGCCGCGCCGGCAACCGGGCAGGTCACCGTCGTCCAGTTCTGCCAGCCCCCGGTGTTCGGGACACTGCATCGGCCCACGACCGTCCCGCTCGGCGAACCCAGGCGCAGTTCGACGGTGCCGCCGCCGCTGCCCGAGGCCACGCGCGCGGTGAAGGAGGACGCTCCCGGCCCGAAGGCCACGCCCTTGACCTTGATGTGGTCGCCGTTGTCGATCCAGCCGACGTTCATTCCGCCCTCGCCGGCCGGTTCGGTCTCGATCCCGGATCCCCAGGCGAGCGTCTCGGCCTCCTGGCGTGCGTACGGGTTGAGCGTGCCGTTCTGGGGGGCGCCGCCGTTCGTCATGTTGATCACCGGGAGCGTGCCGTCGGCGTTGTACGCGAACTTCTCCACCGCCACCGAGCGGGTGAAGCCACCGCCGCCCGGGAGGGCGCCGTTGTGGTAGAAGAAGTACGAACCGCCCTTGAAGTCCACGATCCCCGGGTGGTTGGTGAAACTGCTGCCCTGGGTGGGCATGACCGTCCCGCGGTAGGTCCAGGGCCCGGTCGGGCCGGGCGCCGTGGAGTACGCGATGAACTCCGAGCAGCACTTGGCCGCGAACACCATGTAGTACAGGCCGTTCCGCTTGTAGACCCAGGGGCCCTCCTCGTACAGCGTGGGACGGTTGGGGTCACCGGTGCGGGCGCCGAAGCCCGCGGTGGTGAGCGGGATCCTGGTGGGGCTGCCCGAGTAGGACGTCATGTCGGCGTTCAGCCTGACGTACGTCAGATTCGGATTGCCCCAGTACAGGTATGCCTGGCCGTTGTCGTCGATGAAGACGGTAGGGTCGATCTCCCCGTTCTCCACCAGCGGACGGCCGAGGGCGTCCTGGAACGGGCCGGTGGGGCTGTTCGACACCGCTACGCCGATGGCCATCCGGCCGGTCGCCCGGTTCTTCACGGGTACGTACCAGTAGAACCGGCCGTTGCGCTCCACGGCCTGTCCGGCCCACGCGTCGGCGGACGCCCAGCTGAAGGTGGCCAGGCTGAGCGGTGAACCGTGGTCGGTCCAGTTCACCATGTCGGCGGAGGACCACACCCGCCAGTCCTTCATGGTGAAGTAGGTGGAGCCGTCCTCATCGTGCCCTGTGTAGAGGTAGACCC
The DNA here is from genome assembly GCF_044740925.1 of Streptomyces sp. NPDC088254. Classification (NCBI taxonomy): domain Bacteria; kingdom Bacillati; phylum Actinomycetota; class Actinomycetes; order Kitasatosporales; family Streptomycetaceae; genus Streptomyces; species Streptomyces sp. NPDC088254. The sequence goes on along the minus strand of NZ_JBIURQ010000001.1, from coordinate 1,327,338 downwards.
GCCCGTTGTGGACCAACGGGGCCGGATCGGCGGTGTAGACGTGCTGGACGAGGGGGTTGTCGGCCCGGGCGGCGGTGGGACCGACCGCGGCGGGAACGACGGCGAACGCCAGCAGCAGTCCCAGGGTCCAGGCGACTGCCCGGGCCAGCCTGGTGCCGGTGGCGTGCGACGGCGGAGCCGGGATCATCGTGACCTCCGGAGGGCGTCGACGGGCGGACGTGAGGTTGACGAGTGCGCTGCGTGGGTCATGTGCGCGTCCACTTCTGGGTGGTCTGGCCGTTGCAGCTCCACAGCACCAGCGGGGTTCCGTTGGCGGCGCCGGACCCGTTGACGTCGAGGCACCGCCCCGCGTGGACGTTGCGGACAGTTCCGTCGGAGCCGACGGTCCACTTCTGGTTGTTCTGGCCGTTGCAGGGCCAGATGATGACCCGCGTGCCGTCGGCGGTGCCCTGGTTGGAGGCGTCCAGGCACTTGTCGCCGTAGACGCGGATCTCGCCGCCGGCCCAGGTGGTCCACAGCTGGTTGGCGGCGGTGTGGCAGTCCCAGATCAGTGCCGTCGCCCCGGCCGCGGTGGAGGCGTTGTCGACGTCCATGCAGCGGCCGGAGGCGTTGCCGCGCAGCCGCGAGGTGGTGGCGGCCAGCGGGCTGCCGCCGGTCACCCGGAACACCGCCACACCGTGGGCAGGGACGCTCGCCGAGATCTGCCCGGACGTGCTCGACGTGCCGCCGGTCCACAGGTCGGTGAGACTGAACGAGCCGCCGGTGAGGCCTACTTGCGCGGCCGTGGTGGTGACCGTGGCGGCGCCTGATCCCCGGTTGAACAGGCCGACCGCGACCGAGCCGTCGGACAGGGGCTTGGCGAACACCTCGGTGCTGCCGTCGTCGCGCACCCTGCGCCCGCCGGCGCCCAGGGAATCCTGGTTCACCGCCAGCAGACGCGGGTTGCGCAGGATCGCGCTCACGTCGGCGGACATGGTGCGGATGTCGTTGCCGGCCATGAGCGGGGCGCCCAGCAGTGCCCACAGGGCGAAGTGGGAGCGGGACTCCGTCAGTGACAGGCCGGGCCGGCCCACGACCAGCATGTCGGGGTCGTTCCAGTGTCCCGGACCCGACTGCGAGGCCAGCGGCGCGGTGACGTCGAGGACGTTGCCGACGCCCATCGGGTAGCTGTTGGTGTTGCCGTTCTGCCAGATGTCGAGCAGGTCCTCGGTCGTCCGCCACAGATCGGCGACCTCGCCCCAGTTGTACGTGGAGCCGGTGATGGCGTGGAAACTGTTGGGGTTGATGCTGTAGACGATCGGGCGCCCGGTGGCACGCAGCGCGTCGCGCATCAGCGTGAAGCGAGCGACCTGTTCGTCACGGGTGCCGCTGGAGGAACACCAGTCGTACTTGAGGTAGTCGACGCCCCACGACGCGAACGTGGCGGCGTCCTGTGCCTCGTGTCCCCTGCTGCCCGTCGACCCCGGATAGGCGCCGCTGGTCTGCGCGCAGGTGCGCTCGCCCGGCACCTGGTAGATGCCGAACTTCAGGCCCTTGCCGTGGATGTAGTCGCCGAGCGCCTTCATCCCGCTCGGGAACTTGGTCGGGTTGGCGCGCAGGTTGCCCGCCGCGTCACGCTGCGGGTCGAACCAGCAGTCGTCGACCACCACGTACCGGTAACCGGCGTCACGCATGCCCGAGGACGCCATCGCGTCGGCGGCCTGGCGCACCTGGGCCTCGGTGATCCCGCAGCCGAAACTGTTCCAGCTGTTCCAGCCCAGGGGCGGCGTGAGCGCGGGACTGCCGGGCGCGGCGGCGGAGGGCGCGGAGGCCGTCATGGACGCGGTGACCGTGAGCACGGCGGCCGCGAGGAGTTGGAGCAGTCCTCGTCCGCCTGATCGTCTGGGTCTGCGCACCGGGGCTCCTTTACGGGAGGGGATGTCACGCTCATGACACCCATGGGGGTTCCGTACTCGCACTTTCGATGCGTCGTTCGGAAAGTCAGGCGTCACGGATACTAGAGAGACCTTCGAGCATGTCAACATCCCCCGACGTCCGGGCTCGTCGGCGCGCCTCTCCACTTCCGAGGGCACGCCGCTGACCTGCGACACCCGGCTGCCGAGCCGCGGAACCCCGCCTCGATGTGCTTCGAAATGTTTCGACTCCGTCGACGATTCATGCGAAGGAGTCTTCCACCAGCCTGACCTCGACCCCGGACATGCGGGCGCACATTGGCCTGAACCGCACAGGTGCCGCGATCGCGTGCGTGCGGATCACATCACGGTGAAGTCCGCCGCCTTGGTGTTCAGCGTTGTGTCGCCGTCCTTCGCGGTGGCCAGGACGGCGACGTGCCACAGACCGCGCGGAGACCCCTCGGCATCGGCCGGCGCCACGGGGACCCTGTAGGTGCAGCGCACGACGTCCCCACCGGCCGGCCTGCACACCGCCGCCTCCGCAGCCGCCATGTCCTCGGCGGTCAGCCCCTTCCTCGCGAACGTCGACTTCGCCGGCCAGGCCAGGACCTTCAGGCTCTTCACACCGGAGGACGCCATGACGTCAGCGGTGAAGGTCAACGAACCATCCCGATCGCCTTCGGGGGCGGCGTAACGGGCCGTGCTGTGCGCCAGCGCCGGGGGCCGGCCCCCGGCGTGGGCAAGAGCGAGGGCCCCGGCACCGCCCAGGACGACGACACCGGCGGTCAGGGACAGAACGACACGACGCGACACGAGGAACCCCCAGCGGATCAGCTGCATCAGACCGGCGCTCCTTGCTGCGCCGCTGTACGAATCCTGCCCGCGCCAGAAGCACCAGGCATGGGCGCACGTACTCAACCACCGCCTGAGTAAGGTCAGTCCGTCGCCAAGAAGAAGGACCGCCGGGTCGGAACCCTTCCTCCGCGTCACGGCGTAAGGATCGGCGGCTTCGTCCGGCCTTCGCCGCTCGGACACGTTGCGCGGCGGAGGAGACGAGGCGCCGGTCACGGACGCCATACTCCGGTAGCCGCGTCAGCCAGTCACTGTGTGTCGAAGTTCGTCCCCCGGGAGACCTTCTCCCATTCGGCGAGTTCGGCGCGGACCGAGCCGAGGTGTCCTACCAGGAGGTCCACCGCGTCGCCGCCCAGGGCGAGCCTCAGTGGGGTGTGCTCCGCGTCCAGTGCCAGCCGGATCGCGGCGGCCGCCTTCGCGGGGTCCCCGGGCTGGGCGCCGTCGCCATCGCACACCTGCCTCCTGGTGGCGCCGACCTTCTCCGCGTACGCCGGGTGCTCTGTGGAGAAGTAGGCCGCCCCCTTGGCGAACGGGTTGGTGCGGAATGCGCCGGGCTCCACGATCAGCACCTCGATGCCGAACGGGGTCACCTCGTCCGCCAGGCCCTCCGACAGCTGTTCCAGCGCCGCCTTGGTCGGTCCGTCCCGGCTCGCGGTGGCTGCCCACCGGGACGACGAACGGCCCTTGGTACTGGCCTATCTGGCCGCGGCGGCGGAGGTGGCGGAGGTGTCGGAGGTGGCGGTCGGCAGCTCGTGATTCCCCTCGGTCCGGCCGGGACACGTCAGGCCGTGGAGCGGAAGCGGCCGCGAGTGCCTGCACTCGCCATGGGGGCGCAGTACGGGAGCATCCCCTTCAGGTCCTCGGCGAGCCGAACGTGGTTGAGGTCGGCTGTCGTGCCGCGGGTGAGGCGCTTGACGGGGGATCGTCGTGTCCGGAGTGCGTGGCCGCCTCATGGCGGGACTCGGCCGGGGTTTGCAGGAGGGCCCGCGTCGCCGGGTGGGTCGGGTCGGTGAAGACAGTTGGCGTGGGGCCGGATTCCACGGTGCGGCCGGCGTCCAGGACGGTGACCGTTTCGGTGCGGGCGGCGATGAGAGGGAGGTCGTGGCTGATGAGCACAAGGGCTGTGCCGCGTTCTTCTCGGAGCCGGACCAGCAGGTCCATGATCGCCTCGGCGGTGGCGGGGTCCAGCGCCGAGGTCACCTCGTCGCAGATCAGTACGTCGGGATCGGCCGCCAGCGCTCGGGCGATGGCGACCCGCTGTCGCTGCCCGCCGGACAGTTCGTGCGGATAGCGGGAGGCGAAATCCGTTGCGAGGCGCACCTGTTCGAGGAGACCGACGACCCGGGTCCGCACCTCACCGGGCGCGCACCGCCGGTGCAGCCGCAGCGGCCTGCCGATCGCGCCGCCCACCGTGCGGCTGGGGTTGAGCGCGCCCAGGGGGTTCTGCGTGACGAGCTGGATACGGCGTCGCTGTTCGCGGGCGCGGCCGCGCAGACCGGTGCTGAGCGGTACGCCGTCGAGGCGGATCACGCCGGCGCCGGCCGGTTGGAGTCCGACCACGGCGCGGACGAGGGTGGTCTTTCCGGAGCCCGAGGCGCCGACGATGCCGGTCGCCGATCCGGGGGCGACGGACAGCGTCACGCCGTCCAGTACCGGGGCGTTCGAGCGTCGGCCGAAAGTGACCCGGAGGTCGCTCACGTCGAGCACGGGTGCGTGGGCGGGTCCGCTTTCGTGCGGCCCACGCGCCGCCGGGTCCGTGCGGGGTGTGGCGGTCACGCGGGAAGCGCGCGGTCGTACGGGTTGCGTGCGCAGTTCCACCACCTCGTCCGCGATCTGCTCGACGAGTTCGGGGTCGTGGCAGGACAGCGCGACGGCCAGCTGGTGCTCGCGGACCAGATGGCACAGCAACTCACCTATGTCGGAACGTAGTTCGGGGTGCAGGCCGGCGGTCGGCTCGTCGAGGAGGAGGACTCGGGGGCGGCGGGCCAGGGCGCGGGCAAGAGCCACGCGGCGCTGCTGTCCGCCGGACAGGGCCGCGGGCCGCCGCATGACGAGGCGGCCGTCGTCCGGGAGCCGGACCTCCGCGAGGAGTGCCCGTACCGCCTCCGGGGAGCGGTCGCCGGAGAGTTCGCGCAGGAGGGAGCGGACACGCATCCGGGGGTTCAGCCCCGAAGCGGGGTCCTGGCCGACGTAGGCGAGCCGTTCGCGGCGCAGGGCCCGCAAGTCCCGTTCGGGCAGAGCGAAGACGTCACGGCCCAGGACCTCGACGTTCCCCGACGTGCGCTCGGCACCGGGTGGCAGGAGGCCGGTGAGGGCGCGCAGCAGCGTGGTCTTGCCCGAACCCGAGGGGCCGGTCAGCGCCACCAGCCGGCCCGGTCGCAAGGTGAGTTGCGCGTCCTGGAGCAGGATCCGCCCGTCGGGGGCGGCCACGGTGAGGTCCGTGACCCGGGCCGCGGCGGTGGCCGGCAAGGCTGACCGGTCGGGTGTGTGGCTCACAGGACGGTCACCGCCTTCCGGCCGGTCTGGGGAGCGAGGGCCGCCGCGGCGAGGTTGACGCTGAGGGCGAGGAAGCCGATGGCGAGACCGGGGGCGACGACGGACCAGGGGTTGAGCATGATGCCGGACGAGTTCTCGCGGATCATCAGTGACCAGTCGGCGGCGGGAGGCTGGGGCCCCACCTGGAGGAAGCCCGCGGTGGCGACGAGGTAGACGGCGGCGACGAAGCGCAGGCCGAAGAGGGCGAGGAGGGTGGCGCGCAGGTTGGGCAGGATCTCGCGCAGCACGAGATGCCACAGTCGTTCGCCGCTCGCCGCCGCGGCCTCGACGTAGCCGGAGGCTGCCACCGGCGCCGCCGCGCCGGCCGCGAGCCGTACCGCGTAGGGCACGCCGAGCACGACGGCCGCGGCGATCACGGCGAGCCGGCCTCCGTCCGGCCAGGACAGGGTGACGAGGAGGATGCCGAGCACGGCGGGCAGCAGCATCAGCACGTCGGCGGTCCGTTCCACCAGGCGTCCGGCGCGAGGGCGCAGGGCGCCGATCGCGCCGAGCACCGCGGCACCGGCGGTGACCAGCGCCGCGACGAGCAGCGAGGACAGGACCAGTTCGCGCCCGCCGGCCAGCAGTCTGCTCAGCACGTCACGGCCCAGTTGGTCGCCGCCGAGCAGGGCGTCCCCGCCGGGTTCCGCGTACGGCGCGGTGACGGGGGCGTCGATGGGATGCGGAGCGAGCCAGGTCCCGGCGAGGGCGAGGCAGACCAGCAACATCGCGGGCAGTATCCGCAGGGCGGTGGCCCGTGACCGGGTGCTCATCGGCGTACTCCTGCCGTCAGGTCCCGTACCAGGTCGGCCAGCAGCAGCACGCCCGTGAGGACCGCGCCCGACAGGGCCGTCACGCCGGCGATGACAGGGCTGTCGCGGTCGGTCACGGCGGAGGCCAGGACCGAGCCGACGCCGGGGTAGTTGAAGATCGTTTCGACCACGACGGCGCCGCCTAGGAGCATGCCGGTGGAGGTGGCGAGGCCGGCGGCGATGGTGGGCAGGGCGCCGGGCAGGACATGGTGGGTGAGGATGCGGTGCGGCGGGAGCCCGTCGAGGACGGCGGCCTCCACGTGCGGGGCGCGGGCCTCGTCGGCGAGGGCGGCTCGCACGATGCGTACGTTCCAGCCGGCCTGCGGGATGGTCAGGGCGAGCACGGGCAGGATCAGCATGGTCCAGTCCGCGGGGGTTCCGTCGGCGCCGGTGAGGGTGACGGCGGGCAGCCAGCCCGTCCACAGCGAGAGCACCAGGACCAGGGCGACGGCGACCACGAATTCGGGCAGGGCGAGGACCGCGGTGGCGGTGGTGGAGATCAGGCCGTCGGCGCGCCCGCCGGGCCGGAGCGCGGCCCAGCAGCCGAGGGCCAGGGAGACCATGGCGGTCAGCAGCAGCGCGAGGCCGCCGAGGAGGAGGGTGTTGGGGAACGCCGACGAGACCAGGTCGGTGACCTTCTCGCCGCGTGCCGACACGCCCAGGTCCCCGGCGGGAAGGCCGCTCATCCAGTCCCAGAAGCGTTCCACGACCGGCCGGTCCAGGCCGAGCAGTCTGCGTCGCGCCGCGGTGTCGGCGGCGCTCTCCCCGCGCTCGGAGGTGGCGTCGGCGGCGTCGCCCGGCAGCAGTTCGACCGTGCCGAAGACCGACGCCAGGAGCACCGCGAGCAGCACCGCACGTTTCACTACGACGAGGCCGGCCCGGGCGGCGAGCAGCGTGACGGGAGCACGCGCCCGCGGGGCCTTGTCCACGCCGGGAGGAGGCCCCGCGGGCGCGGCCGTGTCAGCGGTCAATGGGCCAGCCATGCGCGCTCGAGCTGGACCCTGCCGTAACCGGGCAGTCTGGGGAGCCCGTTGACCTTGGCCCCGGCGAGGTCGATGCCATCGGCCATGCCCCACAGGAGGTAGCCGGACCTGTCGTGCTCGATCCGCTGGAGTTCCTTCAGCAGGTCGGTGCGCGCGCTCGCGTCGGCGGTGCCGATGGCCTTCTCGTAAGCCGCGTCGAAGGCCTGGTCCTTCCAGCCGGCCTCGTTCTGGCCGCTGTCGGAGACCAGCGTCTTGCTGGCGAAGAACACCACCGAGTCGTTGGTGCCCCAGTAGGTGGTGTAGAGGTCGCCCTTGAGCCAGGTCTTGTCCCAGAAGGTGGCCGACTCCTGCTTGACGACCTTGACCTTGACGCCGGCTTCGCGGACCTGGGTGGCGAAGAGGGTGGCCGACTCGGCGAGACCGGCGATGTCCTCGGTGGTGTACAGCTCGTAGGTCTTCGAGGTGTCGAACCGGGCTTCCCTCAACAGTTGCCTGGCCTTGGCGAGATCGCGGGCACGCTGCGGGACGCTCTTGTCGTAGGCGGGGTCGCCGGTGCCGAGGATGTCGTTGGCGACGGTGCCGTAGCCGGACAGGACCTGTTCGACCATGGCCTCGCGGTCGACGGCCAGGCGCAGTGCCTGTCGGACCCTGGCGTCGGCGAACGGGCCGCCGGAGGTGCGCATGACGAGGGGCATGGCCATGTCGTTGGGGCGGCGGACGGTCTGGATGTCCTTGCGGTTCTCGGCGGTGCGCGCGGCGACGGCGCCGACGTTGGAGGCGAGGTCGATCTGGCCGGCGAGCAGGGCGCTCGCCATGGCCTGCGGGCTCTCGAAGATCTTGACCTCGACGGCGTCGAGGAGGACGTCTCCGCCGTACCAGTTTTCGTTGCGTACGAGGCGGGCGTTGCCGCCGCGGTACCAGTCGAGCTTGAAGGGGCCCGTGCCGGGGGCTGTGGCTATGTCCTTGTCGGTGGTGCCCTTGGGGATGACGAAGGTGGTGAGCCGGACCAGCAGCGGCAGTTCGGCGTTCGCGTAGTCGGAGACGATGACGACGGTGTCGTCGCCCTCGGCGGAGATGTTCTTCTCCTGGATGCCGGGCAGCCGGGAGGCGCCGGCCGGGGTGGCGCGCAGACGCTTGAGCGAGAAGACGACGTCCTCGGCGGTGACGGGGGAACCGTCGTGGAACGCGGCGCCCTTGGCGAGGGTGAACCGCCAGGTCTTCAGGTCGGGCGAGGCCTTCCAACTCGCGGCCAGGCGGGGGACGGTGTTGGGCTTGACGCCGGGGACGGTCAGGGTGTCGTGGACGAGGCTGATGATGAGGTAGTCGCTCTCGTTGGCCTGGGTGCCGTGCGGGTCCCGGGTGAGGGCGCCGGCGCGGCCGAGTGCGCCGACCCGGAGGGTTCCGCCCTTCACCGGCTTGGCCGAACCGCCGGTGGCGGATGCGGTCGGCTCGTCGCCGCCACCGCAGGCGCTGAGCAGGGCGCTCGCCCCGATCGCACCGCCCGCCCAGAGCACATGACGTCGCGTCAGCTCCACTTGTCCCTCGTTTTCGCGCAGTTGGCCGAGATTTGCTTAGCCTTACCTATCCTGCGGGGCTCCTCCATGACAAGACCGCCTCCACGTGGACTAGATCCTAATTAGGTAAGGCTTGCCTATTCTTCGGTGGCTGGCTATGTTGCCGAAGAGCCCCCGGCCACCGCGCTCCGATCACGCGGCTCGCTCCGGCGGGTCTTCTCCTCCATGCCCGTAGACCACTGCAACGCGCCCCGCACGCCCCCGCACTGGAACGGACAGATCGCCCATGCCCACGGGACCCGCACCCGTACGCCTGCTCGATCCCGACTCGGCGGCCAGGCTGACCGCCGCCGCCCGCAGCCTCCTCGCCGAGTTCGACGGCTCGTCCACCCACCCCGGCCTGCTGGCCGAAGTCCCCGCCGTCGCAGCCTCGTTGGGCGACGGGTTACGCCACGCCTGCCGCCCGGTCGACACCGCCGACGGCCTGTTCGTACTGCGCGGTCTGGCCGTCGACGACACCGAGATCGGCCCCACCCCCGGCCACTGGTCGACCGCCGGTGACGCCGGCGCCGTGCACGACGTGATCGTGCTGCTGCTCTCCACGCTGATGGGCACGCCCATCGCCTGGGAGGGCCAGCAGGAGGGCCGCTTCGTGCACAACATCGTGCCGTCCGCGGGCCACGAGGAGGAGCAGACCGGCGCCAGCAGCGCCGTGCTGCTCAGCCCGCACACCGAGGACGCCTTCCACCCCGGTCGGGCTCACCTCCTGGTCCTCGGCTGCATGCGCAACCACGACTCGGTCGCCACCACCGCCTCCAGCGTCCGCAAGGTCGAACTCACCGCCTCGGAGGTCGAGTTGCTCAGCCGCCCGGTCCTGCCGATCCTGCCCGACGACGCCTACGCGGAGGCCCGGGGCTACACGGGCGAACCCCCGGCCGTATCCACGCTGTGGCAGTCGGAGGAGGGCCTGACCCTGCGCTTCGATCCCGCGTACACCCCGCTGCACCGGGCGCCCGCGGACCACCGCGCGGCCTACGCCCGACTGGAGCGGGAGCTCGCCCGTGTGAGCGTGGCGGTGGTCCTGGACCCCGGTGAGGTCCTGGTCGTGGACAACGACCTGGTCAGCCACGGCCGGGTGCCCTTCAAGGCCCGGTACGACGGCACGGACCGCTGGCTGAAGCGGTCCTCCGTACGGGTGGAGGGCCGCCGCACCCGACCGCCCGCCGAGGAGGCGGAGCACGGCTACGGACAGGCCGTTGTGGAGGCGTACGCATGACCCGCATCGACAACCAGGAGGAGGCGGCCGTGATGCCCGACGACAGGACCCTGCGGATCCTCAGCACCAGCGACGTGGCCGGCATCGACATCACACTGCCCGATGTGGTCTCCGTGGTGGAACAGGCCTACCGCACGCTCGCCGACGGCCGCTCCGACAACCCGCGCAAGCTCACCGTGAAGCCCGAGGACGGCCACTCCGTCGCCTATGCGATGCTCGGCCGGGACGGGGAGCGCGGGGTCGTCGCGATCAAAACCTCCTACAAGCACGGACTCCACGAGGACCGCGACAAGCAGCACTACTACACGACCCTGACGTTGTACGACGACGAGACGGGGGTGCCGGTCGCGATGCTCGACTGCGGCCGGATCGGAGCCCTGCGCACCCCGGCGGTGTCCGCGCTGCTCGCCCGGGAACTCGCCGCGCCGGGCAGTCGCAGCGCCCTCGTCATAGGCACCGGCACCCAGGGCCGGCTCGCCCTGCCGTTCCTGCTGACCACGCTGCCGGACCTGGAGCGGCTGATGCTCTTCGGCACCCATCCGGACGGCATCCGCGCCGTGCGCGAGCAACTGCACGCGTACTTCCCCGAGCGCGAGTTGGAGGTGGTGACGGACCTGCGGGCCGTCACCGGGGACGCGGACATCGTCCTCGCCACCGCAGGGCCGGGCACCCCCGCCTCCGTCGAGGCCGAATGGCTCAAGCCGTCCGCGCTGTCCGTGCTGATCGGCTACGGCATCGCCCCCTCCACCCTGCACACCGCCGACCGGGTCGTCGCCACCAGCGAGGCCCAGATGCGCGTCACGGGAACGGACATGGCCGACGCCGACGGCCAACTCCGTGATGTGCACGCCGAGTTGCCTCAGGTGCTGGCCGGCCGCGCCGCAGGACGCACCGAGCCAGGGCAGCGGATCTTCGCGTACAACAGCGGCCTCGTCGTCACCGACATCGCCCTCGGCCACCGGTTCGCACAACTCGCGCTCGCTCAGGGGCTGGGCACGGCGGTTCCGCTGTGGACGTGAGCACCGCCCTCCCTCCGCACACCACCGAGGAGTCGCGCGCGCTCCTCACCCCGCCCGGCAGTGCTCTCCTGCACGAGCTGCGCCACGGCCTCGGCGGGCCCTACCACCTGCTGTTCCCGCAGCGGTTCGACGCGAACGCCGCCGCTTTCCGGCAGGCGTTCGCCGAGGCGGGCGTGGACGGCCGGGTCTACTACGCCAAGAAGGCCAACAAGGCCGCCGTCTTCGCGGAGCGGGCGGCCGTCGCGGGCCTGGGCGTGGACGTGGCGAGCCACGGGGAGCTGCGCGAGGCGCTGGCGGCCGGGGTGCGGGGTTCGGACCTGATCGTCACCGGACCGGCCAAGGACGACCATCTGCTGCGCGTCGCCGTGCTGCACGGCGCGCTCGTCGCGGTCGACGCCCTCGACGAGCTGGACCGCGTCCTCGCGCTGGCGGGCGAACTCGGCCGAACCGCACGGACGTTGCTGCGTCGCCTTTCTCCCGGACAGCCGCACAGCCGCTTCGGGCTGGACGACGGCGAGATGGAGTCGGCGCTGCGCCGCTGCCGCACCGAGCAGGTGGTCATGGCGGGCTTCAGCTTCCACCTCGCCGGCTACGACATCCGTGAACGGGCCGATCTGGCGGCAGAGTCGGTACGGCTGTGCACCCGCGCCCGCGCGCTGGGGCTACGGGCCGACCGGGTCAGCGTCGGCGGCGGCTTCGCGGTGGACTATGTGGACGCGCAGGACTGGCGCCGGTTCCACGAGAGCACCCGCCCCGAGCACTTCCACCAGCACAAGGCCTTCTCCGGCTACTACCCGTACCACTCCCCCGTCGCCGGAGCCGGGGCCCTCGCCGCCCTGCTCTCGACGACCCCGGCGGGCGAAAGGTCGAGCGTGGCCGACCTCGTGCGAGCGGCCGGGGTGACCCTGCTCGTCGAGCCTGGCCGGGCGCTGCTGGACCAGGCGGGCTGCACCGTCATGCGGGTCCAGGGCGTCAAGGAACGCGACGCCTACGACATCGTCACCGTGGACGGCAGCAGCCTCAGTCTCTCCGAGCAGTGGTTCGGCAGCGAGTTCCTGCCCGACCCGGTGCTCGTCCCGGCCGGCCGCGCGGACCGCGACGACGCCGGCCCGTATCCGGCCTGTGTGGGGGCCGCCACCTGCCTGGAGTCGGACATGCTCTCCTGGCGCAAACTCCCCTTGCCCGTCCGCCCGGCCGTCGGCGACCTGCTCGTCTACCACAACACGGCGGGCTACCAGATGGACTCCAACGAGTCGGCGTTCCACGAACTGCCGCTGCCGCCCAAGGTCGTCATCGAGCCGTCTCCGCACGGCTCGGCCTCCGCCCGCCCCCGCTGGCGTCTGGACCGCCACCCGTAGGGAGTTCTCAGCCATGAGCCATCCGGACACACCACCCCCGCACCACCCGCCCGTCGTCCGCCGGGTCTGCGAACTCATCGGCGGCACACCGCTCTTCGAGCTCTGCCGCACGGAGAGCGACGCCCGACTGCTGCTGAAACTGGAGCAGTGCAACCCGACCGGGACGGCGAAGATACGCATGGCCCTGCAGATGGTCCTCGACGCCGAGGAACGCGGACTGCTGCGCCCCGGCGGCCGGATCATCGAGTCCACCTCCGGCAACACCGGACTCGGCCTCGCCGTGGTCGCCGCGGAGCGCGGCTACACGTTCACCGCCGTCGTCGACCACCACGCCTCCAAGGACAAGCTGCGCGCCATGAAGGCCATGGGCGCCGAACTCGTCTACGTGGCCGCCGAGGGCGACGAGGACCTCGCCACGGCGGCGCGCGAGGAACTGGCCGAGCGGATGGCCACCGAGTCGGACAACGCGTACTTCACCGAGCAGCACAACAACCGGGCCAACGGGCTCGGCTACCACCCGGTCGCGCATGAGCTGCACGCCGCGCTGGACGGCCGTATCGACGTCCTGATCGGCGCCGTCGGCACCGGTGGCGGACTGTTCGGCACCGGGAGCGAGCTGCGCCGGACCGTGCCGGAGGTCCGCATCGTCGGGGTCGAGCCCAAGGGGTCCATCGCCTTCGGGCCGCCCGCCCACGACTACCACCAGTCGGGCACCGGCACCCCGGAGGGTGCGACGATCGGCGCCATGGTCGACTACTCGCTGCTCGACGAGGGCGTCAAGGTCGGCGACGTCGAGGCCTTCGCCACGGCCCGGACGGTGGCCCGCAGCACCGGGCTGATGCTCGGGGGTTCGGCGGGCGGAGTGGTGTACGAGGCGCTGACCCGGATGTCCTCGTCGGCGCCGGGGACCACCACGGTCGCCCTGGTCAACGACGGTGGCGAGAAGTACCTGGACACCGTCTTCGACGACGACTGGATGAGCGCCCGAGGCCTGCTCTCCCCCGACGTCGAACGAGAGGTCGACGAGCTGCTCGCCAAACTCCGCCGCGTCGCACCGGAGGCCCAGGGGTAGCACCCCGTCGTACCGCCTTCCCTCCCACAGGAACGGAACCGATGCAGCCCGCCCTCGCCCGACTCCTCGGCGACAGCCGCACCCTCGCCGCACTGGCCGTGCCGTTGGCGCTCACTCAGCTCGCCCAGGTCGCTCTCACCACCACCGACACCGTCATGATGGGCCTTCTGGGCACCGAGGCCCTGGCCGCGGGCGGCCTCGCCATGGTGATCTTCAACCAGTTGCGCACCATGGGCGTCGGCATGGTCACCGCCGTCGGCAACCAGGTCGCGGCGGCCGACGCGCGGGCGGAATCGGCCGAGCCGTCGGGGAGCGCCCAGGAGGAGGTCCGTGACCTCGTCCGGGCGAGTCTGCTGCTGTCGACCCTGGTCGGTGTCGTGGGCGCCGTGCTGATGGTGCTCATCGGGCACGCCGTCATCTGGCTCGGTCAGGACCCGGAGGTGGTGCGGGCCGCGAAGCCCGTTCTCCACAGCATGGCGCCCGGACTGGTCCCGTGCCTGTGGTTCCAGGCGATACGGCAGTTCACCGTCGGCATGCGCCGACCGCAGGCTCTGCTCCGCATCACCCTCGCCTCCATCGCCGTCAACGCCGGCCTCAACTGGGCCTTCATTCACGGCACCTGGTTCCTCCCCGAGCTGGGCCTGCCCGGCATCGGCCTGTCCACCAGCCTGGTCCACGCCCTGTCCTGCGTGGCCCTGTACCTCTCCGCACGGCGCGACGCCCGGCTCGCCCCCGTACTGTCGCTCAGCATCTGGAAGACCCGCCCGGCCACCCTGCGCAGACTCACCGGGCTGGGTACGCCGATCGCCGCCACATACGGCTCCGAGGCGGGATTCTTCTTCGTCGTCGCCCTCTTCGCGGGGAGCTTCGGCACGTCGGCACTGGCCGCGCACACCGCCGTCAACCAACTCGTCTACATCGTCTTCCAGATAGCCGTCGGCCTCTCCCACGCCGCGTCCATCGGGGTCAGCCGGGAGCTGGCGCTGCACAACCCGGCCGCTGCCCAGCGGCTGAAGACCACGGCCCTGGCCTGCGCGGCGGCGGTGATGGCCGTGGTCGGCCTGGTGTACGTGACCGCCCCCGGCCTGGTACTGGCACCCTTCTTCGACAGCGGTGACGGCAGGGCGGTCGAGATCGCCAGGCAGCTGCTGCTGGTCGCCGCGGTGCTGCAGTTCTTCGACTGTGCCCAGAACATCGGCGTAGGGCTGCTGCGGGGCCTCGACGACACCAAGGGTGGCTTCCGCGTCACCCTCGTCGGCTACTGGCTCGTCGGCCTGCCTGCCGCTGCCCTCCTCGGCGTCGCCGCCGGCGTGGACACCCTCGGCATCTGGCTCGGCCTCCTCATCGGCCTCGCCGCCACCGCCGTACTCCTGCTGCGCCGCTTCAACCGGTCCCTCGGCCGACTGCCCACGCCGGCGGAACCGGCGCAGGCCCCGCTCTGATGTCACCGTCCGCTCGCAGGCGTCATGAGTAGCTGTCGTACCCGGGCTGACCGTTCGGCCGGTAGACGCCGACGACGGTGCCGCCCTTCGTCGTCGAGACGCTGACCGGCTCCAGCGAGGTGGGGATCGCTCCGTCGGCGAACAACCGCTTTCCGGTGCCGATGATCACCGGATGGACGGTCAGCCGGTACTCGTCGACGAGGTTGTGCCTCATCAGGGTCTGGGCGAGGTCGCCACTGCCGACGACGTTGATGGCGCCGCCGTCGGACGCCTTCAGCTTCCGTACGGCTTCGACGATGTCACCCTCCAGCAGCGTGGAGTTCTGCCACTCGACGGACTTCAGGGTCCGGGACGCCACGTACTTGTGCATGCTGTTCATCCGGTGGGTGAACGGGTTGTCGGGGTCGGCGGTCGGCCAGTACGACGCGAAGATCTCGTACGTCTTGCGGCCGAGCAGCATCGCGTCGGAGGGCTCGTACCAACCGGCGATGGCCGCGCCGACCTCTTCGTCGCTCACCGGCTTCTGCCAGCCGCCGTGCTCGAAGCCGCTCTCGGGGTCCTCGTCCGGGCCGCCCGGGTCCTGCATGACGCCGTCCAGCGTCAGGAACGTGCAAACGATGATCTCGCGCATGGTGCGCTCCTTTCGTCGACGGGTAGACCGCGCGACCGCCGGAAACTCATCGGTGGACCGGCCGCGGTGGGCGCCGCCGTGGCAGTTTCCCTTCGCATTGCTGCGGGGCGTGCCTTCGACGCACCGTGAGCGCGGCTCTGCCCACGGCTGCCCGCCGACCGGGCCGGCCCGAGCAGGGGCTCTCGCACGGGGCAGCGAGGATCACAAGGTTTTCACAAGGTCCGTGAAGCACTATTCCGGCGGGCGAAGCGGAACCCCGCTGAGCGGAACAGGGATGCCGATATCCGTCCATCGGTGGGGACTCGGCCCGTTCCGCGCGGCGGCAGCTCCCCCAGCCGTATCTGTCCTCCGACAAAGGAAACCGTGTGAAGAAGTCTCGTATGGGCCGCGTGGTCGCGGCCTCGGCCGTGCTGATCGGCAGCGGCGCCGTGGTCTTCGTGCCCGCGACGGTGGCCTCGGCCACCGAGGACGACTGCGACGGCATCGCCGTCGTCGGCCGCTTCCGCGCCGTCGAGTCCGGAGCGTCGTTCGACTTCCGTGGCCGCCGCGTGGAGCTGCAGAACGAGTCGGCGCTCGACCGCTACAGCCGCGCCGAGATCAAGTCCGGCCGCCAGGCCGGCGACCGGCTGTGGGTCGACCGCAGCAAGCGCTCGTTCCCCGACTTCAAGGGCATCGTCAGCGACCAGGACGCCAAGCGCGACGGCTGGAAGATGTGCGGCCCCTACACCGGCAGCCGCACGCAGTCCGTCTACAACTCCAACTACGCCGCGCGCGCCTGCGGCGAGTTCGACGGCATCACCAAGTGCGGTAAGTGGTACGTGGACTGACCTGTCCCGGCGGTGGGGTGCCCTGGCGGTGCCCCACCGAAGGCGGACGACCTGGGCGCGATCGTCCGGTTCCGGGTTCCGCAACCGTCGAGACCGCCTCGACACGTCGTGCGGCGTTCAGACTGCTGCGTGAAAGACGTACGCCGTCATCGGGGCGGTGACCGGCCCCGGGCCCAGACGGGCCGTCATCTCCTCGACGACGGCTGCCCGGACAGCTGGTGAGTCGCCGCGCGACTCGACGGCCGCGCGCACCGGCGTCCCGGTGAGGTACCCCTTGGCAAGGTCGGCGATCGACGCCGCCCGGCCCTGAAGCGTCAGCTCCTGCTCCTCCTCGACGGCGAACCCGGCGGCCGTCAGATCAGCGACCACGGCGGCGGGATCCGCATAACCGTGCGGAACCGTCGGGAAGAAGCGCGGTGGGTCGACCGGAAAGGCCCGCTCCAGCCCTGCCTGCAGCGCGGCGTCGAAGGAGTGCGTCCCGAGCGGGCCCCAGGTGCTGAACAGGAACCGGCCGCCCGAGGCCAGGACGCGCCGGACCTCGGTGAAGGCCGCGACCCGGTCGGGAAAGAACATCACGCCGAACTGGCAGACCACCAGGTCGAAGCCTCCGTCGGGGAACGGCAGCCGCTGTGCGTCGGCCTGCCGCCACACCGCGCCCGGCGCCCGCGCCGACCCGAAGACGACCATGGCCTCGTTCAGGTCGGTGGCCGTCACTTCCGCCGCCGGTGCCGTGGCGAGCAGGTGCGACGTCAAGGCGCCTGTTCCCGCCGCCAGTTCGAGGATTCGTCGAGGGCGGAGCGCCGCCGCCTTCGCGGCCATGTCCTCGGCGAAGGGCCGGAAGACCACCGGTACGAGGTACTGCCCGTAGCCCGCCGGCATGGAGCCGGACCACCGCTGGTCGGCATCGGTTCCCGTCACACCATGACGGTACTCCTCAGCGGGTTCCGCGGCACCTCACCCGACGAACCGCACATCCGGGTGGAGCGGCGAGGGGCCGTCCAGCAGCGGCCGGTGGTGGCCGCGGAGATGCTGGTCGAAGAAGGCGGTGAGGTAGGCCCGTCGGCTCGCGGTGAACCGTTCCGGATCCACGGTGCCGGTCATGCGGGACGGCAGCCCACTGGGCAGCGTGAGCCGCTCGGCGAGGCCGGGGAGGATCGTCTGGTAGTCGGTGAACGAGTTGTGCTCCGCCGCCTCCGTCCACAGATCGCGCTTCCAGCCGGTGGAGTTCCACCACATCGCCCGCCAGGACTCGGAGTGCTCGTGGGTGTGCGGAAGCCTGCCGGACGGGACCGCGAGCCACGCCCCCATCTGCAGGAACGGCCGGTCCAGCCCGGTGCGGGCCACCGGCAGCAGCAGTTCGGGGTCGGTCCAGTCGTAGCCGAGCGGCCCGTCGAGATTGGCCCCCGCGCGGATGCGGCGGTCCACGCGCATCGCCTCGGCGGTCGTCATCCCGCCGAGAGAATGCCCGAACATGCCGGTGCGCGCGAGGTCGAGGGCCTCTCCGAGGCCGCGCGGCAGCGGGCGCTTCCCGGCGTCGGGGTTACCGCCGCGTGCCATCACGGCGAGCTGGTCGAGGACGAACGGGATGTCGGCGACCCGGACCTCCAGCGCCGCTCTGGACCGGTCGGCGCCCGCCCCGACGGCGGCGAGCCCCGGCGCCGGCTCGATGACGCGGCCGTCCGGGAACTCGACCGCGTGTGCCTCGTGGACGGGGTCGACGGTGACCACTATGTATCCGTGGCTCGCCAGCTCCTCCACGGCGGTCGTGTCGAGCGTGCGCTCGTTGTACATGCCCGGCGAGTACAGCACCACGGGCGCACACCCGGCCCTGGAGACCGCGGGCACGCCGACGCGGGCGTGGGTACGGAAGCCGGCCCAGTCGACGGCCTCCCGGTCGACCTGAAGGATCTTCGCCGCGCCCGCCCCGAAGACCGCGGCCGTGCCTTCACGCATGTAGGGCGCCGGAGGGCCGTCCTCCGCCGTGGCGCGGTCGGCCGGGTACCAGACGCTCACCATGAGCTCCCGTAACTCCCCGGCCGCGTCGCCCGCCCACCACGGGCCCCGACGTGTGCGATCCACCAGACGCAGTTCGGTGAAGCCGAGGGGGCAGGGCCCGGTGGGACGGGGGAGTTCGAGCCGTACGGGTCCGGCCGGGGGCGCCTGCGCGGCGGACGCGCGTGCGGTCGGGGCGAGGGCCGAGGTGGTGCCCCATGCGGCCAGGGCGCCGGCGCGGGCCAGCAGTCGCCGCCGTGAAAGGGACGGGGTCGAAGACTCAGCCGGGTGGGGGGTGCGGGAGAAGCCCGAGGTGCTGGAAGCGCTTGTGAATCGCATGACGCAATCGTGGTGGCACCCGGGTTCCGGAACCATGGGGCCAGCCGGATGGTGTCCGCGGCACCCATCCGCCTAGGAAGTGGCACGTAGTCGCCCTGGCTCCCTGCGTCCCGGGGGGATCCGTTGTGTGGCTGATCCGCGTAGGTCCGGTGTCCTTCGCTGAGCTACGGGCGGACGGCAGCACCTCCCCCCGACGGCACAGCGGCCGGGGCCCCTGCCGTACCGGAGCCGTACAACCGTCCCGGTCGGTCGAGGGTCTGAACCGGAGGCGGGCGGAAAGATCGAGGCGAGAGGGGCCGTCCTTGCGC
The DNA here is from genome assembly GCF_044740925.1 of Streptomyces sp. NPDC088254. Classification (NCBI taxonomy): domain Bacteria; kingdom Bacillati; phylum Actinomycetota; class Actinomycetes; order Kitasatosporales; family Streptomycetaceae; genus Streptomyces; species Streptomyces sp. NPDC088254. The sequence continues at coordinate 1,308,486 of NZ_JBIURQ010000001.1, read as the reverse complement.
GTGCACCGGACCGGCAGGGCGGCAGACCGTGACGGATCACTGACCCGTGTCCTCGGCGGCTTCCTCATGGCCGTGACGGCGGCCCTCCAGGTCGCGCTGGGCACGGCCGCGCACGCGTCCGCGGCCGGTGCCCCCGACTACGGGATCGCGGTCGAGGAGACGTTTCTCGCCACCGACGTGGGTGGGACCCTCACCGTTCTGCCCGAGGTCTACACCCTGCGGCCGGACGGTTCACGCGCCTACGTGAAGCGGGGCGAGCCCATCGGGCCGGGCGTGGCGATCGAGGATGTACTGCCGTGGAACACTTCGCCGACCGGCTTCGACGAGCGTGCGGGCTGCCGCACGGTACGGGACAAGCAGGACAGCCATCGCCATGTCCGCTGCGACCGGCTGGCCCCGCTGACGTTCCGCGTCGACAAGGCGTTCATCGGTTACGGGGGCCAAGTGCGGTTTTTCCCCCCGGTCGGCCCGGACGGGGATCGGCAGTGGCGGGACGACGTCAGCACGTTCGTCGTCACCGCCCCCGCGCCTCAGGAGGAGGGCGAGACCGAGGCGAGCGAGGCGCGCCGGAAGGCCGTCGGGGTCGGCCTGTTGGGCGTTGCCGGCGGTTGCGGCCTTCTCGCCCTGCTTCTCGTGGTGTGTCTGAAGCCCTCCCGTGTGCGCCGGACGGCATGGGTGGCCTCGTGCACGGCGGCCGCTCTGTGCGTGGGGTCGGGTGGGTGGAGCATCGCGGAGGGCCCGCTGGTGGGTGGCAAGACCTACACCCGATACTCGTCCGGCCCGCCCGTCCTGCGTATTCCGGACGGCATGTGGGACGGGCAGGTGCTCTTGCAGAAGGTGCGGCCGTCCTACGTACCGCTCGTCGCCACGGCCCCCGACCGGGGCCATGAGGACGTCACGGAGGTCTCGGGCGTCTACCTGCCCGCTCCTCCGGGTGATCCGAAGGACTGGGTGACGGTGAACGGTGCGTACGGACGGATCGACGACCCCCGCCGGGCCCGGGACCACATGCTGAGGACGGCGGCCGGCGCCCCGGGCGTGAAGGTGGTGAAGCCACCGCGGCTCGTGCTCCTGAGAGAGGACAGCGATGCCAGAACCCCCGTGCTCTGCAAGTGCCAGGCGTTGTCCGTCCGAGGCCGTCCTGTCGGCATGTGCGCCTGGGCCGACACGGGAGTCCGCGTCCTGGTCACCGTCGTCGGCACTCGGTTGCCGGCGGGCCACACGGTGAGTGTGCGGGACTACGTGCAGTTGGGGACCGGTTTCTGAGTTGTCCGCAACTGGCACCGAAGGCCGGGCAGTTCGCGCCGCGCCCCGGATGGTTCTCCGATTCGGCGCCGCCCGGCCAGGGTTCGGGGTGACCCATGACCCATGGCTGAACCTCCTTGGCTCGGCCTCACGGGCCGACCGCCGGCTCGTGGGGCGGAATCCCTCTGCTTCCGTCGTGCTCCGCGAGCCGGCCGGTCGCGACCTGGGCGTGTGGGCAATCCCCCGACGTGCACGGCGCATTGACGTCATCCGACCTTGTGTGGCGCGGGGTCGTGGATGGGCCGCCCGATCGGCGCGGCAGCCCGGTTGCGGGGCGTTCGCGGCGGGGTAGCGTGGAACTGATCGGCCCTGCCCTGCCTGACTCTGGAGGTAGGCATGTTTCTCCGATTGCTGCGGCGCCGTAGGCCGCACCGGTTGGTCCTTCTCGGCAACGGTCGTCTGATCCGGGGCTTCAGCGGCGGACTCTACGACGGCCACGGTTACCTGTCCTGACACCTTTCGCGGTGCAATCCTTGGAGGATGTGCGGTGGCGGAGACTGATGCCCTGGCAGCCATGGCACGGATCCTGTCACCGCACTGCCGTGTCACCGGGATGACCGACGGAGCGTTGATCGCGGACTGGAAACGGACGCGTTTTCTCGGGATGACGGCGGCGGACCTGCGGAAGTTCACCGGGGGAAGCCCTGAGGAGCGCGCCGAACTCGTCACCGCTCTCCTGCGGGCCGGGTGTGCGGCGGACCGGCGGAAGAGGCACGCGGACGCCGCCGTAGGGTTCTGGTTGCGCGGAGTGCACCTGCTGATCCGGACCATGGGATTCGGGCGCGTTCTTCGGCTGCTGTCCCTGGCCGCCCCGGAATACGCCCGCGCGGACCTCCCCTCGGCGCAGGAGGTCGGACGCCTGAAGCGAGCGGTGCGGTCGCACAGCCGCAGCAGCTGGCTGGTCAACGGCGACTGCAAGTCCGAGGCGGTGACGGCCTTCGTCCTGCTGCGGCGGTGCGGCCTTCAGGCCGTACTCCACGTCGGCGTGCGCGAGCACCCTTTCGCCCTGCACGCCTGGACGTCCTCGGGCGGATTGTGCATCCCCGACGCCGATCCGCGAGGGCACGCCTTCACCCCCGTGCTGTCGATCGGCTGCGGGGGACCGTGACACTGGACGCGCTCCGCCTCGACTGGGCCGACGGCGCCCCGAGGCTCCGGACCACCGCCGCCCTGGCACGTCAGGGACTCGTGATCACGGTCTCCTCGCCGGCCGGCACCGCGGCAGTCGTCGGCTGGGTCGGCTCGGCCCGGGACCAGCTGACGGGCGCACGCGGCCTTCTCGAGGCCTACGGCCGGCCGGGAGCCGCCCCGCCGATGCCGGCCGGCGACTACGCGGCCGTTCTGGTGTGCCGCGACCGTATCCTGCTGATGCGCGACGAGCAGGCACGCATCCCCCTGTTCTTCAGGCAGTCCGGGGGACATCTGGATGCCGTGAGCACCTCCGCCCGCAGCCTGGGCAGCGTCACGGAGCTGGACTCCCGCTACTTCTGCCGGTACCTCTCCGGCAACCTGGCACAGCCGCACACGGACCTCACCCCGTTCGCCGGGGTGCACCGCGTGCTCGGCGGCGAGGTGGTGGAGCTCTCCCGCACCGGACAGCTGCGCGGTCGTACGCCGCGACGCGCCCGTCCCGCCACAGACCCGTCCGCGTCCACGGCCGGCGAACCCCGCCTCGATGAGGCCGGGCAGCAGCTGCGCCCGGTGCTGGAGAACGCCGTCGGACGCCGTATGGGCACGACGACGGCCTGCCATGTCTCGGGCGGCACCGACTCCACCGGCGTCGCACTGCTCGCCGCACGTCTGCTCGCCGCGGGACACGGCGGCCCCGGGGAACTGGTCCCGGTCGCCGGGCGCTTCTCCCGCGGGGAGCTGGCCGCGGAGCAGCCGTACCTCGACCTCGCGCTGGAGGAGATCTGCCGGCACACATCCGCTGCCCGCCCGGTGATCGTCGACGCCGACGACGTGGCCGACTTCGACGACTTCCCGCACCACGCCGGAGACACGGACGAGCCCTGCGCGCACGCCTTCCGTGCCCCGTTCTGGAGCCGGCTCCACGGCGCGGCGGCGGAACGGGGCTGTGACACCCTCCTGACCGGCTGCGGGGCCGATCCGATAGCGGACGCCAACCCGTTCCACCTGCACCGGCTCGCCCGCACGGGCCGGCTCCGGCAGATGACCCGGCAGGCACGCGCCTGGGCCGCGGGAAGCGAGCAGGGCCTGCGGGACGTCGTCCACGCCTACGTGATCCGGCCGGCTCTCCCGCTCACCGCCGAGCGGGTCACCGCACTGGCCCGCCACGGAACGGTGCTCGGCGGACTCGGCACCTTCCACCGCCCCCCATGGCTGCGGCCCGGTTTCGCGCGCGCTCACGGCTACCGGGAGGCCGGCATCGCGGAGAGCCGCTTCCTGTTCGGGCCCAGACCGGAACAGTCGCTGTACGACGCCGCCAACTACCTCGCCGCTCCCGACCCGCTGTCCTGGCACCGCGCGGCTCAGGACGGGTTCTTCCTCTCCCACCCCTTCCTCGACCCCGAGGTCGTGGCCACGATGAGCCGCCTCCCTGTCGGGGCCACCTTCCGGCCGGGCCGTCCGAAGGCCGTGCTCCGCGAGGCCGTGGCGGACCTCCTTCCGGCCCCGATCCGCGGCAGGGCGGTCAAGGTCCCCTTCGACGACCTCTACGCCCGCGGCCTGCGCACACACGGCGACGACCTCATCGCCCTGTGCCGCTCCGCCCGGCACCCGCTGATCGCGGAGATGTTCGACGTCGAGACGCTGTGCCGGGCCGTGCGGGAGGCGCAGCTCGGCATGGGGGACGCCCACGCCTGGGACCGGATGAACAGCTCGCTCGCACTGGTGGCCTGGTTGGAGCGGCTCACCGCTGGTTCTTGATGTCCCACAGGCTCCGCTCGACAGGGCCGGCGAAGGGATCCACGAAACCGTACCGGGCCACCAGCTCACGTAGCTCCTCGCCGGACAACTGGCTGTTGTCCTCGCCCTTGCGCGTCACGCTCGACTGCAGACTTGCACCGTGCGGGCCGAACGTCCAATAGACGGTGACGTAGCGGGGTTCCCTGATGTATTCGTCGATCGCGTTGTTCTCGTGCACCCGGGCACGGTAGACGAGGGAGTCGAGGCCGGTCTTCTGCTGGGCCTTCACCCATGCAGGGAGGCTGCCACCACCCCAGGTGGTTTTCACGAAGCTGAGCGGTGGATCGAGCACGATCTGATCCTTGCGCGCAAGGCTCGCGGTGGCATAGAAGGCCACGTGGTCGTACCGCGTGTTGACCGGTAGTTGCACCATCATGCGGGTGGCGAACGTGCCGCTCGGCTCGATCCAGCTTCCGGGCAACATCCAGGGTTTCGCCTGCACCAACTCGCCGGGCTGGTGAATTGCCCTGCGGGAGAGCGGGTGCAGCTCCCCCGCGGATCTGGCGATCTGCACGGCATCGCTCCGCCACTGCTCGCGCAGGCGGTCCTGGGCGCTCAGCCGCACCCGTTGCCCCATCGCGTGGACTTCGGTGCCGAGGACGTAGAACCCCACGTCGGCGTGGTTGTGGAGCGTGATGTCGACCGGTACGGCGAACGCCTTCCTGTCCATGCCGAGCACAGCCTTCCCCACGGACAACGTGATGACAGGTCTGGCCTCACGCCGGTACGGCAGATAGAGGCTCTGGTAGCCGAAATTGGCGACGGCGAGGATGGAGGAGACCACCAGCGCAGCGGCCACCCGCTTCGGGGCGGGGATCGTGACCGACGTCCGCCACAGGGCGAAGAGAGCCCATGCCGCCCCCGCCGTGAGTGCGCCGAACAGCGCGGGGAAGACCACCAGATCGCCGTTCTTCAGCGTCCTGAGCAGGAGCACGGCGTCGGTCAGCAGCGCCGCGAACACGCCGATCAGTGCGATCAGGCCCGAGTACTGGAAGCTGTACGTGATCCAGTGGTCCAGGAGCGCGCCGGCAGCCAGGAGCGTGGTGAACGCGACCGCGATGAGGACGGCACCGGTGAGGCGACCGGGGAAGGTCAGAGCATGGGCGAAGTTGCCGATGCCGAACCAGCTCAGCAGCCCCGTCGTCCCGAGGAGGACCAGCAGGCTCACGACGAGGCCGAGCTGGGCCTGCCGGGTGTTCAGCGAGGGCCGTCGCACTTTCGGGTGTAACCCGACGGGGGGCTTGGGGGGAGTCCTCACCCGGTCACCTCCTGAGGCCGTCGGTCGTGGGACCTGCACAGGTGTGCGGTGCGGACGCACACGCGTGCCGCGCGGCCTCGGGAGATCTGCTGCCGCGCGGTCGGTTCGAGCACCATCGTCCGTGGTGGACCACCGGGTCGCCATCGGGGTGCCGCCGGACGTGGGACCAGCGGGGGCCCCAGTGGGAGACCTCCTCGGGCCTGCTGACGCTGCCGCTCGTCGCCGCCTGCGCCGCCGACCGCTGGCGCAGCCTCGCGTGGCCCGGTCCTCTCGGGTCAGTCGTGTGCGACGACTGCGACGGGGGCGGTGACGTGGTGGAGTACCGCGTGTGTGACGGGGCCGATGTGGGCTCCGAGTGGGTTGCGGCGGATGCGGCGGCCCACGACGACGAGGGACGCCCCGTGGGAGGCGTCGACCAAGTGGACGGCGGGGCTGCCGGGATGCGACTCCTCGATGACTTCGACGGCCGGGTACTTCTCCTTCCAGCGGTGCAACACCCCGGACAGCGTGGCGGCTTCCTGCTTGCCCAGCGCGGCGTCGAGTTCGGGGTCCACGGGCAGGCCGTAGGCGAAGTAGGGGGGCAGGTTCCAAGCGTGGACGACCCGCAGGGGTGTGACGCGGCGGGCGGCCGCCTCGAAGGCGAAGGTGAGCAGCGTGTCGTCGGGGCAGTCGGTGTCGAGACCGAGGACGACGGGCCCGTCGGTGGCCTGCTCGACCGCACGGACCAGGATCACGGGCTGCCGGGTGCGCGTGACGACGGCCTGGCTGACGGAGCCGAGGAAAAATCCTCCGATGCCGCTCAGCCCTCGGGAACCCAGGACCACCAGCTCTGCGTCCTCGGCCTCCCGGGTCAGCTCTTCGGCGGGACGGCCGGGGGTCTGCTCCACCGAGACCTCCAGCCCGGGGTGACGGTCCCTCAAACCTTCGACCACCTCGCGGGGGAGGCGCTCGCTCCACTGCGGCGGTGTCCGGGCACCGAGGAACTGCGCCAACGCCATGGGCTCGGGAACCGCCTCCGCGACGTGGACGAGCTTCAGCGGCAGGAAGCGGCGTTTCGCCTCGCCGACCGCCCACTCTGCCGCGGCACGGCTCTCGGCCGAGCCGTCGAGACCTACAACAACACTTCGCATCATGAGTTCTGCCTCCTCGTCCGGTGTTCGATCCCAGACTCGTGCAGCGGTGGGTCGATGGTGCAGGGGCCATACGTCCCCGACATGAGCCGGTGGTCCCTCGACTCGCGGACCTCGGATTCGGCGACCTCGAGCCTCCCCGGGCAAATCGGAGGAGGCCCGAGGTGCAGCGGGCGTGTCAGCCGGTGGCAGGCAGGCCGTGGCCGCCTCGGCCGGCACAGAGGCTGTCGTAGACGGGCCTTTCGACCCCTCCCGGGTCGGAGACCACGTTCTTGACGTGGCCGTCGACCACGAATGTGGTGGAGCCGCCACCGCCCAGGTTGAGCGCGTCCACGGCTCCCAGGTCCTGCATGGTCTCCGCCAGGTCGTGGATGGGCACACCGAGGCGCTCGCCTTCGGTCTTCGACGTGACGACGACGAGGAGCGTTCGGCCTGACGCGTCCGTGCCGATCTCGGTGCGCGGGTCCGGTTCCTCGTTGCCGCCTTCCTCCGGGGCCACGACCTCGTTGTCGCGCATCAGAAGGTGGGGTGCCGTTGACGACGTCGATGGACGGGCGGGCGGGATCCAGGGCGGGGTCTTCGTCGTCGGCAGGGTCGGTGTTGAAACCGATGTCGGTGACCTGCTGCGTCCTGACCAGTTTCGTTCCCACTTTTACATGGTCGTCCAGCCACTTGGCTCCGGCCTCGTCGCCGCTCCGCGTCGAGCCGAACGGTATAGGGGTTCGACCGCCCGTCACCCACGGCACCGTCCACGACCCCGTCATCCAAGTCATCGGCCATTCAACGTAGTTGACCGGGTGCATCAGGAGCACTGCGCTCCAGTCGGAGGGGTCACCGACCGGACGACCTTCGGAATGCTCACCGAGAAGAGGATCGGAAGGTCGTCATGTGTCATCGAGGGACCGGTACGGAGCCCGGCCGGGTCGATCAAGAGGCACCGCTCCGCTCACTGTGCCTGCGCCTGGCCTGGGCCTGAGGGGCGGATTCCGCGAAGGGAGAATACCTTTGTGAGTGAGACCGCACTCCGGGACCGTGCCGCAGATTGCGTGTCGGACGCGGCCACCGTCTTGTGTGTCGGCGACGCGTGAGGGGTGGAAGGAGCAGACCAATGAAAGCACAACGCGTGAGGCGTCTCCTCGCGGCCTCCGCGGTCGGAGTTCTGATGGCCGGGGGTGCCACGGTCGCCGCGGCGGGTACGGCCTCGGCGGCCGCCCCGGCCCACCCTTCGCCCCTGGTCAACCGTGACTGGTGCGAGCACCACCGCTGGTGGAACGACTGCGACTTCCACGACAACTTCAACGACGGCGCTGTCGTCGTGATCGTGGTGGTCTGAACCGAAGCGACACGGAGCACGACCGAGGGCGGCCGCTGCACTGCAGCCGGCGGCCCTCGACCGTGTCAGAAGGAGGAGTTGGCGGACCAGTGGGACAGCAGTTCCTCGTCTCCCTCGTGGGTCAGGGTCTCCGCGTCGTGGGGCACCCGGCCGTAGAGGAGAAGGAGCAAGTCGGCTGCGGTTCCCCGTACGGTCGCGTCGGCGGCGGCCTCGGCGGGGTGGGTGGTGTCGAGGCCGAAGCCGTCGGGCCGCAGCCGGATCACCCAGGCGTCGTCACCGTCGGTCGCGTGGAAGCGGATGGTCCTGTCGGGGCCGCGCAGGTTGGCCACCTTCGGGGCGAAGAAGGCGGCGAAGGGCAGGTTGACGAGGAACTCGTCGATCCCGTCGACCGCCGCCGCACGGTCGATGGCGGGCCGGTGCCCGAGTGCGAGCTCCGCGTCGGCCCGGTGTACGAGGGTCTCGAAGAGCATCCGGCGTGCCCAGAACCGGGCGTGCTGGTCGGCGCCCCACGCCCACATCGGCAGGTCCGGGTCGGTGGCCGCGAAGGCGTCCGCGGCCACCTTCGCGCTCTCGGCCAGCCAGTCGGCGTATCCGTCCTCATGGTCCGGGAGGCGAAGGTCCACTTCACGTGTGCGCGGAGGTTCCTGGATGCGCGCCCGCAGCAGGACGGAGAACCAGCGCTGAACGCTGCCCGTGTGCTTGACCAGGTCGGCCAGTGTCCAGCCGGGGCAGCTGGGCACCGCTGTGGCCGTGTCCGCGTCCTTGATCGCTGCGACGAAGCGGGCGGTCTCCGCCGCGATCGCCGAGCGGTGGTCGATCGTGGTGGCGACTGGCGCGTGGTGAGCGGGGTCGGACGGCTTCATCGTGAGCATGCCTTTCGGAGAGATCGCGCGTGGACTTCATGGTGGCCTCCGCGCGCCGCTACCTCACGGCCGGGGTGGCGACGCCGTGCACCGCGGCGGTGCGGGGCGGCTCGCCGTGGAGGGTGAGCCGCCCTGCGCCGTTGCCTGCCCCGCGGTGTGCCCGGTCCGTCCGGTACGGCCGGACATGCCGCATCCCCCGCTCAGACGTCGGCGGTTCGGCCCGGGCCCGGAACCGTACGGAATCGGAACGGTTCCGGCTCGCGGCCGGGCTGGATGTACCAGCACTCCCCCGTGCCGTCTCCGGTGACGATCCGTAGCACCGTGTCCGCCACGACCTCGGCCGGGATGATCGGCAGTCCCTGACCGGAGAGCATGTCGCGCAGCGGGTCGATGATCCGCGACTCCGCGAAGCCCGGGCAGACGGCGTTGAAGCGCACGTTCTCCGGCGCGAGCGCCGGTCCCAGGGAACGGGCGAGTCCCACGACCGCGTGTTTGTTGGCCGCGTAGAGAGGGTCGAGCGGTACGGCCGTCAGGCCGGCCAGGGACGCCGTCGCCACGATCGATCCGCCGCCGCGGGCCCGCAGCGCCGGCAGCACCGCATGCGTACCGAAGACCACGCCGTCGAGGTTGGCGCCCATGGCGCGACGGTAGCGCGCCAGGTCGAAGTCGTCGCCGAGGCCGCATCCGGTCGCCACCCCGGCGTTGAGCACCGCGATGTCGATGCCGCCGCATTGCTCCAGGGCGAAGTCCACGAGCGCGCGGTTGGCGTCGGGGTCGGAGACGTCGCAGGAGGTGAAGTGGCCGCCGGTCAGGTCGGCCACCTCGCGGCCGCCCCGTTCGTCGAGGTCCGCGACGACCACACGGGCGCCGGCCTTCGCCAGCGTCAGCGCCGTGGCGCGGCCCAGGCCGGAGGCGCCGCCGGTGACCACGGCCACCTTGCCGTGGAGCGCGGTGCCGTCCGCGGGCCCCGGCCGGGCGGCGGCTTCGCTGTCGACGGCGGTCATGCCAGTTCCAGGACGAGCTTGCCGACGTTCTCGCCGCGGAAGAGCATCCCCAGCGTCTCGGGGAAGTCGTCCACGCTTCCCGTCACCACGTGTTCCTTGACCTTGATGCGGCCGGCCGCGATCCAGGCGGAGATCTCCTGGGCGGCCTGTGCGTAGCGCTTGGCATAGTCGAAGACGACGAAGCCCTCCATGCGGGCGCGGCGCACGAGCAGCGAGAGGTAGTTGGACGGGCCCTTGACCGGCGTGGCGTTGTTGTACTGGCTGATAGCACCGCAGATCACGACGCGCGCGTGCATCGCCAGGCGGGTCAGCGCCGCGTCGAGGATGTCCCCGCCGACGTTGTCGAAGTACACGTCGATGCCGTCGGGGGCCTCGCGGCGCAGCGCCTTCCTGACGTCCTCGGCGCGGTAGTCGATCGCCGCGTCGAATCCGAGTTCGTCGGTGAGCATGGCGCACTTCTCCGGCCCGCCGGCGATTCCCACGACCCGGCAGCCCTTGGCCTTGGCGATCTGGCCGGCGATGGTGCCGACGGCTCCCGCCGCACCCGACACGACGACGGTCTCGCCGTCCTTGAGGGCTCCGACGTCCAGCAGGCCGAAGTAGGCGGTCATGCCGGGCATGCCCAGCGCCCCGAGGTACGTCGAGGGCGGGGCGAGGGAGGTGTCGACCTTCAGTGCGCCCTTGCCGTCGGAGACGACGTACTCCTGGACGCCGAAGGTGCCGACCACGTGGTCGCCGGGCTGGTAGTCGGGGTGGTTTGAGGCGGTGACCTCGATGACTGACCCGGCGCGCATCACCTCGCCGAGGCCGACCGGCGGCAGGTAGGAGGGGCGGTCGTCCAGCCAGCCCCGCATGGCCGGATCCAGGGAGATGACGCGCGTCCGGCCGGCGAACAGGCCCGGGCCGGGCTCCTCGGCGGGCTCGGAACAGTGCTGCCAGTCTTCGGGTTTGACCTCGCCCACGGGGCGGGCTGCCAGACGGATCTGGCGGTTGGTCGCAGACATCGCGTCTCCTGTCGCTCACGGCTTCGCCTCCGCAGGGTACCGACCGGTAGGTATGTCTCGGGGCGTGACCTTCGCCACAGACCATGTCGGCTCCTCGTTCGCACGGGCCGTCTTCACCCCGGGCCACGTCGGCTCCAGGTTCGCCCGGGCGGCCTTCACCCCAGGAACGCCGCGGTGGCCGCCACGAACCGGTCGGCGTCGTCGACCCACGGGTAGTGACCCGCGCCGGGCTGAACCACGAGGCGCGCGTCGGGGAACAGTGCGGCGAACTCGGCAGCCGATCGAGGGGGGCTGTTCACGTCGAACTCTCCGGTGAGCAGCAGCACGGGGGCCTGGAGGGCGGCGAGTGCCGCACGTGTGGACGGGGGGTCGAAGGCGCCTTCGGCCGCGAAGAGCGCGACGGCTTCCGCGTTCTCCGGCCGGCCGGCCGCGTGGAGGCGCCGGGCCGCCGCGTCCCAGCGGCCCCAGAAGAAGGGAGCGACGGCTTCCCAGTCGCTGCCCGTGCCACCGGCGATCGCCTCCAGGGCGGCGAAGGCCTGCGGGAACCACGGCTCGTGCTCACGGAGCAGCGCGAGCTCCCGCCGTGTCTGCGCGCTGACCGTGATGCCGACGGCCCGCGGACTGGGGCCGATCAGGGCGAGCTTGCCGACGTTCTCCGGGTACCGGGCCGCGTACTGCGTCGCGATGTTCGTACCGGCGGAGTGGCCGAGCAGGTCCATCCGAGGGAGTGCGAGGTGTGCTCGCAGAGCCTCGACGTCCTCGACCAGGTGGTCGCAGCGGTAGGTGGAGGTGTCGTCGGGGATCGCGGACCGCCCGGTACCTCGGAGATCCGCGATGATCAACTGACGGTGGGCGGACAGGCCGCCCAGGGCTGCGAGGTAGCGGGAGTCGGCGGGGCCGCCGGGGAGGCAGACGAGCGGGTCGCCGTCCCCGGTCACGCGGTAGGCGAGCCGGGTCCCGTCGGGTGCGGAGAAGGTGGGCATGCCGCGGATCCTGTCAGCCATAACCAAGTTGTACAACTGGGTTATGACACCCGTTTGGTTCGGGTGTATAACCGGGTCATGGCAGGCGAGAAGGATGCACACCGCGAGCCCGTGACGCTGACCGAGGAACAGGCGAAACGCATGCTCGCCGACATGAACGAGGTCATCCGCGCGGGCGAGGAGATGCGGAAGCTGCGCGCCGAAATGGTCAAGCTGTTCGCCGACCTCGGCTGGACGCAGGACAGGATCGCGCGGCTCACCGAGATGAGTCAGCCCGCCGTGTCCAAGCAGGTGATGAAGTACAGGACGGGCGAGCCGCTCCCCCCGACGACGCTTTCTCTCGACCAGTGCGACGTGCCCTGGCTCGAAGGACGCCTGTGGGGCCTCGCCGAGGAGATCTCCGAGAACCATGACGGCGCCCGCTGCACGCGCTACCTCCACGCTCTCGCCAGGGGCAAGAAGCGCTTCACACCTCCGAACGTCGACGAGTTGCGGCGCTTGGTCGAGGAGGACCTGATGATGCACCGGACGGAGATGCCGAGCGGTTACCGCAGCGCATACGACGAGATCAGCCGCGGACTCGACATCCCCGCGAGGGTCACCGCCACCGGATCGGCCTCCGTGCGGCGTGCCCTCGCCTGCCGGCTCCAGCGCGACCGGCTCAAGGACGACCGCTGAGCGGGGGCGCCGACTGCGCTCCACCAGGGGCCGAGTCTCCGGGCCGACCGGACCCGCCACCGCCGGTACGGTCCTGCGGCGGCGGGTCGAAGACCTCCGGGCCGGCCGCTATCCGGCCCGCACCTCGGTGTTCTGGCATGCGTGCAGCAGCCACCTGCCGTCGTCCTGCTTGGTCATGACGTAGAGCGGAGCGCCTTCGGAGTCGCCCTCTGCAGAGTGGTAGACCTGGCGGACCTTGACGGCCGCCACGTCGGGCCGCAGGAACTGCGTGTGCACCGCCTCGTAGGTGACCTCACCGTCCCAGCTCGCGGTGGGCAAGACGGTGCGGGTGAACGCGGCGATCGCGTCGAAGCCGATGAGGACCTTGCCGTGTGCGGTGGTCCACAGGGCGTCGGGGTGGAACAGCGCGAGGAAGCCGTCCACGTCCTTGGCGCGCTGGGCGCGCTCGACGGCGGCGACTACCTCTTCGATGGCTTTGACGTCTGCGGTCTCGGTGGTCATGCAGGCCACTTTGACACCTCGAGCGAGGTTGAGGTCAAGGGCCGCTGCGACAGTGATCTGGCACACAACTCCGTTTGTGGACAAGGCAGTTGTGGCTGGGGCACGGCGGCATCGCCGGACGCCGACCCGCCGTCAGACGTGGATTCCGTGATGGCTGACCACGCCGGGCGCGGTCAGCGTGGTGAGGGGCACGGACCGTGCCTGACGAAGGTCCGGGACGGAGGACACGTAAGCCTTCCGGATGTTCCAGACGCCGTCACGGCATGTGAGGTTGACCGTACGCAGGGGCGGTACCGGGAGTTTCCAGAATGCCCGCAGCGGTGCGGACAGGGCGTGGACGAGCACAGCCTGCATCACGGCTGCTTCGACGACGGCCAAGGTACGGGGGGTGTCCGGCGGCAGATTGTCGAGCCAGTACCCGATCCGCTCGCAGAGCCGGCGTGTGGTTTCGCCGCCGTGCGGGGCCGCGTCCGGGTCGGTCAGCCATCTGCTGTATCCGTACGGTTCCGCGGCGACGACGTCGGCGACCGTGCGGCCACGCCAGGCGCCGTAGTCGAGGTCGCGCAGCGCGGGCTCCGCCTCGGCCTGCAGTCCGAGGGCCGTGGCGACCAGCGCGGAACCGACTGAAGGGGACATGAGGGCCACCGGGTGCGCGGGAAGCGACGCCAGTGAGGCGCCCGCGCCGTCGAGGTCACGCTCGCTGAGCGGGGCGGGGCCGAAGGTGGTGTACGTGGGACGCACGCACAGAAGTGTCAAGCGGATCGTCATGCGGACGCCTCCTAGTCGGCCCGGTGCCGTGGCGACAGTGCAACGCCATGCAATCCAGGGTTCGGGCACCGACCTGTCGCAGCAATCCGCCAGGAGACGGGAACACCCCCGCCGACCGGCGTATCCACGTCACACCCGACGTAGTCTCTTTCCGTGTCGACCTCCCGTCTCCATCGTGCCGCCGTCCTCGTGCTCGAGGGTGCCAAGCCGCTCGATGTCGGGATTCCCGCGCAAGTGTTCACGACCCGTGCGAGCATGCCGTACGAGGTGCGGGTGTGTGGCGCGGCGCCTGGTCCGGTGACCGGCGGCGACGGTCTCGCGTACCACGTCGGCCACGGACTCGACGCACTCGCGTGGGCCGACATCGTCTTCGTCCCCGGCTACCGGTCCCCGGACCGCGACGACCCGCCGCGGGCGGTCGTCGACGCCCTGATCGCCGCCCACGCCCGGGGCGCGCGGCTCGCCGCCATCTCGACGGGCGCCTTCGCGCTCGCCGCGACGGGTCTGCTCGACGGCCGGCGCGCCACGACGCACTGGCACTACACGCGTGCCCTCGCGGCCAGGCATCCACTCGTCCGGGTCGACGAGAACGTGCTGTTCGTCGACGAGGGCAGTGTGCTCACCTCGGCCGGCGCCGCCTCCGGGATCGACCTGTGCCTGCACATCCTGCGCGGCGACCTCGGGGTGGCCGCGTCCAACCACGCGGCCCGGCGCCTGGTCGCGGCTCCCTACCGCAGCGGGGGCCAGGCCCAGTACGTGCCGCGCAGCGTCCCCGAACCGCTCGGCGAGCGCTTCGGCGCCACCCGCGAGTGGGCACTGCATCGGCTCGGCGAGCCCCTCACCCTCGACCTGCTGGCGCGGCGGGCGGGGGTCTCGCCGCGCACGTTCTCCCGGCGCTTCGTCGAGGAGACCGGTTACACCCCGATGCAGTGGGTGATGCGCGCCCGCGTCGACCTGGCCCGCGAACTGCTGGAGAGCTCGCAGCGCGGCGTCGAACAGATCGCCGCCGACGTCGGGCTCGGCACCGGCGCGAATCTGCGCCTGCACTTCCAGCGCATCCTCGGCACCACGCCGAGCGAGTACCGGCGCACGTTCACCCTGGGTGAATAGCCGAGCGGAGCGCCGACGTGGCGGGAACCTTGGCGGGATCCTTTTGAACCGTGGCGATCACGCCACTGTCAGCGGTGGCGGCCGCGCAGGAGTCTGGTGGCGAAGGGAAGGGACATCACTCATGACTCGCATCGCCATCAACGGATTCGGCCGCATCGGGCGCAATGTGCTGCGTGCGCTGCTGGAGCGCGACAGCGCCCTCGAGATCGTCGCCGTCAACGACCTCACCGAGCCCGCCACCCTCGCCCGGCTGCTCGCGTACGACAGCACGGCCGGCCGGCTGGGGCGCCCGGTGACCGTCGACGGGGACGCGCTCGTCGTCGACGGCCGTCGGATCACGGTGCTGGCCGAGCGCGAGCCGGCGCAGCTGCCGTGGGCGGAACTCGGTATCGACATCGTCCTGGAGGCCACCGGCCGCTTCACCTCGGCGAAGGCCGCCCGCGCGCACCTCGACGCGGGCGCGAAGAAGGTACTCGTCAGCGCTCCGTCGGACGGCGCCGACGTCACGCTCGCGTTCGGGGTCAACACCGATGCCTACGACCCGGCCGTGCACACGGTCGTATCGAACGCCTCGTGCACCACCAACGCGCTCGCGCCGCTGGCCGCGGTCCTCGATCAACTCGCGGGTATCGAGCACGGGTTCATGACGACGGTGCACGCCTACACGCAGGAGCAGAACCTGCAGGACGGCCCGCACCGCGACGCCCGTCGCGCCCGGGCCGCCGGGGTCAACATCGTGCCGACCACGACCGGCGCCGCCAAGGCGATCGGCCTGGTGCTGCCGAACCTCGACGGCAAGCTGTCGGGCGACTCGATCCGCGTCCCGGTGCCGGTGGGCTCGATCGTCGAACTCAACACGACCGTCGCCCGTGACGTGACGCGCGACGAGGTGCTGGCGGCGTACCGCGCCGCCGCCGACGGGCCGCTCGCCGGGGTCCTGGAGTACTCGGAGGACCCGCTCGTGTCGTCCGACATCACGGGCAACCCCGCGTCGTCGATCTTCGACTCGGCCCTCACGCGAGTCGACGGCCGCCACGTGAAGGTGGTCGCCTGGTACGACAACGAGTGGGGCTTCTCCAACCGGGTCATCGACACACTGGAGTTGCTGGGCGCTCACTGACCGGACAACCAGGCTTCATCCGGGCAGACACCTCGCGGAGTACGGCGCCGGATGCCGTGCTCCGTGAGACGGTCCCCGGGGTGTCGCGGGTGGGCCGGTCACGCCGTCGGTCGGGCGGCCTGCCGGCGGCCTGGCGGACGCGCGTCGCATGTGATATTTCCGCGCGCCCCGGCCTCGATATTCAAGTGAGCGTACGGGAGTTGCTGCGTAGGGTGACGAGTGTGGACCCCGCTGACTTTTACACCGGCATCGTCGCTGAGATATACGGACCGCTGAAGTCCTTCTCCCAGGACCCCGAACCCTACGCTGCCTTCGTTCAGCAAGCTGGCCTTCCCGCACTGGAGTTGGGGTGCGGGGACGGTGATCCGCTGCTCGAGCTGCGTCGACGTGGCCTGGACGTCGACGGCGTCGACTCGTCCGCCGACATGCTGGAGCGGCTGCGACGCCGGGCAGGCGAACAGGGCGTCCGCGTCACCGTGTTCCATCAGCGCATGGAGGCTTTGAACCTGCCTCGCCGCTACGGGGCGATCTTCCTCGCCGGGCCGACCTTCACCCTGCTCCCCGATGACGCGACAGCGCTGGCCGCTCTACGCGGCATCCGTGCTCATCTGGTCGACGGCGGAACCGTGTTGGTGCCTCTGTTCACTCCGGCTCCGACCCCTGCGGAACAGATCGGCCTGGCACGCACGGCCGTCGGATCCGATGGCGCCGAACTCCGGTTGTCTGTCGTCGCCGAGCAGCGTGATGAGGCAGCCCGGACACAGACGACGCTTCTGCGCTACGAACGCCACCACGGCTCGGACAGCGTAGTCGAGGACCGCCCGTGGACGATGCACTGGTACACCCGGGAGCGGTTCGAGGAGCTTGCGGCGACCGCCGGCTTGACCGTGACTGCGGTCACCGATTCTGACGGCACGCGGGTTTCCGCTGACGGCGCCGATGTGCTGCACTTCCGGCTGCAAGCTGCCTGACCTCCTCGCCGTCGAGGAGTACAGCAACGTCCGCTTCTGATTTCGGCTTCGGGCCTCCGTTCGTCCCGTGGCGGGCCCGCTGTTGCCCCGCCAGGCTGTGCGCTGCCTCCTCAGGCTGTTGACGTACCCGGAACTGTGGCTTCCACCACGGCGGATGTGGTGTTGTGCTGCTGAGATCGCTGTGGGTCGTCCCAAAGACGATGCCGTCCGACGACAAGTCTGCGCAGCCCGCGTCTTGTCCGGACGGTGCACAGGAGGAACGGCCGAAGGCCTACACGCGGGCGCCCCGGCCCGTGACCGGTGATGAGCTGTGCGAGGTGCTCAACCGGCCGGACCTGGCCCAGCTCCTCGGAACGCCCGGAGAGACCGCGACCACCGTTTCCGGGACCAGCAATACCGCACCATTGACCGACGGGAGGGTCCCCCAACCGGAGGCCGAGGTCGCGTTCGACACGTACACCGTGAACGTCTCGGTGACGTACAACAAGCTGTCCATCGACGAGTACGTGAAGCTGATGAAGTACGGGAGTGAGAGAGACATCAGGACGGTCGGTGCGCGTTTCAGGACCGCGCCGACCTGTCCGGTACCCCCGGGCATCACGATCTTCACCGGCTACCCCTCCTTCGTCCGGGTGAGCCTAGACCAAAGAATTGAACATGTTCAAAACCGCGTCGTCGACGGTCCCCATGTCTGTTTGCGGCGAACTGCCTCCCTGCCCGGGGGCCATGTCTACGCTGGCGGCATGACCTTGGTGTGGGCGGGTCGGCCGAGAACGAGGCCGACGTCCTCGATCTCTTCGACCTCATCGCGTGCCTGGTGATCGACGAGGCCACCCTTCGCCACCGGCTCGCGACCCGCACCACGAACCCATTCGGTCAGCATCCCGAAGAGCTCGCGGCGGCGCTGAAGTGGAACCCACGGATGCGACCGATGTACGAAGGCCGTGGGGCGATGATCATAGACGCGTGTGAACCGGTGAGCGAGGTGGTGGACAGCGTGGTCGAGGCAGTCCAGGGGCTGGGGGGGCGATGCATAGGCGTCGATGTGGTGGGCTGCGGTCTCACATCGACCAAGATCAGGCGTAGTTCGGCCCAGTAGGGTCGGAGCATGACGACATCCCTTGCCGGAAGTGCCTTCGACTCGCTCCAACTCGACGCCGTGCGCGATCAGAAGGCGCTGCGCAGGGCCTATGAGGTCCCCGGCGACGCGGCCATACGCAAGCAGATGACCGAACTCACCGAGCAGACGAAGCGGTTGATCGGCTGCTCATCGCTGGTGCTGGTCGCCAGCGCGGACGCCGAGGGCAATTGTGACGTTTCCCCGCGCGGCGGCCCTGCCGGGTTCGTCGCGGTCCTGGACGCGCGGACGGTGGCCATACCGGACGCGACCGGCAACAAGCGTCTCGACACCCTGCAGAACATCATCGCCACCGGACGGGCCGGACTCCTGTTCATCATTCCGGGGCGCACCACGACGCTCAGGATGAACGGCCGGGCCTGCGTCTCCACCCGCCCGGAGTTGCTGTCACAACTGACCGCCGTGGGCAAGCCGCCGGCCAGTGCACTGGTGGTCGGGGTCGAGGAGGTCTACCCGCACTGCCCCAAATCGCTGCTGCGCAGCGGTGCTTGGAAGCCCGAGCAGTGGCTGCCGGCGGACGCGCAGCCGACCTCGGCCGAGGTGACGCTGGCGCAACTGCGGACGCCGGGGCTGACGATCGCCGACATCGAGCAGGCCGAGGCGGATTCGCTGAAGTACCGGTACGAGTGACGACGTGGCGGCCTTCCGGCTGGGGCGGCTGCGGATCGCCGTTCCCGTTCCAGGTGGCCGCCGGCGGCACCGCCCGGGCAGGCGGACCTAATGATCGGAGTAGCTGAAGTCACCCACTGTCCAGGCGCTGACGTCCTCGATGGCGACGCGGTACATCCCGCCTGTCTCCGGGATACCCACGGTGCCCTGCAGGATCCGGGCGACGTGGAAGTGCAGATGGGTGGGCGGCCCGTCCCCTTTCGTTGCGGCGTCGAAGACCGCGGAGAACTCGCCCAGGTCGGCGGAGTCCGTCAGCACCTCCGAGACCCTCTGCCTCCACATGGCTTCTGGGGCCAGCCGACCGGTGATGACAGCACCACCGGTGACCACGGTCAGTGACATCTGACTGCTCTGCCCGGACTCCACAAGGGCGGCGATGTCAACGATCAGCTCGTCATGCTTCGACATGAGACCTGATTCTATCCACCCCCGCCCGGCGGGCGGCTACGGCCACGGCGCTGAGCCGGGGAGCGCGCCTGTGCTCGGCTCCGCCACGCAGGCGGCCGTGATCCGCGAGCGGCACGCGGACAGCGCACGTTACGCTCGCACCGCCCCGACCTGGCTGCCACAGGAAGGACAGCAGTAGAGCGTCCCCTTCTGTACCTCGACGTCGACGGCCCGCTCAATCCGTACGCCGCGAAGCCCGAGCGACGGCCCGAGGGCTACACCACGTACCGGATGAAGCCCGAGGGGTGGATCGCTCAGCATCCGGGCGAGCCCCGCGCCTATGTGAAGCCGCTGCGCGTGTGGCTCAACGGCGATCACGGCACGGGGCTGAGGAAGCTGAGCGAGAGGTACGACATGGTGTGGGCGACCACGTGGGAAGCGGAGGCCAACACCTTCATCTCGCCCGTGCTCGGCCTGCCGGAACTCCCCGTCGTCACTTGGCCTTCGCCGCCGAAAGCGGAACCGGACGGCACGTTCTGGAAGACGCGCCCTCTGCTCGCACATGCCGGCAGCCGGCCTTTCGCATGGATCGACGACGAACTGGGCGAACCTGACCGGGCCTTCGTCACCTCGCACCACCGTGCACCCGCGCTGTTGCGGCGGATCGACCCTCGGTATGGGCTCCTCGACGACGACTTCGCCGCCCTTGAGGCCTTCGCCTGCCGTCTGGCTGCTCCGACCGAGTGGCCGCGGCTCGGTCGCCGCGGACTGATCGGGTGAGTGCCTCGGCGCTCACTACTTGCCGGCGTCCTCCGCGAGGGTGTGGGCGACGAGGGCGTTGGCATGGCCGTGTCCCAGACCGTGCTCGGACTTGAGCCAGTTGACGAGCTCCATGTGCTTGCGACTGACGCGCACCGTAGGGCATGTCGGTCGGCGTGGTGGCAACTCGGCGCCGACGGCCACTGCTGTCGTGGTCAAACTGTCCACGTCCGGGACGTAGACATGCAGCGCAACCGACGTCGCAGTCCGGTCGGGAGCCGAGAGGGGAGCGTCGGCGTCTCCGAGCATGAGCGTGGAGCCGTGGATGCGGATCTCGGCGTGCGTGATCCGCCCAGCCTCGCCTTCGAGCCGGAAGAGTTCGGCCGCACCGAACGCTTTCGCGTAGAAGTCGACGGCCTCAGCGGCGCCATCGACCATGATGTGGGGGATGACAGCCTGCTTGTGGTGCTCGGGTACCTCCATGGGGATCACGGTAGGGCCGGCTGCGGCGCTGGATATCGGGCCGCGGCCTCACCCTGCCCAGGACCTTGGGCTTGGGGTCTCGCTCAAGTGGGCTCCTGATGAAGGCACGTCACAGCGGCCTCGCCTCAGCCGATCGCACCGACTGCACCCGGTGTGTGCGGAGACGAAGCCAGGGGCGGCGGGCCATTCGGGGCAACGGCGGGCGTCGTGCGGTGAGGCGCGGGGGGCGCGGTCCTACATTGGGGCGTCATGACAGACGTACCGCCTGATCACGCTCTCGGCCCGGGACGGCGCAGCGCCCTTTCCGGGATCCTCGGCGTGGCGGGGGCCACCGTGTTGGCCGCGGGATGCACTCCCACGCGGGCCTCCACCGCGCAGGCTCCCGCCCGGAGCTCTGCTTCCGTCGCCGCCGGTGGGCCGACGCCCGGCGTGATGACGCTCTTCCACGACCCGGAGTTCAATTTCGGCGGGCTCCTGGCTCTCGGTGGGGCCGATCAGGGCAGCGCCGACGTGGGCGAGGTGCTCACCGCGGTGAACACGATCAACAAGGCGGGGCTGTCGGCGCAGAGCTATGTCGACACCTTCAGCAAGCTCGGCGATCGGCTGATGAAGGCGCCCGAGGGCGGGCGTCCTGACCGGGAGACCACGCGCTTCCGGGCGTTGAGAGCGTCGCAGTACTACGCCCAGGCGCTCTTCTTCGTCCTCGGCTCCCGGGACCCCGGTCGCGAGGAGGGCCTGTACAAGGCGTGCCGCGCCGCTTGGGACACCTTCTGCAGGCTGTGCGACCCGGCGCCGGTGACGGCGAAGGTCGCGTACGGGAAGACCCCCATGCCCGTATGGCTCTTCCGCCCCGACGCCTCAGGGCGGCGTCGCCCCACCGTGATCCTCACCAACGGCAGCGACGGGCAGAACGTCGACATGTGGACGTACGGTGTCGCGGCCGCCCTGGACCGGGACTTCAACGCCCTGGTCTACGACGGTCCCGGCCAGGGGCAGATGATCTTCGTGGATCAGGTGGTGTTCAGCCCGCGCTGGGAGACCGTGGTCACGCCGCTCGTGGACTGGCTGACGGCCCGTTCCGACGTGGACGCCGACAAGATCGCTCTCACCGGGCTGAGCATGGGCGGCGACCTGGCTCCCCGCGCCGCGGCCTTCGAGCAGCGGATCGCCGCGTTGGCGGCGATGCCCGGATGCCTGAACCCGTGGCTGGGGTTCGGGGAGCTTCAGAAGGTGCTCACCCCTGACAAGGAGGAGACCAACACCATCTGGAACAAGGAAGTCGCGCCCCAGCTGTCGTCTGCCGAGGCCGCGACGGTGAAGAAGCGCTTCGAGCCCTTCTCCGTGCCGGCGATGCTCGCCGCCCGCCAGGGCAAGATGTTCACCGACTTCTACACGCCCGCCAAGCTCATCCAATCGATGGACATCACAGACGTGGTGGGCCGGATCAAGGCGCCCACCCTGGTCCTCGACTACGACTTCGAGCAGTTCTATCCCGGCCAGCCGCGCCAGATGTTCGACAAACTGACGGCTCCCAAGGAGTACCTGAAGCTCACCGCGGCGACCGGCGCGCAGCTGCACTGCTCGCCGATGGCTCCCAGGCAGCACTGCGAGGTCGTCTTCGACTGGCTGCAGGAGACACTCCAGGGCGGCTGACCCCGCGAGCGCGGTGCCGGGCCGGGCTACGTCCCCCCGGCACCCGGTCGGTGGCGTAACCCCGGCCCCAAGCCGCCTGCCGGAGCCGGTAGCCGAGTTCGGCCTCGTCCGGCGGGCCCTGCCGCTCGGGGCGGAGACAGAACCAGCCGATGAACGCTCCGCCGTCCTTCTCGTGCGCGGCGAACAGTCCGAGGTCGCCCCGCCACCTCTCGTAGCCGGCGATGATGCGGGGAAGGCGGCTCTCGCGGATGACCTCCGGGGCGGTCGGAGTGCCCCCGGTCAGAAAGCGCATCACCGCGGGGTCGCTGTCCAGCTCGATCAGCAGGTCCGCGTCGGCGGCGGTGAAGCGACGCAGGGTCAGACGCTCGGTCTCCGAGTAGATGTACACAGAGCGGATGACGGCCAAGGTCGGTCGTCCGGTTCAACGGGTTTGACTGCGTACCTTCGGCGACCTCGCGATGCGCGGACCGTCACGTGCCAGGATTCCCTTACGCCTGTGGACAGCCGAAGTCAGCCTGAGATCATGACCCCGTGAGCACACCACCGGACGGGTTGCCCGCCTACCGAGTTCTGACCGGCCCTGACGACGAGACGTTCTGCCGACGGGTGAGTGAGGCGATCGGGCTCGGCTATGAGCTGCATGCCGGCCCCGCCGTGACGTTCGACGGCGAGAGGGTCGTGGTCGCTCAGGCCCTGGTGTGGCCGACACGGTCATGACTGCCGTCTCGCGCGACGTCCTTCACATGGTCCGCGTCGCGGGTCGTTTCAGGCTTCGGTTCGGCGCCTTTCATCAGTTCGTCGGCTGACCATCTTGTGTGAATCGATCGCGTCCGTTCGGACGTAGTTGTGGCGTGTCCACTCGTGCCCGCTCCTCCCCGTGGTTTGAGTGATCCCGTCTTTCCGGTCGATCCGTGGCGCCGTTTCCCGGCGCGCTGGATGGATCGCCGGGTCCGCCGGGGTCCTTGTGGGAGGTTCAGTGAAATCGTCGAGGTGGTGTGCCGGCGTCGTTGCCGCCGTCGGGCTGTCCGGTTCGCTCGTCATGGGTGCGTCCGCCCCGTCGGCCGCGGCCGGCCACGGTGGTGGAGCGGAGACCCCCGAGGCGGCCCGGCCGAGCGTGTCGGCACCCGCCCCGGTCGGGTCGCTCGCGCAGTCCGGCAACGGGCACGACGGGTACGGTGAGCCGAGCGCCTGCAAAGGCCTGGTGCCGTATCCGATCCTGGAGGCGTACCGCCGGTACTACTTCTGCGGTGACTGGCGGCTCGGCCCCCGGCAGTTGCCGGACCGCGGCCCGGTGGGTGACATCCTCAAGGGCTACAACCGGCTCGGCGGCCTCACCGCCGTGGAGTTCCTCGACCGGTGGTGGAACCCCGCCGCCGATTCCGGCCAGGGCGACTGGCGCTATCCCGTGGACGACGGCTTCGCGCACAACGCCCAAGGCGGTGTGATCGCGGCGGCGTTGGTGCTCCACGCGGGGCAGGACATGATGCTCGACCGCTTCGGCAACGAGGCGGGCCGCTTCCTCGCCCCGGCGGGCACGAAGTACGGGCTGCGGGCCCTTCCGCCGTCGAACCTCAACACCTCGGACCCCCGCTACCCGCACGACTACCACCTGTACCGGCTGGCCAAGGACGTCACCGTGTGCGCGGGCCCGCAGGCGCCGGCGTTCGAACAACCGGGCACCGGCACCCAGTACGTGACGTCGAGCAAGTTCTGCCCGGACATTCCTCCCACGCGCGTGATCGACCTGGTGAACAACGGCACCCTCGTACGGCTGAAGACCACGCAACCGTCCACGCCGTGATCGCGACGCTCCCGAGGGAAGGATCGCTTCATGGACCGGTTCGAGTTGTGCCGCGCCCTTCGGGCGGCCGGGGTGCCGGAGGCGTACTACGAGATCCAGGACTGTCATCGCGCACCCCATCCGGCCGACCGCTACTTCCTCGAGGAGCGCGGTGGCATGTGGGTGGTGGGCGTCCACGAGCGGGGTTCGCGGGACGTGCTCGAACGGTTCACGGACGAGGACCGGGCGTGCCGGTGGCTGCACTCCCGGCTGACCGAGGAGGGGCCGCCGCCCGTCCCGCCCACTGCCGAGGAGATGGATCGGCTTCTGCGCGACAGTGAGGGGATTCAGCGCCGGGCCCGGGAGGCGCTGGAGCGGGCTCTGGCCGAGTCCCGCGACCGGCCCGCCGAGGGGCCTCCCCCTGAGAAGCCTCGCACCTCCGAGCATCCCGCCGACGGGGGTCGTACGCGACCCCCGTCGGCGGGATGACACCGCCCCCACCCGTGGCGGGGCCGCGTCACGCGACCGCGGTGCCCTCGAGTTCGACCATCAGGGCGGGGATCGCCAGCCGCGTCACCCCGAGCATCGTCGTGGTCGGCGCCACCCGCGCTGCACCCAGCCGCGCCGCCAGCACGCCGTAATGCTGGAAGAGCAGGTCGACGTCCGTGGTGTAGACGTTGAGCCGGACAAGATGCGCGAGGGACATGCCGGCCTCGCTGAGCACCGCCTCCAGATTGTCGATGCTCAGCGTCAACTGCGCGGCCATGTCGCCGTCGTGCCGGGGCTGGCCGTCGGCGCTCATCGCTGTCTGCCCCGAGATGTACAGGGTGCGGCTGTGCCCGGAGACCACCTCACCCTGGTTGAATCCCAGCTCCGTCGACCACGTCACCGGGTTGACCGCTGTTCGTACCATCGCCACTTCAGCTCCGTTCACATCGTCAGAAGTCCGTGCGTACGCCGTCAACTCATATGCCTGGCAACGGTGTTGACGTCGTAGGCATGAGCCTTCCGCCGAATCACGACATCCTCTGTCAGGTATCTCGCTAGTGTTCTCGCATGCGAGCCGACCGGTTGGTCTCACTTGTGCTGCTGCTCCGCCGGCACGGCAGGCTGACCGCGGACACGCTGGCCCGCGAGTTGGAGGTCTCGACCCGCACCGTGTTGCGTGACATCGAGGCGCTGTCCGCGGCAGGTGTGCCCGTCTACGCCGAACGCGGCCGGCACGGCGGTTACGCGCTGCTGCCCGGTTTTCGGACGGAGCTCACCGGGCTGAACCACGACGAGGCCCTTGCTCTGCTGACGGCCGGATCGGGGCGCGGCGAGCAGGTGCTCGGCCTCGGCTCGGCGCTGGCTTCGGCGATGCGGAAGGTGTTCGACGCGCTGCCCGAGAGCCATCAGGCGACCGCGAGCGACGCGGCCCAGCGTTTCCTCTTCTCCCCTGAGAGTGACCTGCTCTCGCGCCGGCTGGTCTCCGACGAGGTGCCGGACGCCATCATGATCGAGGTGCGGCGCGCGGTGCTCGCCGGACACAAGCTGCGCATCCGATACGCGGCCACGGGCCAGGCGCCCCGGTGGCGCACGGTCGACCCGATCGGCCTGGTCACCGTACGCGACCGGGGCTATTTGCTGGCCACGAGGTCTGGTGAGGACCGCACGTACCGCCTGTCGCGGCTGTCGGCCGCCGAGGAACTTCCCGAGGCGGCGCAGCGGCCGAACCGGGTCGACCTGGACCGCGTCTGGCGGGAACGCTCCGCCGGGTTTCTCTCCGGTGGCGACCACATCACCGTGCTGCTGCGGGTGAACCCCGAGCGGAGGGAGGAGTTGCTGGACACGGCGCTCGCCGTTCGCGCGGAAGAACCCGGCGCGGACGGTCGGCTGCGGCTCGAGGTGACGTTCCAGGACGCACGGCACGCCGAATGGGCGCTGTGGCAGCTGGGTACGGACGCGGAAGCCCTCACCCCGAGATCGCTGCGAGCCGCCCTTCGTGACCGGGCGGCCGCCGTTGCCGCCGTCTACTCGGACTCGTCCGGCGAGTGAGAAGCCGCCTGTTGACGCTGGCCGGGCTCTTGCTCAAGGAGTTCGCTGTTCGACGACCAGTGGGCTCTTCACAGCGGGGACTCATGCGGTCGAACAGGGGCGAAATGCCCGTCATCTGCTGCCGCTTCTGGCAGAGTCGACGCTTGGTCGAGGGCTGCGAGGCCAGGAGTGTGCCATGCGCGACGGACGAGGCGGTTGCGGCCGGGACAGGGGCCGGGGCGTCCCGGGCACCGAGGGCGCGGGACCGTTCACCACGCGGCTGACCTGGCGCCTTCCCGGGGGCGGCACGGCGGTGTGGGAGTCACGAGCTGCCCGGCGGCGGGGCGTCATCACCGTGCGCGCGCCCGGCGCGTCCACCGGTCGGCACGCCACCGCCGACGAGGTCTCGATCCGCCGTCTGCGCCGGCTCAACGCCGTCGCCGCGACCGCCTTCGTCATCGGCGGAGCGCTCTTCGCGGCCGGGGCCGGCATCGCCCAGTTCGGCTCCGGGGACGCCGTCTCGGCTGCCTCGGTCTACTTCGCCGGCGGCTTGTTCTTCAACACCGGCGGCTATGTCTCGCTGCTCCAGGTCGTCAACGCCCCCCGCCATGTGCCCGGCGGCACGGGCAGGCTCGTCACGCGCGACTGGCGCTGGTGGAGCTACGAGCCGACCCGGGTGGACTGGCTGAGCGCGTTCGTCCTGTTCGCCGGCACACTGGTGTTCGCCGTCGACCTGCTGGACTCCTTCCTACAGGGTTTGAGCGTCCGGCAGATCAACCGGTTGATCTGGGCCCCGGACGTGATCGGCTGTGTGCTCTTCCTGGTCTCCGGTCATCTCGCGTTCGTCGAGATCTGCCACGGCCGGGGCCGCTGCGTGCGCCTGCGCAGTCTCGGGTGGTGGATCGTCGCCGTGAACCAGTTCGGCTCGGTTCTCTTCATGGTCTCTGCTCTCGCCGCCTACACCCGTCCCGTCACCGGCAGCGTGATCAACGCTGACATCGCCGACTGGGCCACCCTTCTCGGTGCCGTGTGCTTCTCTCTCGGAGGCGTGCTCCAGCTCTTCGAACGCCCGTGACGGGGGCGGTGTCGAGTCCGCGTGCCTCAGGACGGCTCGGACGGTCATGCTGGAGGGGCCAGTCGGAGGGCCGTGTTGTGCAGGGCTACAGCCAGAGGGTGCGTCAGTTGCCGGCCCATCCGGCCCGCCTGGCGTGCGGCCCGGGCCACGGCCTAGGTGCGGGGGCGGCGTTGGGCGTCGTGCCGAATGAGCGCCGACTCGACGGTGGGTGCGGTGGCGAGCGCGGCGGCCAGTGTGGCGGCGTCCTCCAGTGCCTGGCACGCCCCCTGGCCGAGGTTCGGGGTCATGGCGTGTGCCGTGTCGCCCAGCAGTGCGATGCGGCCCTGGGTGAAGGCGGGCAAGGGCGTTGCCAGTTCACGGATGTCGTGGTGCAGGACGGCGTCCGGCCGGGTCGCTTCGAGCAGCGCGGGGACCGGGTCGTGCCAGCGGCGGAACCGGCGGCGCATGACGGCGAGCACGTCCGTGTGACGGATGCCGGGCGGCGAGTCGAGCACCGCGTGCCATTCGGCCCTGCCGTCGGGGAAGGCGATGTGGCCGAACTCCGCGCCTTCGCCCCCAGGTCAGTTCGAAGTCGGTGGCCATCGTCACCGGATGCTCGGTGACGGCACGCAGGACCGTCGACCCGGCGTACACGGGGCCGGGGTGGCCGGGGAACAGCCGGCCGCGGAGCCGGCTGTCCACGCCGTCGGCCGCCACGACCAGGTCCGCGTCCAGGACGCCCTCCTCGATCGGCACGCGCGCCCGCCCGGGGTCGGAACAGTCCACGGACGTCACCTCGGTCCCGATGACCAGGCACCCGGGCGGCAGCGCTTCACGCAGCAGCCGGTGCAGTACGACCCGCGGGATGCCGACGATCGGCGTGCCCAGCTTGCGCTCCAGCACGGCCCCGTCCATACGGGCCAGCCAACTGTCGCCGGGTGTGCGGGTGCCCCCGGTGTACTGGGGGCGCGCGGCGGCGCGCACCGCTCGGCCGACGCCGAGGACGTCCAGGGCGCGGAGGCCGTTGGCGTGCAGGGAGATGCCCGCACCCACGTCGGCAAGGACCCGGGCCCGTTCGACGACCGTCACCTCCCAGCCGGTCCGGCGCAGGCCGATCGCCGCGGCCGGCCCGCCGATACCGCCCCCGACCACCACCGCGCTGCGGACCGTGCCTGACCTCTTCTCCAGCATCCTGCTCCTTCCGCCCCAGGCCTCTTCGGCGAAGCACCGGCGGTCAGCCGATATCCGCGCGCATCTGGCCACAGGCAGCCGACTCGCGAGCAACAGCAACCCGGCATGCCCCACCGTGTACTTGCCCCATTGCCGAACTCAAGGAGATCACCATGAGAACGAAGCTGAGGGCACTGCTGGGTGCCTCCGCCGCCACGGTGACGGTCGTCGGCACCATGCTGGCGGGAGCCGGAACGGCCCATGCCGCCACGCTCTACGGCTGTCCGTCCGGCGCCGTCTGCGTGTACGCCCAGGACCAGCCCGCGAGCAGCAGCACGCTGACCCATGCCTATTACTCCTACGGAGCTCACAACCTGGCCAACCAGGAAGGTTGGCACTGGGTGATCAACAACCAGACCGGTGGGGCCAGCGCGACCATGTGTTACGGCTACAACGGAGGCAACTGCACGGGCACGACGATCGCGGCGGGGAGTTGGTCCGCGCAGAACCTCTCTCCCATCAACTCGATCAGGCTCAACCGGCCGTAAAGCCCGGGTACTTCCAGCCACGGGAAGCTGTCCGCTCCGCGAGTTCTTCGCGTGGGGCGGACAGCTTCAGGTGATCCCGGCGGATACGTGGTGACAGGTCGGTCCGCTGTTCCGGCGGCGGCGATCCACCTCGCGCCGTTCAGTCAGTCCAGGCCGCCTTCGTCCAGGACTGGTGAGGGCCTCGGTGATCAAGCGGGTGGCGAAGTCGTGGTCTCCGGCGATTCTGTTGGTGCGTTCGGCGAACAGGACGGCCGTGGCTTCCAGGGCGTTCGTCTCGTCGTCGGTCCGGGTGCCGTAACTGTGCGCGCCAGAGGCTGGGGCTCAGGCCGGTGCCCGCGGCCGCGAGACGCCGGTACTGTCCGGGTGCTCGCGGCGGTACATTCGGCGCGGTGCGTGACGGAGGGCTCCAGGCTCCTGGGGCCGGTCACGCCGGGGGGCGATGCCGATGATGGTCGGGTCGGCGGACGAGTGGCGGGTGCTGTTGCTGTACCCCGCAGTGCTGTGGGTGCTGTCCGGGCCGTTCGCCATGGTCTCGCTGGGAGTGTGGTCCGCCTCCAAGCCGGGCCCACGGGCCCGGTTGTCGTCGCTGCTGGTCCCGCTGGTGCCGGTGATGACCTCGGCGATCCCCATGATCTTCCCGCTGAGGAGGAAGTCGTACGACTGCGCCGGCGGATCCAGGGTGCCGTCGACCCTCATCGGCGGTCCCACCGGCGCTGTGACTGACGCCCTCAGTCGGGTGGGGCCGGGAGTGTTCGTCCGAGGTGGGCGAGGGGGGACAGGGCCATCAGGGTCGGTGACAGCAGCATGCCCGTCGCTGTCGCGAGGAGGCTCGTGCGCGTTTCCCATGTTTCCGCCAAGAGGCCGCCGAGCAATGAGCCGAGCGGCGTCAGCCCCATGCCCACGAAGGTGATCGTCGCGGCCGCCCGGCCTTGCATCCCGTCGGGAGTGAAGGTCTGCCGGACGGCCATCATCGTGACGTTCACCAACTGGCCGAAGGTTCCGAAGACGAAGTTGATCGCAAGGAGCGCGGCAACAGTCATCGCGGAGGAGCCGTGCAGGGCGGGCACCAGCAGGAACACGCCGTCGCCGAGCGCCGCCGCGGACACGAGAACAAGGCCGTGCCCGAAGCGGCTCGGCAGGCGGGCGGCCAGCAGGGAGCCCAGGAGCGCGCCCGGTCCCGCAGCCGCGAGGGCCAGGCCGACGCCGGTGCCCGACAAGTGCAAGTCCCGTGGCAAGAACAGCAGGTAGACGGTCATCGCAGCCGCGAAGAAGAACTGGAAGGCGGCCGACGCCAGGCACACGGTCCGCAGCGTCGCGTCACCGGCGACGAAGCGGAGGCCGGCGTGGATCCGCCGCCAGACCCGAGCAGGACGCTCCGAGCGTTCCAAGTGGCCTGCGCTGCCTGGGCGTTGCGGGATGTACTCGGGGCGGCGGATCCTTCGGATCGACAGGAACGACCACGCGAAGAACACGGCGCCGGAGGCTGCGGCGATCGGTGCCGACAGCGTGGACACCAACACGCCGCCGAGAGCGGGTCCGCCGATCTGCGCGGCGGATCGGCTGCCCTCAAGTGCACTGTTGGCCCAGACCAGTTGATCGCGTGCCACCAGCCGTACCAGTGACGCCTGGTAGGCGACGTCGAAGAACACGGACAGCGCGCCGACCGCGAAGGCTGCCACCACAAGCGCCGGCAGCCCGAGTCCACCGAGGAGACCGGCCACGGCGACGGCGCCCAGTGCCAGAGCCCTTCCCGTGTCGGTCAGCACCATGATCGTGCGGGTCCGCCGAGTGTCGACCCACGCGCCGACGAAGAGCGACAGCAGCAGGATCGGCGCCTGCCCCACCGCGCGCAGGACACCCAACTCGCCGGCTCCGACGTCGAGCATCAGGACGGCGAAAAGGGGCAGGATCACCAGGCAGGTGTGTTCGCCCAGTTGGGAGACCGTCTGGCCCACCCAGAGTCGGAGGAAGTCACGGTCCCGCCACAGGCCGGGCGCGGCAGGCCCGCCGGAGTCGGGCACAGCGGAGGAACCGGGGTCGGACGCAGCGGGACAGGAGGACGACACAAGGGACCCCTCGGGGATCGTCGAAGACGAGTCCCGCCGCCCGGTGCACGCGGAGGCGCGCCGACTGTTTCAGGCAGCGGAAAGGAAAGGCTCGCTGTGCCGCACATCAAGGGCAGCACGCGATGACAAGCGGTTCACGGCCGCGAACGTCAACGCGTGCTCTTACGACCGACCATGTCTTCGCTCCTCCTGAAGTCACTCTACGAGACATCGGACCCCGAGCCGTCCCGAACTCCCAGGGGGATCGGGGACGTTGGGACGATGGGACGATGGGACGATGACAGCGGAAACAAGCGAGATCGTTCTGAGCAAGCAGGACCTTCGTGAGGTCGCCGCGTTCGCCGCAGCGTGTGCCGAGGGGGTGCTCGACATATTCGAGGCCGATCAGCCGGGCGACTCACGGCCCCGAGAAGCTGTCACCGCCGCGTGGGAGTTCGCCCGGGGCGGCGAACGTGGCAAGGCTCTGCGCGACACGGCGTCGGCGGCCCTCAAGGCGGCCAGGAGCGTGGACACGGCGGCCGCGCGCGAGGCCGCTTGGGCGGCGATGTCCGCGGCGGCCGCCGCCTATCTGCACCCGTTGGCCAAGGCCACCCAGGTCAAGCACATCCTCGGAGCCGGCGCCCACGCGGCGAGAGCGGCCGAACTCGTCGCCGGCGACGATCACAGCGTCGCAGCCGGGCACCTCGAGCAGGCAGTGCGTCATGCGACGCCTGTCGTGGTGGACGTGCTCACGCGCTTCCCCTCGGCGCCGGGCGGCGGCGGACGGGTCGGTGAGTTGATCCGCATGCTGGACGCCGACCTCCGTGCACTCAGGCACGGTCCCCCGTCAGGCGCAGCGTAGCGAGGGCCGCCAGGCCCGCGAGCGTGCCGAAGGTGAGGGCGGCCGGGGTGCCGTTGCCGAGGGCGGAGAAGAGGTGGGTCGGGCCCCAGACGGCGACCGTGTCGTCCATCGTCATGTGCAGCACCTGGCTGGCGAACAGTCCCAGTACGGTGGCGCAGATCGCGCCCACCGCCATCGCCGGGGCGGTGGTGCGGGTGAGCAGTCCGGGCAGCAGCCGTAGCGCCCACCACACCACCGCCAGCGTGACCACGTCGGCGGCGCGGTGGAGGAGCCAGTCGCCGAGGGGGGCGGTCGACGGGCCCGCCCAGCCGCCGAGGAGCAGCCACTGGCGCAGCAGGTCCCCGGGCTCGGACAGCAGCCCCGCGCCGCTGAACGAGGTCTGGATCCACTCCGCGACGGAATCGTAGGACAGGACGATCAGGGACAGCGCGATCACGCCGGTTCCGACGCTCGCGGCCAGACGGGCGGCACGCGGTGGCACGCTCCGGCGGGGCGCCGGCTCCGTCCCCTTGACGGCGGCACGCGCCACGAGCACCGTGACGCCGGCGGTCACCAGCGCCGCGAACACCACGACCGGCCCGCTCGACGCGACCACCCCGGCCAGTTGCGGCAGGATCCGGTAACTGCCACGCCCTCCCGACGCGATCAGCCACGGCGCGGAGACCGTGACGGCCAGCGTTCCGGCGACCGGGCCCCACGCCCACAGCGCGAGCAGCGTGGCCGGGGTGCGGCCCTGCGTGGGCGGGATCCGGCGGGCCAGGAGCAGTGCGCCGGCGACGAAGAACGCGAAGACCGCGAAGAACCTGATCTGCATGGCCGTGTGGTAGAGGTCGGAGTACTGGCCGGCCGTGCTCACGGCCGGGTCGCCCGCCGGTGCGCCGAACAGTTCCGTAGGGGGGTCGTACGACCACGGGGCGAGCCATCTCCGGAGTTCCGACGCGGACTCGATGCTGAACACGGTTGACGCGCCGCGCAGTTGGAGTGCTTGTGTGCTCGCGCCCGCCCACCACAGCAGCAGCGTCATCAGCACTCCCCCGGCCAGTGCCGGTATCACCGCGCGTCGATACGTCATGTGTCTGTCCCCCGCCTCGGCCCGGCCTCGGTGGCCGTTGATCGTCGATCAACCGAAGAGTAGGTGAAGGGGTCTCCGGAGTGCGCACCCGTTTCGATGGAGAAACAGAGCCCGATGCCCGCCAGATCGGTGAAGAAACCAGGGAAATTCGTTGTGTGTTCTTCTATTTGCCGGGCACCAGAAGCGTCGGAGGTTGATAACTATGGTTCCTTTGCTTCTCGTTCTTCTGCTGGCTCTGATCCTCTTCGGCGCGGGCTTCGCGCTGAAGGCTCTTTGGTGGATCGCCGTCATCGTGCTGGTCGTCTGGCTGCTGGGCTTCGTGGTGCGCACCGCGGACTCGGGCGGGCGCAAGGGTCGTTGGTATCGCTGGTAGCCGACCCGCCGATTGACGAGCCTGTGGGCCCCGGGAACATCCGGGGCCCACAGTCTCGTCTTGTGTCAGGGGCCCAGGTGCACCATGGCCGCGCGGACGAGTATCGCTTCGGGAAAGGGGACGGTTGACCCGCGGTCCGGTACCGCAACCTCGACCGCAACTGGGAGCTGACCGCGCCCTGGGACGGCGCAGCCGTCACCCCGCCCGCCCTCTACGTGTACGGCGACCGAGATCCCGTGCCCGCTTTCCCTGGCACGCCCGAGTTCATCGCGACCCTCGCCGACCGCATGCCCAATCTGCACCGTCCGCCCGCCGAGCCGGCCGGTTGCGGGCACTGGCCCCAGCAGGAACGGCCCGACGAGGTGAACGCGGCCCTCGTCGACTTCCTGCGTGCCTGTTCCTGATCCGGTCCGTTCCCGGCGGGACGCCGCCTTCCTCAGCCGGCGGGGGTTCCGGGCCGCGGCGGGGGTTTCACCAGGCCGCTCCGGTAGGCGATCACGACGAGCTGGGCGCGGTCGCGGGCGTGGAGCTTGGTCATGGACCGCTGGATGTGGCTGCGGACGGTCAGCGGGCTCAGGACGAGCCGGTCGGCGATCTCCGTGTTGGACATGCCGTGCGCGGCGAGGGCCGTCACCTCGCGTTCGCGGTCGGTCAGGGCTTTGAGGGCCTCGGGGAGGGTGAGGAAGCCGTCGGTGTCCGGGGTGGCCAGGAAGCGGGTGATGAGCGCTCGGGTGGCGGCGGGTGAGAGGAGGGAGTCGCCGGCCGCGACGGTGCGGATGCTCGACAGCAGTTCCTCTGGGCGGACTCCCTTGCCGAGGAAGCCGCTCGCGCCGGCGCGCAGGGCCTTGGCGACGTTCTCGTCGTTCTCGAACGTGGTGAGGATGAGGATGTGGGTGTCCGACAGCTCCGGCCGGGCGCAGATGCCGGCGGTGGCCGCGACTCCGTCGAGGTGGGGCATGCGGATGTCCATGAGGACCACGTCGGGGCGGTGCGCGGCGGTGAGTTCGACGGCTTCGCGTCCGTCGGCGGCCTCCGCGACCACGGTCATGTCGTCGACGGAGTCGATGAGGATGCGGAAGGTGGCCCGCAGCAGGGTCTGGTCGTCGGCGAGAAGGACGCGAACAGTCATGGGGCGGGGCTTTCGTCGTTTCCGGGGAGCGCGGGACCGTCGCCGCCGGTGAGGGGCAGGGTGCAGGCGACTTCGAAGCCGCCCTGCGGCCGGTGGCCGGCCTGGAAGGTGCCGCCCGCTGCCGTCGCGCGTTCGCGCATGCCGAGGAGGCCGAAACCGCCGCCGGCGGAGCGGCGTCGGGCCGCGGGCCGGCCGGGCGGGGTGTCGTTGGTGACGGTGAGGGTCAGGCAGCGGCGGGTGTAGGCGAGGCGGAGGTGTGCGGTGCGGGTGGCGGCGTGCTTGCTGACGTTGGTGAGTGCTTCCTGGAGGATCCGGTAGGCCGTGAGGTCGAGCACGGGGGTGAGCGGGTGCGGCCTGCCGTCGGTGGTGACGGTCACCTCCAGTCCGGCCGCCGCGCAGGCGGCGACCAGGTCGGGCACCTGCTCCAGGCCCGGCGCGGGGACCAGTTCGTCGCCGGGGTCGCTGTCGTGGCGCAGTAGTCCCACCGTGGCCTTGAGTTCGCGCAGGGCCGCCGCCGTCGACTCGGGCAGCCTGGCGACGATCTCGAAGGCCTTCTCGGGGTCGGTGCGGGAGAGGTGGGCGGCGGCGCCGGCCTGGGCGTCGGCCAGGGTCAGATGGTGGGCGACGACGTCGTGGAGTTCCCGTGCGATGCGCATGCGTTCCTGGACGACCCGGTGTCGTGCCTCCTCCTCGCGTTCACGGGCGGCGTGCTCGGCGCGGGCGACGGCGTACTCGCGGCGTACGCGGACGTAGGCGCCGAGGGCGGCCGACAGCAGCACCCAGGCCGCCGGGTTGACGACGACGAGCACGACGGAGTCGTGGTAGGAGCCGAGGGACAGGCCGGCGACGATCATGCCGGCGGTGGCCGCGGCGGCCGCGTTCCAGCTGGTGCGGCGAGCGGTGCGCACGCTGACGGCGTATTGGGCGGCGAGGAGCGGGAGCATCGTCCCGGGCGTCAGGAGGTAGCCGAGGACGCCCTGCGCCATCACGCACACGAGGGTGACGGCGAGGACGGGGAGGGGGTGCTCGCGGCGCCGGAGGAGGGCGGCGCAGGCCGCGACGGCGAGGGCGACGCCGGGCCACAGGGCGGGCGCCACGGGCATCAGCACCCGGGTGAGGAGGGCGCTGACGACGGTGGCGGCCGGCAGCAGGACCGAGGCGGCGACTGCGACGGCTGTGGACCGGGTGGCTGTCCTGCGCTGCCAGTGTGTGCTCATCACGCTCCGAGACGGTTCCCAGGGCAGGGTACCGGTGCGTGCGGGAGCCGCGGCGCCGCGGTCGCCGGCGCCGCGGCCGAGGGGCGGGGTCCGCATCAGATGCGGGCCGGTTCCTGGCGCGTGTGCTCGCCGCCCGCCTGCCCGGTGTCGTGCGCGCCGGGCGCGGTGAGGCCGGCGCCCTCGACGTCGACGCGGGGCAGCAGCCGGTCGAGCGGGCCCGGCAGCCACCAGGCCCTGTCGCCGAGCAGGGCCAGGACGGCGGGCACCAGCGCCATCCGTACGACGAAGGCGTCGAACAGCACGGCGACGGCGAGCCCGAAGCCGATCGTCTTGATCATGGATTCGGCGGCGCCGATGAACCCGGAGAACACCGCGATCATGATGACCGCCGCGGCGGCGACGACCCGGGCGCTGTGCCGGAAGCCGGAGACGACCGCCTGGGGAGCCCGGTCGCCGTGGACGTACGCCTCCCTCATGCGCGCGACGAGGAACACCTCGTAGTCCATGGCCAGGCCGAACACGATGCCCACCAGGAAAATCGGCATCAGGCTCATGATCGGTCCGGGCTGCTCCACCCCGAGCAGGCCCGCGCCCCAGCCCCACTGGAACACGGCGACGACCGCGCCGAGCGCCGCCAGCACCGACAGCAGGAACCCGAAGGCCGCCTTGACCGGCACGAGCACGGAGCGGAACACCACCAGCAGCAGGATCAGGGCCAGCGCGATGATCACCGTCAGGTAGGGCACGAGGGCGTCCTTGAGGGCCTGCGCCACGTCGATGTTCATCGCGGTGCTGCCGGTGACCTCGAAGGTCGCTCCCGTGCGCTGTTCCAGAGCGGTGCGCTTCGAACGGATGGACTTCACCAGGTTCTTGGTGTCCTCGGTGTTCGGGCCGGCGCTCGGGACCGCGGAGAACAGCGCGGTGTCGCCGGCGGGGTTGAACCGCGCGGGAGAGACGGACACGATCCCGCGCGTGGCCCCGATCTCCTCGGCTATCTCGCCCGCCGCGGACTTGGGGTCCGCCGCGCCCTCGGCGTCGACCACGATCGTCAGCGGGCCGTTGAAGCCGGCGCCGAAGCCGTCCGCGAGCGCGTCGTATGCGCGTCGTTCGGTGGAGGAGACCGGCTTGGACTCGGCGCCCGGCATGCCCATCTCCAACCCTGAGACGGGCAGTGCGAGGACGCCCAGGCCCGCGACGCACAGGACGAGGACGGTCAGGGGGCGGCGGAGCACGAAACGGGCCCACCGGGAACCGGCGTTGTCGGTACCGCCGCCGGCCGCACCGTCAACCATGTTGCCCCGCTTGCGGGTTGCGCGGGAGAGCACGGCGTTCGGCCACATCCCGAGCAGGGCCGGGACCAGGGTCAGGGCGATGAGTACGGCGACCACCACGGCGGCCGCCGCGCACAGGCCCATCTTGGTCAGCATCGGCACGCCCACCACCGACAGGCCCGCCAGGGCGATGACGACGGTCAGACCGGCGAAGACCACGGCAGAGCCGGCGGTGCCGGCGGCGAGACCGGCCGCCTCACGCGGTTCGTGGCCGTTGGCGCGCTCCTCCCGGTAGCGGGAGACCACGAACAGGGCGTAGTCGATGCCGACGGCCAGCCCGAGCATCGAGGCCAGCGTGCCGGTGGTCATGGAGAGGCCGAAGACGCTGCCCAGGGCCATGATCGCGGCCATGCTGACGCCGACGCCCACGACGGCGGTGAGCAGCGGCAGGCCGGCGGCCGCGAGCGATCCGAACGTGATCAGCAGGACGACGGCGGCCAGGGCGATGCCGATGGCCTCGGCGGAGCCGCCCGCCTCCGGCTGCTCGGCGAGCGCGTCACCGCCGACCTCGACGGTGAGGCCGCCGTCACGGACCTCGTCGACGGCCGTCTCCAGCGACGACTTGTCGGCGTCGGTGAGATCGCCTGCTTTCACCTTGAAGTTGACCGTGGCGTAGGCGATGGAGCCGTCCTCGCTCACCGCACCCGCCTTGAACGGGCTTACGGCACCGGCGACTTGGGGTTCGCCGGCGGCCTTGTCCACGAGCGCGTCGATGGCGGCGCGATGACCGGGCGCGGTCACCTTCTCGCCGCCTGGGGCGACGAACACCAGGCGCGCGGAGGCGCCCTTGGCGTCCGTGCCGGGGAAACGCTCCCCGATCAGGTCGAACGCCTTCTGCGCCTCGATGCCGGGCATGAAGGACGCGCCGTCGTCGGAGGCCGCGGGGGCCTTGGCGGCGCCGAGGCCGACGGCGCCGAGGACCACGGCCCACAACAGCGCTGTGAGCCAGCGCCGCCGAAAGGCGGTCCGGCCCAACCGGTAGAGGAAGGTAGCCACGAGAAACGGATCTCCAGGTCTGGTTCGGGTAGATCACCAGCCTGGCCGGGAGGGGGGCGTCGGGACATCGTGCCCGTGCTGGCAGTCCGGCTTGATGCCGCTGCACGAGGTGACCGGCTCGGGTCGTCCCTGAGGAGGAGTCGGGGGTACGACGTGGGGTGGACACCGGTCTGCGCGCCGGGCCGTCGCCTGCCGTGCGCGGGTGCGTCTGTGGCCCGCACGGGTCCGCGCGGGCCACAGGCGTCCGGTTCACGTCACCGGGCGCCGCGGACGGCCAGCAGGCCGCAGACGCCGGTCACGCTCTCACACTCGGCGTTTCCAGCGGCCAGCACGGTGCGGGTGCCGGGAACCCCTTCGACGTCGAAGACCGTGCTCCCCGCACTGGTCGAGGTGAGGTCCACCGGAAGCTCCTCGTCGGTCCAGGCGTGGCCGTCCCAGCGGGAGAACAGCGTGTGGCTGCTGCCCCGGGGCGCCCAGCCGGCGACCCACACGTTCCCCGATCCGTCCACGCCCGCGGCGTTCACCTCGTCGACGCCGGGGACCGGGGTCGGCTGCCACGCGCGGCCGTCCCACCGCGTGGACAGCACCCCGGTGGGCACCTGCGGGTCGTTGGTCTTGCCGAGCACGTGGACCGTTCCGCGCCGGGTCGACACGATGTGGTTGGCCATCCAGCCGGGGCCGTACTCGTAGGGGACGGGGACCGTCCTGACCGTCCAGCGCCGGCCGTCGAAGCGGTAGAGCAGGGGTGTGGCGACTCCGCCCGCCTCGGTCAGGGCGCTCACCCACACGTCGTCGGGGCCGGTGCCGGCGACGCTGAGGGGCTGCACCGGCTTGCCGTCCGGCGCCGGGGGCAGCTTGGTGCGGCTCCATCCGCGGCCGTCCCAGTGCTCCAGTTGCCCGGCGTACGCCTTGTCCGGGTCGCCGGGGTCCGCCGTCGGGTTCCAGTCCATGGTGGTCAGCCACACGGAGTCGGTGCTCACCGACTTCAGTTCCAGGACGAAACGGATCCAGCCGTCGGCGGGCGCCGGACGCGGCACGGCTTTCCAGCGGGTGCCGTTCCAGTGCTGGAGCACGATCGCGCCGTTCGCCTCGGGAAGCGCGGCGCCCTTGCGGAGCCGGTCCGCCAGGTCGTCCGGCAGTCGGTCCAGGAGCGTGTCCGGGAGCCTGGCGGCGGTGCGGCCCTGCGGTGTGCGACCGGCCTCCGGGGAGGCGGTGCGGGCTGCGATGTCGGTGTACGTCCCGGTCGCCCAGACGTCGTCGGGGGCCGAGGCCGCCACCGCCTCCCACTGCGCGGGTCTGCCGCCCGTGCCCGCAGGCGGGACGTCGCTCCACCGGGTGCCGTCCCAGTGCTTGACCACCGGTGCCGTGGCCGAAGACTCGTCCGTCTTCCTGCCGACGGCCCACGCGTCGGTCCGGCCGGTCGCGGTGACGTCGTAGAAGTCGGTCGACCCGGCTCCGGACAGTGGCAGCGCCAGTTGCCAGGGCGTGTTCCGCTGGTCGGCCGGTGCGGAAGTCCGCGCGTGCGCCTGCGCGGCATTCGGGGTGAGGGCGAGGAGGCAGGCCGCGACCGCGGTGGCCACGCGGGTGGCGGGTGAGGCCGAGCCTCGAAAGGGTGTCGTCATCTGCTTCTGTGCTCCTGTCGGGTCGCGTGGTCTCGACGAGGGCGTCCCGCCGGGTGACGGGCGCTCAGCGCCGGGCGGTGTCCGGCACCGTGATCTGACTGTCGCCCCAGCTCATCCGGGTCGTCGCCGAGTAGTTCACCGTCGTGCCGACGCCGAGGCCCGCCCCCAGGGCCCTGGCCGACGGTTCGATCAGCACGAGCTGCTCGCAGAGCATCGCGCCGGTGGACGGGTCCACGACCAGCCGCTGCTCCACGCTCCCCAGCGGGGTCCGTGACGTGCCCGGGAACGCGACTCCGACGCCCACGCGGCCCAGCGGGTCGGTGACCCGGCCCAGCCCCCGCACACCGGGCAGTTCCGCCATCACCCGGTACGCGGCCGCCCGGACCGCGGGCGTCACCGGCATCGTGATGAGGTCGGCCGCCTGGCGCAGCACGTGGGCGGTGGGGCTCCCGCCGGCGTCCGCGCCGCTGTCCTGCCCGGGCAGGCTCGCCAACCGCCGACGCAACTCGCCTACTTCGGAAGGCAGTTCACGCAGATCCTGGTAGGAGACATTGCGGGGGCCGAGGGCGTAGATCTTGTCGTCGGCGTCCGTCCGCATGACCATCGGCCGCAGCGGTCCCATCGTGTGTCCCAGCGTGCCCGCGCCCGCTTCCTCCGTGGCCGCGGCCTGCACCCTGCGGGGCGAGCCCGCCGCCCGCCAGCGCGTCTCGTCCGCCTCGGTGCGGGGGGCGGTCACGCCGTCCAGACCGGAGATCATCAGACTCCGGGTCCCCGGCCGCACCCCCACCGACCACTCGCCGGTCGACGTGGTGCGGACGGCGAACGACTCGCCCCGCTCCCCCACGACGTCCACGTCCTCCGAGCGCGTGGTGGTCTGCCAGTACGTTCCCTCGGCGGCCGGCGCCTCCGCCTTCTTCGCCGCGCTGAGCAGTTGGAGGCGGACGTCACTTCGGCCGTCGGACGCCGACGAGCCCGGCCCCGCAGCGGCGGAGGACGACTGCGGGGGCGTGCCCGGGCGGCCTCCCGAAGGATCGCCGTCGAACGCGCCCACGACCACGGCGGAGGCCGCGACGGCCGCGAGGGCCGCCACGGTCCCGAACGGCCTGAACCCACCCCTGAGCCGCCCCGGTGCCAGGGAGCGCGGAGAGTGACCGACCGTCGCGGCGGCCAGGATGCGGGCCAGGTCCTCGCGTCGGCGCGGGGAGTCCGCCAGTACGGCGGGGTCCAGTTCGTCGGGCCGGGCATCCGCGAGAATCTTCATCACGTCGGGCCGCCGTGGCCGTTCGTGGGTGTTCTTCATGCGAGGACTCCTTTGCGATCGGTGCGGTGCGGGCTCTGCGCGGAGGGCGCGGGGTTCGTCCCGGGGGTGGGTGACGGCTTGTGCGCCGGGGCCGGTGCCGGTACGGATGCCGGTGCCGGTACGGATGCCGGTGCCGGTACGGATGCCGGTGCCGGTACGGATGCCGGTGTCGGCAGAGGTGCCGTGTCCGCCCTGTACGTCGGCTCCAGGGCCTTTTCCAGACGTCGGCGGGCCCGGTGCAGCCGGACGGTCAGCGTCGCGGTGGTGCAGCCGAGGACTTGTGCGGCCTGCTTGGCGCTCAGTCCGTGCCAGGCGATGAGCGTCAGCAGTTCCCGGTCGGCGTCGGACAGACTGGCCAGGGCCTGCAGCGCCGCGTCCCGGTCGGTCACGTCCGCCGCGACGTCGCCGACGTCCGTCCGGGCGCCGCTGCTGATGCGCTGCGCCTCGGCGACGGCGAGGGCGTACTGACGGCTGTCCCGGCGGCGCAGCTCGCGCACCAGGTTGCGCGCCACTCCCAGCAGCCAGGGCAGCGGGGGTTGGGAGATGTCCCGCACCCGCCGCCACGCCACCGTGAACGTCTCGCTGGTGATGTCCTCCCCCACCTGCCGTCCCACCAGGCTCGTGGCGTAGGCGAGGACGCGTGGATAGCACTCCTCGTAGACGTCCCGGAAACGTTGGGCATGTGTCATGCGCCGTCCCCTCATATCGGCTCTGTCACCTAGGAATGCGCGCGGCGGCGCACTTCTTACAGGGAGAGGGGTGATCCTGGCTGGCGGCTCGGGGACGGCGGCCAAGGATCGGGGCCGGCGGCTGGGGGACCGGGCAGAGAATCGGGAAAACGGCGCGGGCGGCGCTCGCGTGGTGTGCGCGGGCGCCGCCCGGGGCGACGTGAACGGCGAGGAAAGCGAAGGAACTTGTTTCTTGAAAGGAAGTGAGAAGGAAGCCCCTTCATGGCCTCGCCGCGGGTAACGCTAGCACTCAGGCGGGGATCACGTCGCGGAGGTTTTCGAGGGTGATGACCCTGGAGTCCGGGTGGAGCCCTTCGGGGCGTTCGAGACCGATGTAGGTGACGGGCTCGTCCGGGACCTGCCCGCCGTCCCACAGGTCGACTGTCGTGGTGGCGTCGGACATCAGCTCGACCAGGTGCCGCACGGTGAGCTGCTCGCGTTCCACGACGGCGCGCACGACCTTGGACACCGACACCTGGTTCTCCTCGACCCGGTTGGCCTCGGAGACGCCCCTCAGGTACAGGTGCAGCCACTTCGCGCGCCAGCGGCCGTCGTCCTCGCGC
Organism: Streptomyces sp. NPDC088254; assembly: GCF_044740925.1. Classification (NCBI taxonomy): domain Bacteria; kingdom Bacillati; phylum Actinomycetota; class Actinomycetes; order Kitasatosporales; family Streptomycetaceae; genus Streptomyces; species Streptomyces sp. NPDC088254. Next base: position 1,266,635 of record NZ_JBIURQ010000001.1, on the reverse strand, counting down.
CGGAACACCAGCGGCAGCGCCACTCGGCCCACTCCGCGCAGCTCCGACTTCATGCGCACCGTGCGCGGCTCGAAGGGACGGCCCTTCTGCTCGCCGTCGCGGAGCATGAAGCCGAAGAACGACTCCTCCACGTCGTCGAAGCTCTCGCCGGCGTAGATGTTGACCTGGGGAGCGATGAAGGTGCTGCGTACGCGGTCCAGGGTCAGGTCGATGAACTCGGAGGCGCCGTCGGGTGCTTGGGTGACATCGCCCGAGTGTGTGCCCCCGACCGTCTTGAGGGAGGTGTAGGAGAGCCAGGAGTCGGTGCTGTAGTCGGAGTGCAGCAGCAGTGCCGAGAGATCGAAGTCGGTCCGGTGCTCGCTCTCCTTCCAGTACACGAAGAAGCGCAGCTTCTCGCCGTCGACCGCCGAGGTGGAGCCGCGCGGCAGGACGCCGAGCCCGGCCGCCGTCGCCCGGCCGCTCAGCGGGAGCGCCACGTCGAGGACGTCGGGGTCGAGCAGCAGCCGGCCCGGCGTCGGGAGGCGGCGGCGTGTCTCCGCGTCGAGGGCGGCGATCAGACGGTCGCGGTCGGCGGCCGGCACCGGCCGCCGGGAGTCAGGGGTGACCCAGGCGCGGCCGCGGCGGTTGACGAAGATGCGGGGCTCGGCGGTCTCCCGGTCCCGGTTGTGGAAGTGCTCGCGCACCGACAGCACGACCCGGCCGGACACTTCCGGCGCGACCTCGATCGCGGCGGCCACCACGGTGTCCCGTTCCTCCTGGTCGGCGGCGAGGCGCAGCAGGTGGTCGAGGGCGCGGAAGAGCTTGCCCGGCGCGGACTTGAGCAGCCGCACCGCGCCGAGCACGTCGGCGTCGTCGAGCAGCTTCTCGACGCGGCCGTCGAAGGACCGCGCCTCCTTCTCGCCCCGGGCCACGGCGAACACGTCGGCGGCGTGCGGCCAGCGCGGGTACTCGTGCGGGTGGAGGCGCTCGCCGAGCCGCTTGAAGGGCTCGCGGTGCAGGTGGACGTCGGCCAGCTTGGCGGGGTTCGCGGCGACCACGGTGTCGAGGCCGGCCAGCAGCGCGCGCCGGACCGGCCGGGGCAAGGCGCGGAACCGGGTGGGCTCCTGCAGGGTCACGTCGCCGCCCGACAGTGCGCAGGCGAGCCTCAGCACGTCGGTGACGGTGTCGAGCATGAGGTCCGCGCCGGCCTGCAACCGGGCCGCGTTGACGACCGCCCTGTTCTCCCGGACGGGGATCGACTCCGGCTGGGGACCGAGCGCGCACCGTCCGGCGAGGGTCGCGAGGTCGAGCAGGTCCTGGTCGCCGAGCGGGGTGATGCTGCCCGCCAACGTCAGGTAGAGACCGGTGAGTTCGTCGTCCAGGTCGCCGCCGAGGTGCAGTACGGTCACCCGGTCGCCCGCCGCGGCGATCAGCTCGTCCTGCGCCGCGAGCATCTCCTCGTAGGTGTGCTGGTAGCGGCCGTACGTGGGCAGGCTGAGCAGGTCGAGGACGCCGTGCGCGACCTGCGTCAGCACGTTCGCGCGCGACTTCTCGTCGGCCAGTGCCTTCGCGACGCACCGCATCCAGAACTCTTCGGTGTCCGGCACGTTGGCCGGGAAGTCGATGAAGTAGCTGTTGTGCCGGACGTGGTCGCCGACCATCTCCCGCACGGTGGTCAGCGTCCGCTTGGCGGTGTACAGGACCGCGGCCTCGGACAGCCCCGACAGTCGCTGCAGCAGCTCCGCCGAGAGCTTGAAGCCGACGGAGGTCAGTGCGGCGTCGAACTGCCGTGCGGCGGCGCTTCCTTGGCCGGCGGAGCCCTTGGGGGACGGAAGGCGGTGGGTGTGCCGGATGACCAGCGATTCGAGACTGTGCGCCATTCGTGGATGATCGCAGAGGTGTACGAGTCGGCGCACAGGGGTTTTTCCATCCGCTGACGCACTGTCAGGGCGGCCCGTGGGGCCAACGGGCCACTCTGTGCCTTTCGGTGGGTCACTCGAAAACCTGTGGAACGGCGCCGCTGTGCGGCACTACCGTGCTGCCGCACCTCCAAGTCGTCCAGTGAAAGGCCGGCCGTTGTACACCCTGTGAGATTTCCCGAGCGCTGATCTGTCGCGCGTCGCGCCCATCGTGCGCCGCGCTCCTTTCTGCTGCGGTCTTCTCACTGGAACCGGTGTACTTCTGTGCTCAACACCTGGGTGGTCATGCCCACCTGCCTTCCGCTCGTCATCCGCCGTTGCCACACGTGCGCGTCCGCGCGCTTCCGGGCGAGCGGCAAGTTCCGCGTCAACGCGAACCACAAGCTCCTCGACGCCTGGCTCCTCGTGCTCTGCACCGGGTGCGGGGTAACGGCGAAGCTGACGGTCCTGGAGCGGATGAACGTGCGCTCCTTGCGGCCCGAGCTTCTGGAGCGTATGCATGCCAACGACCTCGGCCTGACCGCCGAGGTGCTTCAGGACCCGGTCGTGCTGCGACGCAATCGCGTCGCCCTCGACTGGGACGACGCCTGGCGTCTCGACACCAGCGGAACGGATCACCTGGACCGCGAGGTGATCGACGTCTCGGTCCGCTTCACGGCGCGCATCCCCGTCCGGCCGGTTCGGCTCATCGCCGAAGGGTGCGGTCTGTCGCGGGCGGAGGTGGAGCGACTGATCGCGGAGGAGAAGCTCGTGTCGGCGGTCCGACTGCGGGGCAAGCTCGCCGGCGACTTCACCTTCAGACTGAAACGCTGAGCGCCGATTCCGCCTCGGTCGACAAAGCAGTGCTGCCCACCGGAGGCGATCCGGTGGGCAGCACGGTGCTCAGGCGTCCTGGGCGCCCTGCTCGAAGAAGGAGCCCTTCTTCAGCCTCTCGTAGGCGGGTTCGGCTCTCGCCATCCACGCATCCACGTCAGCCGCCATCGAGGGGAACCTCTCCCTGAGCGGTTCCGCCAGCTCGGCGATCGCCTCCCAGGAATCGGCCACGTACGTCTCGTTCTCCAAGCCGATCGCGACGGCCACGCGGAACTGGTCGTCCGACCTCAGCCACCGTTTGGCCACGGTGAGAACCACCTGACCCATCTCTACGCCAAAACTCGACGTCAACGACCGCGCAGCAGCGGTGGCAGCGGCGTACGACCGGGGGATCTTGGGCTGACCCGCGCCGGATGAGAACGGTGAGCCCCACCGGGTTGTACCCGGTTGGGCTTGTTTGGGCACGAGGCGGTGGGAGACGAGGACGCGCACGGCGCCCGCCGGACATGCCCGGCGGAGCCCCGCGCCACCCGGTCAGCCAGGCTGGCTGCTCACTTCCGGCCGTACGAAGCGCTGATACGACAATGCCCATACGTCGGTTTCACGGCGTACGCGCCTCATCGTCGACAGCGGGTCGTCGGCCCAGCTGCCGAGCAACGACTCGCAGGACGCTTGGCAGGACCGCTCGAAGTCGACGGCGCCCGCCGCGCTCTGCAACCCGCTTTCGAGGAAGCCGGCCACCTCGACGGCCCGTGAGGACAGCTCGTCGCGGGACACCGCTTCGCCGCGGGCCAACTGCCCGAGGGAAGCAGCCGCGAGGTCACGGAACCCAGTGACGAACTCCTCGGGCACCGTGAGAGCGGAAGCCCGCCGCACGAGCTCGTGGTTCGCCTGCTCCGCCGATCGCAGCAGCTCCTGGTTGATTTCGGATCCCCGCAGGTGCCGCCATACGGCGCGCACGCCGGCGTCCACGCGGTAGTACACGGCTTGAAGGCGTTCGTCGGGACACGCGACGAAGACGGCGCCCCCGATGCGAAGAGCCAGGGAGGCGCTGTACGCCAGGTCGGGCCCGTGGGGTGTTTCCTGCATGAGTGCTCCGTCCTTGGGGACTGACACAGCTGTGTGGGGCAGAGAAAGCCCCGCCCCACACAGCTTCAATCGCTGGCTACCACTCAGCCGTGGTCGCCGATGTGATGGTGGCGCCCCTGGCTGTGAGGAAGTTCGCACACGCGGGGCAGATCGGTCTGCTGACCACGAGCAGGCGCGGCTGGATCTGGAGGATACCCGCCGCCTCGGTCCACAGCTTCACCTCGGCATGCCACAGGTTTTCCGTCAGAACGGTCCGGGCTGGCTGTGGAACACGGATGGCGAGAGTGCCCGACCCCAGGTCGGGGAGAGCCTGCCACTGCCGCTGCGTCAGGTCCGCACGTGCTCCGACCGCGACCAGGTCGAGGCCCCCGGACGGGGTGTCGGCGTGCAGGGCACCCTGGGTGCGCCAACCGGCGCCCGCGCCGGCGATATCGGTCATGTCGTCGACCATGTCCTGCAGATGGTCGGCATCGGCTCCGCCCCCGTTGCCACAGTTGTGGACGAGGACCGGTGCCGCTCCGGCCAGCACGTAGTACGTGTGGACGTCGCCGACGGTCAGGTTGTGGACGGTCGCCCCACGGCTCGTCCACCGCTCGACTGCGGTGACTTGGACGTACGTGCCCGCGCTGGTCTGCAGCCACTCGCCGGACTCCAGGTCGGTGGCCTTGATCCAGGCATGCAGCTCCGGAACCCAGAAGGGGTGGCCGTCGGTCGCTGTGACCTGGGCCGTCTTGGCGCCCTTCTTGCCGTCGACATCGATGGTGACCTTGACGAGGTGCTTCAGACCCTGGCCCTTGATCTCGGCCGTGACCGTCTCGATGCGGGTCTCGCCCGTCTTCGGGTCGGTCGCCACGACCTTGTCGCCGGCCTTGACCTTGTCGATCGGCTTCGTGGTGCCGTCGGCCATGAGGACCTTGGTCCCGGGCACGAAGCTGTTGTTGATCGGGCAGGAGCCGCCACTGCCGCTGCCACCGCCCTCGGCCTTGCCCGAGCCGCCGCTGCCGCTCGTTCCTCCCTTGCTCTTGGACGAGCCGCCTGACGAACCGCCGGGCTTGCTGCCGCCCGACTTCGAGCCGCCGCCCTTTCCGCCGCCGCTGTGGGACGAGACCTTCGGGGCTGCCTTGGCCTGGGCCTGCTTCTGGACTCGGTTGCCTGTCTTCCTGGCTGCCGCTGCGGCTCTGTCCGCTGTTCGTTTGGCTTGTTCGGCTGCCTTTTTCTTCGCTCGCTGCGCCGCCAGTTTCTTGGCTCGCTCGATCGCGGCCTTCTTCGCTCTCAGCGCCGCCGCCTCGGCCGCCTTCGCGGCCTTCAGGACGAGCTGGGCCGCCTTCTTCGCGGCCTTGAAGGACTCGATCGCCTTGATCGTGCGCTTCACGGCCTTGATGACGGACGGGATCTTCCCGAGCTTGGTCCACGGGATCGCGTCGACCGCGATGCCGACGCAGGACCACATGTCGCCGCCGAAGCACGCCATCGCGTCGTTGATGCCGATGAAGTCCTTCAGCGTCTCCCACGCCACGGCGAGGATCACCGAGGTCATGGACTTGCCCATCATCGACTGCGCCTGCGCGACCTGCGCCGCCGACAGACCCGCGCCGGCGAGGGCCGCGGCCCGCTCGGAGGCGGTCAGCGAGATGGCCAGACCCGTCGGGTCGGACATCGTCACCGGGTTGTTGTGCGCGTAGGTGTAGCCGTTGGACTGCAGGGCGTCGTTCAGGTCCAGTACCGGGTCGGCGGACAGGAAGCGTCCGACGACGGGGTCGTAGAGGCGGGCGCCCAGCGGCTGGTAGCCGGAGGCGTCGTCCTCGGGGGCGCCGAGGAACCCGGTGTGCGTCTGCATGTTGACGCCGGTCGTGCTCGCGGCACGCTGGTTGCCGAACGGGTCCTGCTTGCGGATCCGCACCGGCATCTCGCCGCTGAGGGCGATCTCGGCGTAGGCGCTGCCCTGGTGGTCGGTCGTGATGGCGACCAGGTTTTCCGCGCCGGTGCCGTAGGCGTAACGCATGACCGCGCCGCCGGGGGCGGAGTAGGTGCGCTGGGTGTTGACCAGGACGCCGCCCTTCTGGACGGTGACCTCGGCCTCGCCCAGCATCAGCGTGGCCTGCTTGCCCTTGATGGTCAGCAGACGCGAGCCGTCGGGGCCGTAGATGTGACGGGTGTCGTTCTGCGGCGACCACTGCTGTTCGGCCTTGGTGGCGTCACAGGCGGCCAGCGCGAGCGGGGTCGAGTTCGCCGAGTTGGCGTCCTTGACCGCGACGCACAGGCCGGAGGCGACGTGGGTCAGCTGACCGGAGGCGGTCCGCTTCAGCTCCTGGGCAGCGGAGCCGTTGCACTTCTGGAGCTGGAGCGCCGATCCGGCCGTGTTGGCGGCCGGCTGCACGCACCAGTCGTCGTAGACGTTCAGCGTGCCCCGGTTGGGGTCGGTCTGCGTGGCGCCCGGGGTGGCGCTGAAACGCCAGTTCTGCGCCGTGGAGGCGTTGCAGGGGTACAGCTGGAGAGCCTGCCCGGCGGCGGCCAGACCGCTCTTGAGGTCCAGGCACTTGTCGGCGAGGCCCACGTACGGGGTCTTGCCGCCGGTGCCCTGACCGGTGATGCGGTCGACCTTGCCGTCGTACGTCCAGCTCAGCGACTGCTTGTCGCCGTTCTCGACGGAGGTGACGGTCTTGGTCTCGCCGGTGAGCTCGTACAGACGCTCCGCCTCGGCCTTGACCTGCGCGCCGGCCGGCGTGGTGTAGGTCTTCGACACCTTGGTCAGCGTGTGCGGCTGGGTGCCGTCGGCCTTGCCGTAGGCGTAGGTGGTCGTGGCGTCCTTGGCGGTGTCGCCGGTGAGGTCCTTCTCGGTCAGCTTCTTGCGGTTGCCGAGCAGGTCGTACTCGTACTCCTGCCAGTAGCCGGAGTTGTCCTTGCCGGCGGCCACGTTGAGCGTGCCGTCGCTGTTCTTCGGGCCGGTGCAGGCGGTCTGGTCCTTGGCGGTCCAGGCCGACTTCAGCTGTCCCAGCGGGTCATACGTGAAGCACTGCCGCTCCTCGATGCCGAGGGAGCCCTCCTGCACGGAGGTGACGTTGCCGGACGGGTCGTAGGCGTATGAGCGCTGCGAGACCAGCCACGGGTTGTTGGGGTTCTTGCCGACGAGGGAGGTGTCGCCGGGCTTCTCGCGGAAGACGGACTGCTGCTTGAGCTCGCCGCTGGACTCGTCGAACGTGTTCTGCGTCCACACCCGGTAGGGCTGGGCGCCGAGCGTGGAGCGCAGCACCTGGCCGTAGGGGTCGTAGACCGTCTCGGCGCCGTACCAGTCCTTGCCGGAGATGGAGAGCGGCTTGCCCTCCTTGTTGTAGCGGACGACGAGCTTCTCGGCGTCGAGCTTGCCGACCTTCGGCAGCGTCGACTCCTCCAGGACGCCGTTGTCGCTGTACTTGTAGGAGTACGTGTACGACGTGTCCAGGCCCCAGGTGTCCTTGAGGGACTGCGGCAGGGTCAGCGTGGTCGAGGTCGGCTGGTAGTCCTTGTCGTAGCCGTTGACCTGCTGGGTGTAGGCCTCGCCGTCGGTGTAGCGGGTGGCGGTGTGGGGCATGCCCTTGCCGCCGGGGGCCAGGTCGTAGGTGAAGCCGGCCAGGAGCGGGCCGTCAGCGGTGTTGAGGTGCTGTTCGGTGGGCCGGGACAGCAGGTCGTAGCTGTTCCAGACCTCGGTGCCGCGGGCGTTCCTGGTGTGCAGTACGCGGTCGTACTTGTCGTACCAGGTGGTGGTGGTGCCGCTGTCGGGATCGGTGGCGGTCTCCTGGCGGCCGCGCTTGTCGTACGTCCACGTCCACGGGTGGGCGGTGTCGGCGGAGTTGGTCGCCTTCACCAGCTGGCCGCGGGTGTCGTAGTCGTACTTCATCGACGTGAAGCCGCCGGGTGCCGCGGCGTTGAACGTGTCCACGCGCTTGGTGCGGCCGAGGGCGTCGGTGTAGACGCGGTAGTCGGAGGTGCCTTCCGGGTTGTCGACCTTGGACCAGTCCAGGCCGTACTCGTAGCGGGTGGCCCGCGCCGGGACCGGCTCCGACTTCGACTCGCCGGTCAGCGGGTCCGTGACCTTGAGGACCGGGGTCTCCTGCAGCACGCGGCCGGAGCCGTCGTAGGTGTAGCGGGTGATGTTCGGGACTTCGGTGTCGCTGACCGGGCTGAACAGCTCGCCGGGCTTGGCCTCGAACGTCAGGTAGGCGTTGTTGGTCTGCCACACCTCACCTGAGCTGTTGTACAGGGTGTCGGTGATCAGATGGCCGCCGCCGTCCGCCTGCTCCTGCGTCTGCCGCTCGCGGCCGAGTCCGTCGTAGAGGGTGACGGAGGTCTCGACGCGGTCGTCGTAGCCGCGCGAGTAGGTGGTGACGTAGGGGGGCTTGCGGTCCTCGCCCTCCTTGTACTCGGGGATGGTGTAGACGGCCCGGAAGTCCGGCACGGCCGAGTCGGAGGGGGCGCGGTCCGCCGCCCAGGCCTTCACCAGCCGGCCCAGGGGGTCGAACTCGGCCTGGGTGACGTGGTTGTTGGCGTCGGTGGTCTTCAGGGTCGTGCCGCGGCCGGGTTCGACCTCGCGCGTCTCGGCGTGGCCGAGGGCGTTGGTCTCCACGACGGTGAAGACCTGACCGATCGCGGGCTTGTAGGTGATGGTCCCGGAGGTCTTGTAGTCCATGTCGGTCATGCGGGTGACACGGCCGACGTCGTCGAACTCGGTGGTGCCGCCGGTCTGCCAGCCGGTGCCGGCGTCGTTCAGCGACCAGGACTCGGTGGCCTCGCCCTTGGTGGTGGTGGCGAGCGCGGCTCCGTAGGTCTGGCCGTCGTAGGCGGTACGGGCGCCGCCGGTGAGCGTGGCCAGGTCGCCGAAGTCGGCGGCCGCGCAGGTGGTCGGGGAGACCAGGACCTGCTTGGTGAGGCCGATGATGTTCTTGGCGGTCTGGTGGACGTACTCCGACCTGGTGCAGGACTCGTCGCCGGACTTGCCGGTGTCGCCGAGGGATTCCACCAGGGTCGGCAGACCGTACTCCGGTTCGTACGTGGTGCTCGTCTTGACGGTCCGCTCGGTGCGGGGGTCGTCGGTGTTGGTTCCGGAGGACTTGGTGTACGCGATCTCGGTGGGTTCGGTGACGCGCCAGGCGTACAGCGGGTCCAGGCCGTCGTCGCGGTCGCGGTGGGCGAGTTCGGTGGCGGCGGGGACGGTGACGCTGCGGGAGACCCAGTCGGTGTCGGCGTCGCCCGGCTCGTTGTAGTCGAGTTCCTCGGCGATGCGGCCGGCGAACGCCTCGCGGTCCTTGGCGATCTCGGCGCCGGTGATGTCCTTCATCGACACGGTGTCGCCCATGCCGCGGAAGAACCGGGTCACCGACTTCGACCGCTTGGAGCCGATGTCGGCGTTGTCAGCGCCGGTGATGACCGTGGTCTGCTCGACGCCGGCGAACTGCGAGTAGGTCCGCGTGGACTTCTTCGTGAACTCCGCGTCGGCGAGCTTCCAGCCGGGGTTCTTGTACAGGTACTCCGTCTTCGTGGCGAACGCGCCGTCGACGTTGGGAAGTTCCTCGATGGTGTCCACGACGTACTTGTGGAACCAGTCGATGTCCTCGGCCTCGGGATCCGGGGACCAGAACATCGGGTAGCACAGCCGGGTGTTGGCCTTCAGCCCGGCCTTGTCCTTCTTGTCCGGCAGGCCGGTGCCGGTGGCGCAGTCGCCCTCGGCCGGCTTGTAGGTGACGACGGTCTCGCCGCCGTACTCGTTGATGACGCGGCCGATGCGCAGCCGGGAGAAGCCGGGGCGCGGGTCGTTCGGGCGCATCACCCGGTTGGGCATGTTCTCGGCGTTGGACTCGAAGCGCACCGCGTTGACGGTGGCGGTCTTGCCCGCCCGGTCGTAGCCGGTGCGCTGGACGGACTCCAGCCACAGGGCGGTGTTGGGGCCGGTCTTCAGAACCGGGAAGTTCTGCTTGAGGGTGTGCTTGTCGACCGTCTGACGGGCGGTGGTGCTGGTGAGACGCTGCGCCTCGGTGGTGATCTCCGTCAGGCGCTTGCGGCTCCAGAACGACGGGCCGGCGTTCCAGCACTTCCTGGTGTATGTGGAGGTGACGGCCTTGCAGTTGAGGTCGGCCGGGGTGTCGTACCAGATGCGGTACTTGCCCGGGTCCTTGTCCTCGAAGTTGGCGTCCGAGCAGGCCAGGCCGCCTTCGGGCAGGCACCGCTCCTCGACCTTGAACTTCACGCTGGCCGGGGCGGTCGCGGTGAACAGGGTGTTCGCGCGCTGACCGTAGTCGATGTGGTCGAGCCAGCCGTCACGGTCGTAGGGGACGGGCTTCTTGAAGTCGAAGTTGCGGGCGTAGTAGTTCCGGTCCTTCTTCCACCACAGGGACATGGCGTTGCCGTGGACGTCCTCGACGTAGTCGAGGTTCCAGCGCCAGGCCTGGGTGCAGGCGGAGCCCTTCCAGTCGCCGGCCTTGTAGCAGTCCTCGCCGTCGTGGTTGCCGTACACCGGCACGGTCAGCACGGAGTCGGTGACCGGCCGGCCGCTGTCCCAGCCCGGCAGCTTGTGCTTGCCGAAGTGGTACTTGGTGCCGTCGCGGGTGGTGACGACCCAGTACTCGCCCTTGTAGGCGCCGTTGCCGGACGTGTCGTCGCGGACCCGCTCGATCTTCGAGCCGTCGCCGTTGGCGGTGAACCACTCGCCCTTGCCCTGGTTCTTGTCCTTGTCCCAGACCAGTTCGGTGGTCATCCCGCCGAGCGAGAGGGTGGCGTTGTTCGAGCCCCAGCACAGGTCCGCGGTGCGGTGCGTCTTGTTGTTGGAGCCCTCCTTCTTTGAGTCCTGGCGGCAGTTGGCGTACGTCCGGGTGATGGAACCCGGGTTGTAGTCCCAGCCGTCGCCGATCCAGGAGGCCTGGTTGTTGGAGGCGGAGGTGCGGCCGTCGACGGACTGCGAGGAGTAGCCGAGGGACACCTTCGGCATGAGGCCACCGGCGGTCTCGGGCACCTGCACGTCGTAGGAGTAGGTGAACGCGCCGGAGGAGGAGCCGGCCGACCAGGAACCCGACGACAGCAGCGGCGAGGCGGTGAAGTCGCCGGAGGCGGAGGCTCCGGTGTCCATGGCGCCGACGACCTGCGGGCCGGAGGCGTCCACGACGGGCAGGACGTCGCCGCTTCGGAAGGAGGCCGTGCGCGCGGAGGCGCCGGACGTCGTGCCGCCCGGGTTGCCGCCGAGCAGGTCGGAGACCGGGACGGAGCCGGTGAGGATCTTGCGTGTGGCGGCCTTCTTGGCGGCGGTGGTCTTGGTGGGCGCCTTCTGCGCCGGGACCACCTGGACCGAGCTGCGCAGCCGCTCGGGCTGCTGCTCGTCCTTGCCCGACATGGTCGTCGTACCGGTGTCGGGAGCGCAGTCGCCGCTGTCGGGCGCGTCCATGACGCAGTTGGGCAGCAGGACGAGGCCGAAGCGGTCGGCGGCCTGCGGGCCGTAGAGGTCGGCGAAGCCGGTGGTGTCGACGGCGAGCGCGACCTGCGCGGTCGGGTCGGCGGTGGCAGGCGGCGTGACCTTCATGATCAGGCCGGACACGTTGGCGTCCTGGGACGTGCTGGGCGCGGCCAGGTCGACCTTCCACTCACCGGCGAGCGCGGCCGGGTCGGCGCCCGCGGGCACGCCGACGGCGATCGGCAGGTCGTCGACCGGGACCGTGGTGCCGGGCGTGGTGTCCGCCTTCAGGGTGGCGACACCGGTGTCCTTCGCCCAGGGCGTCACCGCGGTCGGCGCGTAGGGGTCGACGGGGACCTCGGGCGCGGTGGTGAGGTTCTTCTCCGCCTCCTCGTCGGCCGGGAGGGCGGTGCTCTTCGGCAGATCGGGGAGCTTGACCTGCTCGCGCGTCATGCCGGGGCCGGGTATCGCCCATGCCTGCGCGCTGAGGGTGCTCACCAACAAGGCCGAGGACAGCATTAGGACGGTCGCCGCACGGCTTCGCCGGCGGCGCCGTCGTTGTGACTCCGTTCTGACCGGGCGCGAACGCCCCAGCCACGACGGCGGACTTTGAGCACGCATACGCGTCGACCCCACCAAGGCATGCAAGAAGAAAGACAGATGGCGATCGCACCCTCTGTCATGACCCGCACACAGTTCAACGCCGTTCCAGGGAGGGTTCCGGAGGTCGGTGTGAGCTGCCCCACGGGACAAGTGGTGACTGATCATCAACTCTTTGCCCAAACAGACCAGATGGCCGAAGCACGCTCTTATGGCCGCACTTCAGGTGAGCAAATGCCGCAAGTCGCGACACGATCAACAACCGCCAAAACACTCACCATTGCATCGTCACAGGTTCCTAAAATCTTCATATGTGGACCTGTTGAGCAGATCGTGTGATCGTGTCCGCGCCCCTGCCCCGCGCCGACCGGGGCCGTACGTGCTGTCTGCATCGTTTGCGTTGTTCGCGTTCGTTTCCATCCGCCTGGTTCACACGGGAGTAGACCGTCGCCGTGTCCGCGCCGCCTCGTTTTCTCAGCCCCTTCGTGCGCACGCGCACCAGGTTGGCTCTCAGCCTCGGCCTCGTACTGGCCGCCCTGACCACCGCGCTGCTGCCGTGGTGGCACCCTGACGACCCGTCACCTCCACAAGCCCGCAAGGCGACCGACGCCCGGCAGGCCGGCACCGGCCCGCGCGACCAGGCGGCCGCCCAGGCCGAGGCCCGGCGAACCCGCAAACCGGTGCTCGTCGACACCTCCACCACGGCCGACTCCCAGACCTGGGCGCAGCCGGACGGACAACTGCGCACCCGGATCACCGCCCTCCCCCAGCGGGCGAAGAACGCCGCCGGCGTCTGGGCGCCGATCGACAACCGGCTGCGACGGGTGAAGAACGCCGCCCGCGGTCTGGGCGTCCAGCCCGTCAACCCCGCCCGGCCGGTCCGCTTCGCGAGCGGCAGCGCGGACAAGGACACCGCCCGCGCCGACCGCTCCTTCGCCCGGCTGCCGCTGACCGACGGCCCGCGGGCGCAGGAGACCGTGCTCGCCGAGGTGGACGTCGACGGGCACACCGTCGCCTACACCTGGCCCGGCGCGCTGCCCGAGCCGGTGCTCGACGGCCCGCGCGCCCTCTACTCCGAAGTGCTCCCCGGGGTGGACCTGTTGCTGGTCGCGCGTGAGGAGGGCGGCTTCGCCCAGCTGCTCGTCGTCAAGAGCGAGGAGGCCGCGCGGAGTGAGGCGCTGGCCACGGTGGCCTACGGGCTCCGCTCGACGACGGCCGTGTTCCGCGAGGACAAGGGCAGCACCCGTGTCGTGGTGCAGGACCGCTCCGGCAAGGAGGTCGGTTCCATCCCGACCCCGTTCGCCTGGGACTCCAGCGGCCGCGACCCCGAGCTCGACGAGGACCGGGGCGCCCCGCGCACCTCGGTCGCCACACCCGCCGACGTGCTGAAGCTGTCCGGCCTGAGCGGCATCGAACCGGGCGCGCACAGCGCCCCGGTGCCTGTCCGGCTCGCCGGCGACGGCACCGGCGCCGCCCGCCTGGACCTCCAGGCCGCGCGGAGCGGCCTGTTCACCGACCCCGACGTGAAGTACCCGGTGTTCGTCGACCCGCCGCTCAACACCGGCTGGGCGGCGTGGACCGTGGCCTACAAGCCGTACCCGAACAGCAGCTTCTGGAACGGCACCAACTTCAGCTCCGGCACCTCCGACGCGCGCGTCGGCCGTGAGAACGACACCAACGGCACCGCCCGCTCCTTCTGGCGGATGAAGTTCAGCAGCAGCCTGAAGGGCGCGGACATCTCCAGCGCCACCTTCAAGGTGCTCAACAACCACTCCTGGTCGTGCACCAAGCGCGAGTTCCAGCTCTGGCTGACCGGCGCGATCTCCTCCGGCACCACCTGGAACAAGCAGCCGAGCTGGTCCTCGGAGATCCAGCGCAAGTCGTTCGCGCACGGCTGGTCCTCCTCCGAGTGCAAGGACGAGTACGAGGCCTTCAACGTCGAGTCGGCCGCCCAGAAGGCGGCGAACGGCGGCTGGTCGAGCATCACCCTCGGCATGCGCGCCACCAGCGAGTCCGACACCCAGACCTGGCGCAAGTTCCAGGCGACCAGCGCGACGCTGGAAGTGGCCTACAACCGGCCGCCCGCCACGCCGAGCAGCGTCACCAGCAAGCCCGGCGGCGCCTGCAACCAGACCGCGGCCGGGGCGACCGTCGGCAAGACCAACCTGGTCCTGTCGGCGAAGTCCTCCGACCCGGACGGCAACCTCAAGGGCCTGCGCTTCCGCTTCTGGAAGTCCGGCGCGACCGCCCCGGCGGGCACCCTCGTCACCAACCTGTCGAGCGGCACGGCCAGTCTGACCGTCGCCGCGAGCACCCTGGTCGACAAGGGCGTCTACTTCTGGGACGTGCGCGCCGAGGACAGCAACAACCCCACGGCGGTGTCCGCCTACTATCCGACCAGCGGCAACCGCTGCACCGTCACCGTCGACGGCTCCGGCCCGCCGCCGCCCGACGTGGACAGCGACACCTTCCCCGAGGCCGCGCCCGACGCCCAGACCTGGGCGAAGGTCGTCTTCGGGCAGAAGGGACCGGTCACCTTCACCTCAGAGGGCGCGACCAAGTTCCGCTGGTCCATCGAGGGCAACGACCCCGAGGAGGTGCCCGCCACGAACAACACCGCCACCCTGTCCGCCTTCGAGCCGGCGCACGCGGGCCCCAACACCCTCCAGGTGTACGCGTACGACTCCCTCGGCAACCCCAGCAAGCGCACGGACTACACGTTCTACGTGCCGCCGCGGGACAACGCCGACGGCCCGATGGACACCGGGGGCGACGGCGTGCCCGACCTGCTGCTCGTCAACGCCGACGGCAACCTGCGCACCTGCGTGGGCGGTGACAACGGCGACCTGTACAACTGCCTCGCCGCTTCTTACGACGCCGCGAAGAAGCCCGACCCGCAGGGGCACTGGTTCGACCCGGCCACCGGCAAGGCGGCCCTGATCGCCCACTACCAGGACACCTATCCCGGTGACGGGGCCACGGACCTGTTCGCGGTCTCCCCGGCCGGTGACTTCTGCCTCTACCCGGGCGACGGCTACGGCAGCTTCGACGTCACCGACCGGATGGAGATCCGCCTCCCCTCGAACGCCCCGGCGCCCTCGACGTGGACGCAGATGAAGGCCGTCGGCGACATCACCGGCGACAGGCTGCCCGACCTGGTCCTGCGGGCCGGCCCCGCGCTGTGGGTGCTGTCCGGTTACACCGGCGCGACGTTCCAGACGGCCACGCAGATGAACTCGGACGCGTGGGCCCGCCGTGAGGTCGTCAACGTCGCCGACATCAACGGCGACAACACGCCCGACCTGCTGTGGCGCAACCTGGACAACGGCAACATGTACGACCGCCAGGGCAAGCCCGGCGCGGTCGCCGGCAGCGTCGACCTCAACTCGCTCAAGCTGGCGTCCGACTCGCTCACCGGCAAGGACGAGCCGTACGGCACCAGCTGGACGGAGGCCAACGTGCCCACCGCCATCGGCATACCCGACGTCAACAAGGACGGTGTCCCCGACATCTGGGCCCGCCTCGCCTCCGACGGGTACACGCGGATCTACAACCCGTCGCGGACGAACACCAACGCCCCGGTGAAGGTCGTCCTGACGGTGAACTGGAACACGGTCAAGGCCTTCGGCTGAGCCGAGCCCTACGACAGCCGGGCCCCGGCCACCCTCTCAAGGGGTGGCCGGGGCCCGGCTGTCGTACCCGCCGCCGGTCGTCAGACCAGGTCGTTCTTGTAGAAGATGCTGGAGCGGCGGTCACCCTCCTCGCCGGTGGCGAAGCCGAGGAACAGACGCGACTCACCGGCGTCGGTGCGGTAGATGGCGAGCCCCTCGGGCTCCCGGTAGCTCAGCGTGGAGCCCGCCTTGGTCAGCGTCGGACCCTGGGCTATGGCACCGGTGTTGACGTTGATGCTCGTCAAGTAGGTGTTGCCCGGGTCCTTGTTGGTGTCGGAGTAGGCGGTGCCGGTGAGGAAGTACATGTACGAGCCGTAGAGCGTGTAGCCCTGCGGCGTACCGGAGATCGCCGGCGGGGTGAACTTGACCAGCGGACTGCTGAAGTCGCCGCGGTCGGCGTCGGCGACGTCGTAGACGGCGATGTGCTTGCCGCCGTCCTTGTGGTAGCGGACGATCATGCGGTTGTAGACGGGGTCGATGGAGCAGGTGTACTCGCTGGCGCCCGAGATCGGCTGGAACCGGCCGAAGCTGGTGGAGGAGGCGTCCAGGGTGGTGCCGGCGCTGTACTTCACATAGGCCAGCTTGGTGCCGTAGCCGTTGCCGTTGGCTTCCGTCTCGATCCACAGGTAGCTGGAGGAGCCCGACGGGCGGACGCCGAACGCGACACCGTGGCCGAAGCCGTTGAGGTGCATGTACGAGACGTAGTTGCCGTCGAAGTCCAGCTGGCTGATGCACAGGTCGCCGTCCTCCTCCGCGCTCCCCGAGCGCTTGGCGGCCACGAACAGGCGCTTGTTGACGGAGTCGAAGGCGAAGCTCTGCTGGACCCGCACGCTGTGCAGTTGCTTGCTGCGGAACAGGTCGTAGGACGGCTGCGACAGATCGAACCGGGCGCTCGCCGGGACCGCCGCGGACGCGCTCTGGGCGCCGTACCCCAGTCCGATCGCGGCGAGACCGGCTCCGGCTCCGGTGCGCAGAAGTCCGCGACGGGAAAGGGGCGAACGGAAGGCTTCGGCCATGGCGCAACTCCTGAACTGCGACGAGCGATGAGATCAACATCAACAACCGTACGCAGCGCGGGGAGTGCGATCATGCGATGGTCCGGGGAACTCACCCGCTTCTCCCCCATACCTCCACAGGGCGGATACCGGGGGGACACATCGCGTGAACGCTGCCTTGCTAGGGAGTGGTTGACGGGGCGTCGGTCAGAAGACCGGGGTTCAGACGTCGGCCTCGGCCGCGCGCCGGACCGGCATCATCGTCTGCACCTCGTCCTTCGGGAGAGCAGCGCCACCACTCCCCCGTGGCTTCAGCCGACCAGGTGCGCCGGTCCCCCGACGCGGGCACAGGCAGGGGCCCGTGCGGCCCGGGGCTTCCCGGAGCGGCGCGTTCAGTGACGTGGGTGGGAGTTGAGGCGGGCTGCCTGGCGGGTCAGGTGGTCGCGTTCGGCGAGGTCGTGGGCCTTGCGGGCGGCCTCGGCGTACAGCCTCGCGGCGGTCGTCGGGTCGCCGTCGCGCTCGTGGAGGTAGGCGGCGACCGCGGTGTGGCGGGGCAGCGCGGCGTCCAGCTCGGCGAGTGCCGCGAGTCCGGCGCGCGGGCCGTCCGCCTCGCCGACGGCGACGGCGCGGTTGAGGCGGGCGACGGGACTGTCGGTGAGGCGGATGAGTTCGTCGTACCACTCGACGATCTGGACCCAGTCGGTCTCCTCGGCGGTGGGCGCGTCGGCGTGGAGGGCGGCGACGGCCGCCTGGGCCTGGTACTCCCCCAGCCGGTCGCGGGAGAGGGCCTTCTGCAGCACGGTGATTCCTTCGGCGATCGCCTCGGTGTCCCATCGGCCGCGGTCCTGCTCGGCGAGGGGCACCAGGCTGCCGTCGGGGGCGGTGCGGGCGGCGCGCCGGGCGTGGTGGAGCAGCATCAGCGCGAGCAGGCCCGCGACCTCGGGGTGGTCGATCGCGGCCGCGAGCTGCCGGTTGAGCCGGATCGCCTCGGCGGCCAGGTCGACGTCCCCGGAGTAGCCCTCGTTGAACACCAGGTACAGGACGCGCAGCACGGTGGCGACATCGCCGGGACGGTCGAAGCGCACGGTGGAGACGGTGCGTTTGGCCCGGCTGATCCGCTGGGCCATGGTCGCTTCGGGCACGAGGTAGGCCCGCGCGATCTGGCGGGTGGTGAGTCCCCCGACGGCGCGCAGGGTGAGGGCGACGGCGGAGGACGGTGTGAGCGACGGGTGGGCGCACAGGAAGTACAGCTGGAGCGTGTCGTCCGCCGCGGGCGCGGGGCCGGGAGCCGGCTCCTCGTCCACGAGGTCCTCGCGCCTGCGGCGGGCGGCGTCGGCACGGGCTGCGTCGAGGAACTTGCGCCAGGCGACGGTGATCAGCCAGCCCTTCGCGTCGCGCGGCGGGTCGGCCGGCCACACGCGGACCGCCTCGACCAGGGCTTCCTGTACGGCGTCCTCGGCCGCCGCGAAGTCGGCTCCGCGGCGGACGAGGGCGGCGAGGACGCTCGGGGTGAGGCTGCGGAGCAGGGCCTCGTCCATCGGCCAGGTCACTCGGTGATGGTGGGCGGGGCGGCCAGGAACGGGCGCACCTCGAGCCACTCGTGGATGGGCTTGCCGCCCGCGCCAGGGGCGGCGGACAGTTCGCCGGCCAGCTCGACGGCGCGCTCGTGGCTGTCGACGTCGATCACCATCCAGCCGGCGATGAGGTCCTTGGTCTCGGCGAACGGGCCGTCGGTGACCGGCGGGCGTCCCTCGCCGTCGTAGCGGACCCAGGTCCCCTCGGGGGCGAGGGCCTGCCCGTCGACGAACTCCCCGGTGCGCTCCAGCCGGGCGGCGAAGTCGTTCATGTACTGCACGTGGTCCGAGATCTCCTGGGGGCTCCACTGGTCCATGGGGACGTCGTTCACCGCCGCCGGGGCGCCGCGGTAGTGCTTGAGCAGCAGGTACTTGGCCATGGTGCTTCTCCTCGGTGCTGATGCGCCCCATTGTGGTCGCGTTCACGGCGGGGACGGAGCGGAGCGGGGATTCTCGACACGGTCGGCGGAACTTTTCTCAAACTGCCTCGGATCGGTGGCGGTGGCGACTTTCGAGGCGCCGCGGATCGGTGGGCGGGTCGGTGGCAGCGGCGACTTTTGCACTTCCGCCGATGGGGAGCGGCGCCGGCCGATGGGGCCCGCCGTTTCAGGCGCTTTCGGTGTCCGGGTGCTGCGCCGACCTGAGCAGATACTCGGGCAGTTTCGAGCCGGCGGCCAGGACCTCGATGCCGATCAGGCGGCCCTGCTCGTCGAAGTCGAGGTTGATCATCCCGTCGACGTCCACCGGATCGCAGGCGTGCATCCGCACGGAGGTCACGCGGTCCTGTGGATCGGTGAGGTAGACGTAGGCCGCGTCGGCGGCCTCGTCGTAGGTGACTCTGAGCTCTGCCATAGTGAGTCGACTCCTTTGACGCTCGGTGGCATGAGGCACATGGTGCCAGGCGGGTCTGACACCGGGTCGGAGGAGTCGCCGTGGGTAGGCTGCTCGGCATGGTGCGCAGGTGGGGTTTGGCCCTCGTGTGGGTGGTGTGCGGGGTGTTCGCCGCTGCCGGAACCGGGCTGCGGGGCGTTCCCGGGGTGGGCCTCGTGGTGCTGGTGGTGTGCTTGGGGGTCGCCGGTGTGCATTCACCGCTGGTCTTTCCGCGGTCGGTCGGGGCTCTGGAGGCGCAGCGTCGCAGCGCTCTCGACGGGCGGCCGGTCGTCTACTGGCGGCCGGGGTGCGCGTACTGTCTGCGGCTGCGCATGCGGTTGGGGCGTGGGGCGCGACGGCTGCACTGGGTGGACATCTGGCGTGACCAGGACGGTGCGGCGGTCGTGCGGGCGATCAACGACGGGAACGAGACCGTGCCCACCGTCATCGTGGACGGGCGGCCGCACACCAACCCGGATCCGGGGTGGGTGTGCAAGGTGGTCCGGGCCGACGTGTGATCAGGGCGTGCCGGTGGCATCGGAGTCGGGTGCGCCGGCTGCCAGGCTGTTGTGAACCAGAGTCAGGAACTCCTCGTCGCTCAGGCCCAGTTCGCGTGCCTGGGCGATCAGGGCGTGCACCGCCACGGTGAGCCGGGCCTGGTCGGCCACGCCGGGCACCGCGGCGATCACCGCTCCCCTGCCGCGGCGCAGTTCGATCAGGCCCTCGTCGCGCAGTCGTCGGTAGCCGCGCAGCACCGTGTGCACGTTGACGCCCAGCGACTCGGCGACCTCGCGGGCGGGCGGGAGCCGCTCGCCGGGGGCTGCGGCGCCTCGCGCGATCGCCCCGCGGACACAGGCGGCGATCTGCTCGCCCAGGGGGACGGGAGAGCCGGGAAGTACGCGGAAGAGCACGCCTGTTCACGCTCCTGCCGTGCGCCGGTCCACCAGGCCGTTGAGCAGCGCGGCCGCGGTGGCGGAGTCGTCGACGGTGACGACGTAGTCCCGTCCCGCCCCCGTGCGGACCGAGAGCGCCTCGCCCGAACGCAGCACCACGCCCCGCCGCTCGGGCCGTATCCGGTAGCCCCAGCCGCCGAAGTCGCCCATGGCGTCGACCTGGACGCCGACGGCGCTCACGATGTCAGGGAGCGGCACGGCGAGTCGGGGCCTGGGCAGGACCGTCGAGGCGACCGTGAGCCCGCGTCGGTCGACGGTGACCCGGACGCCGGCGAACGGCGCGCAGAGCAGGCCGAGGGCGAGCGCCGGCAGTCCCGCCCGCCACGAACCGAGGGCCGTGGCGAGCACCGCCCCGCCGACGAGCGCGCCGGCCGTGAGCAGCAGGGCTCGGGAGGTGACGGTGCGGCTCCAGGCCACGGCCTCGCCTTCGGCCAGTGTCATCGAGGGACCCGGCGGTGCGGGCTCGGGACGCGCTCCGGGGCCCGCCAGCCGCCAGGCGAGCGCGCCGGCGGCCACACCGGCGAGCAGCAGGACGGCGATGTGCCACATCGGAAGGCTCACTTCGGCCGAGTCCCGGACGTCCCTGTTGGCCAGGACGGTGAGCACCAGCGGGTAGCCGAGCGTGGCGGCCGTGCCGGCCCCGGATGCGGCGGTCAGCCTCGCTCCCGGGTCCCTCCTGGAGAGGGCGGTCAGGACCGTGAACAGCAGGCCGAGTCCGGTGAGCATCCCGACACCGGACCAGAGCGCGGCGGTCCGGCTCATGAAGTCGTCCGCCCTGCCGTCGGCCGCGAAGTGGGTGGCGATGCGCGGGGGCAGCCGGTCGCGGCTGACCAGGAAGGTGACCGTGTAGGCCGCGATGGCGACGGCGAACGGTACCGCTGTGAGAACACTCCTGCGCATGACCGGCATCTGACTCCCCCGAGCCCGTTGTTCGTATTGAGATAGAACAAATGGATCTTACCGGGGGAGCTGTTCGTTCCGCTCTCTTCAGGCGAACTCCAGTACGTCCCGGACGGGTCGGCGGGGCGTGGCCGGGCCCCGGGGGCCGTAGCCGAGACGCAGGACCATCTGCACCTGACCGGCGCCCGAGAGCGGGTCGCGGGTCAGCAGGCGCAGTTCGGGGGTCTCCAGGGCGTGCGAGGTCAGCGAGGTGGCCAGGTCCGCCCCGGTGGCCGTCAGCAGGACGCGCTCCAGGGCCTGCCCGGCGCGCAGCCAGTCCTCGGGCACGTCACCGGGGGTGCTCAGCAGGGCGAGGTGCGGGGTGTGCTCGAACGTGGTGGTGCCACGGTCGGCGACCGGGCGCTGGGCGGCGAAGTTCCGTACGGGGGCCTTGCCGTCCCACTTGCGGGGGCCGAAGGCGTACTCGGGGACGCCGTCGACGGCGGCGCCCGCGTCCGCGCCGAGCCGGGTCCAGCGGACCAGGTCCTCCGCGGCGTCCGGATCCAGGGCGTCGCGGCTCTCCGCGTCACGGACCAGGCCGAGGACGGTCTCGGAGTGCCACTGGCCGGGGAACACCAGCGTGGCGCCCTCGCTCTCGGCGGCGTCCTGGAGAGCGGTGCGTACGTCGTCGGGGATGTCCTTCTCGGCGAAGGGGTGGCGGCTGGTGTGCCGCTCCCGGATCGCCGGGTACAGCCGCGCCAGTTCCTCGTCCCGCGTGTCCTCGGGCGCGTCGGCGAGATGGACGGCGGCCAGGAGCCGCGGGTCTTGGGGATCGGGCAGGAGTGTCGCATCGGCGGCGAGGTACGCGTCCGCGGCGGCGACGCGCAGGTTGAACAGGGCGGCCCCGCAGCCGATGTGCAGTGCCCGGTCGCCGGGGTCGGAGCGGATCATGGCCCGCTCGGGGTCGCCGCGCAGCAGCAGTACCCGCTCACCGGCGAGGTAGCGAAAGCGCCAGGGCTGCGCGTTGTGCATGGACGGAGCGGTGGTGGCAGCCGCCACCAGCGTGCTGATCGTCTTCTCGGCGAGTGGTCGCTCGGCCATGGCGTCCTCTCTTCTGTGGTGACGCGGAGGGGGAAGGGCGAGGGCGGCGGCCAGGGGGTGTTCGCCGTCGGCGCCCTGTGGTCGGGGACGGGCGCCGACGGTCCCGGGCCGGGTTGCCGGTGGGCCGGTACGGAAACCACCTCCTTTCTGCGGCGCCGTCACGGCGGCTCTGCGGCGTGACCCCGAGGGCCTGTCCGCCGCCGGACGGGCCGGGCCTCAGCCGAGGGGCGGCCCGGCGAGCATGTTGTCGCTGGGCCGGCCCGTCAGGTAGGCCGTGACGTTGTCCGCGGTCGTCTCCGCGATCTGGGACACCGCGTCGCGGGTGAAGTACGCCTGGTGGGACGTGATCAGGACGTTGTTGAAGGTCATCAGCCTCGCCAGCCGCTCGTCGGTCATCACCTCCAGGGCCTTGGCGTCGATCAGGTGGCGGGTGTCCGGCAGCAGTGGCACGTGCAGGCTGACCAGGTCCGCCTGGGCGAACAGCTGCTCCCGCTCGACGTACCGCATGCCGAGGGCCGCGCAGTCGGGGTTCTCGGCGACGTCCCAGCCCAGCAGCCGCATGCCGAAGCCGTGGGCGATCCGGGTGAACTCGGTGCCGATCTTCCCGGTGCCCACCACGCCGACGGTCCTGCCGTGCAGGTCGCAGCCCATCAAGCCGTCGAGCCGGAAGTCGAACTCTCGGGTGCGGTGGGCGGCCCGCACGATGCGCCGGTCCACGGCGAGCGCGAGTGCCCAGGCGGACTCGGCGACGGAGTAGGGCGAGTACGACGACACCCGGGCCACCGTCGGCCCGAGTTCACGGGCGGCGGTCAGGTCGATGTTGTTGTGGCCGGTGGCCCTCTGGGCGATCATCCGGGTGCCGCCCTCGGCGAGCGAACGCGGCACCTCGGCGTCCAGGGTGCAGTTGACGCTGCTGAGCACGACCTGGTGGCCGGCGGCGGTCGGGACGGTGTCCCGGTTGAGGAACAGCCTCAGGCAGCGCAGCCGACGGCGACGGGCGAGGGCGTCGCCGAACGCCTGCCGCAGCAGCGGCTCCTCGTCCGTGAGGGCTCCGTACGCGGCGATCTCCACGTGCTCCTCTTTCCTGGACCTCTCCCGGGCTCATCCCTGGACCGGACGATCACCTCTCCACGGTAGGACGACGACCGCGGTAGGAGCAGGGCCGGCCGGCCCTGGACGCAGGGACCTACGGGGCGTGTTCGCCGGCGGTCTTCCGGGGAGCCAGGCGGTGGGCCAGGAAGGGCTCGCGGCTGAGGACGGCGCCCGTGGTGATGCCGACGGTGATGGCGACGCACACCACGATCAGCCAGGACAGCAGGACGAACACCGAGCCGGCGGAACCGTAGTCGGCGAGAGCCCGGTTGAGCGCCCGGGGCATGTAGATCCGCGCGGCCAGCGACAGCGCCGTGACCGACACCGCCGTGATCACCGCTCCCGGCAGGAGGGGGGCCCAGGGGACGACCCCGCCCATGAGCAGGTGCTGCGTCCACCACCACAGGGCCGTCTGCGTCAGGAGGCTGAGCGGGATGCCCAGCCACATACCGAGGCCGAAGCCGTCGCGCAGCGGCCCCTGGGCCAGCAGGAAGCCGACCCAGAGAACGATCCAGGCGAGCCAGCGCCAGGGAGCGACGCGCGCCTCGGACCGGGGGATCGCCCACGCCCGTCTGCACAGCCGCTGCATCGCACGACTGACGGCGGTCGCCGAGATCAGCACCATCAGCGTGCCGATGATGCCCGTGGCCTGCTGCAGTTCGTCGTCCGGGGGCTGGAAGGCGTGCTCCAGCTGGGCCTTCGCCTCACCGGTCAGGCCGAAGGCGTCGCTCACCGACGCCACGAGCTGTTCCTGCACCGCCGTCGGGGCGTACGCGCCGAGGACGAAGAGCAGCGGCACCGCGGTGAGGAAGCACTGGGCGGCGAGGCGGGTCGCGGAGTCGAGGATGTTCACCGCCGCCATCCGGTCCACCAGACGCGTGATCACCGGCAGCCGGATCTCGAGACGCCTGTGGAACGCCTCGGCCCGGGCGGTCAGCTCCGCGGTCCGCAGACGCCACCAGGACGGACTCAGCACGCGGGGCGCTCGGCGGCGCGTGCCGGAAGTCTCCATCGGCTCGCTCCTTCCTGTGACCAGGGTGCGGGAAGCGGCCTTCGTCGGCACGCGGCAACTCGCCCGCCGGCACACGGCGGCGCACGTCGGCACGCAGCACGCCGGCACGGCGGAGATGCGGTGCTTGATCTCCGTGCATAGGCTCGACGCGTCGCTGCACGACGGGATCCCGCCATGGTCTTGGACCTGCTGCTCATCGCCTTGGCCATCACTCTAGACCCGCTTCCGCTGATGGCCTTCGTGCTGGTCGTGGCGTCGCCACGAGGGGTGTGGAAGGGGTTCTCCTTCGTCCTGGGCTGGCTGGCGTGCTTCGTCGTGGTGATCGTCGCGGTGCTGTCGCTGACCGGCGGCCGGCCGCCTCCGCCGAAGTCGCCGCCGTCCACGGCGGCCCTGGCGGCGAAGCTCGCGATCGGCGTGGGGCTGGTCGTGTACGGGGCGTACCGGCACCGCCGTGGCGCTGCCCGGACCGGCTCCCCCCGCCGTTCCGGTTCGTCGCGCCGGGAGCGGGCCCGCTCCCCCGGGGCCGCGCGTCGGAGGCGCGACTCGATCGCCGCGGCGGCCGGCCTGGCGGTGCTCCTCCAGCCGTGGGGGCTGGTGGCGGCGGGCTCGCTGACCGTCCTGGAGGCGGACACCTCCCACTCCTCGACCTGGCTGGTGCTCGTCACCTTCTGCGTGCTCGCCACGGCCAGCCTGCTCGCCGCCCAGTCCTACGTGGTGTGCGCCCCGACGTCCGCGCAGCACCGGCTCCTCGCCCTGCGCACCTGGATGCGGAGCCGCGAGGAGCAGGCCGTCGTCCTGGGCAGTCTCGTGCTCGGTCTGTGGCTGATCGGGAAAAGCGTCTACGACCTGACCGGCTGACGCGACCGGATCAGGGCCGCCGACCCCACGCCATCGCCATGCCCGGGCCCAGTTCGGCGAGTTCCGGTGCGGCCAGATAGGCCAGCGCCTCGTCCAGGGCGCCGGCGTGGTCCGGGCCGGCCCTCTCCAGTTCGGGCCGCATCCGGCTCCAGGTCTCCCGCCAGAAGCGGGCCGCGGGGCCGCCCGCGACCAGGGGCGGGCAGTACAGCTCCGCGGCGACGTCGCACAGCCCCTCCTCCCTGAGGAAGTGCGGGTACGCCGGCACGGAGGTGATGTCGGTGCCGATCGTCTCCCTCAGCGCCCGCCACATGGCGTCCATCGTGCGCCGGTAGGCGGAGGAGCCGTCCAGTACGTCGGGCACGTCCACCGCGTCGCCGAGCACCAGCCGGCCGCCCGGGTTCAGCCAGTCGGCGAGACGCGAGATGAGCCGGCGCCGTCCGGGCAGGTGCATCAGGACGAACCGGGCGTGGATCAGGTCGAAGCCGCCCGGACGCAGACTCTCGTCCGTGAGATCGGCGGCGAGCGTGCGCAGCCGGGGGCCTTCGAGGTGGGCCAGGGCGCCGGTGTCCCTGTCCAGGGCGACCACCTCCTCGACGCCCGCCTCCTCCACCAGCCAGCGGGCGACTGTTCCCGTCCCGGCGCCGACCTCCAGGCAGCGCAGGCCCGGACCCGCGCCCAGTGCCCGCAGGCGGCTGACGGTGACGGGGTCGTAGACCAGCGCGGCGGCGTCGATCCGCTCGGCCTCGCCGGAGCGCCCCGGCTCGAACAGGTCCTCTCCGTATCGGCCGCCTGTGCCGGCCCGAGCCTCGCCCTGCGGTCGCGGAGCCGTCATGACGACCTCCTTCGCGTACGGACGGGCCACCGGACTCCCCGTCGGGATGCTCCCCCTCCACTGTGCCGCCCGACGGTCGGCGGCGCCGCTTCACCGCGTCCCCGTGCGTGCCCGGAAGCGGTCGTCGGCCACAGGCGGGCGCGGCGGACGGGTGTGCACGGTGTCGAGCCCGCGTGGGAACGGGGGCCGCTCGGCGCACTCGGTGGTTCGAGTTCGTTCGCGCGAAGGTCGCGAAGGTGCCGCGGTGCATCGGGCCCGGCACCCATGTGCGGGCTGCCCGCGTCAGCCCTCTTGGCGTCCAGGACTTCGGCCCACCAGGCGGCGAGTTCACACGGGTCGGCACAGTCGACAGTGATCATTTTCGGTTCCAGGGTCATACGGCACACCCTGGAGAACGGCACCTAAGACGTGGCCGTGTAGGCCTCCGCGTCGAACCGGTCGAGGCGGCGGCGCATACGACCGGTCGACCAGGGCCAGCTGAAGCTGTTCACGCCGTTGGCGTCGAGGTAGTAGCTGGAGCAGCCGCCCGCGTTGTAGACGGTGGCGGCCAGGGCCTGCCGGACCTCGGCGCGGAAGGCGGCCTGGACTTCGGGGCGTACGTCCATGCTGGCCCAGCCCGCCGACCGGAAATGGCTCACCGCCGCCGCCACATAGGCGAGTTGGGCTTCGAGCACCATGAACGCCGAGGAGTGCCCGGTGCCCAGGTGCGGGCCCAGCAGAATGAACGCGTTGGGGAATCCGCTGACGGTGGTGCCCAGATAGGCGTCGGGGCTGCCCTTCCAGTGGTCGTCGAGGCTGGCGCCGCCGGCGTCGAACACGCGGGCGGCGATGGGCATGTCGAGGATGTGGAAGCCGGTGCCGAGGATGACGGTGTCCACCTCGGCGGTGCTGCCGTCCGCGCCGACGACCCGGTTGCCGCGGATGCTGTCGACCGCGGTGGGGTGCACGGTGACGTTGGGCCGGGTCAGCGCCGGATAGTACGAGTTCGACAGCAGCAGGCGCTTGCAGCCCAGGGTGTAGTCGGGGGTCAACGCCCGCCGCAGTGCGGGGTCCTTGACCGTGGCCCGCAGATGGAGGCTGCCGATCCTCTGCACCGCGCGCAGGAGGAAGGGGTGGCGGAATCCGAGGCCCAGGGTTTCCAGCGCCGCGTACTCCGCGTTGCGCAGGGCGCGTTGGGCCGCGGGGAAGCGCCGCATGAGCCGGCGTTCGACGCGCGGGACGTGATGGTCGGGCTTGGGCAGCACCCATTGGGCGGTGCGCTGGAACAAGTGCAGTCGGCCCACTTGCGGTTGGATCGCCGGGACGAACTGCACGGCTGACGCCCCGCTGCCCACGACCGCCACCCGCGCGCCGTCGAGGGGGTGGTCGTGGCGCCAGCGGGAGGAGTGGAACACGGGGCCGGGGAAGTCGGCGAGGCCGGGGATGTCGGGGGTGAGCGGCTCGTGCCAGGGGCCCGCTGCTGAGACGAGGAAGCGGGCGGTGTACCGGCCCCGGCCGGTGTCGACGTGCCAACGGGCTTCGTCCGGCTGCCACTGCGCCCGGGTGACCTCGGCGCCGAAGTGGATGAGGGGCGTGATGCCGTACCGGGACGCGGTGCGGGTGAGGTAGGCACGGATCTCGGCCTGGCCGGCGAAGGCGCGCGTCCACTCGGGGTTGGGTGCGAAGGAGTAGGAGTACAGGGCGGACGGCACGTCGCAGGCACAGCCCGGGTAGGTGTTGTCCCGCCAGGTGCCGCCGAGCCGGTCCGCCTTCTCCAGGAGCACGAGATCGCGTACGCCCGCCCGGCGCAGTGCGACGGCGGCTCCGATGCCGCTGATGCCGCTGCCTATGATCAGCGCCTCCACGTCGAGGGGTTGGGGGGCGGGCCGGGTGTCATGGGCGTCGTCGGGTCGAGGCATGGCGAGGGCTCCTGTCGCGGGGCGGCGGGGAGGGTGGCGTGACTCAGGTGCGCGGTGCGGGCGTCGCCGTGAGGGCGTCGCGGACCGTCGCTCGTGTCGTGCGCAGCGCTGTCTCCAGCACCGCCGGGCGGCGCCGGGGGTCCATGAAGTTGCCGCCCATGGTGTCCAGGTCGGCGGCGGTGGGTTCAACGCGGATCACGCGGGTGCCGGCCGCTCGCAGTGCGGCGCATTCGGCGTTCAGCACGCCGGTCATGACGCGGCGCAGCACGGCTTCCGCCCGGCCCAGTCCGGTACGGCGGCCCGGAGCGGCCGAGCTCATCGGCGCGACGATGTACACCTCGTCGAGTCCGCGGTCCGCCAGCAGGTCCGCGGAGGTCGGTGAGCTGATGCCGCCGTCGGCGTAGAGGCGGCCGTCGACGCGCACCGGGGGGAACCAGCCGGGGATGGCCCAGGACGCGCGGAGCGCGTCGCGCAGGGCGGCCTTCGGGGCGTCGGGGTGACCGAAGAGGATGCGGCGGCCGGTGTCCAGGTCGGTCGCCGCCAGCCAGGTCGCGGGGTGGCTCACCCAGGCGCCGTCGGGCGCGAGGCGGTCGGCGAGGGCGGCCAGCCAGGCGGCGTCGCCGCGTCCTCGGGGCAGCAGTCCGGACAGGCCGGTCAGGGCGGGCACGGCACCGGTGAGGGCGCGTGCGGCGAGCCGGGGCGCTCCGAGCATGAGTGCGGGCCGTGGCGGTGTCCGGCGGGGCGGGTGTGCGAAGTGCCGTACCAGTTCGGGCCGGGCGGAGGCGGTGGCCAGTGTCGCGGCGGGCGACGTCTGCCCGTGGAGGAGCACCCGCCGCGGAGCGGCTGTGTCACTGCGGTGCGTGCTCCCGGCGCGCCGGCCGGAAGTCCTCGTACTGGCTGCACGTGGGCTTTCGGCCGGTGCGGCGAGAGGGCGTGCCGGGCGTCGCGACGGGGCGAACGTCGCCTGCCGGGGCACCAGCTGTGCGGCGAGGAGTTCGTCGACGCCGACGCCCGCGCCCAGCAGTGCCGCGAGTTCCGCGCCGGCCGAGGTGCCCACCAGGACGTCGGCGTCGCGGGGGTCCCAAGCGGCGGCCTGCCGCAGTGAGTGCAGGGCGGCGACGGTCCAGGCGGTGCCGAGGGTGCCGCCGCAGCCCAGTACCAGGCCTCGGGAGGGTGGGGTCTGCGTGCCGTGCGCGATCACTGGCCGCTCCGCTCTTCGGTTCTTCGGTCGGGATGCGGTGGCGCACCGGTGCGCCACCGGACGGACACCGGGAAAGCATCGGTGGGATACCGACGGGATCCGGATACTAACGGTATTCGAAACGTGAGGACAGAGCGCGCGGGGATAGGATTCGTGAGCCAGTCGGAGAGGCTTCCCGGGAAGCCGGGCAGGACGGACCAAGGGGAGAAGGACACAGGACATGGCCCGCCTCAGCCGCGTCGAGAGCCAGGAGCTCACGCGCGAGCGGCTCGTCGCGACCGCGCGGACGCTGTTCCTGCGCCAGGGGTACGCGGCCACCTCGCTCAGCGACGTCGCGGAGACGGCCGGCTATTCCAAGGGCGCGGTGTATTCGAACTTCCGCAACAAGGACCGCCTCTGCCTCGCCGTCCTCGACGACATCCGCGCCGAGCAGCTGGCCCTGCTCACCGAATCCGTGATGGGCGAGGGGGCGGTGGAGAGCCGTCTCGCCGCGTTCACGGCCTGGGGCGAGGCGCACATCGGCGACGAGGCGTGGACGACGTTCGAGGTCGAGTTCCTCACCAGGGCGCGTCACGACGACGAGCTGCGGGGGGAGATGACGGCCCGTGCGGCGATGATCCGCGAGGTGCTGGCCGGGCTTCTCGAAGCGCTGGCCGAGGAGGCGGGCGTCCGGCTTGCCGTGCCCGCCGACCGGGCGGCGACGATGCTGCTGAGCCTCGGCATCGGGCTCGGCGTGCAGCGGGTGGCCGACCCGTCGGTCCCCACGGCGGTGCTGACCGACACCCTGCGCCTCGTTCTGGGACTGGAGTCCGGGCGGTCCTGAAACCCTGTGCGGGCGGGCCACTTCCGTGAGGCCGGCCGCCCGCTCCCGGCCGTCCTGTGCGGCGTCGGTGTGAGAGTCTGGGGACAGGGGCCTGTCTGTGGATGGGACCGGGACATGGGTGCTGTGGGCGTGCCCTCGGACGGCGGCTGGGGCGATCCGCTCGGCCTGTCGACCGTCGCGCTGGCGGTCGTGGACGCGGACGGGTGCGTCGAGTACTGGAGCGCGGCGGCCGAGGACCTGCTCGGTCATGCGGCGGCCGACGTGCTGCGCCGTCCGGCGGTGTCCCTGCTCGACGACGAGGCCGCGGTCGCCGTCCGGCGGCTCGGACGGCCGGTGGACGGCCACTGGGCGGGGAAGGTCTCGGTGCGTCACCGCGAGGGTCACCGGGTGGAACTGGCGCTCCAGGCCCGCGCCCTGCCTGCCGACGGCGGGCGGAACGGCTGGCTCGTCGCGGCGTGCGCCGCCGCCAGTCAGGGTCAGTGGGATCTGCGCCAGGCAGCGGTACAGGGTCTCCTGTACGGTTCCCCGATCGGGGTGGCCGTGCTCGACACGCAGTTGCGCTGCCGTTGGGTGAACGGCCTGCTGGCCGGCATGGAGGACGTCCAGCCGTCGGAGCAGGGGTTCGCGCCGCGTCCTGCGGGCGTCGGCGGGCAGTTGGCGCCGGCTGTGGAGCGGCAGGCCAGGCAGGCGCTGACCGCGGGTGAGACCGTGTCGTCGTTCGAGCATGTGACGCCGTCGCCCGGGTCACGCGCGCCCCTGCCGGCCCGCCTGAGACTGCGGTCGTCCGTGCCGCTGCGCGACGGGTCCGGCGCCACCGTCGGGGTGTGCCAGAGCGCGGTCGACTTCGAGGACCAGGACCGCGCACGCCAGCGGCTGCTGCTGGTGAACGAGGCCAGTGAACACATCGGGAGCACCCTGGACCTGGAGCGCACCGTCGCGGAACTGGCGGAGATCCTGGTGCCGCGGGTCGCCGACTTCGCGGCGGTGGACCTGCTCCACGGCGTCCGGGACGGGCAGGAGCCCGTGCCACCCGGTGACCGGGGCGGTCAGGCCGGCCTGTTCCGCGCCGCCCACCTGTCGATCCGCGCCGATCACCCGGAGGTGGTCGTGGACGTCGGCGCCGCGACCCGGTATCCGGCGCGGTCGCCGCAGAGCCGGTGCCTGGCGTCGGGCAGGTCGGTGCGCACGGCGGCGGTGACGCCTTCGACGCGCTGGCTGAGCGACGATCCGCTGCGGCGGGCCCCGTTCGTACGGATAGGCGTGCACTCCCACATGGCGGTGCCGCTGCGGGCGCGGGGTGTGACCGCGGGGGTGGTGACCCTGCTGCGCTGGGAGAACCCCGATCCGTTCGACGAGGACGATCTGCTCCTCGTCGAGGAGTTGTCCGCCCGAGCGGCGGTGTGCGTGGACAACGCCAGGCGGTTCGCCCGTGAGCACAGCGCGGCGCTGGCGCTCCAGACCAGTCTGCTGCCCCCCGCGCTGCCCCATCACACGGCTGTCGAGGTGGCGTGCCGCTATCTTCCGGCGGACGCGGAGGCCGGCGTGGGCGGGGACTGGTTCGACGTGATCCCGCTGTCCGGGGCGCGGGTCGCCCTGGTGGTGGGGGACGTCGTGGGGCACGGCATCCACGCGGCGGCCAGCATGGGGAGGTTGCGAGCGGCCGTGCAGACCCTCGCCGACATGGACCTGCCTCCCGAGGAACTGCTGGCGCACGTCGACGACCTCGTCCTGCGGCTGGCCGAGGAGGCCGAGGCGAGCGCCGAAGGGCCGGTGGTGGTCGGCGCGACGTGCGTGTACGCGGTGTACGACCCCATCGTGCACGTGCTGTGCCTGGCGCGCGCGGGGCATCCCAGCCCGGGGATCGCGCACATGCGCGAGCCCGTCGGGTTCCTCGACGTCCCCGCCGGTCCCCCGCTGGGCCTCGGGGGCCTGCCGTTCGAGTCGGTCGACATCGAATTGGAGGAGGGGAGTGTCCTCGCCTTCTTCACCGACGGGCTGATCGAGGCGCACGACCACGACGTGGACACGGGGTTGGAGCGGCTGTCGTTCGCGCTGGCGCATCCCGACCGGCCGCTGGAGGAGATCTGCGAGACCATGGTGCGCACCCTGCTGCCCGACCGACCCCGGGACGACGTGGCCTTCCTCGTGGTGCGGACGCGCACCCTGAGCCCCGACCGGGTGGCCTCCTGGGACGTCCCGTCCACTCCGTCGGCCGTGGCGGAGGCCAGACGCCGGGCCATGGCGCAGCTGACCCGGTGGGGGCTCGCCGATCTCGCCTTCACGACGGAGCTGATCGTCAGTGAGCTGATCACCAACGCGATGCGGCACGCGCACGGCCCCATCTCCCTCCGGCTGATCCACGACCGCGTCCTCACCGTCGAGGTGTCCGACGCCGGCAACACCTCCCCGCGCATGCGGCGGGCGGGCCACACCGACGAGGGCGGGCGCGGGCTGTTCCTGGTGGCGCAGGTCGCGCAGCGCTGGGGCACGCGCTACACGCCGCAGGGCAAGACGATCTGGACGGAGCAGGCGCTGCCATAGCCGGTGGCGGGACGGACGCCTTCGCGGGGACTCGTGCTACTCCGGCAGTCCGATGAGGAGCAGGGTCACGTCGTCGTCGTGCGCCGAGGTGTCCGGGATGAGGGTGTCGACCAGCAGGGCCGCGGCCCGGTCGAGCGTTCCCGCGTCCGCGGCCGGGCGGGTCAGCACGCTGCCCAGGGTGTGCGCGAGGACGTCGATCTGGGCGTCGAGGTCGGTGCCGGGCCGTTCGACCAGTCCGTCGGTGTAGAGGGCGAGCGCGGTGCCCGGGGGCAGCGGGTGCGTCGTCACGCGGTACGGCGCGCCCTCGCCGCGCACCTGGTTGACACCCAGCGGCACGTTCACGTGTGTCGCCAGCGGGCGGGCGGCGCTCTCGGGGCGCAGCGCGATGACGGGCAGGTGTCCGGCCGAGCACAGGGTGACCTGATGGGCGTCGTGGTCGATCACCAGGTAGAGGCAGGTGACGAGCTGGTCGGCCAGGTCGCTGACGAAGACGTCCAGTCCGCTCATGAGCCGTCCGGGCGGGATGCCCGTACGGGCCAGCGCGTGGGTCGCCGCGCGCAGTTGCCCCATGACGGCGGCCGCTTCCAGTCCCCGGCCCATCACGTCGCCGATGACGACGCCCGTGCGGGTCTTGTCCAGCGGGATGATGTCGAACCAGTCGCCGCCGACCCCGGGGTCCTGCGCGGACGCCAGGTACCGGTGGGCGCTGGGCAGCCCGGGCAGTCGGGGCGGCGCCCCCATGAGGCTGTGCTGCAGCGTGTAGGCGATGCGCCGGTGCTGTTTGTAGCGTTCGGCGCGTTCACGCTCGATCTGCCTGCGTTCTGTGATGTCCCGCACGGTGAGGAACACCAGCACTTCCCGTTCGGCCTGGAAGGTGCTGACGCTCACCTCCACGGGGAAGGTACGGCCGGCGCTGTGCAGTCCGTACAGGCCCGTGCCGAGCACCGCAGGCCGGGGGCGGCGCGCCCGGAGATAGCGGCGCAGCAGGGCGTTGTGCCGTGCGCGGTGCGGGCCGGGCACGAGCTCGTCGACGCTGGTTCCGACGAGGTCGACCGGCAGGCGGCCGAACATCTCTTCCGCCTGGGCGTTGGCCATGACGATGGTGCCCTGGCCGTTGGTGATCAGCGTGGCGTCGGGGCCGGACTCCAGGAGGGCGAGGAAGCGCCGGTTGGTGCGCTCCGCCTCGTGCTGGGCGGCGACGCGTTCGGTGACGTCGGTGACGACTCCGCACACGGCGTAGGGCGTGCCGTCCGGTTGCCTCAGCGGGAAGAGGCTGGTGAGGACGTCGCGCGGGCCGCCCGGCAGCACGATGCGTTCCTCGCGCTGCACGGGGGATCCGCTTTCGAGCATGTCGAGGTCGGCGGCCCGGGCCCGGTGCGCCAGTTCGGACGGGAAGACGTCCTGGTCGCGGCGGCCCAGGACGTACCGGCGGGGCAGGCGGGTGCTCTCCTCGAACGTCGTGTTCACGGCGAGGTAGCGGCCTTCGAGGTCCTTGACGAACACCGTGGCGGGGGTGTGGTCCATGATCGCCTGCAGCAGTTCGTTCTGCCTCACCTGCCACTGGGCGCGCTCGTGCGCCACCTCGGTGCGGGCGCCCACGACCAAGGTCGCGAAGATGACCACGGTGAACACGACGACATGGCCGCAGACCAGCAGCGCGGTCGCCATACGGGCCCCGTACAGCCCGGCGTCCTCCCCGGCCAGGGTGGCCATGCCGAGCAGCAGCGGGGCGACGATCGTGGTGACGATCAGCCGGCGGCCCAGGGCGCCGGTGGCCCCCGCGTTGGTCAGCAGCGCGGCCGGTCCTTCGCCTGGCCGGGCCAGGAAGATCGCGACGCCCAGCAGTACCAGGGCGAGGGCGGTGTGCAGGGCCATGCCCGCGTAGTCGCCGAACCGCTCCAGTTGGGGCACGCGGTAGGCGAACCCGTAGAGGCGCATCATTCCGGCGGCTGCCACGACCAGACCCGGGATCTGACTCGTCCAGGCGGGCAGCCGGGGCGCGCTCGCGCACAGCGCCGCCACGCTCGCGAGGAGCAGGGCGACGAGCGTGTTCGGCGCCATCCGCCCGGGCGCCGCGGTTCCGTCGGGCTCTCTCTCCTCGAAGAGGAGTTCGTCGATGCGCACGTTCGCCCCCGTGAGGTATTCCACGGCGGTGAGCACGCAGATCACCACGACCAGGACCGCGGCGACACGGGCCGCGGCGGTCGTCCTGCGGTCGCCGGGTCTTCGGATGACAACGGCCAGGGAGAGTCCCAGGGCCGTCAGCGCCACGGCGGTGTTGGGCTTCATGGACGAGTCGGCGGCGAGGAGCACGCTCTTCAGCACGTCGCTGCCGATAGTCCAGCCGACCAGCCCCATCATGCCGAAGGCGGCCGCCACGAGGGCCGCGCCCTGAGCCCCTGCGCGGACGGCGGCCAGTCTCCTCGCAGAGAATGGCAAGGCCACGGCCTGCACGGCTTCACGCGTGCCGTGCAGACCGCGGGTGCCCCACTTGCTGTCTGCCACAGGTTCCCGTCCTCATGGGCGAACGCCCCCGCCGGCATGAATCAGCTTAAATGCTGACGACAGCGACAGGTCGGCGATCACGGTCCCCATGGGGCAGCGCGCGGTGACGACGGTCAGTCGTCGCCCTCCAGGTCGCCCTCCGTCTCCAGGTACACCTGGCGCAGCGCCTCCAGCACCGCCGGGTCGGGCTTCTCCCACATGCCCCGCGACTCCGCCTCCAGCAGCCGCTCGGCGATGCCGTGCAGCGCCCATGGGTTGGCCTCCTGGAGGAACTCGCGGTTGGCGGGGTCCAGGACGTAGGTCTCGGTGAGCTTGTCGTACATCCAGTCGGCGATCACGCCCGTCGTGGCGTCGTAGCCGAACAGGTAGTCCACCGTGGCGGCCAGTTCGAAGGCGCCCTTGTAGCCGTGGCGACGCATCGCCTCGATCCACTTGGGGTTGACGACACGGGCGCGGAAGACGCGCGAGGTCTCCTCGACGAGGGTGCGGGTGCGGACCGTCTCGGGCCGGGTGGAGTCGCCGATGTAGGCCTCGGGGGCGGTGCCGCGCAGGGCGCGGACGGTGGCCACCATGCCGCCGTGGTACTGGAAGTAGTCGTCGGAGTCGGCGATGTCGTGCTCGCGGGTGTCGGTGTTCTTCGCGGCCACCGCGATCCGCTTGTACGCCGTCTCCATCTCCTCGCGGGCCGGGCGGCCGTCCAGTTCACGGCCGTAGGCGTAGCCGCCCCAGACGGTGTAGACCTCGGCGAGGTCGGCGTCGGTGCGCCAGTCGCGGGAGTCGATGAGCTGGAGCAGGCCGGCGCCGTAGGTGCCCGGTCGGGAGCCGAAGATACGGGTGGTGGCGCGGCGCTCGTCGCCGTGCTCGGCCAGGTCCGCCTGGACGTGGGCCCGCACGTGGTTGGCCTCGGCCGGTTCGTCCAGCGAGGCCGCCAGGCGCACCGCGTCGTCGAGCAGTCCGACGGTGTGCGGGAAGGCGTCGCGGAAGAAGCCGGAGATGCGCAGGGTGACGTCGATGCGGGGCCGGCCCAGCTCCTCGGCGGGGACGGCTTCCAGGCCCGTCACACGGCGGGAGGCGTCGTCCCAGACGGGGCGGACGCCGAGCAGGGCGAGGGCCTCGGCGACGTCGTCGCCGGCGGTGCGCATGGCGCTCGTGCCCCACAGCGACAGGCCGACGGAGCTGGGCCAGTCGCCGTTGTCGGTGCGGTAGCGCTCCAGGAGCGAGTCGGCGAGGGCCTGACCCGTCTCCCAGGCGAGCCGGGAGGGGACGGCCTTGGGGTCGACGGAGTAGAAATTGCGGCCGGTCGGCAGGACGTTGACCAGGCCGCGCAGCGGGGAGCCCGAGGGGCCCGCAGGGACGAAGCCCCCGTTCAGCGCGTGGACGGCGTGGTCGAGTTCGCCGGTCGTGGCCGCCAGCCGCGGGACGACCTCGCGGGCGGCGAACTCCAGGATGGCGGCGACCTGTTCGCCGTGCTCGGCGGGGACGGCGGCCGGGTCCCAGTGGGCGTCCTCCATCGCCTGGACCAGGGCGCGGGCCTGCTCCTCCGCCTGGTCGGCGGTGGTGCGGGTGGCGGCCGACTCGTCCAGGCCGAGGGCCTCGCGCAGACCGGGCAGGGCGCTGGCGCCGCCCCAGATCTGGCGGGCGCGCAGGATGGCGAGGACGAGGTTGACGCGGTCGGCGCCGGCGGGCGGGGCCCCCAGGACGTGCAGGCCGTCGCGGATCTGGGCGTCCTTGACCTCGCAGAGCCAGCCGTCGACGTGCAGGAGGAAGTCGTCGAAGCCGTCGTCGTCGGGGCGGTCGTCCATGCCGAGGTCGTGGTCGAGCTTGGCGGCCTGGATGAGGGTCCAGATCTGGGCGCGGATCGCCGGCAGCTTCGCCGGGTCCATGGAGGAGATCTGGGCGTACTCGTCGAGGAGCTGCTCCAGGCGCGCGATGTCGCCGTAGGAGTCGGCGCGGGCCATCGGCGGGACGAGGTGGTCGACGAGGGTGGCGTGCACGCGGCGCTTGGCCTGGGTGCCCTCGCCGGGGTCGTTGACGAGGAACGGGTAGATCAGGGGGAGGTCGCCGAGGGCGGCGTCGGGGCCGCAGGCGGCGGACAGGCCGGCGTTCTTGCCGGGCAGCCACTCCAGGTTGCCGTGCTTGCCCAGGTGGATCATGGCGTCCGCGCCGAATCCGGCGTCGTCCGCGCGTGCGGCGATCCAGCGGTAGGCGGCCAGGTAGTGGTGGGACGGCGGCAGGTCCGGGTCGTGGTAGATGGCGATGGGGTTCTCGCCGAAACCGCGCGGGGGCTGGATGAGGATCAGCAGGTTCCCGTAGCGCAGGCCGGCGAGGACGATGTCGCCCTCCGGGTTGCGGCTGCGGTCGACGAACATCTCGCCCGGCGGCGGACCCCAGTGCTCCTCGACCGAGGCCCGCAGCTCCTCGGGGAGCGTGGCGTACCAGCGGCGGTAGTCGGCCGCCGGGATGCGGACGGGGTTGCGGGCGAGCTGCTCCTCGGTGAGCCAGGCCTGGTCGTGTCCGCCGGCCTCGATCAGCGCCCTGATCAGCTCGTCGCCGTCACCGGAGGCGAGGCCCGGGATGTCGGCGCCGCCGAAGTCGTAGCCCTCCTCGCGCAGTCGGCGCAGCAGGGCCACCGCGCTGGCGGGGGTGTCCAGGCCGACGGCGTTGCCGATCCGGGAGTGCTTGGTCGGGTAGGCGGACAGCACGAGCGCGAGGCGCTTGTCGGCGTTGGCGATATGGCGAAGTCGCGCGTGGCGTACGGCGATCCCGGCGACGCGGGCGGCACGCTCGGGGTCGGCGACGTAGGCCGGGAGTCCGTCCTCGTCGATCTCCTTGAAGGAGAACGGGACGGTGATCAGACGGCCGTCGAACTCGGGTACGGCGATCTGGCTGGCCGCGTCGAGCGGGGAGACGCCCTCGTCGTTGTCCTCCCAGTCGGCGCGCGAGCCGGTCAGGCACAGGGCCTGGAGGATCGGGACGTCCAGCGCGGTGAGCGCGCCCGCGTCCCAGGACTCGTCGTCGCCGCCCGCGGAGGCCTCGGCGGGCTTGGTGCCGCCGGCGGCGAGGACGGTGGTGACGATGGCGTCGGCGGCGCGCAGTTCCTCGATCAGCTCGGGCTCGGGGGCCCGCAGGGAGGCGACGTACAGGGGCAGCGGCCGGCCGCCGGCGTCCTCGACGGCGTCGCACAGGGCGCCGACGAAGGCGGTGTTGCCGCTCATGTGGTGGGCGCGGTAGTAGAGCACGGCGACGGTCGGGCCGTCGCTCTCCCCTGCTTCCCTGGGCAGCGGGCCCCAGGTGGGGGCGGCGGCGGGGGCGTCGAAGCCGTGGCCGGTGAGCAGGACCGTGTCGGAGAGGAACCGGGCGAGCTGCTCCAGGTTTGCGGGGCCGCCGTGGGCGAGGTAGGCGTGGGCCTCGGCGGCGATGCCGACGGGGACGGTGGAGGCGGCCATCAGCTGGGCGTCGGGGGCCTGTTCACCGCTGAGGACGACGACCGGGCGGCCGTCGGCGAGGAGCAGGTCGAGCCCCTCCTCCCAGGCGCGCAGCCCGCCGAGGAGGCGTACGACGACCAGGTCGACGCCGTCGAGGAGGGCGGGCAGGTCGTCCAGGGGCAGCCGGGCGGGGTTGGCGAAGCGGTAGCGGACCGGACCGTCGGCCGCACGGGCGCTGAGCAGGTCGGTGTCGGACGTCGACAGCAGAAGGATCATGCGTCGTCTGGCCTTCCTCGGGGTCCGCGCCCCGGGCGGTGTCGGACGGCGGGAGTTCCTGACTCGCCCGGCCTGTCCGTGGCCGGGCTCACAGTGGCGGGACCGCGCCGGATTCGCACCGGGCTTCCTCCCCTGTCGCCGTCTTGGCGTGAGCGGATCGGGTGATCCGCCAAGGAGCATAGTAGGGGGCGGGGCAAGAGGGCCCCGGGTGCATCGTGCCTGATGGTGGGTATGCTCGCCGCCATGTCCACGGCTGACCTTCGTTCATCGCCCCAGGCCCCGCCGGCCTCACGCGAACGCGGTGACGCCTGCCCGGGTTCGCTGCGGCTGCACACGGCCGACGACGGCGCGCTGGCCCGGATCCGTGTCCCCGGCGGCGTTCTGACCGTACGGCAGGCGCGGACGCTCGCCGAGGCGTCGGCCAGGCTGGGCGACGGCGAACTGCATCTGACCTCGCGGGGGAACGTGCAGCTGCGGGGCCTCGGCACCGACTGCCGCGGGGAGTTGGCCGCACTGCTGGACACCGCCGGGCTGCTCCCTTCGCCCGGTCACGAACGGGTCCGCAACATCGTCGCCTCGCCGCTGTCCGGTCTCGACGGACGCGGCCGGCTCGACGTACGGCCGTGGCTGACGGCGTTGGACGCGGCGCTGTGCGCGAGCGATCCGGCGCGGGCGCTGTCGGGGCGTTTCCTGTTCGCGCTCGACGACGGGCGCGGGGATGTGGCCGGGCTCGCCGCGGACGTCACGCTCCGGGCGACGGCGAACGGCCGCGCGGAACTCGCCCCGGGGTCGGCCGGCGAGGCGCTGCTGGTGTCCGCCGAGGACGCGCCGCGTGCCGCGCTGGCGGCAGCCGAGACGTTCCTGGAGACCGTGCGGGCGACGGGGACCGGCGTCTGGCGGGTGGACGAACTCCCCTGCTCGGACGGCTCGTTCATCGATCTGGTCGGCCGCCGGCTCGCGGGCGAGGGCATCGGCCACGAGCGGTGCCCCCGGGACGCCGCCCGTACCGGCGGGCCGCCTCCCGGAGCCGTCGGCGCCGCGCTGTCCGTACACGTCCCCTTCGGTCGCCTCGCGGCCCGTCAGTGGCGGGAGCTGACCGATGTCGCCGTCGGCGAGCTGCGCCTCACGCCTTGGCGCGGTGTGGTTCTTCCCACACCGCGCGCGGACGTCGACGCCTCCCTCGCTCATCTCGCGGCCGCCGGCCTCGTCACGGATCCCGGCTCGCCCTGGATGCGCGTCGGGGCCTGCATCGGTCGGCCCGGATGCGGCAGGTCCCGGGCCGACGTGCAGGCCGACGCGACCGAGGCCCGCGCGGCGCTCGCCCCGGGCGGCCTCCCCCTGTACTGGTCAGGATGCGAACGACGCTGCGGACATCCCCGGGGCGACCGGATCGACGTGGTCGCCGCACCCGAGGGCGGCTATCTGCTCTCCACCGCCGTGACCGGGCAGGAGCCCCGCACCACCACCCTGGACCATCCCTCCCGACTCGCCACCGCCCTGGCAGCGATCACCGCATGAGCCGCACGACGACCGAGAGCAGTGAGAAGAACACCGTGACGAAGTACGAGTACGAGAAGGACGGCGCGGCCATCTACCGCCGGTCCTTCGCCACCATCCGGGCGGAGGCCGACCTCGAGGGTCTGCCCGCCGACGTCAGCCAGGTCGCGGTCCGGATGATCCACGCCTGCGGCATGGTCGACCTCGTACGGGACCTGGACTGCACGCCCACCGTCGTGGCCCGCGCCCGTGAGGCCCTGCGCTCGGGCGCGCCCATCTTCACCGACGTGCAGATGGTGGCCAGCGGAGTGACCCGCAAGCGGCTGCCCGCCGGCAACGACGTGCTGTGCACCCTGTCCGACCCGTCCGTGCCGGGGCTCGCCGCAGAGCTCGGCACCACCCGCACCGCCGCAGCGATGGAACTGTGGCGGGACCGGCTGGAGGGCTCGGTGGTCGCCGTCGGCAACGCGCCCACCGCGCTGTTCCGGCTGCTGGAGATGATCGACGAGGGCGCGCCCCGGCCCGCCGCCGTCATCGGCGTGCCCGTCGGGTTCGTCGGCGCCGTCGAGTCCAAGGACGCGCTGGCCGCGCACCCGTCCGGCCTGGAGTACCTGGTGGTGCGCGGGCGCCGGGGCGGCAGCGCCCTCGCCGCCGCCGCGCTCAACGCGATCGCGAGCGAGGAAGAGTGAGCGGCAAGCTGTACGGCGTCGGGCTGGGCCCCGGCGACCCGTCCCTGATGACCGTCCGGGCCGTCGAGGTCATCGCCGAAGCCGATGTGATCGCCTATCACAGCGCCCGGCACGGCCGGTCCATCGCCCGCTCGATCGCGGCGCGGCACATCCGCGCCGACCACATCGAGGAGCGGCTGGTCTACCCGGTCACCACCGAGACCACCGACCACCCGGGCGGCTACCAGGGCGCCATCGACGACTTCTACGCCGAGGCGTCGGCCCGGCTCGCCGCGCACCTGGAGGCGGGGCGGACCGTCGCGGTCCTCGCCGAGGGCGACCCGCTCTTCTACGGCTCCTACATGCACATGCACAAGCGGCTCGCCGACCGCTTCGACACCGAGGTGATCCCCGGGGTCACCTCGGTGTCGGCCGCCGCCGCCCGGCTGGGCGCGCCGCTCGTCGAGGGCGAGGAGGTGCTGACCGTCCTGCCGGGCACGCTCCCCGAGGAGGAGCTGGCCGCGCGGCTCGCCGCGACGGACGTGGCGGTGGTGATGAAGCTGGGCCGCACCTTCCCCAAGGTCCGCCGGGCGATGGAGAGTTCCGGCCGGCTGGGCGAGGCCCGGTACGTGGAGCGGGCCACCATGGCCGGGGAGCGGGTCGGTGAACTCGCCGACGTGGACGAGGAGTCGGTGCCGTACTTCTCGGTGGCCGTGCTGCCGAGCCAGGTCGACGCGGAGCGGCCCGCGGCGCGTGAGCGCGGTGAGGTGGTCGTCGTCGGGACCGGGCCGGCCGGACCGCGGTGGCTGACGCCCGAGACGCGGGGCGCGCTCGCCGCCGCCGACGACCTCGTCGGCTACACCACGTACCTGGACCGGGTGCCGGTACGGGCCGGGCAGGTGCGGCACGGCTCGGACAACCGGGTCGAGTCGGAGCGGGCCGAGTTCGCGCTCGACCTGGCCCGGCGGGGCCGGCGGGTCGCCGTCGTCTCCGGGGGCGATCCGGGGGTGTTCGCCATGGCGACGGCCGTCCTGGAGGTCGCCTCGCAGAAGGAGTACGAGGATGTCGCGGTGCGCGTGCTGCCGGGCGTGACCGCCGCCAACGCGGCCGCCGCCCGCGCGGGTGCGCCGCTCGGGCACGACTACGCCACGATCTCGCTCTCCGACCGGCTCAAGCCGTGGGAGGTCATCGCCGAACGGCTGCGCGCGGCGGCCTCGGCGGATCTGGTGCTCGCCCTCTACAACCCGGGCTCACAGAGCCGCACTTGGCAGGTGGCCAAGGCCCGCGAGTTGCTGTTGGAGCATCGCGACCCGGACACCCCGGTCGTGGTCGCGCGGGACGTGGGCGGCTCCGGGGAGAGCGTGCGGATCGTGCCGCTCGCCGACCTGGATCCGGCCGAGGTCGACATGCGGACGATCCTGCTGGTCGGCTCCTCCCAGACGCGAGCCGTGCGGCGCGGCGACGGCGAGCAGATCGTCTGGACGCCTCGCCGGTACCCGGAGGCATGAGGCGTACGGCGCCGACCGCGCGCGGTCAGTACCGGTTGCTCACGGCCGGCGCCGGCTGCTCCGGGTCGGCGCCAGCCCCTTCTTGTCGGCGCGGGCCGCTTCCGGCCGGCGCCGGCCGCACCCCGCCGGCGCGGATACTTGTCCGGCCGGCCGCCGGCCGCTCCCGGTCGGCACCAGCCGCTCCCAGCCGTATCCCGCCGGCGCCGGATACCTCCGGTCGGCGTCAGCCGGGTGCCGGTCGTATCGCACCGGTGCCGGATGCCACCGGTCGGCGCCAGCCGCTTCCGCAGTGGGCACCAGCCGCTCCCGGCCTGTGTCACCCGGATCCCGCCGGCGCCGGAGCCTCCGGCTGGGGCCGGCCGTTCCCGTCGGCGCCAGCCGTTTCCCGTCGGTTTCGGCTGGTTCCGGTCAGTGCCAGCCGCTCCCGTTCGGTGTCACCCGTTTCTTCGTCGGCACCGGATGCAACCGGCCCGTGCCGCCCGGCAGGCGCTCGGCGGCGGCCGGACGTCGGGACGGCCGGGGCCGGATGTCCCGGGGCGCGCGGACGGTCAGGACAGCCGGGGGCCGGGGGACCGGCCGAGGCGGTCGGTTATCCAGCGAGCCGCCTGCTCCGGAGTTGTCGCCACCTGGACGCCCCCGGGGAACTTCGGGCGTCGGACCACCACCACCGGAACTCCCGCCTCCCTCGCCGCCGTCAGCTTCGGCGCGGTGGCCGCTCCCCCGCTGTCCTTCGTCACCAGCACGTCGACCCGGTAACGGCGCAACAGCTCGCGTTCGCCGTCCAGGGTGAACGGCCCCCGGTCGAGCAGCACCTCCATACGGGGCGGGTGCGGCGGCTCGGGCGCGTCGACGGAACGGACGAGGAACCACAGGTCGGCGAGGTCGGCGAAGGCGGCGAGGCCCATGCGCCCGGTGGTCAGGAAGACCCGCTCCCCCAGCCCGGGCAGCAGCTCCGCCGCCTCCTCCAGCGAGGAGGCCTCGTGCCAGCGGTCGCCCTCCACGGGGACCCAGCCGGGGCGGCGCAGCGCGAGCAGGGGAACATGGGCGGTGGCGGCGGCTCGCGCCGCGTGGAAACTGATGGTCCCGGCGAAAGGATGGGTGGCGTCGATGAGCGCGTCGACGGCGTTGTCGCGCAGCCACGCGGTCAGGCCCTCGGTCCCGCCGAAGCCGCCGACGCGGACCTCGCCCGGCGGCAGCCGGGGACTGGCGACCCGCCCCGCGAGGGAGCTGGTCAGCCGCAACCCGGGAGGGCCGTGCAGCAGTTCGGCTAGGCGGCGGGCCTCCGTGGTGCCGCCGAGGATCAGTACGTGCATGGAAGTCCAGGTCCGTTCATGAGCGAGTCACAGAGCACCGGCGAGGCCGGGGCGCAGGGCGTCGGCGAGGCGAAGGGCGGTCGTACCGCGCAGCTGAAGCACACGGGTCTGCGGCCCGGCTGGACCACCGGCGCCTGCGCGACGGCGGCCACGACGGCCGCGTACACCGCGCTGCTGACCGGCGAGTTCCCCGACCCGGTGACGATCACGCTGCCCAAGGGGCAGACGCCGTCCTTCGCGCTGGCGGCCGAGGAGCTGACGGAGGCGTACGCGATGGCGGGGATCGTGAAGGACGCGGGCGACGATCCGGACGTCACGCACGGCGCGCTGGTGCGGGCCACGGTCAGGCGGCTGCCCGCCGGTTCCGGGGTCGTCTTCCGGGCCGGCCCGGGGGTCGGGACGGTCACCCGGCCCGGTCTGCCGCTGCCGGTCGGCGAGCCCGCCGTGAACCCGGTGCCGCGCCGGATGATGTGCGACCACGTCGCCGAGGTCGCGGCCCGGTACGGCGGCACGTCGGACGTGGAGATCACGGTCTCCGTGGACCACGGCGAGGAGATCGCCCGCTCCACGTGGAACCCCCGGCTCGGCATCCTGGGCGGCCTGTCCATCCTGGGCACGACCGGCATCGTCGTCCCGTACTCGTGCTCGGCGTGGATCGACTCCATTCGGCGGGGCGTGGACGTGGCGCGGGCGGCGGGGCGCACGCATGTCGCGGGGTGCACCGGGTCGACGTCGGAGCGGACGGTCGTCGCGGAGTACGGCCTGCCCGAGGACGCCCTGCTCGACATGGGCGACTTCGCGGGGGCGGTGCTGAAGTACGTCCGCCGGCACCCCGTCGACCGTCTCACGGTGTGCGGCGGCTTCGCCAAGCTCTCCAAGCTGGCCGCGGGCCATCTCGACCTGCACTCGGCCCGCTCCCAGGTGGACAAGGGCTTCCTGGCCGAACTGGCCCGGCGCGGCGGCGCGGACGAGGCACTGGCGGCGGAGGTGGCCGACGCCAACACGGGGCTCGCCGCGCTCCAGCTGTGCCTGGCGGCCGGGGTGCCGCTGGGGGACCTGGTGGCGACGGCGGCCCGCGACCAGGCGCTGGCCGTGCTGCGGGGCGCGCCCGTC
The DNA here is from genome assembly GCF_044740925.1 of Streptomyces sp. NPDC088254. Lineage (NCBI taxonomy): Bacteria > Bacillati > Actinomycetota > Actinomycetes > Kitasatosporales > Streptomycetaceae > Streptomyces > Streptomyces sp. NPDC088254. Next base: position 1,222,219 of record NZ_JBIURQ010000001.1, on the reverse strand, counting down.
GCGGTGGACGTCGTCTGCATCGACCGGGCGGGGACGGTGGTCGGCCGCAGCACGGTCGCCTGACCGCTCCCGGCGGCGGCCGGGTCAGTCACCGGCGACGACCGGGCCGACGCGCAGGCGGTTGCCGTCCGGGTCCGTCAGGCGCAGCTCGCGCCCCCACGGCGTCTCCTCGGCCCGTACGCCGAACTCCGCGGCCACCGCGTCGAGATCGCCGACCCGCAGGTACAGCAGGGTGTCGGGCCGGGCGTCGCCCTCGTGCTCCGACAGGTACAGCCGGACGCGTCCGCGGGCGACCTCGGTGAACACGGGCAGGCCGGGCTCGAACCGGTGCTCCCACTGCTGCCGGAAGCCCAGCCGCGCGTACCAGTCGACGGCGGCCGCCGCGTCCTGTACGCGCAGGATCGGAACGACCTCCTCGTGCGTGCCGCCCGTGTCGCTCCCGTCGCTCAGCATGTGTGGCGGTCCCGGTCCGGGGAGTACAGGTGGCTGTCGCGGAAGTGTTCGGCGGCGAGGGTGCGGCCGACCATGATGACGGCCGTACGCAGGACGCCGGCCTCCTTCACCTTGCCGGCGATCTCGTCGAGCGTGCCGCGGATGACGAGCTCCTCGGGGCGGGAGGCGTGGGCGACGACGGCGGCCGGGCAGTCGGCGCCGTAGTGCGGGAGGAGTTCGCCGACCACGCGGTCGACGTAGCGGGCGGCCAGGTGCAGCACGATGAGCGCGCCGCTGCGGCCGAGGGTGGCGAGGTCCTCCCCCTCGGGCATGGCGGTGGCCTGCTGGGCGATGCGGGTGAGGATGACGGTCTGGCCGACGGTCGGCACGGTCAGTTCCCGCTTGAGGGCGGCCGCCGCCGCTGCGAACGCGGGCACGCCCGGGACGACCTCGTACGGCACCCCGGCCGCGTCGAGCCGCCGCATCTGCTCGGCGACCGCGCTGAACACCGAGGGGTCCCCGGAGTGCAGCCGGGCCACGTCGTGGCCCTCCTCGTGCGCACGGACCAGTTCGGCGACGATCTGGTCCAGGTCGAGTCGCGCGGTGTCCACCAGCCGTGCGCCGGGCGGGCATTCGGCGAGCAGCTCGCGCGGGACGAGGCTCCCCGCGTACAGGCAGACCGGACTCGCGGCGAGCACGCGGGCGCCGCGCACCGTGATCAGGTCGGCGGCGCCGGGGCCGGCGCCGATGAAGTACACGGTCATCTGTCTGCTCCTGAGGACGGGTCGGGGGTCTTGTGCACGGCCCACTGGGTCACCGGCATCGCCTGCCGCCACCCGGTGAAGCCGCCGACGGGCACGGCGTGCGCCACGGCCAGTTTCACCAGCTCCCCGCCGTGCCGCCGGCAGGCGTCGGCGAGCAGGGCCTCCGACTCCAGCGTCACGGTGTTGGCGACGAGCCGCCCGCCGTCGGGCAGCGCCTGCCAGCATGCGTCGAGGAGGCCGGGGGCGGTGAGTCCGCCGCCGATGAACACGGCGTCGGGCGGCGGGAGTTCGACGAGGGCGGCGGGCGCGGCGCCGGTGACGACGCGCAGCCCGGGCACGCCCAGCCGGTCGGCGTTGCGGGTGATGCGGGCGGCGCGCACGGGGTCGCGTTCGACGGTGATCGCGCGGCACGAGGGGTGGGTGCGCATCCATTCGACGGCGATGGAGCCGGAGCCGCCGCCGACGTCCCACAGCAGTTCGCCGGGTGCGGGGGCGAGGGCGGCGAGCGTCGCGGCGCGGACGTGCCGCTTGGTGAGCTGCCCGTCGTGTTCGTACGCCTCGTCGGGGAGCCCGGGGACGGCGCCGAGCCGCAGGGCGCCGGGGGCGCGGCGGCATTCGACGGCGACGATGTTGAGGGGGTCGCCGGGCGGCCGCGGCTCCTCCCACTCGTCGGCGGTGGTCCCGCCGCCGATGTGCTCGCGCGGGCCGCCGAGTTGCTCCAGGACGCGGACGCGGCTCGGTCCGAAGCCGCGCTCCCGCAGCAGGGCGGCGACCTGGCCGGGGGTTCGGGCGTCCGCGCTGAGGACGAGGAGACGCCGGCCGTCGTGCAGGGCGGCGGCGAGGCGGCCGGCGGGGCGGCCGACGAGCGTGACGACTTCGACGTCCTCCAGGGGCCAGCCGAGGCGGGCGGCGGCGTGGGAGACGGAGGAGGGGTGCGGCAGGACGCGCAGGGCGTCGCCGTCCGTCTCCTCGGCGAGGGCGCGTCCGATGCCGTAGAACATGGGGTCCCCGCTGGCGAGGACGGCGATGCGGCGGCCCGCGTGCGCGGCGAGGAGTGCGGGGACGGCCGGGCGCAGGGGCGTGGGCCAGGCGACGCGCTGTCCGGCGCACCGTTCGGGCAGCAGGTCGAGCTGGCGCGGGCCGCCGATGAGCACCTCGGCCTCGTCGAGCGCGGCGCGCGAGGCGTCGGGGAGCCCCGCCCATCCGTCGGCGCCGATTCCGACGACCGTGACGGCGGCGACGGCGGGCGGCGGTCCTGGTCGTGCGGGGTTCACTGCGCGTACCTCGTGGTTCGGGGGCAACAGGGGCGCACTCTACTGGGCGGCGCACGGCCCCCACCTGCTCGGGGGCCGCTTCGCCCGGCTTTCCGCCGCCCCGGCGCGACGGTCGTGGCGTCCCCGGACGCCTGCTTCGCTCAGCGGTGTTCGGGGTTGTCCGCGCCCGGCCGGCAGCCGGCGTCCCACTCCGTGCGCTGGTTGCCGTGGGCCGGGATTCCCCCGGCGCGTTTGAGCAGGGCCGCCAGGTGCATCAGGTTCCAGGTCATGAACGCGGTGTTGCGGTTGGTGAAGTCGTTCTCCGGGCCGCCCGAACCGGGGTCCAGGTACGAGGGGCCGGGTCCGGCCGCGCCGATCCAGCCCGCGTCGGCCTGCGGGGGGATGGTGTAGCCGAGGTGCTGGAGGCTGTAGAGCACGTTCATGGCGCAGTGCTTGACGCCGTCCTCGTTGCCGGTGATCAGACAGCCGCCGACGCGCCCGTAGTAGGCGTACTGGCCGCGGGAGTTGAGCAGGCTGGAGCAGCTGTAGAGGCGTTCGATGACGCGTTTGGTGACCGAGCTGTTGTCGCCGAGCCAGATGGGCCCGGCGATCACCAGGATGTCCGCGGCCATCACCTGCTCGTACAGGGCCGGCCAGGCGTCGGTGGCGATGCCATGCTGGGTCATGTCGGGGTAGACGCCCGTCGCGATGTCGTGGTCGGCCGCGCGGACGAGTTCCGTGGTCACCCCGCGCGCTTCCATGAGGGACCGGCTCATGTCGATGAGCCCTTGCGTGTGGCTGAGTCGGGGGGACGGCTTCAGCGTGCAGTTGACGAAGAGCGCGCGCAGGTCGTCGAAGCGGTAGCCGTCCTCGGTGGACGGGGCGAGCGATGCTGTCACGGATGACTCCGGGGGGAGAGCGAACAGGTAGGAGTGTCGGTGTCAGCGTCTCCCGGGGCGGGGGCGCCGCCCGGTTGCGACGCACCTCCATCCGGGCACCGGCCGCGGGCGCCCGCCGGTGAGGCCGCTTCAGCGCACGGTGGGCGGCCGCCGCTTCGCCGCACCGCGCAGTCTCACCAGAAGCAGCAGCGCCGACCCGCCGAACAGGACGGCGGTGATCAGCAGCCAGCGGGTGAGGAAGCCGTCGGCCGGCAGGCCGGTGGAGGACTCGTAGCGCTGCACCGTCCGGCCGCTGATCAACGGGAACCACACCAGCAGCAGAAGGCCGGACAGGACGGCCGGCACCCGGATGTACATCGTCCGCTCCCGGTGGCCGGCCGCGCCGAGGGCGCCGGTGAGGGCCCTGTCCGCGGACGCGTACAGCGGCAGCAGGACGAGGTCGTGCAGCACCGCCGCGCCCACGAACCACAGTGCGATGCCGAGCCAGTCTCCGGACAGCAGGCGCACGCCCGCGTATCCGGCGAGTGCGAAGGAGCAGACCAGGAGCAGGATGTGCAACGGGCTTCCGAGCGGAGGTCTTCTCATGACAGGGCCCTTCTTCATGTCGTCACCGGGCTCGCTTCCGTTCGTCACAGGTCCGCAAAGGTCAACTCGGCCACCCACTTGGTGTTCAGCACGCCGGGCGCGGCGGGCACGATGATCCGTGCCGGGTAGCCGTGGTCGGGGGTCAGCGGCTCGCCGTTGACGTCGAGGGCGAGCAGGGAGCGGGGGTCGCGCACCTGGTTTGCCCGCAGGGCGGCCGTACGGAAGGCTCCGTGCCGTTGGAGGGACTCCACCAGGACGTCGGACGCCGTGTCCTCGTCGCACCCGGCCAGGACGGCGAGGTCCCGCAGGCGCACGCCCCGCCACCACTGGTCGGAGGTCGACCAGCCCTCGACGCAGGCGATGGGCAGCGCCGCGCTGTGCAGCGGGAGGGCCAGCAGGTCGGCTCGGCTGAGCCGGACGGTCCCGGCGGGCCCGGTGACGGCCAGCCGCCACACCTGAGCGCTCGTCTCCCGCGCGGTGATGCCCCGCGACGCGGCCGTCTTGTTGATCTGGAAGCCCCCGGGGCCGCTGCCCGGATCGGCGCCGCCGTGCGGCGCGAGCAGGGCCGTACGGCGCAGGAAACCGTCCGTGTTCTGCCCCACGGTGGTCGCGAACAGCAGGAGCGAGCCGCCGCCGACCAGCCACAGCGCCCCGCGCCGCGACACCGTCGCGTCGGCGGGCCGCGGGGTGACCAGCGGGAAGTCCGGCTCCCCACCCGCCTCCTCCTGGGCCCCCTCCCCCTCCCGCATGCGCCGCACGTTGCGCAGGGCGGCCGGCGCCCGGAGCGCCACGTGCGCGAGGAACGCGGCGAAGAACACCCAGGCGCCGTAGAAGTGCAGCGGGTAGAACGAGCCGGGGAAGACGTAGTCCAGCTGTACGTCGAGCAAGCCGGTCACGAACTCGAACAGCGCGCCGCCGACCAGCAGGAGCAGCGAGACCCGCTCCAGGGCGTGGGCGAGCGAGCGGACCGGCGGCAGCGCGAACAGCTTGGGCACCACCGACCAGAGCTTGGCGAGCAGGACGGGGACGAGGGTGACGCCGAGGGTGACGTGGACGCCCTGGGTGAGCCGGTACAGCCAGGGCGGGTCGGTCGGCCAAGGGAAGAGATAGAAGCCGAGGAGGCCCTTGCCGGGGGTCTTGTCGTTCACCGGCGACAGATCGGGGTTGTAGGCGGCGTACGACAGCAGCCCGGTGAGGAACAGCACGATGATGCCCGCGAGCAGCACCAGGCCGAGCACCGAGGTGAACCGGGGGCCGCGCACGGGGCTGCGCCAGAAGCCGGGAGAGGAGGGGAACCGTGCCATGCACCGACCGTAGGCGCGGAAGGGGCGGTGCGGGGGTGTGCGACTCATGACGAAACGCTGACGTCGCCGTCCCGAGGGACCGTTGCGCCGTCTTCCGGCCCTAGCGTTCCGGTGTGAACCGCACTTCTCAGCGTGACCTCGCCGCCGTGGCGGCGGCCGCCGTCCTCGTCGGCACGGCCGTCGTGGTCGGCCGGTACCTCCAGGACACCCATGGCACCCTGCTCGTCGGCAACGCCCCGCTGTACGGGCGATGGGGGCCGCATGCCGGCCCGGGCACCCCGGCCGCCCTGGCGACGGCCGCGGCGGTCGTCGCGTACGGTCCGCCGCTCGCCGCTCGTCTGCCTTGGCGGGCCCTGCTGTGGACGGCCTGGGGCGCCGCCCTGGCCTGGACCTGGTCACTGGCCCTGGTCGACGGCTGGGAGCGGGGCGTCGCCCGGCGGCTGACCACCCGTCACGAATACCTTCAGGTCATCGACCGCTTCCATGACATCCCGGCCGCGCTGCGGGACTTCGACCGCCACATCCTGCTCCACTCGCCCGACAACTGGCCCGCGCACGTGGCAGGTCACCCGCCGGGGGCCACGCTCACGTTCGTCCTGCTCGACCGCGTCGGTCTGGGTGGCGGGGGCTGGGCGGGAGCCTGGTGCATCACCGTCGGCGCCACGGCGTGCGTCGCCGTGCTGGTGGCGGTGCGCGCACTGGCCGGGGAAGAGCGGGCGCGCAGGGCCGCCCCGTTCCTCGCGATGATGCCCGCGGCGGTGTGGATGGGGACGTCGGCCGACGGCTACTTCGCGGCGGTGGCCGCCTGGTGCCTCGCGTGCCTGGCGCTCGCCGTGACCGGGCGCAGGCCGCGGCTCACCGGTTTCGCCGCCGGACTCCTCTTCGGCCTCACCTGCTATCTCTCCTACGGCCTCACCCTCTTCGTGGTGATCGCCGGCGCGGTCGTGCTGCTCGGCGCACGGCGCGGGAGGCCGCTGCCGTACGCCTTGACGGGAGCGGCGGTCGTGCCGCTCGCGTTCACCCTCGCGGGCTTCGACTGGTGGGCGGCGTACCGTCTGCTGGTCGAGCGCTACTACGAGGGGGCCGCCGGGGTCCGCCCCTATGGCTACTGGGTGTGGGCCAACCTCGCCTGCACGGTGCTGATCGTGGGCCCCGCGACCGTGGCGGGCCTGCGGCGGACCGGCGCGACGCTCCTCGCGGGGCGCGGACGCCTGCGCGCGAGTGTCCTGACCGGGCCGGACGCACCCGGGGACCGTGCCGACGTCCGCCTCGCCCTCCTGATCGCCGCCGCGCTCGTCGCGCTCCTGGCGGCCGACGTGTCCGGGATGAGCAAGGCGGAGACCGAGCGCATCTGGCTGCCGTTCGCCCAGTGGCTCGCGGCGGCGTGCGTGTTCCTGCCCCGCCCACGCGCCTGGCTCGCCGCGCAGGCGGTGCTGGCGCTGCTGCTCAACCACCTGTGCCTGACGGGATGGTGAGGCGCGGCGAGGGACGGTGCCCCGTACGGCGGAGGCCCGCGACCTCTTACGGAAGAATGACGCGGTGGGCGTGGCCCTGCCGGCCGACGGGGCGGCGCGCCTAGCCTGCGGTCCATGCGAGTACTGGTCACCGGCGGCGCCGGTTTCATCGGGTCCCATGTCGTGGAGGCACTGCGGGCGGGCGGGCACGAACCCGTGGTGTTCGACCTGCGGGAGGGGACGGGCCGTGACGTGCGGGACGCCACGGCGGTCTCGGCGGCGCTGGCCGGCGTCGACGCCGTGTGCCACCAGGCGGCGATGGTGGGCCTGGGCGACGGCGTCGCCGACGCGGCGGACTACGTCTCCCACAACGACCTCGGCACCGCCGTGCTGTTGTCGTCCATGGCCCGGGCGGGGGTGCGGCGGCTGGTGCTCGCCGGTTCGATGGTGGTGTACGGGGAGGGACGGTACACCTGCGCGGACCATGGGGTGGTCCGGCCGGGGCCGCGTACGGCGGCCGACCTGACGCGGGGGCGCTTCGAGCCCGTGTGCCCGGTGTGCGGGGCGGAGCTCTCGCCCGGGCTGGTCGGGGAGGACGCGCCGGCCGACCCCCGGAACGTGTACGCGACGACCAAGCTCGCGCAGGAGCATCTGGCCGCCGCGTGGGCCCGCTGCACGGGCGGATCGGCGGTGTCGCTGCGCTACCACAACGTCTACGGGCCGAGGATGCCCCGGGACACGCCCTACGCCGGCGTGGCCTCCTTCTTCCGTTCCGCGCTGGCGCGGGGTGAGGCCCCGCGGGTGTTCGAGGACGGCCGCCAGCGGCGGGACTTCGTCCATGTCGAGGATGTGGCGCGGGCCAACGTGGCGGCGCTCACGGCCGGTCCGGCCGACGGCGTGCTCACGGTGTTCAACACCGGCAGCGGTGAGCCGCACACCGTCGGAGAGATGGCGTCGGCGCTGGCCTCGGCGTACGGCGGGCCGGCCCCGGTGGTGACCGGTCAGTTCCGGCTGGGCGACGTCCGGCACATCACCGCGGACTCGACGCGCCTGGGCGCCGAGCTGGGCTGGAAGCCCGTGGTCGGGTTCGAGGAGGGCATGCGGGAGTTCGCGGCGGCGCCGCTGCGCGGGGAGTGAGCGTCCTGTCGGCGGGCGACGTCCGCGTTTCGTAAGGAGCGGACATGCGATTCGCGCCCTTTGTCTCCGTAGGGTGAGTGACGTGACCAACCCTTCCCGAGCACCGCTCGTCGACGTCGTCCTGCCCTGCCTGAACGAGGCGGAGGCCCTGCCCTGGGTGCTGTCCCGGATCCCGCCCGGGTGGCGGGCCGTCGTCGTGGACAACGGCTCCACCGACGGCTCCGCGGACATCGCCCGCGGCCTCGGCGCGACCGTCGTCGACGAACCGCGTCGCGGCTTCGGCGCGGCCTGCCACGCGGGCCTCGTCTCGGCCACCGCCGACATCGTCTGCTTCTGCGACTGCGACGCCTCGCTCGACCCGACGTCCCTCCTGCCCTTCGTCGAGGCGGTACGGTCCGGCGACGCCGACCTGGTGCTCGGGCGCCGGCGGCCGCGGGCCCGGGGTGCCTGGCCGGTCCACGCACGCGTGGGCAACCTGGTGCTGGCGCGGCTGCTGCGCCGGCGCACCGGCCTGCGCCTGCACGACCTCGGTCCGCTGCGGGCCGCCCGCCGCGAAGCGCTGCTGGAACTCGGGCTCACCGACCGGCGCAGCGGCTACCCGCTCCAGATGGTGGTGCGGGCCGCCGACGAGGGCTGGCGGATCGCCGAGCGCGACGTGCCGTATCTGCCCCGGACCGGGGTTTCCAAGGTGACCGGCACCTGGCGCGGCACCTGGCAGGCCGTCCGCGACATGAGCCGGGTGCTCGCCGAACCGGCAGCGCCCGCCCACGCCGTACAGGAAGGAAGCCCTCGATGACCACTCTGCTCGTCATCGCCAAGGAGCCACTGCCGGGGCGGGTGAAGACCCGCCTCACCCCGCCGTTCAGTCCCGAGGAAGCAGCGGCTCTCGCCGAGGCGGCGCTCACCGACACCCTCGCGGCGGTGGCGGCCGCTCCGGCGACCCGGCGGGTCCTCGTCCTGGACGGGACTCCGGGGCCCTGGCTGCCGCCCGGCTTCGAGGTCGTGCCCCAGTGCGCGGGCGGCCTGGACGAGCGTCTCGCGGCCGCGTTCGCGGGATGCGACGGCCCGGCCCTGCTGATCGGGATGGACACCCCGCAGGTGACGCCGGACCTGCTCGCCGAGGACTTCGCCGACTGCGACGCGTGTTTCGGGCCCGCCGAGGACGGCGGCTTCTGGGCGCTCGGGCTCGCGGACCCCGATCCGGACCTGCTGCGCGGGGTTCCCATGTCGACCGCCGCCACCGGAGCGGTGCAGCGCGGCCGGCTGGCGGCGGCCGGGCTGCGGGTGAGGGACATGCCGCGCCTGCGGGACGTGGACACGGCCGCCGACGCCGAGGCGGTCGCAGCGGCGGCGCCGCACGGCGCCTTCGCCGCGCTGCTCGCCCGGCTGACGGTCCTCAGGTGAGGCTCATGTGGAGGCGTACCGTCGTGCTGTCGTGGTCGGTGTGGACCTCGAGGAGGTCGCACAGCTGCCGTACCACCCACATGCCGTGGCCGGACCGCTGATGCGGGTCGGGCGGGAGGTAGCCGAGGTACCAGTCGGCCTTGTTGCGGCCGGTGCTGGTGACGTCGCAGACCACGCGCCCGCCCGCGCGGCGGACGATCACACGCCCGTCGCCCGAGCCGTGCTGGACGGCGTTGGTGGCGACCTCGTTGACCGCGAACACCAGGCGTTGCGCGCGCTCACCGGAGAGCCCCAGGGCGGTCGCGGCCTCGGCGACCGCCGTGCGCACCGGTGACAGGTCGGCTCCGAAGCGCATGACCGCTTCCTCTCCCTCGGCGACGAGGGGCGCGAGCGGCCGGCGCCAGGTGTCGCCCGCCGTCGGCTCCGCGTAGCGCTCACTGGGGCGGCCGGCGCCGTCCACCGCGACCTCGGGGTGTGTGCGCCGGGCGTCGGCGAGGACGCCGTCGGGCAGGGCGCGGGTGTCGTAGGGGCAGATGATCGAGGCCGCGCAGCCGGCGAAGGCGACGTTGACCGCGGACTCGTAGCGCGTCCACTCGGCGGTCTCCAGGGCGTCCTTGCCGTGCCAGACCGGCTCGCCGATGAGGCGTACATGCCGGTCCGGCGCGCCGGCCGTGCGCCGGTCGACCCATCGGTGGTAGGCGCCGAGGGTGCTGCCGGGCGTCCGGTACCAGTCGGCGGCGTCGGCGAACTCGATCCGCTGCGACGCCTTGCCCAGCGCCCGGCGCAGCAGGTCGATGTTGACCGGCGTGGTGACCGCGAGTATGGCGTCGTCCCGCGTGAGTCCCTCGCGGCAGAAGGGGACGGTGGTGGCGAGGAACTCCTCGCCACCCGCGTAGAACAGCCCTTGATGGGTGAGTTCGCCGCCCGGGGAGGGCAGCGCGCTGTCGGTGAGGGCGGCGGTCATTCTGCGGCCTCCCGGGCGGCGACGACCAGGGCCGGGGTGGCCTCCTCGAAGCCGACCACGTTGATCACCTGGCACAGCAGGGGCGCGAGTTCCACGACGTTCAGCCGCCGGCCGTCTTCCAGCCGGGCGGCGGCGCGGGCCAGGGCGCGCACCCCGGCGAGGTCGATGAACTCCAGTTCCCGCATGTCGACGCGGACGTCTCCCGGCCAGGCCAGCGTGGCGTCCAGGGCGGCCGCGAGGTTGTGGGTGTTGCGGTGGTCGACGCTGCCCACGACGCGCAGGGCGCGCCGCCCCTGCTGAAAGGTGGGGATCAGCCGCAGGGTGCTGTCGCTGTGCAGCGGCTCGCACTCGACGACCGCGGCGTGGCAGCGCTGGAAGACGTCCAGCCGGTCGGCGGGGAAGCGCCGGGCGTCGTACTGGCAGACGGCGGAGGCCCGGTGCCCGGAGAAGACCTGGTTGACCTTGGTCTCGTACTCGTGGAGCCGGCCGGCCCCGGGGACGTCGCGCAGGGCCCAGCCCATCTCACCGCTCACCCGGAAACCGGTGCAGCCTGCGGCCAGCGAGTCAGCGACCTCCTCGCGGAGTGCGGCCACCATGCCGTCGGGATCGAACGGGCCCGCCGACAGATAACTGTCGTCCGCGGTGGTCACGACGAGCCGGCCCGCGTCCAGGGCGGGGCGCGGGTCGGTGCCGGAGGCGGACAGCCAGCCGAGGACGTCCTCGGGGCGGGTCCGGTCGGCGAAGTACATGACCCGCTCGCCCCGTCGCAGCCCCTCGGACAGGAAGGCCGTCGTCACGCGCCGCTGTTCGCCGTCGTCGGCGAACGCCAGACACAGGTGATCACCGTGGTCCATGTCCTGGACCCGGCGTTCCTTGCCCTCGTACGTGATCACCTCGGCCCTCAGCCCCTCCCCTGCCGACGCTGTCGGCGATGTCGAACTCAAGCCGCTCTCACCGTTGTTCGCGGTGGGCCGAGCCGGTTACGCGCGGTCCCACTCTAGCCAGTGCGGCGACATGCCGGTACGGCGGCCGGGCGGCTGCCGTCAGCGACTCAGCGAGGCCGCGGCCTCCTCGACGGTGGCGTGGAAGGTGAAGACCTGGTCGAGGCCGACGACGCGGAAGACGCGCATCTGGTCGGGGTTGGCGCCGGCGAGGCTGAGCGGGGAGCCGGTGGCCTCCGAGCGGTGGTAGGCGGTGACGAGGACGGTGATGCCGGTGGAGTCGCAGTAGGTCAGCCCGGACAGGTCGATGACCACGCCGCTGGCGTCGAACGGCGCGTCCTTGACGGCCCGGGTGAGCAGCGGGGCGGTGTGGTGGTCGAGTTCGCCGCTCACCTGGAGGATGAAGGGCCCCGGGTCGTCGTGCCGCGAGGTGACGGTCAGCGGAAGGTCGGATTCGGTCACCGGTTCTCCTGGATGCGGGTGTCGGGGTGAGCGGGTACGGACAGGGCGAGCAGGGCGGTGTCGTCGCTGACGCCGTCGCCGAGGCGGTGCAGCAGCGCCTCGACGGAGCCGAGCAGGCCGTCGGCCGGGCGGTCGCCGGTGTGGGCGGCCGCGGACGTGAGATGGCGGACGAGTCCCTCCTCGCCGAGCATGGCGCCGTCTGCGGTGCGCGCCTCGGTGAGGCCGTCGGTGTACAGCAGGAGGCTGTCTCCCGGGTGCAGCCGGGTGGTGGTCCGCACGAAGCGGGGATCGGGCAGCATGCCGATGAGCTGGCCGCCGGCGGTGGAGATCGCCTCCACGGTCCCGTCCGCCCGGACCGCGAGGGCCGAGGGGTGGCCGCCGCCGGCGAGGGTGACGGTGAAGGAGCCGTCGGGCAGCCGCTGGAGCACCCCGAACACGGCGGTGCAGTAGCGGGGACGGCTGCCCTGCTGTTCGCCCTTGAGGACGGTGTCGAGGTTGGCGAGGGCGGCGCACGGGTCGGGGTCGTAGATCGCGGCGGCGCGCAGCGTGTAGCGGGTCAGCGAGGTCAGGGCGGCGGCGTCCGCTCCCTTGCCGCACACGTCGCCGAGGAAGAACGCCCACCGGCCGTCGTCCAGGGGGAAGAGGTCGTAGAAGTCGCCGCCCACCTCCTGAGGGGAGGCGGTGTGGTAGGCGGCCGCCGCGTGCAGCCCGGGGACGTCGGGCAGCGTGGGCGGCAGCAGGGTGCGCTGGAGGGTGCGGGCGAGTCGTTCCGCCTCGGTGCGCCGCTCGCGTTCGGCGGCGACCGTGCGGATGGCCGCCAGCCTCAGCTCCAGTTCGTCGATGACGAGGTCGGCGAGGTCCCGCAGGGCGTCGAGCTGGGCGTCGGTGGGCCGGCGGGGCCGGGTGTCGAGGACGTTGACCGTGCCGAGGTGTTCGCCGTCGGCGGTGGTGATGGGGGCCGCCGCGTAGAAGCGGATGCCGAGGCCGCCGTGGAGGAGGGAGTCGGCGAGGGCGCGGGCGTCGGTGATCACACAGGGCTCGCCGTGCAGGAAAGCGGAGGCGCTCAGCCCCGGGTCGCGGCTGATCTCGGTGAGGCCGCTCAGACCGTGGGCGGCCTTGAACCAGACCCGGTCGGCGTCCACGATCGCCACGGTGGCCATCGGCGCGTCGAAGATGCGGGCGGCGAGGGCGGCGATCCGGTCGAAGGTGCCGTCCGGGGGCGTGTCGAGTATCCGGTAGCGGCGGACGGCGGCCATGCGGGCCTTCTCGTCGGCCGCTTCCTGCGGGGACGCCTGCGCGGGTCTCGTCGTCATCTTCTTCCGCCCCCGCCGCTCTTTTCGGTTCTCCGGTCTTGATACCACCCGTGGCCTGGTGCCCGGCTACGACTGGCTTATCCTACGAAGCTGTCAGCGCGGGCGGGCCGGTTCCGCGGGGCTGCCGCGAGGCGCACGGCGTGTCCGTGAGGTCGGCGGCCGAGCGAAGGGGTGTCAGTGGCGCGTTCGCAGGACGCCGGGCATGAGCCGTCTGGGGCGGCCGTCGAGGCCGACGTGTCCACGGCGGGGATCGGCCTGTTCGCCGCCGAGGCGGGGGTCGGCCGCGATCTGGCCCGGGTGGACTGGCAGGCGACCCCGCTGGGCCCGCCGGCCATGTGGCCGCAGAGTCTGCGCACGGCGGTGAACATCCTGCTGCCGTCCCGGTTCTCGATGTGGATGGCGTGGGGCCCGGAGCTGACGTTCTTCTGCAACTCCGCCTACCGGCGCGACACGCTGGGCCGCAAGTACCCGTGGGCGCTGGGCCGGCCGGCGCGGGAGGTGTGGGCGGAGATCTGGGACGACATCGGCCCGCGGATCGACACCGTGATCGCGACGGGAGAGGCGACCTGGGACGAGGGGCTGCTGCTGTTCCTGGAGCGATCCGGCTACCCGGAGGAGACGTACCACACCTTCTCCTACAGCCCGTTGCGCGACGACGACGGCACGGTCGTCGGCATGCTGTGCGTGGTCAGCGAGGACACCGAGCGCGTCATCGGTGAGCGGCGGATGGCGACCCTGCGCGACCTGGGCTCCGACCCCAGCGTGGTGCGCACCGAGCAGGAGGTGCTGGCCTTCGCCGGCCGGCAGTTGAGCCGCAATCCGTACGACCTGCCGTTCACGCTGACCTATCTGTTCCAGCCGGACGGCTCGGCCCGGCTGGCGAGCGTCAGCGGGTTGCCCGCCGGGCACCGGGCCGCGCCCGCGTCGATCCCGGCGGCCGGCGACGACGCGGGCGACATGGCCGACGCCGCCGACCGCCCGTGGCCCGTCGAGCCGCTGACGCGCGGCGAGTCGGCCCTCGTGCCGCTGGACGGCGCGGCGTTCGCGGAGCTGCCGTCCGGGGCGTGGCCCGAGCCGCCGACGCAGGCGCTGGTGGTTCCGCTACTGCAACAGGGCAGCGCGCCCTACGGGTTCCTGGTGGCAGGGCTGAACCGGTACCGGGTCCTGGAGGACGGCTACCGCGGCTGGGTCGACCTGGTCGCCGGACATCTCGCCGGGGGCATCGCCAGCGCCCGCAGCTACGAGGCGCAGCAGCGGCGGGCCGAGGAGCTCGCGGAGCTGGACCGGGCCAAGACCGCCTTCTTCTCCAACATCAGCCATGAGTTCCGCACCCCGCTCACGCTGATCATGGGGCCGCTGGAGGAACTGCGCACCCGCCTGGCGGACGCCGACGGCCAGGTGCGCGAGGAGCTGGAGGTCATCCACCGCAACGGGCTGCGGCTGGGCAAGCTGGTGAACTCCCTGCTGGACTTCTCCCGCATCGAGGCCGGCCGGACGCAGGCCCGCTACGAGCCGGTGGATCTGGCCGCGGTCACCGCCGAGTTGGCGAGTGTCTTCCGCTCGGCCGTCGACAAGGCGGGCCTGGGTTTCCACATCGACTGCCGTCCGCTGCCCGAGGAGGTGTTCATCGACCGTGGCATGTGGGAGAAGGTGGTCCTCAACCTCCTCAGCAACGCGCTGAAGTTCACCTTCGAGGGGTCGATCCGTGTCACGGTGGGCGCCGAGGAGGGGTGCGCGGTCGTCGCGGTCGCCGACACCGGCATCGGGGTGCCCGCCTCGGAGGCGCCCCGGCTGTTCGAGCGGTTCCACCGCATCGAGAACGCCCGCGCCCGCTCCAACGAGGGCAGCGGTATCGGGCTGGCCCTGGTGAAGGAGCTGGTCGGGCTGCACGGCGGGGCCATCACCGCCGACAGCGTCGAGGACGAGGGCACCTGCTTCACCGTCCGGCTGCCGTTCGGCGCGGACCATCTGCCCGCCGACGCCCTGGTGCCCGCCCAGGACACCGGCGTCGGATCTGCCGCCGACCCGTATCTCCAGGAGGCGCTGCGCTGGCTGCCGGGCGGGTCCGGTGACACGGACGCCGAGCAGGCCTCGGCCGGCGTTCCGGGCGTCGCCGGCGGTCCCGCCGTCCCGGCGCGGGTGCTGGTCGCCGACGACAACGCCGACATGCGGGAGTACCTCACCCGGCTGCTGCACGGCGCGGGCTACCGGGTGGACGCGGTGAACGACGGTCTGGCGGCTCTGGAGGCCGTCCGCGGCGACGCGCCCGATCTGGTCGTCAGCGATGTCATGATGCCCTGCCTCGACGGTCTCGGGCTGGTGGGGGCGCTGCGCACCGATCCGCGCACCGCGTCGGTGCCGGTGCTGCTGCTGTCGGCGCGCGCCGGGCAGGAGGCGTCCATCGAGGGGCTCCACGCGGGCGCCGACGACTATCTCGTCAAGCCGTTCGCCGCGGCCGAACTGCTGGCCCGGGTGCGGGCCAACGTCGAGCTGGCCCGGCTGCGCAACCACCAGGCCCGCTGGCGCACCGCGCTGGTCGACTCCCTCCAGGAGGCGTTCTTCGTCTGCGACGAGGACGGCGCCGTCATCGAGATCAACACCGCCTTCACCGACATCCTCGGCTTCGGCCCCGAGGGCCTGCCCTACCGGCCGATGCACCCCTGGTGGCCCGACCCGGACACCGACCCCGAGGCGCACCGCCAGGTCGCCGACGCCTTCGGGCGGCTGCTCGGCGACCGGAAGGGCTCCTGCACCGTTCCCGTCGTCCACCGCGACGGGCGCCGGCTGTGGGCGAACGCGATGTTCAGCCGGGCGGCCGATCCGGACACCGGTCGCCGGGTCGTCGTCGGAACCTTCCGTGACGTCACCGCCGAGCACTACGCGATCCAGCGCAAGAGCGCGCAGGCCGCACTGGGCCTGCGGATGACGCAGGCGACGAACCTGGCGGACACGCTGTCGGGGGCGCTGGCCGAACTGAGGCAGCTGTGGCACGCCGAGACGGTGCTGGCCGTCGTCTCCACGCCCGACGGACCGCCCTCCGTGACGGCCACCGAGGCCGGGCTGAGCTGGGAGGACCTGCCCGCCGAGCGCCGGGACAAGCTCACCGGCTGGCTCGGACAGCCCCTCCTCACGCCCGTCGACGACGGCGCCGGCGCCGCCGTGGCCATCGGCCACCCCGAGGGTTCGATGGTGCTGTGGCTCGACTTCGGGCAGCACCGCCCCTTCAGCGACGAGGACCAGCTGCTGCTGTCCCTGCTCGCGGGCCAGCTCGCCCAGGGTCTCGCCCGCGCCCACCAGATCGACCAGCAGCGGGAGACGGCTCTCGCGCTGCAGCGCTCCATCCTCGGCCCGTCCCATCTGCCCGAGGGGTTCGCCGTCCGCTACGAGCCCGCCACCCGCCCTCTGGAGGTGGGTGGTGACTGGTACGACACCGTGCGGCTCCCGGACGGGCGGATCGGCATCGTGGTGGGCGACTGCGTCGGGCGCGGCCTCGAAGCGGCCACCGTGATGGGGCAGTTGCGCAGCGCGTGCCGTGCCCTGCTGCTCCAGGAGGCGGGTCCGGCCCAGACCCTGATGGCGCTGGACCACTTCGCCGCCGGCCTGCCCGGCGCGATGTGCACCACCGTGTTCTGCGGCGTCCTCGACCCGGAGTCGGGTCACCTCACCTACTCCAGCGCCGGGCACCCGCCGGGCATCCTCGCCCAACCCGACGGCGTGACACGCCTGTTGGACGAGGGCCGTTCGGTGCCGCTGGGCGTGCGGCCCGGCCGGGCGCGGCCGGAGGGGGCGTGCACGGTGCCGGGCCGTGCCACCCTGCTGCTCTACACCGACGGTCTGGTGGAGCGCCGGCGCCGCCCGCTGACCGCGGGCATCGACCAGGCCGGTGAGGCCGTCCAGGCGGGCCGTGACGTGGCGGTCGACGAACTCGCCACCGAGGTCATGGCGCGGCTCGCGCCGAGCGGCGGCTACGACGACGACGTGGCCCTGCTGCTCTACCGGCATCCGGCGCCGCTGGAGATGGCCTTCCCGGCGGAGTCGACGCAACTGGCGCCGGTTCGCAAGGCGTTGCGCAGCTGGCTCGACCGGTGCGAGCTGCCGCCGGACACCGTGCAGAACATCCTGGTGGCCGCCGGAGAGGCGTGCGCCAACGCCATCGAGCACGGGCACCGGCACGCTCCGGGCGACCCGGTCCGCCTGCGTGCCGAGGCCCTCGTCGACGACCTGTGTCTGACCGTCGCCGACACCGGCCGGTGGAAGACGCCCCAGCCCGAACTCAACACTCACCGCGGCCGCGGAGTGGCCCTGATGCGCGCTCTCATGCAGCAGGTCACCATCACCTCGAGCACCGGCGGCACCACCGTGAACATGCATACGAGGATTGCCTGATGACCACTTCGCTCACCCTGATCCCCGGCCGGCGGCCCGACGGCGCCGCCGTGCTGACGGTCGTCGGCGAGATCGACATGAGCAACGCCGGGGAGCTGGACAAGGCCATCGCCTCCGTCGACGGACCCGTCGTCGTCGTCGACCTCACCGCCGTCGGGTATCTCGACAGCGCGGGCCTGAGCGTGCTGTTCCGGCACACCGACCGCGTCGAGCTGGTCGCCACGCCGCTGCTGGCGCCGGTGCTGACCATCTCCGGGCTCACCGAACTGGTCACCGTCCACGGTCTCGGGGCCGGCTGAACGACTCGCGCCCCGCCGGCCTGGCACACTGTCCGAATCCGTCGGTCCGGTGAGGGAGGATCCGCATGTCCATGGTCGGCAACCTGCGCAAAGTCGCGGACCTGGCGCGGCGCAGCCGTCGTCGGCGCGTGGATCTCAGCCATCCGGCCCGCTCCCCGCTCGGCTCGACGGTCGTCAACTGCGTCGTCTACCGCGACGGGGTGCGGCGGCCGGGCACGGACTCGGTGGAGGAGGCCGTACGGCAGGCCCGCAAGCACCGGGGCGGGTTCGTGTGGCTGGGGCTGCACGAGCCCGGGGCGGAGGAGTTCGCGGGGGTGGCGGAGCTGTTCGGGCTGCACCCGCTGGCCGTCGAGGACGCTGTCCACGCGCATCAGCGGCCCAAGGTCGAGCAGTACGGGGAGGTGCTGTTCGCCGTGTTCAAGACCGTCACGTACGTCGAGCATGCCGAGCTGACCGCGACCAGCGAGGTCGTCGACACCGGTGAGCTGATGGTGTTCACCGGGCCCGACTTCGTGGTCACCGTCCGCCATGGCCGACACGGCTCGCTGGGGCCCGTGCGCGAGGATCTCGAGGCGCAGCCCGAGCAGTTGGCCAAGGGCCCCTCCGCGGTGCTGCACGCCCTCGCCGACCATGTCGTCGACGACTACGTCTCGGTCGCCGACTCGGTGCAGAGCGACATCGACCAGGTCGAGACGGACGTCTTCTCCCCGCACAGCCCGCGCAACGCCGACGCCGGCCGCATCTACCAACTCAAGCGGGAGTTGCTGGAGTTGAGGCGTGCCGTGGTTCCCCTCGCGCGCCCTCTCGACCGGCTCGCCACCGAGCCGCGCTCATGCGTCGACAAGGAGATACAGGCGTACTTCCGGGACGTCGCCGACCATCTCACCCGCGTCACCGAGCAGATCACCGCCTACGACGCCCTGCTGGACTCCATCCTCCAGGCCCATCTGGCGCAGGTGACCGTGGCCCAGAACGAGGACATGCGCAAGATCACCGCCTGGGCCGCGATCATCGCCGTCCCCACCATGGTGTGCGGCGTCTACGGCATGAACTTCGACCACATGCCGGAACTCCACTGGCGCTTCGGCTACCCTCTGGCCCTGACCGTCATCGCCGTGGCCTGCTACGTCATCCACCGGGGCTTCAAACGCAACGGGTGGCTGTGAGGCGGCCGCTGCCGTGAGTCGTGGCGAGGGGGCGGTCAGGGTGGTGCGGTGACTCAGGTGATCGTGGTCAACGGGGGTTCCAGTTCAGGGAAGTCGGGCATCGTGCGGTGCCTGCAGGCCGTGTTGGCCGAGCCCTGGCTGGCATTGGGGTGTGACACGTTCGTGGACGCGCTGCCGGCGCGGATGCGGGCGTCGGACGAGGGGATCGTGTTCGAGGCCGACGGCGGGGTGAGCGTCGGGGCGGAGTTCCGGGCGCTGGACACGGCCTGGGCGCAGGGCGTCGCGGCGATGGCCCGGGCCGGCGCGAGGATCATCGTCGACGACGTGTTCCTCGGCCAGGCGGCGTCCCAGCGGCGGTGGGAGGAGGCGCTGGACGGCCTGGACGTGCTGTGGGTCGGCGTGCGCTGCGAGAGCACGGTCGCCGCGGGGCGTGAGGTCGCACGGGGTGACCGTCCCGAGGGGATGGCGGCGCAGCAGGCCGAGGCGGTGCATGTGGGCGTGCGCTACGACCTGGAAGTGGACACCACCCACACCGAGTCCCTCGTGTGTGCGCGAGCCGTCGCGGCCCGCGTGAGCTGACCGGGGGTCGCGCGAAGGGCTCCCGGGACGATGTGTCCCGGGAGCCTTTCGCCATGACGTCCCCGAGCGGGACGCACCGGGGGGTTACGCCGTCACGGCGCGAGCAGCAGGGTGTCGCCCCTCTCCTTCGCGGCGGCGTAACGGCGGGCCACGTCCTGCCAGTTGACGACGGCCCACATGGCCTCGATGAAGTCGACCTTCTGGTTCCTGTACTGGAGGTAGAAGGCATGCTCCCAGGCGTCGAAGACCAGGATCGGGGTGGAGCCCTGACCGACGTTGCCCTGGTGGTCGTAGACCTGCTCGACGATCAGGCGCCCGCTGAGCGGCTCGTAGGCCAGGACACCCCATCCTGAGCCCTGCGTGGTCGCCGACGCCTTGGTCAGCTGCGCCTTGAAGCCCGCGAACGAGCCGAAGGACTCGGCGATGGCGTCCGCCAGTTCGCCCACGCCGTCCTTGTCCAGCGGCTCGCCGCCGCCGTCGCCGGTCATGTTGTGCCAGTAGATCGAGTGCAGGATGTGCCCGGAGAGGTGAAAGGCCAGGTTCTTCTCCAGGCCGTTGATCGACCCCCACGATTCCTTGTCCCGCGCCTCGGCGAGCTGCTCCAGGGTGTCGTTCGCGCCCTTCACGTACGCCGCGTGGTGCTTGTCGTGGTGCAGCTCGATGATCTCCGGGCTGATCACGGGGGCGAGCGCCGCGTAGTCGTACGGAAGCTCCGGAAGCGTGTAAAGCGGCATGTGCAATGCCTTTCGACTTGTTGCGAATGTTATGCAGCTGCACGTTAACAGTAGAAGCAAGTAGCTGCCGATCAGACTTTGGACCCAGGACTCCGGCGCCGCCACCGGAACGCCCGGCCGGTCTCCTGACGTCCCGTCGCCGAGCGGGCGCGGTCACCTTCCGGTGGGCGTCGTTAGGCTGTTCGCCGACTTCTGACGGAGCGTCCGTCGCGGCGGGCGTCGTTTCGTTGAGCTGCGCGAACGGCCGTGCGCGGGAGGCTCGTGGGTCTGGGCGGGTGACGAGCCCGGTGATGCGTCATGTTGCGGAGTCGACGGGGGGTCTGTTGCCTCGTCAGTGGCGTACAACAGAGGCGCCGCCAGACAGGCCGGACGCTGCTTCACTGGAGGGTTCCCTTGCGTAAGACACACTTTGGCGTTGGTATCGGCCTGGTCGTCGGTGCCCTGGCTCTGCAGATGCCCGTCGCCGCCGCCGACGACTCGGGGCTCGACATCCGCTCGCGCAGCGGCTCGTCCGGCTCCACGGTCACGGTCAGCACCAAGGCCTGCGGCGAGGACGTGACCTACGGCAAGGGCGAGTCGGAGGTGGCGGGGTCGTTCCACATGTTCGAGGGCGAGAGCAAGGGTGTGCTCACCGGGGAGTTCACGGTGCCCGAGGGCACGTCTTCCGACAGTGACACCGTCACCATCAAGTGCCCCCCGCGGGTCAAGATCACGGACACCTACGACCTCTCGGCCCGCCGGCCCGACGGCGCGGTGGAGGCGGGGTTCGGGGACGCGCAGGGGTCGACCGGTCAGCTCGCCCTGGGCGGGGCGCTGGTCGCCGCCGCTGCCGCCGGGTGGACGGTGAGGGCGCGTCGCCGCTCCAACGCGGGCCGGATCTGACCGTAGGGGCACCGCAGCACGGGCCCCGGCACCGGCTCGGCGCCGGGGCCCGTGCGGGAACGAAGCCCGCTCCCCCTCCCGATTCCCGCCCGCCGCAAGCAAGAGGCCCCTCCGCGATGGCACCCGGGCATGACTCCCACCCCACCCCGCCGACGTACACCCCTTCGGCCAAGCTGCTGACCTGGACGCTCCTGAGCGGTGTCCTGCTGGTCACGGGCGCGCTGCACGCGGGTGATCCGCCGCCGCAGCCGTCGCCGGGTCAGGCCTTCCCGGCCCCGGCGGGCCCGGCGGGGACGACCGGACCTCCGACGTCACCGGGATCGCCGGGGCCGGCCGGCCCGCCGGGGTCTCACGGCGTGGCGGGGTCACACGGCCCGGCAGGGTCCCCCGGCCCGGCAGGGTCCCCCGGCCCGGCAGGGTCGCCGGGCTCCGCGTCGGGCGGCGGTTCGCCCGCCGCGCGTTCCGGAGTCCGGCCGTTGCCCCGCGCGGCGCCGCTCCGCCTGCGAATCCCCTCCATCGGCGTGGACGCCCCGCTGTCGGAGCTGGGCCTCGACGCGTCCGGAGCGCTGCGCCCCCCGCCGGGCGACCGCCCCGACCTCGCCGGCTGGTACGCCGACGGGACCGCGCCCGGTTCCGCCGGGACCGCCGTCACCGCGGGGCACGTGGACCTGCCCGGAGGAAGACGCGGCGTCTTCTACGCGCTCGGCGCGCTGTCCAAGGGCAACACCGTCGAGGTCGACCGGGCGGACCGGCGTACGGCCGTCTTCACCGTCGACGCGGTGGAGGTGTACGACAAGCGCAGGTTCCCCAGCGACAAGGTCTACGGCAGCTCCGGCCGCCCCGAACTGCGGGTCATCACCTGCGGCGGCGGCTACGCGGCGACCACCGGCTACCAGGGCAACGTCGTGGTCTATGCGACGCTCACGGCGGTGAGGTAGGCCGAGGCGGACCGGGTCTGCGGGTCTACGGATCCGCCCGGAGCTCCCGCAGTGCCTGCAGGACGGACCATGCCACGGCGACCAGCGGGACGGCGACGACCGCGCCGACCACGCCCGCCGCCACCGCTCCGCCCACGACCGACAACGCCACCACCACCGGGTGCAGCCGGACCGCCCAGCTCATCACCACGGGGTGCAGCACATGCCCCTCGATCTGCCCGATCACCACGATGAGCACGACGACCAGCACGGCGGTCAGCACGCCCTTGGACGCCAGCGCGACCACGGCGGCGACCGCGAGCGCGATCGGGGAGCCGATCAGCGGGATGAAGGCGGCGAAGAACTCCAGCAGCGCCAGCGGCACGGCGAGCGGCACGCGCAGCGCGGCCAGGGCGATGCCCACCAGCACCGCGTTGGTGGCGGCCACCAGCAGGATGCCGTGGGTGTAGCCGGTGAAGGTCCGCCACGCGGCTCCGCCCGCGACCGAGACCCGCTCGCGGCCGGCGGAGGGGAGCTGGGCGCAGAACCAGCGCCACTGCCGGTCGCCGGAGTGGGTGAAGAAGACCGCGCAGAAGACGGCGAGGGCCAGCACCGTCAGCACTTCGAGGAGCCGGCTCGCCCCGCTGAGCGCCGTGCTGATGACGGTGGAGCGGTGGCTCGACAGCAGTTTGCCGAGGCGGGACTGGACGTCGTCGAGCGCGCCCGGGGCGAGCCGGAACGGCGGCCGCTCCAGCCGGTGTTCGATCCGGTCGATACCGGAGACGAACTCCTCCTCCAGCCCGGCCCGTTGTCCCGCGACCGTTTCACCGACGAGGGCCAGCACGCCGAGGACGAGGGCGGTGCCGGCGACGAGCGCGACGGCGACGGCGAGCGGGCGGGGCAGGAGGCGGGCGAGGAGGTCGGCCACGGGGCGCAGGACGGCGGTGACGACGAGTCCGAGGAAGACGGCGACGGTGATGCGGTGGAACTGCCCCAGCACGGAGAAGACCGCCTGCACGACGACGCCGACGGCGATGAGGCGCCAGGCGTAGGCGGCGGCGAGGCGCAGCAGGCCCGGCACCCGGGGCTGGGCGACGCCCGATCCGCCGGTGCCACCGCCTGTGCGCCCGGTCGGCGGCACGGGCGGATCGGAGTGTGAGGACATCCTCATGCACGTACCACCGGCCGCCCGGGGCGTCGCCGGCCGGGCGCGTGATTCGCCCGAAGGGCCGCGCGCCGGACGTCCGTCGTGCGAGGGCCGCTCAGAGCTCCGTGCCGGTCTCCTCGGCCAGGGCGTACAGGAGGCGGTCCTGGAACGCCTCGTCGTGGACCGCCCGGTGCGGCTCCTGCCGCTCGCGGTGGTACCAGTACCCGCCGCTCGTCAGGGCCTCGGGAGCGTCGCCGGCGGCGAGCCACACCTGCGTGCGGTGGCCGAGCTCCAGGTCGTCCGGTGCGCCGGGCCCGCCCATCTTGGTGGGGACCCAGCCCGGGTCGACGGCGTTGCTCAGCACCGCGGGCCGCAGACGGGCGACCGCCGCGGCGAGCGTCGTGACGAACAGCTTGCTGTCGGCGTACGATCCCGCGCTCACGCCCCGCCAGTCGACTCCGGTGAGCGAGGGGCGCCCGCCGAAGTGCGAGCCGCTGCTCAGGTACACCAGCCGGCGCGGGCCGGGCAGCAGGGCCGTGAGCAGGTAGGGGGCGACGATGTTGACCGGCATGACCGCCGGGCCGCTCCACACGCCGGCGTTGTGGACGACCGCGTCGAGGGGTTCGGCGTCGGCCAGTTCGGCGGCGACGCCGCGTACGGCGTCCCGGTCCGCGAAGTCGCCGACGACGAGGTGCGCCCCGCGGTCGGCCAGTTCGGCGAGGTCCGCCGCGCGCCGCTCGTTGCGGGCGTGCACGACCACCTCGTGGCCTTCGGACAGCAGCGCGTCGGCTGCGGCACGGCCCAGGCCGTCCGCGGAACCGGTCACCAGGATCCGGCTCACGGTCGCACCGCCTCTCGTCTCGCGCCGTGCGCGACTGTTCCTCCCATGGGAGTGCCTCCTTGCGGTTCAGCGGCTGCGGGGCGGGCGGTCCTGCTCGCTGTTGACCTGGGCCGATCAACCACAACATGCGCCCGCACCACACAGACCCGCAAGTCGCCGCACCCCGGCCGGTCCGTCAGTACCGCTGAGGCTCGGCTAGTAGGGCGTGTCTGACAAATACCCGCCTGCTCTGCGGGCGGACGGCGGGGATTTGTCGTGCCCTAGGACGGGCGTCCGCCGAACTGCCAGTGGTGCACCTCGACGTCGGCGTACCGGTCCGGGGTCAGGACGGCGCGGGCCCTGCCCGGGTCCGGCGCCCGGACCAACGCGGCCGTGCCCAGCCAGGCGGCGCCGTCGTCGGACAGCAGCGGCCCGTACGCGATCAGCTCGTCCTGCCCGACCGGCACGGCGAGGTCGACAGCCTCGCCCGCGCCGAGGCCGAGCACCAGAAACCGATCGCCACCGCTGCGCCCCCCGGGAAAGTCCCACATGGTGCGCCCCAGCAGGTTGCGCCACCGCCGCAGCAGCACATCACGGTAGACACCGGCCTGGTAGTTGGGTTCGTCGAAGGCGAACGCGCGGGCGGCGGCGGCATCGGGCAGATCGACGATGTGCACACTTCCGGTGGGCGTGTCACCGTCGTCGGCGAGGGTCGGGCCCCGGGCGATCATCTCCTTCGCGTACCGGTCCATGTAGGACCAGTGCGCTTCCAGCAGTTCGTCGCGCAGCGGCAGGGAGCCGGGGCGGTCTCGGTGGTAGCAGAGGAACTCCATGCCCCGAGGATCTCGTCCACGAGGTGAGCCGGTCGAGCGGATTTCCCGGATCTCCGACTGTCCTAAAGCCTCATGACGGCCGACTGGGTGTGGTTCGCTGCTGGGGTGACTCAGGACTTGGAGACCGTCGCGTTCGAATCCGCCGAGGCGTTCCGGGCCTGGCTCGGCGAGAACCATGCCGTCTCGCCCGGCATCTGGCTCAAGCTGCGCAAGAAGGGCGCCGGAATCGTCGCGCTGGACTACGCCCAGGCGCTCGACGAGGCGCTCTGCTACGGCTGGATCGACGGCCGGAAGGCCAAGTTCGACGACGAGTGGTGGCTCCAGCGGTTCACCCCGCGCACGCCACGCAGCAAGTGGTCCAGGATCAACCGGGACAAGGCTGAAGCCCTGATCGAGCAGGGTCGGATGCGGCCGCCGGGGCAGGCGCAGGTCGACCGCGCCAAGGCGGACGGCCGCTGGGAGGCGGCCTACGAAGGCGCGAAGACCGCCACCGTGCCGGACGACCTCAGGGCCGCCCTGGCCGCCGACCCGGCCGCGGCCCAGTTCTTCGAGACACTGGACCGCCAGAACCGCTACGCGATCCTGTACCGGATCCAGGACGCCAAGAGGGCCGAGACCCGGGCACGCCGGATCGAGAAGTACGTGGAGATGCTGGCGAAGGGCGAGAAGCTGCACCCATAGCGACGGAGTGATGGGCGTGGTGGACGGGTGGGAGTGGGACGAGACGCTGTTCTCGGGTTCGGCGGTCCACTACGCGCGGGGGCGGCTGCCGTACGCCCCCGGTCTGGTGGACGTCCTGACCGAGGCGCTGGGACTGGACGGGCGGGGTCGTCTTGTGGACGTGGGGTGCGGGCCGACGCTCGCCCTGCGCCTGGCGCACCGGTTCGGCGAGGTCGTCGGCGTGGATCCGGACGGCGGGATGATCGCCGAGGCGGAGCGCGCGGCGGCCGCGGCGGGGGTGGCGGCCGGGAAGGCGACATGGAACCGGCTTCACCTCGATCTGGCCGGTGGGCCCGACTGGGAGGCCGAGGTGGCACGGCTGCTCACGCTCGGTGCGACGCGGGTCGACATCGGTCAAGGGGACGTCCCGTGGGACGTTCTGGCCGACCCGGAGGGCACGAGTTCTGTGTGCTCCGTCCCGGTCACCCCGGCGTGCTCGTCGGCTCCGGCCTCGTGGCGGTCTGCCTCGACGTGGCCGAGGAGGACCGCGACGCGCAGACGGCCTTCTGGCGGGCCGAGTCCGACTGGCACGAGGTCGAACACGAGGCCTGGGGCGTGCGGCTGCGCCGGGAGCCGACCGACCCGGTCGCGCTGGTGATGGGTCCGCCCGCGGCGCCGAAGACGGGACGCAACAGGCTGCGCCCGGAGGTCACCCGGCGCGACGGCGAACTCGGCGAGTTCCTCGACGCGGGCGGCAACGAGTTCCACGTCGCGCCGGCCACCGGCTGACCCGGTTCGCGGGGCCGCCGCCCGTCGGCGGGAGTGGTGCCCGTTCGGGTGCGGTCGGCTCGCGGGCTGTGGGTGGGTGCGGTCAGGTGGTCAGGGATGCGTGCCGATGGGTCGCGTCCGGGCGGTGCGGGCTTCCAGCCGTGGCCGGCCGGCGGCGTCGGCGCGACCGGCCGTGAAAGGACGTGGCATGCGTGGCACCGGTCCGATAGACGGCCGTCGACGGAGGTGGGCCGCGGTCGTCGCCGTGGCGCTGGTCTGCTCGACGGCATTGAGCGCGTCCCCTCTCTCCGCCGCGGGCAGAGACCCCTCGTTGGAGTGGAAGCCGTGCCCGAAGGACGGGCGGTACGACTGCGCCACGGCGACCGTGCCCCTGGACTGGACGGACCCCGGCGGGCGGACGATCCGGCTGGCCGTGGTGAAGCGGAAGGCGACAGACCCCGGGCGGCGCGTCGGCACGCTGTTCTTCAACCCCGGTGGCCCCGGCGGGCCGGGGACGGTCCAGATGCCGCAGAACTACACGACCTTCCCGCGTGAGGTCCGCGAGCGGTTCGACATCGTCAGCTGGGACCCGCGAGGGGTGGGCAACAGCACGGCGGTCGACTGCTTCGCGAGCCCTGAGGAGTCCGAGGCGTGGATCGCGAGCCGCCCGGCCGGCTTCCCGGTGGGCGAGCGGGAGCGCGCCCAATGGATCGCCGCCTACCGGGAGTTGGGCCGGGCCTGCGAGCGGCGTGACCCGGAGCTGCTGCGTCATGTCTCGACGGCCGACACCGCGCGCGACCTCGACTGGCTCCGCCGCGCGGTGGGCGAGCCGCGCCTCACCTACCTCGGTATCTCCTACGGCACGATCCTCGGCGCCACCTACGCCGACCTCTTCCCGGACACCGTGCGCGCCCTGGTGTTCGACAGCAATATCGCGCCGTCGGCGTGGAAGGGCGACCGGCCCGGGCAGGACCGGCTCCCCACCTTCCTGCGCATGGGCTCGGACCGTACGGCGGCCGCGACCCTGGAGCGGTTCCTGTCCCTGTGCGGGTCCACGACGGTCGCGCGCTGCGCGTTCTCGGCCGGCGGCCCGCGGGCCACCCGGGACAAGTTCGCGGAGCTGACGCGGCGGCTGAGGGAGCGTCCGGTGGGGGCGTGGACCTACGCCCGGACTGTGGCGGACACGGTGAACAGTCTGTACCGCGTCCATCCCGGGTGGACGGAACTGGCCGCCCGGCTGCAGCAGTTGTGGCTGGGGCGGGCGCCTCGAACGTCCTCTGCCGCCGCGCCCGCTCCGGTCCCGGTCCCGTACACGGGCGACGAGCAGGGAGCCGCCGTGTTCTGCGGCGACAGCCCCAATCCGCGTGACCCCGGCGTCTTTCACGCGGCGGAGGAGACCGCCGCCGCACGCCACGGTGACGCCGCGCGCTACTGGACGTGGGCCGCGGAACCGTGCGCCACCTGGCCGGTGAAGGGCGCCGACCGGTATCTCGGCCCGTGGAACAAGCCGACGCCGCCCGTGCTGGTGATCGGCACGGTCTACGACCCGTCCACCCCGTACGAGGACGCGCGGGCGATGGCCGAGGAACTGGCGGACGCCCGGCTCCTCACCCACCGGGGCTACGGGCACACCGCGCTGCTCAATCCCAGTGAGTGCGTCCAGGACCACGTGAGCCGCTATCTCGTCGAGGGCGTCCTCCCGCCGCCGGGAGCGTCCTGCGAGCCCGGCCGGCCGCCGTTCCCCGCACCCGAACCGCGGGGCGGCGTCGCCACCGGCGGGGGCGGCACGGCGGGCGGGGTCAAGCGGCCGGCGTGACGGGCCGGCAGCCCCCGGGCGTCAGCAGGAACTGCTGCCGCAGGACGACGAACTGCCGCACGAGGACGAGCTCCCGCACGACGACGAACTGCCGCAGGAGGAAGAACCCGAACTACCTTCACAAGAAGAGGAGTTGTTCCCGCAGGACGACGAGCCGCCGCCGCAGGAGGAACCGTTCGCCGAGTCGTCGCAGGACGCTGTGGCCGCGTACCAGGACGACGTGTCGTCGGCGCCCGCGAGCGGAGCCGCGCTCCCCGGGCCGGCCGTCGACCGGCGCCGACGGGCATGGTGAGCGTTGCGGGCGCGCTGGGCCGCGGCGTCCACGGACAGGCGTCGGGCGAGCCCCTCCCCGTCGCGCCACAGGGCCCGCGCCGTCGCCCGTACGCTCCAGGTGATCACTCCCGCCACGACCAGCACCACACCCACGACGACAAGCACCGTCACCATGTTCGTTCTCCCCCCTGGCTGCCGGACGTCCGGTTCACGCCGACTGCTGGGACTTTGCCCCGCGGCAGGGTCCCCTGAAGCCCTTCTTGAGCAAGTCCAGAGGTTGCCGCGGGGCACGGGCCCCAGCGCGGGCGGGCTCAGTTCTCGGACGGGGTGAGCAGCACGAACTCGGCGTTCGAGGGGTCGAGGCAGACGGCGATCCGGCCGACGCCCTCCGCGTCCTGCGGGCCCATCCGCACGCTGCCGCCGTTGCGGGTGACCTCGGCGACCGCCGCGTCGCAGTCGGTGACGGCGAAGACCGGGTGCCAGTACGGTCGTCCACCCGTCAGCGAGAGGTCCTCCTCGCCGATCTCGATCACGCCGCCCTGCATGCGGTCCTCGGCGAGGCCGGCGGGGGTGATGAGGTGGTAGGGGCCGCCGCCGCCCGGGAGGTTCATGTCGCTGTAGCTCCATCCGAAGACGGCGCCGTAGAACTCCTTGGCGGCCCGGGCGTCGGTGGTGCACAGCTCGGTCCAGGACAACGAGCCTGGCGCGTCGGCCAGTTCGAAGCCGGTGTCGGCGCCCGGCTGCCAGGCGGCGAACTGGCCGCCGAGCGGGTCGCTGTACTGCGCCATCCGGCCCCACTCGCCGAGGTCCCGGGGAGTCACCCGGACGCTGCCGCCGGCCCGCCGCACGGCCTCGGTCGTGGCGTCGGCGTCGGCGACCGCGAAGTAGAGCATCCACGCCGAGCGTGCGCCCTCCTCGGTGAGCGTGCCGAGGCCGGCGACGGTCTTGCCGTCCTTCTTGAGCACTCCGCCTTCGGGGGACTCGCCGTCGCCCGCCTCGCCCCCGTCGCCCATGGGCTGGTACTCCCAGCCGAGCACCGCGCCGTAGAAGGCGGCCGCGGCACGGACGTCGGGAGCGCCGAGGTCGAGCCAGCAGGGTGAGCCGGGAGCGGGGTCGGTGGTGATCACGGCGGTGCCCCTTTCGCAGGTCCTGGACCACCACCCTGACATCAGGCCCCGGTTATCGCGCGTCGGCCGTGGGCGTGGGGCTGGCGCTGGGCTCGGGCTCACAGGTGATCTCGTCGCGGGGGTTGTAGTGGGTGCGGAAGGGCTCCCGCTTCACCACCTTGCCGTCCCGGTAGAAGACCCGGTCGACGGTGACGTCGAAGCCCTCCAGCGGGGTCTGCGGCACGCACTCCTTGTCGGTGCTCACCTTGTGCTCGGGCTGCACCACATCGGTCCTCGGTCCCTTGACCGACTTGATCTCGTCGTACTTCCTGGTGCCGAGGAAGGAGACGGTGATGGAGGTGTCGGTGGCCTTCGCCTGGATGTAGACGGCGTGGCCGGAGTCGTTGGCGAACCTGAGGTCGAGGGAGCCCCAGGCGACCGTCGCCTCGCGGCCCTCCGGGTAGCGCTCGATGTAGAAGGAGTGGGCGCCGTGCTCCAGGGGCTTGACCCCGGCGAAGAACAGCGCGTTGTAGACGGTCGTGGCGACGGAGGAGACGCCGCCGCCGGGTGCCTTGGCGAACTGGTTGTCGAAGATCATGATGCCCTCGACGAAGCCGTTGGCCTCGGTGCGCTCCCCGACGGTGCGGTTGAAGCTCCAGGTCTTGCCGGGCATGACGAGGGAGCCGTTGATGAGCTGTGCGGCCCGGCCGATGTTCTTGGTGCGGTACGGGGCGCGTTCGAAGTGGACGGTGAAGGAGGACATCTTCTCCGTCAGGCCGAGCCGGGGGGCGTTCTCGCGGGTCAGCTCGGGCTGGGTGCGGCGTACGGCGACGTCCCCGGTGCGGGCGGCGGGCCCCGACCCGGTGAGCAGCGGCAGTACGGCCTTGCCGAGCGCCTTGTCGGTGACGCGGACGCCGGTCCGGGCGTCGCGGGCGACGGCGACCCGGTCGCCGTCGAGGCGCAGTACGGCGTTGCGGGGGGTGGTGGTGATGCGGGCCAGGGGGCGGGACACCGCGGGGGCGGCGCGCAGCCCCGCGACGTCCAGCTCCGGTCGCAGGGTGCCGGCGGCGTCCGGCCGCATGCTGAGGTGCTCGCCCAGGACGGTGGGGCGGACGGTGAAGCGTCTGCCGTCGGCGACGAGGGTGATGGGCGCGGACATCGCCGGCCGCGCGAAGTCGCGCACCGCCCGCCGTACCTCGGCCGCGGTGACCTTGGGCCGGGTTTCGTGGACGGGCAGGGCGGTGACGGTGTGCGGGCGGCCGCGCAGGAAGGAGGCGCGCAGGGCGGGCACGGCGGCGTCGACGTCCAGGGCGTAGCCGTCGCGCGGGGCGGTCTGCCGTACCGTGCCGCCGGCGAAGGAGACGGCGCCGTCGCGGACCTTCTGGTCGAGGTCCTTCGCGAGGTTGCCGAGCGCGGCGCGGGCACGCGGCTCGTCGAGGCGTACGACGGGCTCGACGGCGCCGCCCTTGCGGAAGAGGCCGCTGACGGCGTCGAGGGGGCCGGAGCCGGTGCTTTCCGCCTGGTCGACGGTCTTCTCGGCGTCGAAGGAGAGCCCGGCCCGCTTCGGGTCGAGGACGGCGGTGCGGTCCCCGACCTTGACGGTGAGTTCCTGGGAGCCGAGGGCCGTCAGGTACCGGTCCAGCTTGGCTACGGCCTCCGTGCGGCTGAGGCCGCCGATGTCGACGCCGCGCACGGTCGTGCCCGGTTCGATCTGGCCGCCGGTGAGCAGCGAGCCGGTCAGGTACAGGGCCCCGACGCCGACGGTCAGCGCACCGCCCGTCAGAGCGAGGGACGGCACGGCGGGGGTTCGGGCGCGCATGAATCTCCAGGAGGGGCGATCGGCGGGTGGTGCACCCGGTGACACGGCACGCCGTCAACCGGGCAAGGAAGCCCAAGTTACCCAAAACGGGTGATGAGTGAGTATGTCGAAAAACACGTATGGCTATATGTGCCGGTATGTCGCGCATCACGCAGGTGGCGGATCTCGTCACGTCTGGGGGCCGGGCGGGTGCTCCGTGGGCTGGATCCAGCCCACCGCGCGCTCGACGGCCCGCCGCCAGTTGGCGTACTCCGCCTCCCGTCGGCCGGGGTCCATGTCCGGCAGCCATTGGGCGGCGCGGTGCCAGTTGCGGCGCAGCACCTCCAGGTCCGTCCAGTACCCGGCGGCGAGCCCTGCGGCGTAGGCGGCGCCGAGCGAGACCGTCTCGGCGACCATGGGCCGCACCACGGGGACGTCGAGCACGTCTGCCACGAACTGCATGAGGAGGTTGTCGGCCGTCATGCCGCCGTCCACCTTGAGCTGCCGCAACGCCACGGGGAAGTCGGCGTTCATGGCGTCGACGACCTCCCGGGTCTGCCAGCCGGTGGCCTCCAGCACGGCCCGGGCCAAGTGCCCCTTGGTGATGTACGAGGTCAGGCCGACGACGACGCCGCGCGCGTCGCTGCGCCAGTGGGGGGCGAACAGGCCGGAGAAGGCGGGGACGATGTAGCAGCCGCCGTTGTCCTCGACCGAGCGGGCCAGGGTCTCGATCTCCGGTGCGCTGTTGATCAGTCCGAGGCGGTCGCGGAACCACTGCACGAGCGCGCCGGTGACGGCGATGGAGCCCTCCAGGGCGTAGACCTGCGGCTGGTCCCCGATCTTGTACGCGACGGTGGTCAGCAGTCCGTGCCGGGAGGGCACGACCTCGGTGCCGGTGTTGAGGAGCAGGAAGCCGCCCGTGCCGTACGTGCACTTCGCCTCGCCCGGTGAGAAGCAGGTCTGGCCGAACAGGGCGGCCTGCTGGTCGCCGAGGGCGGCCGTGATGCGGATGCCGGGCAGGACCGAGCGGGCCACGCCGTAGCTCTCGGCGGAGGAGCGGATCTCGGGCAGCATCGGGCGGGGCACGCCGAAGAAGGACAGGAGGTCCTCGTCCCAGGTCAGCGTGCGGATGTTCATCAGCATGGTGCGGCCGGCGTTGGTGGCGTCGGTGATGTGCAGTCCGCCGTCCGCTCCCCCGGTGAGGTTCCAGATCAGCCAGGTCTCCATCGTGCCGAACAGCACCTCGCCGTCCTCGGCCCGCTTCTCCAGGCCGGGGACGTGGTCGAAGAGCCAGCGGATCCGAAGCGCCGAGAAGTACGTGGAGGGCGGCAGGGCACAGCGCTGGAGGAAGAACTCGTCGCCGGGCCGGCGTCCGAGTTCTTCGACGAGCGGCCCGGTACGGGTGTCCTGCCAGACGATGGCCCTGCCCAGCGGGGCGCCGGTGCGCCGGTCCCACAGCACGGTCGTCTCGCGCTGGTTGGCGATGCCGACGGCGGCGACCTCCTCCGGGCCGATCCCTCCGTCGGAGAGCGCCTCGGGCACGACACGCTGGAGGTTGCGCCAGATCTCGACGGCGTCGTGCTCGACCCATCCGGGTCTCGGGAAGTACTGCTGGTGCTCCCGCTGGGCGACCGTCACCAGCCGGCCGTGATGGTCGAACAGGATGCATCGGGTGGAGTTGGTGCCCTGATCGATGGACATTACGTACCGTGCAACCATGATCGGGTCTGCCTTCCCGTGTACCGATGTGCCGATGTGCTCGGGCGGGCGGCGGGGTCACCAGCGTGTCGCGCCCAGGTCTCTGGAGATGGCGCGCGCCGCCTCGCGCAGGAGGGTGATCAGGCTCGGCCGGGGGTGGCCCTGGGCGTCGCAGATCCGCTCGACGGGGCCGGACAGTCCGATGGCCCCCACGACGAGGCCGCCGTGCCCTCTGATCGGCGCGGCGAGGCCGGCCTCGCCCATGCTCAGCTCCTGGACCTCGGCGGCCCAGCCCACTTCGCGGATGTCGGCGAGCGCCCGGGTGAGCTGTTCGCGGGTGACCAGGGTGTGCCGGGTGTACGCCTCCAGCCCGGCCTCCACGGCCGTCTGCAGGGATGCGGTGCCGAAGGCGAGCAGCACCTTGCCGAGGGAGGAGGCGTGCAGGGGCAGCAGCGAGCCCACGTCCAGGGTCTGGAGGGTGTCGTCCGGCCGGAAGACATGGTGGACGACGAGGACCTGGCCCTCCAGCGGAGTGCCCAGGCGGACCGCCTCGCCGCTGCGGGCGGCCAGGGCGTCGGCCCAGTTGATGGAGCGCGAGCGCAGTTCGTTGACGTCCAGGTAGCTGGTGCCCAGGTGCAGGAGCGCGGCGCCGAGCTGGTACTTCCCGGTCGCGGCGTCCTGCTCGACGAAGTCGACGTGCTGGAGCGTGCGCAGTATGCCGTGCGCGGTGCCCTTCGCCAGCCCGAGCGAGGCCGCCACCTCGCCCAGCCCCAGCCGGCGCGACCCGCCGGCGAGCAGACGCAGGATCGCCGCCGCCCGTTCGATGGACTGGACTGGGCCGGCCATGTAGCGAGCCTAGTACCGCCGAGGGCGGCCCGCCGTACGGGGAAGAGGGCCGTTTCGGCACCGGGTCGGCCGGTGCGTTCGGCAATGCCGACCTTCGTTCATTGACTACCGCTTCGTCCGCTTCGTAACGTGCACCGTGGCCGGGCATGCGCGCCACGGCCGGCGCCCGGTCGCTCACCGCTCATCGGAGGACAAGCAGATGCCGCTGGAGCTGAACAGGATGGTCCGGGAGGACGTCGCCCAGGTGTGGCGGCTTCCTCCCGTGACCGGTGCCGTGACGACCGTGCGTCGGCGGGCCGGGGCGGTGCTTGCCGAGTGGGACGTCTCCGCGTCTCTGGCCGAGGACTCCCTGCTGGTCGTGTCGGAACTGCTGACCAACGCGTTCGTCCACGCACTGCCCCCGGCGGAGCTGCGGCTGTCGCTGCAGCGCAGCGGCGGGCTCAGCACCCTGCGGGTGGAGGTGACCGACGCGGGGCCGGCGCCCGCCGCGGGCGAGACGCGCGCGGACGTCGACCCGGACGAGCACGGGCGGGGCGAGCACATCGTGCACGCCCTGGCGACCCGGCACGGCGTACGTGTCCACCGCGACGGGGTCACCCGGTGGGCGGATCTCGTGGCGGTGTGACGGACGCGAGCGGGGGCTGCGGCTTCAGGAGCCGCGTCAGGACGCCACGGGCGCCGCGTCGCAGGAGTCCCGGACGGCCCCGCGGGCGAGCGGCGGCTTGCTCAGCAGAAGCAGCGCGGCGTCGTCGTGCAGACGGCCGCCCACATGGGCCAGCAGTTCGTCGTGGAGCGCGCTGAGCGTGCGCGCCGGCTCGTCGCCGACATGGCGTTCCAGGCCTTCGGCGAGCGGGTAGAACTCCCGGTTGTGGTCGCGGGCCTCGGTGACGCCGTCGGTGTAGAGCAGCAGTTGCTCCCCGTCGGCGAAGGGCAGCTCCTGCAGCACCGGCGCCTCGCCCGACAGGGCCCGCAGTCCCAGCGGCGGGGTCGGCCGGGCGGGCTCCAGCGGGACGACGTCGCCGGTCCGGCGCACCAGCAGCGGCGGGGCGTGTCCGCAGTTGACCACTTCCAGCCGTCCGGAACGCGGGTAGCCGGCGACCACGGCGGTGACGAAGTCGTCGCCGCCCAGGTTGCGCGCGAGGCTCCGCTCGATCCGGTCGACCACGGCGAGGAGGCCGGGCTCGTCGTACGCGGCCTCGCGGAAGACGCCGAGCACGAGCGCGGCGGTCCCCACCGCCGGGAGTCCCTTGCCGCGCACGTCGCCGACGATCAGCCGGACCCCGTGCGGCGTGGGCACCAGTGCGTAGAGGTCGCCGCCGATGCGGGCCTCCGCCGCCGCGGCGCTGTAGCGCACGGCCGCCCGGAACGGGCCGACGGTCTCCGGGACGGGTTTGAGCAGCGCGTGCTGGGCGGCCTCGGCGACGGAGCGGACATCGGCGAGGACCCGCTCCCGGCGCCGGCGCAGCGCGCCGGTCAGGGCGCTGGCCAGGGTGACGGCCACGACGGCCGACAGGATGGCGAGGAGTTCACGGCCGTGCACGGCGTCGCGGATGCCGAGCATCGTGCTCAGCGCGGCGGCGAGAAGTCCGACGCAGAGGACTCCGCGCGGCCCGCTGGTGGTGGCGGCCAGCGCCGGTCCGGCCGCGAGGAGGGGCAGCCAGATCAGGCCGGCTCCGCCGACGAGGTCGACGAGCACGACGGCGGCGACGACGAGCACGGGCAGGAGCGGCAGCAGGGGCCGTCGGGGCAGGGCCATCGGGAACCGCAGCATGGTCCTCAGCAGCCGCAGCGTGGTCCTCGGGAGCCGCTGTATCGGGCCGTGGGCGTCACCGTGGTCTCGCGCGTGACTCATGTTGTGTCGGTGGTCCTCACCTGTGTGCGGGTGTACGGGGGTGCGCATCCCGGATGGGCCTCAGCCTGTCTAACCTGACACGCCAGGCGTGTCCGGTTTAACGCTTTTCATCCGTTGTGTCCAGCAAAAAGGGTGCGGCCCCGTCGCCACAAGGAGAGGCTTTTCAGATAGTGAGCGAGAGGCTCCTGGTCACCCGGCTCGCCGTGGGGATCAGCCGGCGGCGCACCTCGTCGAACCGCGAGAGCCGGTCGGCCGGCAGCGAGACGCCGAGCGAGCCGATGACCTCCCCGCTGTAGACGGGCACGGCGACGCACACCGTGCCGAGCGCGTACTCCTCCAGGTCTGTCACGGCCGGCGCGAGAGGGGCGACGTCGAGCCGCCGGAGGAGTTCCAGGCGACTGGTGATGGTCCGCGGGGTGAGATCGGCGAGGTGGTGCCGGGAGAGGTAGTCCTCGCGGGCGTCGGCCTCCATCTCCCGCAGCACGGACTTGCCCAGCGCGGTGGCGTGTCCGGCGTCCTCGAACCCCACCCACAGGTCGACCCGGGGCGTACGCGGCCCGTCGACGATCTCCGCAACCCGGATCTCCCCGTCCTCGTAGAAGGTGAGGTAGGCGGGCGCGGACAGTTCGTCGCGCAGCGCGGCGAGCGTCGGCCGGACCCGGCTGAGCAGGGCCTGACCGCGGCCGTCCGTGTGCAGCGCCCGCAGCTTGTCGCCGAGGACGAACACGCCGTCGTCGAGCTTGCGCACGTAACCGTCGTGGACGAGCGTGCGCAGCAGGTGGTAGGCGGTGGCCAGCGGCAGGGCGGTCTCCCGGGCCAGCTGCTTCGCCGGAGCGCCGTTCTCGTGCGCGCCCACCGCCTCCAGCAGACGGAACGCGCGCTGGACGGAGGTGATGAGCGTGGGGCCTTCTTGAGCACCCATACCCACAGGGTGCGCCGGGCGGGCCGCGCAGGCAAGGCGCACGCACAACGCGGTGCGCGTGGAGCGGTGCCGGCGCTCCACGCCCTTCAGTCCATCAGTGACTTCGGAGCGGGTTTCTCCGGGATCGGCGCCCCGCAGGGGTCGCCTCGGCCGATTAGGCCCCGGACTCCTACCTCTGTCCCCAGGGGAAAAGTAGCTGTCAGTGATCCTCTGGCTGGTGGTCCCGGGTCCCGGGAACTGCCCCAGCAGCGCCGCCACGATGTCCTGGGCGGCGGCGGCCAGGACGGCGAAGAACATCGCGCCCATGCCGTTGGGGTCGTAGATGCCGCTGAGCGGGCCGGTGAGGAGTTCGAGCTGCACGCCGGCCGCCTGGAGCTGGCCGGACAGCGTCATCAGTTCGGCGGCGTTGCGGGCGAGGCGCTTGAGTTCGTGGACAGTGAGGATGACCTCCTGGTCGGGGGCAGCCTCCTTGATGTCGTGCGCCAGCTTCAGCGCCGCCTCCAGCTTCGGCCGCGTCTTCACCCGCGTGGAGATCTTCTCGTCGAAGATGCGCTTGCAGAGCGGTTCAAGTGCGTCGAGCTGGTTCTGCAGCTCCTGCTGGGCGGTCGAGCAGCGGGCGTAGCCGATCCGGATCGGCTTGGCGGCCGGCGCCGCCGGGGCAGCTTCGACGGGCGGGCCCGGCTTCCACGGCCGTCCCGGGCTTGCGGTCTTCGGGCACGAGGATGTCGAGTTCCTCGCGGAGTGCGGGCACGAGGATGAAGCGGGCGGTGTGGCACTTCGTCGCGCATCTCCCGCCGCGGGTGCGGCACGGACTTCCGGCGGGAGCTTCACACTTCGGACAGTCGTTTCGTTCTACCGCAGTGCGGCTTGATCGGGCGTCAGATCCACCGCAGAAGGGTCTCGCACAACCCTTTGGTTTCGAGAGGACTTCTGCGAATCGCGACCTGCGGAAACGTGATCGGTTCGGGGGCTCTCGCAGAACTCTCGCAACTGTTCATTTGTGAGAATCACCCAGCGTGCATAGGTAAGTACCGAACTCGTGCCTGGCTGCGTTGACTCGCCGTCTCGCGCAACCATCTCGTACCAAGCTCCCGGATCACTCCAAGTCGTCCCAAGTCCAAGAATGGGCTGCGCTCCCGTCAGGCTCTCGCCCGAAGCGGAACCGTTCGCGGTGGTCACTGATCTCGATGAACTGGTGAAATTGCCCCGCGGCAGGAAGGCGTGCGGCTAGGGTGTCCACCTGCTCCCGGCCCCTGACCTTCCGCAGCGCCTTTAGCAACCGCGCCACCGCGGCCGGGTCGTCGAGGGCGGCATGAGTGGCGGCCCGTGCGGCCAGGGCGTCCACCTGCTCCTGCGTCCCCACCCTCCGCAGCATGTCAAGCAGTCCAGCCACCGCGGCCGGGTCGTCGAGGGCGGCATGGGGGGCGGCCCGTGCGGCCAGGGCGTCCACCTGCTCCCGCGCCCCCATCTCCCGCAGCATGTCCAGCAGCCGCGCCACCGCGGCCGGGTCGTCGAGGGCGGCATGGGCAGCGGGATCGCGGGCCAGCAGCGCGTCCACCTGTTCCCGGGCCTCCACCTCCCGCAGTCTGTCCAGCAGCCGCGCCACCGCGGCCGGGTCATCGAGGGCGGCATGGGCAGCGGCCCGTGCGGCCAGGGCGTCCACCTGCTCCTGAGCCCCCACCCTCCGCAGCACGTACAGCAGCCAGGCCACTGCGCCCGGGTAGTCCAGGGCGACGTGCGCGGCGGCCCATTGGGCGGGGCGGAAGTCGGCGCGGTGCAGTCTTCTTAGGTGCCGGACGAGGGCTTCTGCGGCGTGGCCATGGCCGTGGGTGGTGGCG
Source organism: Streptomyces sp. NPDC088254 (assembly GCF_044740925.1). Lineage (NCBI taxonomy): Bacteria > Bacillati > Actinomycetota > Actinomycetes > Kitasatosporales > Streptomycetaceae > Streptomyces > Streptomyces sp. NPDC088254. Next base: position 1,183,967 of record NZ_JBIURQ010000001.1, on the reverse strand, counting down.
AGTTTGTGGAACTGTGCGGCGTCCCGGTACAGGCCGCGTCTCCAGGCGGCGTTGCCGAGTGGGCCCAGGTCGTCGGGGTGGGCATGGTGGGCGGCTGCGGTCCAGAAGTCGACGGGCGGGATCGCGTCGGCGCGGTGGTGGCGGCCGTGCTGGTCGAGGTAGTCGGCCAGCCGGTACGCCGGCTCCTGTTGTCCGGGCCGAGGGCGAGCCGGCCCGGCACCGGGCCGGATGGTGGGGCGGTTGCGCTGATTGCGGTCGACACCCGTTTTGACGGAGGTGAGAATGCCGGGGATGCCGTTCCGCGGTGTTGTGACGTAGCCCAGGGTCTGCTCAAGCCAGTCGTCTCCGGTCTCGTCCCACTCGTTATCGGTGAGGTAGCCGGGGGCGGCCTGGGCCAGCCATGCCAGGGGGATACGGGGTCCGGCGCCGAGTCGGCGGGCATCCATCGCGGCATGAATCAGCGCCCGAGCGGCGGGCGGAGCATCCTCGTAGCGGTCCAGCAGGAGCAGTCCCCCGGCCAGGTACTGGGTGATATGGCCATCGCGGGCGTGTGCGGCGGCCTCGCCGAGCCGGGGATCACGGCCAGCGGTGTCGGTCAGTGCGGCAACGTCGGCGTCGGTGAACTTATCCGGGACTTTAATCTTGTGTCCGTCCAGCAGTTCCCTGGCCTGGCCGTGCAGGTCCGGATCGGCACGGGTGGTCAGAGTCTCCCAGTGCTCGGGCCACAAGGTGGCCAGCACTAGCACCGGAGTTCGCCGCGGGTCGTGCAGCAGGGTCCGCAGGCCCGCGGCGACCTGCTCGCCGAGCTGATCGTGTGCCAGGTATTCCTGGGCCTCGTTCAGCCACACCACCGTGTGCGGAGCAAGGCTGCTCAGTTCGGTCAGGGCCGCGTCGGGACGGGTGGGGTCGATGGGGTGCCATAACCGCCATGGCTCGGACCGTTCGCGCAGCAGGCGAAGGACTTCTCAGCAGGCGCGGGTCTTGCCAGTGGAGGACCCGCCCACCAGCACTGCGATCTGACTGGTTCCGGCGGCGGCCTGTGCCACCACCTCGGCCAGGTCACGGTCATGCTTGCGCTCCACATACGCCGGAAGGTTGGGAAGACCAGCAACCTCAGTGCCGATCGCGCGGTGCACTTCCAGGCGGAACGGGTCGGTCACGTCCGTCAGCGGGTCGCCTGGCCGCATCCGCGCCAAAACCTCCCGGCCCTGGGCGGCCAGCACCACGCTCCGCGTTCCGTCCGCGCGCCGGCGGGCCTCGGCCTCATGGGCGCGCTTCCACAGCTCCTCGTCCAGCAGAGCGGCCACCTCCGGTCTGCTGGTCAGCCCGGCATTTTCCGCCCAGCCCCGCACGGCCCGCACCAACCGCAGCAGCTGATCAATCTCCTGGGGAAGCTGGCCTCTGCGCAGCCAGTTCCCGATCGTCGTTGGGCGGACCTGCGCGGCCTCGGACAAGGTGCGGTCCGATGGCCCGCCTTCCAGCAGGCCGTCACGGAACTGGACCAGCTCGTCGATCAACGCGGTGTATTCCGGCTCTTGTGCCACTGGTCCCGTCACCACGATGCCTTGCATCCCCCGCTGGTCCGTGCGCGGGTGTCCACGGCGCCCCTGGACACCCCGGTGGACACATCGCCTGTTGTGACCTGAACCCTAGCGCCCACCAGGGCACTTCCGGCCGGCGTGTCCAGTCGTCATCGGACTCCTGTGGGACGGCCCTGTGGACAGTCAGCGTCGGACTCGTCCCGCACGGCCCGCCCGGGCTGTCACGACCCACGGGGGAGTTCCCGCGATGAGCCCACTGCAGATCCTGTCCCTGCTGCTCGCCCTGTCCACCGCCCTCAACATCGCATTGACCACGGGCCTGCTGGCCCACCGCTCGGGGACAGGCATTCCCCAGGCGATCCTTGCTGGCGCAGGCGCCGCAGCCACCAGCCTCGGCATCTACTTCGCCGCCGTCGCCGCCTACAAGTAGGCAGACCCGTTCTCCCGGCACCCCGATAAACGGAACTACCGCTACCGCTGATGGCTGTCCAGCTGTTCCCCGAAGCCGTTATCCCGGCCAGGAGGCCGCCAGATTCTCACTGGATGACGGTTGCCTGTAGGGATTCCGTCTGCCTCGTCGGAACGCCGCAGCCGTAGGAAGCTCCGCCGGCGCGGGCGGCTCGCGCCTCGGAGGTACGCCAGCGACGTCCGGTAGGCCGTCGTGTCCGGCCGGATCATCTGACTACCCAAAAGCTACCCGTCGGTTACTTTTCCCCTGGGGACAGAGGTAGGAGTCCGGGGCCGACCACGGACGGCTGACCAGGACGCTGGGCGACATCGACAAGGCCCTGCGCGACGGCTGACACATCCGGTACGGCGACCGCACCCCGGCCGGCAGGGTGCGGGAACCGAGGGCGTGCGCGATGCGGGGCGGGTGGTCGAGGGCTCGGTGGCCCTCAGTGGGCTTGCGGCACCACTCCGGGGCGGCGGTAGACGTAAGGGGGCGGGTCCTGGGCCGGGCCCTGGTCGACAAGCGTGCGAACGAGGTGGTGGTCGGGGGACAGCCCGCACGCCGGGTCCGTGCGGGCGGCGTCACCGGTGAGGGCGTACGCCTGGCAGCGACAGCCGCCGAAGTCCTCATCCCGGCGCGGACAGCCGCCGCACGGGCCCTTCATCCAGTCGGTGCCGCGGAAGCGGTTGAAGGTCGCGGAGTGGTCCCAGATCCAGGCGAGCGAACGGTCCCGGACGTTGGGCGCGTCGAGGTCCGGCAAGGACGCGGCGGCCGGGCAGGGCAGGACGGCGCCGTCGGGTGCGACGGTGAGCGAGACCGCCCCCCACCCGCCCATGCACGGCTTCGCGACGCCGTCGAAGTAGTCGGGGACGACCCAGACCAGGTCGAGACGGCCGGCGAGCTGCTCCCGCCGGCGTTCGACGGTCTCCCGGGCCCGGACCAACTGGTCCTGTGCGGGCAGCAGCGCGGCACGGTTGAGCAGGCCCCAGCCGTAGAACTGGGCGTTGGCCAGCTCGATGCGGTCCACGCCCCAGGCCACGCCCAACTCGATGAGTGCATCGACGGCGTCGAGGTTGTCACGGTGCAGCACCACATTGAGACCGAGGGGAAGCCCGGACCCGCGAACGAGTGCCGCGGCCCGCTCCTTGGCCGTGAAGGAGGAGGGGCGTCCGGCGATCCGGTCGTTCGCCTGAGCGTCCGCGTGCTGCACGGAGAGCTGAACACTACGGAGCCCCGCCGCGCACAACGCACCCAGCCGGGCCTCGTCCAGAGCGGTGCCGCTCGTGACCAGCTGGGTGTAGATCTCGGCGGACGAGGCAGCAGCGACGATCTGCTCAAGATCGGGGCGCAACAGCGGTTCGCCGCCGGAGAGATGAGCCTGTACGACCCCCAGCGCCCCGGCTTGGCGCATCAGGTCCGTCCACTCCTCGGTGCTCAGTTCGCCCGAACGGCGCTTCAGTTCCAGCGGGTTGGAGCAGTACGGGCAGTGAAGCGGGCACGCGTGGGTGAGTTCGGCGAGCAGAGCCCAGGGGCGTGGCGGACGTACGGGGTCCGTGGAAGCCTGGGGAACGGTCACGTGAGCCAACCCTCCTGGTGCAGGCGGTCGAGGAAAGAGGGGATCTCGGCGGCCACCGGGGCGCCCGGGTAGCGCTCGGCCAGTGCTCCGACGATTCCGCGGACGGTGCGCGTGCCGTCGCACAGGCCGAGGACCTGGCCGGCGTTTCCCTCGAGGACGACGACGCGTTCCGGCAGGAGCAGCAGGTCCGTGCCCCGCACGTTGTCGTGCCGCAGCATCAGCGCGGGGGCGAGGGCCGGACGCCACGGGCTCTCGGGCTCCGGCATCACATCTGCCCTCGCCGGCCGGACGGCTGGTCGTCCGAGTGCTGCCCGGCCTGCTGCACGGCGTCGAGCAGGGCCCACAGCACGTCGCACTTGAAGGTCAGGGCGGCCACGGCCCGCTGTTGCTCTTCGCGGGTACGGGCCCACTCCAGGACGAGGGCGAGGGCCTCGTCGCTGTCGCGCCGCCCCTGGTCGACCCGGGTGCGGAAGTAGTCGAGTCCGGACGGCTCGATCCAGGTGTAGTGGCCCTCGAAGGCGTCGATGCGCAAGCGCATCAGGTCGGGAGCCGTCAGCTCGGTGAGCGATGCCGCGACCGCCTCCAGCGGCGGGCGCAGGCGGCAGAAGTTGACGTAGCCCTCCACCGCCAGCCGCACGCCCGGCAGTACGGCCTCACCCGTCTGCAAGGTCGCGCGGTCCAGGCCGGCTGCCTCGCCCAGCCGCAGCCAGCGCTCGATTCCCCCCTCGCCTTCCCGACGGCCGTCGTGATCCTCGATCCGCCGCAGCCACATGCGCCGCAGCCGCGACGAGTCCAGCTTCGCGGTGATCAGCGCGTCCTTGACGGGGATGTGGCGCTGGTAGTGGAAGCGGTTGACGATCCAGCGGCGGATCTCTGCCGGGCTGAGGTCGCCCTCGTGCATGCGCACGTTGAAGGGGTGGCGGTCGTGGTAGCGCTCCTGCCCCACCGTACGCAGGCGGGCTTCGAACTCGGCGGGGCTCCAGGGCTCCGTCGGGGCGGCGAGTGCCGTGGTCACAGCTCGATCACCATCTCGTCGTCGGCCACCTCGATGCCCAGTGCCGCGAGCCGCTTGTGCTGCGCCGCAGTGGGATCGACAAGGGGGTTGGTGTTGTTGAGGTGCGTGTAGAGGCAGCGGGCGGACAGTGTGCTCAGGATGCCGGCGGTGCCGCCGGGTCCGTCGATGGGCAGATGCCCCATGCCGGTGGCGGTGCGGGAGGAGACACCGGTGCGGCGCGGCTCTTCGTCGTCCCAGAAGGTGCCGTCGACGATGACGCAGTCGGCCTCGGAGGCGACGCGGTGCAGCGCCTCGGACCAGGCGGCCACGGCCGGGGCGTAGACGGCCGTCTTGCCGGTGGCCGGATCGTACAGGCGCAGGGCCACCACCCAGGCGTCGTCCTCGGGGGCGTCGGCGGCGTAGCGGGGGCGCTTGGCGGACACGGGGACGGCGCTGATCCGCACCCCTCGGCCGGACGGGCCGAGGGCGTCGCCGCTCAGCGGCTGAATGCCGTGACGCGGCAGTTCGCGCCACGTCAGAGCAGTGTAGGGACTCAGTACGTCGCCGAGACGCAGGCGGTCGTTCAGGGCCTGGCGGACCGGGGCGGTGGCGAGGATCTCCACACCCTGGGCCTCACGCAGCCGAGCGACGCCCAGGGTGTGGTCGAGCTCGGCGTCGGTGAGGACGACACCGACGATCGGTGTCTGCCGGGGGCCGGGCCCGGGGTGGAGCGCCCGGTGGGCTTCGATCTGGTCGCCGACGTCGGGGGTGGCGTTGACGAGGTACCAGCGGTCCTCGTCCGTGCGGATGGCGAGCGACGCGTGACGGCGGCGCCGCTCGGGATGCGCGCGTGCCCCGGAACACCCGGGGCACGCACAGTTCCACTGCGGGACGCCGCCGCCGGCCGCGGTGCCGAGCACCTGCAGCAGCATGGCGGCAGACTAGCGCGTGGAGAGGGAGTAGGCGGTGACTTCCAGGGCGGTGTCGACGACCGTGTACCCGGGCGTCTGCCAGGGGGTCGTGTCGGCCTGCTCCGTGATGGTCGCGGCCGCCTGCTCGGGCTGCTCCATGGTGTCCGTCATGTGCGTACCTTCCTTTCGGGGGTGGTGAGTTCACTCCTGCGTGAGGAGTCGGTGGAGGGGGAGGTCACTTGACGATGATCTTGAGGATGCGGTCCCTGTCGTCTCCGCGGTCGGTCGTGCCGACCCACAGCTCGTCGCGGCCGGGGACCTTGGCGATGGCACGCAGCCGGCCGTAGGCGCCGTTGTAGTACGACTTCGCCGTTCCGACGTTCTTGCCGGTGCTGTCGATCGGCAACGCCCACAGCCGCTGGCCGAGGAGCGTGGAGACGTAGATGACGTCGCGCTTGATCGCGATCTGGGCGGGCACGCCTCCTTGGTCCGGGTGCCAGACCTTCTTGGGGTTGGTCATGCCCGCTTTGGCGCAGGACCCCTCGCAGCTGGGCCAGCCGTAGTTCGCGCCCGGACTGATCAGGTTGAGCTCGTCCCACGTGGACTCGCCGATCTCGGTTTCCCACAGCCTGCCCCGCGCGTCCCAGGCGAGGCCTTGGGGATTGCGGTGGCCAAGACTGTAGACGCGGTTGCCGAACGGGTTCCCGGGCGCTGCCGCGCCGCTCTTGGTGATGCGCAGGATCTTCCCGTTGAGCGAGTTCCGGTCCTGCGCGAGATTCCCCCGGAGGGCGTCGCCGACGCTGACGTACAGATAGCCGTCGGGGCCGAAGGCGATCTTACCGCCGTTGTGGTCCCCGCCTCGGGTGATCCCGCCCAGCACGACGGTGTAGTGGCTGAGGGAGGTGCCGTCGAAGTGCATCTTCACGACCCGGATGTCGGCGGCGGCCGTATGGACGAAGAAGACGTCCTTGTCCGTGGTGCCGTTCCAGGTCGGCGAGGGGGCCACGCCCAGCAGTCCGCCGCTTCCGATCCTGCGGGCAGGAGAGGGGACCACGGTGTTCGGCACCGCGCCCACCTTCTTCTTGGACCCGTCGCTGTTCTGGACCCACACCGTGGCGCTGCGGCGCTCGGTCACCAGCGCCCTCTTCCCGTCGGGCAGGAAGGAGATGGCCCAGGGCCTCGTCCACTTGTCGGAGAGGACGGACACGCCGGACGGGGCGCTGCTGTCGGCCCGGGTACCCGCCCCGACCGCCGCCTGCGATGCAGGGTTCTCCGCCATGGCGGTCGCTGACGTCGGCTGCAGGACGCAGGCGCCGAGCAGGGCGGTGAGGGCAGCGATCGCGGCTCTGCCCGGACGGACCCGATGCAGCGCCGAATGCGCCAAGCGTGACATGTGATGCCTTTCCTGTCGTGGCGGACGACGGCTGCATTCCGAAAAGGGATCCGCCGTCGAATCAATACCGAGACGCCCATTCCTGCGCCGCAAGGTGATGCATCCTCAGAAAGAGAGATGAGGCGCGGGACATGGCGATGTCTTCTGTAGGGAGTATTGAGCCAGAATTTCCGCGCGGGCCACCTGAGTTCCCCCATCGGGCTGACGGCCCGACATCGGTTCACGACCGAAGCCGGCGGCACACTGGGCTACCCGTTCTCGCTCGCTCCCCGTCGAACTCAACGTCACCCAGGTCAGCGTTGCGCAGATCTGATGTCGTGAAGTCGTTCAGGAACCCGTCCACCACGTCCCCGTCGAGTTGGGGCAGCGCCTGGCCGAGCACGTCGCTGACGGCTTGCTTCACCTCCTCGGCGCGGAAGTTCACCAGGAGGCGGGCGCGGTCGAGGTCGCGGACGATGGCGAGGTCGCCGCCCCCTCGCCCGGCGCCGGACACCGTGTTCGGGGCCGGCGGCCCCCCGCACGGTCGCGTCTGTCCGAGTGGCGTCGGCCCGCCGGCGAAGCGTCTGGGGCCCGGCCGGCGTTGAGCAGGACCCATCCGTCGTCACCGCCGAAAGGTCTCCCCCATGCGACGCACCGTCCTGTTCGCCGTCTGCGCCCTGATCACGGCCGCCGCCACCGGCTTCTTCACCACGAGCGCCATCCGCAGCCGCTGAGCCGCCCCTGAGCGCGGCGCTCCCGGTGGCGGGACGGCCCGTGATGCTGCTGGCTTTAGGCAGGAGCTGTACGGACGGCAGCGGACAGGAAGCGAGCAGCGATGGCGCACAAGCAGGAGCGCCTGGGGACGCCCCGGGCCGCCGGGATCGCCGGGATCGTCTTCGCGGTCCTCATGGCGGCGGCGATCGTTCTGATGCGGACCGCCCTGCCGGGCGGGGCCGGCGGGGACGAGGTCGCCGTCAGCGAGGGGCAGCGCGGCGCCGTGCGGTCGGCGCTGGCGCTGGTGCCGTTCGCCGGGATCGCCTTCCTGTGGTTCATGGGGGCGCTGCGCGAGCAGGCGGGCGAGGGCGAGGACCGGTTCGTGGCCACGGTGTTCATGGGCAGCGGGCTGGTCTTCGTCGCCACGCTGTTCGCCAGCGCCGCCGCGGCGGCGACGGTGCTGGACGAGAGCCAGCAGCCGTCGGCGTTCGGCCGCCACTTCGCCTACGCCCTGCTCACCACGTACGCGATGCGGATGGCGGCGGTGTTCATCTTCACGACCTCCGCCATCGGCCGCCGCCTCGGCGTCTTCCCCCGCCCGCTGATCCTCGTCGGCTATCTCGCGGGGCTGACGCTGCTCGTGGTGGGGGCGAACGTGCCCTGGTCGGAGCTGGTGTTCCCGGCCTGGGCGCTGGTCATCAGCGTGTCCGTGCTGCGGGGGCGGCGCCCCGCGCCCGCGAAATCCCCCGAGACGGTCTGAGCCGCGCGCCCGCTCACCCTCACCCGCTCACCCTGCCCGCTCGCCCCTGCCCCCGCTCACGCGACCGCGCCGCCAAGGCGCCCCGCCGTCCGCGCCCGTCACCCCGACGGGCGGCTTCTCGTCGCCGCATCCCCGGCGGGCGCGGAGGATGGTCGAGCGGGGGGTCCGCGGCCACTGGAGAGGACCGATCCCTTGGTGAGGCTAGTCGTCGACCTGAATCGCTGTCAGGGGTACGCGCAGTGCGCGTTCCTCGCCCCCGACGTCTTCGCCATGCACGGCGACGAGGGTCTGCTCTACGACCCCGAGGCCGACGAGGCGCAGCGCGAGAAACTGGCCCAGGCGGCCGCCGCCTGCCCCGTACAGGCCATCCTCGTCGACTCGGTGGACACCGCCCCGGCCGGGGCGGTGTCCGGTGAACGGTGACGGATCCCTGGAACAGCTCCGGCGTGAGGGCCGGATCGTCGTCGTCGGCGCCTCGCTGGCTGGGCTGCGGGCTGCAGAGACTTTGCGGGAGAAGGGCTTCGCCGGGTCGCTGACCATGGTCGGCGACGAGCCCTACGAACCGTACGACCGGCCGCCGCTGTCCAAGCAGGTGCTGCTGGGCAAGGCCGCCGCCGAGCGCACGGCGCTGCCCAGGCGCCGGGCGCTGGACGCGACCTGGCAGCTCGGCTCGGCGGCGACCGGCCTGGACCTGGCGGCCCGGCGGGTGCGGCTGGCCGACGGCGAGGAGGTGCCCTACGACCGGCTGCTCATCGCCACCGGGGTGCGTGCGCGTCCTTGGCCGAACCCGGCCGAGGCCGAACTCGACGGCGTGTTCGTGCTGCGGACCCGCGACGACGGCGCGGCGCTGGCCCGGCGGCTCGCCGAGGGACCCCGGCGGGTCCTCGTCATCGGCGCCGGGTTCACCGGCTCGGAGATCGCCTCCGCGTGCCGGGAGCGCGGGCTCGCCGTCACCGTCGCCGAGCGCGGCGCGGCGCCCCTGGTCGGTGCGCTGGGCGGGGTGGTCGGGGCGGTCGCCGCCGAACTGCAGCGCGAGCACGGCGTGGACCTGCGGTGCGGGGTCATGGTGACCGCGCTGGAGGGCGACGCCTCGGGACGGGTGCGCGCCGCGCACCTGTCCGACGGCTCCGTCATCGAGGCCGACGTGGTGGTGGTCTCGCTGGGCGCCACCCGCAACACCGAGTGGCTGGCGGGGTCGGGGCTCGGCGCAGGACCGCGCGGCATCGCCTGCGACGCGGGCTGCCGTGCCTTCGACTTCCGCGGCATCGTCACCGACGACGTCTTCGTCGCCGGGGACGTCGCCCGCTCCCCGCACGCCCTGTTCGGCTACCAGTTCCTGTCCCTGGAGCACTGGGGCAACGCCGTGGCGCAGGCCGAGACGGCGGCGCACAACATGCTCAGCGCGAGCGCCGACCGCGTCCCGCACCTGTGGATGCCGGCGTTCTGGTCCACGCAGTTCGGCGTGAACATCAAGTCGGTCGGCGTGCCGACGCTGGGCACGGACATCGTCGTGTCGCAGGGTTCGCTCGCCGAGCGCCGGTTCGTCGGCGTCTACGGCTACCAGGGGCGCGTCATCGGCGCTGTCTCCTTCGACCACGCCCGGTGGCTGTCGTTCTACGAGAAGCTGATCGAGACCACGGCGCCGTTCCCGCTGCCGTTCCCCACCGTGGACCGCCGCGCGGACGGACAGCGGCCGGTGGACGCGGACTTCCCCGACCCGTCGGTCCCCACCCACGGGCCCACGGTGACCCTCAGCGGCTACTCGCCGGCCGACCGCCGGCTCACGTTCCAGCCCGCGCACTGACCGCACGGCCCCGAGGACCCGCCATGACGCAATCCCTGCTGCACCAGATCCTGGACTACGCCAACCGCGCCGACCCGTATCCCATCTACGAGGAACTGCGCAAGACGCCGGTCCTGCACGAGGAGGACGGGCCGTACGTCGTCAGCACCTACTACGAGATCCGCAGTCTGCTGCACGATCCGCGGATCAGCTCCGACGCCCGCAACCTGGCCTCGACGACCCGCGATCCGCTGGCCGAGTCGTCCGAGGACGAGGGCGCGCTGCCGCCGAGCTTCCTGCGGCTGGACCCGCCGGAGCACGACCGGCTGCGCCGGATGACCAACCGGCCCTTCGGCCCGCCGCACTCCCCCCACCGGGTCGACGGGATGCGGGGCGAGCTGCGCGACATCGTCTCCGGCCTCATCGACGGCATCAAGGAGCCGGGGCGGATCGACCTGGTCGACCAGTTCTCGTATCCGTTCCCGGTGACGGTGATCTGCCGGCTGCTCGGGATCCCGCGCGAGGACGAGGCGCGCTTCCACTCCTGGGCGGAGACGATCGCGGCGAGCCTGGACCCCGACCCGGACGCCGATCCGAGCCAGCGGGGCAAGGAGTCGCACGAGGCCCGTATGCAGCTCGGCATGTACCTGGCCGGGCTGATCGAGGAGCGCCGCAAGAACCCCGGCGACGACATGCTGTCCGCGTTGGCCACGGCCAAGGGCGAGGACGGCGCGATGACCACGATGGAGCTGCTCAGCACGGCGGCGCTGCTGCTGATCGCGGGCCACGAGACGACCGTCAACCTGGTCACCAACGGGATGCTGACCCTGCTGCGCCACCCCGACGTGCTGGAGCGGCTGCGGGCGGATCCGCGGCTGGCCGTGCCGATCGTGGAGGAGCTGCTGCGGTACGAACCGCCGGTGCAGCTGGTGCCGCAGCGCACGACCGTCGCCGACATCGAGCTGCACGGCGTCACCATCCCCAAGGGCGCCTCCCTGTGGCTGGTGCTGGCCTCCGGCAACCGCGACCCGCGGCGCTTCGACGACCCGGACCGCTTCGACCCGGACCGCCGGGACGTGCAGCATCTGGGCCTGGGCAGCGGGATCCACAGCTGCTTCGGCGCGCCGCTGGCCCGGCTGGAGGCCCAGTTCGCCCTGGCCGAGCTGGCGCGCCGGCTGGTGAACCCGCGCCTGCTGGAGGATCCGCCGCCCTACCGGAGGAACGCGGTGCTGCGCGGACCGCGCCACCTGCCGATCGCCTGCGACGACATCCGCCCGTGACGCCCCCCCCACGCCGCCCTGCCCGAGCCCCGGCCCCGCGTGGCCGGGGCACCCGACGCGATCAGCCCAGCGCGGCTCCCCGTAGGGCCGTTTCACCAGGGGGCGGCCGTGCCGGGTCCCGAGAGGCCGAGTTCGTGCTCGCCGAGCGGGGTGAAGAAGCGCTCCACGTCGGCGTCGGTGACGTCGGCGAGGCCGGCCGGGGACCAGCGGGGGGTGCGGTCCTTGTCGACGACCTGAGCACGGATGCCCTCGACCAGGTCGTGCGTGCTCAGGGCCGCGCAGGACACGCGGTACTCCTGGTCCAGGACCCGCTCCAGCCCGCCGAGCCGCCGGGCGCGGCGCAGGGCCGCCAGAGTGACCTTGAGCGCGGTGGGCGACCTGGTCAGCAGAATCCGCGCGGTCTCCTCGGCGGCCGGATCGCCGTGCGCGAGCAGCCTTCGTACGATCTCCTCGACCGAGTCGGTGGCGTAGCAGGAATCGATCCACTCCCGCCGCCCGGCCAGCTCCCCCGGCGGCGGGTTCTCGGCGTGCCGGGCCAGGGCCTCGGGGACGGGCAGGTCGGCCAGGTCGTCGAGGAGGCCGGGGATCGCGCCGGACAGCACGAAGTGGTCGGCGAGTGAGCACAGCAGCGCGTCGGAGGCGCCGATCTGCGCGCCGGTCAGGGCGAGGTGGGTGCCGAGTTCGCCGGGGGCGTGGGCGAGCAGGTGGGTGCCGCCGACGTCGGGGACGAAGCCGATGCCGGTCTCGGGCATGGCGACGCGGGACCGCTCGGTGACGACGCGGACGCTGCCGTGCGCGGAGACGCCGACGCCGCCGCCCATGACGATCCCGTCCATGACGGCGACGTACGGCTTGGGGTAGCGGGCGATGCGGGCGTTGAGGCGGTACTCGTCGCGCCAGAAGGCGGCCGAGGCGCTGCCGTCGCCGTCGCGGGCGTCGGCGTGGATGCTGCGGATGTCCCCGCCGGCGCACAGGCCGCGCTCGCCCGCGCCGGTGATGACGACGGTCTCGACGGCCGGGTCGTGCTCCCAGGCGGTGAGGGCCTCGTCGATGCGGCGCACCATGGTGTGGCTGAGGGCGTTGAGGGCCTTCGGGCGGTTGAGGACGAGGTGGGCGGCGCGGCCGCGGATGCGCAGCAGCACGGGCTCCTCGGCCGGCGTCCCGGGGTCCGGTTCCGCTGCGGGGCCGGTGCCGTTCTCGGCGCCGGTCATCGGGATGCCCCCGTCGGGCAGCGGGCCGCTATGACGTGCATGATCTCGTCGGTTCCTTCCAGGCGGGCGGACACTGTGTCGTGGACGATCTTCTCCCTGCCGTCCTCGCCGAGATGCCCTGCCCCCTGGTCACGCGGCGCCAGCCGGCGGGGCGGGGGCGGGCGTGGAGTGTTCCGCGCCTCGCCGCACCGCCCCGCCGCAGGCGGTGTCCCGTGCGGGTCAGCGCCCCGCTGCCGGCCGGTAGCGGCGATACAGCACCGCCCCGCCCAGGACGAGGGCCGCACTGCCCGCGAGGGCGGCCCCGGTGGTTCCCGCGCCGGTCTCGGCGAGGGAGGCCTCGGTCCGGGGTGCGAGTTCGTGCGGCTTCGGCTGCGGCGCCTGGGGAGCCCGCGCCGGCGGGACGGCCTTCGTCGGGCCGGGCTGGGACGCGGCCGGCGGGGTGTGCCGGACCGGCGGCTCGGGCTTGGGCTCGGCCCGGGGCGGCTGCTCCTCGTCCGTGGTGTTGACGGAGGTGTTGCCGAACGTCGGGTTCAGCACGCCGCCGGGGTTGACGCTGTTGCCGCTGGCGTTGACCGGGAGGTCGACCGGCAGCTGAATGCCGTTGCCGGAGACGGCTCCCGGCGAGCCCTTCGTGACACTCGACGCCGCCGAGCCGCCGCTGTTCTGCGCCGCGCCTTCGGCCGTCTCCGGGCGCGAGCCCTTGTTGACGCAGGTGTTGCCGAAGGCGGGGTTCAGTGCTCCCACCACGCTCACGGTGTTCCCGCACAGGTTCAGCGGGATGTGCACCGGCACCTGGACGTTGTTGCCGGAGACGACTCCGGGCGAGCCTGCCGCCAGGGCGTCCGCCCCGGAGTCGGCGAACGCGGGCAGTGTCATGGCCATCGCGCCCGAGGCGGCGGCGACGGCGATCACACCGTTTCGGGTAACCCGTTTCATGGGTCCCTGCCTTCCAGACATGGTCGCGGGCACTCGCCCGCACCGGGTAGAACGCCGACGAAACCTCTCGCGTTATGGCCCCGCGTTCTTTCACCCCATCGGACGGCACCGCCGTCGGAGTAATAGCAAGGGTGAAGAAATGAAGATCGGGCGGGGGGGTGCGGGGGCCTGCGGGAAGGCACGCCGTGCTCCTCGGGCCGCTCCGGAGGCGGGTGTTCCGTGGCCCGCCTATCGTGGGCGACGACGCCGTCCCGGTCCGCTGTGGGGCGTCCCTGGAGGCACTTATGCTGGCCAAGCTGTCGAGGGGGACCGCACGGCGCCGCGGCGCGCTCGCCGCGGCCGCCGCGCTGGCCCTGCTGGGCGCGGGGCTGCCGGCGGCCGTCGCCGCTGCGGACGCGGACCCGGCCCCGGGGACGGCCCGGTTCTACGCGCAGAAGGTCGCCTGGGGGCGGTGCGGGATCGAACAATGGCCCGACGACCTGCAGTGCGGCAAGGTGACCGTCCCCCTGGACTACGCCCACCCCAAGGCGGGCAGCCTGGACCTGGCGCTCGCCCGGTACCGGGCGACGGGCGACCGCCGCGGCTCGGTGCTGCTGAACTTCGGGGGGCCCGGCGGCCCGGGCGTTCCCCAGCTCGCCGTCGGCGGCAAGGAGTTCATGGAGCTCACCGACCGCTACGACGTGGTGACCTTCGATCCGCGTGGCGTCGGCCGGTCCTCCCCGGTCAGTTGCGGCGACGGAGAGAGCAACGCGTTCACCGCCCTGGACGACGAACAGGCCGACTTGCACGACCCGCGCGCGATGCTGGACCTGCTGAAGCGGGCGGCCGCCATGTGCGCCGAGCACTCGGGGCCGGTGCTGCCGCACATAGGCACGGTCGACGCGGCCCGCGACCTGGACGTCATGAGGCAGGCGCTCGGCGACGACAAGCTCAACTACCTGGGCTTCTCCTACGGCACCCGGCTCGGCGCGGTCTACGCCGCCCAGTTCCCGCACCGGGTGGGCCGGCTGGTCCTGGACGGCGTGGACACGCTGACCGAGCCGCTCGCCGAGCAGGGCATCGCCGGCGCGCGGGGGCAGCAGACGGCGCTGGATGACTTCGTCGACTGGTGCGCGAAGGACATCGCCTGCCCGTTCGGCCAGGATCCGCGCAAGGGCCGGGAGCTGGTCGAACAGCTGGTGCGCTCACTGGACAAGGACCCGGTGCCCACGGACTTCGGTGAGCCCTTCACCGGGCAGGATCTCGTCGGCGCCATGGGTCAGGGGCTCTACAGCAGCAAACTGTGGCCGTCGCTGGAGCGGGCGCTGGCGCAGCTCGTCGAGAGCGGCGACACCAGCGGTGTGATGGCGTTCGCGACGGGCGGCCTGGCCCTGCCGGTCAAGGGCGAGCCGGGCAGGACCCGTTCGGGGGACGACGACCCGGACGGCGGGCTCGTGGACCCCGAGGACGTGCCCCTCGACAACCTCCCGGCGGCGCTGATGGCGGTCAACTGCGCCGACGATCCCGACCGGCCCAGTGCTCAGCAGGTCACCGCCGACCTGAAGCGTCTGCGTGCCGCCTACGAGCAGGCGTCGCCGATCTTCGGGCAGTACCGCCTCACTCAGGTCCTGCTGTGCTACGGCCGCCCCAAGGGGACGGACTACATCCGCGACGACGTCAAGGACCTCGACACGGCGAAGATGCTGCTGGTCGGCACGCGCGGGGACCCTGCGACGCCGTACCGCTGGACGGTGGAGACGGCGAAGCGGCTCGGCCCGTCCGCCGTGGTGCTGGACAACCGCAGCGACGGTCACACCGGCTACGGCTCGTCGAAGTGCGTGCATCGCAAGATCGACGACTTCCTGCTCTTCGGCACCCTGCCGCCGAACGGCAGCTCCTGCGGGGAGGAAGAGGAGGACGACTGAAGGGCCCATGCGACGGCCGCGGCGAATCCGGCTGCTTCCGCCTGACCGATCAATCAGCTCCGTTAGCATGTTCGAACCTGTCAATGACTCACACATCGGCCTCACGCACATTGAAAAGCACAGCAGCGCGGGTGTTCTCGCACATGAAGGACGGCATCGGGTCCGCCGCGCGGCGACCGAGGACGATGCTGTGGGCCACGGCCGGCGCGGTGGCCGTCGCGTTCCTCGTCGCGCTGGAGATCGCCGCGCGTCACTACGGTCTGCCGGGACCGATCTCCACACAGGCGCAGGAAGTGGTGCTCGCGCCCAAGTCGGGATTCCTGCTGTACGCCGGCATGGCGTTGACGATGGCGGTCCTCACCTGGCGGCAGCGGCTCATCGCGTTCGGCGCCGCCGTCGGCATCGACGTCGTCTTCGCGCTGACGCGGTGGGCGCTCGGCATCGAGGTCACCTCCGGGAACCCCTTCGGCAACGGCGCGCTGTGGGTGATCCTTGGGTGCGCGGTCGTGGCCGTCACGCGCCGTGCCGGTCCCGAACGCGTGCTGCTGCTGAAGGGCGTGGGGCTGGGGCTGCTGCTGGTGGCGGGCCGCAAGACCGGCGACACCTGGCTGCTCATCACGTCGAAGACCCGCCCGACGGTGCTCGACCAGTACGTGGTCACCGCCGATCACGCGCTGGGCAACCCGTCGTGGCTGGCCGGCCGGCTCGTCAGGGCCACCGCCCCGGTGGGCCCCCATCTGCTCGACTGGGTCTACGCCCAGCTCGCGGTGGCCGCGGTCGTCGTCGCGCTGTACCAGCTGCGCCGCGTGGCGGCCGAGCGCCGCTTCCCCCGCCACCACCTGGTCCGCACCTTCCTGGTGATCGGGCTGCTCGGGCCGGCCGTCTACATGGTCTTCCCGGTCGTCGGGCCGGTCTTCGCCTACGGCACGGGCGCCTTCGGCACCGGCGGCGGGCACTGGGCGTGGGCGGACATCTGGCCGGACACACCGCCGCAGCTCGGCGTCCCCCGGCCGATGCCGTACGACGACGTCACCCCCCGCAACTGCATGCCCAGCCTGCACACCGCGTGGGCCACCACGATCTTCCTCCACTCCCGCAGGGGGCCGCGCGCCCTGCGTTTCGCGGGCGTCTTCTGGCTCGCCGCCACGCTCGGGGCGACGCTGGGGTTCGGCTACCACTACGGCGCGGACCTGATCGCCGGCGTGGTGTTCGCACTCACCGTCGAGGTGGGGCTGCGCACCTTCGACCGCGGCTGGGACCGGTCGGGTATCCGGTTCGTCGCGCACGGGGCGACCGTGTTCGTCGCGCTGCTGGCGTCCTATCGGTGGCTGCCGCAGGAGATGGCCGACCACCCGTGGGTGTTCGGACCGCTCCTCCTCCTGGCGACGGCCTCGGTCGTGTACGGCTACGTCCGCACGATCCGGCTGTGGGACGCGCGGGACGCCGCGGCGCGGGGGCCCGAGGCTCCCCCCGCGCCGGACGGCGCCGCGCCGGGAGTTCCGGCGCAGACGCGGAGCGAGGCGTCCGAGATCGTCCTGTGAGCCGCCGCCTGAGCCGGGCGCCTCAGCGGGCGGCGGTCACGAACGCGTCGATCGCGGCGGTCAGCTCGGCGGGCTTCTCCACGGGCAGTTCGTGGCCGGCGTCGAGGACGCGGACCGTGGCGTCCGGGTAGGCCTTGGCCATGCGCAGCATCTGCCGCAGCGGCAGCTGGACGTCGTGGTAGCCGTGGATCATCAGGGTCGGGGTGCGGATCTCCCCCGCCCGGTCCAGGAGGTCGAAGGCCCGCATCGCGCCGTACAGCGTCATGACCACCTCGCGCGGGGTGTCCGCGGAGGACTTCACGTACGAGCGGATCTCCTCGCGGGGGTAGCCGGGCGCGAAGGCGCGCTGGATGTTGGCGGCGACGAACAGCTTGAACGGCACGAGGGTGGAGACGGCCATGAGCAGGCCTCTGCCTCTGCTGTAGACCATCCGGCCGATGGAGTTCACCAGCACCATCCGCTCGACCCGCTCCGGGTGGGCGAGGGCGATCGTCTGCGAGATCATCCCGCCCATCGAGTGGCCGACGAGGACGAACCGCTCGACCCCGAGGTGGTCGAGGAGGGCGAGGACGTCCTCGGCCAGCTCGTCGACGGTCTTCACGCCCGCCCCGCTGCTCTCGCCGTGCCCGCGCAGGTCGAGCCGGATCACCCGGCGCCGCTCGGAGAAGTGCGCCACCTGGTGGTCCCAGCGGTGCCGGTTCGCCGTCCAGCCGTGCACGAAGACCAGGGGAGCCGTGTCGCCGTCGCGCGGGCCCTCGTCGTCGTACGTCAGTGCTGCGCCGGCGACTTCGAGCTGCGGCATGGTGCCCTCCTGCGGTGCGGTGCCCTCTGGTTACTGACGCGTACCGTAACCGGCCGCCGGGGTCCGCGTCACCGGCGTTCGCCGAGGAAGTCGAGGATGTGGCCGAAGACATCGAGGGCGGCGCCCCGGCCGATGAACGTGTCGAGGTGGCCGTAGCCGGGGATCTCGGTGTATCGCACGTCGAGCTGGGGCTGCCGACGGGCGAGGACGTCGTGACACAGCCGCTGGGAGTCGAGCCAGAGGCCGTTGTCGCTGCCGGCGAGCAGCAGCACGGGCGTGTCGATGCGGGCGGCCGCGTCGAGCGCGTTGGGCGGCAGGGCCCGGTAGCGGTGGTCGGTGTCGTGCCAGCGGACCACGGTGCGCGCGAGCTCGATACGGCGCAGATGGGGCAGGATCCACAGCGGGGCCGGACCGAGCAGGTCGGCGAGCCGGTCGTGGGTGGCGTCGGCGAGGTTCTCGTGGACGAAGAGGGAGGCGCCGGTGCCCCAGGCCGAGTGGTGCAGTATCTGGCAGGTGGGGTCGGGGCAGTCCGCCTTGCGGGCGGCCAGCGCGAACAGGGGGGTGTAGCGGGAGCGGAGGCCGACCTTGCGGAAGTCGACGGGGATGTGGTCGATCCGCGTCTTCAGCAGCTCCCCGGCGATCGTCATGCACAGGGAGGTGCGGCCCGCCAGCTTCGGGGTGAGGAAGACGCCCTGGGAGACCACGCCGGCGAGGCCGGGGACGAGGCCTGCGGTGAGGGAGAGCGACAGGGTCAGGGAGCCGATGCAGTGGGCGACCGCGAACAGGGGGCGCTCGCCGATGCGCCCGCGGATGTGGTCGACGGCCGCGGGGATGTCGTACAGGGCCACGTCGTCGTAGGTGTAGCGCTGACCGGTCTCGTTGTAGGGCAGGCGGCAGCTGCCGCGCCAGTCCAGCAGCCACGGTTCGTAGCCGTCGTCGAGGAGGGCGTCGACGAGGTTGCGGGTCTCGGGGAGCAGGAACATGTCGGACGACGCGGTGTGTCCGTGCAGCAGGAGCACGGCGGGCCGGTCGGTGTCGCCGGCGCGGCCGTCGCCGATGCGGGTGAGGCCGAGGCGGACGCCGTCCGGCGCGTGGAACGGGATCTCCTCGACGCGGGCCGGGTCGAGGCGGTGGCGCAGGGGGCGCAGGGCGGGGGCCGTCCTGACCCTGCGCAAGGGGCGGCGGGTGGCCGGGGGCGTTCTGAAGATCATCGGTGGTGCTCCGTGGTGTTCGGGGTGCGGCGCAGGTCGAGCAGGTCGGCGGCGGCGCGGGCGAACGGCCCGAGCAGGCCGCGGCCCATCTCCAGGCCGAACCAGGCGAGCCAGGTCAGCTTGGCGGCGCGTTTCTCCCGTGCGGTGAGGTGGGGGGCGACCTGGATGCCGTCGATCTGGTCGCGGACGTAGGAGTCGGCGGGGACGACGACCTCGCCGGTGAGCGTGGCCGGTTCGCCCTCGCGGCCCAGCTCGACGGTGAGGGCACGGGTCTGGCGCCAGACGTCGCGGCGGGCCCGGGCGTGCTTGTGTCCCTCCAGCCACCACACTCGGCCGTCGGCGTCACGCAACCGCAGCCGGTAGCGCAGGAGTCGGTGCCGCATGCCGTGCTGCTGCGGGATGCCCTCCTCGGGGCGGACCCAGACGTCTCCGTGCTCGACGGTGAGCGGTGCGGGGTGGACGGCGGGGCAGACGACCTCGCCGGTGACGTCCACGCGGCGCTCCTTGACGAGTTGGTGCATGCTCGCGATGGAGAGGGTGAGGGACATCGAACAGGGCGAGAGCGTGCCGTCCGCGGCCGTGCTGGCACGCACGCTGCCCTCGGTGGTCTCCGAGAACCACAGGTAGGGCTGGTCGTTCTTGTCCGGGAGCCGGGCGAGGCCGTCGTCGGCGAGCTTCTCGAACGTCTTCAGCTGGGCGCGGGCGTCGTAGCGGGCGGCGGGCGGCAGGCCGAGGGCCTCGACGAGGGCGTCGGTGCGTTCGGCGCTCGCGGCCGGGCCGGTGAGCGTGGCCTCGCACAGCTTGAGGGCGGTGGGGCTCTGCAACACCCGGCTGAGGAAGTTCAGTTCGGGGACCGGCTCGGCCTCCAGGCGGGCCAGGGTGTCACCGCGCCACTCGTCCCAGCCGTGCACGCGCACGTGCATGCCGCCGAAGGCCATGTCCCGGACGACGTCGTCGAGGGTGTTGGGCACGCCGGTGAGGTTGTAGTCGAAGCCCCAGGCGTCGGGTTCGCAGACGACGGCCGCGGCGACCCGGCTCACCCAGTCCACGGGGGCCACGTTGAGGTTGCGGAACGCCGGTACGGTGCGGAAGCGGCCGAACGCCGAGATCAGGCCGCTGCTGAGGTCCAGCGGGTTGTGGGCGCCGGTCCGGGTGTGGCCGCCGATGCCGCCGGGGCGCAGGGCGGAGACGACCAGTCCGTGGTCGCGGGCGCGGCGCAGAGCGACCTCTGCGGCCCACTTGGACTGGTCGTAGCCCGCCACGAGGTCGTCGACGTGGGCGAGGGGGTCGTCCTCGCCCATGGAGGTGATGCCGACCTCGTTGAAGACGGCGATCGAGGAGATGTGGTGCAGCGGCTTCGGGCGTCCGGCGGTGGCGAGTCCGGCCAGGGTGAGGGCGCCCAGGACGTTGCTCGTCCGCAGCGACTGGTAGCCGCGCAGGAAGTCGACGGCCGCCGCGACGCCGACGACGGCGTCCAGTTCGTGGGCGAGGGTGTCCCACAGTTCCTCGGACAGGCCGAGGCGGGGGCGGCGGATGTCACCGGGCAGGACGGTGACCCGGCGGCGGACCTCCCCGTTCCACGGCAGCAGGTAGCCGCGCAACTGCTCGGCCAGGCGCGCGGTCGCCGCCTCCTCGTCGGCGCCCCGGACCAGGCAGTACACGTGCGCGTCGCTGTGCCGGAGCAGGTCCAGCAGCAGGTGGCCGCCGAGAAAGCCGGTCGCCCCGGTGAGCAGGATCCGGCGGGGCGGCAGAGGCTCGGGCGAGCGGACGAAGGGGAGACGGTCGGCGAGGGCGAGATCGGCCAGGATCTGGTCGAGGTCCTCGGGGCGGGCGGAGGTTCGGCCGGAGTGGGGGGCGGGGGGTGTCGGGCGGGGGGACGTAGCGGGGGCGGAAGCGGGCCGCGTGGTGGAGGCGGGGGTGGTCTGCGCGGCGAAGGCCGAGGTGGCTTGCGGGGCGACGGTGGGGGCGGCTTGTCCGGCCGGGACCGGGGCGGTCTGCGGGGCGGAGGCCGGGGCGGTCTGCGGGGCGGCTTGCGGGGCCGGGGCCGGCGGGCGTGGTGGGGCGACGGCCGGGTGCGGTTCATGGCCGGGGTTCGTCCGCAGCCAGCGCCGGGCCAGGCTGAGGGGGCGGGCGTCGGCGAACACGTCGTCGAGGTCCAGTTCCACGCCGAGGTCGCGCTCCAGATCCGCCGCGAGTTCGACGGCGTGCACGGAACTGCCGCCCGCGTCGAAGAAGTCGGCGTCGGGGGCGAGGCGGCCCTCGGGCAGATAGCGGCCGGCCGCTGCGGCGATGGCGTCGGCGAGGGCGTGGACGTCCGGGGCGGGGGTGGCCGGGGCGAGGGCGGGGGTGGCCGGGGCCTCCGGGCTCTCCGGGCTCTCCGGGCTCTCCGGGCTCTCCTGGGTCTCCCGGGTCTCCGGCGTCTCCGGCGTCTCCCGGGCCTCCCGGGCCTCCCGGGCCTCCCGGGCCTCCGGCGTCTCCGGCGTCTCCGGCGTCTCCCGGGTCTCCGGGGTCTCCGGGGTCAACTGCCCCTCCTCCCCCGCCGGTTCCCGGGTCGCCGGCATGACCAAGGCCAGCAGTTCGGTGACGCCGAGCCCGCTCCCGCCCCGCTCGATGGCCTCGGCGGTCGCCCGCTGCCCGGCGTTCGTCGCCGCGTCCTCGTTCATGTCACGCATCGAAGCCCTTCACGGTGTGCACGGTCCTTCCTCTTCCGCGCCGCATCCGGAGCGGCGGCGCGGGGTCCTCACTGTTCCCAGGAACGGAACGCCCGCAGGTGTTCCGGGGCGACCACGGCCTCCAGCCGTTCGTCGTCCGGCCGGCCGCCCCCGAGGGCGGCCACGATCCGGCGGGCGGGCGCGTTGCGCGGAGTGCGTTCCGCCGTCAACCGGACCTTGGCGCAGCCCAGTTCGTCGGCGCAGTCGGCGAGCCAGCCCAACAGCCTTTCCTCCACGCCCCGTCCGAGGGCACGGCAGCTCATCAGCCAGGCCAGCACGTCGAGTCGGTCGCCCTCGGCGCGCACGGCGAGCAGTCCGATCTGTCCGTAGTCGCCGAAACGGTCCCGCGCGGCGGCCGTCCACACCTCGCCGCGCTGCCGCCATCGTTCGAGGTCGCCGCCGTCGGCCGACCGGGCGCGCAGGGTGAACTGGTTGGTGCGGTGCACGAGTTGGTCGGCCCGCCGTACGTCGTCCTCGCCCAGGGGGCGCACGTCGACCTCGAGTTCCAGCCCGTCCAGGAAGTCGGCGAAGCCGGCCTGTTCCCGGACGGCGTCCCGTTGGCGTTCCTGGTCGTAGAAACGGGCCCGCAGCGCGTCCTCGGCCGTGGCCGCGGCCGGCACGAGCGGCCACAACCGGCGCACGAAGCTCTCCAGTCGGTCCTCGGGCGGGACGGTCACCGACAGCACCTCGGGCAGCGCCGCGCGCATCTTGCCGATCTCTGCCGGGTTGTCGTCCAGGAACAGGAAGCTGTCCACGCCGAGGCCGAGGGAGCGCGCAGCCTCCGTCAGACGGGTCGGCTTGGGGCCCCAGGCGGCGGAGAGCACACTGAAGTGGCCGGGCTCGAGCAGGCTGTCGGGCCGGTCGAGGACGGCGCGGACGGTCTCCTCGTCGTTGTTGCTGACGAGCGCGAGCAGCGCGCCCGCCTCGCGCCAGGCGAGCAGACGGCGGGCGAACAGGGCGCGCGGCCCGGACAGGCCGACGGCCTCGGGCCCGATCTCCCCTGCGACCCCGCTCCACAGCGTCTGGTCGCCGTCGACGGCGATCACTTTCGGCGCGGGCCGCAGCACCGCCCGGACCGTCTCGGCGAGGGTCAGGGCCACCGCCGCTTGGAAATGTGGAGTGAAGGGCAGGTGGGCCAGGCGCTCGGTGCGCTCGTCGAAGCGGTCGTCGACGGTGTGGTGGCGGGTCCAGTCGTCGGGTCCGAGCACCGCGATGCCCGGTAGACCTGTGAGTTCCTCCGCGATCGCGCGCTCCCAGCGTGCGAGGCGGTCGTCGACGCCGGCCGAGGGCGGGAAGCCGACGATCAACGGCCTGCGGGTGCGTTCGGCCAGGGCGCGCAGCGCTGCCGGGTACTGGGCGCGCAGTTCGGCGAGGAGGGAGTCGTCCACCGGGCCGAACCGTTCCAGGTCCCGGGCCCGCAGGAGTACGGCGCCCGCCGCCGTCGCCGGATCGGCGAAGACGCCCGAGGGGTCGCGCAGGGCGGCGAGCACCTGGTGGTACGGCGCTTCGGCGACCGTGAGGCCGACGGGCGCCCCGCCGCTCGCGAGGGCCGCCTCGCACATCGGCGGGAGGTGGCCGAGGGCGAAGGTGGCGGCGAGGGCGAGGGAGCGGGGCCGCTCGGCGAGCGAGGACACGGCCGCGGCCCGCTCCGGCGTGGCTTGCGCCCCGGCGGGCGGCGGGCCCACCGATCCCGACGCGTCGTCCGCCGCCTCCCCGAGCAGCCGCAGGAACCGGTCCCCCAGCCCCTTCGCGGCGCGCGCGTCGATGATGTCGAGGTTGTGGTCGAGCCGGAGCCGGTCGGCGTCCGGGGTGAGGGTGACCATCAGGTCGAGGTCGGAGTAGCCCGTCCCGGCCGGCAGCACGTCGAGGTTCCTCAGGCGGCCACCGTGGCGGACGAAGTTGAAGTAGACCTCCACCAGCGGAGCGTTCGCCCGGTGGAGGCCCTGGCGGGCCAGGGTGGCGAGGACGTCCGAGAACATGGCGCCCTTGGCCAGCAGCCGTTGCAGCCGGCCGTCGGTGCGGCGCAGCACGTCCGCCACCGGCTCCGCCGACCGCGCCTCGGCCGGGAAGGGCACCGGCACGCCGAAGAAGCCCACCGCGTCGAAGGCGTCAGCGTGGACGCGGGTGTCCACCGGCACGGCGAGCGCGAACCGCTCCCTCTGCCGCTCGCGCGCCAGCAGCACGGTGAGCGTGCCGAGGCAGAAGGCGGCGGGTGTGACGGTGAGGCGGCTCGCGGCCTTCGACACCCGGTCCATGAGGCCGTCAGGCAGCGCAAGGGTGACGCTTCCGGCGCGGTAGGAGCGCCGGTCCGGGCGGGGCGCGGAGAGCGTCAGGTCGAGCCGTTCGACGCCCTCGAAGGCCTCGCGCCAGTCCTCGCTCACGGCGCCCTCGCCGTCCCCTTGGGCGGAGATCAGGAGGTGGACGTCCCGGTTGACGGGGTCGCCGCTGAGCGGGACGCCGGCCAGTTCGGCGTCGATCTCGCTCGTCACCAGCAGCAGGGACTGGAGATCGCTGACGGCGTGGTGCGCACCGAAGACGAGCGTCTGGCCCCGGGCCCCGGCGTCCAGCAGCTCGAACCGCCACAGGGGCGCGGTGGCGAGGTCGAACGGCGGCTCCAGCAACTCCCGCAGCCGGTCCGCCGGTTCGACCTGCGAGGACACGGCCGTCCAGCGCAGCAACGGCTGTTCCGGCTCCCGGACGACTCTCAGCTCCCGCCCCTCGGCGCCGGTCACGACGGCTGTGCGCAGGGCGGCATGGCGGGCGGCGAGGCGGGTGAGGATGCCGGTGAGCGTCTCGCGGTCGGTGGGCGTGGTGAGGTGTACGGCGAGACCGACCGCGTGGGCGGCCTGCGGCATGCCGGGTCCGGCGCTGCGCAGCAGGCGTACGACGTCACGGGTGGCGGGGTGGGTCTCGCTCTCCGGTGCGCCCTCCTCCTGGCCGTCGCCCGGGTGGGCCCCCGCACCGGCGGCGGTGCTCGGGCCGGCGGCGGCCGGGTCGGCCGCCCGGTCGGGCAGAGCGGCGGCCAGTGTTCGCGCGAGGCTCCGGACGTCGGAGGCGGCGAACAGCTCCGCCGTGGGCAGTTCCACGCCGAGTTCACGGGCGAAGGCGTTGCGCAGCCGCAGCAACATCAGGGAGTCCAGGCCGAGTTCCTTGAGCGCGGTGGTCGCGGAGGTGTCGACCAGGCCGCCGGATACCTCGCCGACGCGGGCGCGGACGTATGCCTCCACCCAGGTGAGGCGGTCGGTGTCGGTCGTCGCGGCGAACACCTTGCGCACCAGGCCGTCCGCGTCACCGCTCGCGGTGGGGGCGGTGACCAGCCCGGCGAGGACCGGTCGGGTGCGCACGGCGTCCGGGTCCAGTTCGAGGAGGGTGAAGTCCAGTGTCATGGGAGCGAGTTGGCGGCGGGAGGTGTCCAGTACGCGGTCGAACAGCTCGCCGCCCTCCTGCGGGGAGAAGGCGATCAGTCCGGAGCGCCCCGTCGCGGCGGCTCGGACGTCGGACTCGGCGGCCATGCCGACGCCGGACCAGGCGCCCCAGTCGAGGCTGAGCGCCCGCCGTCCGGTGCGCGCGAGATGGTGGGACCAGGCGTCGAGGAACGCGTTCGCCGCCGAGTAGGGGCTCTGGCCGGGTGAGCCGAGCAGCCCGGCCGCCGACGCGAACAGGATCAATTTCCTTGCATCTGGCACGAGTTGGGTGAGCAGCGCGGTGCCCAGCACCTTCGGTGCCAGGACGCGCAGGACCCGCTCGTCGGTCAGGTTCGCGAGCGTCGCGTCGTCGAGGACGCCGGCCGCGTGCACGATGCCCACGACGGGTCCGGTTTCTCGTCGTACGGCGTCCAGGGCTGCCGTCAGTTGCGCGCGGTCTGCCACGTCGGCGCGGGCGAGGTGCACGGTGACGCCGCGCTCTTCCAGGCCCCGGATCCAGTCCCGGGCCTTCGGGGCGGGGGCACCGCGGCTCATCAGGGCGAGGCGGCGGACACCTCGCCGGACCATCCGTTCGGCGACGACGCGGCCGAGGCCGCCCAGGCCGCCCGTGATCAGATGGACGCCGTCGAGGGTGAGGCCGGGCCCGCCGTCGCTGTCGGGGCGGGTGCGGGCCAGGCGGGGCACGAACCGGCCCGACTCCCGCAGCGCGACCAGGCGTTCGTCGTCGGCGTGCCGCAGCTGGGTCCACAGGGAGTCGGCACCGCCGGCCGGTGGCAGGTCGACGAGGGTGGTCGACAGCTCGGGGTGCTCCTGCGCGACCGCGAGGCCGAAACCCCAGGCGAGGGCCTGCTGCGGGTGGGTGACCTGTTCGCTGTCCCCGGCGGCCTGGCTGCCGCGGACCACGACGAACAGGCGCGGGACGCGGCCCCGCGGGTGGTCGGTGAGCGCGCGCACGAGGTGCAGTGTGCTCAGGCAGCACCGCCGGGCCGCTTCCTCGGCGCTCGGCCCGTCGGCGACGGCCGGGGCGTCGAGCGCGGCGAGCTGGACGACGTGCGCCGGCGGGGCCTCGGGGAAGGCCTCGTCGAGCAGACGGGCGAGGTGGGCCGGGTCGGCGGGGTCGAGGACGTACCGCCCGGGGCCCTCGACGCCGAACTCGGCGCCTCTGCGCGCGAGGACGTACGGCACGGAGGACGCGGCCAGGCGGGCGGCGAGATCCTCGGCGACGGCGGTCCCGTCTGTCACGGTCCTGCCGGTCAGGATCCCACCGTCCGCATTCCCGCTGGTCACGATCCCCTCGGTCGCCGTCCCGCCGTTGCCGGTCGCACCGGCTCCTGCCGCCTCGGCTCCCGTCCCGTCGACCAGCAGCAGCCAGCCGCCCTCGGCGGGCGCGGCCTGGGCGGCCGGGCGGGACTGCCAGCGGGTCTCGAAGAGGGCGCCGTCCAGCGGAGAAAGGGCGGTGAGGCGGAAGTCGGTGATCTCCAACAGGAGTTGTTCGTCGGCGTCCCACAGCCGCAGGTCGACGGTGGCGGTGTCGCCGGTCACCGACCGCAGTTCGCAGCTCGCCCAGACGGGTGTGCCACGGCGTCCGGCGGCGCGGACGCGGCCGAAGCCGGCCGGGACGAACGCGCGCCCGTCCGGCGCGTCCGCCGGCAGGGCGGCGGTGTGGAAGGCGGAGTCCAGGACGGCGGGATGGAGGAGATGACCGGCCGCGGGCCGCTCGGCGAGGCGGCCGACGGCGGCGGCAGGACCGCGGTGAGCCGATTCCAGGTTGCGGAAGGCGCTCCCGTAGTCGATGCCGAGGGAGCCCAACCGGGCGTACATGTCGTCGAGTCGGACGCTCTCCGGGCATGCGGCACGCGTCTCGTCGAGGCGCGGCACGGGCACGGCTTCGGTGCCGGCGTCCGTGTCCGCGACGATCCGGCCGGTGACGTGGGTCTCCCAGCACAGCCCGCCGACGCCGGCCGAAGAGATCGTGAACTCCCGTACTCCGTCCTCCTCTTGTGGCCGGAGGACGAGCTGCAACCGCACGGGAGTGCCCTCGTCGAGGCGCAGCGGTCGCACGAACCGCACGTCGGCCAGGCGCACTTCGTCGCCGTCGCCCACCGACGCGGCCGCTTCCACGGCCATGTCGAGGAAGGCGGCGGCGGGAAGCCAGACCTCGCCGCCGACCTTGTGGTCCGTGAGGTAGGCGAAGCGGCTGTCGCGCGGGGCGAGTTCGGTCTGGAAGAAGTGCCGTCCCGGTTCGTCGCCGGCCTCGATGTGCGTGCCGAGCAGCGGGGAGCCGCCGGACGGGGTCGCCGGGGCGGGGGCGATCCAGTGGCGTTCGCGGGTGAACGCGTAGGTGGGCACGTCGAGTCGGCGGCCGCGCGGGAACAGCGCCGGCCAGTGGGGGATGTGTCCGGCGGTGTAGAGCTCGCCGACCCGGCGCAGCAGGACCGCGTGGCCGTCCTGCCGCCGGCGCAGCGAGCCCACGGCGACCGCGTCGACGCCGGCTTCCGCGGCGACGGCCTCGACGGAGGCGGTGAGGGACGGGTGGGGGCCGAGTTCGACGAAGCGGCGGTAGCCGTCGTCCAGCATGCGCCGCACGGTGTCCGCGAAGCGGACCGGCTGACGGAGGTTGCCGTACCAGTAGGCGGCGTCGAGGCTGTCGCCGGGCACGGGTTCGGCCAGGACCGCCGAGTACAGCGGGGTGTCCGCGGGGGCGCCCCGGACGGCGGAGAAGCGGTCGAGGAGTTCGTCGCGCAGCGGTTCCATGAGCGGGCTGTGCGAGGCGAACGGGGTCGACAGCCGGCGGACGGTGACGTCCCGCTCGGCTAGCAGCCGCTCCAGTTCGGACAGCGCGTCGGCCTCTCCGGAGACGGCGGTGGAGCGGGCGCTGTTGACTGCGCCGACGAACAGCCGTCCCGCGTACGGGGCGAGGAGTTCCTCCACTTCATGGTGGGGCAGGTCCACCGCGAGCATGCCGCCGTGTCCGACGTGGGGGACGACGGCCTGGGCACGCCCCGACACCACGGTCACGGCCTCGTCGAGGGTGAGGGCGCCGGCGTGGTAGGCGGCGGATATCTCGCCGAGGCTGTGGCCGACCACGGCGTCCGGGGTGACGCCGAGCGCGCGCCAGGCGGCGGCCAGCGCCGCGTTGACCGCGAACAGCGTCGGCTGGAGGTACTCGGTGCGCTCCAGCGGGGAGAACTCCTCGGGTGCGCGCAGCACGTT
Source organism: Streptomyces sp. NPDC088254 (assembly GCF_044740925.1). NCBI lineage: Bacteria > Bacillati > Actinomycetota > Actinomycetes > Kitasatosporales > Streptomycetaceae > Streptomyces > Streptomyces sp. NPDC088254. Next base: position 1,155,631 of record NZ_JBIURQ010000001.1, on the reverse strand, counting down.
GAGCACCGACCAGCCGACGTGCCGCTGCACGGCCGCGTCGATCCGGTCCAGCTCCTCCCGGAACGCCTGCGACTGGGCGTACGACTCCAGTCCCATGCCCGCCCACTGGCCGCCGTGGCCGGGGAAGACGAACGCGACCTTTCCGGAGCCTTCCTCACGGGGCGCGGCCAGCGGGGCCCGCCCGGACGCCAACGCGTCCAGTGCGGTGCGCAGTTCGTCCCGGTCGCCGGCGACGACGGCCGCGCGCCGCTCGAAGTGGCTGCGGTGCCGGGCGAGGGTGTGGGCGAGGTCGGGCAGCGGGGTGTCCTCGGTGAGGTATGCGGCGATCCGCGCGGCCTGCGCGCGCACCGCTGCCTCACCTCGCCCGGACAGCACGAACAGCCTTTTCGGCGAGCGGGGTTCGAGTCCGGCGTCGGCGTCGGCGTCGGGGGCGGTGCCGGCCGAACTGCGGGCCTCGACGGAAGGCGCCTCCTCCACGATCACATGGGCGTTGGTCCCGCTGATGCCGAAGGCGCTCACACCGGCCCTCCGGACCCGCTCCGCCGTCGCCGGCCAGGGCCGGGCCTCGTGGAGGAGCCGCAGTCCGCTGTCGTCCCAGTCGACGTGGCGGCTCGGGGTGTCGGCGTGGAGGGTGGCCGGAAGGGTGTGGCGGCGCAGTGCCTGCACCACCTTGATCAGACCGGCGACGCCCGAAGCGGCCTGGGTGTGGCCGATGTTGGACTTCAGGGAGCCCAGGTGGAGCGGGCGGTCCGCGGGCCGGCCGGCGCGGAAGACCTGGGAGAGGGCGTTGGCCTCGATGGGGTCGCCGAGGGTGGTGCCGGTGCCGTGCGCCTCGACGAGGTCGATGTCGGCGGGCGTGAGCCCGGACAGTTCCAGGGCGCGGCGGATCACCTGCTCCTGTGCGGGACCGTTCGGCGCGGACAGGCCCTGGCTGCGGCCGTCCTGGTTGACGGCCGTGCCGCGCAGCACCGCGAGCACCTCGTCGCCGTCGCGCCGCACGTCGCTCAACCGCTTCAGGACGAGCATGCCGGCGCCTTCGGCCCAGATCGCTCCGTCGGCGTCGTCGGAGAAGGACCGGCACCGCCCGGTCGGGGACAGTCCGCGCAGCCGGCTGAACTCCACGAACGTCTGCGGTGTCACCATCAGGGTGACGCCGCCCGCGAGCGCGAGGTCGCACTCCCCCGCCCTGAGGGCCTGGGCGGCGAGGTGGGTGGCGACCAGGGAGGACGAGCAGGCGGTGTCGACGGTGAGGGCGGGCCCGTGCAGGCCGAGCGCGTAGGCGAGCCGGCCGGAGGCCACACTGAGCGCGGAGCCGGTGCCGACGTACCCGTCGAGCTGGTCGAGGCGGGTGCCGGCCAGGTAGTCGCTGCCGAACATGCCGACGTACACGCCGGTGGTGCTGCCGGCGAGGGCGGCGGGCACGAGCCCGGCGCGCTCCAGGGCCTCCCATGTGATCTCCAGGAGCAGCCGCTGCTGGGGGTCCATGGCGGCGGCCTCCTTCGGGGTGATGCCGAAGAAGCCGGCGTCGAAGGACCCGATGTCGTCCAGGAAGCCGCCGTCGCGGGCGTAGGACTTGCCGGGGGCGTCGGGGTCGGCGTCGTAGAGGGACTCCACGTCCCAGCGGTCGGCCGGGAAGGGGCCGACGGCGTCCCGGCCCTCCGCCACGAGCCGCCACAGGCCGTCCGGGTCGTCGACGCCTCCGGGGAGCCGGCAGGCCATCGCCACGACGGCGATCGGCTCGTCGGCCGGCGGCGCGGCGGCCGGGGCCGGTGTCGTCGTGGCGGCTCGTGCGCCGGCCGGCTCGCGGCGCCTGCCGTCGAGGGCGTCGTCGATCAGGTGACGGGCCAGGCGGTCCGGCGTGGGGTGGTCGAACAGCAGGGTGGCGGGGAGCTTGACGGCCAGGCGGGCGCCGATGCGGTTGCGCAGTTCGACCGCCGTCACGGAGTCCATGCCGAGGTCGCGCAGCGGCCGGTCGGGCGGCACGGCCTGCGCCGAGCGCAGGCCGAGGGCGCGGGAAGCCTCCTCGCGGACCAGGGCGAGGACGCGGTCGGCGCGCTCGGGCTCGGGCAGCGCGGCCAGCCGGTCGGCGAGGCGGGCGTCGCGGCCGGTGGCGCGGGGCGCGGGCAGCAGCGAGCGCCACAGTGCGGCCCCGCCGCCGTCGGCGACCGTGTCGCGCAGCCGAGGCAGGTCGAAGGCGCAGGCGACCAGATGCGGCGCGCCGCGCCGCAGGGAGAGTTCGACCAGGTCGCGGCCCTGGTCGGGGGTGAGGGCGCGGTGTCCGAGGCGGGCCATGCGGTCCAGGTCCGCGTGTTCGGCGGCGAGTCCCTCACCGGCCCAGCCTCCGAAGGAGACGGAGGTGCCGGGCAGCCCTTGGGCGCGCCGGTGGTGGGCGAGCTGGTCGAGGAAGACGTTGGCGGCGGCGTAGTTGGCCTGGCCGGCGGCGCCGAGGACGCCCGCGGCGGAGGACACCAGCAGGAACATCTCCAACGGGAGCCCGGCAGTGAGCCGGTGCAGATATGCGGCGCCGTCGGCCTTCGGCCGCAGCACCCGTGCGAGCCGCTCGGGGGTCAGCTCGGCGATCACTCCGTCGTCGAGGACGCCGGCGCAGTGGACCACTCCGCGCAGCGAGGTCCCGACGCCGGCGAGGACGGCGGCCAGCGCGTCGGCGTCGGCCACGTCGCAGGCGACCACGTCCGCCGTCGCGCCCAGGGCGGCGAGTTCGGCGACGGCCGAAACGGCACGCGGATCCGACTGCCCCTGACGTGACGTCAAGAGCAACTGTGACACGCCGTGTTCGGCCAGAAGAAGGGCGATGTGCCGGCCGACGGCGCCGAGGCCGCCGGTGATGAGAACCGTGCCGTCGACGGGCAGGGCGCCCCCGTCCGCGGCGCGCGCACGGACCAGCCGAGGCGCCAGCAACTCCGATCCCCGGGCCGCGAGTTCCGGCTCCTCCGGCAGAGCCGTGGCGGCTCGGAGTGCCGCCACCGCGTCGGCGTCCGGGTCCAGGTCGAGCAACGTCAGTCCGAGGTCGGGGTGTTCGGCCCGGGCGCTGCGCGCCAGTCCCCACAGCACCGACTGGGCGAGGCCGGGCACGGGGTCCGACTCGCCGGTCGCGACCGCCCCGTGCGTCACCCACACCGTCCGGGCGGGCGCCTGCCCGGGCGGGAGGGCGAGGAGCGCCTGGATCTCGGCCAGGGCGGTGGCCGCCGACTCGTGTGCGGCGGCTGCAGGTTGCGTACCGTCCTCTGCGGAAGGCCAGAACCGTACGGCGATGTCCGCGGCGGTGTCGCCGACCCGCAGCCCGGCTGCCTCCAGCGCCCGTACGGCGCCGGGTTCGCCGGCGGCGGCCCAGGCGGCGTCCGCCGGGCCGGGCCTCGCGGGCTCGACGGCCGTCCACGCCACCTCGTAGAGGTGCCGCGCGTTCTCCGAGCCGGCGCTGAGGTCCGCCGGGGTCACCGCGCGCAGGCGTACGTCCTCCAGCCGGCCGGCGGGGAAGCCGTCGGCGTCCCACAGGGTGACGTCGAGGGTGAGGTCGGTGTCCGAAGCGCCGGTGCGGCGGACGGCCGCGGTCAGCTCGGCGGCTCCGCCGGGCGGCAGGGAGCAGCGGCCCACGGCGACGGGCAGCAGCACCCGGTCGTCGCGGGCGTCGAGTGCGGCGGCGACGTGGAGGGCGGCGTCCAGCAGCGCCGGGTGGACGGGGTAGGGGTCGCTCACGTCGCGGGCGGCGGAGGGCAGGGAGAGCCGGGCGAGCAGGCGTCCGTCCCCGGCCGGCGTCGCCTCCCGTACACCGCGGAAGGCGGGCCCGTAGCCGAGTCCGACGCCGGTGAGGCGTTCGTACGCGTCCGGGGTCCAGGCCTGCGCCGCGTCCTCGGGCCAGGCCGGGGGCCGGTCCCGCGTCTCGGGGGCCGGGTCGGCGCCGGACGCGGTGGCGTGCAGGGTCCAGCCGGCGGCCTCCTGGCCGCGGGGGCGGCTGTGCACGGTGACCTCGGGCGCGGGGCCCTCGGCGGTGACCTCCACGGACACCTCGACGGTGCCGGTCGCGGGCAGGACGAGGGGGGCGAGGAGGAGCAGGCCGGTGACGTCGCCGGGGCCGTCGGGGCGGGCCTCGGCGAGGGCGGCGCGGCACAGTTCGAGCAGGGTCGTGCCGGAGACGACGGTGCGGCCGAAGACGGTGTGGTCGGGCAGCCAGTCGGCGGTGCCCGGGGACCACTCGCCGCGGAAGGTCCAGCGGGTCTCGTCCGCGGACCGGAGCCGGATGCCGAGCAGCGGGTGCTCGGCGCGGTCGAGGAGCCCGGCGGGGCCGGTGGCGCCCTCGGGTTCGGTCCAGTGCCGTTCGGTGTCCCAGGCGTAGGTGGGCAGCCGGGCGGGGCACGCCTCGGGCAGGACGCGGCGCCAGGCGATGTCCCGGCCGTGGACGTGGAGTTCGGCCGCGGCCCGGTTCAGGCAGGCGGGCCCGTCGGCGTCGCGGCGCAGTGAGCCGACGGCGAGCAGGTCGTGGCCGGTCTCCTCGCCGACGGTGCGCACAGCCGTCGACAGGGAGGGGTGCGGGCTCAGTTCGACGAAGCAGCGGTAGCCGTCGGCGGCCATGCGTGCGACGGTGGGCGCGAAGCGGACGGGTTCGCGCAGGTTGGCGTACCAGTAGTCCGCTTCCAGTTCGTCGGCGACCGGTTCGCCGGTGACCGTGGAGTACCAGGCGACGGACGTCGGGAGGGCGGTCACGCCGTCGAGTTCGTCGAGGATGCCGGGGCGGACCGCTTCGACCTGGGCGCTGTGGGAGGCGTAGTCGACGTCGAGGCGGCGGACGAACACCTGCGCACGGTCGAGTTCGTCGAGGAGTGCTTCGAGCGGAGCCACCTCGCCCGCGATCACGGTGGAGCGGCCGCTGTTGACGGCGGCGACGGACACCCGGCCGTCGAGGTCCGCGAGCTTGGCCTCGATCTCGCTGTGCGGCAGGGCGACGACGGCCATGGCGCCGGCGCCGGACAGGGCGGTCAGGGCCTGTGAGCGCAGGGCGACCACGGCGGCCGCGTCGTTGAGGCTGAGGGCCCCGGCGACGCAGGCGGCGGCGACCTCGCCCTGGCTGTGTCCGACGACCGCGTTCGGTCTGACGCCCCGGGCCCGCCACACGGCGGCGAGGGACACCATCACGGCGAACAGGACCGGCTGGACGACGTCCACGCGGTCCAGGGACGGTGCGCCGGTGTCGCCGCGCAGGACGGCGGTGACGGACCACTCGGTGAAGGGCCGCAACGCGCCGTCGCAGCGGTCGAGTTCGTCGGCGAACACGGGGTCGCGGGTGAGCAGGTCGCGGGCCATGCCGGTCCACTGGGAGCCCTGGCCGGGGAAGACGAAGGCCACCTTGCCGGGCGGGAGGGTGCGGCGCGGGCCCGCGATGCGCTCCGGGTCGGGCCGGCCGTGGGCGAACTCGTCGAGGGACGCGAGGAGTTCGCGGTGGCCGTCCGCCTGGAGGACGGCGCGGTGCTCGAAGTGGGTGCGGTGGTGGGCGAGGGTCGCGGCGACGGCGGTCAGGGGCGTACCGGGGTGCTCGCGCAGGGCGTCGGCCAGCCTGCGGGCCTGGCCGTGCAGGGCGGGGAGGCTGCGGGCGGACAGCGGGAAGAGGAGTGTTGTCGGGGAGTCGGGGGACTCCGCTCGCGCGGGCCGCTCGTCCAGGGGCGCCTCCTCCAGCACCACGTGGGCATTGGTCCCGCTGATCCCGAAGGCGCTCACGCCGGCCCGCCGCACCCAGTCCGCGCTGCGCGGCCACGGCACGGCGTCGGTGGTCAGGCGCAGCCCGCTGCCCTCCCAGGCGATGTGCTCGGTGGGCGTGTCCGCGTGCAGGGACGCGGGCATGCGCTCGTGGCTGAGGGCGAGCACCGTCTTGATGACCCCGGCGATGCCCGCCGCGGCCTGGGTGTGCCCGAGGTTGGACTTGAGCGAGCCGACGCCGAGGGGCCGGTCGGCGGGGCGGCCGGGCCCGAAGACGGCGGCGAGCGCACCGCCCTCGATCGGGTCGCCGAGCCGGGTGCCGGTGCCGTGGGCCTCGACGTGGTCGATGTCCTGCGGGCGCAGTCCGGCGGCGTCCAGCGCGGCCCGCAGCACCCGTTCCTGGGCGGGCCCGTTGGGGGCGCTGAGCCCCTGGCTGCGGCCGTCCTGGTTGAGGGCGGTGCCCTTGACGACGGCGAGGACCCGGTCGCCGTCCCGGCGCGCGTCGGCGAGCCGCTTGAGCAGCACCAGCCCGCAGCCCTCGGCCCACACCACGCCGTCCGCGTCGGCGGAGAAAGGACTGCACCGGCCGGACGGCGACAGTCCGCGCATCCGGCTGAACTCGACGTGCGCGCGGGGGGTCACCAGCAGGGTCGCGCCGCCCGCCAGGGCGAGGTCGCACTCCCCCGCCGCGAGGGCCCGCGCCGCGAGATGCAGGGCGACCAGGGAGGAGGAGCAGGCGGTGTCCACGGTGACCGCGGGCCCCTGGAGGCCGAGCGTGTAGGCGATGCGTCCGGAGGCCACGCTCGCGGCGGACCCGGTGCCGACGTGCCCGTCGAGCTGTCCGAGAGAGGCCGCGGAGAGGTATCCGCTGTCGTAGAGGCCGATGTAGACCCCTGTGGAGCTTCCCTCGAGGGTGCCGGGGACGATGCCGGCGCGTTCCAGGGTCTCCCAGGCGGTCTGGAGCAGGAGGCGCTGCTGCGGGTCCATCGCGGCGGCCTCGCGCGGGGAGACGCCGAAGAAGGGGGCGTCGAAGCGGTCGATGCCGTCGAGATAGCCGCCGCGCAGGGTGTAGGCCTTGCCGGTGGCCTCCGGGTCGGGGTCGAGGAGGTTCCGGGTGTCCCAACGGCCGGTGGGGGCTTCGGAGATGACGTCCTGGGCGGTGTCGAGGAGCCGCCAAAGCGCCTCGGGGTCGTCGGCTCCGCCGGGGAACCGGCAGGCCATGGAGACGATGGCGATGTCGTCGTCCGTCGCGGCGGGCGACGGCTGCGCGGTCGCGTTCTCAGCACTCTTCGCGTCCGAGGCGGCGGGCCGTGCGGGCAGCTCCTCGAAGAGGGCGTCGGAGAGTTCCGCGATCGTGGGGTGGTTGAAGACGAGGGACGGGTCAAGGGTGCGGCCGGTCCGCTCGGCGAGGTCCGCGCCCAGCGCCACCAACTGTCTCGATCCCAGACCGAGTTCGGCGATCGGGCGGTGTGCGCCGACGCCCGCCGGGTCGAGACCGGCGGCCTCGGCCACGGCGGCCGTCAGCCAGGCGCGCACGCCCTCGGCGGTCGACACGTCCACGGCCGGCGTCGCGCCCCCGGCGCTCGTCGGAAGCGGCTCGGGGGTCTCGGGCTGGGACGGGTTCACAGGCATCGGGAAGCAAGTCCTCGGGAAACTCGGGAAAGGGGTGCGCGGCGGGAGGCGCACACCGTGAAGGGCGCGCGGGCCGGGGCAAGGGGCGGACCGCGAAGGCCGGTCGGGCGCCGCCGGCAGGGGCGAGCCGTCCGGCGGCGGCCGTCGTCATCCGGCGGCGGGTGCTCCGATCACGGAGAGCGCGCCGTCCAGGTAGGCCGTGCGGGTGGCCCGGCGCTGAATCTTGCCGCTGGAGGTCTTGGGGATCGTGCCGGGGTGGACCAGGACGACGTCGTGCACGGACAGACCGTGGGCTTCCCCGATGGCGCCCCGGACCTGGTCGACGATCTTCTCGGCCTCGCCGGCCGCGTCGGGGTCCACCTCGGCGACGAGCACGGGGAGTTCACCGCCGACGCCGCTGTCCACGGAGAAGGCGGCGGTGCAGCCGGGCCGCAGGGCGGGGTGGGACATCTCGGCGGAGAGTTCCAGGTCCTGCGGGTAGTGGTTGCGGCCGTCGATGACCATCAGGTCCTTCCTGCGGCCGGTGACGAAGAGTTCGCCGTCGCGCAGGAAACCGAGGTCGCCGGTGCGCAGGAAGCGGCCCTCGTGGCCAGGGAGGGTCGCGCGGAAGTGCTCGCGGGTGGCGAGGGCGTTGCGCCAGTAGCCCTTGGCGACGCTGGCGCCCCGCACCCAGATCTCGCCGACCTCGCCCTCGGGCAGTTCCCGCGGTCCGTCGGGGTCGGCGACGACGACGGTGAGGCCCGGGCCGGGCCGGCCGCAGCCGACGGCGGAGCCGTCCGTGTCGCCGTCGGCCGGCTCCAGCAGGACGGGGCGCGCCGCGACCGTGCCGCCGGTGACCATGACGGTGGCCTCGGCCAGGCCGTAGCACGGGTAGAAGGCCTCGCGGCGGAAACCCGCCGGGGCGAAGGTCTCGGCGAACCTGCGCACGGTGGCCGCCCGGACCGGTTCGGCGCCGTTGAAGGCCACCTTCCAGGAACGGAGGTCGAGTTCGTCGACGAGTTCGGGGGTGGCGTGCCGAAGGCACAGTTCGTAGGCGAAGTTGGGTGCGCCGCTGGTGTGCGGGCGGTAGCGGCTGACGGCCCTGAGCCAGCGGTCGGGGCGCTGGAGGAAGTGCAGCGGGGAGAAGAGGGTGGCGGTGACGCCGAGGTACACGGCGTTGAGGACCGGGCCGATGAGGCCCATGTCGTGGTAGACCGGCAGCCAGCTGACGAACAGTTCGTGACCGTACTCCTCGATCACGTCCGGGGTGTGGCCCATGCGTTCGGCGATGACCCGCTCGTTGTCGAGCAGGTTGCCGTGGGTGATCACGACACCGCGGGGAGCGGAGGTCGAGCCGGAGGTGTACTGGAGGAAGGCGACGGAGTCGGCGGTGAGGTCGGGGGCGCGCCAGGACGCGGCCGCCTCATCGGGTATGTCCTCGGTGGCCGCACGGGTGATGCCGTCGAGTTCGGGGAGGTCCCCGGTCATCGCGGCGAGCGCGTCGACGACCTCGCGGCCGCCGAGGATGACCTTGGCGTCGGCGTCGGCGATCAGGCGCTTGGTCCGGGTGAGGGCCCGGTGGTTGCGGGAGCGGCCCAGCGGGGGCACGCCCGGTACGGCGACCACCCCGGCGGCGAGGCAGCCGAGATATCCGCTGATGAAGTCCAGGCCCGGCGGGTAGAGCAGCATCGCGCGGGAGCCGGCGAGTCCGCGGTCCTGGAGCCAGGCGGCGACGGCCAGGGAGCGGGTGGCGAGGCGGGCGTAGGAGATCTCCTGGACCTCTCCGTCCGGGTCGCCGGTGAGGAGGTAGCGGTAGGCGGTCCGGTCGGGCTGGTGCGTGGCGTGCGTGGTCAGCAGATCGACCAGGGAACGAACCATGTTGACGAATCTCACCTGTCTGAATGTGTGGCGAGTAGGCCGGAGTGCGGGATGCGGACGTCGCACCCCGCTCACACGCGTGACCTCGATCCGCCCCCGTCGCCGGACCGTTGTCCTCCCCCCGCCAGGCTTGCTACTGGCGAGTAACACCTTAACAAGCCGTCACGTGCGGTATGTCGAACGCGTGTAAACCCTGTGTATCCAAACACAGTTGCCGCACATGTGCACGAACGGCCATGAGCCGGAGCCGCGCGGAAAGCTGGACCCTTGACGCATCTTCCCGGCGCCCGCGGAACTCCGCGCGCTCGTCGCCGGCAGCCGCGATGCCCCGGGCGCGAATCGGACCTATCGTTCTGGTATGGAGCACGCACTCAGCCAGGCGACCCTCTCCGAACTGCGCCGCCCCCGGCCCTATCCCGCGGTGTCCGTGCTGACCCCGACGCACCGCCGCGAGCCCCTGAACGCCGAGGACCGCGTGCGGCTGCGCAATGTCGTGTCCGAGGCGAAGAAGCAGCTGGAAGCCGACCCGTCGGTCACCCGGGAACGCCGCGCCGACGTCGGCGGCCAGCTCGACCGCGCGCTGGCGGAGGTGGACCTGTCGCACACCGAGGACGGTCTGGTGATCTTCGCGGCGCCGGGCGAGCACCAGGTGTGGTCGCTGGCCAGGCCCGTGCCGGAGCGCGTCGTCCTGGCTGACACCTTCCTCACCCGCAATCTCGTCTCCGCTCAGGCCGCCGGGCGGCCGTTCTGGGTCCTGTCGGTCTCGGCCGACCGCGTCACGCTGTGGAACGGCGGCGTCGACCGGGTCGTCGAGGAGCGCCGGGGCGGGTTCCCGCTGGCCAGACGCCCGCAGAACTTCGCCGCCGAGCGCAGGGAACGCGTCGGCGACGTGCCCGGCGCCTTCCGCGACGAGGCCACCCGGCACTTCCTGCGCGACGCCGGCACCGCCCTCGGCCGGCTGCTGCGCGAGAACCCGCGGCCGGTGTACGTCACCGGCGAGCCGGCCGCGCTGTCCCTGCTGGACGAGTTCGGCGGGGCCGCCCGCGACGCGGTGCACATCGCGCACGGCGGGCTGGCCCACGCCTCTCCCGACGCCGTGTGGCAGGCCGTGCGTCCGGTGCTCGACGCGCAGGCCCGGCGGGAGGCCGCCGCGGTGAAGCGCGAGCTGGACTCGGCGCGGAGTCACAAGACCTTCGCGGCCGGCGTGGACGAGCTGTGGCGGAACGCGCGCGAGGGCCGGATCCGGCTGCTGGCCGTCGAGGAGAACTACCGGATCACCGTGCGCGAGGACGGCGACCATCTCATCCCGGCCGAGAGCGGCGACCTGGACGCCCGCGAGGACATCGTGGACGAGATCGTCGAGCAGTGCCTGGAGACGGGCGCCGACGTGCGCTTCCTCCCGGACGGCACGCTGGGCGACGCGGACCGCGTCGCGGGGGTGCTGCGCTACTGAAGGTCCCGAGCACTCCGGGCCGCCCCCGGCTGTCCGCCCGCCCGCGTAGTTCTCCGCCCGCCGCGTACCCTACGGCGTGATCACCGCCGTGGGCCGGGAGGACGGACGTACATGGGCGAGCTGCTGGGCGTGGCCGTACTGGGCGCCGGACACATGGGAGCCGACCATATACGCCGCCTCGACCGAGTGGTGAGCGGTGCCAGGGTCGCCGCCGTGGCCGATCCCGATGAGGCCCGTGCGCGGGAGGCCGTCGCGGGCGTCGAGGGGGGCGTCGTGCACACGGAGGCGGAGGCGGAGGCGGCGCTCGACGCGCCCGGCGTCGAGGCCGTCCTGATCGCCTCGCCCGGACCCGCGCACGAAGAGGCGCTCCTCGCGGCCTTCGCCCGCGGTCTGCCCGTGCTGTGCGAGAAGCCCATGGTGCCGGAGTCCGCGGGCGCGCTGCGGGTGGTGGAGGCGGAGGCACGGCTGGGTCGCCGGCTGGCGCAGGTCGGGTTCATGCGGCGCTACGACGCCGAGTACCGGCGGCTCAAGGCCGTGCTGGACGACGGCGGGCTCGGCCGGCCGCTCATGCTGCACTGCGTGCACCGCAACGTCTCCTCCCCTCCCGGGTTCACCAGCGCGATGCTGATCGACAGTTCGGTCTCGCACGAGATCGACGCGGCCCGCTGGCTGCTGGGCCAGGAGCTGACCGCCGTCACGGTGCTGCGGCCCCGCCCGTCGGCGGGCGCGGCGCAGGGGCTGTGGGATCCGCAGTTCGCGCTCTTCGAGACCGACGGCGGCGTCCTGGTCGACGTGGAGGTCTTCGTCAACTGCGGTTTCGGTTACCAGGTGCGCTGCGAGGCCGTGTGCGAGTCGGGCAGCGTGCGCGTCGGCGACGACCGGGGGCCGCTGGTGACGGCGGGCGGCTCGGCGGCCACGCCGGTGCCCCAGGACTACCTGGTCCGGTTCGCCGAGGCCTACGACCGCGAGGTGCAGGCATGGGTCGACGCCACCCGGCGGGGCCGGGTCACCGGCCCGACGGCCTGGGACGGCTACGCGGCCTCCGCGGTGGCCGAGGCCGGGGTCCGCGCCCTGGAGACGGGCGCGCGCGTCACGGTCGGCCTCGCCCCGCGCCCGGCGCTCTACGCCTGAGCCGGGTCCGCACAGGCCGGCGTGCGGGCTCAGAACTTGCCCAGCAGGGCTTCGAGCCCGCGGTCGACCGCACTCGTGAGGTCCTCGCTGCCCGGGGCGACGACAGCGTGGCTGCGGAGCAGGAAGCGGCGCAGGGCGGCGGTGTCGAACTGGAGCAGGGCGAGCCCCATCGGCGAGTGGAACTCCACAACGGTGCGCTCCGGTCCGCACGGCCAGATGTGCACGTCACCGCCGCCGGCCGGGCCGTTCAGCCCCTCCTCCAGCAGTGCGCGCCCGAAGGTCCAGGTGACCGGCTCGCCCTGGAGCGCGGCCTCGGGTGGGAAGTCCAGGTGCACGGCGAGCGGGTCGGCGGAGGTGTAGCGCAGGGTCGCGGCGACGGACACCTCCCGCTCCTCCTCCGTGAAGAGCCGGGCTCGGGCGGACTGTCGGACGGTGACGTGAGCTAGGTCCATGGTCGGTCTCCGCAGCGGTGAGAGAGGTCGGCCGTTTCGGCGTGGTGCTTGTAGGACTTCGCAACGGGCCTCCGCATTACGCGGAATGGACGGCGAATTGATGTGACCTGCGTCACGCACGGGTGCTCCGCAGGGCCGGGATCGCCGGCAGGCCGCCGTCCTGCGGCGCACCCGCGCACACATGGTCGTCGAACACCTGCGCACCACCCGTCGCACACCTATCCAGATCCACCAAGTCACGTACGCGGACTACGACTTAACCTGCCTCCCGAGTACACCGTTCGCACCCCATGACCTGGACATGAAGACCCTGGCATATGCCAGCCGCATCACCGGATCGGGTGTTGCCAAATCCCTTACACCGCGTGGCGGGCTGTGCCAGAGTCGTAACGGCCCCTCTCGCCCCGGCCGTCCCGTCCCCCATCGGAGTGCGTCATGCCGTCCCCCCTCTCCGCGGACCGCCCCGCCGCCCAGCCGCCAGGGCGTGGCAGGGTCGACGCTCTGATCACGCAGACGCGACGGCTCACGGGCGAGGTGGACGCCGTACGACGGGACGCGCAGGGCGCCGGGTCCGACCCGCAGGGCCGATGGCAGCGCGCGCTCTACGACCTCGCGTTACGGCAACTCGGAGACCTGCACGCACACTTGGCCCAGCTACGGGACGGCCCCTCCCCCACCGGCGGAGCCACGCCCGCGCCCGCCGGCCGGCGTGACCCCCTGATCGGCCCGGTCGGCAGCGCCGAGTGGAACCTGCTCACCGACGACGCCCTCTGGTCGGCGGAGCTGTACCGCCTCCTCGGCCGTGACCCGGCCGCGCCTCCGCTCACCCTCGACGAACTCCCCTCACTGGTCCTGGAGGAGGACCGCCGCGCCCTGACGGCGATGGTCACCGCCTGCCTCGTCGACGGCCGCCCCATCGACGGGGAATTCCGGATCGTCCGGCCGGACGGCGAGACCCGCGCCCTGCACATGATGGGCGAGCCCGTGGTCGACGCCGACGGCGGCACCTGCGCGATGTGGGCCGTGCTCCGCGACGTCAGCGTCCTGCGGCGCGGCAGGCGAGAGGTGAGCGAGAGCCGCGACTCACTGCGCCTGCACCGTCAGGCGGCCCGCGCCGAGCGCCGATGGGCGACCGAACTCCGGCAAGCCGAACTGCCGCCCGCACAGGGCGCGCTGCGCCTGCCTCACTCCGGCCCCCGCGGTCTCGACCTCTCCGCCCTCCGCCTCCCCGCCCGCGCGGGTTCACCGCTCGGTGGGGACTGGTACGACGCCCTCGAACTCCCCCACCACGAGACGCTGTTGAGCGTGGGCGGTCTCACCGGGCAGAACCCGGCCGTCGCCTCCACCATGGCGATGCTGCTGGGCGCCCTGCGCGGCATGGCCATGGCGGGCACCCACCCCGCCCAACTTCTCACCTGGCTCGACAAGTTACTCGAAGGCGACGCCCAGCCGGCCCTGGGCAGCGCCCTGTGCTGCCGCTATCTCCCCGACCGCCGCACCCTGTTGTGGGCGCGGGCCGGGCACCCCGCCCCGCTGCTGTTCCGCGCGGGGAAGGGGCGCCGGCTGGCCGGAGCGGACGGCGTCCCGCTCGGCGCCACCCCGGGCGCCGCCTACGCTCAGGCCGAGGAGACACTCCAAGAAGGCGACCTGGTCCTGCTGCACACCGACGGACTGATGTCCGGGGGCGGCACACCGGCCGACGTGGAGGACCGCCTCCTCTGCCTCGCCCCCCGGCTGCACGGCACGCACACCGCACAGGACTGCGTGCGGCTGGTCGTCCAGGAGTGCGGCGAGAGCGGACCAGAGGACGACGCCTGTCTGCTCGTCGCCCGGGTGACCGCTCCCGACCACACCGGCACTCCCTGAGCGGCCGTCTTCCCCGCCGCTTCACCGGCCGGCTCACAGCCAGGCGCTGTCGCCGCTGCCCCCCTTCGCCTTGGTCTTCGGCAGTGCCTGGCGGATCTCCTCCCGCAGCTCGCCGATCCTCGGGGAACCGGAGTACTCGGCCGTGAGCCGGTACATCTGGCGCAGCCGGTCCCAGGTGCGGCGTGAGGAGTTCTGCCCCATCGACACCAGCGCGAGGCGCGCGAACCGGTCCGCCTGTTCGGGGTCGTCGGCGATGAAGCACGCCGAGGCCATTGAGAGGAAGTCGAAGATCTTCGACCGCTCCTGGGCGTCGACCCGCAGCGCCAGCGCCTTGTCCGCGTAGTGCTGGGCGTGGACGGCGGCGCCCGGCTCGAACTCCGCCAGCGTGCGATAGGCCAGGGCCTGCATGCCGTACAGATCCGCCTCGTTGAACAACTGCATCCAACTGGGCGGCGGCACATCGCTCTTGTCGGAGACGAACAGGTCCTCCGCCTGGCCGAGGGTGCGGCGCACGGCCTGGCTCTTGCCCATCGACGCCTGCGCCCAGGCCTCGATGGTGTGGAACATCGCCCGAGTGCGCGGCAGTACCTGGTCGCCGGAGCCGGACTGGGCGAGCTTCATCAGGTCCAGGGCGTCATCGGGACGGCCCAGGTGGACCATCTGTCGGGCCGCCCGGGACAGCGCCTCGCCGGCCCGGGGCCGGTCGCCTCCCTCACGCGCGGCGTGGGCGGCGATGACGAAGTACTTCTGCGCCGTGGGCTCCAGGCCGACGTCGTGCGACATCCAGCCCGCGAGGACGGCCAGGTTGGCGGCGACGCCCCACAGGCGCCGCTGGAGATGGGGCGGGTGGCGGTAGGCGAGCATGCCGCCCACCTCGTTGAGCTGGCCCACCACGGCCTTGCGCTGGAGTCCGCCGCCACGGGCGGCGTCCCAGGCCCGGAACACCTCCACGGAGGATTCCAGTTCGTCGACCTCGGCCGCCCCCACGGGAGCGGCCTCGTAGCGGTCGTAGCCGGCCGGTTCGGCCCGGACGAAGGAACGGCCGACGACAGGAGCGTCGGCGGAGAGGATGGGGTCGGTGTGCAGCCAGTCGTACATGGCGCTGCTGAGTGCTGATCCCGCGGCGAGCACGGCACCCGCGCCCACCAAGCCGCGTCGGTTGAGCATGAGGTCCATTCCCGTGAATTCGGTGAGGACCGCGGCGGTCCGTTCGGGCGCCCACGGCACGCCGTCGGGATGTTCCTCACTCCCGCCGCCCCGCCGTTTCCCCGCACGCCCGTGCCGTACCAGACCGAGGTCCTCAATGGTCACGACACGGCCGAGACGCTCGGTGAACAGGGCCGCCAGCACCCGCGGCACCGGATCGCGCGGGATCTCTCCCATGTCGATCCACCGCCGCACCCGGGAGGTGTCCGTCGCCAGCTGGGGGTGGCCCATGGCCGCCGCCTGCCGGTTGACCAGCCTCGCGAGTTCCCCCTTGGACCAGCCGGCCAGGCCGAACAGGTCCGCCAGGCGGGTGTTTGGTTGTCCGCTCACGTCAAGCCCCCAGGTTCTCGGCTGAGTTGACAGTAGCCCGCAAAAGTTGCCGGGCGACTATTCGCCAGGGTTTCGCCAGGGTGCGCCAGATGGTGTGCCACTGGGCGACGGGTGTCAGGTAGGAACGCGCCACCCCGACCCGGTCGCCGAGGGACATTCCCCAGGGTGCACCCGCAGGGGCCGGTCGGGGCAGCGCCGTCACGTCCGGCACACGAAGGGATCTGTCTCGCCCATGTACACAGCATCGTCCTCCGTGTCCGCACCGCCCCGGTCGCCGCGCATCCGTCCGGGCGGCGGCCCGTACCTCGATCCCGCCCGGCCCACGCCCCCCGTGCTCGGCGCGGGCCGCGGCCGGCGCCCCGGAGTGCTCGGCACGCAGCCGCTCAGCGGGCGACTGGACCTGTCCGGCCCCCAGGGCGCCCAACTGCGCACGGCGATCGCGTCGGTGCACCGGATCTGCCCGGAGTTCGCGCCGGTGCAGGTGCTGCGCCGCAGCGGCCGCTCCGTGCTCCTGGTCGGCACGACGGGACGGAGCACGGCCGTCGCCAAGTGTTTACTGGACCACTCCCCGGTGTGGTCCGAGCGGATCCGGCACGAAATAGTGGCATACCGCACGTTCGTCCGGCACCGCCCCCCAGTGCGGGCGCCGAGACTGATCGCGGCGGATCCGGACAACTGCACCCTGGTCGTCGAGCGGATGCCCGGCCGGGTGGCGGCGCTCCAACGGCATCCGGTGGAGGCCCCGCCGAGGGCCGACATCAGAGCGGCGCTCGGCGCGATCTGCCGCCTCAACGCCTGGCGGCCCCCGGCAGGCACGTTCGACGCGCCGCTGGATTACGCGGCCCGGATCTCCCGCTACCACGAGCTGGGGCTGCTCACCGACCGGGATCTGGGTGACCTCCAGAAGCTCCTGCACGGCATCGCGGCGAGCGCCGGCCGGCAGGGCATGGGCCAGTTCTGCCACGGCGACGCCCTCCTGTCGAACATGCTCCTGTCACCGGCCGGTCCAGTGCTGGTCGACTGGGAGCACGCGGGCTGGTACCTGCCGGGCTACGACCTGGCCACGCTGTGGGCGGTCCTCGGCGACGCGCCGGTGGCGCGCCGTCAGATCAGCCAGATCGCGCAGTCCGCGGGCCCGGCCTCACGGGACGCGTTCCTGGTGAACCTGATGCTGGTGCTGACCCGCGAGATCCGCACCTACGAGACGGCCGTGCAGCGTTCCCTGCACGACGCGGCCCCGATCACCCCGGGGGCGGCCCACCCGGGCGCCGTGCCCTCCGGGGAGGAGCAGCGGCTGCTGCTGCGACGGCTGCACGACGACTGCCAGCTGGCCCGGCGGGCCGTCCGGGCGGCGGTCGGCACTCGCTGAGGATCCCTCACCGATCCCGGCGGACCAGAAGGCCCGCGGTGCGCCAGAGCGGCGGCGCACCGCGGGCCTCTGTGCGCGTCCGCTGCCTCCCGGCCCCTTCACATCTGTCGGCGCGAAACGCCCCGAACCCCCTTGACAAGGGAAATCGTCCTCCTTTGGGCATGATTGACGGACCGTCGGCAAGCCGGTACGACTGACGCACGTTCGGCCCCGCACGCCCCGCCCCGCTCGCCCGTCCCAGGAGGCCGCATTGCGAGGATCCGTCCCCGCCCCCCACACCCCCGCCGGACACCGACGCGCCCGAAGAGCCGCCGGCGCCGTCGCCTCGGCGGCCCTGCTGATGCCCCTGCTGGGCGCCGGTCCGGCCCCCGACCGGGCCTCCCCCGCCACGGCCTCCCCGGACACGCTGCAGCAGGCGTTCGCCGCCGCGGCCGAGAAGTACCGGGTGCCGCAGAGCGTGCTGCTCGCCGTCTCCTACCTCCAGTCCCGCTGGGACGCGCACAGCGGCGCGCCCAGCGTCACCGGAGGCTACGGGCCGATGCACCTCACCGACGCCCGCACCGCCCTCGCCGAGGCCCCGCACCACAGCGAGGGCAGGGAGGACTCACGCGGCGACGACGCCCGCCCGGCGCTGCGACCGCGCCCGGCCCACGTCGACGCCGTCGACCTCCCGGCCCGGCTGCGCACGCTCGTCAAGGCCGCCGAGCTCACCGGCATGAGCCTGGAGCGGCTGCGCTCCGACCCGGCGGCCAACATCACCGGCGGCGCCGCCCTCCTCGCCTTCGCCCAGCGCGACCTGGGAGCGCCGCTGAGCGCCGACCCGGCGGACTGGTACGGCGCGGTGGCCGGCTTCTCCGGCGCCGAGGACAGCGCGACGGCCGCCGCGTACGCCGACGACGTGTTCGACGTGCTCCGCACCGGCGAGGAGCGCACCACCGACGCCGGGCAGCGGGTCGCCCTGTCGCCGCAGCCGCGTATGGCGCCCAAGAAGGGGCAGCTGAGGCAGACCGGTCTGCGGGCGGCCGCCACGGAGGGCACCGAGTGTCCGGCGGGCGTGTCCTGCGAGTGGATCCCGGCGCCGTACCAGCAGTTCGGCGACGACGACTACGGCAACCACGACCTGGGCGACCGCCCGAACTCCCAGTCGATCAAGTACATCGTCGTCCATGACACCGAGGGCGGCTGGGAAGGAGTCATCAACCTGGTCCAGGACCCGACGTACGTGTCCTGGCAGTACTCGCTGCGCTCCACCGACGGCCATATCGCCCAGCATGTGAAGGCGAAGGACGTGGCGTGGCACGCGGGCAACTGGTACGTCAACGCCAAGTCGATCGGCCTGGAGCACGAGGGGTTCCTCGCCAACCCGGACTCCTGGTACACGGAGGCGATGTACCGCGCGTCGGCCCGTCTGGTGACGTACCTGGCGGGGAAGTACGGCATTCCGCTGGACCGGCAGCACATCCTGGGCCATTCCAACGTGCCCGGTCCGACGTCGGCGGCGGTGCCGGGGATGCACACCGACCCGGGGCCGTACTGGGACTGGGCGCACTACTTCGAGCTGCTGGGCCGTCCGGTGAAGGCCACGGCCCGCCGGAACAGCGCCCTGGTGACGATCCGTCCGGACTACGCGGCCAACCGGCCGGTCTTCACGGGCTGCGTCACCAAGGGCGAGCCGTGCGCGGCGCACGGCTCCAGCGAGGTGCGGCTGCACTCCGACCACGACGAGAAGTCCCCGCTGATCCAGGACGCGGGCCTGGGCACCGTGCCGGGCACCGGGGTGAACGACATCTCCTCGCGGGTCTCCACCGGTCAGCAGTACGCGGTCGCCGAACGGTGGGGCGACTGGACGGCGATCTGGTACCTGGGGCAGAAGGCCTGGTTCCGCAACCCGCCGGCGCAGCCGACGGCGGTGCCCGCGAAGGGCGTGGTGGTGACGCCGAAGGCGGGGCTGGACAGTGTGCCGGTCTACGGGCGGGCCTACCCGGAGGCGTCGGCCTATCCGGCGGGGGTGCCGGTCCAGGCGGTGTCGCCGCTGCCGTACCGGCTGCCGAAGGGCCAGCAGTACGTGGTCGGTGACAAGGTGCCGGGCGAGTACTACTACGCGGTCGGCTTCGCCACCGACACGCACAAGGTGGTGGTCGGCAAGGACGAGTACTACGAGATCCAGTTCGGGCACCGGGTGGCGTTCGTCCGCGCGGCGGACGTGACGGCGTCCGCCTCGTAGCCGTCCGGCGTGAGCGCCCGGCCCGTGATGGACAGCGGGGCGGGTGCTCAGCCCTGCTGGAAGAGCTCCGCCGGGAGCGGCTTGAGCAGCGCGTACAGGTCGTCCGTGATGGGGCGGTCCCAGGCGGCGATGGTGACGAGGACGTTGTCGCTGCGGTCGAACTGCACGCAGGAGATGCGGCTCTCGGAGAGCTTGAGGCGGCGCACGATCAGGAGGTTGTCGCCCTGCATCACCGGCATGTCCTCGGTGCCCACGACGGTCACCTCCTCGTCGTT
This sequence comes from Streptomyces sp. NPDC088254, assembly GCF_044740925.1. Taxonomy (NCBI): domain Bacteria; kingdom Bacillati; phylum Actinomycetota; class Actinomycetes; order Kitasatosporales; family Streptomycetaceae; genus Streptomyces; species Streptomyces sp. NPDC088254. The sequence goes on along the minus strand of NZ_JBIURQ010000001.1, from coordinate 1,136,130 downwards.
CTCCAGGGCGAGCAGCAGCTGGGCCACCTCGAAGGGCACCTCGCCCTCCTCGACGTCCCGGGCCGGGGAGCCCTCGGGGAGGTTGCCGATGATCATCGCGGGGCCACGGCCGCCGAAGAGGTCGTAGCGCAGGAAGACGCCCTGGCAGGTGCCGTCGGGGGCGGGCAGCAGGCCGGCGCCCAGGTTGCCGGGCCAGTCGCCCGGATCCATGGCCAGGACGTCGAAGTCGGGCCCGGCGGGAGTGGCGCTGCGGCGGCGGAGGAACGACATGCCGCAATGGTACGGGGTGCCGTCCGGCGGTGGCGCGGTAGGAGCGGCGCGCGATCCGGTTGGAAGCGGGCGTCGGCCGTCAGGTCGCCGGCTGCTTGTGGCGTTCGTGGTGGCGGGCGACTCTCGCCCTGTTGCCGCAGGACGGTTTGCACCACTCCTGGCGGGGGTGGTCCTTGAGGAAGTAGCGCACGCAGCGGGGGGCGTGGCAGGCGCGCAGGCGGTGCCGGTCGGGGCCGGTCAGGAAGGCGATGGCGGCCTGGGCGAGGGCGGCGGCGAGGTCGCCGGCGCCGGGTGCCGGGCGGCGGTCGCTCACCGGGCCGGCGTCCGGCGTCCAGCGCAGGACGGGCACGGTGGGAGTGCGGGCGGCGGCCGTGTTGAGGCGGTCGAGGGCCTCGGGCACGGGCAGCAGCCGGGCGGCGTCCGCGGGGCTCGGCTCGCCGGGGCGCACGGCGTGGGCGAAGAGGGCGCGGACGGCGGCGCGCACGTCACGGACGGCGGCGAGGTCGCCGGCGTCGGGGAGGTGCCCTGCGGTGTCCGGCAGGTCGTCGGCGTGGCCGCGGATCCAGGCGGCGAGGCCTTCGGGGTCGGCGAGGTCGTCGGCGATCCCGCCGTGGCCGTCGTGCCGGACGGTGAGCGCGAGGTCCAGGGCGAGGCGGGTGTCGGCGGGCGGCATGCGCCTAATGATAGGCCCCGGGTGTGCCATTAGGGCGTGTTTCGTTCCTCCGCGGGGACGGGCGGCACGACCGCGACCGGGCTCGCCGCGTGCAGCAGGACCGCGTGGGTGACCGAGCCGAGCATGCGGGCCGGGGCCAGGAGGCGCCGGCGGTGTCGGCCCACGACGACCAGGGCGGCGTCCTTGGAGGCGGCGACGAGGTGGGCGGCCGCGTCGCCGGGGACCGGCCACGGCTCCACCCGGACCCCGGGGTGGCGGTCGCGGTGGGCGGCGAGGAAGCCCTCGGCGAGGGTGCGGGTCTCACGTTCGACGACGTCCTGGTCCACGGGCGGCGCCTGGAGTTCGCCGGGGGCGGCCCAGGTCTGGACGGGCCACGGGTAGGCGGCGACCACCTGGAGGCGGGCCTCGCGCAGGGCGGCCTCGGTGAAGGCGAAGTCGAGCGCGGCGTCGTCGGGGCTGTCCACGTGGAGGCCGACGACCACGCGGGGCCCGGGCTCCTGTTCCGGCCCTTCGACATCGCGGTCCGGCCGGGGGACGATCACCACCGGGCACTCGGCGTCACGGGCGGCGCTCATGCCGTTGGAGCCGAGCAGCAGGCGCGCGAAGCCGCCCCGCCCCCGGGAGCCGAGCACCAGCAGTTCCGCCTCGGCGCCCAGTCCGGGCAGGAGCGCGCCCGGCGCCCCGTCCAGGCCGACGTACTCGGTTCCCGTCGGGCCGGGCCGGCCCTCCAGGCGGGCGCGGGCGTCGGCGAGCACCGGGTCGCCGTCCGGCGGCGGGGGCATGACGACCGGGCCGCCGGGCGGGGTCCAGACGGCGTACTGGCGCACGTGCGCCACGCGCAGCGGTGCCCCGCGCCGGCGTGCGGCCTCGGCGGCCCAGTCCAGGGCGCGCCAGCTGTCGTCGGAGCCGTCGACCGCCGCGACGACCGGCAGGGTGCTCATGGCCCTCACCTCCGGGATACGACCTTCGTCCTGCTGGGCCAGCCTGGCTCAGCGTGCGGCGCGGGCGGGGTCGCGTGGGTCGCGTGTCCGGAATTGACGGCGGAACACCGCCGGTTCGGCCCGTCGCGGCGGGTCCGGGGGGGCGGCTTTCGACACGGCTCGGCGGGGCCGCCGGGCTCGCTCAGGTGAGGTCGAACTCCCCTTCCCGGGCCCCCGACACGAACGCGCCCCACTCGGCGGGGGTGAAGATCAGGGACGGGCTCTCGGGGCGGCCGCTGTTGCGCATCGCGACGAACCCCTCGACGAAGGCGATCTGGACATCCCCCCGGCCCCGGCTGCTGGACTGCCACTCGGCCCTGCTGAGGTCCAGCTCCGGCTTGTCCCAGCTCGCGAACGGCTGCTGTTGGATGGTGCTCTCGGCCACGTCCGTGCTCCTCCCGGTTCGTCGTCCGCGGCCAGCCTAGCGACCGGTCACCGACCCCGACAGAGCACCTGCGGGGGACCTTTCAGGACACGGGCGGCCGCGCCCCCACGAGCCACATGGAGAAGAACTGCGAGCCGCCGCCGTAGGCGTGGCCGAGGACCTTCCTCGCCCCGTCCACCTGGTGCTCGCCCGCCTGGCCGCGCACCTGGAGCGCCGCCTCGGCGAAGCGGATCATGCCGGAGGCGCCGATGGGGTTGGTGGAGAGCACGCCGCCCGACATGTTGACGGGCAGGTCGCCGTCGAGCTCGGTCACGCCGGCCTCGGTGAGCTTCCAGCCCTCGCCCTCGTCGGCGAAGCCGAGGTTCTCCAGCCACATGGGCTCGTACCAGGAGAACGGTACGTAGATCTCCGCGGCGTCGATGTCACGGCGCGGGTCGCTGACGCCGGCCTGGCGGTAGACGTCGGCGGCGCAGTCGCGGCCCGCCCGCGGGGAGACGAAGTCCTTGCCGGCGAAGAGCGTCGGTTCACTGCGCATCGCGCCGCCGAGCATCCATGCGGGCGGCCGTGGCGAACGGGCGGCCCCGGCGCGGTCGGTGAGGACCATGGCGCAGGCGCCGTCGGAGGAGGGGCAGGTCTCGGAGTAGCGGATCGGGTCCCACAGCATGGGGGATGCCTGGACCTTCTCCAGGGTGATGTCGTGTTCGTGGAGGTGGGCCCAGGGGTTCTTGAGGGCGTTGCGGCGGTCCTTGTAGGCGACGAGGGAGCCGATGCTGTCGGGCGCGCCGCTGCGCCGCATGTACGCGCGCACGTGGGGGGCGAAGAAACCGCCGGCGCCGGCGAGGAGGGGCTGCTGGAAGGGGATCGGCAGGGACAGCCCCCACATGGCGTTGGACTCGGACTGCTTCTCGAAGGCCAGGGTCAGCACGGTGGTGTGGACGCGGGCGGCGACGAGGTTCGCGGCGACCAGCGCGGTGGATCCTCCGACCGAGCCGGCCGTGTGGACGCGCAGCATGGGTTTGCCGACGGCGCCGAGGGCGTCGGCGAGGTACAGCTCCGGCATCATGACGCCCTCGAAGAAGTCGGGCGCCTTGCCGATGACGACGGCGTCGATGTCGGCCCAGGTCAACTCGGCGTCGTCGAGGGCGCGTCGGGCGGCCTCGCGGACCAGCCCGGCGATGGAGACGTCCCGTCGGGCGGCGACGTGCTTGGTCTGTCCGATGCCGACGACGGCCACGGGTTCCTTGCTCATCGCGGATCCCCTTCGAGTACGGCGACCAGGTTCTGCTGCAGGCACGGGCCGGAGGTGGCGTGGGCGAGGGCGCGGTCGGACTCGCCGCGGTGGATGCGGGCGGCGGCCTCGCCGATGCGGACGAGTCCGGCGGCCATCATCGGGTTGGCGGCCAGGGCGCCGCCGGAGAGGTTGACGCGGACGCTGTCGTCGAGGCGCAGCGCCTTGCGCAGGACGATCTCCTGGGAGGTGAACGGCGCGTGCAACTCGGCTGTGTCGACGGGGCGTTCGAAGGCGCCGGCGCGTTCGGCGGCGAGGCGGGCCGAGGGCGAGTCGGTGAGGTCGCGCACGCCCAGGGAGTGGGCCTCGGTGCGGTGGTCGACGCCGCGGATCCAGGCGGGCCGGGAGCACAGTTCGCGGGCCCGGTCGCCGGCCGCGAGGATCACGGCGGCGGCGCCGTCGCCGACGGGCGGGCAGTCGCCGGTGCGCAGGGGCCGTACGACGTAGTCGCCGTGGGGGGCCGAACCCCTGGACTGCGCGTGGCGGTTGAGGGTGGCGGCGCGCCGGTTGCGGGCGCCGATCTCGGCGAGGGCCGGTTCGTCGGCGTCGCCGGCGTCGATCAGGGCCTGGGCCTGGAGGGCGGCGAGGGCGACGGAGTCGGGCCACAGGGGAGCGACGTAGTACGGGTCGAGCTGGCGGGTGAGGACGTCGCGCAGCGAGCCGGGCGAGGACTTGCCGTAGGAGTAGACGAGGGCGGTGTCCGCGTCGCCGGTGAGCAGCTTGGTCCAGGCCTCGTACAGGGCCCACGCGCCGTCCATCTCGACGTGGGACTCGGAGATCGGGGGCCAGGCTCCGACGCCGTCGAGGGCGAGGGTGAAGGAGAAGGCGCGGCCGGCGAGGTAGTCGCTGGAGCCGGAGCAGGTGAAGCCGATGTCGGCGGTCTTCAGGCCGGTGCGGTCCAGGACCTCGTGCAGGACCGGCATGAGCATCTCGACTTCGGACAGCTCGTCGGTGGTGCGCAGGACGTCGGTCTGGGCGAAGGCGACGACGGCGATGTCGCGGACGCCGGGCGCTTCCTCGGGGACGGCCGCGTCCGAGGGGGTCATAGCAGCTCCTTGTAGGCGTCGTAGTCCGCGTCGGGTTCGCCGGTGGGCCGGTAGTGGTCGGGGTAGCGGGCACCGTCCGTCCACACGGGTTCGACGCGCAGGCCCATGCGCACCTGGTCGTAGGGGATGCCGCCGATGCGTCCGTGCAGGGCGAGGCCGGCGCCGTCGAGGGCGATGTGGGCGTAGACGTAGGGGACTTCGATGTCCAGATTCGCTGTGTGCGCAGCTTTGATGTTGACGATGCAGAAGGTGGTGACGGTGCCGCGGGGGCCGACCTCGACCTGTTCGGCGGTGGGGACGCCGCAGGTGGGGCAGGCGCCGCGGGGCGGTACGTACACCTTGCGGCAGGAGGGGCAGCGTTCCCCGACGGTGCGGCGCTCGGAGAGCGCGGCGATGTAGGCGCTCTGGGCGCGGCCCGGGGAGTAGGTGTAGTCGAGGCGGGCGTGGGCGACGACGCCGGTGACCCGGTCGTCGAACTCGCCCGTGTGGCCGTCGGGTTCGGCCGCTTCGCCGTCGTACGGCTCGAAGCAGGCGATGTCGGTGATGGCGCCGGTGCGGTCCTCGGCCCAGCGGATCCGTACGCGCATGCCGGTGTGGACGGCGTCGGGCCCCGGGGCGTCCAGGGCGTGCAGCAGGGCGGTGTCGGCGCCGTCGAGGCGGACGAGGGCCCAGGCGAAGGGGGTGCCGAGGGGCTGGCCTCGGCGGGGCTCGTGGTTCCAGGCCCAGGTGGTGACCGTGCCGGTGGGGGCTACTTCCACGAGGTCGCCGATCTCCTCGGCGGTGACGGGGTCGTACTCGACGGGTGGGACGAGGGTGCGGCCGTCGGTGGTGCGCACTCCGAGGACGACGCGTTCGCGCAGGCCGGTCAGGAAGGCGCTCTGGACGGGGCCGAGGGAGCGGGTGAAGGGGAACTCGACGACTAGGGGCGCTTTGAGCACTTCGGGCACGGGGACTCCTCAGGCGCGCTGGTAGACGGGCGGTCGCTTCTCGGCGAAGGCGCGGGCGCCTTCCCTGGCGTCCGCCGTGTCGAAGACGGGCCAGCCGCGGGCGAGTTCGGCGGCGAGGCCGTCCGTCTCGCTCATCTCGGCGGTGTCGTACACCGACGCCTTGACGGCCTCGACGGCGAGCGGGCCGCAGGCGTTGATCTGTTCGGCGATCTCCAGGGCCTTGGTGAGGGCCGTGCCGTCGGGGACGACGTGGCCGACGAGTCCGATGTCCGCTGCCTCGCGGGCGCTGTACGGGCGTCCGGTGAGCAGCATCTCCAGGGCGTGGGTGCGTGGGATCTGGCGCTGGAGGCGGACGGTGGAGCCGCCGATCGGGAACAGGCCGCGCCTGACCTCGAAGAGGCCGAAGGTCGCCGACTCCCCCGCGACGCGGATGTCGGTGCCCTGGAGCATCTCGGTGCCGCCCGCCACGCAGTGGCCCTCCACGGCGGCGATCACGGGCTTGCGGGGGCGGTGGTGGCGCAGCATCGCCTTCCAGTGCAGGTCCGGGTCGGCCTTGAGCCGGTCGCGGTACCGTTCCCCTTCCATGCCCTTGCCGGCGAGGGCCTTGAGGTCCATCCCGGCGCAGAACGAGCCGCCGGCGCCGGTGAGGACGATCGAGCGGATCGTGTCGTCCGCGTCGGCCTCCAGCCAGCCGTCGTACAGGCCGACGAGCAGCGCGATCGAGAGCGCGTTCTTCGCTTCGGGCCGGTTGAGCGTGAGCACGAGTGTGGCGCCCTCGCGCCGCACGGTGAGGTGTTCCGTACCGCCCATCACCCATCTCCCCTCTGACAGAACGAGAACAGGTTGCAGGAGGCCGTGAGGCACTTCAAGGGTTTTCTGACACACAGTCAGATTTATTGGCGCGGGCCCTTCCCACTTGCCGCGCCCTTTGCTCTGATGACCGGCGAACGAGGGGCAGCGAGGTCAGGAGGAGCGGTGGAGTACAACCTTGCCGACCTGTTCGAGTCGGTGGCCGACGTGGTGCCGGAGCGTGAGGCGCTCGTCTACGTGGACCATCCGGGCACGGGCGCGGAGCGCCGGCTGACGTACGCCGAGCTGGACGCGGCGGCCAACCGCATCGGTCACCATCTCCTCGACAGCGGGATACGCCCCGGCGAACACCTCGGGCTGCACCTCTACAACGGCGTCGAGTACCTGCAGACGGTGCTCGGCTGCCTGAAGGCGCGGATCGTGCCGGTCAACGTCAACTACCGGTACGTCGAGGAGGAGTTGGTCTATCTCTACCGGGACGCGGACCTGGTCGCCCTCGTCTTCGACGCGGAGTTCGCCCCCCGGGTGGCGGGGGCGCTGCCGCAGACCCCGGCGCTGCGTCATCTGATCCGGGTGGGCGAGGCGGTGGGCGGGCTCGCCGCCGTGCCGTTCGCGGAGGCCGAGGCGGGCGGCTCCGCCGAGCGGGGGTTCCCGGAGCGCTCCGGGGACGACCAGTTCATCATCTACACCGGGGGCACGACCGGGCTCCCGAAGGGTGTGATGTGGCGTCAGGAGGACTTGTTCTTCGCGGGGTTGGGCGGCGGCGCGCCGACCGGTGAGCCGGTCAGGAAGCCGCAGGAGCTCGCCGAGCGGGTGGCGGCGGGCGGGTCGGGGATCACCTTCTTCCCCACTCCCCCGCTGATGCACGGCACGTCCACACTGACCGCGTTCATCGGCTTCAACTTCGGTCAACGCGTCGTCATCCACCGCAAGTTCGCACCCGAGGAGGTGCTGCGGACGATCGAGAAGGAGAAGGTCACCAGCATCTCCCTGGTCGGCGACGCGATGCTCAGGCCGCTGATCGACGCGCTGGAGGGGCCGATGAAGGGCGTGGACTGCTCGTCGGTCTTCAACGTCTCCTCGTCCGGGGCGATCATGTCGGACACGGTCCGCCGCCAGTTCCGGGCGCTGATGCCGAACGCGATGCTGCTGAACAACTTCGGCTCCTCGGAGTCCGGTTTCAACGGCACGGCGACGGACGACTCCGGTCCCGAGCGGGGTTTTCGCGTCCGCGTCAACTCCCGTACGCAGGTGGTCGATCCGGTGACACACGAGCCGGTCGCGGCCGGTGAGGTGGGCCGGGTCGCGCAGCGCGGGCACGTCCCGCTGGGCTACTACAACGACCCGGTCAAATCGGCCGAGACGTTCTTCGAGAAGGACGGGGAGCGCTGGGTGCTCCTCGGCGACATGGCCACCGTCGACGCGGACGGCGTGGTCGTCGTCCTCGGCCGTGGCTCGCAGTGCATCAACACCGGCGGCGAGAAGGTGTACCCGGAGGAGGTCGAGCAGGCGCTCAAAGCCCACCCGGACGTGTACGACGCCCTGGTCGCCGGCGTCCCCGACCCGACGTGGGGCAACCACGTGGCGGCCGTGGTGCAGCTGCGCGGAGGCGCGCGGTCGCCCTCACTGGAGGACATCCAGACCCACTGCCGCACCCGTCTCGCCGGCTACAAGATCCCCCGCCAGTTGGTCATCACGGAGGCCATCCGCCGCTCCCCCAGCGGCAAGGCGGACTACCGCTGGGCCCGTGACGTGGCAGCGGCGTCGGACCACTGAGCGCCGACGGACGCGGGGCTGCGGCCGGCCCGCCGGCGCGGTGGGCGCTTAGGGGGCGTTCAGGAAGGCGGCCGTACGACGGGTGAACCATCGCGAGTCGTCCAGCCACGGGTAGTGGCCGGCACCGGGCTGGACGGCGAGTTCGGCGTTCGGCAGGGCGTCGGCGAGGAGGCGGGCGGCTGCGGGGCACGGCCCGCCGTCGGCGCCGCCGGCGAGGACGAGTGCGGGGGCGGTCACCTCGGCGAGGGCGGCGCGCAGTGCGGGCGGGTCGTAGGCGCCGGGCCCGTGGAAGCGCTCCTCCGCCTCGACGTTGGCCCGCGCCTCCATGCCGGCCGCGTGGGCGCGGGCGGTGTCGTCCCAGCGGCCGTAGAAGAAGCCGCCGAACTCCGCGAACTCCTCGTCGGTCACCTCCTCGCCCGCGAGCCAGGCCCGGAACGCCGGGAAGACGGCCGCGAACCACGGCTCGTCCTTGCGCAGCAGCGCCGCCGCCAGCCGTTCCTCGGGCGTGGCCGGCCGGCCCAGGGCCCAGGGGACGACAGTGACGAGCGCCAGCCGGGCCACCCGCCGGGGGTGCCGGGCCGCGTACAGCAGGGCGAGGTTGCCGCCCGCGGAGTGGCCGAGCACGTCCATCCGGTCCAGCCCCAGCCGGACGCGGAGCGCCTCCACGTCGTCGGTCTGCCGGTCGCAGCGGTAGGTCGCCGGGTCCGCCGGGACGGCGGAGTCGCCGGTGCCGCGCAGGTCGAGCAGGATCAGCCGGCGGTGTGCGGTGAGTCCGCCCAGGTCCCCCAGGTACTGCGAAGCCTGCATGGGGCCGCCGGGCAGGACGACGAGCGGCTCGCCCTCGCCACGGACGTGGTAGGCGAGTTCGGTTCCGTCGGACGCGGTGAAGGTCGGCATGCGCCGATCTTCACCGCACGCGCGGTCCGCGCGCAACGCGGTTGTGCGGCACGCCGGTCGGAACGGTCTCACCCGTCACCGGGCGAACCGTTCACGGAGTTCACGCTTGAGGATCTTGCCGCTGGCGTTGCGCGGGAGTTCGTCCACGAACAGCACCCGCTTGGGCGCCTTGAAGGCGGGCAGCTGCTCCTTGGCGTGGGCGACCAGTTCGTCCTCGGTGACCTCGCCGCGCGCGACCACGACCGCGGTGACCGCCTCGATCCACTTCTCGTCGGGCAGCCCGATCACCGCGGCCTCGGCGACCGCCTCGTGCGTGTACAGCGCGTCCTCGACCTGTCGTGAAGCGACCAGCACGCCACCGGAGTTGATGACGTCCTTCACCCGGTCGACGATCGTGAAGTAGCCGTGGGCGTCGCGCACGGCGAGGTCCCCGGAGTGGAACCAGCCGTCACGGAAGGCCGCCGAGGTCTCCTCGGGCTTGTCCCAGTAGCCCTCGCAGAGCTGCGGGGAGCGGTAGACGATCTCGCCGGGCTCGCCGTCGGGGACGTCATCGCCCTTGTCGTCGACCACGCGCGCGTCGACGAAGAGCACGGTCCGTCCGCACGAGTCCAGGCGGCCCTTGTGCTCCTCGGGGGCCAGCACGGTGGCGAGCGGGCCGATCTCGCTCTGGCCGAAGCAGTTGTAGAGGGCGAGCTCGGGCAGGCGCTCACGCAGCCGCTCCAGCACGGGCACGGGCATGATCGACGCCCCGTAGTAGGCCTTGCGCAGCCCGCCGAGGTCGCGGTCGGCGAAGTCGGGGCGGTTGGTGAGGGCGATCCACACGGTGGGCGGGGCGAAGAGGCTGTCGACGCGGCCGGCTTCGACGAGGTCGAGGAGCGTGTCGCCGTCCGGCGCGTCGAGGATGACGTTCGTCGCGCCGGTGGCGAGGTAGGGCAGCAGGAACACGTGCATCTGCGCCGAGTGGTAGAGCGGCAGCGCGTGCGCGGGGCGGTCGCCGGCGCTCAGGTCGAGGGCGGTGATCGCGCTGAGGTACTCGTGCACCAGGGCGCGGTGGGTCATCATCGCGCCCTTGGGCAGGGCCGTCGTGCCGGAGGTGTACAGCAGCTGGACCAGGTCCTCGGTGCGCGGTTCGGGGCCGTCGTACGGGGCGGCCTCGGCGAGCCGGGCGAGCAGCGAGCCGTCGGCGTCGCGCAGGGGCAGGGTGGGGACGCCGTCGGGGAGCCGGCCGGCGAGGTCGGGGTCGGCGAGGACCAGGGAGCTGCCCGACTGGCCGAGGATGTAGGCGAGGTCGTCGCCGGTGAGGTTCTGGTTGACGGGGACGTGCACCAGCCCGGCGCGGGCGCAGGCCAGGAAGCCGACGAGGTAGGCGTCGGAGTTGTGGCCGTAGGCCGCCACCCGGTCGCCGGGGGCGAGGCCCCGGCCGAGCAGGACGCTCGCCGCGCGGGAGACCGCATCGTCGAGTTCCTCGTAGGTCCAGGTGCGGTCGCGGTACTCGACCGCGACGCGTGCCGGGGTACGGCGGGCGCTGCGCCGCAGCACGCCGTCGACGGTACTGCCGTGTCCGGGGGTCATGGCACAAGATCCTCGGACGGCGGCCGGGACGGGTCAAGTCGCGGCGCGGCCGGCGTCCGGCCGGACCCGGTCGTGGCCCGGCAGGACGCACTGACACCGGACATACCCGTTGGTACGCTCAACCGCCCTTTCCCTCAACGCTGTTGGGAGGCACCATGCGTATCCGTACGAAGCGTCCGGCTCACACGCGTGCGAAGCGATCGCCCCGCGCCCGCGCGAGACCGTTCACCCGCTCCCGAGCCGGACGGCTCGCCGTCGCCGCCGTCGCACTGCTCACCGCCACCGCGGCCCTGCCGGCGTCGGCGGCCGAGCGGAAGGCCGCGCCGGACCGGCCGGAACGCCACTCCTCGGGCGGTCTGTCCGCCGTCATCCGCTACACCGAGTACGGCATCCCGCACATCCTCGCGCGCGACCACGCGAGCCTCGGCTTCGGCACCGGGTGGGCGCAGGCCGCCGACCAGATATGCGTGCTCGCCGACGGTTTCGTGACCGTGCGCGGGGAACGGTCACGGTACTTCGGCGCCGACGCGGCGCCCGACTCCTCGCTCTCCTCGGCCGCCCGGAACCTCTCCAGCGACCTGTACTTCCGCGGGGTGCGGGAGGCGGGCACGGTGGAGCGCCTGCTCGCCCGGCCCGCCCCCGCCGGCCCGAGCCGTGCCGCCAAGGACCTGATGCGGGGCTTCGCCGCCGGGTACAACGCCTGGCTGCGGCAGAACCGGGTCACCGACCCGGCGTGCAAGGGCGCCGCGTGGGTGCGTCCGATCACCACGCTCGACGTGGCCGCGCGCGGCTACGCGCTCGCCGTCCTCGGCGGTCAGGGCCGCACGGTCGACGGCATCACCGCAGCCCAGCCGCCCACCGCCCCCGGCACCGCCCCGTCCGCCGCGGTGCCCGACGCCGGAGCCGCCGGCCGCGCCGCCGCCGAGCTCTTCGCCGCCGACACCGCCGACATGGGCTCCAACGCGGTCGCCTTCAGCGGCGCGACCACGGCGAACGGCCGCGGCCTGCTGCTCGGCAACCCGCACTACCCCTGGCGGGGCGGCCGCCGCTTCTGGCAGTCCCAGCAGACCATCCCGGGCCGGCTGAACGTCGCGGGCGCCTCGCTGCTCGGCACGCCGACCGTGTCCATCGGGCACAACGACCGCGTCGCCTGGAGCCACACCGTGGCCACCGGCGTCCCCCTCAACCTGCACCAGCTGACGCTGGATCCGGCCGACCCGACGGCGTACCTGGTCGACGGCTCGTCCGAGCGCATGACGCGGCGGACCGTGACCGTCCCCGTGCAGGACGGGCCGCCGGTGACCCGCACGCAGTGGTGGACGCGGTACGGCCCGGTCGTCACCGGTCTCGGGCCCGCGCTGCCGCTGCCCTGGAGCACCACCACCGCCTACGCGCTCAACGACCCCAACGCCACCAACCTGCGCGCCTCCGACACCGCCCTCGGCTTCAGCACGGCCCGCGGCACGGCCGACGTGCTGGCCTCGCTGCGCCGCACCCAGGGCCTGCCGTGGGTGAACACCGTCGCCGCCGACTCCGGCGGCCACACCCTGTTCACCCAGTCCCAGGTGCTGCCCCGTATCACCGACGAGCTGGCCCAGCGCTGCTCCACCCCGCTCGGCAGGGCGACCTATCCGGCGTCCGGGGTGGCGGTCCTCGACGGCTCGCGCGGCGACTGCGCGCTCGGCCGTGACGCCGACGCGGTCGAGCCGGGCGTCTTCGGACCGGCGAAGCTGCCCACGCTGACCGACGCCCCGTACGCGGAGAACTCCAACGACAGCGCCTGGCTCGCCAACGCGGACCGGCCGCTCACGGGCCACGAACGCGTCTTCGGCACGACGGGCACCGTCCGCTCGCTGCGTACCAGGGGCGCCATCGAGGACGCCGCGGCGCTGGCCCGGCGCGGCGGTCTCACCGTGGCGGACCTGCAGCGGCAGCAGTACGCCGACCGGGCGCCGGCCGGCGATCTGGCCGCGGCCGACGCTGCGAAGGCGTGCGCGTCGCTGCCGGGCGGCACGGCGACCGGCAGCGACGGCAGGACGGTCGACGTGGGCGAGGCGTGCGCGGTGCTGGCCGCCTGGGACCGCACCACCGACCCCGCCAGCCGGGGCGCGCTGCTCTTCGACCGCTTCTGGCGGAAGTTCCCGGCGGCCCAGCAGTGGAAGGTCCCGTTCTCGGCTGCCGACCCGGTCCGCACCCCCAACACGCTGAACACCGGCTCGCCCGCCTTCACTTCGGCTCTCGCGGACGCGGTCGCCGAACTGCGCGCGGCGCGCATCCCGCTCGACGCCCCGCTCGGCGACCACCAGTTCGTCGTACGCGGCGGACAGCGCGTCCCTGTGCCGGGCGGCACCGAGGGGCTCGGCGTGTGGAACAAGGTCGAGGCGGTGTGGAATCCGGCCGGCGGCGGCTACACCGAGGTGTCGACCGGCTCCAGCTACATCCAGGCCGTCGGCTGGGACGGCAGCCGCTGCCCGGTGGCCCGGACGCTGCTGACGTACTCCCAGTCGTCGAACCCCACCTCGCGGCATCACGCCGACCAGACCCGGCTGTTCTCGGCGCAGAAGTGGGTGACGTCCCGGTTCTGCGAGCGGGACATCCTGCGCTCGCCGGCGCTGAAGGTGGTGTGGGCGGGAGAACGCCGCTGACCCCGGGCCGGGGGCGGGCGGAGCACGGCGCCCGCCCCCGGCCCGGAGGGATCACCCCGCGTCGTACCGCCCCGTGACGGCCGGGGGTGTCTCAGACGGCCTTGTCACGGCCCTCCCAGTACGGCTCGCGCAGGCGGCGCTTGTAGAGCTTCCCGTTGGGGTCGCGGGGCATCTCGGTGATGAAGTCGACCGTCTTGGGGCGCTTGTAGCCGGCGAGGCGTTCGGCGCAGTGGGCGAGCAGGGCGGCGGCTAGGGCCGGGCCGGGTTCGTGCCCGGGGGCCGGTTCGACGACCGCCTTGACCTCCTCGCCCCAGTCGTCGTGCGGGATGCCGAAGGCGGCCGCGTCGGCGACGGCGGGATGGGCGAGGAGGGCGGACTCGATCTCGGCGGGGTAGATGTTGACGCCGCCCGAGATGATCAGGTCGATCTTGCGGTCGCGGAGGAAGAGGTAGCCGTCCTCGTCGAGGCAGCCGAGGTCGCCGACGGTGAAGAAGTCGCCGATGCGGTTCTTGCGGGTCTTGTCCTCGTCCTTGTGGTAGCTGAAGCCGCCCGTGGTCATCTTCATGTACACGGTGCCGAGCCGGCCGGGCGGCAGCCGCTCGCCGTCGTCGTCGAAGATCGCGAGTTCGCTGATGGGCCAGGCCTTGCCGACCGTGCCCGGCTTCTTCAGCCAGTCCTCCGCGGTGGCGAAGGCGCCGCCGCCCTCGCTGGCCGCGTAGTACTCCTCCACGCAGTCGCCCCACCAGTCGATCATCGCCCGCTTCACATGGTCCGGGCAGGGCGCGGCGCCGTGGATGGCGTGCCGCATGGACGAGACGTCGTACCGCGCGCGCACCTCCTCCGGGAGTGCCAGGAGGCGGTGGAACTGGGTGGGGACCATGTGCGTGTGGGTGCAGCGGTGGGCGTCGATGAGGCGGAGCATCTCCTCGGGGGTCCACTTGTCCATGACGACGAGACGGTGGCCGATGTGCAGGGACGCGCCCGCGAACTGGAGGACCGCCGTGTGGTACAGCGGCGAGCAGACGAGGTGCACGTTGTCGTCGAAGGGCCGGACGCCGAAGATGCCGAGGAAGCCGCCGAGGTACGCCTCCTCGGGGGGCTTGCCGGGCAGCGGACGGCGGATGCCGCGCGGGCGGCCGGTCGTGCCCGAGGTGTAGTTCATCACCCAGCCGAGCGTGCGGTCGGCGGGCGCCGACTCCGGTTGCCCGGCGAGGAGTTCGGCGTACGGGCGGAAGCCGTCGACCTCGCCTACGGCGTACCGGTGGCCGGCGGGCAGGCCGGCCTCGTCGGCGGCGCGGGCGGCCTGCTCACCGTGACGCTCGTGGGTCAGAAGGACCTTGGCGCCGGAGTCGGAGACGATCCAGGCGATCTCGGGGCCGACCAGATGGTGGTTGACGGGGACGAGGTAGAACCCGGCCTGGGTGGCCGCGAGGTAGGCGGTGAGGAACTCCGTCGAGTTGGGCAGGACGACGGCGAAGGCGTCGCCGCGTTCGAGGCCGGCCGCGCGCAGACCGTGCACGAGGCGGTTGGCGTCGGAGTGCAGCTGCCCGGCGGTCCGTTCCTCGCCGTCCGGCGCGATCAGGACGACGCGGTCGGGGTCGGCGGCGGCCTGCGCCCAGAAGCCGGCGGGGGGCGCGCTCGGCGTACCCGGTGCCTTCGGCGTGGTCGTTGTGTTCGGCGTGTTCGGTGTGTTCGTCACTGGCCGCTCCCTCCGGCGATGCGGTTCACGCGGTCGACGGCCTGCTCGAAACCGCGGGTGAGGTCGTCGAAGACGGCCCGCACGCTGCGGACCTCGTTCATCCGCCCGACGATCTGGCCGACCGGCGTGCCGAGCAGGGGGTCGACCTCGTACTTCTGGATGCGCGAGACGGCGTCGGCGACCAGCAGTCCCTGGAGGGGCATCGGGAGGGTGCCGGGTCCGTCCGTGGCGTCCCAGGCGTCGGTCCAGTCGGTGCGGAGCTGACGCGCGGGCTTGCCGGTCAGAGCGCGGGAGCGGACGGTGTCGCCGGAGCCGGCCGCGAGGAGCTTGCGGGTGAGCGCGGGCGAGTGCAGGTCGGCCTCGGCGGTGGTGAGCCAGAGCGAGCCGAGCCAGACGCCCTGCGCGCCGAGGGCGAGGGCGGCGGCGATCTGCCGGCCGCTGCCGATGCCTCCGGCGGCGAGCACGGGCAGCGGGGCGACGGCGTCGACGACCTCGGGGGTGAGCACCATGGACGCGATCTCGCCGGTGTGGCCGCCGGCTTCGTAGCCCTGGGCGACGACGACGTCGATCCCGGCGTCCCTGTGTTTCTCCGCGTGCCGGGCGCTGCCGGCGAGCGCGGCGACCAGCACGTCCCGTTCGTGCGCGCGGGCCACGACGTCGGCGGGCGGGGAGCCGAGGGCGTTGGCCAGCAGCCGGATCGGGTAGTCGAAGGCCACGTCGAGCTGGCTGCGGGCGACCTGCTCCATCCAGCCGGTGATGCGCCACCCGGACGCCTCGCCCTCGGGCAGTTCGGGCACCCCGTACTTGGCGAGGGTCTCCCGCACGAACTGCCGGTGCCCATCGGGGATCATCGCCTCGACGTCGGCCTCGGTGACGCCTTCGACCTTCTTCGCCGGCATGACGACGTCCAGGCCGTAAGGGCGGCCGCCGACGTGCGCCTCGATCCAGTCGAGGTCGCGTTTGAGGTCGTCGGGGGCGGTGTAGCGGACCGCGCCGAGCACGCCGAAACCGCCCGCGCGGCTGATGGCCGCGGCAACGGCGGGGAACGGCGTGAAGCCGAAGACGGCGTGCTCGACTCCGAGTTGGTTGCTCAGCTCCGTCTGCATGGGCGCAGGATGCCGCAGCCGCCCGGACGACGGAAGAGCTTTTCTGATGCTCCGTCAGATTTCTGTTCGGACCGGTCCGCCGCCCCGGCCCCTGCGATGCGTCAGTCCCCTCCCTGGTCCGGTCCCCCCTCCAGCACGGCCATCGCCGCGTTGTGCCCAGGGACCCCGCTCACCCCTCCCCCGCGCACCGCGCCCGCGCCGCACAGCAGGACGTTGGCGTGCCGGGTCGCCACGCCCCAGCGGCCGGCGCCCTCCTGGGCGTAGGGCCAGGAGAGTTCCCGGTGGAAGATGTTGCCGCCGGGCAGACCGAGGTCGTGTTCGAGGTCCAGCGGGGTCTTCGCCTCGATGCAGGGGCGGCCCTCGGCGTCGGTGGCCACGCAGTCGGCGAGCGGTTCGGCGAGGTGGGCGTCGAGCTGGGCGAGGGTGGCCCTGAGCAGTTCCTCGCGGACGGCGTCGTTGTCCCGGGCGAAGAGGCGGGCCGGGGTGTGCAGTCCGAACAGCGTCAGCGTCTGGTAGCCCCGCGCGACCAGGTCGGGGCCGAGGATGCCGGGGTCGGTCAGGGAGTGGCAGTAGATCTCGGACGGCGGCGCGGCCGGCAGCGAACCGGCGGCGGCCTGGGCGTGGGCGGCGGCGAGCTGCTCGTAGCCCTCGGCGATGTGGAAGGTGCCGGCGAAGGCCTCACGCGGGTCAACGGCGGTGTCCCGCAGCCGGGGCAGCCGCTTGAGCAGCATGTTCACCTTGAGCTGGGCGCCCTCGGCGGGGGCGGGCGGCTCGTCGCCGGTGAGGGCCGCGAGCACCTGTGGGGAGGCGTTGACCAGGACGTGCCGGGCGGCGACGACGCCCTCGCCGTCGGCGCTGCGGTAGGCGACCTCGGCGCTGCGGCCGTCGGCGGTGATCCTCACGGCCTCGTGGCCGGTGGCGATGACGGCGCCCGCGTTCCGGGCGGCGTTCGCGAGGGCGTCGGTGAGGGCGCCCATGCCGCCGACGGGCACGTCCCAGGCGCCGGTGCCGCCGCCGATCACGTGGTAGAGGAAGCAGCGGTTCTGCTTGAGGGAGGGGTCGTGGGCGTCGGCGAAGGTGCCGATCAGCGCGTCGGTCAGGACGACGCCCCGCACCAGGTCGTCCGAGAAGCGCTCCTCGATCGCCGTGCCGACCGGCTCCTCGAAGAGCACCCGCCAGGCCTCCTCGTCGTCGACGCGCCGGCGCAGCTCCTCCCGGGTGGGCAGCGGTTCGGTGAGCGTCGGGAAGACCCGTTCGGCGACGCGCGCGGTCATGCCGTAGAAGCGCTGCCAGGCCGCGAACTCCCGCTCGCCGCCGGTCAGGCGGGCGAACGCCTCCCGGGTGCGCTCCTCGCCGCCGCCCACGAGCAGCCCGGTCGGCCGCCCGCCCCGTTCCACGGGCGTGTACGAGGAGATCGTGCGGCTCTGGACGCGGAAGTCCAGGCCGAGGTCGCGGACGATCTTCCGCGGCAGCAGGCTGACCAGGTAGGAGTAGCGCGACAGCCGGGCGTCCACCCCGGCGAACGGGCGGGTGGAGACGGCGGCGCCGCCGGTGCGCCCGAGCCGTTCCAGCACCAGCACGGACCGCCCGGCCCGCGCCAGATAGGCGGCGGCGACCAGCCCGTTGTGCCCGCCGCCGACGATGACGGCGTCGTAGGCACGGCGGTCGTGACGCGGAGCGTGATCGGGTCCCTCGTGAGCAGGCATGGTTCTTGGTAACACGAGGCGATCAAGGACGGCCAGGGGTGCACGCCCGCTTCGTCCCAGCCGCTGATGTCGAGTGCCGTTCCGTACAGCCTGTCCACCTTCAACCGGATGACCACTCGGCGCTCGGCGACCAACTGCTCCAAAAACGCGTCCTCGTTCTCCGGCTTCGCAGCCTGCGGGATCATCGCGAGCAGTTCCCGACCGACCGCATCGCCGGGAACCGTCGTGATCTCGGAGACCTCGGCCTCGCCTTCGGCGACGGCGAACGACCACACGTCGCCACCCTGCACATGGAGCGCCACACGCGGGTCGCGCCGCAGATGCCCGACCTTGACGTTCAGCAGCGGACGGGTCGGCGACGTCGACGAACACACCCAGGCACTGCTCTCCCTCGGGCTGTTCAGCCCGGATGACCTCCGGCATCGGGTGCAGGACCTGTCCTGCGGGCAGCGGCGGCGCATCGAACTCGCCCGGCTGGTGACCGAGCCGGTCGACCTGCTGCTGCTTGATCGACGGAGCCGTAGCTGCCGGTTCATCTGCCGCCGGCGCTCGTCTCCGCTCGCATACGATCACCATGACCTCAAGTGCCGTCCGAGGCCCGCGACTTCTCAAGGAGCTGCCCGGCCCGTGCGAGGCGCGCACGCGCGAACGAAAGGGGACAGCATGGACACCGAGCCCACTCATACCGCGGCACTCCTGGTGAACCGGCGCGGGCAGTACCTGCTCCATCTGCGCGACGCGCACAAGCCGATCTTCGACCCCGGTGTCTGGTCGCTGCCGGGCGGCGCACTGGAGGGGGACGAGACACCGCGGGAGGGCGTCGCACGAGAGCTCATGGAGGAGGCGGGGATCGTCGCCGACGGCTTGACGCCCTTCACCGTCATCGAGAACACCCGGGTCTTCCTGGGCAGTTGGGATGGCGACCCGTCGCGGCTGGCGGTGACCGAGGGGATCATGTTCGCCTTCTTCGACCTCGCGACGACCGCCCGGCTGACGATGGCGCCGTGGGCGGCGAAGGTGCTCGCCCGGCACCGGGCCGACGGCGCGCCGGTCCCGCCGCAGCGCACGCACGGCGCGGGTGCGGTGGCGAACATCGTCGGCGTGCACCTCCTTCTGGAGCGCGACGGCGAGGTCCTGCTGGGCCTGCGCCACCCCGACTCCGCCTTCGCGCCCCTGGAGCACCACTTCCTGGCCGGACACTGCGAGCGGGAGTCGGCGGTGTCCTGTCTGATCCGGGAGGCCCGGGAGGAAGCCGGACTGGTGATCGCTCCGGAGGACGTCGAGTTCGCGCACATGGTCCATCTCCAGCACACGCCGGGCACCCGGCCGCGCCTCCAACTCGTCTTCCGGGCAAGGAAATGGGAGGGTGAGCCCCGGGTGCTGGAGCCCGACAAGTGCGTCAGCTGGGACTGGTGGCCCCTCGACGCGCTGCCGGAACCGCTGGTCGACTACACCCGGGCGGCACTCGACGGCATCCGAGGCGGGCGGTTGTACACGGAGTCGGGCTGGAGGTGACGGCTGGGCCGGTCACCCGGCTCTGCCCGGTGCGGGGCGGGCGTCGGGGCCGAGGCGGGCCATGGCGCGCAGGACGTGCTTGGGCGGCAACTGCCATCGCACGCGTGCCGGTACGGCGCGCAGGAGAGCGCCGGTCGCGCGCAGCCGCCGGGTGACGGCGGCCGGGTGCGGGGCGCTTCTGCCGTACAGCTCGTGGGCGTACGGCGGAAGGGAGTCGTAGGCCAGACGCGCCACGTGCCGCCACAGCAGGGCGCGGGCCGGGACGAGCAGCGGGTGCACCGGCGGGCGGAGCAGGAAGTCGTCGACCGCGCGGGCGTCGGCGCCGGCGGCGAGTTCGGGGCGCACCTTCTCGAAATAGGCCGCCATGTCCGCCCGGTCGGCGGGCACCGCGTCGGGGTCGAGGCCCACCAGGCGGGCGCTCACCCGGTGTTCGGCCAGGTAGCGGTCGGCGGCCGCGTCGGTGAGGGGGTAGCCGGAGCGGCGCAGGACGTGCAGATAGGAGTCGATCTCGGCGCAGTGCACCCACAGCAGCAGCTCGGGTGCGTCGACGCCGTACCGCTCGCCGGTGTCCGGGTCGGTCGCGGAGAGCATGCGGTGGATCATGCGGACGCGGGCACCGGCCTTCTCGGCGGCCTCGGTGGTGCCGTAGGTGGTGGTGCCGACGAAGTTCGCGGTGCGCATGAGCCGGCCCCAGGCGTCCTCGCGGAAGTCGGAGTTCTCCATGACCCCGCGCACTGCACGGGGGTGCAGGGCCTGGAGGTAGAGCGCGCGGATCCCGGCGACCCACATCATGGGGTCGGCGTGCAGCTGCCACGTCACGCTCGCGGGGGTGAACAACCCCGGGTCGGCCGTCATAGGGGCAGTATGGCGAGGCCCTGCGGTCGACGACAGGGTCAGCGGCTCGCGCACCGGTAGGGGGCACGGTCCGTCGACCGTGGCGAAAGCTATAAAATATGAACAAAACCTGCGGTATCACGTGCCGCAGGCGCATCCTCCTCACACCGCACCCTGGTGAGAGCGGACACGTCATGGATCCGTGGCTGATATGGCTGATCATCGCGGCCGTCCTGGCAGTGGCGGAGATCTTCACCCTCACCGCCGCGCTCGGGATGCTGAGCGCTGCCGCGCTGGTCACCGCCGGTCTGGCCGCGGCGGGCCTCCCGCCGGCGCTCCAACTCGTCGCCTACGCCCTCGTCGCCGCCGTCAGCCTGCTCTTCGTCCGCCCTGTCGCGCTGCGCCACCTGCTCCCGCCGCAGGGACCGCGCTTCGGCATCGACGCCCTGATCGGCAAGACCGCCCTCGCGGTGTCGGAGGTGACGGGCACGGGCGGCAGGATCCGTATCGACGGCGAGGAGTGGTCGGCTCGCTCCTACGACGACACTCTGGTCATCGCGCCCGGGACCACCGTCGACGTCATGGAGATCAGCGGTACGACAGCGTTCGTCTACCCCCGGGACTGAAGCCATGTCTGCGTCTCTCATAGCCGCTCTGCTCGTCGCGCTGTTCGCGATCTTCACCGTCGTCCGCGCGGTGCGGATCGTGCCTCAGGCGCGCGCCCGCAACGTCGAACGGCTCGGCCGCTACCACCGGACCCTCACGCCCGGCCTGAACCTCGTCATCCCCTACATCGACCGAGTGCACGCGCTGATCGACCTGCGCGAACAGGTGGTCTCCTTCCGGCCGCAGCCGGTGATCACCGAGGACAACCTGGTCGTCGAGATCGACACCGTCCTGTACTTCCAGGTGACCGATCCCCGCGCCGCCTTCTACGAGATCGCCAACTTCCTCCAGGCGGTCGAGCAGTTGACCGTCACCACCCTGCGCAACGTGGTGGGCTCCATGGATCTGGAGAAGACCCTGACCTCCCGCGACACCATCAACAGCCAGTTGCGTGGGGTGCTCGACGAGGCCACCGGCAAGTGGGGACTGCGGGTCAACCGGGTGGAGATCAAGGCCATCGACCCTCCCCAGTCCATCAAGGAGGCGATGCAGAAGCAGATGCGGGCCGAGCGGGACAAGCGGGCCGCCATCCTGGGCGCGGAGGGGCAGCGTCAATCGCAGATCCTCACCGCCGAGGGCGACAAGCAGGCAGCCGTCCTGCGCGCGGAGGGGAACAGGACGGCCGCGATCCTCCAGGCGGAGGGCCAGTCGCGGGCGATCGACGAGGTCTTCCAGGCCGTCCACCGCAACGACCCCGACCCCAAGCTCCTCGCCTACCAGTACCTCCAGGCCCTGCCCCAGTTGGCGCAGGGCTCGGGCAACAACTTCTGGGTCATCCCGAGCGAGATCACTTCCGCGCTGCACGGTGTGTCGAAGGCGTTCAGCGAAGTCCTTCCGCCGTCGCCGGCCACCCTCGACGAACCCCCGCGGGTCGACATGGCCGCGCAGGCGGCCGACGACACCGCCCAGGCGGCGCGGGCGGCGGCGGAAGCCCTGGCGGACGCCGCCGAGGCCGACGGCTCCTCGCCCCCGGGCCGACCGCCTCGCCGGCGCACCGGTTGACGCGCTCTCCGGCTCAGGCCGCGACGACGGCGAGTTCGTCGTGCGGTGGGCCGCCGAGCACCACCTTGAGGGCGCCGGTGTCGGCGGCCCGGGAGAAGACGTCGTACGCCTCCTCCATGTACTCCATCGGGAAGGCGTGGGTGACCAGGTGCCCGGTGGGCAGCCGGCCGGCGGCGGCCATCCGCAGCAGGGTCGGGGTGGAGTGCGTGTCCACCAGCCCGGTGGTGATGGTCACGTTCTTGATCCACAGGTCTTCCAGGTGCAGCGTCGCGGGCCGGCCGTGGACGCCGATGTTGGCCACGTGGCCGCCGGGCCGGACCATGCGCGTGCACAGTTCGAAGCTCTCCGGCGCCCCGACCGCCTCGATGACCACGTCCGCGCCGAGCCCGTCGGTGAGGTCGGCGATCAGCTGCTCCGGGTCCTCGCCGGCGTCGGCCACGGCGTCGGCGCCCAGCCGCCGGGCGGCCTCCAGCCGGGACGCGGCGAGGTCGACGGCGACGATCCGCTCGGGGGCGAGGAGACGGGCCGTGACGATCGCCGCCAGGCCGATGGGTCCGGCGCCGACGACGGCGACGGTGTCGCCCGGGCCCACGCGGCCGTTGCGGACGCCGACCTCGTACGCCGTCGGGAAGATGTCCGCGAGCAGGACCGCGTCCTTGCTCTCCACGGCCGCCGGCAGTGCGTGCACGGACAGGTCGGCGAAGGGGACGCGGACGTACTCGGCCTGGGTGCCGTCGACGAGGTGGCCGAGGATCCAGCCCCCGCCGCCCCGGCACTGGCCGTACACGCCCTCCCGGCAGAAGCGGCAGCGACCGCAGGAGCTGATGCAGGACACCAGTACCCGGTCACCCGGACGCACGGTCCGCACATCGCCGCCGACCTCCATGATCTCGCCGACGGCCTCGTGGCCCAGGACCGTGCCCGGGCGCACCTCGGGGACGTCGCCCTTGAGGATGTGCAGATCCGTGCCGCAGACGGTGACGGCGTCGACCCGCACGATCGCGTCGGTGGGTTCCTTGACGGCCGGGTCCGGGACGTCCTCCCAGGCGGACTGCCCGGGGCCGTGGAAGACGAAGCCTTTCATGATCTTCCTCATCCTTTGCGGTCCGTTACGGTATGCCCCCTACATCCAGCTTGTCCCGTCCTGAGGAGTTCCGCTCGGGCCCCGGCCCCCGGGCACCCGCCTGTCGGCCCCTCCCGAACTGCGGCGGCCGGCCACGGAGTTCATGACCGCTCCCTCCCGTGCTCGCCGAGCCGCGGCCCCGAGGGCCGCCCGAGACGCCGGGAGTGGCGGCCGCAGGCTTCACTCCGGCCTGCGCGGCTGTCGATCGGCTGAGGTGATGCGCCGGCCCGTGAGGCGAGTGGGACGGATCGACACCCACAAGTCGCGTTCACCGCCCGCCCAGGGCGTGGAGCGGGCGTGCCGGGCGAGCCCACGCACGGCCTCGGGCTCGGTGACGGCGTCGGCCGGGCCCACGGCGAGCACGCTCCAGCCTTCGCTCATGACCTCGTCCACGTGGTCGACCTCGAAGGCGACCTCCGTGCCGACGGCCGCCGCGGCCACGGAGTCGGGCGCGGTGCGGAAGACGATGTCGTCGCCCAGGACGTCGTAGTTGACCGGGACGACCGCGGGGTGTCCGTCGGGCGCCGACACCGCGACCCGCCCCACTCCGTGCGTGAACAGCAGGCGACGGCACTCCTGCGGACCGAGGTCGCGCAGCTGCGGGTGCGGCAGCGCCTGCCCCTGTCCGGGCGGCAGTTCGACGTCGGCCCCGCGCAGGGCCGTGGCGGTGGTGCCCAGCGCGGCAGCCAGCGCGAGGAGGGTCGCCGCGCTCGGGTCGGCCGGCTGTTCCTCCAGGTAAGCCAGGTAGGCGGACGAGATACGGGCGCGGCGGGCCGTCTCCTCCCGGCTGAGTCCCCGCCTGCGGCGCTCGGCGGCCAGACGCCGGCCGATGTCGGCGGGGTGCGGGGCCACGGCCGGCCGGGCGGCTGCGGTACCGCCCGCGCCCGGCGGGGAGGAACCGCCGGCGGCCCCGTGCTCGGTGTGCCGGACGTGGGCGTCGGGCCCGGGGAACACGAGGGTCACCTCGTCGGTGTCCGACCAGCGCACGTCGTAGGGAGGTGTTCCGTCCTCGTGACGGAGTCCGACGATCTCGCCGTCGCGCCCTATGGCTCCGGTCGCCGGGCTGTCGATGACGAGACGGTCGCCGAGGTGAGCTCGCATGACCGTCGCCCCTCTCATTGAAGTCGCGGAAGCGGTGCCGCATCCGTCAGCGGGTCCGTCACCGGCGGAAACGCGCGGACCACTGGGGTTCCACCGTGTTCCACTCGGCGTCCCACTGGGCGTACCTCCGGCGGTCCAGCAGCCGGCGCATGCCGGACTTCGCCACGAGGTACACGGCGGCCACGCCGCCCGCCGCCATGGCGCCCACGAACCAGCCGGTGGTCGCCGCGTTGAGCTCGTTCATCGGCGCTCCGGTGAGGCTGCCGTCGCGGTCCACCCACACCCGCAGGGTGGCGCCCTTGGACGTCCCCGACTCCACGAGGGTCGTTCCCGTCCGCACCACGCCGTCGGCGGACGTCCAGCGGACCCGCGCCTGCCGTTTCCCGTCGGCGGCGTCGCCCTTGACGTCGGCCGTAACCCGGGCGGTGACCTCCTGCCGCTCCGCCGACTGGATCCGCACGGTGCGCATCGAGGCCTCGTACGCCGCCAGCCCCGCGCTGATCGCGGCCGCCGGCAGGCCGAGGACGAGGAGCAGCGTCACCAGGCCCCGGAACCAGGACTCGAACCTGTCGGACGTACGCCGCAGGGGATTCGCCCTCTTCGGCACGCGCTGCGGGCGCGGTGGCGGCGGACCGGACGCGTGCGGCGCGTTCTGTGCACTCATGACTCGGCCTCCAAGAGGTCGCCGGCGTCATGTCCAGCTTGGTACGAGACGGAGCCCGCCGCCACGCCACACGGTGGGAGCGCCGGTGTGAGCACCATTGGCTGTCACCTCTTGTCGCCGCTGACCTGTTCTTCTGTCAACCGGCGGCGGCATCGCGCCGCGCCGGCCACCGAGCCTTCTCGGCACAGTGGTACATGCCGACGGCTCCAGCTCACGGCGCCTTCAGCACCCACGGCACCGCCCTGCACATGAGGCACCACTCCGCGATCAGTACCTGCCTGAACATGGCTGTCAACGGTGAGTCTCGTCCTCACCGATCGCGTACGGCACCCCGTTCATCAGGGTGCGCACGCTGTCTCGTCCCGATCAGTGCCATGCATGCTGGTTTCGAAGTACCCGCTCCTTACGTTCCCTCGGGTCGCCGACACACGTCATGAGCCGGTGGGGCCAAAGCGAGGGACCGATGGGCCCTCATCGCGTTCGGGTGTGCGCAGGGCGGATCGCAGCGGACGACCGCAATGGCACGAGCAGGGTTGGTACGGCCCTGGCGGCAGGGCCGTTCGTCCCCTGCCGCACGGCCGGCGCGCCAGGATGTAATGGACGGAGACAAGGCCTACGGCAGCAATGTCGGACGGACAGAGGTGGCCATGAACCGATCCGTCTTCATCACACGGCTGCGCTCTGCGACCGTGGCCGTTGCCTCGGCACGGCTGGAGCCCGCCTTCCTGGGCTTCACGGCGGCGGCCTTGACCGCAGGGGGTGCTGCCTGGCTCGCCGGTGACGAGAGTCTCGCCGACCTCCTGTGGGGTCTGGGTACCTTGGCGGCGGTCCTGCCAGCGGTGGGCTGGATGCTCGCCGCACTTCGTCACGGCCGTGCGGGTGTCGACCTGATCGCGGTTCTCGCTCTTGGCGGCACCCTCGCCGTCCATGAATACCTGGCCGGTGCGCTGATCGCGCTGATGCTGGCCACCGGGCGGACCCTGGAAGCGGCAGCCCAGCGGCGGGCCTCGCACGATCTGCGTGCGCTGCTGGAGCACGCGCCTCGCTCGGCACGCCTCCGGACAGCGGCCGGCGTCGCCACGGTTCCGCTGGCCGACGTCGCCGTGGGTGACCTGCTCGTCGTGGGTCCTGGCGAGGTTGTCCCGGTCGACGGGCAGGTGGCGGATTCCGTGGCCAGCCTCGACGAATCCGTGCTCACCGGCGAGTCCCTGCACGTCGAACGGGCGGCTGGTGACACGGTCCGTAGTGGGGCGGTCAATGCCGGCGGCGCCTTCGAGCTGCGGGCCACGGCAACCGAGCAGAAAAGCACCTACGCCGGAATCGTGCGACTGGCCAAGCAGGCCGGGGCCGAGTCGGCGCCCGTGGTCCGGCTGGCCGACCGCTACGCGGCGTGGTTCCTTCCCCTCACCCTCGCGGTGGCGGGACTGGCCTGGCTGCTCAGTGGCTCCGCCGTACGAGCGGTAGCGGTGCTGGTGGTCGCCACGCCGTGTCCGCTGCTACTGGCCGCACCGGTGGCCATCGTCTCCGGGATCTCCCGCGCCTCACGCCTGGGAGTCGTCATGCGGGACGGCGGTGCCCTGGAGAACCTGGGCCGGGCTCGCACCCTGCTGCTCGACAAGACCGGCACGCTCACCCGTGGCCGCCCTCGCGTCCTGGACGTGGTCGCCGCGCCTGGGTGGCAGCCTGCGGAGGTACTGCGGCTGGCCGCGTCGCTGGACCAGTACTCCCCGCATGTCCTGGCCGAGGCGATCGTCGGCGCCGCGCAGGAGCGGAAGCTGGTCCTGTCGGCGCCGTCCGATGTCACGGAAAAGCCCGGCCGGGGTGCTTCGGGCGCCGTGGACGGGCACCGGGTTTCCGTCGGCCGCATCGACGCGCCCGGCACCCGCCCGTCCTGGGCGAGGGCGGTGGACAACCGGGCGCTTCTCGACGGCGCAGCCGTCGCCTGGCTGACCGTCGACGGATGTCCGACAGGTGCGGTGCTGCTCCGGGATCCGCTCCGCCTCGACGCCCCGCGCGCCCTGCGCCACCTGCGCGGCGCGGGAATCGAGCGGCTGCTGATGCTGACGGGCGACCGCGCGGAGCCGGCAGCCGAGGTGGGTGCCGTCCTCGGTCTGGACGACGTCCGCGCCGGGCTCGACCCGGCCGGCAAGGTCGCCGTCGTACAGGCCGAACGCGAACGCGCGGTCACCGTCATGGTGGGCGACGGTGTGAACGACGCCCCCGCGCTGGCCGCCGCGGACATCGGTGTGGCGATGGGCGCCCGCGGCGCCACCGCTTCCTCGGAGGCCGCTGACATCGTACTGACCACCGACCGCGTGGACCGGCTCGCCGACGCCCTGTTCATCGCCGTACGGGCCCGGCGGATCGCCGTGCAGAGTGCCCTGGGCGGGATGGCGATGTCCCTGGTCGCGATGGCCGCAGCCGCAGTCGGCCTGCTGCCACCCGCCGGCGGCGCCCTCCTCCAGGAGGCCATCGACGTGGCGGTCATCCTGAACGCACTGCGCGCGCTGCGCACGGACCAGGCCACGCAGCCGGCGCTGGCCCCCGCCGCCGAGGCGCTGATCCAACGCTTCGCCTCGGAACACAACGACCTTCAGGATGTGCTCGAGGCGGTGCACAGCGCAGCCGACCGCCTCTCCGACGGCCCCGGCCCGCAGGCTCTGGCGGCCGTCGAGGAGGCGCACCGGCTGCTCGCCGATCGGTTGCTGCCTCACGAGTACGCCGAGGAACACGAGCTCTACCCCGCCCTCGCCCCCGCCCTCGGCGGCCCGGAGGCCACGGCCACCATGAGCCGGGCCCACTCCGAGATCGAACGCCTCTCCCGCCGTATCGCCACCCACCTGCAGCTGGCCCGCGCCGAAGGCGGCCTGTCCGCCGGCCAACTCGACGACCTGCGCGCCTGCCTGTACGGGCTGCACAGCGTCCTCCGCCTGCATTTCACGCAGGAAGAGGAGAGCTACTTCTCGCTGGTCCAATGAGATCCTGCAGGGCTGGCAGAGCTGTCAGCTCTGTTCGCCCAGCGCCTGGTGCCTTCGGGTACGCCGATCCTGCTGGATTGCGCCCGGTCGGGCTGGTGTCGTGGTGGATCCGGTCGCTGACACCGGAACGCGAAGACGTCAAGACGACGCGGTCACACTCGTACTCCGTACTGATGCTGCTGCACTTCTTGCTGGGCCGTGGCACAGGCGGCGACCACCAGCCACGTCCACCGGTCTGCCGCATCCGAGCTGTGCGGCATGAGCCGAAGGGCCCACCGCTGGGTCCGAGCGACCCGTTGTGCCAGACCCCGAGGTCACGCACGCTGGGATCGACAGCCCATGAAGGGAGCCGGTGCGATGACCTCCACAACCACTTCGAGCACGGCGCTCGAGCCCGTGCACCGCGAACGGCTGATGCGCCTCGCCCACGACGTCTCCTTCGAGGCCGGGCTGCGCCTGTTCGAGGAGGGCCGGCCCGCCGACCGCTTCTGGATCGTCCGCACCGGAACTGTCGCCCTCGATCTGCATGTGCCCGGCCGCAGACCCGCCGTCGTCGAGTCGCTCGGGCGCGGCGAACTGGTCGGCTGGTCCTGGCACTTCCCTCCGTACCTTTGGCACCTGGGCGCCGAGGCGATGACACCGGTGCGGGCCTGGGAGTTCGACGCCGAGGAGGTGCGTGTCATGTGCGCTGCGGATCCCGCGTTCGGACGGGCCATCGCGGTGTGGGTGGGATGTGCGGTCGCCCAGCGGCTGCAGGCCACCCGGGTACGGCTGCTCGACCTGTATGCCCCCTACGGCAGCGGTGCCCTTTTGTGACCGCGCGCGCTCCGTCCTGTCGAACGGCATTGAGAGGAAAGCATGGAGAGCAGCCCGCACCGGGTGAGTGACGTGATGACGCATGCCGTCGTCGCGGTGGGCCCCAAGGCCGTGTTCAGGGACATCGTCGAACGCATGGAGCACGGGAAGGTCAGTGCCCTTCCCGTGCTGGAGGGCGACGGGCGGGTGATCGGGGTGGTCTCCGAGGCCGACCTGCTGCCGAAGGAGGAGTTCCGGGACAGCGACCCGGACCGGTTCACCCAGCTGCGCCGCCTGACCGACCTGGCCAAGGCCGGGGCGGTGTCCGCCGAGGAGCTGATGAGCACCCCGGCCGTCACCGTCCACGGTGACGCCACGCTCGCAGAGGCGGCCCGGATCATGGCCTTGCGGCATGTCAAACGGCTACCTGTGGTGAATGCCGAGGGCATCCTCGAAGGCGTGGTCAGTCGCGGGGATCTACTGAAGGTCTTCCTGCGAGCCGACAACGACCTGGCGGATGAAATCCGCCGCGACATCGTCGACGTTCTCTTCCCGGCCCCGGTCGAGCCCGTGCACATCATCGTCAGCGACGGCGTCGCGACGCTGACAGGACGCGTCGGGGACGCCGCACGGATTCCACTGGCCGCACGCCTCGTCCAGGGTGTGGAAGGGATCGTGGGCGTGGACTGTCGACTCACCGCCGATGGGTGACGCCCGCAGGCCGGCAGATCGGCCTCGGCGAGGACGACGCGTCCCCCGTATTCCAGCACGTGGAGGGCGCTGACGCGCCTGCGGGCCTGCGGGCCTGCGGGCCTGCGGGCCTGCGGGCCTGCGGGCCTGCGGGCCTGCGGGCCTGCGGGCCTGCGGGCCTGCGGGCCTGCGGGACATCACATCCTTCACGACGCCACCCTCTGCCGATGCGACCCGCAGCCCCAGGGGTATGTCGGCGGCCGTCAGTGATCCGCGTCCGCTCCCCGCACGACAGCGACCGGGCAGTGCGCGTGATGCAGCAGGGCCTGGCTGACCGACCCCAACAACAAGCCGGCGAACCCGCCACGCCCACGCGCACCTACCACCACCAGTTGCGCTGACCGGCTCGCCGCGATCAGCGCCTCCCGCGTCCGGCCGTGTACAACCCTGCGCTCCACCACGACATCCGGATACCGCTCCTGGTGGCCGGCCAGCGCCTCGGACAGCAGTCGCTCCTCCTCCCCGGACAGCGCGCCCGGCGGGTTCGCGTACGGCTCGGACGCATCCTGCGGCGGCGGCATGGTCGCGTTCCACGTCGTCCAGGCATGGAGCGCCATCAGGGGCGCCTTGCGCAGTGCCGCCTCGGCGAAGGCGAACTCCACCGCTCGCTCGCCCAGGTCTGAACCGTCCACACCCAGCACGACCGGACCGTCTTCAGTCCGCTGATCGCGCACTACCAGTACCGGGCACCGGCCGTGCGCCGCCAGATGCACCGCCGTCGATCCAACCAGGAGCCCGACGAATCCGCCCATGCCCCGGGAACCCACCACGACCAGCTCGGCCGTGCGCGACTGCGCCTCCAGGACCGTGAGCGGCTCACCGGTGATCACCGTGTGACTGAGGTCCACCTCGTGCGCCGTCTCCCGCGCACGATCGACGGCCTCGGTCACCAGACGCTCGACCATGTTCCGGATCCCGCCCTCCGGCGGGCCCATCGGCGAGGGACCCAACGGCACATGCATCGCCGGCCACAAGAACGCGTGCACCACCCGAAGCCCGGCGCCACGCGATTGCGCCTCACGAGCCGCTGCCTCGACTGCGGCAAGACTCGACGCCGATCCGTCCACTCCCACTACGACCAGACCAGCCACCATGCCTCCCAGCCCACACGTTCACGTCGTGTCACTCCCAGCTTCGGCCCGGCCACACTCCGCCGCCAGAGGGCCAGGGGGCCATCTCGGGCCCCATTCGGCCCTACAGCACTCCCAAGGACGGAAGAACGCTCGTGGTAGCCCATGCCCGGGAGGACGGACGACGTCCGCCTGGCGCAGCGCAGGTCGACCGCGACAGCACTACCGCGTGGCGGGCAAGACGTGTTCCGGGACCACGGCCACCGGGCAGGCCGCGCGGCTTTCGGGCGAGTCGTCGAGGCCTACGGTGACGGTGCGGGACATGGTCCACCTCCGGATGCGAGGGTTCCGCTGTCAGCGTGGCACCGCGGCGCCGGCTGCATCAGTGTCCACACGGCCCGTTCGGGGGCCGATCGGCCCTCTGTCATGCGCCCTTCGGACGGTCCTCATGGGGGCGGGACGGCCCCTGGCCCGCCTTCGGCCTCCCGGCACACCCTGGAAGGAGCCGGACATCCCATCGAGGCCCCTGTGGAGTCATCATGCACGGCACCCCGCACATTGTCAGCGATGTCATGACCCGAACGGTCGCCGCCGTCGGCCGCCGGGCCCCCTTCAAGGAGATCGTGCAGCTGATGCAGGACTGGCAGATCAGCGCCCTGCCCGTGATCGAGGGCGAGGGCCGGGTGGTCGGCGTGGTCTCCGAAGCCGACCTGCTGCCCAAGGAGGAACTCCGGGACGACCCCGATGCGGGCTGTCTCGAACTGCGCCAGTCCGTCGACGTGGCCAAGGCCGCCGCCCTCACCGCAGGGGACTTGATGTCCTCCCCCGCCGTCACGGTCCCGGCTGCCACCACGCTCGCCGATGCCGCGCGCATCATGGCGCGCGAGAGGGTCAAAAGGCTGCCCGTGGTGGACGAGGTCGGGCTGCTGGCGGGTGTCGTGAGCCGGGCCGACCTGCTCAAGGTCTTCCTGCGCGACGACGAGGAGATCGCAGAAGAGGTGCGGCGCGAGATCGCCTCGTACCTCTTCCCGCCGCCGTCGTCGACCGTGCGGGTGGAGGTACACGACGGGGTCGTGACGCTCACCGGGCGGGTCCGCGACACCGCCCTCGTCCCTGTGGCCGCGCGCCTGGTCAGGTCGGTCGAAGGGGTGGTGGACGTGACGTTCGACCTCGCTCAAGACAGCCGGACGCAGTAGCCGTAGGCGACAGTCAGGTAACCGGGGCCGGCCGGAACTGGCGCAACCTGCACCGTCGGGTAATGATCGACGTCCAGGACATTTCGGAAGTGTGCCATCATCGGTGGAATCGAGGTCGCCATGGCCGCACGGCTGCTGGCCAAACTGGGCGTGCAGCGCCGCGTCCAGGCAGCGGTCCTCGCCTCCCACTTGGACCAGCACGAATCCGACCCGCGCGACTCTCACGGAGTCAAGGACCGTTCTTCCCGCTGAGATCGGCCGGGGTCAGGCGGCGGTGAGCAGGTTCTTCACCTCGACGACGTCGGATATCTCCTCGACCTCCGCCACCAGCCGGGCCAGTGTCGCCGCGGGCATCCGCCCGGTCAGCTCCACAATGCCGTCGTGCACGGCCACCTCCACGTTGTCCCGGTCACCCGGTGGGCAACATCCTGCGATCGCTGCCTCGACCTCCGCCCGGATACCGGCGTCATCCCTGATGAGCGATTGCAGCAGCGCATCACGGCGCACAACGCCCACCAGACGGCCATCACGGTCGGTGACGGGCATCCGCTTCAGCCGGGACAGGGCGGCGAGCCAGGCCGCCTCGGCAACGGTCGTGCCGGGCAGCACCGTGATCGCGGGGGTTGTCATCAGATCGGCGGCCCGGTCGCCACGGGCCTTGCCGAGAATCCGGCGCTCACGCAGCCTGCCGATGGGGCCGGGCCGGTGACCGGATGCCTCGAAGGCGACCTTGGCCAGCAGGTCGGACTCCGAAACGACGCCGACCACATGATCGTCGGCGTCCACGACCGGGAGCGCGCCCGCGTGCTCGCGAGCCAGCGAGCGGGCGATGTCTCGGTACGGCAGGTCTTCGCGCAGGGAGGCGGCGGGCACGTCCATCACGTCCCGGACCAGGGGCAGTCCCGATTCGGGAGCGGATACGGAATGCGGTGTGAGCGGGGCGGACGGAGGTGCGGGGCGGGCCTTGGAGCTCGGCAGAGCCGTCGGGGCCTGCGCTTGTGTACCTGCATGCTTGGACGCGGCAGCGGCCACGGAACCCAGGTAGCGGAGCAGCGTGTCCTGCCGCGCTGTTTCGCCGGGGTTCGAGGGGCGAGCGGGCACATCCCGCCGGGCTTCGCCCTCCGCGGAGAAGTTCTCATGCTCGTTCACGGCAGCCTCCTGACTCCGTCGGGTTGCCTCCGTCCCAGTCTCGCGCCCTCGCTGCCCGTGCCAAGAGCCGAACGGCCCTGGTGGAACGGCATGACGGCCCTATCCTGTGCGGTCCGGAACGGCAACGGTGAGACTGAAGGAGCAGCCGACCGGCAGGAGGCCGCCGATGAGCTTGCGGGACTTCCTGGAACGGTTCCGTCCGGCGGGTACGCCGGGAGCGTCCGCCACCGGCGTGCCCGCCGACCGTACGGCGGAACGCGCCGCGGAACTGGAGCCCGCCCTCGCCCGGCTGACAGACGTTCAGCAGGAGGCGGCGCAGATCCGGGCGGCTGCTGAGCAGGAGGCCGAGGCGCTGCGGCAGAAAGCCGCGCGAGAGGCGGCACGCATGGTGGAGGCCGCACGGGAGCGCGCTCCCGAGGTTCGCCGGCAGGCTGCGGAACCCCTCCTGCGGAAGGCGCGGCAAGAGGCGGACGCCCTCCGCGCCGCCGGAGACGAAACTGCCTCGGCGATCCGCGAGCGGGCCTTGGAGCGCATGCCCCGCTTGGTGGATCTTGCTGTGGCCGATGCCCTGCGCCTGACAGGCGGGGAGCGGGAAGAGCCATGAGTGCCGGGTGGGTCGCCGGAGCGGTGCGTGCGAAGGCCCTCGTCGGCCGGTATCCGGGCACCGCGGGGGTCCGGGAGATCGCGCGTGGTCCGACGCTCGGAGACGCCCTGCAACGCCTGGCGACCACGCCCTATGCGAGATACACGCGAACGGCGACGGACTTGCGCCAGGCCCAGCGGGCGGTGTCCGCGACCCTGCTGTGGCACCTGCGGGTACTGGCCGGCTGGCTGCCCCGGGACGGCACCCGCCTGCTGGTTCCGCTCGCCGCCGGGTTCGAGATCGCCAACGTGGCCTCCCGGCTGCCCGCCCCGGACGGCCGCCGCGCGCAGACTCGGGAGCCCTATAGGCTCGGGGCTCTGGAAACCGCCTGGCGAAGGCTGGAACACGCCGGGACACCCGCCGAAATACGGGCCTCGCTCACGGCCTCGCCTTGGGGCGATCCGGGAGGCGACACGCCATGGGCCCTCGTCACCGGCATGCGGATGGCCGCTGTGCGCCGCACCGCTGTCGCCGTGCAGCCCGCGCGCCGCTGGGCCCAGGGACGCGCTGTCCTGCTGGCAGCTCGGGAACTGTTCGTACATCACCGCTCTCTTCCGGAGCCCGTACTGCGCGACGCGGCGCGGCTGCTCGGGACACGGTCGACGTCCGCCTCCACGTACCAGGAGTTCCGCGAGCGCCTGCCGTCGTCCGCGGGTTGGGTCCTGAAGGACATCGACGAGCCGGGTGAGCTGTGGCGGGCGGAGGTCCGTTGGTGGCGGACGGTGCAAGGTGACGGTGCGGCGCTGGTACGCGAGGGCCGGTACGGGCCACGGGTGGTCGTCGGTGCGGTGGCGCTGCTGTCCGTGGACGCGTGGCGGGCGCGGGCGGCGCTGGAGTCGGCGGCGCGCGGGGGACGGCCCGGGGAGGTGTTCGATGCCCTGGTCTGAGGCGGTGACGCCGGTCCGGATGCGCCGCGTGGCGGTGGTCGTGCCGCAGGCGGCCCTGCGGGACGCTCTGGTGCGGATCGCCGAAGAGGGCTGCGTGGAACTGGACCGCGCCGAGGAAGCGGCTCTCGGGGCGGCGGCCGTTCGACTGCAGCGGTTGCGGGGACGGGGCGCGACAGCCGGGCCGGACAGCCCCGCGACAGCAGTCCTGGCCGCCGCCCCGCCCGACCTCGACCTGCTGGAACTTCGTGAAAACGTCGCGCTGCTGGCGGGCGAGGCCCAATTGGAGGAGCGCGAGGAAGGCGCGGTACGGCAGGGAGACGTGGCCGCGCTGGCCGGGTGGTGCCCGGCCGCCGAGGTACCCCGCGTCGCCGGACGCCTGGCCGCTGCGGGAGGCGCGCTGCTTCCGCTGCCGTCCCCGTGCGGAATCGATCCGCCGACCTTGCTGCGGCCGGGCCGGGCCGCCTCCTTCACCCCGCTGGTGACGACGTACGGGACCCCCGCCTACGCGGACGTCGATCCTTCGTGGCCGGCGGGCCTCGCCTACATCGCGATGTTCGGGGTCATGTTCGGCGACGTGGGGCACGGGGCGCTGCTGGTACTCGGTGGCGTCATGCTGCGCCTCGGGCGGCCGCGCCGGTTGGCCGGGTTGGGCCGGTTGTGGCTGTTCCTCACGGGCGCGGGCGCCGCTTCCATGGTGGCGGGGGCTGCCTACGGCGAGTTCTTCGGGCCGACGGGTCTGCTGCCGGTGGTGTGGCTGAGCCCGCTGGAGAGTCCTGCCCGTCTGCTGGCCGCCGCCGTGGTCTTCGGTGCTGTTCTGCTGGCCCTCGCACACGCCGCCGGGGCGGTGAACCGGGTGCGTGAGGGCGGCTGGGGCTCAGCGCTGTACGCGGCGTCAGGCTGTGCCGGGCTGCTGTTCTACCTGGGCCTCGCTCTGGCCGCAGCGGGCCCGGTCCTGCACCGGCAGGCTCCAGCAGTCGCCGGAGCCGCTCTTGCCGCGACCGGGCTGGCGCTGGTGGCGTTCGGTCTGTTCCGGGCCACTTCGGGCGGCGGTGCGGGGCTCGCCGAGACGGTGGTGCGGCTGTTCGACGTCGTCGTGCGGACCGGCGCCAACACGCTCTCCTTCGCCCGACTGGCCGCATTCGGCCTGACCCATGCCGCACTCGCCGACCTGGTGTGGCGCGGTACCACCGGCCTGGCCGGCCGTGGCGCCGCAGGAGTCGTGGGCGCCGCCCTCCTGTTCGTCGTCGGCACGGCCGTGACCTTCGGCCTGGAAGCCCTGGTGGCCGGTGTGCAGGCGCTGCGGCTGGAGTTCTACGAACTCTTCTCCCGGCTCTTCGAGACGGAGGGCCGACCGTTCCGTCCCTGGCACGTTCCCCCGGCGGAGGAGCCTGCCGATCCTGCTACGAAGGTGATCCCATGCTCACCTGGCTGATCGTCCTGCCGGTCCTGGTCGCGGTGCTCAGCGCCGTCCGGCTGCTGCGGCGGCGCCGGACCAGACACGCCTTGCGCTGGCTGCTCGCCACGAACCTCGCCCTCCTGGGCGGCGCCGTCGTCGTCCTCGCCACCGCGCTGGCGGGTCCGGCACAGGCCTCGGCGCAGGCCGCCGGGTCCGGTGGGGTCAACGGATCCGCCTTGATCGGGGCGGCCGTCGCGGTAGCCGGCGCGTCGATAGGAGCCGCGATAGCCGTCGCCTACACGGGTGCCGCGGCGCTGGCCGCGCTGAGCGAGCGACCGGAGATGTTCGGCCGGGCGATGGTGATCGTCGGTCTGGCGGAGGGCATCGCGGTGTACGGGCTGGTGGTCGCGATCCTGCTGATCGGAAAGGCGTGACGATGGCTACCGTGGCCGCCATCGGCACACGGACCAGTGTCTCCGGTCTGGCGCTGGCGGGGGTCGACGTACTCGTCGCCGAGGATCCGGACGCCGTCCGCCGGGCCTGGCGGACACTGCCCCGCACGGTGGGCCTGGTGATCCTCACGGCCGAGGCCGCCGAAGCGCTGGGCGGCGCGGTGACGGCGCCGGCCCCGTCCCGGCCGCTGACGGTGGTGATGCCCGGATGACCGTGCCTGCGGACGCGCTGAGCCCCGTCCGCGCCGAATTGCTGCGCGCGGCACGGGTCTCCGCCGACACCCTACGGGACCGCGCTCAGTCAGACGCAGAGGAAACCCTGCGCTCAGCCCGCGCCACGGCCGAGGCGGTGCTCGCGCGGGCCCAGGACCTCGGCAGAGCCGACGGCGCCGCCGAGGCGGCCCGGGAACGGGTGCGGGCGGTCCAGGACGCCTGGGCGGCAGAACTGGCGGCCCGAACCGAGGTCTACGCGGCTCTCAGGGCTGCGATCTGCGCAGGTGTGCGAAGGGGATTCACGGAGGACGCGTCTCTGCGGTCGCGCTGCGCGGAGGAGGCACGAAGGTTGTTGGGCCCGCAGGCAAGGGTCACGGCAGCCTCGGGGGGCGGGGTGACGGCCGAGGCGCCCGGCCGCCGGGTCGACCTGTCGGCGGATGCCCTTGCCGACCGGGCCCTGGACCG
Organism: Streptomyces sp. NPDC088254; assembly: GCF_044740925.1. Classification (NCBI taxonomy): domain Bacteria; kingdom Bacillati; phylum Actinomycetota; class Actinomycetes; order Kitasatosporales; family Streptomycetaceae; genus Streptomyces; species Streptomyces sp. NPDC088254. The sequence continues at coordinate 1,099,431 of NZ_JBIURQ010000001.1, read as the reverse complement.
GCTGGGTGTCCGGGCCGAGACTTTGTGGGAGCACGGCATGACCCCCTCCGGCAACCCTTCGTCGGACTCGTCGGACAGGCGCACGCTTCCGCAGATCACGCCCGGCACTCCTCCGAGCGATGCGGAATGCCCACGGATCCTCCGTGTCGCCGGCCCCCTCGTGGAGATCACCTGCCCGCCTACGGTGGCCATGCACGACCTGGTCGTGCTGGGTGCCGTCCGGCTGCCGGGCGAGGTGGTCGCCATCCACGGCGACACGGCCACCATCGAGGCCTACGAATACACCGGCGGACTTGCCACCGGACACCCCGCGGAACCTCAGGGCCGCCCCCTGTCGGTGCGGCTGGCACCGGATCTGCTCGGCGGCGTGTTCGACGGGCTGCTGCGCCCGCTGGTCGCCATCGGCGACCTTCTCACAGCGAGCGGGCCGACGACCGGTGAACCGGACCGGCGCACCTGGTCGTTCACACCGCGAGTGACTGAGGGAGCGTCGGTTGCGGCCGGTGACGTCCTCGGGGAGATCGGCGCGGGCGTGCCGCTGCGGCTCCTGGTGCCCCCGGACCTGTCGGGTGAGGTGACTTGGATCGCGGCGGCGGACGATCACCGCTCGACCGACGTGCTCGCCGTGGTGGGCGGCCAGGAAGTGCGGATGGCGCAGTCCTGGCCGGTGCGCAGACCACGACCGGTCACACGGCGGTTGTCGGCGGACGTGCCCCTGAACACCGGGCAGCGAGCGGTCGACCTGCTCTTCCCGGTGGCACGTGGCAGCAGCGTCGCCGTGCCAGGCGGATTCGGCACCGGCAAGACCATGCTGCTGCAGCAGATCGCCAAGTGGTGCGACGCCGACGTCATCGTCTACGTCGGCTGCGGCGAGCGCGGCAACGAGATGGCTGACGTCATCGAGGAGCTGGAGGAGCTGACCGATCCGCGTACCGGAGGCCGTCTGGCCGAACGGACCGTGACGATCGCGAACACCTCCAACATGCCGATGATGGCCCGCGAGGCCGGCGTGCACACAGGCGCGACGGTCGCCGAGTACTTCCGCGACATGGGCCTCGACGTCGTCCTGATCGCCGACTCGACCTCCCGATGGGCCGAGGCGCTGCGCGAGTTCGCTTCCCGTATGGGCGAACTTCCCGCCGAGGAAGGCTATCCGGCGGGGCTGGCCTCGCAACTGGCCGCTTTCTACGAGCGGGCCGCCACCGTGCGCACCCTCGGCGGCGCGACCGGCTCGGTCACGGTGATCGGCGCGGTGTCTCCGCCGGGCGGTGACCGCACCGAGCCCGTCACCGCACACACCGAGCGTTTCGTACGCTGCCTGTGGAGCCTGGACCGAGATCTCGCATACGCACGCCACTACCCGGCCGTGTCCTGGTCGGAGTCCTTCTCCCGGGACGCCGCCACACTGGCCACCGCCCATGCGCACGCCGGTGACGCCGAGCGGGCCGGGCGGCGTGGACGTGTGGCGCGGCAGCTGGCGGAGGCGGACCGGCTGGCCGACCTGGTCGAACTGGTCGGCATCACCGCGCTCCCGCCCCGGGAACGGATCAGTGTGCTCGCCGGACGGCTGCTGCGCGAGGCCGCGATCCAGCAGAACGCGCTGTCCCCGGCCGACGCCTACAGCGCACCCGAGAAGACGGCGGCCCTGGTGGAGGCCGTACTGACGGTCATCGACCGCTGCCTGGAACTGGTGGATACCGGCGTTCCCGCAGATGCCGTCGAGGCAGTCGACTTCACCCCGCTGCTGCGAGCGCGCGAGACGGCGGGGCCGGCCGAGACCGCTGCGGTGAGCGCGGCCCGCGACACCGTGCTGGCCCGGCTCGAGGAGGCGACATGACCGGTGCCGTGAGCATCGAGTACACGGGGGTGCGGGATCTGCGCGGTCCGCTCCTCTTCGTCGAGGGAGTCGGCGGGGTCGGGTGGGACGAGTTCGCCACGATCGTTCTCGATTCCGGTGAACGACGGCACGGCCTGGTCCTGGAAGTGGACCGCGACATCGCGGTGGTGCAGGTCCTGGAGGACACGGCCGGCATGAACCGCACGGGCACCCGCGTCGCCTTCTCGGGCACACCGCTGCGGATCCCGGTGGGGAGCGAATGGCTGGGACGGGTGTGCGACGGCCGGGGCGAACCGGCCGACGGCGGGCCACCGGTGCTGGGCGGGTCGTACGCGCAGGTCGGCGGCGCGCCGATCAACCCGGTACGCCGGCAACCGCCGAACGAGGCGGTGCTCACCGGTGTGACCGCCGTGGACGTGCTCACCACGCTGGTGCGGGGCCAGAAACTGCCGGTGTTCTCGGCGGCCGGGCTGCCGCATCTGGAGCTGGCCGTGCAGATCGCCGCGCAGGCGGCGTGCGGAGATGAGCCGTTCGCCGTCGTGTTCGCCGGCATGGGGCTCACCCACGCCGACACCGGGTTCGTCCGCGAAGGACTGGCGGCCCGGTCGGCGGCGAGGGAACTGGTCCTGCTCCTCAACACCGCCGACGACCCGGTGATCGAACGGCTGCTCACCCCTCGACTCGCCCTGACCGTCGCCGAGCACCTCGCGTTCACCGAGGGCCGTCACGTCCTGGTGGTCATGACGGACATGACGGCCTACGCGGAGGCACTGCGCGAGGTATCCGCCGCGCGTGGCGAGATTCCGGCCCGCCGGGCCTACCCCGGTTACCTCTACAGCGACCTCGCATCCCTCTACGAACGCTGTGGCCGCATCCGCGGTCGGCCGGGGTCGGTGACGATCCTTCCTGTTCTCACCATGCCCGCGGGCGACATCACCCACCCCGTCCCGGACCTCACCGGCTACATCACGGAAGGCCAGATCGTGCTGTCCACCGAGGCGCATACGACAGGTGCGTATCCGCCTGTCGATCCGCTGGCCTCGCTGTCGCGGCTGATGCGCAAGGGAACGGGAACTGGACGGACCCGCGCGGACCATCCCGTCGTCGCGGCGCAGTTGATCGCTGCGCTGGCCCGGTCCCGGCAGGTGCGAGAGCTCGCCGACCTGATCGGACGCTCGGCGCTCAGCCCGACCGATCTGCGCCACCTGGACCTGGAGGACGCCTTCCGGCACCGGTTCCTCGCGCAAGGCGCCGACGAGAACCGGTCGCTGGACGATTCCCTGGGCAGGGCCTGGGAGGTGCTGCTGACCCTGCCGCGCAGCCAGCTCGGCATGCTTCCGGCCGGCCTGCTCGACGCCCACGCTCCGCCGCAGGGCCAGGAGGCCCGATGAGTCCGCAGGCACGCCGAGTCCCGGCCGGACGCGCCGGGCGCCTGCGGCTGCGCCGCAGTCTCGCCACGGCGATTCGTGGAGCGGACCTCCTGGAACGCAAACTCCGGCTCCTGCTGGACCGGGAGCACACGGCACGGCAAGCCGCCGAGGACGCGGGCCGGGCGTGGCGGCAGGGGCTGGCCGAGGCGGAGACGTGGCTGGTGCGAGGCGTGCTGCTCGGCGGCGAACGCGCGCTGGCCGAGGCAGCGCCGGCGGAGCGGGCGCGCGTCGACGTCCTGTGGGGCGCGCTGATGGGCGTGCGCCACCCGGCAGCGGTCAGCTGGACTGAGCCCGCCCGCTCCCTGTGGGAACAGACCCCGTCCAACACCGCCCTCGCGCAGGCCGAGACGGCCTACCGTGGCGCGGCCCGGGCCGCGGCGGAACTCGCGGCGCACCAGGCAGCCGCCGAGCTTCTGGCCGCCGAGGCCGTACGGACACGGCAGCGGGTCCGTGCCCTGCGCCGGCACTGGATACCTCGACTGCAGGACGAACTGGCCGTATCGGAGCTGGCGTTGGAGGAGGCGGAACACGAAGAAGCGGTGCGGCGCCGCTGGGCCGCCCACCATGGCGGCACCTGAGTGTTTCTCGCGCGGGCCCGTGCGGATGGCGGGCCCGAAGGGCTGAGGCCGAACAGCCCACGTCTCGGGACCTGCGGTCCCTTCCGTCCTGAGCGGTCGGGGTCACACTGGAAACCTGGGAACCAAGACACCCGGCGGCGATCACCATGTCCGACGTCACCACCACCGACCTCTACGAAGTGACCATGGCCATGTCCTACCTCCGGGAGGACATGCGGGCCCCGGCCAGCTTCAGCCTCTTCGTTCGCGACCTTCCATCCGGCCGGGGCTTCCTGGTCGCCGCGGGCTTGGAGTCCGCCTTGGACTTCCTGGGCCACTTCCGCGTGGAGCGGGAAGACATCGAGGAGTTCGCTGAGGCACTGCAGCGTCCTGTCCAGGACCTCGAACCACTTCTCGGGCTCTCCTTCGAGGGCGAAGTGCGCGCCGTGCCCGAGGGCCATGTGGTGTTCGCCGGTGAGCCGCTGCTGGAGGTGACCGCCCCGCTCCCCCAGGCTCAGCTCGTCGAGACGTACCTGCTGAATCAGCTGTGCCACCAGACGGTGGTCGCCTCGAAAGCAGCGCGCTGTGCCGTGGCCGCGGCGGGACGGCCGGTCGTGGACTTCTCCCTGCGCCGCACGCACGGCCCATGGGCCGGCCTGCAGGCGGCCCGGCTGGGCGCCCTGGCCGGGTTCGCGGGTACGAGCAACGTGGCTGCGGCAGTGGCCCTCGGCATCCCGGCCTCGGGCACGATGGCTCATTCCTACATCGAGGCGTTCTCCGGCGAAGAGGAGGCGTTCCGTGCGTTCGCGCACGCCCACCCCGGCCCCGTCACCTTCCTCGTCGACACCTACGACACCGAGAAGGGCGTACGCATCGCCGCCCGCGTCCTGGCCGAACTCCGACGCGGACCTGGCTGCGCCATACGCCTGGACAGCGGTGACCTCGACGAACTCTCGCGCCGATCACGCGCCGTCCTGGACGCCGCGGGACTGGCGGACGTGCGGATCGTGGCCAGCGGCGGGCTCGACGAGTACGGCGTGGACCGTCTGGTGCGTGCCGGCGCGCCGATCGATGTGTACGCGGTGGGCACGAAGGTGGGTGTGGCCGCGGACGCCCCCTACCTGGACGCCGCATACAAGCTCGTCGAGTACGACGCCCACCCCGTGATGAAACTGTCCTCGGCAAAGGTCACGGCCCCGGGCCGCAAGCAGGTCTTCCGCCGGCCCGGGCAGCCCGACGTGATCGCCCTGGCCGGGGAAGAGCCTCCCGACTCCGCTCGGCCACTGTTGCGGACGTTCATGCGCGGTGGGCGGCGAACCTGGTCGCCCGACCACTGGCAGGACGCCCGCAAGCGATTCCGCGAGGACCTCGCGGCTCTGCCTGGGCCGGCACTCCGGATCGAAGACCCCGAACCGGTGCTACCGGTATGGTCCGAGGCTCTGGCGCGGCTCACCGCTTCGGTGCGCGTCGACATCGAAGCCCGACTGCGCCTGAAGGAACGAGTCGCACCTTCGGACACGGCGGTTTCCCGCTCCGTCCCCCTCTCAGCGCACACACACTGACCGGGCCCCCCGCAAGCGAAGGGCCGGCAGGCCCGCCACGGGGACCAACGGCCCCTGGCAGGCCGGCCGTGCCGAAGACTTCCATGGAATCTGCGGCGGCATTTCCCCGCGCAGGGAGGAGGCGAGGGCGATGTCCGCTCCCGGGCGGCTCCGCCGCCGCCCGGTCCTGAACGCAGGCCGGTTCGTCGGCAGACCGGAGCAGCGGATGAGCCCTGACCCGGGACGGCAGGGGGCGGCCGCTCTCGCTGAGGGCGGCGGTGCCACGGACACGGTGGCGCTTCTGCGGCTGAGCAAGACGGGCGTCGAGGTCATCGAGACCGCGATCACCGAGGAGTCCCGGGCAGCGGGGCACAAGCCGGGTGAGATCGCGCTGCCCGCCGGAACCGTGGTCGCCACCGTCGTACGCGACGGCCGGCCCACGGTCCCGGACCCTGAGGTGACATTGCTCTCCGACGACGAGCTCTGTGGCCTCGTGTCACACGAGGCCACGGAGCAGGAGATTCACGCGGCATTCCAGTGAGCCGGCCCCACCCGGCCTCCGGGGCCCTCTGGTCACTGCTCCTGGGAACGTACGATCACGACCGGACAGCTCGCATGCTGAGACACATGCTGGCTGACAGAGCCGAGCAGGGCACGCGCGAACCCGCCTCTGCCCCGGCTGCCCACCACCAGGACCTCGGCTCCTTCGGCGGCACGCAACAGGACATCGGCCGCGTTGCCGTGCACCACATGGGTCCGCACCGAGCCCGCGGCCTCCGCGCCGAGCACGTCGGTCAGCTCCCGGGTCATCTTCTGCCGGGTCTCGTCCTCGTCGACGTCCACGTCCACGGCGGGCCCCGACCAGCCGTACAGGCCCGGCAGCTCCCACACCGCGACTGCCTCCACGGTGCCACCGATCCGGCTTGCGTAGCGCACGGCCCAGCGCAAGGCGTCGTACGAAGACTGCGACCCGTCGACGCCGACCACCACCCGTGGCTCCGAGACATCCGTGTCCATACTTCCCACCTCTCCTCCGGTGTCCTTTCCCACGGGGCCGGTCCGCCCCTGCTCTCCACGCTGCGTGACCCACCGCCAGACCGCCACAGATGAGCAGCCGGCGGCATGACGGACGACTTGGAAGGCCGCCGCCAGGTGAAACAGGGCCGGGTGGGTGACGATGGAGGTGTACCTGCCGACCGTGCTCTTCCAGGAGGAGGCAGCGGCATGACGTATCCCTCTGATTCCTCAGGCACTGGCCCTCCGCGCGGCACCGAGCCACAAGGCGCCCCCTTGACCGAAGACCTGGGCGCGTTGGCGAACATGGGCTGGCAGATCCTGCTCACCACGGGCCTGGTCACGATCGCCCTGGGCGTCGTGGTCTTCGCCTGGCCGGAGGAGACGCTGCGGGTCGTCGGCGTACTCTTCGGCGTCTACCTGCTGGCCACCGGCGTGTTCCAGCTGGCCGCCGCATTCGGCACGCACGTCCCCCGGCATCTTCGGGTGCTGCACTTCCTCACGGGTGCGCTCTCCGTCCTGCTGGGGCTGATCTGCTTCCGGGGCACTCTGCAGTCGATCTTTCTGCTCGCCCTGTGGATCGGCTTCAGCTGGCTGCTGCGCGGCATCATGGTGACGGCTGCGGCTGCCTCCGCGAAGGACACGCCGGCACGCGGCTGGCAGCTGTTCTACGGGATCATCAGCACTCTGGCGGGCATCGTGCTGATCGTCTCCCCGTTCACCTCCATCGCCGCACTCACCCTGGCGGTGGGCGTCATGGCCGTGGTCCTGGGTGTGGTCGAGGTGTTCCAGGCCATCAGGATGCGCGTCGAAGTCGGTCGCCTCGCTCCGGGCGGCACTGCCACACAGCGGCGCCCGCTGTTCCACGGCCCGCACCCCCAGCACTGATCAACCAGGGCCGGAGCGGGCAGGCACGGACGAGCGGTGAAGCGGCACTCCGCGCTGCGGGCGGGCACCTGGACATTGCGGCGCTCCGGCGGCATCCCCGAGCGGTCCTTCGGCACCAGCAGACGCAGGGCACCCGGCCGGATTCACGCCCGCGTCAAGATGCCGCACCTCACCATGCAGAGGGAGTCTCCGCCGGAGGCGTCGGCAAGCCTGGGCATGACTCCAGCTGCGGGGCAGCAGCTTCTGGGACCCGGGCGGGGGTCGCGGGGTCGGGTGAGTGAACGCGAACGAACGAGCCCGAGCACTGGATCGCCCGTAGATTGGAGGTCCAGGCAGTCGCGCTCGGCCACGGAGAGCGCATGATGACAGCGGACATCGATTTCACGGCATTCTTCGACTCCACACCAAGCCCGTACCTGGTACTGGATGCGGACTTGGTGATCCGCTACGTCAACCCGGCATGCCTGCGGACTGCAGGCCGGACCAAAGACGAGTTGATCGGGAAGTACTTCTTCGACGCCCTGCCGGAAAGTCCCGGCTTCCGCGACGACGCGGCACGACGCCTGAAAGCCTCACTGCACCGGCTTGTGCACACCGGGAAGCCGGAAACCGCGGTGCTCCAGCGGTACGACGTTCCCGCCCCCGACCAGCGGGACGGGGTCGAGGAGCGATGGTGGTCCGTGATCCACACCCCCCTTCGCGGACCTGACGGCACCGTGAAGTGGATCATCCAACAGGTAATGGACGTCACGGCCTTCGTCGACTCACCCAGGGCACATCGGCTCAGCGAGGGCCCGCCCGAACGAACCGAGAGCGTGGCAGCCGAACTGCACGCACGGGCCCGCGAGCTGCACCGGCTGAACCTGGAGCTGCGCCAGGCCCACGCCCGCGAACAGCAGGTCGCCATCACCCTGCAGGAAGCCATGCTCTCCGTCCCCGACCTGGACCGGCACACCAACATCGCCGTGCGCTACCTGCCCGCGACCGCGTCACTCAACGTGTGCGGCGACTGGTACGACATCGTCGACCTTCCGCCCGACCGCTACGCCGTGGCGGTCGGAGACGTCGTCGGCCACGGCCTGCACGCGGCGGCCATCATGGGCATGCTCCGCAGCGCCCTGAGCGCCGTCATCCGCGCCATCCCCAGCCCCGCTCAAGCCCTGGAAGTCCTCGGCCTCTACGCCCGCGCCGTGGACGGCGCCATGGCCGCCACCGCGGTCAAGATACTCATCGACACCCGCAGCAGACTGATCATCTACAGCAACGCCGGGCACCCACCGCCGATCCTGCTCCACACCGACGGAACCTGCGACCTGCTGGACCAGGCCACCGACCCGCCACTCGGCACGCGCGAGCACCATGTCCCCCGCCCCCAGGCCGGCCTCCCTTACATGCCGGAAGACACCCTCGTGCTGTACACCGACGGCCTCATAGAACGCCGCGACGAGGACATCGACGTCGGTCTGGAACGCCTGACCACAGCCCTGGCCCAAGACCGAGCCCTCCCCCCTGACCTGCTGGCCGACGCACTGCTGACCCGGCTCAACGTCGCAGGCGGCGTCTCCGACGACATCGCTCTCGTCGTCATCCGCCTATAACCCCGCGCCCCTTCTCGGCAGCTCCCGGAGACTCACCGCCTCTGCGGCACGACCGCGACCGGACACTGAGCGTGGTGCAGCAGCGCATGGCTCAGGCGGCCGAGCTGGAATCCGAAGCGGCCCGTCCTACGGTGGGCCCCGACGATCACGAGGTCCGCGGCCGCCGACCGGTCGACGAGTATCTTGCCGGCCGGTCCTTCAACGACCGACGGGCGCGTCCGGACATGCGGATGCTCGGCGCTCGCCGCCTTGAGAAGAGCGGCGATCACGGCGGTGGCGCTCTCCTCGTACGTGTCCGCCGGTACGCCGGGCCGCAACCGGTCCCCGTGCCTGTCGTAGGCAGGCCTGCGCCAGGCCCGCACCACGTCGAGGACACATCCGCGCACCTCAGCCTCGCGGAAGGCGAAACGCACAGCCTCCGTAGTCGTGTCCGATTCGCCAAGACCGAGCAGGATCCGCTCATGCGCACCTTCCAGGCCCGCGCGATCACCCCGGACCACGACCACCGGACAGTGCGCTCGGGCGGACACGCCGAGACCGACCGACCCCAGCAGCAGGCCCTTGAGCTCACCGCGGCCACGCGAACCCGTCACCAGCGCGAACGCCTCGTCACCCGCGTGCACGAGAGCGGCCGACGCGTCGTCCGGAACGATGTCGGTGGTCACCTTCACATCCGGGTTGCGCCGTTCGGCCCGATCGGCCGCCGAGGCAACGATGTGCTCGGCCAGCACCTGCTCGGAGGGCCGCCTCGGGTCCCCCGAGGGGAGGCCCGCCTCGTAGCGCGCCCACAAGGAGGCGTACACCAGCCTGAGCGGAACACCATGACGGACGGCTTCGTCCACGGCCCAGTCGACCGCCAGCAGGGATGAGTCCGATCCGTCCACGCCCACCACCAGAGGGAGTGTCATCGTCCCCACCGCCTTTCATGGGGCCGCCGAAAGCGTGCGGCACGGGGGGCTGAACTTCACCGTCGCACTCTGTGTGGACAGACGCGAGGGCGCTTCGGCTCGTACTGGAGGACCATCGGCCCCCTACTCCTCGTGGTTCGGTCCGTGCGCCTGCCGAACGGAGGCGGCGACCCGGTCGATCAGTTCGGGGAGCGCCGACCGCACGGCTTCACTCAGGGGCGCGCCGAGTCGGACGTCCGCCACCTCCATGGCGTGCACCACAAGCCTCTGCGGCAGCTGCCCGAGTGCCTCTGCCAGGGCCAGGCAGTCTCCGAGGCCGAGCGCATGGGTGCTCGCCGTGGCTGCTGTCCGGTTGGCCGCGTCCGCCGCGCTCAGGGTGTGCAGTTCCCCCGGCCGGGCCGGCCGTGTCCGGAGGGCTTCCACCACGAGCACCGTGTCCGCGCCGCGCCACAGGTCGAGCATGTGTGCGGGTTCGCCGTCGCTGACTGTGAGGACGGTGCCATCCGGGACACGACCGCGCAAAGCTTCCACCGTTGCCGGACCGACCCCGTCGTCCCCGCGCAGCGGATTGCCCACACCGATCACCACGACCCGGCCGTTCATCGGCGTTCCACGGTCACGTCGAGGAAGTGGGCGGCGCAGGAGATGCAGGGGTCGTGGTTGCGGATGACCCGTTCGCACAGATGGGTGAGCTCTTCGTCGTCAGCGGCGGGCCCGGCCGCTTCCAGCCGCGCCTGCACAGCGCTGCGCACGTCCTCCTCGATGGCTGTCTGGTTCTGTGCCGTGGGCGGGACGATGCGGGCCTCTGTGAGCGTGCCGTCCTCGGTGAGGGCGTAGCGGTGGTACAGCAAACCCCTGGGCGCCTCGGTGGCCCCGGAGCCCACGCCGTGGCGAGGCGGTACCTCGACGGCCGGCCGCGGAGGTCTTTCGTATCCGCCGATGATCCGCAGCGCCTCCTCGATGGCCTGCACCACCTCGACGGCGCGTACGACGATGCTTCGGAAGGGGTTGTCGCAGAGGGCGCCGGTCATCGGGTCGCCCAGGCCCGCGTCCCGCGCCGCCTCGGCGGCCACCGGGTGCAGCCATCGGCCGTTGATCGCGTAGCGGGCCAACGGGCCGGTGAGGTGGCGACGGCCGTCGAGAGTGGCCGTCAGGGCGGTGGAGTGGGGCACCTGGGCTTCCCGGACGTGCTGTTCGAACCCGGGCAGGGGGAACTCGTTCGGCGACCCGCCGTTGCCGTCGGCGGCCATGACAGCCGGTGTTCCGGTGTCGATGGCATAGCGGCCGGGGTCGCGCAATGCGAGCAGGTCGTGGTCGCACACGGCGTCGGGAAAGTCGAACGCCGCCACCCAGCTCACGGTTTCCAGCGCGTCCTGCCGGGCTTGCCGCAGCCGTTCCGCCAGCGGGCGGAGTTCGTCCGGGGCCGGCGTCCGGTAGAAACCGCCGATCCGAACGTTCACGGGGTGGATGGGTCGGCCGCCGAGCTGTTCGAGGATCGCGTTGCCGGTCTGTTTGATGCGCAGGCCTCGCTCGACGGCGGCTCGCTGGTCGCGGGCGAGTTCCACGACGTCCGCACGCCCGAGGAAGTCCGGGGCGTGCAGCAGGTAGATGTGCAGGGTATGGCTCTCGATCCATTCGCCGCAGTACAGCAGGCGGCGCAGGTCTGCGAGAGGGCCGTCCACAATGACGCCGCAGGCCTCTTCGATCGCCCGGCAGGCGCTCATCTGGTAGGCGACCGGGCAGATGCCGCAGATGCGGGCGGTGATGTCAGGAGGCTCGGTGTGGCCCCGACCGATCAGGAAGGCCTCGAAGAAGCGCGGCGGTTCGTAGATCCGCAGCCGCGTCTCGGTGACCGTGTCACCCTCGACGCACAGGTGGAGGGCAGCCTCGCCTTCCACCCTGGCCAGCGCGTCGAGTCGTAGGACGCGGGTTCCGCGATGGTTCATGCGCGCCTTTCCTGCGAGGTCCGTCAGGCCGGAGGACTCTGCTGCTTCTCGGCCGCGAGGTCGGGTACGGGGGCATACTCCGGCGACGCGGCGTTGAAGGTGCGGAAGACACGCTGGATGTCCCGCTCGCTCATCCCGTCGCGACGCAGCTGCTCGATCATGGAGCGCAGGTTGGGCTTGCTCGACGGTCCGAAGCAGCCGTAGCAGCCGCGTCCGTAGGCGGGGCAGATGGCGCCGCACCCCGCGTGAGTGACGGGACCCAGGCAGGGGGTGCCGTGGGCCACGGTGATGCAGGTGGTGCCGCGCCTCTTGCACTCGAAGCAGACACTGTGGTGGGAGATCTGGGGCTTGCGTCCGGCCAAGTAGGCGTTGAGGACTTCCAAGAGCTGACGGCGGTCGATGGGGCAGCCGCGCAGTTCGAAGTCGACCGGAACGTGGGCCGAGACCGGCGTGGAAGTCTCCAGGGTGGCGATGTACTCCGGCTGGGCGTAGACGGCGGCGAGGAAGTCGTCGACCTCGGCGAAGTTGCGCAGTGCCTGGATGCCGCCCGCGGTGGCGCAGGCTCCGATGGTCACCAGATACCGGGAAATGCGGCGGACGTGCTGGATCCGCTCGGCGTCGTCGGCGGTGGTGATCGAGCCTTCGACCAGGGACAGGTCGTACGGCCCCCGGCCCTGCAACCCTGCACGCTCCCGTTCGGCGCCCTCGGCCGGGGTCATCTCCAGGAAGTGGTCGATCCGTACGGCCTCGGTGAGGCCGAGAAGCTCGTCCTCACAGTCGAGGAGGGTCAGCTGACAGCCGTCGCAGGATGCGAACTTCCACACGGCGAGCGTCGGCCGTGTCCGAATGATCGGGCCGAGTTCGGTGACCATGTCACAACTCCCTCACGAGGAGCAGGCCTGCCACACGGTCGTAGCCGACGACCGGCCCGTCGCGGCACAGAAGGAGCGGGCCGAGCTGGCAGTGGCCGCAGTGGCCGGTAGCGCAGTGCATGTTGCGTTCCAAGGACACCTGGACCCGATGCGGGACCAGACCCCGTGTCACGAGGTCGCGTGCGGTGTGCCGCATCATCACCTCGGGTCCGCACACCAGGGCGCAGGTCCGTTCGGGACGCAGGTCGAGACGGTCCAGGAGCGTGGTGACCACGCCCACCGCGCCCTGCCAGCCCGGCCCTGGGCGGTCGACGGTCACCTCCACCAGGGCCGGACCGCGCCAGCTCTCGATCTCGTCCTGGAAGACGAGGTCGGCAGGGGTGCGAGCGCCCACCAGGACGGCGAGCCGACCGTACTCGGCCGACCGGTCCAGGACCGTGTGCACGGCCGGCCGCAGCGGAGCCAACCCGATGCCGCCGGCGACCACCAGGACGTCGTGGCCGGCTGCCGCTTCGAGGTCCCAACCGGTGCCGTACGGCCCGCTGAGTCCGACGCTGTCGCCAGGGCGCAGCCGGTACAGCGCGGTCGAGACAGCGCCCACCGCGCGCACGGTGTGCACAAGACCCCCGTGGCGGCCGCGCAGGGCGCTGGCCGAGATGGGCACGTCACCGACCCCGAAGGCGTAGATCATCGCGAACTGCCCCGGGGAGAAGGGTGCGAGTTCTTCCCCGGCCGGTACCAGCTCGATCGACCGGGTGTCGGCGGTCTCGGCCCAGGCATCGGCGACGCGGTACGGCAGCGGAGGCGGCACGGTGGTCATCCTTCCTTCGGCTCCGCTGCCGTTACGCCGGACTGGGTCCAGTCGTGCAGGGCGGCCGCCTCCTCGGTGATGTCGATGCCGACCGGGCACCACACGATGCAGCGTCCGCAGCCGACGCAGCCGGACGAGCCGAACTGGTCGTACCAGGTGCCGAGTTTGTGGGTCATCCACTGCCGGTAGCGGCTGCGCGCGGAGGCTCGGACCGGGCCGCCGTGCAGGTGGGAGAAGTCCAGGTCGAAGCAGGAGTCCCACAGCCGCCACCGCTCCGCGTGATCACCGGTGAGGTCTGTGACGTCCTCGGTGGTGGTGCAGAAGCAGGTGGGGCACACCATGGTGCAGTTGCCGCAGGTCAGGCACCGGCTGGCGACGTCGTCCCAGCGGGGCGCGTCGAGCGTTCCGGCCATCAGCTCCCGCAGGTCGGCCTCGGGCATGGTCCGCCCCATTCGATCCGCGGCGGCTGTTACGCCGGCGCGGGCCATCTCCCGGGTTTCGGGGTCGGCCGGACGAGCGGGCAGCTCGGCCAGGATCTCCGCTCCTTCCTCGCTGCCGCTGCGGACCCAGAACCGGTGCCCGTCCGCATCGATCACCTCGGTCACCACCAGGTCATAGCCGGGGCCCGCAGCAGGTCCGGTGCCCATGGAGACGCAGAAGCACGTGGCGCCGGGCTCCGTGCACTCGACGACGATCAGCAGCGCCCCGGAGCGCCGACCCTCGTAGTGGGGATCGCGGTATGCCCCGCCGGTCAGCACTCGGTCCTGGATGGCGATGGCCCGCAGATCGCAGGAGCGCACACCGAGGAAGGCATAGCGAGGAGGCGCGGCTCGGTCGGCCGTGAGGACCAGCTCCCCCTCCACTCGGTCGGCGCTCCACTCCCTTACCCGCGCCGGATGCAGGAAGGACTTCCACGACTGGGGCCCCGCCGCGTTCGCGAAGGCCGCGCCGTCCGACCGCTCCCGCAGCCGGTACCGCCCGGCCTCCAGTTCCACGCCCCACCCGTACGGCAACTCGTCGGCCGACCGCAACTCCGCCAGCACGATGGCGCCGTCCCGGGCCGTGGGGCCGATCACGGTGAAGCCGCGCCGGACCAGGACGTCGACGAGCGCGGCCAAGCCGTCCTTGCCCATCACGAGCCCCTCGGACGCAAGGGCCGGGACGGCGTTCGCATCGCTGTCAGCACTCATGACCGACCTCCTTCAGCACGACGGACAGCACGTTGGTCTCTGCCGTCCCCTCGGGCCCACGACGGCAGCCTTACCGGTTCGGCACCACGCCGACAGAGCCATACGGGCCCGTCCGCGTGGGCCGTTGGTCCCCTTGGCCTCAGACGGGCCGACAACCGCGATCCCGGGCGAGCGTCGGATCCGGGGTGCTGCGGCGTGGGCGGCACGGCGTGCTCCACGTCGGCACGGGTGATCCGTCCACCTGCCCCGGTGCTGTGGAGAGTCGTCAGGTCCACACCCCGGTGCTCCGCCAGGTGCCGCGCGAGGGGGCCCGTGCCGCCACGCTTTGCGCCGGCCGGTCCGCTGGTCGTCCGCGGCCACCGCCGTCGTGACGCGTGCGACGGCGGTGGCGGGGTGGAGTGGCCTGAGGGCCGGCTGGACGCCTGGCTCGTCACCGATCGCGTGCGCTTCAGTCCGGCTCCATGTACGGACGGCGGAAGACCGGGGCCTGATCGGTTCCCCATGGGCGTACGGCCGTCAGCGCCCGAGAGACGGCGGATTCCAGTGCGCCACTGGTGTCGACCGGGACGGCTTCGGGCCATGGCGGTTCCTTCGCGGCAATGGCGTCGGCGATCTCGGGGCCTGCGTCGGAGGCCCCGGGGGCGCGCGTGATCAGGCGGGCCGCCGACACATCACCCGGCACATGACAGTGCAGAGCCACCAGGTCGGCGCTGGTGCACTCGGCCACCCGCACCGCTGCCTCACGCTGGATGGCGTCGGACCAGGTGGCGTCGAGGACGACGGACTCGCCGGAGGACAGCAGCAGAACCGCGCGCTCGAGCAGGGCGGCATAGGTCCTCGCCGTCCACTCGGGTGTGTACAGCCCCTCGCCGTAATCGGCAGCCGCGGGCTGCTCGGCCGGGATGCCGGCCAGCTCCTTGCGGATGCGGTCGCTGCTGAGCAGGGTGATCCCCAGCCGGTCGGCGAGGGCTCCGGAGAGTGTGGACTTCCCACTGCCCGGAAGTCCCCCGACGAGGGTGAGCCCGACGGCGGAGGTGCGCAGGTGGCGCAGTGCCGTGGCGGCAAGGCGCCGCGATGCCGCGTCCGCGCCGGGTGCTCCCTGGCGGGCCTGGATCACCGAGACTTTGGCACGGACGAAGGCTCGGTAGGCGACGTAGTGGTGCCACAGGGAAGAAGGCGCGGGGTCCCCTGAGTACTCGCCGTACCGGGCGAGGAAGTACGCCGCGGCCCCCGGAGCGCCGAGCTGTTCCAGATCCATGGCGAGGAAGGCTGCGTCGTCCAGGCCGTCCACGTAGCGAAGGTGATCGTCGAACTCCAGGCAGTCCAGGACCCGGGGGCCGTCATCGAGGCAGAACACGTCCTCGGCGAGCAGGTCGCCATGACCGTCGACCACCCGTCCCTGCTCGATACGGCTGTCGAACAGCCGCTTGCGGCCGGCGAGATAGCGGCGCACCAGCCGCTCGATGTCCGGCAGGCAGTCTGGTACGCCTCCCTCCGCAGCCAGTGCGTGCAGCTGCCTGAAGCTCGCCTCCCAGCGCTCCGAGAGCGCGTCTCGCGTGCCCTGTTCGTTCACGTCGCGGCCACGAGGCGCGGTCGCGTGCCACGCCGCCAGGTGCCGGGCGACGGTCCGAAGTACGTCGTCCACGGCCACACCTGCCCGTACGAGATGGGAGAGGCGGCGGTCCTCCGGCATGCGGCGCATCACCACGACCGGTTCAGGCACCTCCGTGTCGGGGCTGCGGAACTCACCCAGACCCACGTAGACGTCGGGGGCGAACCGGCGGTTGAGGGTGATCTCGCGCTCGCACGCGGCTCGGCGTGCCGCGACCGTGGTGTAGTCCAGGAACCCCAGGTCGACCGGCTTCTTGAGCTTGTAGGCCCGGTCGCCGAGGAAGAGCAGAGTCGCGGTGTGAGTCTCGCACACCCCGGCGCGCGAGAGCGGCTCATTGTCGTGCCTGGCGGCCGACCGGAGTGCGGACGCGTCGGCCCGAGACGCGCGGAGGCCGGGCCCGGTCATGAAGGACGGCGACGACGGGGAAGCAGCCATGAGCCGTCTCGTCCCCGTCTCCTGGGCTGCGGGCAGTCTCCAGGACATACGTTGAGGTCTACGGTGACGACTGGTGGCATGGCGACGGCCTCCGTCTCGTAAGAAGCTGGAGGGGGCGGCGGACGAGCCCGACCGGATACGCGGTCCGCACGTCACTCGCATGACCGGGCACGAGGCGTATCTCCCATTCACACGAGGCGTATCTCCCATTCAAAGGATCCCCTGGGCCGCACCGCCGCGCACGCGGGGCCGCGGCGGATGGGCCGGAGCCGTGGAATCCGGCATGAGAGGAGCCAGGCGCGGTGACGATTCCTTTGGTGGTCGGCGTCGACGGATCCGAGGCGAGCCTGGAAGCGGTCGACTGGGCCGCCGCCGAGGCGGCCCGGCACGGGGTCCCACTCCATCTGCTGCACGCGGCGGTCGGTGAGCAGGAAGCGTCCCATGTGATCGGCGCCGCCTCCGCACGCGCCCAGGTGTGCGCTCCAGCGGTCCGGTTGTCCAGCGAGGTCTCGCACGAGGACGCGGCTTCAGCGCTGGTCGGGAAGGGCCGTAATGCGTTCGCGCTGGTCCTGGGGTCCCGGGGACTCGGTGACCTGGCGGGCATGCTCTTGGGCTCGGTCAGCCTCGCTGTGTCGGCACGCGCCGACTGTCCGGTCATCGTGGTTCGCGGCTCCCTGGAGCATCGCGCTGCCCGTTTCGGCAACGTGGTCGTGGGCGTCGAGGACGGGGAGGGCAGCGGTACGGCCGTCGACTTCGCCGTGCGCGAGGCGGAGGTGCGAGGCTGCCGGCTCGTGGTGGTGCATGCCTGGAGTGCACCGTCCGGTGCTTGTACGACCCCGCAGGCCCCGTCGTGGTTCCTGGAAGCCCACCGGCGCCCGCCGGCGCAGGTCCTCGACGACGCCCTGCGCCACTCCGCCGAGAGGTGTCGGGACGCGGCGGTGAGCCGGAGACTGATCGAGAAACCGGCGCGCCCGGCGCTGCTGGAAGCCGCGTCGACGGCGGACCTGCTGGTCGTGGGCGCCCGTCGACGACTTGGGCATCCGGGCCTGCAGCTCGGCCTGGTCAATCACGCACTGCTGCATCACGCACCATGCCCCGTCGCCGTCGTCCCCCAGATGTGACCGCCCCCACGAAGGGAACGGGACCGAGCCGGCTTCCAGGGCCGGTCGCCGGTTCCGAGGGACAACCCGGTGGACACGAACGCGTGGGCAGTCGGCGACGAACCGGCGGCAGGAAGGGCCGTCCACGACCTCGCCCACCAACTGCTGAACACTGCCGATCGCGACGTTCAAGGCATGGCAGCGTCCTCCCGGCACCCCTCGGGCTGCTGGACGGCCCGGGTGACCCCCCGCTCAGCTGTTGCTGGACGCATCCCGCGAGTCGTCCCTCCGGTAGGAGAGATTCCCGGACACCGACACCACGCCGTCGACGCCGCGGCACAACTGCTCGATGACAGGAAGCAGACTCCTGTACTCGACGGTGCCGGCGAGCGTCACCCGTCCGTCGCGCACCTGCGCGCTCACGTCCCGAGGATCGAGTCGCATGGTGCTGCGCAGCAGGTCGCCGGTGATCTCCTCGCGGATGGCCTCGTCACGGCGTAGGAAGACCCGCAGCAGATCACCGCGGCTGACGATGCCCAGAAGCCGATCCGTCTCATCCACCACAGGCAGTCGTTTGACGTTCTGGGCCTCCATGAGGCGGGCGGCCTCGACCACGGTCCACTCCGGACGTGCGCACACCGCGGGAGCGGACATCAGTTCCTCGGCACGAGAGCCCTCGGCCTTGGCCCGTTCCCAGGCCTCCAGGTGCGGGACCGGTGTCCTGCCGGACGGATCGGCCTGGTCGGCGCTCTTGCGGAGCAGATCCGCCTCGGACACCACACCCAGCGGCCGGTCCAGCTCGTCCACCACGGGCACGGCGGTGACGTCGTTCTCCTGCAGGAGTCTGACCAGCTCCTTGAACGGCGTGTCACGCCGCGCCCGGACGACGTCCCGGCTCATGAGCTCCTCGACCGTTCGATGGTGCATGTCGCCTCCCGGGAACGTGCGCCCACCTCGCGGAGACGGGGCAGCCGCCCGGTGCGGCGGTGTGGCCCGCGTGGCAGGTGGATACAGCACCATTCTGACGAGAGGGCGGCGATCATGCGAGCTGCGGGTCGGCTCGGCCACTGGCCTCCGGCATCACGCTGAATGCCTCCACCGGAAACCGGCCGGTGCCCGACGAGTCCGTCCGGTGGCGTGTCGCGGTGCCGAGCAGGCAGTGCGACGCTGTTCACAGGGCTCTCGGCAGCCGGACGGTAAAGGCGGTGACGGCGATGGACCTGCCACTGGTCGTGGGCGCCGACGGATCGGACTCCAGTCTGACGGCGGTCGACTGGGCAGTCGACGAGGCTGCACGGCACGGGTTGCCCCTTCACATCGTCCACGCCTCCCTGTGGGAGAAATACGAGGGAGCCCAGCCGTCCTTCAGCACCAACCGACCGGCCGAGGAGGTCATGGCCGAGCACATCGTCGCGTCCTGCGTGGAAAGGGCCCGACGCCGCAACCCCGAGGCGAAGGTCTCGGGCGAGGTAAGGGCCGAGGACGCCGTATCAGCGCTGCTGCGGGCGGGCCCCGAGGCGTTCGCTCTGGTCACGGGCTCACGCGGACGAGGCGGGATCACCGGGATGCTCCTGGGTTCCGTGAGCCTCGCGGTCGCGGCTCGTGCCGTCTGTCCGGTCGTCGTGGTCCGCGGCGCGGATCCGAA
Organism: Streptomyces sp. NPDC088254; assembly: GCF_044740925.1. Taxonomy (NCBI): domain Bacteria; kingdom Bacillati; phylum Actinomycetota; class Actinomycetes; order Kitasatosporales; family Streptomycetaceae; genus Streptomyces; species Streptomyces sp. NPDC088254. The sequence continues at coordinate 1,080,047 of NZ_JBIURQ010000001.1, read as the reverse complement.
CCGCCGGGGAGCCTCGGGCCGCGTCGTCGTGGGGGTCGGTGACGCGACCGGCAGCGCGGCGGCGGTACGGTTCGCCGTCCGCGAGGCCGAGGTACGCGGCTGCGCCCTGACGGCCGTACGGGCCTGGCGCAACCCATCGCAGGAACCCGTGGACCACATGCTGATCGCCGACGACGCCGCCCGGCTGCGCGAGGAGCGGGCGTCCACCGGCCTCGACGACGCGCTGCGCGAAGCCATGCGGGAGCACCCACAGGTCGATGTCCGACGTCAGCCGATCGAAGGCCCCGCCCACAAGGTTCTCCTGAAGGCGTCGGCCGAGGCCGACCTGATCGTCGTCGGCGCCCAGCGACGACACGGACACTTCGGTCTGCAGCTCGGGAGGGTCGCCCACACCCTCCTGCACCACTCGGACTGTCCGGTCGCCGTCGTGCCGCAACCGGTCTGAGGCTCGCCGCACGTACTTGGGCTTCCAGGACTTCCGGAGGCGAGAAGGGGCGGCGGATGCCGGAGTGGACGTGGGAGTGGACGGGGTACAGTCCCGCCGCCGAGCGATTGCGCGAATCCCTCTGCACCCTCGGCAACGGCTACTTCGCCACTCGGGGCGCGCTGCCCGAACGCCGGGCCGACCTGGTGCACTACCCGGCGACCTATGTGGCCGGCTGCTACAACCGCCTGGAGTCGACCGTGGCGGGACGGCGTGTGGTGAACGAAGATCTGGTCAACCTCCCCAACTGGCTGCTTCTGCGATTGCGTCTGCGCCGCGCTGAGGGAGAGTGGGGCCCGTGGATCTCTTCCAGCACCCACACCCTCCTGGATCACAGGCACACCCTGGATCTACGCCGCGGGACGCTCACGCGGACCTTCCGCCACCGGTTGAACGAAAGGGATGTGCTCAGCGTCGAGCAGACCCGCCTGGTGCACATGGGCGATCCCCACCTGGCCGCGCTGCGCACGGTCATCACGGCGGAGAACTGGTCGGGCGAGATCGAGATCGAAAGCTCGATCGACGGCGAGGTGATCAACGGCAACGTGCACCGCTACCGCGCCCTCGACCGCCACCATGTGACCCATGTGCGCACCGGCGCCCACGAGCCCCACACGGTCTGGCTGACCTGCCGGACTCGCACGTCGGACGTCTCCGTCGCCTTGGCCTCCCGGACGACGGTCACCACCGACGGGCCGTCGGCCTCGTCGGGGCTCCGTCCGGCCCGCCGGCGCGCGGTCCACCGTCTGGTGGTCCCGTCCTCACCGGGCCGACCCGTCACCGTGGACAAGACCGTGGCGCTCCACACGTCGCGGGACACTGCGATCGGCGACCCGCTCGGAGAAGCGGTCGACCGGGTGACCGAAGCTGCGGACTTCCCGGCCCTCCTGGCCTCCCACGCCGCAGCATGGGAACGGCTGTGGCGGTGCGCCGACATCCAAGTGCCGGGGGAAGCCGGCCGCATCCTGCGCTTCCATCTCTTCCACGTCCTGCAGACGCTGTCACCTCACACCGCAGACCTGGACGTGGGAGTGCCCGCCCGGGGCCTGCACGGCGAGGCGTACCGGGGCCATGTGTTCTGGGACGAGCTCTTTGCACTCCCGTACCTCAACCTGCACTTCCCGGAAGTCTCCCGGTCCCTGTTGGACTACCGCTATCGTCGCCTCCCGCGGGCCTGCAGAGCGGCTGCTGCGACAGGCCGATCCGGCGCGATGTACCCATGGCAGAGCGGCAGCGACGGCCGCGAGGAGTCCCAGGAATGGCACCTCAACCCTGCTTCGGGCCGCTGGCTGCCCGACCGCTCCCGCCTCCAGCACCACGTGGGTTCCGCGATCGCCTACAACGTCTGGCAGTACTGCGAGGCCACCGGCGACACGGAGTACCTCCACACCAGGGGTGCTGAGATGCTGCTGCAGATCTCCCGCTTCTGGGCGGACCTCGCCGCCTTCGACCCCGAGACCGGCCGCTACCGAATCCGCGGTGTCGTCGGCCCCGACGAGTACCACGACGGCTATCCGGGTGCCGCCTTGCCGGGGCTGGACGACAACGCCTACACCAACGTCACTGCGGCCTGGGTCCTCACCCGCACCCTGCAACTCCTGCGAGGCCTGCCCGCCTGGCGCCGCGAGGAACTGCTCGACCGGCTCCGGCTCGACGTCGGCGAGTTGCAGGAGTGGGAGGAGGTCTCCCGCCGGCTGCGGGTGCCGTTCCATCGGGGAGTCATCAGCCAGTTCGAGGGTTACGACGACCTCGCCGAACTGGACTGGGAGGCCTACCGCGCGCGCTACGGCACCATCCGCCGGCTGGACCGGATTCTGGAAGCAGAGGGCGACACGGCCAACCGTTACAAGGCGTCCAAGCAGGCGGACGTCCTGATGCTGGGTCACCTGTTCTCACCCGCCGAACTCGGAGGGCTTTTCCGGCGTCTCGGGTACGACCTGGACGACGACACCTGGCGCAGAACCGTGGACTACTACCTTCAGCGCACCAGCCACGGCTCCACCCTCAGCGAACTCGTCCACGGCTTCGTCCTCGCCCGGGCCAGACGCGCCGACGCATGGGAGTACGTCCACGAGGCACTGGAGGCGGATGTAGCGGACATCCAGGGCGGCACGACAGGCGAAGGCATCCATCTCGGGGCCATGGCCGGGACCCTCGACCTGGTCCAGCGCGGTCTGTCAGGGCTGGAGACGCGTGAGGACGCCCTGTGGCTGGATCCGGTGCCTCTGCCGACCGTCTCGGAGTACGGATTCACGGTGCACTATCGCGGTCACTGGGGCGTGGGCATACGCCGCCGGAGCGGGCAGCTGGAGATCAGCGTGCCAGACTCCGAGGAATCCCCGATCCGCGTGGTGCTCGCCGATCGGGCGGTGACCATCGCGCCAGGGGAAACCTGCTCGCTCATAGTGCCGGACCGCTTTCCGGGCCGCTCCTCGGATCAGACCTGACCTCGTGCCTGCGAGCTGACACGAAAGCGGACCTCGAGGAGCTTGGTGCCCAATGACCCGGTCCCTGAGCGGTGCCGGCAGCCGTCTCGGTCTGCGACAGCAGGATGACCCTACGGTGATCTTGGTGTCGACTGTCCCCGGTACGTGACAACTGCAGACTGTGGTCACACGCCGGTCAACGCCTCACGCGCGGCATCCCGAGGCCGATCCACGAGATGATCTCCCGCTGGATCTCGTTGTTTCCGCCGCCGAAGGTGAAGATGACGGCGGAGCGGTAGCCGCGTTCCAGTTCCCCGTGCAGGACGGCTCCCGCCGAGCCTTCCTGGAGGGCGCCCGGGGCTGCGACGATCTCCATCAGCCAGGCGTAGGCGTCCCGCCGCGCCTCGGAGCCGTAGACCTTGACGGCCGAGGCGTCCTGCGGGGTGAGCGTGCCGTTCTGCAGCGCCCCCACCATCTGCCAGTTGAGCAGCTTGAGCGCGTCGAGTCTGACGTGGGTCTGGGCGAGCCGGCGCCGCACCCAGGGCAGGTCGACGACGCGGCGGCCGTCGGCGAGCTTGGTCTCCGTCGCCCAGCGCTGCACGTCGTGCAGCGCGCGGATCGCCATGGTGCCGTGGGCGGCGAGGGTGACGCGTTCGTGGTTGAGCTGGTTGGTGATCAGCCGCCAGCCCTGGTTCTCGGCGCCGACGCGGTGGGTGACGGGGACGCGGACGTTCTCGTAGTAGCTGGCGGTGGTGTCGTGTCCGGCGAGGGTGTGGATGAGGGTGCAGGAGTAGCCGGGGTCGGTGGTCGGCACGAGGAGCATGGTGATGCCCTTGTGCGGCGGGGCGTCGGGGTCGGTGCGCACGGCGAGCCACACCCAGTCGGCGGTGTCGCCGTTGGTGGTCCAGATCTTCTGGCCGTTGACGACGTACTCCTCGCCCTCGCGCACCGCGCGGGTCTTGAGGGACGCCAGGTCGGTGCCCGCGCCGGGCTCGCTGTAGCCGATGGCGAAGTCGATCTCGCCGGAGAGGATCTTCGGCAGGAAGTACGCCTTCTGCTCTTGCGTGCCGTACCGCATGATCGTCGGGCCGACGGTGTTGAGCGCCATCAGGGGCAGCGGTACGCCGGCCTGGGCGGCCTCGTCGAAGAAGACGAACTGCTCGATGGGGGTCAGGCCGCGGCCCCCGTACTCCTTCGGCCAGCCGACGCCGAGCCAGCCGTCGGCGCCGAGGCGGCGGATGACGGCGCGGTAGAAGCGTTTGGCGCCGACCGGGTCGGAGTGCCGGGCGTAGGCGTTGTGGGGCACCAACTCGGCGAAGTAAGCGCGCAGTTCGGTGCGCAGCCGGAGCTGCTCGGGGGTGTGGTCGAGGTGCACGGCGCCTCCTGGCTTCCCAAGGCCGGTGTCCTGACGGCGCACACCGTAGAACGTGTTCCAGAAATTGGGAATGGGCGGCGCGGGGTGCACCGCACCGGGGGCGCAGGGGGCTGCCGAGTGAGCTCAGGGAAGCTCAGGAGGGGCGCGGTCACTGCGGGGCCGCACTCACGGGGTCGCGCTCGAGGTGCGCTCAGTTCAGTGTGGCGAGGAAGTCCGTGCAGGCCTTGGCGCAGGCGCGGCAGGCGGCCGCGCCGTCCTCCGCGCCCGGCTGCTTGTCGAAGACGTGGGCGGTCTCCAGGCAGACGGTCCGGCACCACTCCAGCTGGACGCGGATGCCCGCCTCGTCCATCCGGTTGTCCTCGGACAGCACGCGGCAGGTCGCGTCGCAGACCTCCGCGCACATGATGCCCTTGCGTCGCAGGAGTTCCTGCTGTTCCGTTCCGTCCGGATCCACGAGGCTCGCGCGCAGCGCACAGGAGCGGGCACATTCGGTGCAGGCCTGGGCGCAAGCGAAGCGGTCCTCCAGGAACCGGAAGAGTTCCTGTTGGGATGCTGTGGTAGTCACACCACGCGGGTTGCCGGGACAGGCCGGGCCAAACCATCACTCGGCGTCCGCAGCCCGGCCAGGGGGTTCATGTCCGATTGCGGGGGTATTCGCCTGATATGTCTACCGCAACCTCGCAGCTGGCCGCGTCGAGCGGTCTGCTCAGCCTGGCGATGTTCCTGGTGGCCATCGTCCTCGTGGCCCTGCTGGCCGGCAGTTTCTGGCTGGGGGCACGCGTCAAGCGGCGCGAACCTCCCCGGCCGCGTCCCGATGAGCAGCCGCACCTTCCGCCGGAGGGGGCGGTGCACGAGATCCGCGAGAACCGGGAGCCGGACGACGTACCGCGGGTCCCCAAGGGTGGTCGCGCGCTCACCCCGTACGAGCTGACCAATCTGCAGACCCGGCCGAGCGATGCCAAGTCCCGGCCGCGCTGGAGCAAGGGCAGCAGCGGCTCGTTCGGCGGCGGCGGTCTGGGCGGCCACTGAGCCGGCGGGCGGGCGGCCCGCGCGGAGGCTGGGACGTGTCGCCCGCCCCTCACAGCGCCCGCTTCGCGACCTCCGCCGCCTGCTCCGCGTACGGACGGCCGAAGAGCACCGCGTGGACGAGCAGCGGGAAGAGCTGGTGGAGCCCGACGCGTTCACGCCATCCGTCGGCGAGCGGGGCCGTCTCCCGGTAGCCGTCGAGCACCCGCTCCAGGTGCGGGCAGCCGAACAGGTCGAGCATCGCGAGGTCGGTCTCGCGATGTCCGCCGTGCGCGGCGGGGTCGATCAGCCAGACGTTCCCGTCATCGCCCCACAGCACGTTGCCGTTCCACAGGTCGCCGTGGAGGCGCGCGGGCGGCTCGGCGGGGCCGGCCAGCTCGGGCAGCCGCGCGCACAGGCGCTCGACGGCGGCCGCCTCGGCGGGGAGCACGGTGCCGTCGTCGACCGCCCGGCGCAGGTACGGCAGCACGCGATGCTCGGCGTACCAGGCCGGCCAGTCCGCGCCCGTCACGTTGCGCAGGGGTGCGAGGCCGATGAAGGCGTCCTCCGGCCCGCCGGGCGGCGGAGCGCCGAAGGCGGGAGCGCCCGCGGTGTGCAGGGCGGCCAGCGCCTGCCCGAACCGGCGGGCGGCCTCGGGGGACGGGCGGCCGCCCAGGACCCGGTCGATCACCAGCCGGCGCCCGTCATGGCCGTGCACGGCCGGCACCCGGACCGCGCCGGCGTCGGCCAGCCACCGCAGCCCCGCGGCCTCGGCCCGCACCGCGCGTGGGTCCCCCGCGCTCTTGACCAGCACGGTCCGCCCGTCCTCGAGGACCACTTCCACGAGGTTCCCGGCCACCGCGCGTTCCCGGACGGCGACCCCGCCCGTGAACCGGGCGGCCACGTGTCCCGGAGCATCGTCAGCCATACCCATCCGCCCCACCCTACGACGCCTGCCGCCGCGGCCCTTCGCGACTCGGCGGGCGCGCGCCGCGCCCCTGTCCGACCCCCCGCGTACCGTGAGAGCCGTAGGCGTTCCGCGGGCGGCGAGGGGACGGGCGGCATGGGCGAGGCGCGGTCGGCGAGGGTGCCGAAGAAGGCGTACGAGGAGGAACTGCTGCGGCTGCAGACCGAGTTGGTCAAACTGCAGGAGTGGGTGCGGGCCGAGGGGGTGCGGCTGGTCGTCGTGTTCGAGGGGCGGGACGCGGCCGGCAAGGGCGGCACGATCAAGAGGATCGCCGAGCACCTCAACCCCCGTGTCGCCCGGATCGTCGCGCTGCCGAAGCCGACCGAACGCGAGCGCACCCAGTGGTACTTCCAGCGGTACGCCGAGCAGCTTCCGGCCGGTGGCGAGATCGCGCTGTTCGACCGGTCCTGGTACAACCGGGCGGGGGTCGAGCGCGTGATGGGGTTCTGCACCCACGAGGAGCACCGGTTGTTCCTGCGCCAGTGCCCGATCTTCGAGCGGATGCTGGTCGAGGACGGCGTCCTGCTGCGCAAGTACTGGTTCTCGGTCAGCGACACCGAGCAGCAGGACCGGTTCCGCCGCCGCCTGGAGGACCCGCTGCGGCGCTGGAAGCTCTCGCCGATGGACCTGGAGTCGATCACCCGCTGGGAGGAGTACTCCCGGGCCAAGGACGAGATGATGGTGCACACCGACATCGCCGAGGCGCCCTGGTACATCGTGGAGAGCGACGACAAGCGGCGGGCCCGGCTGAACATGATCGCCCACCTTCTGGACTCGGTGCCGTACCGCAAGGAGCTGCCGCCCGTGCCGGAGCTTCCGGAGCGGCCGCCGTCCACGGGATACCGGCGCACCCCGCGCGATCTGCAGACCTACGTCCCCGACCACGCGGCGCACCTGTGACGCACACGGGACGCCTGTGGCCAGCTTCGGGCGTGAGCGGTCAGTAAACGACATCACCTGACGGCGGTGGCGGAAAAGCGCTGTGATGACCCTCATCGTCGCGCAAGGTGAGGTGGATCATGGCCGACTTGATGCAGGCGGCACCGGCGGCACGACAACGGTGCGACTGCCACGTCCCGGTGCGTGAGGCCGGGGCCGAGGAGCGGTTCCGGGGGCTTCTGGAGGCCGCGCCCGACGCGATGGTCATCGTCGACGACACGGGCGCCATCAGGCTCGTCAACGCCCAGACGGAGGCGCTTTTCGGCTACGGACGCGAGGAACTCCTGGGCCGTCCGGTCGAGTTGCTGATGCCGCACCGCTTCCGCGACAACCACACCGAGCACCGTGACGGATACGCGGCCAACCGCCAGGTCCGCCCCATGGGCGCCGGTCTGGAACTGCACGGACTGCGCAAGGACGGCACCGAGTTCCCCGTCGAGATCAGTCTGAGCCCGCTGGAGACGACGGACGGCCTGCTGGTGTCGGCGGCGGTTCGGGACGTCAGCGACCGCAAAGCGGCCGAGGCCCGCATCAACGAACTGGCCGCGCTGGTGGAGTCCTCCCAGGACGCGATCCTGGCCCACACCCTCGACGGCCGCATCACGTACTGGAACGCCGCCGCGCAGCGCCTGTACGGCTACACCGCCGAGGAGGTCATCGGCCTGAACGTGTCGCTGCTGGCGCCGCCGGACCTGCGCGGCGAGGTCAGAGCACTGCTCAAGCACCTGCGGAGGGGCCGCAAGGTGGAGCACTTCGAGGCCCTGCGGGTCACCCGCACCGAGGCGCTGCTCGACGTGGACGTGACGCTGTGGCCGACGCGCGACACGCACGGCACGGTGGTCGGGGCGTGCGCGATCGTGCGGGACATCAGCGACCGCAAGCGCGCGGAGGCCGAGCTCACCGCCCTGTACGAGCAGCAGCGGCACATCGCGCTGACCCTTCAGCGCTCCCTGATGGGCACCCCGCCCGCGCTGCCGGGCCTGGCCACAGCCAGCCGCTACCGGCCCGCGACCCAGGGCGCCGGCGTGGGCGGCGACTGGTTCGACCTGATCCCGCTGGGCGGCGACCGGGTGGGGGTGCTGATAGGCGACGTGATGGGTCGCGGTCTGGAGGCCGCCGCCGTGATGGGCCAACTGCGTTCGGCGGCACACGCGTTGGCGAAGACCGGTATGCAGCCGCGGCAGTTGATGCGGGCGCTGGACACCTGTGTGGCCGACCTCGACGTACCCGACCAGCTGGTCACCTGCTGCTACCTGGTGATCGCGCCGGACGCCGGCACCGTGACCGTCTGCTCGGCGGGCCATCTGCCGGTCCTGGTCGCACGCGCGGACGACGGGATCCGGCCCCTGTCCTGTCCGGTCAATGCGCCCCTCGGCGTGGGCGACGTGCTGTACGAGCAGTCCAGTTCGGAGATACCTCCGGGCGCCACCCTGGTGCTGTACACCGACGGCCTGATCGAGACGCCGGGCAGTGACATCGAGCTGCGCATCGGCGAACTCAGCCTGCTGCTGGAGGATTTACTCCTCGGCAAGCCCTGCCTGGAGGCCGCGGCGGACCAGGTGCTGGCCGGCCTGCTGCCCGACCCCGACAGCCACAACGACGACGTCACCCTGCTGCTGGCGCAGCTGCCGGCCGCGCCGCTGGCGGCGGTCACGACCGAACTCCCCGCCGTCGCGGCCTCCGTGCCGGAGGGGCGAGCCTTTCTGCACAAGGCGCTGACCTCGTGGAACTGCGCCGAGCACGCCGACGACGCGCTTCTGCTGCTGTCGGAGACGCTGACCAACGCCGTGCTGCACGCCGAAGGCCCGATCAGTCTGCGGCTGCACCGCACCGCCACCGACCTCACGATCGAGGTCGGCGACCGCAGCCCGCAGCTGCCGCAGCCGCGCCAGGCGGCGGAGCACGAGGAGTGCGGGCGCGGTCTGATCCTGGTCCGGGCCCTCGCCGAGGACTGGGGTGTGCGTCCGACCGACGAGGGCAAGACGACGTGGTTCACGCTCAGGCTGTGAACCCTCCGGGACGGGCGCCGAGGACCGTCCCGGCCGGGCGGGACAGCCGGGCCGCCCGGCCGGCGCCCCGGGCCGCCGCGTAGACCTCCAAGTGCGCCCGGATGTACGGCACGGCCACGGCGTCGACCTCGATGTCACCGTCGACGAAGGCGGGTTGGACGTTCACCTCGAAGACCACGCCGCCGTTCTCGACGGCGAGGTCGACCCCGGCGAACGGCAGCCCGACCGACCGCGTCGCGGCGACGGCGAGGTCGGCGAGGCGGGGCGGCAGGTCCGGCGGGGCGATGTGCACGGCGGTGGCTCCCCGGCAGGTGTTGCACGGGGTGTCGGGGTCGGGCTGGAGGTGCTCGCGGGCGTGCACGACGCGGCCTTCGAGGACGAAGACGCGGAACTGGTGGCGCATGCCGTCGGCGGTGATGTTGCCGGCGTCCCGGGAGAGCATCCAGTCGGTGCCCCGCTCGGCGTAGAAGGCCCTGGCCCGGGCGAGGACGGCGGGGGTGGTGACATGGAAGGTGTCGTTGCCGCCGGTGCCGACGACCGGGCGGGCCCAGGCGTCGCGGTCGAGCCGTTCGAACGCGGCGGCCGTCTCCCTGGGCGACGGGCGGGACAGGACGAGGGTCTCCATCTGGGCGACGCCGTCGCGCTGGAAGCGCTCGACGGTGAGGTTCTTCTCGGTCGCGGCGCGCCAGGCGTCCGGGCCTGCGGCGAGGGTCGGCACACCGTGGCGTCGCAGCAGGTCCTGGAAGGGGGCGTAGGCGCGGCGGCGGTGCGGCGGTATCTCATAGAGCACGACGATGTCGGGCGTGAAGTCGACTCCCTCGTGCGGCACTCGGAGCCGTAACAGGTCTCCGTCGCGGATGTGGCGGCCGGCCCCGCCGGTCGCGAAGTGCCGGGAGTCGACCCGGACGGGCGGTGCGCCGGTGAGCAGTTCCACCGCCCGGGCGAGGTACTCCCGGCAGCCTTCGGGCGATGTCGGATCAGCGATCAGGGCGATGCACGGTCGGGACACGAGCGGCCTCCAATGGCTCACGACGCGTGTTCGGACCGCGGGCACCCGACTGCGGCCGAACGGCGTCACGGGATGGTGCCTGTCGCGCGGGTGGTCCTCGCCCCCGGCGGCCGGTGGCCACGACGGTGGTGAGGCTCGGGCCCCGCCGGATCCTCGTCGGGGGCCGGCCGAACACTGTAAGCGCCCGCGGGGAAGACGGAACAGGGCGCACACGGGCCGGCGCCCTGCCCCTCACCCTGCGCCGCCCGCCCCCACCCGTGCGCCCTGCCCCAGCCGGCCCCGGCCGACGGGTCAGCCGTCCCAGGACCAGTCGGCGACCTCGGGCAGGTCGGTGCCGTGGACGCGGATCCAGTCGTGGTGACGCAGTCGCGCGTCCTCCATCCGCTGGCGTACGCCCGCCGCGCGCACGGCGAGCCCGGGCACGCGGTCGATGACGTCCATGACGAGCCGGTAGCGGTCGAGGTCGTTGCGCACGACCATGTCGAACGGCGTGGTCGTCGTGCCGAACTCCTTGTACCCGCGGACATGCAGGTTGGCGTGTCCGTTGCGGCGGTAGGCGAGGCGGTGGATCAGCAAGGGGTAGCCGTGGTAGGCGAAGACGATCGGCTTGTCGGCGGTGAACAGTCCGTCGAACTCGAAGTCGTTCATGCCGTGCGGGTGTTCACTGCTGGGCATCAGCCGGGAGATGTCGACGACGTTGACGACCCGCACGGCGAGCTCCGGCAGGTGCCGGCGCAGCAGTTGGGCGGCGGCCAGCACCTCCTGGGTCGGGACGTCGCCGGCGCAGGCGAGGACGACGTCCGGTTCGCGCGTGCCGGTCTCCGTGCCGGCCCAGTCCCAGATCCCGGCGCCGCGCGCGCAGTGGACACGGGCCTGCTCCAGGCTCAGCCAGTCGAAGCAGGGCTGCTTTCCGGCCACGACGACGTTGACGTAGTCACGGCTGCGCAGGACGTGGTCGGCCACGGACAGCAGGGTGTTGGCGTCCGGCGGCAGGTAGACCCGAACGGCTTCCGGGCTCTTGTTGAGGACGTGGTCGACGAAGCCGGGGTCCTGGTGGGAGAAGCCGTTGTGGTCCTGGCGCCAGACGTGCGAGGTGAGCAGGTAGTTGAGGGAGGCGATGGGTGCGCGCCAGGGCAGCCGGCGGGTGACCCGCAGCCACTTGATGTGCTGGTTGACCATGGAGTCGACGATGTGCACGAACGCCTCGTAGCAGGAGAACAGTCCGTGCCGTCCGGTGAGGAGGTATCCCTCCAGCCATCCCTGGCAGGTGTGTTCGGAGAGGATTTCCATCACCCGGCCGTGCCGGTCGAGGTGTTCGTCGACCTCGAGGATCCCCGCCTGCCACGCCTTGCCGCTGGCGCCGTAGACGGCCTGGAGGCGGTTGGACGCGGTCTCGTCGGGCCCGACCAGGCGGAAGTCACGCCGGTCGGCCGTGGATCGCATCACCTCTTCGAGCAACTCGCCCAGGACGGCGGTGGGTTCGTGCTGGGTCGCGCCGGGCTTGTCGACGGGGACGGCATACTGCTCCAGGTCCGGCACAGGGAGTTCGCGCAGCAGCAGGCCGCCGTTGGCGTGCGGAGTGGCGCCGAGGCGGCGGGTCCCCTCGGGGACGCAGGCCAGCACGTCGGGCCGCGGCGCGCCGCGCTCGTCGAAGAGTTCCTCCGGGCGGTAGGAGCGCAGCCATGTCTCCAGTTGCCGCAGATGACCGGGGTCGTCGCGGACGGCGGCCAGCGGCACCTGGTGGGAGCGCCAGGTGCCCTCCACCGGGAGGCCGTCGACCTGTGCCGGGCCGGTCCATCCCTTCGGGGTGCGCAGGACGATCACGGGCCAGCGGGGACGTTCGACGGCCCCGTCCTCGCGGGCGGCGCGCTGGATCGCGGCGATGCGGTCGAGCACGGTGTCGAAGGCCTGGGCCATCGCGCGGTGGACGGCGGCCGGGTCGTCGCCGGTGACGTGGACCGGGTCGTGGCCGTAGCCGCGCAGCAGCTCGTCGAGTTCGGACTCGGGGAGGCGGGCGAGGACCGTCGGATTGGCGATCTTGTAGCCGTTGAGGTGGAGGATCGGCAGGACGGCGCCGTCGTGGACGGGGTCGAGGAACTTGTTGGAGTGCCAGGACGCGGCCAGCGGGCCGGTCTCGGCCTCTCCGTCGCCGATCACGCAGGCCACGAGCAGGCCGGGGTTGTCGTAGGCGGCGCCGTAGGCGTGGGAGAGCGAGTAACCCAGTTCGCCGCCCTCGTGGATCGAGCCGGGCGTCTCGGGGGCGACGTGGCTCGGGACACCGCCGGGGAACGAGAACTGCTTGAACAGGCGGGCCATGCCGGCCGCGTCCCGGGTGACGTCGGGGTAGATCTCGGTGTACGAGCCCTCCAGCCAGGAGTTGGCGACCACGGCGGGCCCGCCGTGCCCCGGGCCCCAGACGCACAGCGCGTCCAGGTCACGGGCGCGGATGACGCGGTTGAGGTGGGTGTGGACGAGGTTGAGGCCGGGTGAGGTGCCCCAGTGGCCGAGCAGCCGGGGTTTGACGTGTTCGGGGCGCAGCGGCTCGGTGAGCAGGGGGTTGGCCATGAGGTAGATCTGGCCGACGGACAGGTAGTTCGCGGCGCGCCAGTGGGCGTCCAGTGTCCTCAGCTCGTCGTCGGTGAGCCGGGTGGACGCCTGCTGCGTGTCGACGGACATCTAGGGTTCCCTTCCGGAGCGGGGTCGGCGGGAGGTGCATGCCGGTGCGCACCTCCCCACCCTCTCCCGGCCGCCGGGTACCCGCCAGGGCCGAACGACCCCCTGCGACGGAGCCGATCGGGCCCGCCTCCGGACCGCCCGCCCCTGCAACGACGCAAGGGGGGCTCCGGTCCTACCCGCGTCCGGCGTCCAGGCGGGCGATGTGGGTGATGTTGCGCAGGTCCTCGACGTCCTCGCTGGCGTCGCCGCCGAACCAGGCGTCGAGGATCTCCTTGAGGAGCGGCTCCGAGGTGAGGCGCAGTCCGAGGGCGAGGACGTTGGCGTCGTTCCAGCGGCGGGCGCCGTCGGCCGTGTAGGCGTCGGTGCACAGGGCAGCCCGCACGCCGGGCACCTTGTTAGCGGCGATGGACGCGCCGGTGCCGGTCCAGCAGCACACCACCGCCTGCTCCGACACCCCGTCGGCCACGTCCCGTGCCGCCGCCTCCGAGCACACCGCCCACTGGGGGTCCGCGCCGGGGCGCAGCGCTCCGTGCGTCACGACGTCGTGCCCGCGTCCGCGCAGCTCCGCGACCAGGGCGCGGGCCACGGGTTCGTCCATGTCCGAGGAAACGGAGATCCGCATGCCTGGAGCCTACTGAGCCGAGCGGTGGGCTGTCGCGCCGGTGGGGCGGCTCGGGGCGGCCCGCCCGGGCTCCGGGGCGGGTGCGCCCGGCGGGTTCTCCGGTTCCGCGGGCGTGCGTGCGGCGCGGGACGGGGCGGTGAGGACGGCGAGGCAGGCGACGACCAGGGCTACGCCGAGCCAGCCCAGCGGGGGCAGACGTTCGCCGACGACCAGGACCGCGAGGACGGCGGCGACGGCGGGCTCCAGCAGGGAGAGCGTGGTCGCGGTGCTCGCCGGGACGTGGGCCAGGCCCCAGCCGAACAGGACGTAGCCGACGAACATGGGCACCAGGGCCATGTAGAGGCCGACCGAGGCGGCTTGCGGGGAGTCGAGCAGCGGGGCCCCGGTGGCCAGCAGCACGGGCAGGAGCAGCAGTCCGCCGAGGCCGAAGACGGCGCCCATGGCCGCGCCGGAGGTGACCCCACCGCTGATCAGGCGGTGCGCCGCCCACGAGTACAGGGCGTAGGTGAAGCCGGCCAGCAGGCCGAGCCCGACCCCGAGCACGGTCGGCCCGACGGAGCGGCTTCCGGTGGCGGAATGCGTCCGGGACGCCTCGGCCGCGCACAGCAGCACCGTCCCGGTCAGGCCGAGGGCCGCGCCGGCCGTCCAGCGGCGCGTCAGCCGCCGTCCGTCCACGGCCCGCTCGATGACGGCCGAGGCGAGCGGGGCCGAGCCGATGGACACCACCGTTCCGGCGGCGACCCCGGCCAGGTGCATGGAGCTGTAGAACGCCAGCGGGTAGGCCCCCACCGCGCCCGCCCCGAGCAGTACGACGGCGCGCCGCGCCCTCAGCGCGGGCGCTTCCCGGCGGATGCGAGGAGCGGCGACGAGGGCCTGGAGCAGTCCGCCGAGGCCCATGGCGACGGCCCCGATCGCGAGCGGGCCCACGTCCGGGGCGAAGGTCGCGGCGGTGCCCGTGGTGCCCCACAGCACCGACGCCGCCAGGACGCACAGCGAGCCGATGCCCACCGAGGCGGAGGCCCGTCCGGAAGGCCCCCTCACAGCCGGTCCAGCAGGTCGGCCGCCATCGTGCGGGCGTGCTCCAGACGCGTTCCGGCACCCTCCAGACCGGCGCGGGCCATGGCGCCCTCCAGCAGGAACGCCAGATGCTCCGCCGCCGCACGCGCCTCCTCGGGACGCCCGGGCAGCACGTGCGCCAGGTGTCCGGCGAGCAGCGCCTCGACCTCCTCCTTGTGCCGGCGCACCACCGCGCGCCCCGCGTCGCCCGCGGGCAGTTCGGCGGCCGCGTTCAGCAGTCCGCATCCCCGGAAGCCGCGCTCGTAGGCGGACGCCGCGTGGTCGGCGTACGCGTCGAAGACCGCCAGGACGCCGCCCCGGGCGTCCGTGGTCTCCTCCAGCCGGCGCCGGTAGAGGGCCAGCCACTCCTCGTGCCGGGCGTCGAGGTAGGCGAGCACCAGGTCGGCCTTGGAGGAGAAGTTGTTGTAAAGGCTCATCTTCGCCACGCCCGCTTCGGCGGTGATGGCGTCGATCCCGGTGGCCGACACACCGTCGGCGTAGAAGCGGCGCGCGGCGGCGGCGAGCAGCCGCTCCCGCGCGCTGCCCCGCCGCCGGCCGGGGCGGGGCGCGGCGGTTCCGGTCTCGCGGGTCACGGTTCCTCCGTAGCGGTGGTCACAGTTCTTACGTCGCGGTTCGCTCCGATAATAGGTAGGTCAGTCTACCTAATGAGCGTGGCTCGGGTAAGCGGCGGTGCCGGTGAGGGACGTATCGGTCCCTTTCCCCCACCGGCCGCCGATCGGGCGGGTGATGGCTCATGATGATCGGGCCATGCACCGACTCGTCACCACCTCCCGCGCAGCGGGGCGCCAGGCGCCCCTGGCCGTCCCGCGGGCGGCGGTGTTCGCCGCCGTCGGCACGGCACTGGGCGCGAGCGCCCACCGTCTGCTCGCCGAGGAGCGGGTGCCGTGGACGCGGGGCTCGATCGCGGCCGTCGCACTGTTCGCGCTGGGCCTGGTCGGCGTGCGTCGCCCGCGGCGGCTCGTCACGGTCGTCGCCGCCAGCGTGGCCGCGCAGTCCGGGCTGCACCTGTGGCTGAGGCTGACGCCGCACGACGTCCCCGCGCCCCAGGGCGCCGACTCGGCCATGGGCGGCCATGCGCATGGCGGACACCTCCCCGCCGCCTGGCACGCGCGCGTGCACGACTCCCTGGCCATGACGGCGGCCCACACGCTGGTCGCCGCGCTGGTCGCCTTTCTGCTGCACCGGGCGGACACGGCGTGCTGGACGCCGGCCCGGGGGCTCACGGCGGCGCTCGACGCCGTACGGGCGCATCTGCACACCGCCGCCGGCCTCGCGACCGCTGCCAGGGGGCGGGCCGGGACGGAACACGGAACGCCGACGGTCGTACCGGCGCGCGACGACCGATGGCCGTCGGCCCTACCGGTGCTCACACACGCGGTGGTACGGCGGGGTCCTCCGCCCACGGGGACGGCTCTCGCCAACTGGCCCCGCCGGGACGGCCGTTCGGTCACGCCGTCCGCCTTCCCTGGCCCACCCCGTCACCCGTGCCTGGAGACACCCATGTCCCGCAACACCCTGTCGCACACCGCGCGGCGCCTCGCCGTCGCCACCGCCGCCGCGACAACCGCCGTCCTGCTCACCGCCGTTCCGGCCGCCGCCCATGTGGAGGTGACGTCGAAGACCGCTCAGGCGCTGGCCCAGAACGTCGAACTCACCTTCGTGGCCGAGTCGGAGTCCGCCTCGGCCGGCATCACACAACTGCGGATCATCCTGCCCAAGGGCATCGCCCCCACCGACGTGGTGTACGGCGAGGGCCCCAAGGGCTGGACGTTCACCGCGACCAACGACGGCTACGTCGTGAAGGGCCCCGCCGTGAAGATCGGCGAGGATGCCGAACACTCCGTCGTCGTACGCCAGTTGCCGGACGCCAAGGAGCTGGTGTTCAAGACGCTCCAGACGTACGGCGACGGGAAGGTGGACCGCTGGATCGAGCTGGGCGAGTCGGAGGGCGAGGGGCACGGGCACGGCAACCAGGCCCCCGTACTGAAGCTGAAGGCGGCGGCGCCCGGTGCGCAGTCGGCCGCCCCCTCCCCCGGCGCGCCGGAGACCTCGGCCGCGCCGGCGAGCCCCTCCGCGTCGCCTTCGCCATCCGCCGAAGACGCGTCCCCGCAGGCGGCGGCCGAGAAGGACGACGACGGCGGACTGTCGGCGGGCGCCTGGACAGGCATCATCGCCGCACTCCTCGTGGCGGCAGCGGCCGCGGTCTTCCTCGTACGACGCCGGGCCGGCTCGCAGCAGTAGCCGACACGGCCGACGGGGGACGAGGCCGGCCGCCGTGGGCGGTCGACCGGGGCGGGTGTCACCGGAGCGGCGGTCAGCTCGCCTGCGTGTCGCGGGGTGACGGCACCCGCCCCGGCGCACCGACGTCAGTCGGCAGTCCGACTTCGGTGACTCGGGGCGGGGTCGGGGGGCCGTCCGCAACCGGCGTCCGTCGGTCAGCGGGTCGACAGGCGGTCGACCTCCTCGGCCTTGTGTCGGGCCTCACTCTCGGCACGCTCGAGCGCCTCCTCGGCCTCGTGGCTCCGCTGTTCGGCCTCCTGGCACTCCCGGTCCGCCCGGCGGAGTTCCTCGCGCGCCTGGCGCAGGTGCTCCTCGACGGCGGAGACCTGCCGGCGGGCCTCGTCGTGGCGGTCGTGCGCCCGCTCCAGTTCGGCGTCGGCGTCGGCTCGCCGGCGGCGCTCTTCGCGCAGTCGCCGTTCGGCTGCCTGGGCCGCCTTCCGGGCCTGCGTGAGCAACCGCTGCTTCTCACGCCGGCGCTCGGCCAGCTCGTCCTTCGCCCGTGCCCGCTCGGCGGCGGGCGGCGCCGTCGAGCGGGCGGGCCGGGGCCGTGCTCCGGCTGAGGCGGAGGGACCGGGGGTGAACTCCGAGGGCGGCGTGAGCGCGCTCTCCAGCCGGCCCGTGGCCCACTGCTCGGCGGCCTGCGGATCGGCGAGCACGGCGTTCAGGGTCGACTCGATCTCCCGTTGCACCGTGCCCGACAGCCGCTCCCCCGCTTCCAGGGCGAGTCGCGCCGCCTGCCGGGTCAGCGCGGCGACGACCAGGCGGCGCTGGACGGACAGCTCCTTGATCCCGGCCCCGTCCAGCGTGCCGTACGCCTCCCGCAACGCCCGGCCCAGCTCCAGGAACCGCCCGCTCTCCTCGGACTCGGAGCGCAGCAGCAGGTTCGCCGCCCAGGCCGCCAGCGAGGGGCGGCGGGCGGCCCGGACGCGCCGGGCGTCCTCGGTGCGACCGGCCGACCTGGCCGCCAGGGCCAGCTCCTCGCGACGCGCGACGAAGCGGGACGGCGGCGTGGTGTAGAGCGCGTCCAGCTCGGACTCCAGCTCGCCGCCCGCACCCTCGGCCTCGGCCTCGCCCTCGCGGTCCGCGCCGCCCGCACCCTCGGCCTCGGCCTCGCCCTCGCGGTCCGCGCCGCCCGCACCCGCACCGCGCGGCCGCCTGCCGCTGCCACGCCCGCGCGCGCTCTCGTCTCGCACGGTGTCCACACTCCCCCGCACCGCCCGACCCCGCACATCGAGCACACCCGGTGTCACGGTTACTCCCCCGGTCGGCTCAACCCGCCCCCCTGTCAAAGCCGTTGACCTGCCCCCGGAGGCCAGCACGATGAGCCCGCGCTCCTGAGCGGGCACCCCAGGCCCGACCGCGAGGGCGTGTGGTTCGAAGGGAAGCCGCACCTGGCGCTGGCTCTGCGCACCCGGTGCGCCCGAGGGGACGAGGCCCGCGCCCGGCGGCTGCTGGCCTCCGTGGAGAGTGCCCAGGAGCCGCTGGGCGGGCGGCCAGACCCTGAGGGCCGGACGGTCGCCGAGGGCTGCGGAGTCGTCTCGGCGAGCAGTCCGCTCGACACCGGTTTCGGGTTCGGCTGCTACCCGTACCGCCACACGGGCGCCACCGCCTGGTACGTGCTCGCGGCGACCCGCGTCAATCCGCTGGGGGCGTGAGGCGGCGTCGAGACGCCCGGCGGCCCGCCGCCCGGCTCTGCTCTGACACCATGGCCCCATGGAACGTGTGCTCGGAATCGGTGGGTACTTCCTGCGGGCCGCCGACCCCGCCGCCCTGACCGCCTGGTACCGCGAGTGCCTCGGACTGGACGCCGACGACAACGGTCTGTGGCGCCAGGACCCCGGGCCGACGGTGTTCGCTGCCTTCGAATCCGGGACCGACTACTTCGGGTCGCGTGCCCAGCAGACCATGCTCAACTTCCGCGTCCGTGACCTGGACGCGATGCTCGCGCAGTTGCGCGCCGCGGGAGCGGAGGTGGCGGAGGAGACGCAGGACATGGCGGGCGTCGGCCGCTTCGGCTGGGTCACCGACCCGGAGGGCAACCGCATCGAACTGTGGCAGCCCGCCTGAGCCCCCGCGGCT
The DNA here is from genome assembly GCF_044740925.1 of Streptomyces sp. NPDC088254. Lineage (NCBI taxonomy): Bacteria > Bacillati > Actinomycetota > Actinomycetes > Kitasatosporales > Streptomycetaceae > Streptomyces > Streptomyces sp. NPDC088254. The sequence continues at coordinate 1,061,099 of NZ_JBIURQ010000001.1, read as the reverse complement.
CCTGGAAACGCCCTGAGTCCCTGAGAACGTCCCTGAGAACTTCTTCACCGAGATCGCCGTGCCGGCCGATGAGTTTTCGCGTGTTCCTCCGTCAGAGTTCACGACTGGGGCGCCGCGGCCGCGAACGCGGGCGAGGCGCGCACTCACCGAGCCGACCGGGAACCGGTCACGAGACCCCGAGGAACACCCATGCGAACTCTGATCAGCACCGCCTTCATCTCGCTCGACGGCGTCGTGGAGGCCCCCGGCGGCGAGCCCGGTTACCGGAACTCGGGGTGGACGTTCAAGCACACCGAGTTCCTTCCCGAGGCCTTCGAGATCAAGGGCCGGGAGCAGAAGGAGGCCGCGGCGATGATGATGGGCCGGGTCAGCTACGAGGCGTTCAGCGCGGTGTGGCCCGACATGGAGGACTTCGCGGACTACAAGGTCATGCCGAAGTACGTCGTCTCCACCACCCTCGCCGAGGACGACCTCGTGTCGAACTGGGGTGAGACCACGATCCTGCGCTCGCTCGACGAGGTCGCCGCGCTGAAGGAGACCGAGGGCGGCCCGATCATCGTGCACGGCAGTGCGTCACTGAACCGGGCGCTCTCGGACGCGGGCCTGATCGACCGCTATCACCTGCTCGTCTTCCCGCTCCTGCTCGGCGCCGGCAAGCGGCTGTTCAGCGCCACCGACAAGGACGCCCAGCGGCTGAAGCTGGTCGAGCACGAGGCCTACGCCAACGGTCTGCAGAAGAACGTCTTCGACGTCCTCCGCTGAGGCGGACGGCCGCCGATGGGGGGAGGCGGCCGTACGCGGCTCGCCCGTGTGTCCGTGGCCTCGTCGGGGGCGGGCCGGTTCACCTGATGTGCCTGGCGAGCTTGGTCACGGTGTTGAGGAGGTGTTCGAGGGGGCCGCGTGGGGAGACGCGGCTCCAGGCCAACGCCAGGAGCATGGCGGCGGCGACGAAACCCAGGAGCACCGGTGTCGCGGGGAGCTCCGAGTCGTCGACGCCGAGGACGCGGATGGCGACGATGTGCAGCACGTACGCGGTCAGGGACATCGCGCCGACCGCGCACACCGGCCTCGTCAGCCGTGTCAGGCGTGGCATGCGGGCGGCGAGGACGAGGCACAGCGCGAGGACTGCCAGGGCGACGCCGGTGTTGCCGACCAGGGACGCTGTCGTCTGGCTGTGCGGCGCCGCCACCAGCAGCCAGGACGGGGTGTGTTCGACGGGATCGCCCACGGCGTCGGTCCACCAGGCCGTCGACGCCGAGCCGCCGTCCGAGGCCGCGGCGATCGCGGCGGTGGCGTGCGGCACGAGACGCAGGGCGAGCCAGGAGCCCCCGTAGCCGAGCACGGCGAGTGCCACGCCCGTCGACGCCAGGCCCCTGAGGACGGCGGTTCGCGTGAGGTCGAGACGGGCGACGGCCATGCCCGCGATCATGAACGGTGCCCAGGTCAGGACCGGGTACGCGCCGGTGAACAGCAGGTCGAGCAGGCCGTCCGTGCCGGTGATCCGCGCCAGCGGGTCCCATCCGATGACAGTGTCGGACCAGCTCCCCTCGTCGATCGCCTGCTGGATCACGTACAGCGCCTGGGGCAGGACGAGCGCGCCTGCGGCCGCGACGGCGGCCAGCGTCCCCGCCCGCAGCCTGCAGAGCGGGAGAACGAGGAGGAAGGTGAGCCCGTAGTAGGCGAGGATCACGTCGACCGAGGTGCCCAGTGCAGCCAGGGCGAAGCCGATGAGGATCAGGACGAGCGCCCGCAGGACGACCCGGCCCGCGGCCTGCCGGCCCGGGCGGCCGGTCATCGGCTGCGGGCGGCCCGTGAGGATCACGAGGGAGAAGCCCGCGATGACGGCGAACAGGGCGGACGACCGGCCCCGCGCCGCCTCCATCAGAAACCCCGTCGGCCCGCCCTCCGAAGGCTCCGGGCCGACATGGGCGGCGTACATCCCGAACATCGCCAGCCCGCGGGCCAGATCGACGCCGATCAGCCGCCGGGCCGACGGCTGAGTGCGGACCGGGCGGGTGCGACGATCCCCCTCCCCGCCTCGGTCGGAACGCCTGGTCTCCCCGCCCCGGGTGGGACGGCCCGTCTCCGCGGTCGGCGGCGCTGATACCGCGACACGGGGTGCGGGTGAGGGGACGTCGCAAGTCATATCTCCTTAGACTGTGCATTCCGCTCGTTTGAATCACAACCCTCATGTTTCCTGACATTCCCTGCCCACCGGCGGGGGCCGCCCCGGTGACCCGGCGGGCCCCGTGCGAGCCCTGAGGAAGGGAGCCGCAGGTGATCCGGGTGCTGGTGGTCGACGACGAGGCCCTGATCCGTACCGGGTTCACGCACATCCTCGACGCGGCCGGCGACATCGCCGTCGTGGCGGCGGTGCCCGGCGGTCTGGCGGTCCGGACGGCCGAGGAGAAGCAGCCCGACGTGGTGCTCCTCGACATCAGGATGCCCGACATCGACGGCCTGACCGTCCTCGCCGACCTGTGCGGGCTGCCGCACCCGCCGGCGGTCGCCATGCTCACCACGTTCGGCATGGACGAGTACGTGTCGACGGCTCTGCGCTCGGGCGCCGCGGGCTTCCTGCTCAAGGACACCGATCCCGAACAGCTGGCGCCCATGGTCCGCACCCTGGCCGAGGGTGGGATCGTCCTGTCGCCCAAGGTCACGCGGACCGTCGTGGACGGCTTCCTGGACCACGAGACGAGCGAGCCCGCCGCCCGCGCCGTCGCGCGGCTGACCGATCGGGAGCGCTCCGTCCTGGTCCTCGTGGCCGAGGGGCTGTCCAACGGCCGCATCGGCGCGCGGATGCATCTCAGCGCCGGCACCGTGAAGGACCATGTCAGCGCCATCCTCACCAAGCTGCGGGTGGACAGCCGTGTCCAGGCGGCGCTGCTCGCCGAACGCGCGGGCCTGCTGAAGCTGCCGCGGGAGGGGGACGGGTGATGCCCTCGCGTGCCGTCGCCGTCCCCGCGCTGCTGGACGGGGCGCTGATCGTGGCCGCCCTGCTGGACGTGTGGGTCAACGTCGAGCCGACGGAGCGGCTGGCCCTGGCCTGCGGGCTGCTCGCCGCCGCGGCACTCGCGCTGCGCCGCCGGCTGCCCCTGCTCACGTTCGCGCTGACCGTGCCCGCCTCCCTGGTCACCGACGCGGTGTTCGCCACGCTGGCCGCGCTCTACACGGTCGCCTCGCACACGCGCCGGCGTTCGGTGCTGGTCGGCTGCGCGGTCGCGTTCACGATCAGCGACATCCTGCCCTGGCACTGGCCGCCGTCCCTGAAAGCGGTCCCCATCTCCGACAGCTTTCTGCTCATCAGCCTGGGGTACACCCTGGCCACTGCGGCGGCTCTGGTGTTCCTCGGCCAGCTCGTCCAGACCCGGCGGGAGCTGACCGTGCGGCTCGCCGAGGTGTCCGAGGCCCGGGAGAACGAACGGCTGCTGACCGCCCAGTCGTTGCTGGCGGCGGAACGCGCCCAGCTCGCCCGCGAGATGCACGACGTGGTGTCCCACCAGGTCAGCCTGATCGCGGTGCAGGCGGGGGCGCTCCAGATGGGCGCCCGGGACGCCGAGGTCAGAGAAACGGCGGGTGCGATCCGGCGCCTGAGCGTGCGGACCCTCGACGAGCTGCGGCACATGGTCGGGGTGCTGCGCGCCGCCGGCAACCGCCCGACCGAGCTGACTCCCCAGCCGTCCCTGGCCGACCTGCCGCGCCTGGTGAGCGGCAGCGGCATCGAGACCGAGCTGCGGGCCGACCTGCCCGAAGGGCTCCCGCCGACCGTCCAGCGGGCGGTGTACCGCACGGTGCAGGAGGCGCTGACCAACGTCCGCAAGCACGCCCCGGGAGCGACGGCCACGGTCCACGCCGGGCTCCGGAACGGGGCCGTCCGCGTCACCGTCACCAACACGGCTCCCACCAGGCCGGCCATCCCCCTGCCCGGCTCCCGCCAGGGCCTGGTCGGTCTGCGTCAGCGAGCCGAACTCCTGGGCGGCACCCTCGCCCACGGCCCCACAGCCGACGGCGGCTACTCGGTGAGCCTGGACATCCCGGCGGACGGGGCGTGAAGCCCGGGGCCGCTGTGGGCACGGGTGATGCCGAGAGCCGGGAGCGGCTCGCGTAACGTCTGCCCCTGTCGGGGTCCGTCACGCGGGCCGTCGCGTGCGTCGAGGGGGTGGGGCATGAGCCGGCCGGCCACAGCAGGCGCTCCGGGCGAGTTGCGTCGTGGGCTCGGGGTGACCGACGCCGTGATCGTCGGTCTGGGGGCGATGATCGGCGCAGGGATCTTCGCGGCCCTGGGGCCGGCCGCACGGGCCGCCGGGTCCGGGCTGCTCGTCGGGCTCGCGCTGGCCGCCGTGGTGGCGTACTGCAACGCCACCTCCTCCGCCCGGCTCGCCGCCCGCTACCCGGCCTCGGGCGGCACGTACGTGTACGGCCGCGAGCGCCTCGGCGCCTTCTGGGGCTGGCTCGCCGGGTGGGCGTTCGTCGTCGGCAAGACCGCCTCCTGCGCGGCCACGGCGCTCACCGTCGGCTCGTACATGTGGCCGGGGCAGGCGCACGCCGTCGCGGTCGCCGCGGTGGTGGCGCTGACCGCGGTGAACTACCGGGGGGTGCAGAAGTCCGCGCTGCTCACCCGGGTGATCGTGGCCGTGGTGCTGGCGGTGCTCGCGGCGGTCGCCGTCGCCGCCCTGACCTCGGGCACGGCGGACGCGGCCCGGCTGGAGGTCGGCTCGGACGCCACCCCCGGCGGGGTGCTCCAGGCGGCGGGCCTGCTGTTCTTCGCGTTCGCCGGGTACGCGCGGATCGCGACGCTGGGCGAGGAGGTGCGCGACCCGGAACGCACCATCCCCAGGGCCGTTCCGCTCGCGCTCGGCATCGCCCTGGCCGTGTACGCCGTCGTCGCCGTCGCCGTGCTGTCGGTGCTCGGCCCGCAGGGGCTGGCGCGGTCCGCGGCGCCGTTGTCGGACGCGGTCCGGGCGGCGGGTGCGGAATGGCTGGTCCCGGTGGTGCGGGTCGGCGCGGCCGTGGCCGCGCTCGGGTCGCTGCTGGCGCTGATCCTCGGTGTCTCGCGCACCACGCTGGCCATGGCCCGGGACCGTCACCTGCCGCACGCGCTGGCCGCGGTTCACCCGCGGTTCAACGTGCCGCACAGGGCCGAGCTGCTGGTGGGCGCGGTGGTGGCGGTGGTGGCCGCGACAACGGACCTGCGTGGGGCGATCGGCTTCTCCTCCTTCGGGGTGCTCGCCTACTACGCGATCGCCAACGCCTCCGCCTGGACGCTCACCGAGCCCGACGGCCGGGGCCGGCCGCACCGGCGGCGCCGGCTGGTCCCGGCCGTCGGACTGGCGGGCTGTCTGGTGCTGGCCTTCGCCCTGCCCCTCTCGTCGGTGCTCTCGGGCGCGGCGGTACTGGCCTTCGGCGCGGTCGCCTACGGCATCCGCCGGGCCGTGACGGCCCGCCGGCCGTAACCCGGCCGAGCGGCCCCCGGCCGACGGCCCCGGGGGGCCGACGGTCCCCCGGGTGAACTGCCTTTACCGGGGGGAAAGTTGTAAGAACGAAGCATTACGGAAGATGTTATGGATGATGGCGGAAGGAGAGCCCGTCGAGACCGTCCTCTCCGTGACGATGACTAGCCGGTGACCAAACTCGGAGATGCGTCCTTGATCGGCAGCCGTCCGGTACGAAAAATCGGCTGGTAGTTCGGTGAAGGGTTGTTTGGGTCGGAGGCCGACGGGGACCCGCACCGCATGCCGTCGGGGCGCCGGAGCTCCCGCCTGGCGGGCCGACGGCCCGAACCACCGTTCCACCCGCTCCGGGCGGACGGCCCGCAGAGGCGGGAGCCACGGAGCCCGTCGTAGCACTTCCGAGCGTCAGGCCCTTTGCGCCGTCTCATCATCGCCGTGCCGCGGTCATGCCGTGGCACCGAGGGAAGTCATCATGAAAGCAGCGGTATACGAAGGACCGCGAACGGTCACGGTGAAGGACGTACCGGACGCGAAGATCGAACACCCCTGCGACATCATCGTCAAGATCACCACCACCAACATCTGCGGTTCGGACCTGCACATGTACGAGGGCCGCACCTCGTTCGAGTCCGGCCGCACGCTGGGGCACGAGAACATGGGCCAGGTCGTGGAGGTCGGCTCGGCCGTACGCAAGGTCCAGGTCGGCGAGTACGTGGTTCTGCCCTTCAACATCGCCTGCGGGTTCTGCAAGCAGTGTGAGCGGGGGCTGACCAACTACTGCCTGACCATGCAGCCGGAACCGGCCCTCGCCGGAGCCGCCTACGGATTCGCCGACATGGGCCCCTACCAGGGCGGCCAGGCGGAGCTGCTGCGTGTGCCCTACGGCGACTTCAACGCGCTGCGGCTGGGCGAGGACGCCGCCGAGCGGCAGACCGACTACGTGATGCTCGCCGACATCTTCCCCACCGGCTATCACGCCACCGAGATGGCCCACGTCAAACCGGGCGACCAGACGATCATCTTCGGGGCCGGCCCTGTCGGGCTGATGGCGGCCTATTCCGCCGTGCTCAAGGGCGCCGGCCGCATCTGGGTGGCCGACTACCAGCCCGACCGGCTGCGCAAGGCGGAGGAGATCGGGGCCATCCCGATCAACACCGCCGAGCAGAACCCGGCGGAGGTCGTCAAGGAAGCCACCCTCGGTCTCGGCGCCGACAACGGGTGTGAGTGCGTCGGCTACCAGGCACACGACCCCCAGGGACACGAGGACGCCAGCCTCACGCTCAACGGCCTGATCGACTCGGTCAGGTTCACCGGCGACATCGGCGTGGTGGGCGTGTTCCTGCCCCAGGACCCCGGCGGCGAAGAGGCCCAGGGCGAGCTGGAGGCACAGGGCAAGGTGCCGATCGACTTCGGCATGATGTGGTTCAAGGGCCAGCACATGGGGACCGGCCAGGCGCCGGTGAAGAGGTACAACCGGGCGCTGCGGGACCTGATCGCCGGCGGGAAGGCGACGCCGAGTTTCGTCGTCTCCCACGAGCTCGGCCTGGACGAGGCCCCCACCGCCTACGAGCACTTCGACGCCCGTGACGAGGGCTGGACGAAGGTGGTGCTGCATCCCAACGGCCACGGCAACGGCCACAAGTAGCGAGAAGACCAGGGCCGTCAGCCGCCCCAGCACCCGGGCGGGCGACGACCCGGGATGAGCGGCCGGCCCCGGTTTCGGTCGGGGCCGAACAGGCCGCCCTCTCCGCCCGCACCTCCCGCAATGCCGGGCATATGGCGTTCGGCTGCCTCCGGAATTGCGGGAGCGGCGCACCTTCCGTTCACCTCACCGCACGTGAGGAACACTCACGAAGACAGACACCCCCTCTGCCTCCCGCCTGCGACACGATCCGCTCGTACGTGGCCTCGGCTGGGCCGGTGCGCTTCTGGGCGTGCCCCAGGTCGCCGCCCCGGCGGGCTTCGCTCGGGCCCTGGGCGTGGGCCACGCCCCCCGGCACCAATCGGCCACAGCCGCCGTCGGCGTGCGCGAACTGGCGGCGGCGACCGGGCTGCCGGGACGGCCGCATCCCGTCTGGCTGTGGGGTCGCATCGGGGGCGACCGCGATGGATTGCGGCACCATGTCTCGCTGACGCCGACAGGTCCTGGACAGCGTGCGCAAACTTACCCGGAGACGTGGGAGGTTCGAACGGCCCACCCGGGAGGGGCGCAGCGACGACCGGATCGTCGCCCCCCTCAGGGCACGCCGAGCCCTTCAGGCGATCGACGACGCAGCGGCGCTCCGCACCGCAGCCGAAACCCGGCCGACGCATGAACCGCGCAGACCTGAGCCGCGAACGGCTGCTCACTTTCGGGCACAGCACCGCCACCCAGGAACAACTGGCCGCTCGGGGGCTTTTGTTACACCTGTCCCATGACGTACGGCTGACCGAACACCGGCCGACGGTCGGTGCGCGGCTGCGTGACGACGGCCTCCTGGTGTACGACCAGCAGTGACGGGTGTTCACGCCCCGCCGGTCACCCCGCGGACACCGAGCCCGGCACACCGTCTGACGGCGCTGACAAGATGCGATCGATTGCCAAGCCTGCTCCGAGCAGCAGGACTTGGCGCAGGCCGTTGCCGTCCTGCTCCGAGCGGGTCGGCACAGGTGTGGGTAAGTCGGCCGTCAGCGCGGTGAGTTCGAGTCGCCGCGAACGGCGATGGCGGCGTGACGCGGATCACGCTGGTTTCAAAACCCGTCGTCCTCCCCCGGCGTCTAGGGGGGTGTGAGACCGATGAGGAAGGCACCGGGCGAACCGGACGAGGAAGGTCTCGTCCGGTTGGTGGCCAGGGGTGACCGTGCCGCGTTCGACGAGCTGTACCGGCGCACCGCACCCTGGCTGGCAGTGCGTCTGCGGCGGCGCTGCGCCGACGAACAGATCGTCGCCGAGGTGATGCAGGAGACGTACCTCGCGGTGTGGCGTGCGGCGGGCGCCTTCGCCGGAACGGCGGTCGGAGGCAGTGCCGTCGGCTGGTTGTGGACGATCGCGGCGCGCCGTCTCGTCGACGCGTTCCGGCGCAGGGCCCATCACGCGCAGCCGCCACCCGCCGCGGCCGCGCCCCCCGTGGCGCCTGCCGCAGAGGAGGAGGCTTTCGCGGCATCCGTCGACGGCGACGTCGGTGACGCGCTGCGCCGCCTGGCACCCGAACTCAGGCTGGTTCTGCAGGCCATGGTGCTCGACGGGCTGTCCGTCCGGGAGACATCGGTTCTGCTCGGCGTGCCCGAGGGCACGGTGAAGACCCGTGCCCGCCGGGCACGGATCGCGATGCGGAGGGCCCTGACATGAACGTGGAACACGCGGAGGACGAGCTCATCGACGCTTACGCGCGCGGTGAAACCGGCCTTGCCGTCGACCGGGTGTGGGCCCTTGAGGCCCATCTGGAAGTGTGTCCCACCTGCCGGGACCGGCTGTCGGCCGCCGCGCCCGCCGTCGCGGCACTGGTGGCGGGCGTGTGGTCCGAGCTCGCGCCCCGCGTCGCCGCGACCGCCCCGATGCCGCGGCGCCGGCGCTGGTCGGCACGGTGGTCCAGGTGGCTGACCCCCACGATGGCACCGTGGCTGGCCATGGCCGTGAGCATGACCCTGCTGGCGCTGCTGCTCGACCTGGCCGACAGCCGCACGGGGCTGGGGGACGACCCCCGCCACGTGTCGTTGGTGCTGATGCTCGCCCCTGTCCTGCCCGTGCTCGGCGTGGCGGCGTCGTGGTCGCGCGGCATCGACCCGGCGTACGAGCTGACGGCCTCGGCGCCCAGGGCCGGACTCCCGCTGCTGCTGCGGCGGACCGCCGCCGTGCTCACCCTGGTCGTGCCCGCCCTGTTCGCCTGCGGGTGGGCGACAGGGGTGACCGTCGCCCAGTGGCTGCTGCCCTGCCTGGCCTTCACCGCGATGGCACTGGCGCTCGGCGGTGTCATGGGCGTGACCCGTGCGGTGGTGGTCCTGGCAGCCGCGTGGGTCGCGGTGATCGTGGCGCCGACCCTGGCCACGCATCGTATGACCTTCGCCCTGCAGACGGGTGGTCTGCCCGTGTGGGGGCTGATTCTCACGCTCGGCGTCGGCGTCGTGATCGCCCGCAAAGGCGCCTACTCCGTGCTGGGAGCCCACCAGTGACCATGAGAAGGGAAGTGCCGATGCCCGCTCTCGACGCGGCCGACATCGCACCGACGTCCTACGCCTGGCAGGTCCGGGCCGTCGGGCTGAGGGTCAGGGTCGGCAGGAGACGGATGGCCGTCGACGGGCTCGACCTGTCGCTGGGAACCGGCGTACACGGACTGCTGGGGCCCAACGGGGCGGGCAAGACCACCCTCATCCGGGCGCTGGCGACCGTGCTGCCCCCCGCCGGGGGCGCGCTGGAACTGCTCGGCGAGTCCGTCGGCGGTCTGGGCGAGCACCGCGCGCTGCGCCGCCGCATCGGCTACCTGCCGCAGGAATTCGGGTTCTACAAGCGTTTCACCGTGCGCGAGTTCGTCGAGTACATGGCCTGGCTGAAGGAGGTTCCCAAGGGGGAGATCCCCGCGGCGGTGCAGCGCGCCGTCGAGCGAGTGGGTCTGGCCGATCGCGCCGACGAGAAGATGAAGGCGCTTTCGGGCGGCATGGTGCGTCGCGTCGGGATCGCTCAGGCCATCGTGAACGACCCGGCGATCCTGCTGCTCGACGAGCCGACGGTCGGCCTGGACCCGGCGCAGCGACTGCGCTTCCGTGAACTGCTGCAGCGGCTGGGCACGGACACCTGCGTGGTCGTCTCGACGCATCTGGTGGAGGACGTGGCCGCCGCCTGCACCGACGTGGTGCTCATCGCCGAGGGGCGGCTGGTCTTCAAGGGGACCCCGGACGAGCTGGCCGCCGCGGGCGGACCCGAGCACGTCGGCGACAGTCCGCTGGAGCGCGGCTATTCGGCGCTGCTCCAGGGGCCTGACGGCCAAGGAGGTTCCTGGTGAACACGCGCATCCTGCGCATCGAGCTGAAGCGCTCCCTCGCCCCGTGGGCCGCAGCCGTGGTCCTCACGGCGGCGCTGGCCTTCTTGTGCCTCACGTCGGGCGGCGACGGCCTGACCGTCGCCGGGTGGACCGACCAGTGGACGTCCATGGCCCTGACGGCCCGCGGCCCGCTCTATTTCATCTGGCCGCTGGCCGGCGGGCTCGGGGCGCTTCAGGGCTTGCGTGAGCGTCGCTCCAAAGCATCGGAACTGATCACCAGCACGCCCCGGCCCGCTTCCCACCGCGCTGCCGTGCTGTCGGGCGCGATGGCGATGCCACTGGTCTTCGCCTATGCGACGGTCGTTCTCGTCGGCGGAGTGCAAGTCCTGTCCAACACCCGCTATACGCACCTCGGGTGGCTGCCCATATCGCTGGTCGGGGCACTGACCGTCGTCTCGGGGGCGGTGCTGGGCATGGGAGTGGGGCGCACGCTGCCGTACCTGCTCACCCCTCCCGCCGTGGCGGTGAGCATGCTGGTCTTCGGGGTGCTGGCGCAGTTGTCGACGGTCAAGGCCGACGCGACGACGGGGATCACGAGGTGGGAACCGAGCGTGTTCTCGCTGTTGTCGCCGGCTCTGCAGGAGGCGCGCGATGTGCTTCTCACTCTCTCCGTGTCCGTGCACGTCGGTCAGACGATCTGGCTGACGGGCGTGTCCGCGACCGGCTTCGCGCTGATCGCCGCAGCAGGCCGGCGCGGCCGGCTCGTCGCGCTGACGCCGGTGCTCGCGGGCGCGGTGATCGCCTTCCTCGTTCTCCCCCGCGACCCACGTCAGGTGTACGTCGTCGACGAGGCCGCGGCGCGGCTGGTGTGCGATGGCCCGGTGTGCGTGACCAACACGCACCGGGCACAGCTGAACGATGTAGCGGGTCCCGGACGGGAGGCGCTGCGTTTGATGAGCGCCGCCCTGGGAGAGCGAGCGCCGAGATCGATTCGCGAGGAGACTGCGGTGTGGCCGAACGGCTCCGGGACGCGCCGGTCGAGCGGGATCGCTCTGTTCGACTTCGAGGATCACGCCGTCGCCGGCGCCGAGGGCACGGACCTCACCAGGGCTCTCATCGCCGGGAGTCTCGTACCGAAGTGCTCCTCGTACGCGGACACGATCAGCAGCAGTGACGTCTCGGCGCAGAGCGTCGCCGCGAGCTGGGTTCTCGGCGAGCCCGAGCCGGTCGGCAAGGACATGGCCTACCTCTCGCGCGGGCGGCAGGAGGAAGTCCGCGAGGTGTACGGGGAGTTCAGGCGGCTCCCGCGCGCCGAGCAGCGTTCACGCATCGCCGCGATGTACCTCGACGCGGTCGCGTGCAAGGGAGATCCATTCGTCACGCTGGGCGGCGGTGCGTCCCGATGAGATGGCTGACGTTGTACGCACGCTCCCGTCACGTGCCCAGCTCGCTCACGGCGGTGTTGATCAGCACGGTGCTCGTCCGGGCCATCGCCCAGGGGACGGAGGGTAGTTCCGGCGATCCACGGATGCTTCCGCTCGTTCTCGGCGCGGGCGTGATGGCTGTTTCCGTCGGGCTGAGCGGGCAGGACCCCTCGCTGGACCGGACGGCGGCGATCCGGTGGATGCCCCGTCGAGCGGCGCATGTGCTCCTGGCCGGCACGTTCGTCGGCACGGCGCTGACCGTGGCGCTGGCCCTCAGCCGCGACGCGATTCCTGCCGAACTCGTGGTCCGCGACTGCGCGGGCTTGACGGGGCTGACAGCGATGGGCACCGTCGTCCTGGGCGGCCGGTACGCCTGGTCGTTGCCGTTCGCCTGGCTCTCGTTCTCGCTCTTCGCCCCTCCGGCGACCGGCGTGCCCATGCAGGTGGCCACCTGGATGCTCCTGCCACCGGACACGGCGGCGGGGACCTGGACTGCGCTGGTCCTCCTGCTCCTCGGCACGACCGCCTACGCCGTCACCGGCGCCAAAGGGGTTCGATGATAGGGCGGTTGACGCCCTCCCTCCCTCTCCGCCGTCAGGCACATGGAAGCAACTTTGAAGCAGCCCGCGGGGTCTTCCACCGCAAGAGCCGTGAACTGGCGGCTGAACGCTGGAGGGTGTGCGCATGAGAAGTGAACCCGATCTCCACCTGATGGTGCCCGACGATTTCGACGACTCTGACGCGGATTCACAAGTGCACCCGGTGGGCAGGAAGTTCTTCTTCGGTTCGCGCATGGCGGAGCCCTTCGAGGAAGCCGCTGAGTGGATCGCGGCGCACGACGTCCGGGTGAGTGACACCGCCTGGGAGATCGCCCCCGCTGATGAGCAGTTCCAGTACGTCTTGCGCGTGTACTTCACCTTCGAGGACGACGGCAAAGAAGACTGACCGACGGAAGAGATCGCGCCGCCCGGGCCGGCTTCCGGCCGGGGCCCTTCACCAGTGCGGTGGCCGACCTCCTCGGGACGGCGCCGCGCACGTTCGCCCGATGGGCCGTCGACCACGCCGCCGCGTTCACCGAGTGACGACGGCGGCCACACCGTACGGTGTCAGGCGCGGCTGCCGGCGGGCCGGTCGGTCGTAGCGTCGGCGGTCGTGTCACCGGATGTTGTTCAAGACGGACTGTGCCGTCCTGTCACGCATGGCTTGGAGCTCGGCGGCCAAGGCGCCCCAGAGGTGCTGGTCCATTGCTCGGACGGCGGCGGGGTCCTCCGTCTTCTTGCGCAGAGCCTCGGCTGAATCCATGTCGCCGGCGTCTTCGTACAGCATCGCAAGGGTGGTCAGCGCCTCGACGGGGAGAGCGCGTGGCCCATCGCCTCGTCGGCCGAGGAAGGCGGCCGATCCCGACGTGTGACGAGCCCCTTCTCCGTTGATGACGCCCAGCCGTCGGGGGCCCAAGCGCTGCATCGTCAGTTCGGACAGCGCACCGGCGTGCCCGGCCAAGGCGGCGCGCCGGAGGAGAGGGTCGGCCAAGGCAGGTTGGTGGACCCGTGCAGCGAAGGCGATGGTGTAGAGGTCGTCATGGGTGAGGTGAGTGAGCGAGGCATCCCAGAACGAGGGCGGAGGACACAGGTCCCCCCGCGTGTTGCGACCGTGCTGTTCCAGATAGTCGGCGAGCCGGAACACCGGTCCTGACGGTGGGCCAGGCGGGGTCGGGGGTACGGGGAAGATCATCCCTTCTGTTGCCCGGCCCGCAGCCGGTCCGGGCCGGGGACTGCCCGGCAGGCTGTGTTGCGGACGGGTTCTCATCCGGCGCAGCGGCGCCTGCCTGCCGTGGACGGGACGGGCGAGGTCGGCAAGGGCTGCTTCCGCCCAGTCCTCGGTGAGATCGTCGTAGTCCCGGTCGCTGAGATAGTCGATCGCGGCGTCGATCAGGAAAGCGAGAGGAAGGTGTGGTCCCACGCCGAGACGGCGTGCGTCCATCGCGGCTTCCAGCACGGCTCTCGCGGCCGGCGTGCCCTGGTCGTAGCGGCGCCGGAGTTCGGGGGCTCCGGCGAGATCCTGCGTCACTCTCCCGTGGCCGCGAGCCCTCGTCAGGGCGGCGTGCAGCAGCCGGTCGCCACTGACCGCGAGTGCGGCGGCTGTGTGCAGCGCCTCCTGGTCGAAGGTCTCCGGGACGGTGACGGTCCGTCCGGCGAGCAGTTCCCGCACCCGGCTGTGCGGATCCGGCGACCGCGGTGAGGGCAGCGCGGCGTACAGGTCCGCGTATTCCGGCCAGAGGGTGCCCAGGACGAGGACCGGGCCCCGCCCGGGTTGCGTGAGGAGGGTGTGGACGGCGGCCGCGATCTTCTCCCCCACGCGGGGGTCACCGAGGTAGTGCTGGGCCTCGTTGAGCCATACCACCGTGCGGGGCCGTACGCGCTCGAGGCCGTCCAATGCGGCGTCCGCCCGGGTGGGGTCGAAGGGGTGCCACAACCGCCAGCCCGGTGCCGCGAGCGGCTGCACCGCCTCCCAGCAGGCTCGCGTCTTACCGGTCGACGACGACCCGACCAGGACCACCATCCGGCTGCGGCCCTGCGCCGCGTCCAGCACCGCTCGACCGAGGATCTGATCGTGTGCCCGCGCGACGTAGCCGGGCAGCACCGCCGTCAGCCCGGCGGACGGGTCCCCGGCCGTCGACCCCGCAGGGTGGAGCTCCAGGTCGTGAGGGTCCCACTCACCGATCGGCCTGCCGGGGCCCTGATCCTTCCCGCCGGCGGTACCGGATTCTCCGGCGGCGATCCGTCGCAGCTCCAGCAAGGGCGCGACCGGCACATTCAGGACATGTGACAGCGCCGCGACCGTCTCGGCCGACGGAACAGGTCCGTCGGCCCGCAAGGCCTGTTGCACGGTCGTGCGGCCGCGCCCGGCTCGAACGGAGAGCTGCGTCTTGGTCAGCCGGGCCCGTGCCAGCCCGTCGGTCAGCCGCCTGCGCAGCTCGGTGAGCGCGGCCTCGGGTTCCATCTGATCGTCGTGCACCTGTCCGCTCCGGCTTGTCGTGTTCGCCGGTGTTCATCTTCGCCCGCCCGCACCGCGGTGAACACTGTTTTCACGACCCTCGGTCACGTCGACATCCGACTGCCCGCAGGAGATTGCCGTGTCCAGTCCCGCCGTCGTGCTGCTCACCGCAGCGCTGGTCGTCGTGTTCGCGCTGATGGCCGCCGCTGCCGCGGCCAAACTCGCCCGCCTGGACGGCGCCTCGTACCCCGCCGCCCTCATGCGGGCCGCCTCCGCCTTCGCCGCGGTGCTCGCCCTCGCCGCCGCCGTGACGGGCGCACTCGCTCAGGTCGTCCCCTGATGCCGGAGCGCCACATCAACCGGCAAGCCGCATTGTGCTCGCCGCAGTTGCAGCGGCAGGCGATTGCTGTTCGAGTCCGCCGGCCCCGTCGGTCCGGCGACCGCGACTGCCGACCGCTCGGATTCGTCCGCCGCGTCCGCTCCGTCCGCATGACGCCGTGCTCGGTCGCCGGGCCCGGGACGACGCTGGGAATGTCCCTGTCGGCCGGGGCGGACACCCTTGTCCTGTGTCTGCCTCAGGCTGCGGTGGACGACGCGGTCAGCGCCGTTGCGGGGCGGGTGCCGCTCGGTCGAGGGGCCGCCACGGCGATGCCGGCCTCGTGTTCACGGCGACGTCTCTCCGACGGCCAGAAGTAAGCCGCCGTCCGCCGCCCCCTTCGCTTTCGTGCCCGTCAGGCGCTCGAGCGGGTGACCAGGCGTGTGGGCAGGATCAACGGGGTGGGGTCGTGCCCGTTGATGACCGTGACGAGCATGCGCGCCATCTCCCGGCCGAGAGCTGTGACGGGCTGGTGGACAGTGGTGAGGGGCGGATCGGCGACCTGGGCGACCGTCAGGTCGTCGAAGCCCACCACTGCGACATCAGCGGGGACCGCCCGACCGGCCGCACGCAGCCTGCGCAGCGCACCCGCCGCCATGTTGTCGTTGGCAGCGAACACCGCGTCCAGGTCGGGGGCGTCGGCCAGCAGGCCGTCCATGGCAGCAGCTCCACTGGGCTCGGTGAAGTCCCCCTCCTGGGGCGGCAGTGGATCGAGGCCGGCCGACAGCAAGGCGTCCCGGTAGCCGCGGTGCCGGGCGCGTCCGGTGTCGGTGTCCAGGCGCCCGCAGATCGCGGCCACGCGAGTCCGGCCGAGCGAGACCAGGTACTCGGTCGCCGCCCGCGCGCCGCCGACGTTGTCGACGTCCACGTACCACCGGGGAACCGAATCCACGGGACGCCCTCCGAACACGACGGGCACCTCCGCCTCCTCGGCCGCAGCGGCCAGCGGATCGCCTTCGCGCAGCGCCATCAGCATGACCCCGTCGGCGCCCCTCGACCGCAAGAGCTCCTCCACCCGCTTCCGGCCCCGCTCGGAAGCGGCCAGGCACAGCATCAGATGCAGGTCGGCCTCCTCCAGCGCCTGTGCGGCCCCCACGATCACCTGGGCGAAGAACGGATCCGCAAAGATCGACGGATCCTCTCCCGAGACGACGAGGGCGGCAGCACCTGTCTGACGCATGGCCAGAGCCCGGGCGATCGGATGGGCCACGTAGCCGAGTTGCCTGACAGCCCGTTCGACCGCCTCACGTTTGGAAGGGCTGACATGCGGGGCCTTGTTGAGGACGCGGGAGGCCACGGAGCGGGAGACGCCGGCACGTGCGGCCACCTCGTCGAGCGTCGGCTGCCGACGCGGCGCTTCTCCTGCCATGGACTACGACCCTCTCCCTCATGACACGCCTCTCTCCCCCATGACCGGGCGGGGAACGTCTCACCCAGCGGCACGGCGCTGCCGCCCGCCGCCCGGAGCACCGGGTGGGAGCGCTTCCGGTGGTCGAGCCCAGAACCCCCTCGCGATATGGAAGTGAAGTGCGGTGCGTGCACCGACTCTTGACAGCTCAAATGCCCAGTCACACCATACGGAACACACCCCCGACAAGTTCCAGTGCTGTTGGGACCGCTTCCAATGGGAGCGCTCCCAGATCTGGCCGCATCACCGCTCTCGATACACCCCCACCACGAAATCGAGGTTCAGTCATGCGCCGCAGACTCCGCGCCTTGGCCGCGACTCTCTCCGCTGTGCCGCTGGCACTCGCCGCCGCACCGTCGGCACATGCGGCCGACCCGACCACCATGACCAACGGGTTCTATGCGGACCCCGATTCCAGCGCGAAGAGGTGGGTGGCCGCCCACGCCGGTGACGGCCGAGCCGCCGCGATCAACGCCTCCATAGCCAACACCCCGACGGCTCGCTGGTTCGGCTCATGGAGCGGAACGATCGGCGCCGCCACAGGGGCTTACGCGGGAGCGGCGGACCGCGTCGACAAACTGCCGGTCCTGGTCGCCTACAACGTCTACAACCGCGACTACTGCGGCGGGCACTCCGCAGGCGGAGCCGCCTCGCCGTCCGCCTACGCCGACTGGATCGCTCAGTTCGCCGCCGGGATCGCCAACCGACCGGCCGTCGTCATCCTCGAGCCGGACTCCCTGGGCGACTACGGGTGCATGACACAGTCGCAGATCGACGAACGCAAGGGCATGCTCACCGGCGCCCTCGCCCAGTTCAGCCGCCACGCCCCCAACACCTGGGTCTACATGGACGCCGGCAACCCGCGCTGGGCCGACGCGGCGACCATGGCCAGGCGCCTCCACGAAGCCGGACTCCGCCAGGCCCACGGCTTCTCGCTCAACATCTCCAACTACGTCACCACGGCCGAGAACACCGCCTACGGCAACTCCGTCAACCGTGAACTGAGTTCCCGCTACGGCTACACCAAGCCGTTCGTCGTGGACACCAGCCGCAACGGGAACGGGTCCAACGGCGAGTGGTGCAACCCCTCAGGTCGTCGCATCGGCACCCCCACCCAGCTGGGCGGAGGCGCAGAGATGCTCTTGTGGATCAAGGTGCCGGGCGAGTCCGACGGCAACTGCGGCGTGGGAGCGGGTACCTCGGCCGGGCAGTTCCTTCCCGAGGTCGCCTACAAGATGGTTTACGGCTACTGATGCCGTTCCGCCGTGGCCCGGTGCGCCCCCGCACCGCGACCGGGCCACGGGCACGGGTGTGCCCCGGCGATCACGGCATCGATATCCCGGGCCGGGCCCCGGGCTCCGGGTCCGGTCAACGCCCGAAGGGGATCTTCGCGGACTGAGGGTACGGGACCACGGCTGCTACCGCGGTCCATACCTCTTCCTTTCTCGTCGGGCATGATCGGGTCATGGAGCAAACGCACCTGCCGACCACCGAGGCCGCTGTCGTGGCGATCCGTGACATCGCGGCGGAGTTGGAGCTGAGCATGTCGGTCACCGACGACATCGGAGCGGACCGGACGTCGCGCCGTACGTCGGCCGAGCTGTTCACGGCGTTCGATCCCGACGGCTCATTGCCGCACGAGGCGTTCGTGGAGCTGACGGGATCGCCGGCGGTGAGCGTCCGGCTCTTTCCCGAGGAAGACGCGAAGATCGCTGTCGACGGTGTGGAATTCCATGACGTCCCCCGCGACTCTGTCCCCGCGTTCCTCAGGTCCGTCTACGGCGGACTCGCCACCACGAAGGGGCGGCTGTTTCCGCCCGGCCAGTGGCTCATCGTGCCGCTGCCCGGCGACGAGACGTACAGAGAGCTGATCGTGGACCCCAACCTGACACCCTGGCTGGCCCGCATCGCGCGCCGTTAGGCTCCGGCCCTGGCGGGCACGTAGCGGATTACGAAGCGGTCGAGGTAGCCGAAGCCGAAGTGCTCGGTGCCAGGGGTCACGACCGCATCCGCCGGTCGGCGTACCGCAGGGGCGCGGGCAGCACCCCACGGAGGACCGCGATCGCTCGCCTTGTCGATGATCATGATGCTTGAGGGGGCATTCATGCTCAGTCGGGCTGCTCGTGATCCGGAACCGCTGCGGGTGGCCGGCCGATCGATGGCCGAGTCGCTGCGCACAGCTGTCGCGCAGGCAGGTGCGTGCTGACCAGGCGTCAGCAGTACCGACTCCGCCTCAGGTCTGCCGGCCCCCGCCCCCGCGCCGCGGACCGGGTGGCCGCGTCGGCGTCCACATCCCGCCTCGCCGGCCTGCACCTTCACCCCCGCCGCGCACGCACTGAACGGCGCCGCCGACCAGAGCGACGACGACAACCACGACGTGACTTCAGCGAGGCTGCCCCCGCCAGAGGGCGGTACGTGAGTTGGTGTCTTTTCGCGCCTTCGGGAGGGGTGTACGGGCTGGCCGCGACGTCGCCGGGCGGTTACGGCTGCGGCGGACTCCATCGACCCCGACGCCTCGCCGAACAGACTGAGCGAGCCCTGTGTCGCCTTCACGACATGGGCCGCGATGTTCAGCAGCGTGGTCTTGCCCGCCCCATTGGGGCCGACCAACCCGCAGACCCTGCCAGCCGGAAGCCGGAAAGAACAGTCCCGCAGCGCCCAGCCCCGCCGGTAGCGCATCCGGGTGCCGGCAAATCGCTTGCGAGAGACCCGTGTTCGCCGTACAGCCGTACAACCGCGCCTGAAGTCGGGGGCTTGCCTTCATCAGCCGATCTCGTATAGTCGGATCCGACTATTAGAGGTCGGTGATGCAGATGGCGCAGCGGAAGATCTCCAACACCCTGGCGTTGGCCGTGCTGGGCCTGTTGCAGGAACAGCCGATGCACCCGTATGAGATGGCGTCCACCCTGCGGGAGCGGCACAAGGACAGCAGTTTCAAGGTCAACTCTGGGTCTCTGTACGACACGGTCGAGGCGTTGGTTCGGCATGGCTGGATCCAGCCGGTGGAGACAGCGCGCGATGGCAGGCGGCCGGAGCGAACCGTCTACGCGACAACCGAGTTGGGCCAAAGCGAGTTCGTTCGCTGGATCGACGAACTCCTCCGCGTGCCCGTCGCGGAATACCCGAAGTTCATGGCCGCGGTGTCCTACCTCGGCGCACTCGGTCCGGACAGGGCGGCAGAGGCACTTGCCGAACGGGTGGGGCATCTGGCCCAGCGGATCGATGAGACGAACAGGGTGCTGACCGACACGGTCGGCTCGGGCAAGGTGCCCCGGTTGTTCATGATCGAGGTCGAGTGCGCGTTGCACTCCTGGGAGGCCGAGTTGGCCTGGACGCGGCGAACCATCGCCGAGATCCGCGACGGCAGTCTGTTCTGGCCCGAGGCCGAGCGAACTGAACAGGGATGGACCTGGTCCGCCCCCTCAGACGGGAAAGGAGGCACGCGATGACCGACGTGTTGATCGTGGGAGCCGGTCCGGCCGGGTTGTTGCTCGCCGGCGAGCTGCGGCTCGCCGGCGTCGACACCGTCGTTGTCGAACGCCACGAGCAGCGGCCGGGCTTCTGCCGAGGCTTCAACCTCAACGCCCGCGCCCTGGACCTGCTGGCACGGCGCGGTCTCGCTGAGAGGCTTGTCGGCGAGGGCTGGCAAGTGCCCTACGCCGCGTTCTCCGGCCTGCCGGTGACGCTCACCCTCGCGGGCACGCATACCGCCCATCCGTACTCGCTGGGCATCCCGCAGACCAGGGTCGAGGAAATCCTAGAGGAGCACGCTCTCGACCGGGGAGCTGACATCCGCCGCGGACACGAACTGCTCGCCTTGGAACAGGATTCCGAGTCTGTCACAGCCGCTGTCACCACCGGCGCCGGTGAGTATCGCGTCCGGGCCGCGTACCTGGTCGGTTGCGACGGCGGCCGCAGCACCGTCCGTAAACAGGCCGGCATCGACTTCCCCGGCACCGAGGCGACCCGTTTCTCCCTGCTCGGCGACGTCGAGCTCGCCGACCCCGAGGCGTTGCCGTTCGGCGTGACCACCGGCCCCGGCGGGGCTGTATTCGTCATACCCCGCCCTGGCTACGTCAGGATCATCACCTCCGACCGGCAACCCCCCGCGGACAAGGACACTCCGGTCACCCTGAACCTGCTCCAAAGTGCTGTGGACGACGCGCTCGGCCGCCACATCGAGCTGCGTGCCGCACGCTGGCTGACCCGGTTCGGCAACGCCGCCCGGCAGGCGGCCGAGTACGTCCGGGGCAGGGTCATCCTGGCCGGGGACGCCGCGCACATCCACCCCCCGGCCGGGGCGATCGGCGTCAATGTCGCCCTGGACGACGCGTTCAACCTCGGCTGGAAACTAGCCGCCACCGTCCGCGGCACCGCACCGGCGCACCTGCTCGGCAGCTATCACACCGAACGCCACACCGCCGGTGCGCATGTGCTGGCCAACACACAGGCCCAGGTGCTGCTCGGCGAGGCCGACGAGCGGCTCGGACCGCTCACCGACCTGCTGACCCGGGTCGCCGGCCACCCTGCGGGAAACCGCGCCTTCGCCGAGACCATCACTGGACTGGACACCCGTTACCAGATGGGTCCCGATGCCAACCACCCCTGGCTCGGCCGCCTGACGCCCGACCTCGCCCTGACCACGGGAGACGGCTGTACTCGCCTGGCCGAGCTGCTCGCCTCGGGACGCGGCCTGCTGCTCGACCTGACCGGAGGAAGCGCCATCCTCGAGTCGGCCGCAGGATGGGCAGACCGAGTGGACCTCGTCACCGCGGCATGCCCCGACCATCCCGAACTCCACGCCGTCCTTCTGCGGCCGGACGGGCACACTGCCTGGCTCGGCACTGCGGGTCACGGCCACGCCGACGGGCTCCACCAGGCGCTACAGCACTGGTACGGCCCGGCAGCACCATCCGACGCCGCGTCCTCGGCAGCATTCCGCTCGTAAGCCTGGTGCTGCCACCGTCGCGTGCGGTTCGCGGGACGGAGGGGTGTGGGACCGGAGAGTCTTACACACAGGTCGGCTACCGACGCGAAGACGTCCCGTCCGAGCCCGGCCAGCGCGGACTCCGGCTTCGACCCGCCGTCGCGGGCGTGGATGGCGTCCAGGATGAACAGCGACGTCCCGTCGTACATGGGCGGCGGGAGCGGCTACATCAAGGGCACCCAGCCGCTGTGCGTGACGTCGACCGTCCTCCCGCACCCGCTCCCGGCCCCCGCATCCGCGTGAGGGCCGGGAGCCTCGCCGGCCTCTCCACGAGAGGGTGTCACCTGGGCTCGACGGCGTACGAGGTTCCAAGAAATTCAGTCGCCGCCGGCCCGCGCAGGCGAGCACCCCGAACTCGCTCCGAAGTGTCCTCGGACCGCTCCTCGCTCCTGATCGACTTCGACGGGCCTGCCGGCGTGTGGGGCGGCCCGGTCGACGGTTACCGCTGGGCCTGAACGATTGTCCCTGAGAACGGCGACTGACGTTGCGCGCCGAGGTGTTCGGACGCGGGGCATCGGTGAGGCCGGCCGGTCGGCGGGCACCGGCTCGGCCAAGGCGGCCGCGCTGCTGCGGCAGGTATCCAACTGCGGCAGGTATCCAACAGCGTGGCGGGCAAGAGCGGCCGGGGCCATCACAGTCCGTTGAAGGACCGCTACGCCGCGAAACCTCGCCGTTGCAGGTGACCTTCCGTGCCGCAAGGTCGATACTGCCAGTAGACGGGGCGGACGACCGTCCTCCGGGTGCCCGTCAGCGCCTGACGTCCCGTCACTGAAGTCAGCAACGAGTCAGCGTCACACCCGCCGCGACCCGCCTCGGACCGCTGCGAAGCGCCGACATCGACAACTGTTCTCACCGCCGGTGACCTGCGAAGACACAGGGCCTGAGCCCTGAAGACAAGCTCGCGAGGAGATACCCATGAGGATGCTGATCAACGTCCCGGAAAGCGTGGTGGCGGACGCGCTGCGTGGTATGGCCGCCGCTCATCCCGAGCTGGCCGTCGATGTGGAGAACCGGGTGGTGGTGCGGGGGGACGCGCCCGTGTCCGGGAAGGTGGCGCTGGTGTCGGGCGGCGGCTCGGGGCACGAGCCGTTGCACGGGGGTTTCGTCGGTCCCGGGATGCTCTCGGCGGCCTGTCCCGGGGAGGTCTTCACCTCTCCGGTGCCCGACCAGATGGCACGGGCTGCGGCCGCGGTGGACAGCGGTGCCGGAGTGTTGTTCGTCGTGAAGAACTACACCGGTGACGTGCTCAACTTCGACATGGCGGCCGAACTCGCCGAGGACGAGGGCATCCAGGTCGCGAAAGTGCTCGTCGACGACGACGTCGCCGTGACTGACAGCCTCTACACGGCGGGGCGGCGCGGCACGGGCGCGACGCTGTTCGTGGAGAAGATCGCGGGCGCCGCGGCCGAGGAGGGGCAGCCGCTGGAGCGGGTGGAGTCGATCGCCCGGCAGGTGAACGAGAACTCCCGCAGCTTCGGCGTGGCGCTCAGCGCGTGCACGACGCCCGCCAAGGGCAGCCCCACCTTCGACCTGCCCGAGGGTGAGCTGGAGCTGGGCATCGGCATTCACGGCGAGCCGGGGCGGGAGCGGCGCCCGATGATGACCTCCGGGGAGATCGCCGACTTCGCCGTCCACGCGATCCTGGAGGACATGCCGCCGCGCGACCCGGTCCTCGTGCTGGTCAACGGCATGGGGGCGACGCCGCTGCTGGAGTTGTACGGCTTCAACGCCGAGGTGCAGCGGGTGCTGGGCGAGCGCGGGGTGTCCGTCGCCCGCACGCTCGTCGGTAACTACGTCACGTCCCTCGACATGGCCGGCGCGTCCGTCACCCTGTGCCGGATCGACGAGGAGCTGCTGCGGCTGTGGGACGCGCCGGTGAAGACGCCCGGGTTGCGGTGGGGCATGTGACCGGCGGGCATACGCACGTGAGGCGTGCGCGCGCACCGGGGCGCATGGCCTTCTGACGTACCTACGAGGCAAGGAGTTCCCGTGCTCGACGCCGATTTCTTCCGCCGCTGGATGGCGGTGACGGCCGCGTCCGTC
This sequence comes from Streptomyces sp. NPDC088254, assembly GCF_044740925.1. Classification (NCBI taxonomy): domain Bacteria; kingdom Bacillati; phylum Actinomycetota; class Actinomycetes; order Kitasatosporales; family Streptomycetaceae; genus Streptomyces; species Streptomyces sp. NPDC088254. The sequence continues at coordinate 1,037,459 of NZ_JBIURQ010000001.1, read as the reverse complement.
GCACGTGAGGCGGACCGGCTCACGGCTCTCGACTCGCCCATCGGGGACGCCGACCACGGCAGCAACCTCCTGCGGGGGTTCACCGCCGTGGCCGCCGCGCTGGAGAAGGAGGCGCCCGCGACTCCCGGCGCCGTCCTCGTGCTGGCGGGCCGGCAGCTGATCTCCACCGTCGGCGGGGCCTCGGGCCCGCTCTACGGCACGCTGCTGCGGCGGACGGGCAAGGCGCTGGGCGACGTGGCGGAGGTGAGCGAGGAGCAGCTCGCGCAGGCGCTGCGGGAGGGCGTGGACGCGGTGATGCAGCTCGGCGGGGCCGCGCCCGGCGACAAGACGATGATCGACGCGCTGGTGCCCGCTCTGGAGGCGCTCGGTGAGGGCTTCGAGGCCGCCCGTACCGCGGCCGAGCGGGGTGCGGAGGCGACGACGCCCCTCCAGGCCCGCAAGGGCAGGGCCAGCTATCTGGGCGAGCGCAGCATCGGGCACCAGGACCCGGGGGCCACCTCGGCGGCGCTGCTCATCGCGGGCCTCGCGGAAGCCGGCGGGGAGTGAGTGGGGTGGGGGACTTGAGGGGCGGCGAGGCGGCTGACGGGCGTGCGGCCGTGGGCGGCGGCAAGCCGGTCGGGATCGTGCTGGTGTCGCACAGCGCGGAAGTGGCCGCATCGGTGGCCGAGTTGGCGCGCGGCCTGGCCGGGGGCGCGAGCGGTGTGCCGGTCGCCCCGGCGGGCGGCACCGAGGCCGGCGGGCTGGGCACGAGCGCGGAGCTGATCTCGGCCGCGGCGGCCTCCGTGGACCGCGGGGCCGGGGTCGCCGTGCTCACCGACCTCGGCAGCGCCGTGCTGACGGTGAAGGCGCTGCTCGCCGAGGGCGGTGAACTGCCCGACGGGACGCGCCTGGTGGACGCGCCGTTCGTGGAGGGCGCGGTGGCCGCGGTCGTCACGGCGGCCACGGGAGCCGGCCTCGACGCGGTGGAGGCGGCGGCCGTGGACGCGTACACCTACCGCAAGGCATGAGGGTGAGGGGAGCGGCCGCGTCACACGTCCGCTCCCCCGTCCCTCACTCCGCGTCCGTCCCGACGAACGCGCGTGCCAGTCGCTCGCCGGTCGCGACGGCGGACGCGCGGCTTTCGATGGGGGTGGCCCGGGAGTTCTTGAAGACGATGTACGTCACGCCGGAGGCCACGCCGCCGGTGCGCGGGTCGGGGTTGACGCCGAGGGCCTGGGCGGTGGCGTACGACGCCTCGCCGATGACGCCGCTGGGGCCGACGTCGCCGACGACCGCGTACTGCACGCGGCCCTGGTGGACGACGGCCACGACGGAAGCGCCGGACACGCCGTGCGCGCGGTAGTCCCAGACGGCGCTCGGGGCGGGCACGACGACGTACGGCAGGTTCTCGGCGCTCAGATAGCGGCCGTCGGACTGCTGGAAGGCCGTGGCGGAGGTGAACGACGGGTCGTTGGCGCTGTTGCAGCGGGTGCCGGCGCGTCCGTCGCAGTCGATGTCCATGTCGGCCTTCCAGAAGACGACGCCGTCGGCGCCGCAGACCGGGATGGTGGCGGCGGCCCCGGCGTCGCTGCGGTAGTTCCCGTGGGAGACGGGGGCGCAGTCGCGTACCCGGGCGAGCAGGTCGGCGGCGGACACGGTGCCCTCGTAGCGCTCGGCCGGGCCCAGCGGGAGGGCGGAGGCCGGTCGGGCGGGGGCGGCGAGGGCGGCGGCCGGGGCCAGCAGGGCGAGGCCGGCGGCGGCCAGCGTCAGGGTGGGGAGGCGCACGATGGGGACCTTCGTTCGGGGGACAGTGCGAACACCCGACCTAATGTGGTGTCGGCCGTGCCCGGCGGCCACCTGCGTGCGGCCGTCCGGGGCACCCGCCCGCACGGCAGGAACGAGCACCCCGAACTTCGGCGGCGCGCATCCCGGGTGAGCCGTCCGGACGATTCCGCGGGGCCCTGTCACCTGGCCGGGGGCCGCCGGGATGCGCGCCCGGCCCGGGGCACGTTGGCTGCCCCTGAGGCAGCACGGGCGTACCCGACCCTCGGCGGCGCAAGGGATGTACCGCCAACCGTGCCGCCGCCGGAGGACATCCGATGCGCATCTCCCGTTTCCTCGTGCAGGGCGGACTGACCGTGGCGGCCGCCGCCGCGCTCCCGCTCGCCGTGACCGCCCCGCCCGCCGCTGCGCGGGTCTCGGGCATCTCCGTCAGCACGACCGGTTCCACGGTGTCCGTGGTGACCAGCTCGTGCGCCCAGATCAACGGCAGCTGGGGCACGGCGGCGCTGCTGTCCGGCGGCCAGTCGAGCTTCGCCCAAGGGCGCCAGGTGGCGCTGTCGGGCACCAGCGTCAGCCAGTCCGCCGCCTGGTCCGGTGTCGTGCCGGGCACGTACACGGTCACCGTGGTGTGCGCGAGCGGCTCGACCGCGGGCACCCAGTCCGTGATCGTGTCGACCGCGTCCACGCCGACGATCTCCAGCACCGCCGCCCCGTCGCGGGGCGTCATGGGCGGCGTGGGCGGCACCGTCCGCGACTTCGGCCCGGTGACCCTGGTGCTCGGCGGCGCGCTGGCGGGCTCCGGGGTCATCGGCGCGGCCTGGTTCCTGCGCAGCCGCTCGAAGCCGTACCGCTACTGATCACGCCGCTCACGCGGCTCTACGCTCCGCCCTCCTCCGGCTCCGGCAGCTGCGGGAGTTGTTCCACGGCCTGGGCGAGCCACCGGGTCCAGAAGGTCTCCAGTTCGATGCCCGCGCGCAGGACCAGGTGCTGAAGCCTGGCCTGCGCGCTGTCGCGTCCGGGCGGGAAGTCGCGCTGCTCGATCTCCTCGTACTCGGCCAACTGCCGCCGGTGCAGGTCGAGATGGCGTCGCAGGTCGGCTTCGAGGCCGGCGGTTCCGACGACGGCGGCGGCGCGCAGGCGCAGCAGCAGGGCGTCGCGGTGCGGCTTGGGGTCCTGCGCGGCGGCGGTCCACCGGGCGAGTTCGGCGCGGCCCGCGGGCAGGACCTCGTAGCTCTTGCGCTGCCCGCGGGCCGGCTGCCGCGCCGGGAGGGCGCGGATGTGGCCCTCGGACTCCAGTCTCCCCAGCTCACGGTAGATCTGCTGGTGCGTCGCCGACCAGAAGTAGCCGATCGACTTGTCGAACCGGCGGGTCAGATCCAGCCCCGACGACGGCTTCTCGAGCAGGGCGGTGAGGATCGCGTGCGGGAGTGACATGGAGGTCATCCTAGGGAGGCGGCGGGCCGCCTACAGCGCCGCCGCCAGCTCGGTGCCCTGCTTGATCGCGCGTTTGGCGTCGAGTTCCGCGGCCACGTCCGCGCCGCCGACGAGATGCGCGTTCACGCCCGCGGCGAGCAGCTCCTCGTACAGGTCGCGGCGCGGGTCCTGGCCGGTGCACAGCACGATGGTGTCGACGTCGAGGACGGTGGACTCCTCGCCGACGGTGATGTGGAGCCCGGCGTCGTCGATGCGGTCGTAGCGGACGCCGGGGACCATGGTGACGCCGCGGTGCTTGAGTTCGGTGCGGTGGATCCAGCCGGTGGTCTTGCCCAGGCCGGCGCCGACCTTGCCGGTCTTGCGCTGGAGGAGGTGGACGGTGCGTGTGGGGGCGGGCCGTTCGGGGGCGGCGAGGCCGCCGGGCGCGGCGTAGTCCGTGTCGACGCCCCAGTGCCGGAAGTACGTCGCCGGGTCCTCGCTCGCCTTGTCGCCTCCGTCGGTGAGGAACTCGGCGACGTCGAAGCCGATGCCGCCGGCGCCGAGGATGGCGACGCGGTCGCCGACGGGCGCGCCCTCGCGCAGGACGTCCAGGTATCCGACGACGCTGGGATGGTCGACGCCGGGGATGTCGGGGATGCGGGGGCTGACGCCGGTGGCCACGACGACTTCCTGATAGTCGGTCAGGTCACGTGCGGCGACGGGGGTGTTCAAGCGTACGTCGACCCCGTGGGCGTCGAGCTGGTGGCGGAAGTAGCGCAGGGTCTCGTCGAACTCCTGCTTGCCGGGGACCTTCCGGGCGACGTTGAGCTGGCCGCCGATCTCGCTCGCGGCGTCGAACAGCGTGACCTGGTGGCCGCGTTCGGCCGCGGAGACCGCGCACGCCAGGCCGGCCGGCCCCGCGCCCACGACCGCGACACGCTTGCGCAGGCGGGTCGGGGCGAGGGTCAGCTCCGTCTCGTGGCAGGCGCGCGGGTTGACCAGGCAGGAGGTGATCCGGCCGCTGAACGTGTGGTCCAGGCACGCCTGGTTGCAGCCGATGCAGGTGTTGATGGCCTCGGGCGTGCCGGCGGCGGCCTTGTTGACGAAGTCGGGGTCGGCGAGCATCGGGCGGGCCATCGACACCATGTCCGCGCAGCCCTCGGCGAGCAACTGCTCGGCGAGTTCGGGGGTGTTGATGCGGTTGGTGGTGACGAGGGGGACCGTCACCTCGCCCATGAGCCGCTTGGTCACCCAGGTGTAGGCGCCGCGGGGCACGGAGGTGGCGATGGTGGGGATGCGGGCCTCGTGCCAGCCGATGCCGGTGTTGATGATCGTCGCGCCGGCGGCCTCGACGGCCTTGGCGAGGGTGACGACCTCCTCCAGGGTGGACCCGCCGGGGACGAGGTCCAGCATGGACAGCCGGTAGACGACGATGAAGTCCTCGCCGACCGCCTCGCGGACCCGGCGGACGATCTCGACGGGGAATCGCATCCGGTTCTCGTACGAGCCGCCCCAGCGGTCGGTGCGCCGGTTGGTCTGCGCGGCGATGAACTCGTTGATCAGGTAGCCCTCGGAGCCCATGATCTCCACGCCGTCGTAGCCGGCCTGCCGGGCGAGGCGGGCGGTGCGGGCGTAGTCGTCGATGGTGCGCTCGATGTCGGCGTCGGTCAGCTCACGGGGCTGGAAGGGGCTGATCGGGGCCTGGAGCGGGCTGGGGGCGACGAGGTCCGGGTGGTAGGCGTAGCGGCCGAAGTGCAGGATCTGCATCGCGATGCGGCCGCCCTCGCGGTGCACGGCGTCGGTGACCGTCCGGTGCTGCTCGGCCTCCTCGTCGGTGGTGAGCTTGGCGCCACCCTCGCCGGGGCGTCCCTCGTCGTTGGGGGCGATGCCGCCGGTGACGATGAGGCCCACTCCCCCGCGGGCCCGGGCGGCGTAGAACGCGGCCATGCGTTCGAAGCCGTTCTCGGCCTCTTCCAGGCCGACGTGCATGGAGCCCATCAGGACCCGGTTGGGCAGTGTGGTGAACCCCAGGTCCAGCGGGCTCAGCAGGTGCGGGTATCGGCTCAAGGCAGGCCTCCGTGCGCGGTGTCGTCACCTTCCGTTCTAGACGACCGCGCACGGTTTATGCAACTAGTTGCACAACAGGCCTTGTGTGCCGATGGTCACCGGCTCTCGAGCAGGACGTGCAGCTCCCGCTCCTGGTCGCCGGAGGCCGAGGCGAGGTCGCGCACGCTGAACAGGGAGTCCAGCGTCGTGCGGAGCCGTTCGATCGCCCAGTAGCTCCCCTGGGCGTCCGCTTCCACCGACGACGACAGCCGGACGGGCTTGGCGCACTCGTGCACTTCGGTGACCTCGAAGGTACCGAGCCAGACCATCGGGCGACTCTCGTGGATCTGTTCCGGCACGTCCTCGGCGCACCGGTCCGACTCGAAGCACGCGCACAGCGCGTCGAACACGACCCGGGCGTCCTCCTTGCTGCATCCGCTGATCTCGACGGAGACGGACTCCTCGTGCGGTCGCTCACGATCCATCGTGTTCGCTCCTCTCATGACGGTGGCGCGGTTGCGCGAGTTCCCCGCGAACCGCGCCACATCCCAAGAAAAGCACCACTTTCCGGCCGCGGGCGCTCCAGCCGCCCGCACCCGGGCCTCGGGGCCCTTGGCGGTTCAGCTCCGGGTGAAGCGGTAGGTCTTGCTGTCCGTCAGCACGCAGAAGCCCGGCGACACGACGATGACCCGCAGGGTGCCGGAGCGGCGGTCGTAGTCGACGCCCTCCGTCTCGAACGTGCCCGAGCAGCCGCTGCGCAGGGGCAGCTGACGCAGAGCGGCGACCCGGCCGGTCACGTCCGAGGCGCCGTTCGGCGGGGCCGACAGGTCGATCTGGAGCAGGGGCTTGGTGATGCCGAAGAGGGTGCCGGCCGGGTCGTCGGAGGAGCACAGCAGGGTGGTCGGCCCGGTGAAGTCGCAGCCCTGGACGTCGCGCACCGGGCGGTCGAGGCGGACGGTGGCGGCCTGCGGGAGGTTCGCCGAGGGCGAGGTGCCGGGATTGACGCCGGGGGTGGGGAAGACGAGCAGCCGGGTCATGGTGCCCCACTCCCCCGCCAACATCCACTGGCCGCCGGGCGTGACGGCCACCCAGGAGTTGTTGGAGGCCTCGCCGGGGCTGAGCGCGTGGACGTACTCCGACCAGGCGCCGCCGGGCGCCTGCACGCGGAACATCTTCGCGCCGCCCGAGTCGCGCTGGTAGGGCTCGACGTAGTAGCCGTCGTAGGAGGCGTCGGGGTCGCCGACGTGGTTCCAGCCGCGCATGCTCACGCCGATCGGGATGGTGCCGATGCCGGTGTAGCGGTTGGCGCTGTCGGCCGGGACCTCCACCGAGGCCAGGCCCTGGCTCTCGGTCAGCGGGTCGGCGCGGTCGGAGCCCACCTCGGTCCAGGTGTCGGCCGCCGCGGCGGGCGGGGCCGCGGAGAGGGCGGTGACGGCCGCGGTGGCCAGCGCGACCAGGGCGGCGCGGACCGGTCGTCTGCGGGCAGGGCGCAGGGGCATGGGACTCCTCTACGGGGGCGTGGTGCGCGGTCCGCTCCACGGGGGCGCAGTCGGCGGACAGTCTGGCCTTCGGCGACGGTCATGTACAGACCAAGCCGGGAACGAACGCCGCGGCCGGTGAGGAGAGCGGCGGACAGGGCCGTACTGGAGGAGCATGGAAGTCGGTGCCCCGGACGTGGGAGAAACGGTTGTGCGCGGTGGAGAAGGGGGACTCGGCACGGGGGACGAGGTGCCACGTGGACGTGCGGAGGAGATGCGCGGCATGAGTGCACCCGAAGCGGCCGGGGGCGGCGGCCCCACGGGCCCAGCAGGAGTCGACGGCGGCCCCACGAGTCCCAGCGGGCTCCTGGACGTGCTGAACGTGGCGTCGGTGGTCCTCGACACCGACGGCCGCATCGTGCTGTGGAGCCCGCAGGCCGAGGAGCTGTTCGGCTACCCGGCGCGAGAGGCGCTGGGCCGCTACGCCGCGCACGTCATGGTGCACGAACGGCACGTCGACCTCGTGGTGAAGCTGTTCGCCGACGTGATGGAGACCGGCCGGAGCTGGGCCGGGGCATTCCCCGTCCGGCGCAAGGACGGCACGACGATTCTCGTGGAGTTCCGCAACATGCGGCTCGTCGACGACGAGGGCGACGTCTACGCCCTCGGTCTGGCCGCCGACCAGTCCACGGTGCGCCGGCTGGAGAGGGACGTGGCGCTGTCCACCCGGATGGTCACCCAGTCGCCGATCGGGCTCGCCGTGCTGGACACCGATCTGCGGTTCGTCACCGTCAACCCCGCACTGGCGCGGATCAGCGGCGCCCCCGTGGAGCAGCACCTCGGCCGCACCGCCCGCGAGGTGCTCCCGCTGCTCGACCCCGACGGTCTGGAGGAGGCGGCGCGCCGGGTGCTGCGCACCGGGGTGCCGATCGTCGACCGCTCCACGGTGGGCCGCACCCCGGCGGACCCCGGCGTCGACCACGCCTGGTCGGTGTCGCTGTACCGCCTGGAGGACAGCCGGGGCACGGTGCTGGGCGCGGCCTTCTCGGTCGTGGACGTCACCGAGCAGTACCGGGCCGGCGTCGAGGCGGAGACCGCGCGCCGCAGACTGGCCCTGATCGCCGACGCCTCGGCCCGCATCGGCACCACTCTGAACCTGGAGCGGACCGCCTGCGAACTGGCCGAGGTCGCCGTGCCCGAGCTGGCCGACGTCGCCGCCGTGGACCTGCTCGACGCGGTCGTCGCGGGCCGGCACAGCAGCCTCGGGCCGGCCGAACCGGCCCTGATCCGCGCCCTGGCGGTACGGACCTCCGACGCGCCGGACGTGCCCTGCGAAGCCGACCCGCCCGGCCGGGTGGCCCGGTACGCACCCGACCGGCTCGTCACGCAGTGCGTGCGCACCGGCCGGCCCGTGATGGTGGCCCAGGTCAAGGACGAGGACCTGGAGCGCATCGCCCCCTCACCCGAGGCGGCGGGTCTGCTGGCCCGCGCCGGCGTCCACTCCTATCTCGCGGTGCCGCTGATCGCACGCGGCGAGGTGCTCGGCGCCCTCGACCTCAAACGGACCCGCAACCCGCTGCCGTTCGGCCAGGACGACCTCCTGCTCGCGCGAGAGCTGGCCGCCCGCGCGGCCGTGCAGATCGACAACGCCCGCTGGTACCAGAACGCCCGCACCACCGCGCTCACCCTGCAGCGCAGCCTGCTGCCCAGCCACCCGCCGGTGACCGGCGGTCTGGAGGTCGCCTCCCGCTACCAGCCGGCCGGGGCCACCACCGAGGTGGGCGGCGACTGGTTCGACGTCATCCCGCTGGAGGGCGGCAAGACCGCGCTCGTCGTCGGCGACGTGATGGGCAGCGGCATCGACGCCGCCGCCACCATGGGCCGGTTGCGTACGGCGACGACCACGCTGGCCTCCCTCGACCTCGAGCCGTCGGTGCTGCTGGAGCACCTCGACCGCATCACCTCGGGACTGGACCACTCGATCGCGACCTGTGTCTACGCCGTCCACGATCCCGGGCTCGGGCGGTGCCGGATCGCCAACGCCGGGCACCTGCCGCCCGCCCGCGTACGCCCCGGCCACGCACCGGAGTTGCTCGACCTGCCCACCGGGGCGCCCCTGGGCGTGGGCGGGGTGGAGTTCTCCACCACCGACGTCGACTTCGCACCCGGCGACCAACTCGTCTTCTACACCGACGGGTTGGTCGAGACGCGCCGGCACTCGCTCGACGAGCGCCTGGACGCGCTGCTCGCCCTCCTCGACGGTCCGGAGCGCCCGCTGGAGGAGCTCTGCGACCATCTCCTGAGCGCGCTCCACCACCCGGACAACCACGACGACGTGGCCCTGCTGGTGGCACGCGCCCTCGAGTGACCCGCCGTCAAGTGCCGACGTTTGCAAGGGTGTGGTTGCTTCCGATCACCACGTGGGCGTACAGCTCCTCGTCCAGGGCCAGCCGGGCCGTCAGGCCGCACCGGGTGAACGCCTCGATGGCCGCGGGGGCTTGGCGTTCACTGGTCTCGACGAGGAGGCAGCCGCCCGGCGCGAGCCAGTCCCCGGCCTCGGCGGCGACCCGGCGCAGCACGTCGAGTCCGTCGGCGCCGCCGTCGAGGGCGGTGAGCGGCTCGTGCTCGCGTGCCTCCGCGGGCAGCAGGGGCACTTCATCGGTGGGGACGTACGGCACGTTGGCGGCCAGGATGTCGACGCGGCCGCGGAGCCGGCCCGGCAGCGCCCCGAACAGGTCGCCCTGGTGGACGTGTCCGCCGTGAGCCGCCAGGTTGCGGCGGGCGCACCCGACGGCCGCCGGTTCGATGTCGGCGGCGTGCAGCTCGACTCCGCCGATCCGCGCGGCGAGGGCGGCGCCGACCGCGCCCGTGCCGCAGCACAGGTCCACCACGACGCGGGCGTGCGGGGCGTGGGCGAGGGCCCGGTCGACGAGGAACTCGGTGCGGCGGCGGGGCACGAAGACGCCCGGCTCGACGAGGACGCGCCGACCGTGGAACTCCGCCCAGCCGACGACGACTTCGAGGGGACGGCCTGCCGCCCGGCGCTCCACCATGGCGGTGAGCTCGTCCGGGGTGCGGGCGGCGTCGAGGATCAACTCGGCCTCGTCCTCGGCGAAGACGCACCCGGCGGCGCGCAGCGCGAGGACGACGGCGTCACGGGAGGAGGGCGGGAAGAGAGCCCTGGACCGGGCTAGGGGCGACGAGGGGGGAAGTGGGGGCATGAGAGCCGAGAGCCTTTCGGGGAGCCGAAGGGCGCTCTCGCGGTCGCCTACCGGCGGCGGTCCGCGCCGTTCCGAGGTGAGAGCACCCGACCTGACACAGCGGTAATGGGTCTCACCTCCTCGGTCGTTCACGGCCGGGAAGGTCCTCGGCCGACGGTCACCCTACCCGAACCTCCGCAGGGGCGGGCCGAACCGGAGACGATTTGCAGTTGTACGCTACACCTATGAGTGCGAGGGAGGATTCGGGCGACGCCGGCCCGGCAGCGGCTCAGGCCGTGGAGACCATTCAGCGCGAGATGACGGCCTTCGCGCGGCGCGCCCGCGCGGCGGCGGGCCGGTTGCACCCCGAACTGTCGCTGGTGTCGTACACCCTGCTCGGGCATCTGGAGGAGCAGGAGGAGGCGTACGGGGAGGGCGGCGGCTGCCGCGCCACCGATCTGGCCGCGCACTACGCGCTGGACAAGTCCACCGTCAGCCGCCAGGTCGCGGCGCTGGAGCGGGCCGCCCTGATCGAGCGTCGCCAGGCCCCGGGCGATCACCGCGTCCAGTTGCTCCAGCTCACCGACGCCGGCCGCCGCATCCTCGCGCAGGTCACCGAGAGCCGCCGCGTCGCCTTCCGGGAACGGCTCGCGCCGTGGTCCGCGGAGGATCTGGAACGGTTCGCGGAGTACCTCGTCCGCTACAACTCGACGGTGACGGAACCTCCTTCGCCGTCCGGCTGAGCGCGCGCCGCGCGTCACGCGACCGGCGCCGTCTCCCGCTGGGGCGTCCCCGCCGGCACCCGCGCCGCCAGGAACGCGGTCCTGCGGCGGAGGCGGAAGCCGAGGGACTCGTAGAGGCGGATCGCGTTGACGTTGGCGGCGGCGGTGTGGAGGAAGGGCGTCTCGCCGCGCTCCCGGATGCCGTGGGAGACGGCGAGGATCAGCCGGGTGGCGAGGCCCTCGCCGCGGACGGCGGGGTCGGTGCAGACGGCGCTGATCTCGGTCCAGCCCGGCGGGTGGAGCCGCTCGCCTGCCATGGCGACGAGGACGCCGTCGCGGCGGATGCCGAGGTACTCCCCGAGTTCGACGGTGCGGCGCTCGAACGGGCCGGGCTGGGTGCGGGCCACCAGGTCGAGCATCTCGGGTACGTCGGCGGGGCCGAGGCGGACCGCCTCCGGCTCCGGGGCGGCGGCCAGGCCGTCGTCGACGAACTGCACGCCCTCGACGCGCATCGTCACCTCCCAGCCCGCGGGGACCTCACCCCTGAAGCCGGGCAGCGGCACTTCCGTGCCGGGACCGGCGAGCGCAGCGAGGTCCGCCCAGTCGTCGGCGTCCGGCTCGTCGGGCAGCGCCAGCCAGGGCGACACGTCCACGGGGTAGCGCAGGACCCGCCCCCGCCGCTCGGCGAACCGGGCGTGCGGCCCGGTGAGGGAGGCGAGAGCGGGGTTGTCGAGCACGTGCCGCCCGGTGGGCGAGGCAGGAGCCGGGGTGCCGGAGACGGGCCGCCTGGTGGTCGAGGCCGAAGCCGGGTCACCGGACACGTGCCGGTCGGCGGGCCCAGCCGCAGCCGTATCACCAGCCGCAGGCCGCCCCGAAGGCGAAGCCGAAGCCGGGTCACCCGACACCTGCCGCCCGATGGGCGAAGCCGCAGCCGGATCACCAGCCGCAGGCCGCCCCGAAGGCGAAGCCGAAGCCGGGTCACCCGACACCTGCCGCCCCGGCGGCGAAGCCGCAGCCGAGTCACCTGACACACCCCGCCCGATGGGCGAAGCCGCAGCCGAGTCACCCGAGACGTGCCGCCCCGTGAGCGAGACCGAAGCCGGGTCGCCCGCCACACGCCTCCCCGCGAGCGAAGCCTCAGCCGGGTCGCCTGGCACCGGCGGGGAGTCGGGTTCCGGTTCCGTCGGGTCGGGCTTTCGGTCGCCGTCGTGTGTGAAGACGTTCGCCTCCGCCATGTGCTCCCCACTCTCCCTCGTGCCGCCGGACCGGTGGCCACCGCTGGGTCCGGATCGACACGTGCAAGGGAGATCGGCGGACGGCTATTCCCACCGGCCGCCAGTGTTCATACGCGCTTGACGATCGCGGACGCCCCCGGGCGGGAGCGCCCCGCCGGCGGGCACGTACCGTGGGCGGTGCAACCGCCCGCCATCCTCACGCTGGACCCACATGAACGTCACCCGAGGCTTCACCGGACGCCCGCGCGTCCACAACCCGGGGCTGCCGCCCGGCCAGTACGACGCGGGCGACGACTGGCCCGTGCTGTCCGCCGAGGTCACCCCCGACCTCGCGCCCGCCGACTGGAGCCTCACGATCGACGGGCTGGTGGACGCGCCCCGCGCCTGGAACTGGCGGCAGGCACACGAACTGCCCGCCTCCGCGTACAGGGGCGACATCCACTGCGTGACCGGCTGGTCGAAGTTCGGGGTGACGTTCGGCGGCGTGTCGCTCGACGCCTTCCTGGACGCCGTCCGGCCGCGGGCCAACGCCACCCACGCCGTCGCCTACTCGCACACCGGGTACACCGCCGGCCTGCCGCTCGCGGACCTGACCGACGGCCGGGCGTGGATCGCCTTCACCTACGACGGCGAGCCGCTCGCCCCGGAGCACGGCGGCCCGGCGCGGCTGCTCGTGCCGCACCTGTACTTCTGGAAGAGCGCCAAGTGGATCGCCGGCCTGCGGCTGCTCGACCACGACGAGGCGGGCTTCTGGGAGCGGAACGGCTACCACGAGCGTGGCAACCCCTGGGAGGAGCAGAGGTACTCCGGTGACTGAGACCCTTCCCGCGTTCACTCCCCCGACCAGGTTCGCCGTACCCGGCCGCATCCCCGTGAGCGACCCGGCGGCGTCGGTGTGGCAGACGGCCACGCTCACCGGCATCCGCCGCGAGACGCCGAACGCGTCGACGTTCCGCTTCGCGGTGCCCGCCTGGTCCGGGCACCTGCCGGGACAGCACCTGGCGCTGCGGCTCACCGCCGGCGACGGTTACACCGCCCAGCGGCACTACTCGATCGCCTCCGCCCCCGACGACTCGGGGCACATCGAGCTGACCCTGGACCACGTGGCCGGCGGCGAGGTCTCCGGCTGGTTCCACACCGTCGCCGAGCCCGGCGACGAGGTCGAGGTGCGCGGGCCGCTCAGCGGCTTCTTCGCCTGGCCCGGCGACCGGCCCGCGCTGCTGATCGGCGCGGGCTCCGGGGTCGTCCCGCTGATGTCGATGCTGCGCCACCGCCGGGCCCGGGGGCTGTCCGTGCCGCTGCGCCTGCTGGTGTCGGCCCGCAGCCCCGGGGAGCTGATCTACGCGGACGAGTACGGCGCGGAGACCACGCCCGTGTTCACCCGGAGCGCGCCCGAGGGCACGGCCGTGGGGCGGCTCGCGGCCGGCCACCTGGCGCGGCTGGTCGCCGAGGCGCCGGCGGGCGGCTGGGAGGCGTACGTGTGCGGCTCGAACGGGTTCGCCGAGCACGCGTCGCGACTGCTGGTCGCGGCGGGACAACCGGTGGAGCGGATCCGCATCGAACGCTTCGGCTGAGCGGGCCGGAACGGCCCGGGGCGTTCCGGGAAACGTCCCGGTGAGCGATCTTCACCCGAACGGGTATCTCCTGTTTGTGGTGACTCGTCCGTGTGACGGCGAGGAGGTCGCATGCGAACCAGCCTGTGCTGGCGCTGGCGGGAGAACCCGCTGCGGCGCCGCTCCGACGTCGTGGAGGCCTGGACGGTGCTGGTCGTGGCCGTCCTGCTGCTGATCGCCGCGCCCCTGGCCGGGGCGCTCGTCGGCCGGTGGGCGTACGACGAGGCGCGGGCCGGCGCGGCCGAGCAGCGGGCCGAACGGCGCCTGGTGCGGGCGGAGGTGGAGAGCCGCCCGCCGGAGACGCTGCCCACCGCGGAGGGCGTGCGGGAGGAGGCGTACCGGGTGACCGTGCGCTGGACGGAGCCCGGCGGGGTGGCCCGCACGGCCCCGGCACGGGTGCCGTCCGGCACGGAGCTCGGCGACACGGTCGGCGTGTGGTTCGACGCGCGGGGACGCGCCGTGCCCGCGCCCCCGGACGGCGCGGCGGTGTGGCAGCACACCCTCACGTGGGGTGTGGGCACGGCGGGCGGCGCGGCCGCCGCGGTGCTGCTCGGGCACGCGGTGTTCCGGCGGGTGACGCGGCGCCGCCGGCTGGACGAGTGGGGCAGGGAGTGGGCGCGCACCGGCCCCGAGTGGAGCGGACGCCGGGCATGAGGACGGAGAGTCCCTGGCGGATCACGGTCTGGTGCGGAGGTCCCGACCGCACATACGGTGTGATCGTTCGTTCGGGCACTTGACAAAAAGGCGGTTGTTCATGCCCCTGTTCGACCTGTCCCTGGAGGAGCTGCACGAGTACCGCAGCGCGTCCGCCGAGCCGGAGGACTTCGACGCCTTCTGGTCGAAGACCCTTCAGGAGGCCCGCGAGCACGACCTGGACGCCCGTTTCGAGCCGGTCGACACGGGGCTGGCCACGGTCTCGGTGTACGACGTGACCTTCGCCGGGTTCGGCGGTCACCCGGTGAAGGGCTGGCTGACGCTGCCGGCCGGCGCATCCGAACCGCTGCCGCTGGTCGTGGAGTTCGTCGGGTACGGCGGCGGACGCGGGCTGGCGCACCAGCACCTGCTGTGGGCGTCGTCGGGCCGGGCGCACTTCGTCATGGACACCCGCGGTCAGGGCAGCGCGTGGGGCGGCGGGGGCGGCACGGCCGACCCGGTCGGCGGCGGACCGGCGTTCCCGGGGTTCATGACCCGGGGCGTCGACGCGCCGGAGCACTACTACTACCGCCGGGTGTTCACCGACGCGGTGCGGGCCGTGGAGGCGGCGCGCTCGCACCCGCTGAGCGACGCGGCGCGCACGACGGTGCTGGGCGGGAGCCAGGGCGGCGGTATCTCGATCGCTGTGGGCGGTCTGGTGCCGGACCTGGCGGCGGTCGCGCCGGACGTGCCCTTCCTGTGCGACTTCCCGCGTGCGGCGACATTGACGGACCGTCACCCATACCGTGAGATCGGCCTGTTCCTCAAGACGCACCGGGGCCGCACGCAGGACGTGCTGCGGACGCTGTCGTACTTCGACGGCGTCCACTTCGCCGCCCGCGCGTCGGCGCCCGCCCTCTTCTCGGCGGCGCTGGAGGACCAGACGTGCCCGCCGTCGACGGTGTTCGCCGCGTTCAACGCGTGGGCGCACGAGGACAAGGCGATCGAGGTGTACGACTTCAACGACCACGAGGGCGGCGGCCCCTACCAGGAGGCGGCCAAGCTGCGCTGGCTGCGGTCGTACGCCTGACGGCCGGAGGCGCCGGGACCGGACCTTCCCTCCTGTCCGACCAGTCGGTATGTTCGGGGCGCCCGGGCCGCGCTGTGGCGGTCCGGGGTTCCGGCGGATCACGGAGGGTCCATGTCCGAGCACGTGCCACAGGTCCACGGCCACTGCGACGAGCGGTTCGCGGCGGTGCGCGCCGCGTTCGAGGAGAACTTCCGGGAACGCGACGAACTGGGCGCGGCGGTGCGCGTCCTCGTGGACGGCACGCCGGTGGTGGACCTCTGGGGCGGCTGGGCGGACGCGGCGCGCACCCGCGCGTGGGAGCGGGACACGCTGGTCAACGTGTGGTCCACGTCGAAGGGGCCGACGGCGCTGTGCGCGCACATCCTCGTCGACCGCGGGCTGCTCGACCTCGACGCGCCGGTGGCTGCGTACTGGCCCGAGTTCGCCGCGGCGGGCAAGGAGCGGGTCCTGGTGCGGCATCTGCTGTCCCACCGCGCGGGACTGGCGGGCCTGCGGGAACCGCACTCCCTCGACGAGCTGTACGACTGGGAGCTGACCGTCGCCCGGCTGGCGGCCACCGAACCCTGGTGGGAGCCGGGCACCCGGTCCGGCTACCACGCCCTCACCTACGGCTTCCTGGTCGGGGAGGTCGTGCGGCGGGTGTCGGGTCTGCTGCCGGGCGCGTTCCTGGAGCGGGAGGTGACCGGACCGCTCGGTGTCGACTTCACGATCGGGCTGCCGGAGAAGGAGGCCGGCCGCGCGGCCGAGACGGTGCACCCGCGCGCCGCCACGAGCAGCGAACAGGCGGCGGTCTTCAGCCAGTTGACGCCCGCCGCGCTCGCCGCCCTCACCAACCCCCTGGCGGGCGCCGACGAGGCGAACTCGCCTGGCTGGCGGGCCGCCGAGATACCGGCGGCGAACGGCCACGGCACGGCGCGGGCTGTCGCCGCGCTGTACGGCGTGATCGCCGGCCGGGGTGCGCTCGCCGGCCGGCGGGTGCTGTCGCCGGAGGCGGCCGAGCGGGTCCGTGAGGGGCAGGGGGCCTGCCGGGACCTGGTGCTGGGGGCGGGTTTCGCACACGACACGGAGATCGGGCTCGGGCTGTGGCTGAGCGGGCCGAACGGCTCGTACGGGCCCAATCCTCGGGCCGTCGGGCACGACGGCTTCGGCGGCTCCTGCGGCCTCGCAGACCCGGAGACGGGAGTCTCCCTGGGCTATGTCATGAACCGCATGGGACCCCACATCGCGGACGATCCCCGGAAGATGGCGCTGGTGCGGGCGGTGTACAGCGCCCTGTGACACGGGAGCGCGGTGGTGCGCCGGGGCTCGCCGGGGAAGACCGGGCGGGCTCAGGCCGGCTTGCGCCACACGGAGATGTGCTTCGGGGAGTCCTGGGTGAACGGCGATCCGTCCCAGTCGGCGACGCGCCGTTCCAGCTCCAGCCCCGCGATCCGCGCCATCAGGTCGAGCTCCGCCGGCCACGCGAACCGGTGGCGGGAGTTGCCGCGCCGGTAACGGCCGTCCTCGCCGTCGCGGGTGAAGTGGTTCGAGACGAGGATCTGCTCGACCAGGTCGAAGGTGTCGAAGCCGAGGTGCCGCTCGGAGACGTCGAAGGGGACCGCGATCTGCCCGGGGGGGCAGCAACCGCAGTGGAGGCACGCCCAGTTCGATGACGAACCGGCCGCCGGGGGCAAGATGGCGGGCGGCGTTGCGGAAGCACTCGACCTGCTCGTCCTGGGTGAGCAGGTTCGTGATCGTGTTGTAGACGAGATAGACGAGAGTGAACTCGCCGGGGACGACGGTCGTGGCCATGTCCCCGATGGTCACCGGGAGCATGTCCTCGCCGATCTTGCGCCGCAGGACCGCGGCCATGTCCTTCGACAATTCGATGCCCACGACGGGCACGCCGCTCTCGCGGAGCGGGACTCCCACTCGGCCGGTGCCGACGGCGAACTCGAGTGCCGGGCCGTCTCCGGCGAGTTCGGCGAGGAAGGCGACGGTCGGCCCCAGGACGGCGGCCGAGGTCATCTCCGTCTCCTCGGCGTCGTAGCGGTCGGCGGTCGCTCGCGTCCACAGCTCACTGCTCGTCATCGGCGTCACTCTGCCGGGCGGGGCGGAGAGTTGTCCACGCGTTTTGGGCGCGTACCGCGATGCGGCGCACGGTCAGGAGTTCTCGGCGGGCCCCGTTCTGCGTGCCTCGACCAGCCGCACGCGCGGACTTCCGTCGCTCCTCGCGCCGAATTCGGGGAGGGCGCGCAGGCTCACGTCGAATCCCGCGCGCTCCAGTTCACGGCATACCTCGCCGAGCCGGAACGCCCGGTAGTACATGACGAACGGCGGCCGCCACACGGCGTTGCGCGCCCGCATCACGGCGTCGAAGCCGATGAGCATCCAGTAGGCGCGGGAGGTCGCGCGGGGCGGGGCGACGACGGGGAAGGCGAAACGTCCGCCGGGCCGCAGGGCGGCGTGCACCTGGGCGAAGAGGCCGGGCAGTTCGCGCGGCAGGAAGTGCCCGAACGCGCCGAAGCTGACGACGAGGTCGAAGCGGGCGGCGGTGAACGGCAGGGCCCGCGCGTCCGCGCGCACCCAGGACACCCGGGGCGGTGTCGCAGGGTCCGCCTTCGTGCGCTCGCGGGCCACATCGAGCATGCCCGCGCTGAAGTCGACGCCGGTGACGCTGCGCCGGCACAGCGCGGCGAGGACGTCGACGCCGGCGCCCGTGCCGCAGCACAGGTCCAGGCCGTCGTCGTAGGGGCCGGTCCGGCGCAGTGCCGAACTCACCGCGTCCAGAACGGAGTCGGGGGTGCGGAACGGCGTGTGGTCGAACTTCGGCGCGAGCAGGTCGTAGCCGCGCTCGACGGACGACAGGGCCTGGACGGCGAGCTCGCGCAGCGTGGGGCCTTCGGGGCTGAACATCGTCGCCAGCCTACCCGGGCGGGCCGGCGGCCCGGCCGGCCGCGAAGCACAGGGGCCGGCTGCTTGTCCGGTCGCGGGTGACTGATTACTCTCCTCAGTGTCTAATCAACTAGTTGACTATGAGGTGATCGGGATGCGTGCCTTCCGTGAGGCGGTCGAGGCCGGCGACATCGACGCCGTGGCGGACCTGCTGGCCGATGACGTGGTGTTCACCAGCCCGGTCGTCTTCAAGCCGTACCCGGGCAAGGCGATCACCGCGGCGATCCTGCGGGCGGTGTCGCAGGTCTTCGAGGACTTCCGGTACGAGAAGGAGCTCGCCGGGCCGGACGGCCGGGACAGCGCGCTGGTGTTCACGGCCCGCGTCGGCGGCCGGGAGTTGAGCGGCTGCGACTTCATCCATGTCGGCGAGGACGGCCTGATCGACGAACTGACCGTGATGGTACGGCCGTTGTCGGGCGCGCAGGCGCTGGCGGCGGCCATGGGCGCGCGGTTCGACGGCATCGTCAAGGAGGCGGAGGCGCGGGCGGTGTGAGCGTGCCGCGCCTCCACGACGGGGGCGGTCAGTCGCCGAGCGCCCCCAGGGTGGCCCTGGTGTCCTTCTTCAGCCAGTCGACCACCTCGTCGAGCTCCGGCGGGTCCTTGTCGACGTCGTACGAGGAGAGGTAGAGGCTGTAGTCCATCGAGTACGTCACCCAGCCGTCCCGGACGGCGAGGGTGGCGTCGATGGAGCCGCTGCTGCCGGCGCTGCCGGTGGTGTCCTGGCTGACGAGATAGGCCTCGTCGCCGATGCCGGTGACGGTGTCCACGTCGTAACCGGTGCGGCTCTCCGCGTAGTTCTTCCAGCGGGCGGTGAACTCGGGCCCGGGGTCGGTCTTCTTGTGCAGTTGCAGCTGGATGGAGAGGTAGGCGTCGGTGTAGGTGGAGCCGGTCTTCTTCAGGCTGACGCTGCAGTAGCTGTCGTCGAGGGCGGGGTCCTCCAGCTCGTTGTGGGTCGGCGTGCCGGCGTCCCCGGTGTACAGCGCCTTGAACGACGAGTAGTCGGCGCTGGTGCACAGGTTCGCGGGCGCGGTGTAGCCGCGCAGGTCCGCCTCGGCTCCCCCGCCGTCACCGATGAGGAAGACGCCCGCCGCCCAGGCGGCGGAGGCCACGACCGCGCCGACGACGGCCCACAGCACGGCGCGTCCGGCGGCCTTTCCGCCGCCACCGCCGGACGGCGGGGCGGGCGCGGGGCCGTAGCCGGTGTGCTGGGCGTACGGGTTGCCCGGGTGAGGCTGGGGCTGGGGCTGCGCGGGCAGTCCGGCCAGGGTCGGCTGGTGGTAGAAGGCCTGCTGCCCCGGCTGCGGAGCCGGTGCGGCCTGCGGGTGCCCCGTGCCCTCGCCCGGGCCCGGCGACCGGGGGTGCGGGTACGGGTACGCGCTCGGCTGGACGGGCGCGTCGGAAGGCTGTTCCGGTTGCTGCGGCTGCGGCGGCGTGGACATGGCGTGACGATACCCATCGTTGGTGGTCAAGTCCCCTGTTGTCGCGGATCGTTATGGTCTGGGTACCTCGCCCTCGATCGCGGTTGCCCGACCGGCCGACGCGAGGGCGTGCTATGCTGCCCGTGGCATTCGTACAGGCCGTGTCTTCGGCTTCGGTGCCGTCTTCGTTTTCGCCGATCCGCCCGCCGTTCGACGGCATGGGCGCCGGTTTTCCCGCACTCCTCCTGAGCTGGCTCTTCGCGCCGCGCCCGAGGTGTGCGTTTCCCGCCGTCGGCAGGCGTGCGTTCCATCGCCCCTCCCT
Organism: Streptomyces sp. NPDC088254; assembly: GCF_044740925.1. Lineage (NCBI taxonomy): Bacteria > Bacillati > Actinomycetota > Actinomycetes > Kitasatosporales > Streptomycetaceae > Streptomyces > Streptomyces sp. NPDC088254. The sequence goes on along the minus strand of NZ_JBIURQ010000001.1, from coordinate 1,017,594 downwards.
CTCGCGGCAACTCCCCTTCTCCACTTGGCTCTCCAGCCCTCCGTCCTTCCGAAAGGACTCCGCACCATGACCACCACTCTCGAACACCCCTCTGTCCGGCCGGAGTTCCCGGCCCAGCTCGCCGGCGGCGTCCTCGACGTCGACGGACACGGGAAGGGCCGGCTGCGCGCCGAGAGCCTGCTGCCCTCCCCCGCCGACGTCCAGGTCCCGGCCGCGCTGATCCGCCGACTGGGCCTGCGCCGAGGCGACTTCGTGGAGGGGACGCACGGCGCGGCGCGCACGCTCACCGACGTGGCGCGCGTCAACGTCCGTACGCCACAGGAGGCCCGCACCCGCAGGGACTTCCGCGATCTGACGCCCCTGCATCCGCACGAGCGGCTGCGGCTCGAACATCCGGCGGCCGGTCTCGCCGGGCGGGTCACGGACCTGCTCGCGCCTGTCGGCAAGGGGCAGCGCGGGCTGATCGTCGCCCCGCCCAAGACCGGCAAGACCATGCTGCTCCAGCAGATCGCCGCCTCCGTGGCCGGGAACCACCCCGAGGCACGGCTGATGGTGGTGCTCCTCGACGAACGCCCCGAGGAAGTCACCGACATGCGGCGCTCCGTACGGGGCGAGGTGTACGCCTCGACCTTCGACCGGACTCCCCTGCAGCACATCGCCCTCGCCGAGCTGGTGGTGGAGCGGGCCAAGCGGCTCGTCGAGGCCGGCGAGGACGTGGTGATCCTGCTCGACTCGCTGACCCGGCTGTGCCGGGCCCACAACAACGCGGCCGGCCCGGGGGGCCGCACCCTCAGCGGCGGGGTCGACGCGACCGCGCTGACCGGGCCCAAGCGGTTCTTCGGCGCGGCGCGGGCGGCGGAGGAGGGCGGCTCGCTCACCGTGCTGGCCACCGCCCTGGTGGAGACCGGATCCCGCGCCGACGACTTCTTCTTCGAGGAGCTGAAGAGCACCGGCAACATGGAGCTGCGTCTCGACCGGGAGCCGGCCTCCCGCCGGGTCTTCCCCGCCGTCGACATCGACGGCTCCGGCACCCGCCGTGAGGAACTCCTCCTGTCTCCCGGCGAGCTGGCGGCCGTGCGGGGGCTGCGCCGGGCCCTGCGGACCCGGGACGGCCGGGCGAACCTGGAGACGCTGTTGCAGCGGCTGCGCGAGACCCCGGACAACGCGGCCTTCCTGCGCCACGTCCGGCCCACGCTGCCCGCCGGCTGACCCCCGCGCATCCTCCAGGACCCCTGGGGTGCGGCATCCGGGTGGCTCGTGCGCGCGTCGGGCACCGGCAGCGCCGGGAAGCACGGGAGAGTTCCTAGTTTGATCACATGACGATCGGATTCTCCTCTCGGACGGCCGCGCAGGCCTGCGCGATCTGTGTGGCGGGCGTGCTGGCCCTCGGGCCCGCGGCCGTCGCCGCACCCGCCGAGCCGGACCCCGGTCCACACGGCGGAGCGCGGGCCACGCTGCCCCGGCCGGCCCAGCTGTACCGGGCCGGCACACAGGTGCGGCCGCATCCGGGAGCACCCGGGCTGCCGGACGTCTCCGCGCTGTCTTGGGTGGTGGCCGACGCCCGCACCGGCGAGGTGCTCGCCGCGTCGAACGCGCACCGCCCGCTGCCGCCGGCCAGCACCATGAAGACCCTGTTCGCCCTCACCGTGCTGCCGGTCCTGCCCGGCGGCATCCGCCACCGGGTCGCCGAGGAGGAGCTCATGGGGATCGGTGCGGGCAGCAGTCTCGTGGGCGTCGTCGAGGGCGAGACGTACTCGGTCGACGATCTGTGGCGGGGGGTGTTCCTCAGCTCCGGCAACGACGCCGTGCACGTCCTGGCCGCGCTCAACGGGGGGTGGGAGACCACGGCGGCGCGGATGCGGGCCAAGGCGCGTTCCCTGGGGGCCCTGGACACGCACGTGGTGTCGCCCGACGGGTACGACGCGCCCGGCCAGGTGTCATCGGCGTACGACCTGGCGGTGTTCGGGCGGGCGGGACTGCGCAACGCCGACTTCGCGCGGCACTGCGCCACCGTGCAGGCGCGATTCCCCGGGCGTGACGGCCGGTGGTTCGGGATCGCCAACACCAATCGGCTGCTGAGCGGCGAGGACGGCGTCGAGCCGTACCAGGGGCTGATCGGCGTGAAGAACGGCTACACGAGCGAGGCCGGCCACACGCTGGTGGCCGCCGCCCGCCGTGAGGGCCGCACCCTCGTGGTCACGGTGATGCACCCCCGGACGGGCGGCGCCCACGCTGTCTACGAGGAGGCACGCGACCTGCTGGACTGGGGGTTCGAGGCGGCCGGGCAGGTCGATCCGGTCGGCTCGCTGGACGGGCTGCGCGAGCGGCGGCGTCCGGCGCCGGGCCCCGAGGTCGTGCCGGTGGCGGCCGCGGCGGCCCCCGCCGACGGACCCGGCTGGGCGGACGCGGCCGTGATCGCGGGCGCGGCCTTCCTCGGTGCGGCCGTCATGGCGCTGGCCCTGCGGCCGAGGAGACGCCGCCCGCCGTCAGGCATGTGACCCTTCAACTACCTTGAAAGCAAGGCGCGTTACCCTCGAAACGCGACGGAAAACATGATCGAAATTTGATGTTCCCGTCTGATCGAATGACGTATGGTCGCTCCTGCTCGCCGGACTGTCCGAGCGGGCGTACGAAGGGGGTACATCAATGCGCCGAAAGATCGCGACCGTGGCCGCGGCCAGCGCTTTCCTCGCCGCCGGCATGCTCGCCACCGCGACGTCGGCTTCCGCCACCGTCGACCCGCCCGCGGGCGGCTGGGACCACACGTGGACCACGTCCGACTCCGTGCCCGGCGGCACGGTCTACATCGCCGAGCACGGTGACGTCGTCTCGCTCTGCGACACCGACGCCGACAGCCTGGCTCCTCGCGTCTCGATCGCCGTCGAGCAGAGCATCGCCGGCGCCTACGACATCCGCTACACGCTCACCGCCTCGGGCGGCGAGGGCTCCTGTGTCGTGGCCAGGGCTTCACAGGGAGGCGTCTACGACCTCCCCGAGGGCAAGAACATCGGCGTCACCATCTGGCTGGGTCCGGACCGCAGGAACCAGACGCAGCACTACTACAAGAACGACCACTAGCCGACGCGTTGTCCGGCCTGTCGGGGGTCAGAACACCGACAGGCCGGTCAGTGTCGTGAAGCGGTCCAGGGCGGCGACGCCCGCCACCGAGTTGCCGCGCTCGTCCAGGCCCGGGCTCCACACGCACAGCGTGCAGCGGCCGGGGACGACCGCGATGATGCCGCCGCCGACCCCGCTCTTGCCGGGCAGGCCGACGCGGTAGGCGAAGTCGCCGGCCGCGTCGTAGGTGCCGCAGGTCAGCATGACGGCGTTGACCTGCTTGGCCTGGCTGCGGGTGAGCAGCCGGGTGCCATCGGCGCGGACGCCGTGCCGGGCGAGGAAGCCCGTCGCCAGGGCGAGCCCGGCGCAGGAGGCGGTGATCGAGCACTGGCGGAAGTACTGGTCGAGCAGGACCGGCACCGGGTTGTCGATGTTGCCGTAGGACGCCATGAAATGGGCGAGGGCGGCGTTGCGGTCGCCGTGCGCCGACTCGGAGGCGGCGACGTCCAGGTCGAAGTCGAGGGCGGGGTCGCCGCTCTCGGCGCGCAGGAACGCCAGCAGCTCTCCGGCCGCGTCCGACGTACGGGTGTGGAGGCGGTCGGTGACGACGAGGGCGCCCGCGTTGATGAACGGGTTGCGGGGGATGCCGTTCTCGTACTCCAGCTGGACCAGGGAGTTGAAGGGGTTGCCGGAGGGCTCGCGGCCCACGTGCTCCCAGAGTTCGTCGCCCTCGCGGGCGAGGTCCAGGGCGAGGGTGAACACCTTGGTGATGGACTGCGTGGAGAACGGCTCGCGCCAGTCCCCCACGCCGTACACCGTGCCGTCCGGTTCGGCGACGGCCATGCCGAAGCGGCGCGGGTCGCGGGCCGCGAGCGCCGGGATGTAGTCGGCGGGCCGGCCGCGGCCCGGGGTGCGCTCCATCTCCTCGGCGATGCGCTCCAGGACCGGGCGGAAACCGGGCGAGGACGTCGTCGTCATGATCGCCATTGTGCCTCTCAGGGTTTCCCGGCGCCGGTCCGGGAGCGTCGCCGCGGGCCGGAACGGATCAGGTCAGGGACTGCGGGGCGAGCGGCGAGCCGCTGCCGGCGAGGATCTCCGGCCGGAGCAGATCGGTGAGTCGTTCGGCGGGCAACAGGCCCTTCTCCAGGACGAGTTCGGCGACTCCTCGGCCGGTGGCGAGGGCCTCCTTGGCGATGTCGGTGGCCGCCGTGTAGCCGATGTGGGGGTTGAGGGCGGTGACGAGGCCGATGGAGTTCTCGACCGTCGCGCGCAGGGTCTCGGTGTTGGCGGTGATCCCGTCGACGCAGCGTTCGGCGAGGGTGAGGCACGCGGCGCGCAGGTGGGTGATCGACTCCGACAGGGAATGCAGGATGATCGGTTCGAAGGCGTTGAGCTGGAGCTGTCCGGCCTCGGCGGCCATGGTGATGGTGACGTCGTTGCCGATCACCTCGAAGGCGACCTGGTTGACGACCTCGGGGATGACCGGGTTGACCTTGCCCGGCATGATCGACGAACCGGCCTGCACCGGCGGCAGGTTGATCTCCCCCAGACCGGCGCGCGGCCCGGAGGACAACAGGCGCAGGTCGTTGCAGCTCTTGGAGAGCTTCACGGCGATCCGCTTGAGGACACCGGACATCTGGACGAACGCCCCGCAGTCCTGGGTGGCCTCGACCAGGTTGGCGGCGGTCACCAGCGGCAGCCCGGTGATCTCGGCGAGATGGCTGCGGGCCGACTCTGCGTATCCGGCGGGGGCGTTGAGGCCGGTGCCGATCGCGGTGGCGCCGAGGTTGATCTCGTGGATCAGCTCGACGGCCTCGGCGAGCCGGCTGCGGTCCTCGTCCAGCATCACCGCGAACGCCGAGAACTCCTGCCCGAGCGTCATCGGCACCGCGTCCTGGAGCTGGGTGCGGCCCATCTTCAGGACGCCCTCGAACTCCACCGCCTTGCGGGCGAAGGCGTCCTGGAGGACGGCCATCGCCTTGAGCAGTCCGCGCACCGCGAAGACCGTGGCGACCTTGACGGCGGTCGGATAGACGTCGTTGGTGGACTGGCCGAGGTTGACGTCCTCGTTGGGGTGCAGGAACGCGTACTGGCCCTTGTCGTGGCCCAGCAGCTCCAACGCCCGGTTGGCGACCACCTCGTTGGCGTTCATGTTGGTCGAGGTGCCGGCGCCGCCCTGCACGACGTCCACCACGAACTGCTCGTGCAGACGGCCGGCGCGTATCTCGCGGCAGGCGGCGACGATGGCGGCGGCCTTCTCCGGCGCCAGCAGCCCGAGTTCCTCGTTGGCGAGGGCGGCGGCCTCCTTCACCGCGGCGAGGGCGTCGATGAGGTGCGGGTAGGCGGAGATCGGGGTGCCGGTGATGGGGAAGTTCTCCGTCGCGCGCAGGGTGTGCACACCCCAGTACGCGTCGGCGGGGACGTCCCGGTCCCCCAGCAGATCGTGTTCACGGCGGGTGGCTGCGGCGGTCATGGGAGTGCGGGTCCTCTTTCTGAGGGGGCGGGGACCGGGCGCCCTCGAAGGGACGCGGGGCATGGTGGATGCGCGGCTGCCGCCGCGGACGAAAGGGACGTCGAGGAGGTCAGTGACGCACTAGACGCGGGCCGACACCGGGTCCAGGGCCCGCGCCGGTCGCACGCTTCCCACGGGCTCGCCGCCGCCGAGCAGCGGCTCGCCCGCGAAGGCGGTCAGGAGGGCGGGGTCGACGCCGGCGCGGGCCAGCGCGGCCGCCGCGACGGGGACGCGGGCCCGGTCGGCGCCGTCGGAGATCTTGACGGCGATCGCGCGGCCGTCGGGCAGCGCGGCCACCTCGACGCCCTCGAAGCCGTCCTTGGCGAGCAGCCCGGGCACCGCCCGCATCAGCTCGGCGACGTCCCGGCCGACGCCGGAGGCCATCTCGGGGTGCTCGCGCATCGCGTCCGCGACACGGGACTCCGGGGTGCCCGGGACGGCCGTGGTGATGCGGGCGGCGGCGCGGGCGAGGCCGTGCAGGGAGACGGAGAAGAGGGGCGCGCCGCAGCCGTCGACGGTGGTGTGGGCGATGCGCTGTCCTGTGAGGTCCTCGACGATCTCGGCGATCGCCTGCTGGAGGGGGTGCCCGGGGTCGAGGTAGCCGTCGAGAGGCCAGCCGTTCAGCTTGCAGGTGTAGAGCATGGCCGCGTGCTTGCCGGAGCAGTTCTGGGCGAGGCGGGACGGCCCGCGCCCGTCGCGGATCCAGGTGTCGCGGACCGGCCTGCCGAACGGCATGTCGGGGACGTTGCGCAGGTCGCCCTCGGTGAGTCCGGCCTCGTCCAGGATGCGCCGGGCCCCGGCGAGGTGGCGTTCCTCGCCGGAGTGGCTGGCGGCGGCGAGCGAGAGCAGCTCGCCGTCGAGCGGGAGCCCGGCGCGCACCATGGCGACGGCCTGGACGGGCTTGAGCGCCGAGCGCGGGTGGAAGGCCACCTCGATGTCGCCGAGCTGGAAGGCGACCTCGCCGTCCGTGCCGAGGACGACGACGGAGCCGTGGTGGACGCCTTCGGTCACCCCGCCGCGGACGAGGTGGGCGACGGGGGCGTGGAGGGGTTCGCGGAGGGTGGGCGCCTGGGCGAGGGAACTGCTGTACATCACTGCCTGATCACTGGTGGGTGGGCATGGGCCGGCGTCGGCTTGCGAGGTCCTCGTGCCGCGCCCGGGCGGGCGCGGCACGAGGTTCCTCAGGCGTCGGCCCGGGGCGTGGAGCGGGCGAGGCGGCCGCGGATGGCGTACCAGCCTGCCACGAGCGCGGCGACGATCAGCGGCAGGCACAGCACGGTGGTGCGTCCCGCGCCGCCGTCGGTGTACATGAGGACCAGGACGGAGGCGAGGAAGGCCAGCGTCACGACTTCGGTCCAGGGGGAGCCCGGCAGTCGGTAGCCGGGCCGGGTGAGCTCGCCCTTCCGGGTCTTCTGCCAGAAGAGCAGGTGACAGATCATGATCATGCCCCAGGTGGCGAGGATGCCGATCGCCGCGAAGTTGAGCACGATCTCGAATGCGTCGGCGGGCACGACGAAGTTGAGGCCGACGCCGAGGACGCAGATGCCGCTGGTGAGCAGGATGCCGCCGTAGGGGACCTGGCTGCGGCTCATCACGCCCGTGAACGCGGGCGCGGAACCGGACTTCGCCATGGAGCGCAGGATGCGTCCGGTGGAGTACAGGCCGGAGTTGAGGGAGGACATGGCGGCGGTGAGGACCACGAGGTTCATCACGCCGCCGGCCGCGGGGATGCCGACCTTGGACAGGACGGTGACGAACGGGCTCTCCCCGGCGGTGTAGGACGACCAGGGCAGCAGCATCGACAGCAGGATCACCGAGCCGACGTAGAACAGGCCGACGCGCCACATGATCGAGTTGATGGCCTTGGGCAGGATCTTCTCGGGGTTCTCGGTCTCGCCGGCGGCGACGCCGACCAGCTCGACGGAGGCGTAGGCGAAGACGACGCCCTGGACGATCAGCAGCATGGGCAGCACGCCGTTGGGGAAGAGGCCGCCGTGGTCGGTGACGAGGCCGGGACCGGGCGTGACGCCGTCGACCGGGTGCTGGGTGACCAGCAGGAAGATGCCGATGCACATGAAGACGACGAGCGCGCCGACCTTGACGATCGCGAACCAGAACTCCAGTTCGCCGAAGATCTTCACCGAGATCAGGTTCACGGTGAGGACGACGGCCAGGGCGACGAGCGCGATCACCCACTGGGGTATGTCGGAGAACATGCCCCAGTAGTGGGTGTAGGTGGCGACGGCGGTGATGTCGGCGATGCCGGTGGTGGCCCAGTTCAGGAAGTACATCCAGCCGGCCGTGTAGGCGCCCTTCTCGCCGAGGAACTCCCGGGCGTAGGAGACGAAGGCGCCCGAGGAGGGGCGGTAGAGGACGAGTTCGCCGAGGGCGCGCACCACGAGGAAGGCGAAGACGCCGCAGACCGCGTAGGCGATGAAGAGGGAGGGCCCGGCGTCGGCGAGCCTGCCGCCGGCGCCGAGGAAGAGGCCGGTGCCGATGGCTCCGCCGATGGCGATCATGTTGACGTGGCGGGACTTGAGGGACTTGCTGTACCCCTCGTCGCCGGCGTCCACATGACGGGAGGTGGGGCGCGTCTCGTCTTTGAGGTGCTGTTCGCTCACGCCTCGGTACCGCCTTCCGTGGTGCTGTCCGTGCGCGCGGAGCGCACGATGTCGGTGAGGGTCGTCTCGACGCGGTCGAGGTGGTGGCTCATGGCCTCCACGGCGTCGTGTTCGGAACCGTCGATCAGCGCCTCGACGATGGCCCGGTGCTCGCGGTTGGACTGCTCGCGCCGGCCGCCCAGCTCGTTGAGGAAGGCCGACTGACGCGCCAGTGCGTCGCGGATCTCCTCGATGACCCGGCGGAAGACCGGGTTCTGGGCGGCTTCGGCCACCGCGAGATGGAAGAGGGAGTCCATCGCGACCCATGCGGTGGTGTCCGTCTCCCGCTCCATGCGGTCCAGCAGATGGGCCAGGTGGTCCAGGTTCTCCGGGGTGCGGCGCAGGGCCGCGTACCCGGCGACCGGGATCTCGACGTGGCGGCGCACCTCCAGCAGGTCGCTGGCCGCGTAGTCGCCGAAGGTGGGGTCCTCGACGGTGTTCGCGATCACGAAGGTGCCCTTGCCGGTCCGCGACATGGTCAGGCCCATGGTCTGCAGGGCGCGCAGGGCCTCACGCAGGACGGGGCGGGAGACCTCCAGCGTGCGGCAGAGCTCCGCCTCGGAGGGGAGCTTGTCGCCGATGGCGTACGCGCCGCGTTCGATGGCGTCGCGGAGGTGGCCGAGGACCGCTTCCATCGCGCTGACGCGGCGGGGTGCCGGACCACCTGTCTGGCTGTCTGACAGGTTCACGGGACCCGATGCTCCGGGAGGCCCGGGACGATGTCAAGGGGCGGACCGGAATGCGGACCGTCGGCGGCCCTGCGGCGCCGGGCCGCCCCCGGACGCGGCTCAGCCGTGCAGGACACCGGTTCCGAGCAGTGCGAACAGCAGCACGCCCACCGCGAGCCGGTAGATCACGAAGGCGCTGAAGGAGTGCTTGGCGACGAAGCGGAGCAGCCAGGCGATGGAGGCGTACGCCACGGCGAAGGAGACGGCGGTGCCGACGATCAGGGGGGCCGCGCCCGCTCCGGTCCCGAGGGCGTCCTTCAGTTCGTACAGGCCGGCTCCGGTGAGGGCCGGGATGCCGAGGAAGAAGGACAGCCGGGTGGCGGCCACGCGGTCCAGGTCGAGCATGAGGGCGGTGGACATGGTGGCGCCGGAGCGGGAGAAGCCGGGGAAGAGCAGCGCGAGGATCTGCGAGCCGCCGACGAGCATCGCGTCCTTGAGGGAGGTGTCGTCCTCGCCGCGCTTGTGCCGGCCCATGCGGTCGGCGGCCCACATCACGCCGCTGCCGGCGATGAGCGAGCCGGCGACCACCCACAGGGAGGCCAGCGGGCCCTGGATGAGCGGCTTGGCGGCCAGGCCGACGAGGACGATCGGGATCGTCGCGAAGATCACCCACCAGGCGAACTTGTAGTCGTGGTGGTAGCGCTGCTCCTTGTCGGCGAGGCCGCGCGCCCACGCGGAGACGATCCGCGCGATGTCCTTGCGGAAGTAGACGAGCACGGCCGCGATCGCCCCGACCTGGATGACGGCCGAGAAGCCGACGACCGCGTCGTCGTCGACCGGGATGCCCATCAGGCCCTCGGTGATCTTGAGATGGCCGGTGGACGAGACAGGGAGGAACTCGGTCACTCCCTCGACGGCTCCGAGGACGACGGCTTGGCCGACGGAGATGGCGCTCATGGGATCCAGTTCTTCTCGGCAGCGGGTGCGGCGGGGACAGTCCTACTACATCTGGACGTGGACCCTCTACGCCCACACCGCCCGCGCCAGGGCCACTCCCACGAACGCCGCGCCTGGACCGGCGACCACGCTCGCGACGACGTTCGCCGCGGCGAACACACGCGCTCCGGTCTCGGCCAGCCGCAAGGTCTCGTAGGAGAAGGTCGAGTACGTCGTCAGCGCTCCGCACAGTCCGGTGCCCAGGAGCAGCTGGAGGTGGGAGCCGGCCGCTCCCGCGACCGCCGCGCCGGTGAGCAGACCGAGGATCAGGCAGCCGGCGACGTTGACGGTGAAGGTGCCCCACGGGAACACCGAGTCGTGCCGGGACTGCACCGCGCGGTCGGTGAGGTACCTCAGCGGGGCGCCGACCACGGCACCCGCGACGACCAGCAGCCAGTTCACAACGACCTCTTACCCTGCGTGTCCGCTTCATCCTGGATTTCGTCACGGCCGACGTATCGGATGACCTCGCAGTCGTCGAGGATCACCAGCCCCTCGGTGACGAGCTCGTCGAGCTGCGGGAGGAACTCCCGGACGCGGGCCCGCGTGTCGACGATGACGACGGCCACCGGCAGGTCCTCGCTGAGGGAGAGCAGTCGCGAGGTGTGGATCAGGGAGGAGGCGCCGTAGCCCTCGATGCCGCGGAAGACGCTTGCGCCGGCGAGACCGGCTGCGTGGGCGCGGTGCACGATCTCGGCGTAGAGGGGCTTATGACGCCAGGTGTCGGTCTCACCGATGAGGACGGTCACCCGAACGGCGTCGCCGGTCAGCCTCGTCATGGCTGCCTCCGCTTCAGGCCACGGCGAGTCGCCGTGGAGGCGAGCCACACCGCGGAGAGGGCCGCGAGGGGCGTCGCGGCGAGGTAGGCCAGGCCCGTGCCCGGGCGGCCGGAGTCGACCAGCTTCTGGATGTCGACGGCGTAGGTGGAGAACGTGGTGAAGCCGCCGAGGACGCCGGTGCCGAAGAAGGGGCGGACCAGTCGGTGAGCCGCCCTGGCCTCGGTGACGACCACCATGAACACGCCGATGACGGCGCATCCCACGACGTTGGTCCACAGGGTGGCCCAGGGGAACCCCCCGGGTGGCGCGGGCCAGTGGAGCGAGGCCGCGTACCGGGCGGTCGCGCCGAGGGCGCCGCCGAGGGCGACCACCGCAACCACCGGCGCCTGACCGCGTCGGGCGGAGGGCCGTGCGGGACGGGTCCGGGTGCGGAGGCTCTCGGTCTCCGGGGCTGTCATGCCTGCGTGTCTCCTACTCACCGGGGCCCTGGCACACGGGCGCGCTCCATCGCGAGCAGGGACCGTTGGCGGCGCGCATGCCGCGGTTCGAATACGGCGGGCCCCACCGCCGCGGCGCGAGGCGATCGCGACCGGTGACCAGGATAGCCTCGGCGCCGGACCGGGGTCACTTCGCGGCGGGCGCCTCGCACACCGCGATGCCGCGTTCCCACAGGCTGCCCAGGACGAGCCGGCCGCGGGCCTCGCAGACGCTGGTGACCATGCGGAAGCCGGAGCGCCGGCGGGTGAGGTGGTGCACGGTGCGGCCCTCGTCGTCGACTGCGAGCACGCCGACGGAGCCGGTGGGGTGGAACGGCGCGCGCAGGGCGAGCCGGGCCGCGCGCCGGCGGACCTCGGGTGACGCGCGGTGCAGGAGGTCGAGCGGGGGGACCCGCGGTCCGGCCAGGGCGACCCAGATCGGGCCGTCGGGGGCGCCGCGCCACAGGTTGTCCGGGAAGCCCGGCAGGTCCTCGACGAGGGTGTCGGCACGGCCCGCGCCGGGGCCGGTGAGCCGGTAGCGGGTGAGGCGGCGGGCGCCGGTCTCGGCGACGACGAGCGCGCCGCCGTCGGCGCTGAGGGCGAGGCCGTTGGCGAACTGGAGCCCCTCGAGGAGGACTTCGGGTTCCTCCTCGCCGGGTGCGAGGCGCAGCAGACGGCCCGTGCCGGTGTGTTCGACGAGGTCGCCGATCCAGTCGTGCAAGGGGTGGACCTGGCTGGAGACGGTGAAGAAGACGGTCCCGTCGGGCAGGGCGACGACGTTGCTGCAGAACCGCAGCCGCTCCCCCGCCGCCCACTCCGCGAGGACGCGCGTGCGGCCGGTGCGGGTGTCGACGCGCAGCAGCGCGCCGTCCGCGTCGCACACCAACAGATCGCCATCAGGAAGGAGTTCGAGGCCGAGGGGGCGACCGCCGATCACGGCGAGCTCCTCGACCCGGGCGCACACGGGGTCGTCGAGGCCGTCGACGCGCAGGATCCGGCCGTCCGCGAGCCCGGTCAGGACGCGGCCGTGCGGGTCGGCCACGACGTCCTCGGGGCCGGAGCCGCCGAGGGAGAGGTACCTCACGGGGACGAGATCCGAGGGTCGGTGCATGAGTGGGGTCTGCCCTTCGCTGGTGGGGGTCGATGCCGGGACGCGGGGCGCGTAGGTGGTGTCGCCGTCGGGGGGCCGTGCGGGTAAGGCTCACGGGGGTGCGGGTTCGCCGTCAGCCGTCACCACCCTTTCTCGAACATTCGGGCCACTTCCGCGATGCGCATCTCGTCGCGCCGGTAGTGGGTGCGGCGGCGGATCCGCTTGGCGCGCAGCAGACCGAGGTCGGCGAGCAGGGTGAGGTGGGTGTCGGCGACTCTGCGGCGCACGCCCAGTTTCGCCGCGAGGGCGTCCGCGCTCACGCCGTCCTCGACGAGGTCGCCGTGCCGTTGCGGCGGGAAGTGCCTCTCCGGATCCTTCAGCCACTCCAGGATGGCCAGACGCCGTTCGCTGACCGGAGTCCTCAGCATGTCGTCCCCTCCGTCCTAGTGGGACCGGGCTCCTAGGGCGTGTTGCGAAAGCAGCGCCTGCCCCGCTTCCTCCCACTGTCGCGCAGCGGGGGCGGTCGTGTCCTGGACTCCGCCACCCTTGGCCTGGATGCAACGCCACCTGCCCATGGAGCGGTTCGGGGGCGTCGCGGAAGACGGAAAGGGGCCGCCCGCGTGCCGCGGCCGGCCCCTTGACTGCGCGTCGGGTGTCAGCGGTGGCTGAACCAGGACATCGAGGGCAGCGCCCTGTCGTCGTATCCGAACAGGGCCTGGTTCTCCCAGCCGTTGCCGGAGGCGGCGTCGGCCGGGTCCCAGCCGTTGCCCGCGACGGCGGTCCAGGTGGACTCCCAGTGGAACAGGCCGAGGCCGCGTCCGTTCGGGACGGCCTCGACGATGCTCGCCACGTCCTTCATCCACCGGGTCTGGCCGGCGACCGTGGCCGGGTAGCCGGGGACCAGTTCGCCGGGGACGTCGATGATGTTCTCGTGCGCGTCCTTGCTGTCCAGCCGGAAGGGGTAGGCCGTCTCGGCGACGAAGACCGGCTTGGCGTAACGGGAGGCCGCGTCGTCCAGGGTGGTCTGGAAGTCGGCGAGCGTGCCGTGCCAGTAGCCGTAGTAGGACAGGCCGATGACGTCGAACCTCACCCCGTGGGAGACGGCGTTGTCGAACCACCAGCGGGTGCCGGCCAGGTCGCCGCCCTTGGCGAGGTGCAGGGCCACCGCCGTGCGGGAGTCGACGGCCTTGACGGCGTCGTAGCCGGAGTTGAGCAGTCCGGCGAGCTGGGCCCAGTTGTCCGTGGAGCCGGCGGGCCACAGCGTGCCGCCGTTGATCTCGTTGCCGACCTGCACCATGTCGGCGGTGGTGCCCTGTGCCTTGAGGGCGCGCAGGACGTCGGAGGTGTGCCGGCTGACGTCGGTCTTGAGCTGCTCGTAGGAGTGGCCGGACCAGTGGGCGGGCACCTTCTGCGCGCCGGGGTCGGCCCAGGTGTCCGAGTAGTGGAAGTCGACCAGCAGCTTCATGCCCCGCGCCTTGACGCGCTTGGCGGCCGCCAGCACCCGGGCCTTGTCGTTGTAGCCGTCGGCGGGGTCCACCCAGACCTTCAAGCGCGCCCAGTTCTGCCCGGCGTTCCTCAGGATGGCGAGCGCGTCGCCCCTCGCTCCCGAACCGTCGCGGTAGACGCCGCCCTTGGCCTCGCTCTTGATGAGGGAGGAGACGTCGGAGCCCTTGACGGTGAGGCCCGTGGAGCCCGGGGTGAGGGTCAGGTCGTCGACGTTGATCCAGTTCCCGGCGTTGGCGTCGGAGGCGACACTGACCGTGCACTGGTGGAGGGTGACCGTGACGGAGGCGACGACGCGGATCCAGCCGCTCGCGGAGACCGGGATGTCGGTGCGCTGTTCGGGGCCGCCGCAGTTCTTCAGGCCGATGGAGGCGGAGTTCTGGCCGCCGCCGGAGCGCACCCAGGCGGTCAGGGTGTAAGCGCCGTCGGCGAGCCCGGACAGCCGCTGGTAGGTCTCCACCTTGTAGGGGGTGGACGCCCAGTGGGACAGGCGCAGGCTGCCGCCGTGGCCGCCCGCCTCGGTGAACGAGGCGGCGCTGTCGCCGCTCTCCGACCAGCCGGCGGGCACGGCCGTCCCGGAGCCGTCGGCTTCGAAGCCGCCGTTGGCGAGCGGGGCCGCGGCGTGCGCGCTGAGCGCAGGGAGGGCGGTGAGGGCGAGTCCCGCGGCGAGCGGCAGCAGCAGGGCCCTGAGGGTGCGTCTGGGATGGAACATCGTCGTCCGTCGTCCCTTCGACGTGGTGGAGGTGGATTCTCACGGGGAGGACTGGTCACAGAGGCGGATCCCCCCGCGGCGAAGGCCTCCCTCGCCCGCGGCTCGTGGCTCCACGGGCGAGGAAGGAGCTGGTTCAGCCGTCGAGTCGTACGACGCGTACGGCTCCCGCCGGTACCGCGAGGCGGCCCGCGGCGTGTTCGCCGGTCAGCAGTTCGGTGCCGGGGGTGTCCAGCGGCACCTTGGCGTCGGCGCCGGTGTGGTTGATCGCGAACAGGTAGACGCCCGTCTCGCCGGAGCGCCGGACGACCTCCAGGTCGCGCGGCAGTCCGGTGCGCGGGGCGAGCCGTGCGTCGTCGGCGGCCCGCTCCAGCAGGGCGGTCAGGCCGTCGTGGCCGAGGCGCGTGGAGACGTACCAGGCGGCGCCCTCGCCGAGGCGGTGGCGGGTGACGGCCGGGTGGCCGGCGGTGAGGCCGTCGGCGTACGTCCAGACCGTCTCCGCGCCGCGCGGCACGACGAACTCGCTCCACACGTCGCCGCTCAGCTCGACGCCGTCGGGGCCGGTGACCCGGACGCTCTCGCCCTGGAGCAGCGGGGAGAACTCCTCGACGGTCAGGCCGAGGACGTCGCGCAGCGCGCCCGGGTGGGGGCCCTCGTGGACGGCGTCGTGCTCGTCGACGATCCCCGAGAAGCAGGAGACGACGAGGGTGCCCCCGGCCTCGACGTATCGCGTGAGGTTGCGCCCGGCCGCCTCGGTGGTGAGGTACATTGCGGGCACGACGACGAGGGGGTGGGCGGACAGGTCGGCTTCCGGGTGGGCGAAGTCGACGGTGAGGTGGAGGTCGTAGAGGGCTTCGTAGAATGCGTCGGCGCGTTCGCGGGCGTCGTGGTCCTCACTGGGGCGCCAGGCGAGGTTCTGCGCCCACCAGGACTGCCAGTCCCACAGGACGGCCACGTCGGCCTCGGTGCGGGTGCCGCGCAGGGGGCTCAGGGAGTCGAGGGCGGCGCCGAGTCGGACGACCTCGCGCCACACGCGGGTGTCGGTGCCGCCGTGCGGGACCATCGAGGAGTGGAACTTCTCGGCGCCCCGCCGGGACTGCCGCCACTGGAAGAACATGGCGCCCTCGGAGCCGCGGGCGACGTGACCGAGGGAGTTGCGGGCCATCTGGCCGGGGGCCTTGGCGGGGTTGCGGGGCTGCCAGTTGACGCCCGAGGTGGAGTGCTCCAGGAGGATCCAGGGGGCGCCGCCGGCGACGGAGCGGGTGAGGTCGGCGGCCATGGCGAGGTTGACGTGGGTGCGGCGGCCGTCGGTGATCAGGTAGTGGTCGTTGGTGACGATGTCGACCTCGCGGCCCCAGGCCCAGTAGTCGACGGAGTCGCACTGGCTGAGGGCGGTCATGAAGTTCGTCGTGACCGGGACGCCGGGTGAGAGGCGGTGCAGGATGTCCCGCTCCGCGCGGAAGTTCTCACGCATGGTGGCGTCGGCGAAGCGCTTGTAGTCGAGAGCCTGGCCGGGGTTGCCGACGGTGGGGGTGGTGCGCGGCGGGTCGATGTCGTCGAAGCTCGCGTAGCGCTGGCCCCAGAAGGCGGTGCCCCAGGCCTCGTTGACGGCGGCGACGGTGCCGTACGTCTCTCGCAGCCAGCGGCGGAAGTGTGCGGCGCAGGAGTCGCAGTAGCAGGCGGAGACGGGAACGCCGTACTCGTTGTGGACGTGCCACATCGCCAGGGCCGGGTGGTCGCCGTAGCGTTCGGCGAGCCGGGTGGTGATGTTCGCGGCGGCCGTGCGGTAGTCGGCGTCGCTGTGGCAGATCGCGCCGCGGGAGCCGAACGCGAGGCGCACGCCGTCGGGGGTGACGGGCAGCGCCTCGGGGTGCGCGCGGTAGAACCAGACGGGCGGGCAGACGGTGGGCGTGCCGAGGTCGACGCGGATGCCGTTGTCGTGGAGCAGGCCGAGGATGCGGTCCAGCCAGCCGAAGTCGTACACACCCGGTTCCGGCTCCAGCATGGCCCAGGAGAAGATGCCGACGCTGACCATGGTGACGCCGGCCTCCCGCATGAGCCGGACGTCTTCCTGCCAGACGCTTTCCGGCCACTGCTCGGGGTTGTAGTCCCCGCCGAAGGCGAGCCTGGTGAGGCCCCTGGGGGTGGTCTCCGGGATGGGCTCCGGCATGGGTGTCTCCCGTCGGATCGATCATTTTGGGACCGTGCGCACCACGGATCATGGGAACGTGCACACACCGGATCGGCGGTGCGAACCCAACATAACCGCACAGCAACAACCATTGACAAGTGTCCAGGATGTTTCTCTACTGTGAACGCTCACAGAAGCATGGCAGGTTCTCGCAGCAGGTGGGAACCCAGGTCAGGGGAGAAGATCCATGCCCAACGCGAAGCGCCGCCGGCTGTTCAGAGTCACGGCCGCCGCCGTCGCCGCCGCTCTCGGCGGCACCGCCCTCGCCGCGTGCGGCTCGTCCGACGGGAGCGACGCCCGGTCCGGACCGGTCTCGCTGACGTACTGGAGCTGGACGCCCGGCATGGACAAGGTCGCGGACCTGTGGAACAAGGGGCCCGGCAAGAGCGCGCAGATCACGGTCACGGTGAAGAAGCAGGCGTCCGGCGACGACCTGGTCACCAAGATCCTCACCGCGCACAAGGCCGGCAAGGCCCCCGACCTGGTCCAGGCCGAGTACCAGGCGCTGCCCACGCTGGTCAGCAACGACGCGCTGGCGGACATAGCGGGGGACGTCGGCGAGGCCAGGGGCAAGTTCGCCGAGGGCGTCTGGCAGCAGACGACGCTGGGCACGGACGCGCTGTACGCGGTGCCGCAGGACATCGGGCCGATGATGTTCTACTACCGCGAGGACCTGTTCAAGCAGTACGGCCTCACGGTCCCCACCACCTGGGAGCAGTTCGCCCAGACCGCTCGCGCGCTGAAGAAGAAGGCGCCGGACAAGGACCTGACCACGTTCTCCGCCAACGACTCCGGACTGTTCGCGGGCCTCGCGCAGCAGGCCGGCGCCAAGTGGTGGACGACCACCGGCGACAAGTGGAAGGTCGGCATCCATGACGCGGCCACCAAGAAGGTCGCCGACTTCTGGGGCGGCCTGGTCAAGGAGGGCGCCGTCGACGACCAGCCGATGTACACCCCGGCCTGGAACAAGGCGCTCGACACCGGCAAGCAGATCGCCTGGGTGAGCGCCGTGTGGGCGCCCGGCACCCTGACCACCGCCGCGCCGGACACCAAGGGCAAGTGGGCCATGGCCCCGCTCCCCCAGTGGTCGCAGTCCGAGAACGTCACCGGCAGCTGGGGCGGCTCGTCCACCGCCGTCACCACCGATTCCCAGCACAAGGCGGCCGCGGCGAAGTTCGCCGTCTGGCTGAACACCGACGGCACGGCGCTCAACGCGCTGGCCAAGGAGGGCGGCATCTACCCGGCCTCCACCTCCGCGCAGCTCAGCGGCGCCTTCACCACGCCGCCGGCCTTCTTCTCCAACCAGCCGGACTTCTACACCAAGGCCGCCGCCATCGCGAAGACGACGGCGCCCTCGGCCTGGGGCCCGAACGTGAACGTCGCGTACACCAGCTTCAAGGACGCCTTCGGCGCCGCCGCGAAGAACAAGTCGGACTTCTCCGCCGCCCTGGACACGATGCACGCGGCCACCGTCGCCGACCTCAAGAAGAACGGCTTCGGGGTCTCCGAGTGACCAGCGCACACGGCACGCCGTACGGGGCCGGGAAGGCCCCGTACGTCCTCCCCTCCCGCGCCGCGCGCCGCGAACGAGCGCGCAGCGCCCCGTACTTCTTCCTCCTTCCCGCCACGGTGCTCTTCGTGCTGTTCTTCGCGCTGCCCATCGGCTACGCGGTCTGGCTCAGCTTCCGCAAGGTGAAGGTGTCCGGGCTGGGCCTGGGCGCCGGGGCCCGCAGGGAGGTCTGGGCCGGCCTGGAGAACTACACGGCCGCCTTCACCGACGACGAGTTGCTGAACGGCGCGCTGCGCGTGCTCGGTTACGGCTGCATCGTGGTCCCGGTGATGCTGGGCCTGGCGCTGCTGTTCGCGCTGATGCTGGACTCCGAGAAGGTACGGCTGTCCCCCTTCACCCGGCTCGCGATCTTCCTGCCGTACGCCATTCCCGGCGTGGTGGCGGCGCTGCTGTGGGGCTTCCTGTACCTGCCGGACGTCAGCCCGTTCTACTTCGTGCTCGACGCGCTGGGCCTGCCGCAGCCCGACCTGCTGGACGGCGGGCCGCTGTACCTGGCCCTGTCGAACATCGCGGTCTGGGGCGGCACCGGCTTCAACATGATCGTCATCTACACCGCGCTGCGGGCCGTCCCGGGCGAGGTGTACGAGGCGGCGAAGCTGGACGGGGCCACCCCGCTGCAGATCGCGCTGCGGATCAAGATCCCGATGGTGGCGCCCTCGCTGGTGCTGACGTTCTTCTTCTCGATCATCGCGACGCTCCAGGTGTTCAGTGAGCCGACGACGCTGAAGCCGCTCACCA
Source organism: Streptomyces sp. NPDC088254 (assembly GCF_044740925.1). Classification (NCBI taxonomy): domain Bacteria; kingdom Bacillati; phylum Actinomycetota; class Actinomycetes; order Kitasatosporales; family Streptomycetaceae; genus Streptomyces; species Streptomyces sp. NPDC088254. The sequence goes on along the minus strand of NZ_JBIURQ010000001.1, from coordinate 998,645 downwards.
ACTCCGTTTCCACGACGTGGAGTCCACTGATGAAGGTGTACCGGGACGCGTTCCGCACGGGCGACGTCCACGGGGCGTCCGCGCAGGCCGTGATCATCGCGCTGGCCACGCTGCTGCTGTCCTTCGGGTTCCTGCGGGTCGCGAACCGCCGTACCGAGGGGGAGGCGACCCGATGAGTTCCCTCGCCGTCCACGAGGCGCCCGCCGCTGCCGGCGCCAGGCGCGCGGACCGCGGCCGCCCGCCGCTGCGCGCTCGCGTAGCGTTCGTCCCGACGCTGACGTTGCTGTTCGGCGCGGCGTACTGCCTGCTGCCGGTGGCGTGGGTGGTGATCGCCTCCACCAAGTCGGGGCGTGAGCTGTTCTCCACGTTCACGTTCTGGCCGGGGACCGGTTTCGCCGGCAACATCGCCGACCTCAACTCCTACCGCGACGGCCTGTACTGGCGGTGGATGGGCAACTCCGCCCTGTACGCCGGCGCCGGCGCCCTGCTGTCGACGTGCGTGTCGGCGGTCAGCGGCTACGCGCTGGCGACGTACCGCTTCCGGGGCCGTGAGACGGTGTTCAACGTGCTGCTGGCGGGCGTGCTGATGCCGCCGGTCATCCTGGCCGTCCCGCAGTACCTGCTGCTGGCGCAGGCGAACCTCACGGACTCCTACTGGTCGGTGCTGCTGCCGCAGGTCCTCTCCCCCTACGGCGTCTACCTCGCGCGCGTCTACGCGGCGGCGGCCGTGCCGGCCGACGTGGTGGAGGCCGGGCGGATGGACGGGGCGGGCGAGTGGCGGATCTTCACGCGGATCGCGCTGCCGATGATGGCGCCGGGGCTGGTGACGGTGTTCCTGTTCCAGTTCGTGGCCGTGTGGAACAACTTCCTGCTGCCGTACGTCATGCTCAGCGACGACGAGCGGTTCCCGATCACGCTGGGCCTGCACACACTGCTGGAGCAGGGCTCCAACACGCCCGCGCTGTACACGCTGGTGATCACCGGCGCGTTCCTGGCGGTGATCCCGCTGGTGGCGCTGTTCCTGGTCGTCCAGCGGTTCTGGAGCCTGGACCTGCTGTCCGGGGCAGTAAAGTCATGACGATGAGCAATGGCGCGGGGGGCAGGCGCAGACCGCCGACGATCCACGATGTGGCCCGCGAGGCGGGGGTCTCACGGGGCACCGTCTCCCGGGTGCTCAACGGCGGGCACTACGTCAGCAGGTCCGCCCGGGAGGCGGTCGACGCGGCCATCCGCAGAACGGGTTACGTCGTCAACCGGCACGCCCGTTCGCTGATCACCGGGCGCTCCGACTCCGTCGGCTTCCTGCTCACGGAGCCCCAGGAGCGGTTCTTCGAGGACCCCAACTTCAACGTCCTGCTGCGGCACTGCACCCAGGCGCTGGCCGCGCACGACATCCCGCTGCTGCTGATGCTGGCCGGGACCGAGGACGAACGTCGGCGCATCACCCGGTACATCACCGCCGGGCACGTGGACGGGGTGCTGCTGGTCTCCAGCCACTCCGGGGACCCGATCGCCTCCGAGCTGCGCGAGGCGGGGGTGCCGCTGGTCGCCTGCGGCAAGCCGATCGGGCTCGGGTCGAAGGTGAGCTACGTGGCCGCCGACGACCGGGACGGCGCGCGGGACATGGTGCGCCATCTGCTGGGGCTCGGCCGGCGCCGGATCGCAGTGGTCACCGGCCCGCTGGACACACCGGGCGGGGTGGAGCGGCTCGCCGGTTACAAGGAGGTGCTGGCCGAGGCGGGGGTCGCCTACGACGAGCGTCTGGTCGTCTCCGGCGACTACAGCCGGGCCAGCGGCGAGGCGGGCGCGGAGCGGCTGCTGGAGCGGGCGGCCGACCTGGACGCGGTGTTCGTGGCGTCCGACCTGATGGCGCAGGGCGTGCTGACGGTGCTGCACCGGGCGGGCCGGCGCGTCCCCGAGGACGTGGCGGTGGGCGGTTTCGACGACTCCCCCGCGGCGACGGCGGCCTCGCCGGCGCTCACCACGATCCGCCAGCCCTGGGACCGGATCAGCGGCGAGATGGTGCGGGTGCTGCTCGCCCAGATCGGCGGCGAGGACCCGGCGGCGGTGATCCTGCCGACGGAGCTGGTCCGACGGGAGTCGACGTGAGGGCTGCGGCGACGTGAGCTGCGGGCCGGTGCGGGACGAGCGCTTCTTGCACCCGCACTAGTTGCACGGTAAACAATGGGCGTCGACAGTGTTACCGTGCGGGTATGGCAGCGAAGACGGTCGAGGCGGGCCTCGAAGAGCGGTGGCGCGACATCCTCTCGGTGCACGCGCGCACGATGTGCGAGATCGACCGCGCGCTGCACCCCCACGGCCTCGGCGCGAGCGACTTCGAGGTGCTCGACATCCTCGCCGCCGAGGCGCCCCGGCAGGGTGACCAGTGCCGGGTGCAGAACCTCGTCGGCCGGGTGCACCTCAGCCAGAGCGCCCTGTCCCGTCTGATCGGCCGCCTGGAGAAGGACGGCCTGGTGGAGCGCTCCGTCTGCATGGAGGACCGGCGCGGCGTCTGGGTCGCCCTCACCCCCAAGGGCCGCGACCTGCACACGGAGGTCCGGCCGCTCCAGCGAGCGGTGCTGGAGCGGATGCTGGGCGGCTGAGCACACCGGCAGGCGCCCACGCGGACGAGCGCGGGCGCCTGCGGGAACGACCGGGGCCCTCGGGGGTGTGGTCGGGTCACCTGGCCAGCAGTGTGCGGACCCCCTCCGAGGTGAGGGTCAGGGGGTGGTCGCCGGCCGCGTCGATGGAGAGGGAGAGCTCGCCTTCCGGCCACTGGTGGGCGAGCGCGCCCAGCGGCACCAGACGGTAGCGGGCCACCTCCGGAAGGAGGTCGACCATCTCCGGCTCGGAGGTGAAGACAGGGACCACGTGCGCGCCGCCGGGCTGCTCCAGCACGGGGAGCGCCAGCGTGGCGGGGTTGGTGACGTCCTCGTCGGCGGCGTCGTCGGGGACGGGCACCAGCACGTCGCAGTGGGCGAGGGTGTCCAGCGCCTCGGTGTCCCCCGTGTCCTTGGCCAGCGCGTCCAGCGCTCGGGCGGCGGGGGTCGTGTCGGGCTCGTGGGCGGGTGTTTCCATGGTTCTTCCCCAGACGGGCGGCGGATGGGCGGTCCGGCCTCGCGTACCCGCTCGCACCGCGCTCAATCGGGGTGCGGCCGCCGTTTCGTGGATACCCGGGACCTTTGCCCACGACGCTGGAGGGACCCATGAAGCACCCGGAGCCACCCCCTTACACCGAGCGGCACGAGGAGGTCCTGCGCGCGCTGGCCGCGGCCGAGGAGCGCGGCGGCGGCGAGCCGGTCCATCTGGAGGAGATCTCGCGCGGGGCCGGGCTCGGCACGGACGAGACGCAGATCCTGCTGGACGACCTCAGGCGCGTCCACCACCGGGTCACCGAACTCGCGGGCAGCGACCGCCCCGACCTCGGCCCGCGCTTCGGCACCGCGCCGCGGTTGTGATACCCGCAGGTAGCGGCCCCCCTGAAGGACCGCGGAACGAGCGGGTTATCGTATGAGCGCTGCCTAGCTCGAAAGAGAAACCTGTGACTGTCAACGACGACTCGTTCACCAACTGGAAGAACCGCGAGGAGATCGCGGAGTCGATGATCCCGATGATCGGGAAGCTCCACCGGGAGCGGGACGTCACCGTCCTGCTGCACAGCCGCTCCCTGGTGAACAAGTCGGTGGTCAGCATCCTCAAGACCCACCGCTTCGCCCGGCAGATCGCCGGCGAGGAACTCTCGGTGACCGAGACGCTGCCCTTCCTCCAGGCCCTCACCACGCTGGACCTCGGCCCGTCCCAGATCGACATCGGCATGCTCGCCGCGACCTACCGGGCCGACGACCGCGGTCTGTCGGTGCTGGACTTCACCGCCGACGCCGTATCCGGCGCCACGGGTGAGAACAAGATCGAGCGCCGTGAGCCGCGCGACGTCGTGCTCTACGGCTTCGGCCGCATCGGCCGGCTCGTCGCCCGGCTGCTGATCGAGAAGTCCGGCTCCGGCAACGGTCTGCGGCTGCGCGCCATCGTCGTGCGGGGCGGCGGGGAGCGGGCCGGCGAGGACATGGTCAAGCGCGCCTCACTGCTGCGCCGCGACTCCGTCCACGGCCAGTTCCAGGGCACGATCACCGTCGACGAGGCGAACAGCACGATCGTCGCCAACGGCAACGAGATCAAGGTGATCTACGCGAACGACCCCTCCGAGGTCGACTACACCGCGTACGGCATCAACGACGCCATCCTGATCGACAACACGGGCAAGTGGCGTGACCGCGAGGGCCTGTCGAAGCACCTGCGGCCCGGCGTCGGCAAGGTCGTGCTGACCGCGCCCGGCAAGGGCGACGTGCCGAACATCGTGCACGGCGTCAACCACGACACGATCAAGCCGGACGAGAACATCCTGTCCTGCGCCTCCTGCACCACCAACGCGATCGTGCCGCCGTTGAAGGCGATGGCGGACGAGTACGGCGTGCTGCGCGGTCACGTGGAGACCGTCCACTCGTTCACCAACGACCAGAACCTGCTGGACAACTACCACAAGTCCGACCGCCGGGGCCGTTCCGCGCCGCTCAACATGGTCATCACCGAGACCGGGGCCGCCTCCGCCGTCGCCAAGGCGCTGCCCGACCTCAAGGCGCGGATCACGGGCAGCTCGATCCGCGTCCCGGTGCCCGACGTGTCGATCGCGATCCTGAACCTCCAGCTCGCCCGGGAGGCCGACCGCGAGGAGGTCGTCGACTACCTGCGCCATGTGTCGCTGACCTCGCCGCTCAAGCGCCAGATCGACTTCATCAGCGCGCCCGACGCGGTCTCCAGCGACTTCATCGGCTCGCGGCACGCCTCGATCGTGGACGCCGGCGCGCTGAAGGTGGAGGGCGACAACGCGATCCTCTACCTCTGGTACGACAACGAGTTCGGCTACTCCTGCCAGGTCGTCCGCGTCGTCCAGCACGTCTCCGGGGTGGAGTACCCGACGTACCCGGCGCCCAGCGCCTGACCGCCGGGCGCCCCGCGCCGCGTACGGCCCCGTTCCCGCGTGCAGCGGGGCGGGGCCGTACGGGTTTCCGCGTGTCCGGGGGCTCAGTCGGAGACGGTCTCCGGGCGGCCCGGCTCCGACCAGTGGGTGTGGAAGGAGCCGGGGCGGTCGGTGCGGCGGTAGGTGTGGGCGCCGAAGTAGTCGCGCTGCCCCTGGAGCAGGGCGGCGGGCAGCCGGCCGGCGCGCAGGGTGTCGTAGTGGGCGAGGGCGGCGGAGAACGCGGGCACGGGGATGCCGCGCCGGGCGGCCGAGGCGACGGTCTCGCGCCACGGGACCTGCGCGGCGGCGATCTCCCGGGAGAACTCCTCCTCGGCGAGCAGGCTGACCAGCTCGGGGTCGGCGGCGTACGCGGTGCGGATGCGGTCGAGGAACGAGGCGCGGATGATGCAGCCGCCGCGCCAGATCTTGGCGACCTCGCCCAGGTCGATCTTCCAGCCGAACTCTCCGGCCGCGTCCTGGATCATCTTCCAGCCCTGGTCGTAGGCGACGACCTTCGACGCGTACAGGGCGTGCTCCACCTGCGAGGTGAAGCGTGCGGCCTCGGTGCGGCTGAGCTCGGGCGCGGTGCCGCCGGGCAGCCCGGCGTAGGCGGCGCGCAGGTCGCTCTGGCCGGAGGCGGCGCGGGCGAAGGTGGCCTGGGCGATGGCGGTGACCGGGGATCCCAGGTCGAGGGCGGTCTGCACGGTCCAGCGGCCGGTGCCCTTCTGGCCGGCGGCGTCCGCGACGATGTCCACGAACGGCCGTCCGGTGGCGGCGTCGGTGTGGGCGAGGACCTCGGCGGTGATCTCGATCAGGTAGGAGCCGAGCCGGCCGTCGTTCCAGGTGCGGAAGATGGACGCGATCTCGGTCGGGGTGTAGCCGGCGACCTGGCGCAGCAGGTCGTACGCCTCGGCGATGAGCTGCATGTCGGCGTACTCGATGCCGTTGTGGACCATCTTGACGAAGTGCCCGGCGCCGTCGGTGCCGACGTGGGCGGCGCACGGCTCGCCCTCGATCTGCGCGCCGATCTTCTCGAACATCGGGCCGAGCACGGCGTACGACTCGGTGGAGCCGCCGACCATGATCGACGGCCCGTTGAGGGCGCCTTCCTCGCCGCCGGAGACGCCGGTGCCGACGAAGTGGATGCCGCGGGCGCGCAGGGCCTCCTCACGGCGGCGGGTGTCGGCGAAGTGGGCGTTGCCGCCGTCGATGATCATGTCGCCGGGCTCCAGGAGCGGGGCGAACTCGTCGATCACGGCGTCGGTGACCGCGCCCGCCTGCACCATGATCATCAGTCGGCGGGGGCGCTCCAGGGCGGCCACGAACTCCGCGGCCGTCTCGGCGGGCACGAACGCGCCCTCGTGCCCGTACTCGTCCACGAGCGCCCGGGTGCGGCCGGCGCTGCGGTTGTGGACGGCGACGGTGTAGCCGTTGCGGGCGAAGTTCCGCGCGAGGTTGCGGCCCATCACGCCGAGGCCGGTGACGCCGATGGCAGCGGTTGCGTTCATGAGGTACGTCCCTTGGATCGATCCGCGAGAGGGGCGCGCGGCCCCTCGTTGCCGACAGGTACGGCTCGGAAGGCGGATCTTCTCGACGAGGACGGAAGAAAGGTGCCTCGGCCCGCCCGCAGGGTGTCCGCGAGCGGCCGGAGCGCCGCGGCGGAGGCGAGCGCCGCGGCGGAGGCGAGCGCCTCGCCTTCCCTGTGGCGCAGGCCACGTCGGCTGCGGGGGTGCGGGCATGTCGCCGGGCGGGGGCCGCGGGCTACCGTTTCAACGGCTCCCTGTCCCCCTCTTCGCAGTCCGGACGGCTTTCAGTGCGCGCAGACCTCTCCCCTGTCATAGCGGCGACCGCCCAGTGGCTGACCCGGTCGTATCCGGCGTCCGGCGGGGCGATGGCCTCGGCCCTGTGCGAGGCGCAGGCCCGGCAGGCGGTGACCGTCGCGGCGTGGCTGCGGTACCCGACGGTGATGGACGCCGCGCTGGTGGACGTGGCCGGCCCCGGGGGCTCGGCGCGCCTGGACCGGGTCAGCGGCGCGAGGGCCGACGACGCGGCCTGGCGCAGCTGGGTGGACGAGGTGGTCGCGAGCTGGGCGGCCTGTCTGCTGACCGACCCCGAGCTGGCGGCCCTGGCGGTGGCCGGCCTGGACGGCGGCGACCACACCACCGGACTGCCGATGAGCTTCGGCCGCCTGCTCGCCCCGGACGCCCACGACCGCCGGGCGGCGGCCCTCCTGCGCCACCCCGACCTCCTCGCCCCCGTGTCCGACCTCCACCGCCGCCAACTCGTGAACCACCTGCGCCGGGGCCAGGCACTCATCGCCTGAGGCCGGGCACTTCCGGGCCGGGGTTCGCTCAGGCCCCGGACGCCCGCCGCAGAGCGACCCGCGACGCGACGAGCGTCCGCAGCATGCCGACGTCCGCTCCCCCGCGCAGCCCGCGCTTGGGCACCAGCACCATGCCTCCCACAGTGTCGTCGACGACCAGGACGAACAGGTTCGCGGTCTCGATGCCGTGGCGGAAGGAGGTCCAGGGGATCCGGCTCTCCATGATCGAGCTGGCCGTCTGGACGCCGTTCCCGTTCACCCACATGACGTATCCGCGGTAACCCGCGACCCTGGTCAGTTGCCGCGCCCGCCACCAACGGTTCGCCCCGCTGCCGAACGGACCTCCCAGGGCCCCGCACAGGCCGACCACGCCCACCTCGCCGACGACGTCCGCAGGCGCGGCGCGCCAGGCGAGGACGGCGACGGCGACTGCCGTGACCAGCAGGACGAACGCCGGGACGGCCCATGAGGCCCGGCCGGTGCGTGCGCGCAGCGCCTCGGCGGCATCGGCCCGGGTCGGTACATAGGCCAGCTCCACGACGGTCGGCGCCGCATCCGGCTCCCTGAGGGCCGGCGCGGAGGCCGGCTCCGGGGCAGGGGGCGCCAGGGTGGGCGCGGGGGCCGGGCGGGCCTCGGTGGGCGTTGCGGCGCTCGGCCGCTGTTCGTCCTTCACGGGACGAGATCATACGAGCGCGCGTGAGCGGCGTTCTCCGCGTCCTCGCAGGTCGTGGCGGTGGCCCGGGCGCTCAGGCTGCCGTTTGGAGGGATTCTCGGGTGGGGTGGTCGTCGTCCGGGTGGCTGGGGAGGGGGTGGAGTGGGGGTGTGCGGGGGCGGCGGCGGTGGAGGACGAGGCCGGTGGTGATCGTGATGGCGATCAGGAGGCCGCTGGTGACCAGGGCGCCGCGGGCTCCCGCGAGTTCCATGAGCAGGCCGAGGGCGGGCGGGCCGCCCAGGCTCCACACCGTGCCGACGCTGCTCCACACGCCGAGGACGCGTCCGCGCATGTGGGCGGGCGGGTCGGTCTGGAGGACGGCCGTTCCGGCGGTGTCGGAGACGGACTCCACCACCGCCATGGGCAGGACCAGGACGAGGAGCACGACCAGGGACGGCGACAGTCCCGCCACGACCTGGAGCAGCCCGCCCGCCGCCGCCAACGCGCCCACCGCCCGCACCGAGGGCTTGCGCAGCCGGGCGCCGAGGACCGCGCCGAGGATCCCGCCGACGGCGAGGACCGTGGAGACCGTGCCGAACGCGCCGGGACCGCCCGCGAGGGGGCCGGTGACGAGCACGGCGAGGGTGAGGCCGTAGTTGCGGCCGAAGACGCTGCTGACGCCGGTGATGCCGGCGAGAGCGACCAGACGGGGGCGGCGGGCGAAGAACAGCAGGCCGTCGCGCGCGCTCGTCCCGGCCCGCCGGTCGCGCTGCCGTGGGACGACCCGCCCGGCCCGGGCGACGACGCTCGTGCCTCGCGCGGGCTTCAGGAACGGGATGACGGCGGTCACGAAGAGGAAGGACAGGCCGTTGGCCACGTATGCGGAGGCCGTGCCGAGGAAGCCCACGGTCACGCCGGCCAGTGCCGCGCCGGCGAGCCGGCCCGCGTTGTGGACCAGCGCGCCGACGCCGATCGCGGAGGGCAGGTCCTCCACGGGCACGAGGTCGTTGCCCAGCAGGGCGCAGGCCGGGCCGTCCACGGTGGCGATCGTGCCGGTGACGGCGGCCAGCACCATCAGGGACGTCATGTCGAGCCGGTCCAGCGCCACCAGCACCGCGGTCGTGAAGGCGACCGCGCCCAGGAGGGCCTGGCTGACGGCGGCGATCAGCTTGCGGGGCCAGCGGTCGACGGCCGCGCCGCCCAGGACGCTCATGAAGAGCGCCGGGGCGGCCTGCACCGACATGGACAGGCCGGTCGCGGCGGCCGACCCGGTGATCTGCAGCACCAGCAGGTTCTGGACCGTGAGCTGCATCCAGGTGCCGGTGTTCGACAGGAGGTTCGCCACGGACCACCAGCGCATGCCGCGGTGTCTCAGCGACCGCCACGGCGAGCGGGACCCTGCCCCCGGGAGGGCGGGGGCGGCGGTGGTGTCGGGGGCAGGGCGAGGCGCGGGGGCGGCGGGGATCGTAGGCACAGTGCGGAACCCGAGGGGCGAGCGGCGGTCACAGGGGCAGCGGAAACCGGGGAACGCCGGCTTCGCTGCACGGCCACTCCTGCTGGGGACCTGGTGCGGGCCCCGTCGGTCACGGCGCGGACCATCGTGGCAGACGGGGTGGGATGAAGCGGGCGGAGCGGCTTGACCGCACCGCCGCGCGTGGCCTCAAGTTCCGCCGGGCCAGAGGCCTTTGCCTCACTGAGTGTGCTTGCTCACAAGCCCTTCGGGGGCCGGGCGCGCCGAGGGGCCCGTCACACGGTGACGGGCCCCTCGGCAGCGTCCCTCGTCGGGCGGGATCAGCTCTTCTTGCCCCGCCCCGTCAGCGCGTCTCGCATGCGATCGACCATGCCCATGCCCGGCGCCAGCATCTTGTTGGCCGGCGGCTTGTCCGGGGCGGCCGGGTGGGGCCGCGTCGGCGCCGTCTTCTTCGCCGTGCGGACCTTGTCGCCCAGCTCGTCCAAGGCGCTCTCGGGACAGGCCGCGCGCAGTTTCGGGAAGAGGTTCTCCTCCTCGTCGGCCACATGCTCGCGGATCTCGCTCATCAGGGAGCGGACCAGCCGGTCGAAGTCGGGGTCGTCCGCGGCGCGGCCCTCCAGGTCCTTCATGAGCTGCTCGGCCTTGGCGTGGTCCTCCAGCTCCTTGTCCGCGAGGGCGTCCCCGCCGGCGACGTGCTCGCGCACCGCCGGGTAGAGGTAGGCCTCCTCGGCCACCGAGTGCCGGACCAGTTCCATCGTGACCTGGTCCGCGTACAGCTTGCGGACCTTGTGTCCGGACGGCAGCGCCTCGATCTTGCCGAACAGTTCTTCCACCTCGCGGTGATCGGTCACCAGTTCGTCGATGACGTTCCCACCATGACCCATGTCCTTCACCTCCAGCCTGGGACGGTTCCCGGGCGGATCCGCCAGGGGGCCGAGTGCCCCACTGCGCATGGTCGACACCGCCCCGCGAGGGATGCCGGGAGCGATGCCGCAAAGCAGAACGCATCGTGAGAAGTCGCGCGCAAATGGGTGAATGAGCACAATGAGGAACGAACAGGGATCAACGTGTGAAACCAACTGGTTCGGGAACCCCGTCCACTACCGTCAGACCTCAGCCGTCGGGAACACGGCGGCCGGCCCGGGACGACGCTGCGGGTCAGCGCCCCTTACGTCCCGGCCCTGAGCCCTCCCGGTCCCTGTCCCACCCCGTCCCTCTCCGGCATGTCTCCTCCCGCTGCACCGCATTGCGTGCACCGGACCCCGTGCGCCGCACTTCCCGGCGTTTTCGACCGCGGCCGAAGGACGTTCCATGACCGATGCGACTCCCCGCCTGCCCTGGCGTCGTGCCCTGGTGACGGGCGGTGCCGGCTTCCTCGGCAGTCATCTGTGCGAGCGCCTGCTGGATTCGGGTGCCGAAGTCGACTGCGCGGACAACCTGGTGTCGGGTTCACACGACAACATCGCCCACCTCCTCGGGCGGCCCGGATTCCGGCTCGTGGAGTGCGACGTCTGCGACCCCGACGCGCCGGGGCGCCTCACCGGGCCGTACGACGTGGTGCTGCACTTCGCGTGTCCCGCCTCCCCCGCCGACTACCTGCGGCTGCCTCTGGAGACCCTCGACGTCGGCAGTCTCGGCACCCGCGCCATGCTGGCCGTCGCCGAGCGGGACGGCGCCCGCTTCCTGCTGGCCTCGACGTCCGAGGTGTACGGCGACCCCCTGGTGCATCCGCAGCGTGAGGACTACTGGGGCAACGTCAACCCCGTCGGGCCGCGCAGCGTGTACGACGAGGCCAAGCGGTTCGCCGAGGCCCTGGTCACCGCGCATGTGAGCGCCCGGGACGCCGACGCCGGGATCGTACGGCTGTTCAACACCTACGGGCCGCGGATGCGCGCGCACGACGGCCGGGCCGTGCCCACCTTCGTCAGCCAGGCCCTGGCGGGCGAGCCGCTGACGGTGGCGGGCGACGGGAGTCAGACGCGGTCGCTGTGCTACGTGGACGACACCGTCGAGGGCGTGCTGCTGGTGGCCGCGAGCCACTCGGTGCGGCCGGTGAACATCGGCGGCAGCGACGAGGTGACCGTCCGGGACATCGCCCGCCGGGTGGTGGAGCTGACCGGGTCCTCCTCCCGCATCGAGTTCGTCGACCGCCCGGTGGACGACCCGCAGCGCCGCCGCCCGGACACCACCCTCGCCCGCGAGCTGCTGGGCTGGACGCCCAGGGTGCCCTGGGAGGAGGGCGTCAAGCACACGATCGCCTACTTCGCCGCGAAGCAGTCGGCGAGGGCGGCTCACGAGCCCGGCCGCGACCCCACCCCGCAGGCCTGAGACGTCTTCCCCACGCCGCCACGGAGGCCTTGTATGCGTGTCCTCGGAATCAACGCCCTCTTCCACGACCCCGCCGCCGCCCTCGTCCTGGACGGCCGGGTCGTGGCGGCCGCTGAGGAGGAGCGCTTCAGCAGACGCAAGCACGGCAAGCGGCCCGTCCCCTTCGCCGCCTGGGAGCTGCCCGAGCTGTCCGCCCGCTGGTGCCTGGAGCACACCGGCCTCGACCCGTCCGAGGTGGATGCCGTCGCCTACTCCTACGACCCCCAACTCGCGCTTTCCGCCGACCGGTTGGGCCTGGACGACCCTTTCGACCACCTGCGCCAGGAGTACGCGCGCCGCGCTCCGGAGTTCCTCGCCGAGGCGCTGCCCGGACTCGACCCGGCCAAGGTGCGCTTCGTCCCCCACCACATCGCCCACGCCGCCTCGGCCGGCCAGGCCTCCCCGCACCCGGACTGCGCGGTGCTCGTGCTCGACGGGCGCGGCGAGTGCGGCTCCCATCTCGCGGGCCGCTACGCCAACCGTGAACTGACCGTGCTGGGCGCGCAGTCGCTGCCCCACTCGATGGGCCTGTTCTACGAGGAGCTGACCCAGCACCTCGGTTTCCTGCGCAGCAGCGACGAGTTCAAGGTGATGGCGCTCGCCTCCTACGGCAGGCCGCGCTTCCTCGACCGGCTGCGGGAGTACGTGACGCTCGACGGCGAGGGCGGCTTCCGTACCCGTCCGGTGCCCTGGGCGTCCCTCGTCCCGCCGCGTCCCGCGGGCGCCGCCTGGACCGAGGACCACGCGGACATCGCGGCCAGTGCCCAGGCCTGCCTTGAGGAGGTGCTGCTCGGGCTGGCCCGGTGGCTGCACGACCGTACCGGCGAGGCCGTGCTGGCGCTCGCGGGCGGGGTGGCGCTGAACTGCGTGGCCAACACCCGGCTGCACCGGGACGGGCCGTTCGAGCGGATCTGGGTGCAGCCGGCGGCCGGGGACGCGGGCACCGCGCTCGGCGCGGCCCTGCACGTCGCCCAGCAGAAGGAGGCGGTGGAGGCGATGCCGACCGCCGCCCTGGGCCGCGGCTGGCGTGACGCGGAGCTGCGCGCCTGGCTGGAGCGGGCCGCCGTCCCGTACGAGGAGCCGGACGACATCGCCGAGACGGTCGCCGAGGAGCTGGCCCGGGACGGGATCGTGGCCTGGTTCCAGGGCCGCAGCGAGTACGGGCCCCGGGCGCTCGGGCACCGCTCGCTGCTGGCGCATCCCGGGCGGGCCGGGAACCTGGAGCGGCTCAACGCGGTGAAGGGGCGGGAGGAGTTCCGTCCGGTCGCCCCGATGGTGCTGGCGGAACGGGCGGCGGAGCTGTTCGACGGGCCGCTGCCCAGCCCGTACATGCTGTTCGTGCACGATGTCGCGGCCGGCTGGCGGGAGCGGATCCCGGCCGTCGTCCACGTCGACGGCACGGCCCGTGTGCAGACCGTGGACCGGGCGGAGGAGCCGCTGGTGGCGCGGATGATCGAGGGCTTCGAACGCCGCACGGGGCTGCCCGTGGTGGTCAACACCAGCCTCAACACCGCGGGCCGGCCGATGGTCGACGACCCCCGTGACGCCCTGGAGTGCTTCGGCTCGGCGCCGGTGGACCTGCTCGCGCTGGGCCCGTTCGCGATCCGCCGTCGGCGGGTGTTCGCATGACTCCGGCCTCGGGCAGGGGCCCTGAGCGTCCGCCGGTCCCGGTGGACGCCCCCGCCTACTCCGTCGTCGTGCCGACCGTCGGGCGGCCCTGCCTCGCCGACTGCCTGCGGGCGCTCGCCGCCGCTGCCGGGCATCCGCCCGAGGAGGTCGTCGTGGTGGACGACCGGCCCGACGGCGTCGGGGAAGTGCCGCTCGCGGCGGCGGGTCCCCTGTACGGGCGGGTGCGCACCCTGCGCACCGGTGGGCGCGGGCCCGCCGCGGCGCGCAACGCCGGCTGGCGCACCGTCGGCACGCCGTGGACAGTGTTCCTCGACGACGACGTCCGGGTCCTGCCGGACTGGTCCCGTCTCCTCGCGCAGGACCTGCGCGCGGCCGACGCCTTCACCGGCGGGGTGCAGGGCCGGCTGTCCGTCCCGCTCCCCGGGGACCGCAGGCCCACCGACTGGGAGCGCGGCACGGCCGGCCTGGAGGAGGCCGCCTGGGCCACCGCCGACATGGCCTACCGGACGGCCGCCCTGGTCGACGTGGGCGGCTTCGACGAGCGGTTCCGCCGGGCCTTCCGGGAGGACGCCGACCTCGCGCTGCGGGTCCGGGCGGCCGGCTGGAGCCTGTGCCGCGGGCGGCGCGCCACCCTCCACCCGGTCCGGCCCTCGGACCCCTGGGCGTCGGTGCGGGCCCAGCGGGGCAACGCGGACGACGTCCTGATGACGCGGCTGCACGGCCGCGACTGGTGGACCCGCGCCGAGGCGCCCCGTGGCCGGTTCCCCCGGCATGTGCTGGTGACCGCCGCCGCGCTCACCGCGTCGGTCTGCGCGCTGACCGGCAGGCGGCGCGCCGCGGCCGTCGCGGGCGCCCTGTGGTCGCTGGGCACGGCGGAGTTCGCCCTGGCCCGTATCGTCCCCGGCCCGCGGACTCGGCGGGAGGTCGCCACCATGCTCTGCACGAGCGTGCTCATCCCGCCGTCGGCCGTCCGCCACTGGCTGCACGGTCAGCTGCGCCACCGTGCGGCCGTCCCCCACGAGGGCACGCCATGACGCGCGGCCCCACCGGGAGCCGGGCCGTGGGGTGCGCGTCACCGCGGCCTCCCGCCGCCGTGCTCTTCGACCGGGACGGGACCCTCATCGAGGACGTTCCCTACAACGGCGACCCCGCGTCGGTGCGGCCCGTGGCCGGGGCCGGGCGGGCTGTCGAACTGCTGCGGGCCGCGGGGGTGGCGACCGGCGTGGTCAGCAACCAGTCCGGCGTCGGGCGCGGCCTGCTCACGCACGACGACGTACGGCGGGTCAACGACCGGGCGGACGTCCTGCTCGGCGGCCTGGACGTGTGGGTGTACTGCCCCCATCTGCCCGATGCCGGCTGCCGCTGCCGCAAGCCCCGGCCGGGGCTGGTGATCGAGGCGGCCCGCCGGCTCGGCGCCGATCCACGGGACTGCGTGGTCGTCGGCGACATCGGCGCCGACGTGGCGGCCGCGCTCGCTGCGGGCGCCCGGGGCGTGCTGGTGCCCACCCCGGCGACGCTGCCCGCCGAGGTGGCGTCGGCGCCCGTGACCGCTCCCGACCTGCTCACGGCGGTCGGCCGGCTGCTGGCCCACCCGGAGGGAGACCGGTCGTGAGGTCCCTGGTCGTACGCCTCGACAGCTTCGGCGACGTGCTGCTCGCCGGGCCGGCCGTGCGCGCCGTCGCCGCGTGCTCCCGTGGGGTGACGATGCTCTGCGGTCCGCGCGGCGAGCCCGCCGCCCGGCTGCTGCCCGGAGTGGACGAGGTGATCGTGTGGGCGGCGCCGTGGGAGGGCGTGGACCCGCCCACGGTGGCGGAGGCGGACGTCGAGGGCCTCGTACGGCGGCTGCGCGGCCGGGCGTACGACGCCGCGCTGATCCTCACCTCGTTCCACCAGAGCCCGCTGCCGACCGCCCTGGTGCTGCGGCTGGCCGGCGTCGGACGGATCGGCGCCGACAGCGTCGACGCCCCCGGCAGCCTCCTCGACGTACGCCACCGGCGGTTGCCCGGGCGGCACGAGGCGCAGGCCGCGCTGGACACGGCCGCCGCGATGGGCTTCCGCCCGCCTCCCGGGGACGACGGCCGGCTGCGCGTCCTGCCGCCGCCCGACACCGTCGCCCTCACCGGAGACGGCCCCTACGTCGTCGTCCACCCGGGGGCCAGCGCGCACGCGCGGGCGTGGAGTGCGGGGCGCTGCGCAGAGGCCGTGTCCCTCCTGGCGGACGCGGGGCACCGGGTGGTCGTCACCGGCGGTCCCGGCGAGCGGGACCTGACCCGGCGGGTGAGCGGCGGCACGGGCGTGGACCTCGGCGGAAGGACGCCGCCGAGCACCCTCGCGGGCGTGCTGCGCGCCGCCGACGCGGTGGTGTGCGGCAACACCGGGCCCGCCCATCTGGCAGCGGCCGTCGGCACCCCGGTGGTGTCGCTGTTCGCGCCGGTCGTGCCGGCGGAGCGGTGGGCGCCGTACGGGGTGCCGTATGTGCTCCTCGGCGACCAGAACGCGCCGTGCGCGGACAGCCGCGCCCGGCGCTGCCCGGTGCCGGGCCACCCGTGCCTGGAGGAGGTCACGGGCCATGACGTGGTGCTGGCGGTGCGGAAACTGATCGAGGAGACCGCATGAGCATGAACATCCTGGTCTGGCATGTGCACGGCTCATGGCTGACGTCGTTCGTCCAGGGCCCGTACACCTTCCTGGTCCCGGTGACGCCCGACCGTGGGCCGGACGGCCTGGGGCGGGCCCGTACCTGGCGGTGGCCGGACACCGTGCGGGAGGCGACGCCCGGCGAGCTGCGCGACGCGCCGATCGACCTGATGGTGCTGCAGCGGCCGCACGAGATCGGCCTCGCCCACCGGTGGACGGGCCGGCGCCCCGGCGTCGACGTGCCCGCGGTGTACGTCGAGCACAACTGCCCGCACCACTCGGCCGTCGACACCCGTCACCCCCTCGCCGGCCGTACCGACGTCACGATCGTCCACGTCACCCACTTCAACCGGCTGATGTGGGACAGCGGCCGCGCCCCGACCACGGTGATCGAGCACGGCGTCGTCGACCCCGGCCCCCTGTGGACCGGCGAGGAGCCGCGCGCCGCCGTCGTCGTCAACGAGCCGGTGCGGCGGGGCCGGACCACCGGCACGGACCTGCTGCCCGCCTTCGCGCGGGCGGCTCCGCTGGACGTCTTCGGCATGGGCACGGCGGGTCTCGCGGACCGTCTCGGGCTGCCGCCCGACCGCTGCCGCACCCGGGACCTGCCCCAGGGCGAACTGCACCCGGCGATGGCCCGCTGCCGGCTGTACCTGCACCCGGTGCGCTGGACGTCGCTCGGGCTGTCCCTGCTGGAGGCCATGTTCCTCGGCATGCCGGTGGTGGCGCTGGACGCCACGGAGGTGCGGGAAGCCGTGCCGGACGGGGCGGGAGTGGTCTCCAACCGGATCGACGTGCTGGAGGACGCCGTCCGCCGCTTCACCGCGGACCCGGCGTACGCCCGCGCGACGGGGGAGGCCGCCCGGGCCGCGGTCCGGGCCCGCTACGGAGAACGGCGTTTCCGGGACGACTGGGAGCGCCTGATCAAGGAGGTCACCCGATGAGCCCCAGCCAGCCGACGGCCGGCCGCGTCGCCATGGTCTCCGAGCACGCCAGCCCGCTGGCCGAGCTCGGCGGACCGGACGCGGGCGGACAGAACGTGTACGTGGCCCGACTCGCCGCACAGCTGGCCCGCCGGGGCCACGAGGTCGTCGTGTACACGCGCCGCGACGACCCCGGGCTGCAGGAACGGGTCACCACCGCGGACGGGGTGAAGGTGGTTCATGTGCCCGCCGGACCTCCGGCCCCCATACCCAAGGACGAACTCCTGCCGTACATGCCGGAGTTCGGCGCGTGGCTGGCGCGGGAGTGGGCGGCCGATCCTCCGGACGTGGTGCACGCCCACTTCTGGATGTCCGGGATGGCGGCGCTGGCCGGGGCACGCGAGCTCGGCGTGCCCGTGGTGCAGACGTACCACGCGCTCGGCACGGTGAAGAAACGGCACCAGGGGGCCGCCGACACCAGTCCGCCGCAGCGCGTGGCGATCGAGACGGCGGTCGGACGGGAGTGCTCGGGCATCATCGCCACCTGCCAGGACGAGGTGGCCGAACTGGTCGCCATGGGGCTGCCCCGCGAGCGGGTCTCGGTGGTTCCCTGCGGCGTGGACCCCGAGCTGTTCGCCCCGGTGGCCGGCGCGCGGCGGCGGCCCGCGTCGGCGCCCCGGCGGCTCCTCTCGGTCGGCCGGCTGGTGCCGCGCAAGGGCTTCGACCGGGCGATCCGCGCCCTGGCGGGCATCCCCGACGCCGAACTGCTCGTCGCGGGCGGGCCCGAGGCCGCCCTGCTGGGCGCCGAGCCCGAGGCGGAGCGGCTGCGGGCGGTCGCCGAGGAGTGCGGGGTGGCCGACCGGGTGACCCTGCTGGGCGGGGTGGGTCCCGCGCGCATGCCCCGGCTGATGTCCGAGGCGGACCTGGTGCTCTCCCTGCCCCGGTACGAGCCCTTCGGGATCGTCCCCGTCGAGGCGATGGCGTGCTGCGCGCCCGTCGTCGCCACGGCGGTCGGCGGGCAGCTCGACACCGTCGTGGACGACCTCACGGGCGTGCACGTCGCACCGGAGTCACCGGACCGGGGCCACGACCGGCATCTCGTGGACACCGTGAACCGTCTGCTCGACGACCCCGAGCGGCTCGCCCGGTACGGGGCCGCCGGCCGGCGCCGGGTCCTCGCACGCTACACCTGGGACCGCGTCGCCGACGGCGTGTCTCGGGTGTACGGCGCCGTGTCCTGCGTCCCCTCGCTGTCGGGAGTGGTCCGATGACGCTCGCCCCCGGAGTCGCGCACTGCGACGACCTGATGAAGGCACTGGAAGGCTTCCGCGAATACGCCGCCCCGGTGATCCGACGCTGGGGAGGCGCCCTCGCCGACCGGCTGGGGGCGGGCTCGCGGCTGCTCGTCGCCGGGAACGGCGGGAGCGCCGCGCAGGCCCAGCATCTGACCGCCGAGCTGGTCGGCCGCTACCGCGACGACCGGCCGCCGTACTCGGCGCTCTCCCTGCACGCGGACACCTCCTCCACCACGGCCATCGCCAACGACTACGGCGTGCAGGAGATCTTCGCCCGGCAGGTCGCCGCGCACGGCCGGGCCGGGGACGTGCTGATGCTGCTGTCCACCAGCGGCGCGAGCGCGAACCTGCTCGTGGCGTCGAAGGAGGCGGGCCGGCTCGGGATGACCGTGTGGGCGCTGACCGGGCCGGCGCCCAACCCGCTGGAGGGGGCCGCGGACGACGCGCTGTGCGTGGAGGCGGCGGCCGCCGCCACGGTCCAGGAGCTGCACCTGGTGGCCGTGCACATGCTGTGCGAGGCCTTCGACCGGAGGGTGGAGCGCCGTACGGCGGTCGACGGCCGTTGGAAGAACGGTACGCGGCCCGTGACGGGCGGGGGCGGCGGATGAGCGCCCGGGCGCCGCTGCTCGTCGTCGGGGACGCGCTGCTCGATCACGACCTGTGCGGGCGGGCGGAGCGGCTGGCCCCCGACGCGCCGGTCCCGGTCGTCAGCGGCACCCGGCGCGTCTCCCGGCCGGGCGGCGCCGCGCTCGCCGCACTCCTCGCCGCCGCCGACGGCAGGCCGGTCACCCTGGTCACCGCGCTGGGCGGCGACGAGGCCAGCGCGACGCTGGAACGGCTGCTCGCCGGCCGGGTGCGGCTGGTGCGGATGCCGCTGGCGGGGGCGCTGCCCAGCAAGACCCGCGTCTTCGCGGAGGGCACGCCGCTGCTGCGCCTGGACGACGGTGAGGGCCTGGCCGGCGAGGCGACGGAGGAGGCCCGCCACGCCGTCGCCGAGGCGGGCGCGATCCTGGTCGCCGACTACGGCCGGGGCACGGCGGGCGCACTCCGCGAGCCCCTGCGGTCGGCCGCCGCACGGGTCCCCGTCGTCTGGGACCCACACCCCCGGGGCGAACCCCCGGTGCCGGGCGTACGCCTCGTGACGCCGTCGGCGAGCGAGGCGCACGCGTTCGCCGTGCGGGTGGTGAGCGCGGACGGGCCCGCTGCGGAAAGTGGCCGGCCGCGGGCGGCGGCGACGCCTCCGGCGGCCGGCGACGACCCGGGCCGCGGGCGGGAGCTGCGGGCCGCGGCCGGTGACGCCGATGTGCTGCTTCGCGCGTGGCGGGCCGTTTCCGTGGCCGTGACCCTCGGCGGACGCGGCGCGCTGCTCTCCCACGGCGGGACGCCGCTGCTGGTGCCCGTGCCGGTGACGGCCGAGGGCGACGCCTGCGGCGCCGGGGACCGCTTCGCGGCGACCGCCGCCGGTCTCCTCGCCGACGGTGAGCTGACCGAGACGGCGGTGCGTGAGGCCGTGCACGCCGCCACCCGGTACGTCGCCCAGGGCGGCGTCCGCTCGCTCGTCGAGACCGCCCCCGAGACGGTCCCGGCGGCCCAGGCGGCTCCCCCGGCCGCCGACGACGCCCTGCGGACGGCGGCCCGGGTGCGCGCGGCCGGCGGGACCGTCGTCGCGGCGGGCGGCTGTTTCGATCTCCTGCACGCCGGCCATGTCGCCCTGCTCCAGGCGGCCCGCCGGGCCGGCGACTGCCTGGTCGTGTGCGTCAACTCGGACGCGTCCGTGCGCCGCCGCAAGGGCGGTGGGCGGCCGCTGGTGCCGGTGGCGGACCGGGTCAGGGTGCTGCGGGCCCTGGAGTGCGTGGACGCGGTCGCGGTGTTCGAGGAGGACACTCCGGAGCGGCTGCTCGGCGAGCTGCGGCCGGACGTCTGGGCGAAGGGCGGCGACTACGCGCTGGAGCGGCTGCCGGAAGCGTCCCTGGTGGAGAGCTGGGGCGGCCAGGTCGTCCTTCTCCCTTACCTGGACGGCCGTTCGACGACCGGCCTCGCGGAGCGGGCGGCGCTGTCCCCGCACCGGCCGAGAGGCTTCCGCGGGAGGCGGCGAGGGTGAGCGGCCCGCGCACCGGGGCGCGGCCGGCGGACTCGGCGGGAGAGGCGCCGGCCGCGACGCCCTGCGTGCTCGTGCTGCGGGCGCTCGGACTGGGGGACCTGCTGGCCGGGGTGCCCGCCCTGCGGGGCATCCGCCGGGCCTCCCCCCGGGGCCCGTGTCGTGCTGGCGCGGCCCGGAGCGCTGGAGGAGGCCGCCCTGGCCACCGGGGCCGTGGACGCCGTGTTCCCGGCCGAGGCGCCGGGACGTGCCGTGCCGTCGCCGGCGCACTGACCGGGGCCGCCGCCCGACCGGGCGATCGACCTGCACGGCAAGGGTCCCGAGAGCGGCGACGCCGTCGCCGCGCTCGCCCCCGGGACGGCTGCCGGTCTTTCGCCCATCCCGAGCCCCGGCCCGCACGGTGGCGGGCGGACGAGCACGAACGCACCCGGTGGTGCCGATTCCTCGACGCGTACGGCATCGCGGCCGCCCTCGGCGACGTGCGGCTGCCCCCCCCCCCGCCCGCCGCGACGTGCGGCTGCCCCCGCCCGCCGCGGCCTCGCCGGCGCCGGGAGCCGTCGTCGTGCATCCCGGGGCGGAGTCCGCGGCCCGGCGCCGGCCCGACGAGCGGTACGCCGCGCTCGTACGGCGGCTGCGCCCCACCGGCCGGCGTGTCGTCGTCGCGGGCGGGCCGGGAGAGGACGCGCTGGTGCGGGACGTGGCGGGGTCGGCCGGGCTGCCGGCGTGGGATGCGTTGTGCGGGGGGGGCTGCCGTTCGGGGAGCTGTCGGCGCTGGTCGCCGGGGCCACGCTGCTCGTGAGCGGCGACACCGGGCCGCCCATCTCGCCGTCACCCACGGCACGCCCTCCGTGACGCTGTTCGGGCCGGTCGCGCCCCGTCTGTGGGGACCGCCGCCCGGGTCCGGGCGTCACCGCGCGCTGTGAAAGCCGGGGCCGCCCGGGGATCCCCACGTGGGGAGGTGCCCGCCCCCCCGGCTGACGCGCATCGACGAGGCCGTGGCGGCGGCGCTCGGCCTGCTGGAGGGCCCCGCGGGTCAGGAGCCGCTGCCGTTCTCCCCGCTCCCGTCGGCGTCGTCGCGGTCGCCCTCGGCCTGAGAAGGCGTGGCGTGGTCCGGGGAGGACTGCTCGGCCGTCTCCCGGGCGTCCTGCTCCTCCCGGTCGCCCTCGGCCCGGGAGGGGGTGTGCTCGGTCATGCTGCTCACTCCTGGCGTCAGTTCTCGGTGGTCTGCTGTGTCCAGGTCCAGGCGTACTGGAGCCAGTCCGCCAAGGTCACCGCGCCCAGGCCCGCGCAGCCAAGGCGGGTGGCCCGGGGCGCGCAGGCGTACGAGGCGACGGCGGCGCCCGCGACCCACACCGAGACGCAGAACGGGCAGGAGACCAGGTCCCCCACGGCGCGCCGCACACCGGTGCCGCGGGGCTCGTCCAGGATCTCGCCGGCCGGGGCGTCGGAACCGCGGCGGGTGAACGGCGCCCGGACGAATCTGGTGATCTTGTCCCGGGACAGCAGCCGCGACGTCTTGTAGACCGCCGCCCCCATCAGGGCGACGTCCCACGGCGGCACCTCGTCCGGCAGCCGCACGCCCTTGCGCCGCGCCACGCCGGCGAAGACGGCGACGCTCGCGGCGAAGGCGGCGGTGAGCGCCGCGTACCCGCCGAGGGGCAGATCCTCCCGGCCGTCGCTGCGGTCCCGGTCCTCGTCGTGCGCGGCGTCCGCGGTCATGGCACCTCCTGTTGGTCCGCGCGGCCGCATCGATCGCGGCCTTGTCGATGGCGCGGGCCGAGTTCCCCCGCACCACGGCACCACACGCGCCCGAACCCTGACCGCGATCCGGTACAGCAGCCATAAAAACCGATCATCATCGGTCAACAAACGCCGGGAAAGAATACGAAGGCGAGCGCCGGCAAAAAACTTCGGCCACTGCCGTCATCACCGTTCCGAGAAGTCGACGACCCGCCTCGGTCGCTTGGCACAACCCCTTGAACAGGCACGACACCACGGTTGACCACCCCGGGGAAACCGCGCGGGAATGTTTCGGATAAGCCTTCAGAAGGCAAGCACGATAATGCGCCGATCTCTTACGATGCGTCTTCTCGCGGTGCTACAAATGCGAGACAGTTCTTTTCCAGCGGGGGCCAGGGGGGATCCCATGCAGACGGACCGCCCTTGTGCCGGTTTCCCGGGTCATGCCGGACGTCTCGTTCTGTCGTTGGCACTGATGTGCGGCCTTCTGCTGCTGCCCGGAGCCTCACCGAGCCGTGCCGCCCCGGCGCCCGCGCCGGACCCCGCACCCGTCGACTTCGTCGTCCTCGTCGACGAGTCCGGAAGCCTCTCCCCTCAGGACGTCACCGCCGAGCGCGCGGCCGCCTCCATGCTCACCCTCGGCGAGTTCTCCCCGAGGTCGCGCGCCGCCGTCGTGGGCTTCGGCAGCCAGAGCGAGCAGGGGCGGCGCCCCGTGGACGTGGTGTGCCCGCTCACCAGGGCGGACACGGCGGGCCGGGAACGCCTGAGCACCTGCGTCTCCGGCATCCGGCCGCGCACCGCGGCCGAGGGCAACGGCACCGACTTCCCCGCGGCGATCACCCAGGGCCTGTCGATGCTCCGCACGACCGGGGACACCGCCGCACCGGCCGCCCCGAAGATCCTCTTCCTGCTCACCGACGGCCGGCTCGACGTCCGCGACAGCCCCAACTACGGACCCGATCCCGACCGGCGCAACGACAATGCCGCCAAGGCGCTCACCACCGCGGTGGCCCAGGCCCGGGCCGACAGGGTGCAGATCTGGCCGCTCGGTTTCGGCGACGGCATCGACCGGTCCCAACTGGACGCACTGGCCGCCGGCGGCTACCAGACCCGGTGCGGGGCACTGCCGTCGGCCCGGCCGCGGGCCCGGGTCACACCGGACTCGGACGCCGTGTCGAAGGCCCTGCTGCAGGCGTTCGCGGGAGCCCGCTGCGCCCGCACCAGTCCGGACCAGGCACAGGGCACGGTCACCACGACCGCCGATCTCAGCGTCACCATCCCGCCGGTGGCCAGCGACGGTTCCATCGTGGTGGTGAAGGAACGCCCCGAAGCCGTGGCCGTCACCTACTACGACCCCGAGGGCCGCAAGGTCCCCCTGCGCGGCTCGGCGCACGGCTCCGCCTTCGAACTCGTCGGCCAGGACGGCCCGGTGGAGTCCCTGCGGATCCGCGACCCGCACCCGGGGACCTGGCGGGTCCACGTGGAGGTGCTCGGCGGCTCGGCCGGCCAGCAGGTCAGCGCCACCGCCCTGTGGCAGGGCGTGCTGCGCTCTTTCATCGTCCTCGACCCGCCGTCTCCCGCCCCGGGCCAGAAGGCCGCCGTGCACGTGCTGTTGCAGACCGCGCGGGACGCCCGCCTCATCGACCCCGGGCAACTCGCCGGCATCGGCGTCTCGGTGAGCCTCACCGGCAAGGGCTTCGCCCCGGTCGAGACCCGGCTCACGGACGACGGGCGTTCACCGGACCACGCCGCGGGCGACGGGGAGTTCTCGGGCACGGTGACGGTGCCGGCTGCGGCGGACGGCGAGTTGGAGTTCGTAGGCCACATGGTGGGCGAGGGGATCACCGGCGACGAACGCCCCTACCGGACCACCCCGCCCGACCCGCTCTCCCCGCTCGCCGGGTCCGTCCAGTTCGAGGACCGCCGGGTGGAGCCCGGAGGGACGGCGCGCGGGCTGGTCAAGGTGCACAACTCCGGCAGCGCCGCCCGCACCGTGCGCGTGGTGCTCGGCGACGCCGGGGACCGGGTGTCCTTCACGATCAGCCCGCAGCAGGTGCGGGTCGGCGCGGGCCAGCAGATCTCCGTGCCGCTGACGTTGCGCTTCGCCGAGGACGCGCCGACCGGTCCGGTGCCGGGCACGGTCTCGCTGCGGGACGAACGGGGGCGTCCGGTGGCACAGTCCTTCCTGATCCTCCAGGTGGTGCCCCGGCCCGGGTTCCTGGAACGCAACGCGCCCGCGGTGGGCGTCGGTTCGGCGGTGCTCGCCCTGCTGGCCCTCGTCCTCGCGCTGCGCTGGCAGGGGCAGCGCAGGAGCCGGGACGTGTCCACCCTCCAGCTGATTCTCCATCAACAGGGCATGGAGCGCAGCCGGTTGCGGGCGCCGGCCGGGGGCGGGGCCGAGTTCGGGTTCCAGGTGCGCTCGGCGGGCGGTGCGCCCCGGCTGTTCCTCGACGACTCCCCCGGCCGCTACCGGGTGCGGCGCTTCCGCGACGGCCTGGCCGTCAGGACGCCGGACGGGGAGCGGCTCACCGTCCCGCGCGGGCGGACCGCGGCGCTGCGGGACGGGCTGGCGCTGGGTTTCGCCGACACCCGCTCCACGGCCCCCGCGCCCCGGCGCGGCCCCGGCCGCAGGTCCGCCGCCACGACGGCTCAGGCCACTGCGGCGCCGGCCGCCCCGGACGGCCAGGTCCGGCGCCGGCGGTCCGGTGCGACGGGAGCGCCGGCGTCCCCGCCGATGCCCGCGAAACAGCCTTATGACGACGCTTTCTGACCCGGTGTCCGACCGCCGGGACGGCCATGGACGGCCGCGCGACGGAGCCGGGCGCCCACACGGCCGCGCACGAGGGGGAGTTGGATGAAGATCTACCAGCCTATGTTGTTCGTGGGGCTGGGCGGCACCGGATGCCTCATCGGCGCCGAGCTGGAGAACCGGCTGCGGGAAGCGCTGTGCGGCCCCGACGGAACGGCACTCTTCCCCGCGCTGCGCGGCCGCCAACTGCTCCCCTACCAGCTGCCCGACTGCCTTCAGTTCGTCTACGCGGACCTGAACGAGGCCGAGTTGAGCCGGCTGCCGCACATGCGGGCCGACGGACTGCTCAAGGCCGCGTACGGCAGGACGGCCCGGGCCACGTTCGGGCTGCTGCCGCGCTTCGACTCCTACCCCGAGGTGGCCCGCAGTCTGCGCACCAACCTGCCCGGCCCGCTGTGCCGTTGGGTGCCCCCGCGCCAGGGCGAGCCGCGCGTCGCCCCGCTGATCCGGGGCGCGGGCCAGCTGCCCGCCGTGGGCCGGGCGGCCCTGTTCGAGACCTTCCGCGGCGGTCTGGGGCCCGCGCTGAACCCGCTGCGCGAGGCGATCTCCCTGATCAGCAAGTCCGGCGGCGACCTCACCTCGCTCGGCGGCTCGCTCGCCGACAGCTGCGACGTGTTCGTCGCCTTCTCCGTCGCCGGCGGCACCGGCGCGGGCATCTTCTACGACTACCTCCATCTGCTCGGGCACGCCTTCGAGGAGGCCCGCTACCGGGTGCGGATCTACCCGCTGGTGGTCATGCCGTCCGCCTTCGACGACGGGCGGGGCGGGGGCCGCGCGGCCCGTCTCAACGCGGGCCGGGCCCTGGTGGACCTGTTCCGTCTCGTGGACGACCAGAACGCGCCCGACGCCGACGACAACCTGGACGACGTGGGCAGCACCGGCCAGCTCTCCGTCGAGTACCCGGGCGGCGTCTCGGTGCGGATGCGGCCCTCCACCACGCAGACCGCGTTCCTGTTCTCCCGCACCTCCGGCATCGAACGCGAGGACCTGCACCGTTCCATCGTGTCGCTGGTGATGTCCCTGCTGGGCACGGAGCTCGGCGAGGACGACAGCCGGATCCGCGACGGCGACAACCTGTACCAGTCGTTCGCCGACAGTTTCATCAACGCCAACGTGGAGCGGGCCGCCGTCGCCCCGACCGGCATCGGCAACCGGGGTGTCTCCACGAGCCTGGTCGCCTCCATGGCGGTCCCCGTCGACGAACTGGCCGAACTGGTGGCGTCCCGGCTGCTGGCCACCGCGCTCAAGCGCCGCGCCTACCATCCGGCGACGCATGACGCGACCCAACGCGACCTGATCCGCGAGTTCTTCGCCGCGTCCCACCTGGACCAGCTGTGGACGCGCCCGAGCCCGCCGTTCAGCGAGCCGCGTCCGGCCACCGGCGCGCGGGCCGTGCTGGAGGCGCTGGCGGCGCGGCAGAGCGCGATGGACGACGCGCTCGGCGACCTCGACCGCCAGTTGCGCCAGCAGGTCTCCGAACTCGCCACCGCCTTCGACCCGTTCCGCGGAGTGCGCGAACTCCTCGGCCGGGTCGACGTGCCGAGGCTGCGACAGGTCGTGCTGGGCGAGCCCGCCGCCAAGGACCGGCTGGCCCGGGCCGGTTTCGCCGGGCTGCTGCAGAACCGCGGCCGGGAGCCGGAACGCCCGCCGGGCCTGAGCGTGGGTCCGCCGCAGCCGAGGAACATCAAGGACCGCATGGCCGGGCTGGTGAAGCTGAGATGGGGCGACGCCGAGGTCGTGCAGGCCCTTCAGGAACAGGACGCCTGGTACCAGTGGGAGTGCCGGCGCGTCTGGCACCGGCACTGGGCCGACCACGCCCCCCGCTGGGACCGCACGCTGTCCGCGTTGCGCGCCGAACTGGACGCGCTGACCGGCGCGTTCCAGGAGCAGGCCGACGACGAGCAGGCCTCGTTCACCCAGCGGACGAGGCAGTTGTATCGGCCGCGCACCGGGGTGTCGTACCTGCTGCCGCCACAGAACGACCTGGTCTCCTTCTACGAGGCCGTCGTGCACCGTCTGCTGCTCGCCGAGGGGCTGCGGGAGACGGACGGCGAGGAGGCGCTGCTCGGGCATCTGATCGGCGCCGAGCGGTGGCGGGCCGCCTTCACGGAGGCGCGGGTGGATCCGCGCCGGTCGGTGTCGATCGTCAAGGACCATCTGCAGAACCGGGTGAAGCGTCTGTTCGGGGAGGCCGGCGGGGTGGGGCAGCGTCCGCTGCTGCCGTCGCTGGGCGCGCTGCTCGCGGCGTCGGCCGCAGGGGACGGGCTGCAGGTCGGCGAGGACGCCGTGGAGCAGTGCCGGCACAAGCTGGCCTCGCTGCTGCCGGTGGGCTTCTCCCCCGAGGGGCGGGGGAAGCTGAAGGTGCTGATCGTCTACCCCGCCACGTCCACCGACTCCGCGGTGCGCCGTTTCCTGGAGCGGGAGATGCGGCTGCCCAGGGACAACGAGCGGGAGATCGAGTTCCGTCCGGTGTCCACCGAGTCGGTCACCGTCATCCTGTTCCGCAGCTCGATGAGCCTGACCGAGGTGCCGGAGGTGCGCGGCACGCTGACGCTGTGGGCGGAGGCGCTGGGCGCGGAGCAGCCGGGCGACCTGCTGCGCTGGCGGCACCGGCTGGGCCACGAGTCCGACTTCCTGATGGGGACGGCGCAGGACCGCCGGCACATCCTGCACCGCCTGCTGTGCGCGCTGTGGAACGACCAGGTGACCGTGTTCGGGGACGTGACCAGCCCGAAGCGGGTGCGCGTCGGCCTGCGGGACCGGGAGTCGGCGGCCATGGTGTGCGCGCTCCAGTCACCCGGCCCCGGTCTGTCGAGCTGGGGCGGGCTGCTGCGCGCGTACGAGTCCTGGACGCTGGGGGAGGACAGCGGGGGCATCCGCGACGCGTTCTGCGAGCAGTTGATGGCCACCACGCCGCTGGGGCTCGAGGGCACTCCGGTGGCGCCGTCCGGGCTGTTCCGCACCCTCGTCGACAAGGTGGCGGCGCAGCAGGCGGAGCTGCTCGTGGGGCGGTCGCCCTGGCCGGTGGAACAGGATCCGGCGCACCGGGCGGAACTGCGCGCGTTCTGGACGGAGACCTTCCAGGAGGCTCTGGACCTGCCGTTCCCCCGGGCGCACCGGCTGCAGGGCTGGACGCTGCGCAAGCTGCACCACGCGCTCGGTGGGGAGGCCGGCCAGTGAGCACACCGCACCGGGACCGTCTGGTCGTCTGCATCGACCTGCGCCGGGGCCTGGACCACGTCGGGACCGCGGCGGCGCTCGACGAGCGTTTCCGGGAGACGATGCGCGAGGCGCGGGTGCGCGCGGCCGACGTCTCCCGGGTGCTGGTCATCGACACGGCCGCCGACCTCGTCCCCCACGAGGACGCCTACGAGCGCATCTGCTCCCACCCGGGTGTGTCGGCGGTGCTCTGTCTCGCGGTGGGCCCGCCCGCCGCCCGGCCGGCCGGCCCGGCGGCGGACCCCGCCGACGCCGCGGACGAGCCGTACCAGGAGTCGCATGTGCTGGCGCTGCCGGTGCAGTTGCGCCCGCCGCTGGCCGCGACGGTGTGGGTGGGGGACGTACGGGGCATCGGCTGGCGTCCCGGGCAGAGCGGGGCGCCGGCGCTGACCGACACGGGGGCCGCGGAGAACGACCTGGGCGGACTGGACCCGCTCGTCGAACTGCTCCAGGTGGCCGAGGTGTTCGACGAGACAGTGGGCACCCTGCACGAACTGCCGTCGGCGGTGGCGAGTCCGGCGCTGCGGCTGCTGATCCACGAGGTGCCGGAGGAGGAGCTGCTGCGGACGCAGGTGCAGGCCCTCGAATACTGCACCGGCGCGCCCACCGCCGTGACGAGCCCCGCGCCGCCGGAGGGGCCGCTGGCCGTCCTCGCGGGGACCGCGGACCCCGAGGACCTCAGCTCGGAGGACTGTCTGCCGGAGGACAGCCCGCTGCGGCAGTCGCACCGGCAGACCGTCGCGGGCATGCGCCGGGCCGGGCTGCGTCTGGCGGAGCTGAGCGGCCGGCGGGGCTGGCTGCGGCGCGCCTCGGGGGTCCGGGAGGCTCTCGACGCGGTGCGGGAGGCCGGGCACCGGCTCGCCGAGCACCGGCGCACCATCGAGCAGACCTTCGAGTGGGTCGACGGCCGGGCGGGCATCGGCGCGGACGCGCGGGACCATCTGCTGCGGCTCGGCGTGCGGCTGCCGCTGGTCCCGGGCACCCGGCCGGAGGAGGTCGGGG
This sequence comes from Streptomyces sp. NPDC088254, assembly GCF_044740925.1. Lineage (NCBI taxonomy): Bacteria > Bacillati > Actinomycetota > Actinomycetes > Kitasatosporales > Streptomycetaceae > Streptomyces > Streptomyces sp. NPDC088254. The sequence goes on along the minus strand of NZ_JBIURQ010000001.1, from coordinate 969,466 downwards.
CGGCTCTGCGGCAGCAGGTGCTGACCCGGCTGGAGCGCCGGCGCCCGCTGCCGGAGATCGTCTCCTGGCTGCGCGAGTTCACCAACTCGACCGTGCCGTCCGGCAGCGCGGCCCAGATCGAGCGGATCCAGCAGGTCTGCCCGGACGACGTGCTGGCCCCGCTGATCCGGCCGCCCGCGTTCACCGTGGGCGCCGGAGCCGGCCGGGCGGCCGGCTGGGCGGCACTCGCCGCGTCGACGGCCGCCGTCGCGCCGTGGTGGCCGCTGGTGTCTGGACTGCTGCTGCTCCTCCTCGCCGGCGCCGTGGGGTGGACCCTCGTCGCGGGCCCGGAGGACGAGGCGTCCGACGAGCCGCCGTGGGCCGCCCGGCTCCCCCGGCGGACGGTGGGCGTGCTCGCCGGCGGGTGGGCCGCCGGCTGCCTCGTGGGCCTGTCCGCCCGGGCCGCGGTGACGATGCCCGTCTGGTCCGTGCCGCTGCTCGCGGTGGCGGCCGGCGCGGCGGCCGTCCAGGCCGGTCACAGCCTGTGGGCGGCCGCGGTGGCGGACTGGCGGCGAGAGGTACGGCTCGACGCCGCCGCCCTCGCGGCGGAGCGGCTCGCCGAGGCGCTGGACGACGGAGTGTTCGAGTACTGGCTGCTCGCGGACGCCCGGGCGGCCGCGTCCGACCAGGCGCGGGCGGTCGCCGCGCTCCTGGAGGCGGGCTGTGCGACCCTCGCCGAGTTCGGCGAGCAACTGGAAGGCCGGGCCGGGGCCGACTGGGGTCCGGCGTCACGAGGGATCCCGCCGGGCGGCGGGACCGTGGACGGGCGGGGCGGCTCGCCGTACGCCGTCGAACATGTGGGCCAGGCCGGGCAGGCGCTGCTCGACACGGTCGTCGGCGACCTGTCGGACCTGATGGCCGAAGTCCTCACTCCCTACTGGCCGTTGGTGCTGCGCGACCCCTCCACCGTCACCGCGCTGCCGGTGGCCGCCCGCACCGGCGAGCTGATCTTCGAGTACCAGCACCAGCTGGCCCGGGTCGGCACCGCCCCCGCACCCCGCTTCGCCCTGACGTCGGTGAGCCGGCCCGACCCGGCGAGTCTGGTCGGCGTGGACATGCAGCGCGTGGTGGGCGTGCTCCTGCCGGGCCATCACGACGACGCCCTGCATCTGTGCTCCCCCGGGCAGCTGCGGATGCTCGACCGGGCGCCGGACGCCACCCGGCACTTCGGGTTCGTGCCGCAGGCGATGCAGAGCTCGTTCTGGAAGGCCGTCGAGAACGCGCCGGGCGGCGCGCACGGGACGACGGCCGGGCGGGCCGAGCCGCGCACCCGGTGGACGAGCGTGCCGGACGCCGGCCTGCCGGACATCGTGTGGACGGCCACGGGCCGCTTCGCCGGCCTGCTGCGCCTCGTCCCGCTCGCTGAGAGCTCGGTCCGCCTGTCCTGGTCCGACGACCGCGAGTCGAGCGGGGCGGGGGGCACTCCCCGGCCGGGCGGCCGGGAGGGCGGCCGGCTCCCCGGCGCCCGCGACGGCGCACAGCACGGCGGCGGCAGCCGCGTCCAGCCCGGCAAGCCCTCCGCACGCGGCGGGGGCGACACGACGGGGGGCGCGGGGTGAGCCCCGCGACGCGCGGCGGGCGCGGAGAGGGCGGCGCGGGGTCGTCTTCCGGGCGCGGGGCCGTCCGCCCGGAGGGCGGGAGCAGGGTCGCGGGCGACGTGCGTTCGGCGGTCCCCGCGCCCCGGCGGCGGATCGCCGGGAGGAGCGCGGAGGCCGGCGGGTCTCGGTGGCGGCGCGGCGGGCTGTGGCCGGGGTGCGGCCGGGGGCGGAAAGGTGCCTGAATGACCGACGTACTTCTGTTCGTGGACTCCACGGGCATGCCCGAGCGGGTGCGCGTGCTGCGGGCCGAACCGGACGAGCCGCACGCTCCCGGCTCCCCGTTCCGCACCCGGATGATCACGCTGGAGGACGGCCGGCACCTCTCCCAGCGGCGGATACACCCGGCGCACGCCGCCCGGCCGGAAGCCCTGGACGCCCTGGAGACGGAGATCCGGGCCGGGCTGCGGCTCGTGCGGGCCTTCGGGCGTGAGGGCTACCCGCCGGAGTTCACCCGGCTCGCGGGGTACGCCATCGAGGCGCCCGAGCCGTTCCTGCTGCTGGACCCGCTGCGCAAGGGCCACCCGATGGCGGAGTTCGCGGGCCGTCTCATGGTGCGCGAGCAGCAGAAGTTCGAGTACAGCCTGTTCCGCACGCTGCGGCTGCTGGAGTGGGCCTCGCTGGTGCACCGGTCGATCGGCCCCGGCACGGTGCGCTGGGACGGCTCGCGGATCCAGCTCACCCAGTTCGGCGGCGCCGAACTGGCCGGGCGGCCGCGCAGGCGGCTGGGGGTGCGCCCGTGGGCCTCGCCGGAGCAGCGGGAGGGCTTCGGCGCCGTACATCCCCTGGACGACGTCTGGAGCGCCGGGCAGCTGGTCCACTTCGTGGCGACGGGCCGGGAGAGCGCGGGCGACCGCCCGCCGCCGGGGTCGGGGCAGGCCCTGACGGATCTGCTGCGCGGCGTGTTCGAGGAGGACCCCGCCCGCCGCTGCGACGCCCGGACGCTCCTCAAGCGGATCTCGGGACGCGACCCGGTCGCCGACCTGGGCGAGGCGCCCGACCCGCTCCGCGCGGGCCGGCGGCGGTTCGACGAACTGCTGGCCGCCAAGGGGCCGCACGCCTGGCCCCCGCGACCGCGGCCCGAGCCGGCCCCGGCGCCGCCGACGCCCGAGGAGCCGCCGCGCCCGGACGCCGGGGGCAGGGGCGCGGTGTGGAGCCTGCGCATCCCGCGCCGCAGTACGCACCATGACAGGACGGGAGAGAGCGGATAGTGGACGACGTACTCGCGGGCGAGCAGCCGCGGCCGATCCGTTGCCCGAGTTGTCTGGAGGACCTGTACTTCGACGCCCGGCGGCTGTTCCTGCCGGAGCCGCCCACCCATGAGCTCAGGCCGTGGGATCCGGGTGAGGAGACGAACGAGATCCGGCGCCGGGACCTGCTCAACCAGGCCTTCCTGAAGTGCCCCAACGAGCGGCCGGGCGAGCACTTCCTGCCCGTGCCGTACCTCAGTCACGGCACCCCGCTGTCCATCGCGTTCGTGGGCCAGTCGGGCACCGGCAAGACGCATCTGCTCGCGGCGATGATGGCGGAGATCGGCCGCGGCGGGCTCGACCCGTACGGCATCCACTGCCGTTCGGTGAACACGGTCCGGCACCAGACGTTCCTGTCCCAGGCGGTGAGCCAGCTGGAGGCCGGCCTGGTGCTGCCGTCCACCGACCCCGTGTCGTTCGTCGAGTTCACCGACGCGTTGCTGGTGACCGTCAGGGGCAGGACCCGGCCGGTGGCGTTCTTCGACATCGCCGGCGAGTCCCTCACGCTCAGCGGTCAGAGCACCCAGTTCCTGCTGGGCGTGGACGCGTTGATCTTCGTGGTGGACACGATGCGGGCGCTGCGCATGCCCCAGCTGGTGCCTGCGCGGGAGAGCGCGGGCATCAGCCACGCGCTGGCCGGGGTGCCCGACCCGACGTTCTCCACGGTGCTGGACCGGCTGCCCCGCGACGGCGACTTCAGTGACGTGCCCTGTGCCGTGGTGCTCAACAAGTGCGATGTGCTGCGCTTCGAGGACCCCATCGACCAGTGGCTGCGCAACGGGCCGCCGGCCGGCGGGAAGACCGTCGATCCGCAGGAGGCGTACGAGGAGAGCCGGGACGTCTACGCCTTCCTCGCCCAGCACGGCGCGAGCGCGTGGCTGCGCCCGGTGCACGACTGCCGCCGGTGCACCCTGCACTTCGTCTCCGCCACCGGCATGTCGCCGACGGCCGTGCCGGGCCGGACCGATCCGCACGGTCCGCGCAAGGCGTTCGTCGGGGGCGTGCGGCCGCGCCGCGTCCTCGGCCCGCTGCTGTCGCTGTTCACCATGTGCGGCCTGCTCGATCCGCCGGTCCCGCAGCTGATGGGGGTCTGAACCATGCACACCGGTCCCACCGCCGATCAGATCACTTTCGTCCACGACCCGTTCAACATCTCCGAGAACAGGGGCTTCGGGCCGGTGGCCCATTCCTGCGCCGGTCCGCAGGCCGTCAGCTTCTGGCAACTGGCGGAGCGGATCGTCCGGCCGCACGGGGCGTCCGCCGCTGGCCGGGACTCCCTCGCCTTCGCGACGGTGGCCGGCCAGGAGGTGATCGTGTGGAGGGTCACCGCGCGGGACGGCATGGACCGGGGCAGCCTGCGCTGTCACGCCCTGTTCGCGCCGTCGGGCCGGCTGACGGCCCCTGTCGCCCTCGGGCTGACGGGACGGGAGTGGTCGCGGCGCTCGGGCGCGCTCGACGCGGGTCTGGGCCGCACGCTCGACGTGCTGGACCTCGGCGAGTTGCGCCGGGAGGCGGAGCAGGGAGCGGACGTGCTCCGGGCGCAGGCGGCCGACCACGCGGACGTGCTGCGCCATCTGGTGTCCTGGGTGCTGTACGAGCCCGGGCGGCAGCTGTCGATAGCCGAGGAGGAGTGCGTCGGCGACAGTCCCCGTGCGCTGGTCCTGCTGGGCCTGGTCGAGATGCTGGAGCGGCTGGTGCCCGGCCCGTGGACCTTCTCGACGCTGGAGTACGAGGAGTCCGGGCCCTACCGTCTGATGATCATGCCGAAGTGGCCCACGCCGGGGCACTCCACGCACCGCAGGCTGCGGCTGCACGGTCAGGAGCCGCCCGCGGACTGGGCGCTGGAGGCGGCGCGGCTGCTGGTCGCCCGCTACGCCGAGTCCGGGACGCAGACGCTGGGGCTGGTGGACCACCCGGCCCTGCGCTGGTCGGAGATGACCCCCGAGGAGCGGTGCCGTGAGCTGCTGTCGCTGCTTCGGCCGCGCATCGCCCCCGGCCCGGCCTCCTCCCCCGCCCAGGACGAGCACCTGCCGGACGACACCGTTGGGCCGGAGGAGCGGCCGCCTGCCGACGGCGGCGGCGCGGAGACGTCGTCCGGCGCCCCCTCGCCCGACGACGTGCCGGCCCTCCCCCGGGGCTGGCACGTGCGTGAGGCGTCGGACACCGGCCAGGCGCCCGCCCGTCCGGGGGGCCCGCCCGACGACACGGAGGCGACCACGCACGAGCACGAGGCCGCCGCCTTCCAGCCGCTCCTTCCCTACGACCCGCACGACGACGACGCGTCCACCGGCCCGTCGGCTCACCCCCAGTCCCACCACGACCCCGGTCACGACACCCGGCACGACACGGTTCACGGCGCCCACCACGAGTCGTCCTTCGTGACCGCGACGCGCCGGTCCGTGCTCGGACACGAGTCGTTCACCGCCCCCGCCGAACCGGCCGCGCCCCCTTCGGACGGGATGGCCGAGCAACTGCCCTTCAGCCCTGCGGGGTTGCCACCGTCGGTCGTGCACGGCTCCCCGGCGCCGCCCCGGACGAAGAAGGGGGCGTGGCCCCAGCGGTGGCGCAGGCGCGAGGGGGCCCACGCCGCTCCGCAGCGGACCGAGGACCCGCCGGGCGCGGACGCCGTACGACGGGACGACGCCGCACGGCCGCACGACGGCCCGCGTCAGGACGGCGACGCACCAGGCGAGGGTGCCGCGCGGCGGGCCGAGGACACACGGCGGGACGGCGCGGGCGCCGAGTGGGCGAGCGCACTCGGCGACATGGAGCTGGTGGAGAGAGCGACTCGGTGCCGGACCCGCGACGAGGCGGACGCCCTCCACCGCGAGCTGGAGAAGCGCACCGCGCACTGGGACGAGGCGACCGCCGACGCGGCGTGCGAGCTGGCCATCACCCAGGGGCTGGGCCTGACCCGGACGAACTCCGGCCGGCTCAGGCGGGAGTCCGTCATTCCCCCCAAACACCTCCACCGGCTGCTCGTGCGCAAGCCCGTGCGCAGGCCCGGCCCCGCCCGGGTCTGGGCGAGGTTCCTCGGGATGCACGGGTGGGCGCTCCCCGCGGAGCTCTCCGGCCTCCTGCTGACCACACTCCAGGACCACATGCTCAGGCCGGAGCTCGTTCACCCGGCCTTCTTCACCACTCACGGCCCTGCGGCCATCATGCGGGCCCACGGGCTGGCCGGCCCGGCCGAACAGCCGACCCGTCGCCGACGCGGCGAACCGGCGCGGGCGCACGCCGCCGGGGACAGCGACGACCGGCTCCTGGCGGCGGTCATGCTGCTCGGGCTCACCGCGGCCCTGGTGTTCCTCTTCGTGGTGCTGTTCAGCACCTGAGGCGGCAGCCGCCCGTCACACCTGCCCGAGGCCGAACATCTCCTCCTCGGGCAGGTGCGAGAACAGCCGGACGGGCGGCGCGGCCGCGTCCCCGGCGGCCGACTCCCGGACGGCCGCGTCCAGTTCCTCCGCCACCTCGGCCGCCGTGCGGCCGAACCGCAACACGGCCCGACGCCATGTCTCCTCCCATGCGCCGTCGTCGACGTACTCGGCCGCCACGAGCCCGGCCGCCAGCACGACGGCCGCTCCGCCGACCGGATCGGTGTCGTCGCCACGCCCGAGCAGGAACACCTCGTGGGCGAACAGGTCCCGCAGCTCGGCCTGCCGCCGCCGGGTCAGGCCCTCAGCGACCGCGTCGAGCAGCACCAGCGGGGGCGGCTGGTCGCCGCGCAGGCAGATCCGGCGGATCTCCTGGTGCACGTCGGTGGGCCGGACCGGGCGGGCGGTGCCGAGGAGGCGCAGGGCGGCGCCCCGGCCGAACGGGCGCATGACGCCCCGCAGGACGAGGACGTCGACGGGTGCGTCCTGGTCCTGCGCGGTGGATACGCCGCCGGGGTCGAGGAGTTCGCAGCGCAGGGGGCGCTCGGGGACCCGGGCGGTGAGCGCCGCCCGCAGCCCGGCGGCGGAGTCGGCCCGGCTCTCGGCGAGGGCTCCGCCGTGCCGTCGCAGGGCCCGTCGGGCGAGGTCGAGGTTGCGGGTGCGCGGGAGGCCGTCGCCCGGGTGCTGCAGCCGCCGGCGCAGCCGGGCGGTGGCGGGGTCGGACGGGGCCGTCAGCTCGGCCGCCGTGAGATGCCACTGGGTGGGCGCCGACCGGTCGTCGCCCAGCAGGTCGGCCGCGTCCACGGCCATCTGCCGCCGGGGGCGGCGGCGCCGGCTCTCACGGGCCAGCAGGTCCGCCCCGCGCAGGGCGGGCAGTTGCTCCTCGTGGGCCTCGCGTTCCGGCAGCGGCGCGGGGTCGACGCCCGAGGGCAGGACGCGGTGCAGCAGCAGCCAGGTGCGGTGCACGCCGTGGTTGGGCGCTCCGAAGCGCTGCCGGGCGGCCTTGAGGTCCGCGGCGGCGCGCCGCCGGTCGCCGAGGAGGTGGCCGTGGAACACGGCCGCGGCCAGGGACAGGGGTGCGGTGCTCCGTTCGCCGGGGAGGCGGCCGATGAGGCGGGCCACCGGTTCGCGCAGCGATTCGGGCAGCAGCGGCGCCCCGGCGACGGGACCGTACAGAGCGGCCTCCCCGGCGACGAGCACGAGCCGGCGTCCGGGGTCGGGGATCCGGGTGAGTGCCGCGCTCAGGGCGTCCAGGTGGGGTCGCGCCTCCCCCGGCTCGCAGTGGATCAGGGAGTGCAGCGCCTGGGCGAACCACTCGTCGGGCGCCGCCGGCGGAGGGCCGCCGCACGGCCGTTCGCCGGTGCGGGCCCGCAGCGCGTCCCTCCAGTCGGCCAGCGCCCGCCGTGCGGCCTCGGTCCTGCCGAGCCGGTGCAGCAGGGCGCACTCGGCGCGGGCGATCTCGCTGCCGGCACGGCCGCGCCGGGCCGACCTGAGGGGGGCGGCGAGGCCGATCCAGCGGTCGGCCCGCACGAGGTCGCCCGCGGCGGACAGGGCGAGTTCGGCGCGCAGCGCCAGCACGCGCAGCCGCTCCTCGTCGTCCCGGGCGAGGAGCATGGCCTGCCGGGCGTGGTCCTCGGCGCGGGCCGGCTCCAGGACGCCCGCCCAGGCCCGTGCGCGGATCAGGTGGGCGTCGTAGCCGAGGGCGCGGCGGCGTTCGTCGTCGGGGTCGACGAAGCGCTGCACGGTGGCGTCCAGGAGGTGGACGGCGCGCAGCGGTTCGCCGCGCAGCATCCGGACGCGGGCTTCCAGCACGTCGAAGCCCATGGCGTCGGCGCCGGGGTCGGTGCGCAGGATGCCCTCGACGGGCACGCCCGACCGCACGGCGGCCTCGGCGTCGGCCAGCGCCGCCCTGGTCCGCTCGGCGGCCGCCTCCTCGGGCCGGCGCAGGGCGGCCCGGTCGAACCGGGTCTTCCAGGCGCGCACCAGGTCGGGGCGTGCGGCCAGGCGCCATTCGCGCATCGCGTAGCGGGCGATGAGCAGGGCCCTGGAGTCGGCTCCGCCCGTCATCCAGTCGAAGGTCGTGGTGAACACGCCGTCCGCGGCGCGCTCCCCGTCCGCCGAGCCGTCGGGGCCGGGTCCGGTGCGGGCCAGGCACGTCGCGTACAGCAGACCCGCGTCGGCGAGCCAGAGATCGTCGAGGCGTTCCCTGGACCAGGGACGCTCCCGGCCAGGAGGTCCGCTCTCGCGTTCCCGGAAGATCGCCGCGAGGGTCTCCCGTACCTCGTCGAGGGTGCCGGCGCCGGCGCGGGCGGGGTCGCCGAGCAGCAGGGCGCAGTGCAGGAGTTCCATCCGACGTTCGTCGGGGCGGGGCGGCGGCTCGCCGTCCTGGCTCATCGTGGCGCGGCGGCACGCCAGTTCGTAGTAGCGGGCGACGTCCGGCCAGCCGGGGCGGCCGTCGTAGAGGACGGCGTGCAGTTCCCCGTAGGCGCGTTCGAGGGCGATGTCGTACCAGAGCTGGAGGGTCATGGTCCGCGGGTCGGGGAGCTGCGCCTCGCCCAGTTGGGTCTCCTGCCTGCCGAAGTCGGCGCTGAGCAGGCGTTCGGCGAGGTTGAGGACCGTCCGCACGGCGCCGCGCCGCCAGGCGTCCTCGACCGCCTCGCGCCAGACCCGGGCGGCCTCGTCGATGGATCCGGCGCGGCCGCGGTCGGGGTCGGCGGCACTGTGCAGCTCGTGGTAGATCTGCTCGATCGTCCACTCGGCGGCCGTCTCGGAGCGGTCCTTGCGCGCTTGCGCGGCGAGTCCCGCGCAGCGGACCCTGCCGTCGTGGTGCAGCCGCCACCAGGCTTCCGCGTCCTGCCGGCGCATGCTGTGGCGCACCGCGCGCCGGACGTTGACGTGGACCACCAGTTGGTCCTTCTCCTCGATCCTCATCCAGGCGGAGCTGTGGGCCGCGTCGAGCAGTTCCTGCCAGAGGCTGTCCGCCGCGTCGTCGGTGCGCAGGTCCGGTTCCCCGGGCAGTGTCTGGCTCAGCAGGGGGACGAGGACCTGCCGGAAATAGTCGTAGGTGGGGTGACGGGCCACGGCGCAGTAGCGCAGGGCGAGTTCGACGCGCGGGTTCCTGCGGCTGAGTTCCCGGTCGAGGACGAACAGTTCCAGGGACTCCATGCGGGCCCGGGGCAGTTCGTCGGGCTTGTCCAGGGCGAGGTCCGCCAGGAGGGCGAGCACGAACGGCGTGAACCCGGGGGCGCCCTCGAAGTCCTCGCGGCAGGCCGTCACGATCCGGTTCGCCAGGGGCTCGTCTATGCCGCGGGTGCGCAGGTATTCACCCGCATTCTCCAGGGTGAAGGGGGGCACTTCGAGAGACCGCCACCGCCCCGACAGATGACCGAAGGCCTGCGGGAACTGGGGGTGTTCGGCGATGTCGGCGCGCCCCGAGAGCACCAGCCGGACCCCTTCGACGCGGGTGAGGGCGCCGAGCACGTCGAAGAGCGGGCCCATGTCGAATCCGGCGGTGCCGAGCAGTTCGTCCAGGGTGTCGAGGCAGAGCACGACCATGCGCGCTCCCCCGCCCGCGACCACGTCCTCTCCCCCGCCCGCGACCATGTCCTCCAGCGCCGCGACGAACTCGTCCATGAGGCGTTCGGGTGGTACGACGGCTTCCGGGTGCAGCGCGGTGCCGTCCACGTGCTCGCGGGCGAGCGCGTCCAGCAGTTGCTCGTGCTGGTCGACGAGGGCCTGGAGGCGGGCCGTAGTGGACCGCGTCGCCACGGGCTTCAGCTGGCTGAGCAGTTGGCGGGCGAAGTCGACCAGGAGCAGGAGGGGATGACGCAGCAGGCGGGCCGAGTCGAGGGTGTCGACGTCGCGCAGGGCGCAGGGCACGGGCGGGTCCTGCTCGGCGCAGTGCCGGGCGATCAGCCAGGAGAGCTGGGTGCTCTTGCCGTTGCCGCCCGGGCCGTGCAGGTGGACGACCTTGGGGGCGTTCGCCTCGTCGGCGTGGAGCGCTGTCTCGAGCGCGCCCTCCACCTGGGGGCGGGCGACGTAGTGCCGGGTCCGGTCGAAGCAGGTGCGCCAGACGCCCAGCATGGCCAGCTGCGCCTCAGCCCTTCTCTGACGTTTGATCAACTTTGCGTCGATCAGGTCTTCTTGGACGAAGTCCCGGAGTTCGGCGGGCGCGATGGCTTCCTTGAAGCGCCGGCCCGCGACCACATGACCGAGGCGCAGCGCGCCGGAGTACCAGTGGTCGAAGAGTTCGATCGCCTCGTCGGTGCGCCCGGCCACCACCAGAAGCCTGACCCTCTCGACCGCGGCGGCGCCACCGCCCTCCTCCTCGAGATGCCGCGCCAACTCCATTGCGTGTTCGACGAGTTCCGTGGGACGGCCGGCGTACTTCGGTCCCCTGGTGCGGTCGCCGTGGTTCCCGGCGTCATGCCACCAGGCGGTCCAGGCGCCGAGCCTGATGTCCTGCGGCACGTGGTAGCGGCGTTTGTCGTCCTCGCAGAGCTTGACGTAGTCGCGGTCCACCAGGTCGTCCAGGGAGTGGCCGAGTCCTCCCGCCAGCGCGTCGAAGGCGCCCCGGGTGAAGCGGGTGCACACGCTGCACCGTTTCAGCACCTCGTAGAGCGTCCTGTCGGTGTCGAAGGTGCACCGGAAGGCGCGGAAGTGCGTCCGGTAGGGTTCCGCGACCTCCGTCGCCGAGCGTACGATCACGACCTGCCTCCGCTCTGCGTCCTCCGGGCGACGCGTCCGGCCGTCGCCAGCAGGTCCACTCCGACCTCACGGCCGTCCCCGTCGGCCAACTCCTTGACCGTGGTGCGCCATTCGGGTGTCCCGTGCCAGTCGATCCCGTTCCTGGCCCCGATCTCCCGGAACAGGGGGCCCGCGAAGTCCGCGGGCCAGTTCTCGCAGTGGATGTCGAACGGCGCGGTGCAGAACAGTCTGAGCCAGCGCACGTCAGCCCCGTTCCTGGTCGCCGCGACGATGCTCAGGGACGCGCTCGCGAGGATCTTGTCGAAGAGGTTCCTGACCAGCTGACCTGCGACGGCGTCGTCCGCCTCCTCGAAGTGGTCGATCGCCAGAACGACGTGTGATCCGGGCGGCGCGATCTTGACCATGAGCTCGCGGCCGGCGGAGAAGACGTCCTCCGCGTGCCCCCGCAGCACGGTGCGGCCGTCGCCTCGCTCGTGCCGCCGGCGCCATTCGTCGATCCGTTCGCGCAGACCGGCGAGTTGGCGCTCGATCTCCTCGTCGTGGGCCCAGTGGTCGCGGGCCACGCTCTCGGCCAGTTGCGCGACCGTCTCGACGTAGGGGTCGGGTGGCGGGCGCAGCTCTCCGTCGGACAGCCCGTCCTCGTGCCGGTGGAGGTCGACGTAGAGCGCGACGCCACCGCGCGCCTCCCAGGCGCGCAGCACCGACTTCAGCACATGGGTGGTGCCCGAGTGGGCGCCCCTTCGGGGCCCGCCGTGGGTCCTGGGGCCGTGCACGGCCACCAGCCGCTTGACGGAGGCCCCGTCCTGGAGGGCGTCGAGGGCCCGCCTGCGCTGTGCGACGCGGTCGGCCCCGTGGTGCAGGTCGTCGTACAGGGACCGGCGGACCCTGGCCTCCGCCTGGGACGAGGGCATCGGGCGGGGCAGGACGAGACCGGGGTGGCAGTTCACGGTGGTGACGGCGCGCAGTTCGGGCGCGGTCCGCACGGCGCTCCCGGCGGCCTCGTCGAGCGCGCCGCCCTCGGCGAGGGTTCGGTAGAACGCGCTGACCGGCGCGCACAGCCGGCAGTCGTCGGGGGCCCTCGCGTCCCGCAGCGCGAGGCTGACGGTGCCGAGCACGGGGTCCTGCGCGTCGCTCCGCAGGAAGGCGTCGAGCCTGCTGCGGGCCTCCGGTGTCCGCACGGGGCCCGTGGAGACGACGAGGCGGGTGTGCGACAGGTTCAGTTCGCCGAGGTCCGGCGTTTCGTCGGCGAGGAGTTCCTCCGCGGCGGACCCGGCGAGATGGAGGATGTGCGGTTGAACGTGACGCAGGCGGGGAAGGAGCGTTTCACGGTTCAGACGACCTGGCAGTACGTCCACCTCCCACCAGGGCACCTTGTCGCGCAGCGCGTAGTGCGCGGCGATGTCCTCGTGCCCGGACACCCCTCCGCCGGGGCGCACGGAGGGATCCACCCCCAGCACCATTACCCGGACGGGGAGATCGGGGAACACCGCCGGCGCGTCCGGCTGGAAGTTCCCGGGGCCCAGGCGGCTGCGCACCAGCCGCCAGACCCGTCCGTGGACCCGCCCCGCCTGCTGGAACAGCTCCTCCCACGGGACCTCTTCGAGTTCGGGCGACTTGATCTGCAGCACCACGAGACCGGACGGCGTGACCTCCGACGGCTTCGGGGGCGCGGCCCCGCCCTCCTGCGCGGCGGGCGAGCCGTCCTGGTCCTGGGCGAGCGCCTTCTCGCCCTGTGCGACGGCCGCGAGCAGCTCCGCGCACATCCCCTCCCCTCCCCCGTCGTCCCGGATCTCCGCCTCGCGGAACCCTGTCCGCTCTCCGCGCGGCCACGTCAGCACCGCGTGGTGGACTCCCGGCGTCGCGGAGACCTTCAGTCGTATGTGCGCTACCGGTGGACCGACGGCTGACATCTCCACCACCCCCCTGTGACTCACTTGCTCCTCAAGTCCCTTTCTTCTCAACGGCCTTCCATATCGGACCGGAACGCTTCGAGAACGCGCTGCCAGATGGACCGCAGTCGTTCCCCGCCGGGCCGGCCGGGCCCGGCCAGCCCGGACAGCAGGGTCGCGGGGTCGATGAGCGAACGCGCTCCGCCTTCCTTCCCGCCGGTCGGGTCGTCGCGCAGGTCCGCGCAGAGTGCTTCCGTCGTGTCGGGACAGGCCGAGGTGAACTCCCGCATCGCGGCCCTCTGTTCGTCATTCAGCGCCGCGCCCTCTCTCAGGGCGTGAGCGTGGGTGAGTTCGCCGACCAGCAGCACGAACAGGTGATGGAACAGCGCGAGCGCGCGGATCTCCGGACGGGGACAGCCCGACTGGTCGTCCCGGATGCGCAGATGGCAGGCGCCCACGTCCATCGGGGTGCCCGACTTGTAGAGCCTGCGCAGGGCTTCGTGTTCGAGGCTGAGGGCTTGCTTGCGGATCCTGCACCAGCCGTCGTCGGCTTCGGGAAGGGCTCCGGCGCGCAGGCGGAGCACGCGTGCCAGGGCGCTCTTCGTCATGGCCCGCAGCGCCTCGTCGCCGTGCCCCTCGGCGGCCCCCAGCCAGGTGCCCAATCGCTCTTCCAGCAGATGCAGTTCAGGACGGTCGGCGTGGTCGTCGAGGCCCAGCAGAACGCCTTCCACCCGGTGGCGGTGTGCGGCCAGGCCCGCCGGGTCCTCGCGCCGTGCGTAGCGTTCCAGGGTGAGGTGGTCGGCGCGGGCCCGCGCCCGGCGGGGACCGGGCCGGTCGTCCTCCAGTTTGTCCTCGACGGCGTGCTCGGCGTGCTCGGCGAGGAGCAACTCACAGTCGCGGCGCAGGGCGAAGAGGTCCTTGCGCAGGGTCTCACCGTCGCCGTGGCGGCTGTACTGGTCGACGCCGGCGGTCCAGCGGGCCGGGACGAGCGTGTCGAAGACCAGGCCGACACGTTCGAGGACCTCCCGCCATGCCCCGAGGTCACGCAGTACGCGCAGCAACTCGACCTTCAGCAGGGCGGCTTGCTCACTGTCCTGCGCGCCGGCGCCCAGATCCCGCAGGAACTCCTCGCCCGCTTTCCGGGCCTCGCTCAGGTGTCCGCACTCACGCAGTCCACGCACGTACAGCGCCTGGGTGACAGCGGCGAGCCTCAGGTCGGCCCGCGGGGTTCCGGGCGCGTCGGCGACGAGGGAGGCGGCGGCCGGGACGGGCGGGCCGGTGCCGTCGGCGGTCTTCTCCGCGGTCTTCAGCAGCCGGTCGGCCAGGGCGAGTTGGGCGGGCTCCAGTCCCGCCCGGCCGCTGATTCTTCGCAGCAGGCGCTTGACCTCGTCCTGCACGTGTCCCGTCGGCGCGCGGCTGAGCAGGCCGCCGACGAACTCCAGGCACAGGTCCCAGCGTTCGACGCTCTCCAGGTAGGGCAGGGCTTCGGGGATCAGGAACTGGAGGTCGGCCGAGCGGCCGTAGGAGCGGTTGCGGAACGCCTCCCGGACGAGCCCCTCGGTGTGGTCGGCGGCGACCCGCGCGAGGTCGCGCAGGCGGGCCGCGCCGTCCTGGCCTGCGGTGCCGGTGTGCTGTGCGGTCCTGGCGGCCCGCACCACCGCCGGATGGATCCGCACCGTCAGTCTGCGCCCGTCGGTCGACTCGGCCAGGTGGATGAGGTTCTCGTCCCGGAGGCCGGTCAGCAGCCGGCGGATGTCGGCGACGACGTCGTCGCGCTCCAGCGGGCGGCTGCGCACGCCGGCCCAGACGACGGCCAGCAGGGACGTGGCGCACGGGTCGTCCGCGCGGGCGACGAGGACGCGGTGCACGGCGCTGAGCCGGCACAGCACGAAGAGGAGGTCGCGGGAGCCGTCGTCCGGGGCGAGCCGGTCGATGGCGTCGCGGGCCCAGGCGCCGAGCCGGTCCTGGATGCGCTGGTCGTCGGCGGTCGCCGTGCAGCCGTCCTCGACGAGTCGGCGCAGCGCGTCGGCGCCTTTGCCGGCGGCGGAGTCGGCGAGGCCGAGCAGGGCGGGGTGGCCTTCGGTCGCGTGCAGTATCCGCTCGACGAGCCCGCGCTCGTCCGGGTCCCGCGCGGCGCGGTCGATGAAGTCGCCCAGGTGCGGCAGGCTTCTGGCGTACCGGAAGGCCTCGCGCGGGGACAGCAGCCGCACGGGTACGGACTCCATGTTCTTCAGCGGGATGGGGCGCGGGCTCGTCATGATCAGCCGGAAGCCGACGGCCTCGCGGTCGGTCAGGGCGCTGATCACCTTGTGCCAGCCGGGATGCCGCCAGGGGTCGGGCGCGGGCCGTCCGGGCTGCGTGGGCGTGTCGTCGACGAGGTCGTTGAGCAGGGGGCCGACGCCCTGCAGGTACACGAGGTGGTTGTGACTTCGGTTGTTCGTCAGATACGCGGTGAGCAGGTCGCAGAACCGGGTGAGCTCGCGTGGGTCGGTGACCAGGTCGGCCGCGGAGGGGACGCGCCCCCTCTCGCTGCGATAGTGGTCCTCGATCTCGCTGAAGCACCTGATCAGCGCGTCGAGGAAGCCCTCCAGCGCCTCGCCCGGGTCCTCGGGCCAGGGCTCGGCGGGGTGGTGCAGGATCCGCCGGTAGAGATCGGCGTGCTGGTTGATCAGTTCAGCGGCGCAGGCGCTCTTGCCGACGCCCTCCATGCCGTGGAGGACGATGCCGTTCTTCTTGCACCGGGGTCCGGGCCCGATGATCGCGTCGCCCAGTTCCATGGCGTCGTGGTGTCCCAGCAGCCGGTCGGGCGGGGAGGGGAGCAGTTTGGGCGGCGTCCTGCGGTACGCCGTCAGGGGGCGCTTGTGCACGGTCAGGTCGGTGGCTGCCGCGCCGTAGAGGACCGGCGAGATCGCGTCGAGGCCGGTGATCGCTTCGCGGTGGTCCGCGATCGCCAGGGCGAGGGCCCGGGGCAGTGGGAGTTCCCGATGCAGGAGCTTGCGGTAGAGGGACGTGAGGATCCGCACGGCCGCCGAGTCGTCGATGGGGTGCCGGAAGGCGAGGACGGCACAGCCGTGCAGACGGGCGAGGTCGGCGGCCAGCCGGTCGGCTGCCGGTCCACCGTCGGCCCGGGCGGGGACGGCCTGCGTGGCGCGGGCGGCCGGGGTGAGCGGGGCGGCGGCTCGGGGGGACGCGGCTTCGACGCCGAAGGCCGCCATGAGGTCGGCCTGGGAGGGGTCGGCCGGGCGGCCGCTGATCACGGCCAGCCGCAGTATTCGGTAGGGGTCGGCCGATCGCAGCATGTCGATGAGGGTTTCGGCGGTGAGCGCCGGCTGGCGGCCTTTGCCGTCGTCGGCCACCCACCCCCCGAGCGGTCCCGGCGCGGCGAGGTGCAGGATGAGCTGCCAGAGGCCGGTCGTGGGGTGCGGACGACTGGCGTGTTCCAGCTGGCCGCGCAGCTCGGTGTGGGTCAGCCGGTGGGAGAGGGTCTGTGTGGTGATGTCGGCCTGTTCGTCGCGGCCGATGTCCCGGACGGTGGTGAGGACACCACGCTGTTCGGCCCGCAGGTCGACGGTGTCCTCGCCGCCGGGGTGGTGGAACGCCCCTATCACATGGACCGGGAGGGCCGCCTCGTCCCGGATCTCCGCCGGGGAGAGCCGCGCGGCCGCGTTGACGTCGGCCGTCGTCGGCTCGATGACGAAGGTCAGTCCCCGGTCGACGAGGGGCCCGTCGAGGTCCGCCGCCAGTCCCAGCGGGTAGCGGGCGATCTCCCACTCGGGCCGGTCCGCGCGCAGCACCAGCCGGATCACTCCGGTGCCGTGCGAAGCCGAGTTCGCGAGGACGGTCCACAGCCTCTCGCCGAGGACCTTGTCGCGCAGCCACTCACCCTGCCGGCTGACGATCTTGTCGGCGGTCGGGGGGTCGGCGTGTTCGTCGCGGACGAAGCCGTGCGGGTCGTACAGGAAGCGGTGGTCCTTCACGCTTCCCCCGAGGGCGACCGTGTGCGTGAACGCCCGTTCGTGGCCGGGAGGGCTGCACCGCCAGGTCCAGCGAGGCACTCCGCGTTCGTCCACGGCGAAGTCGCTCACGGACATCAGGACGCAATCGTCCCCCGTCACGGCTCGGTTCCCCCCTGCAGCCTGCCATCGGAATCGGGCGTGAGCCCGTGGCAGCAGAGTAGGGCCGTCGGAAGAACCCACCCCCGTTTTGAACAGAACGCGCGGGACCGTACGCCAATCGGTCAGTCATCGCCGTGAATTCGCACCCAATTTCTCAAGTCCTGTCGCCGGATCGCCGCTCGGTCCGCCTCGACGAGCAGCCCCGGATTGCCGGCCGCGATGTCGTAGGCGCACCAGGCGAGTTCGTCGTTGCCGTCGAGGAGCGCCCGGAGCCGGGGGGCGGCGGCGGTCAGCAGCGGCAGCAGTCGCGCCGGCGGCAGCGGCTCGAGCCGCACGCGGAGCAAGGACGCTGCGATGCCGGGCAGTTCGGTACGGGAGGTGAGGAGGATCCGCGGCGTGTCCGCCGTCCCGGCGAGGGCCTCGAGGAGGGGAGGCCAGCAGGGGTCCTGGCGCAGCAGACGGTCGACTCCGTCCAGCACGAGGAGCAGGTCCGGCCGTCCGGCGAGACAGCCGACGGCCGCCTCGACCGGTGCGGGCCGGCCCTCCTCCCGCGCGGCGTCCAGAGTGTCCTCGCAGGCCGGCAGCCGATGGGCCAGGTGTGCCAGGAAGCCGTCGACGGAGTGGGGATGGGCGGGCGGACGGCCCGCAGCCGCGCCGCCGTCGTGGACCGGCGGCGCCCATTCGGGACGCGGGTGCCACAGGACCGGGGAGATCTCCTGCTGGTGCCGGTGTGCCAGGACGGCGGCGCAGGACGTCGAACCGAGTCCCGCGGCCCCGTGCAGTACGGCGCCGCGGCTCGCCCCGGACGGGGAGGTGGCCGCGCGTGCGGCGCTCATCTCCTGCTCGCGGGCGACGAACGGCTCGGGCGGATCCGGCAGCGGTCCGGCCATGTTCAGGCCAGGAGCGTCGAACGGGCCGAGCAGTAAGTCTTCCTGAGCTAGCGTCAGGCAGGGCGCGTCGGTCCCGAACAGCACCGGGGTGCACGCCGACAGCAGCGGCAGGGCACGTTCGGGCAGGTCGGGATCGTCGGCCGCCGTGCGCAGCGCGTACCGCAACGCCGCGGGCAGCGGCCATCCCTTCCCCAACAGCCCCTGATACAGAGCGGCGTCGAAACGGACGGCGAAGTCGTTGCCCACCGGGAAGCGCATCGCCACCACCGCACAGTCGAGTTCGTCGGCCAGCGTCGCGGCGAGGGACGTCATCGGGCGGCCGGTACTCCGCGCGGGGTCCTCGCCGCCCGACCAACAGGCCGTCAGACAGAGCAGCTTGAGCCTCCCCCGGGCGGCGGCCAGCAGTCGTCCGACCTCCCCCGCGCCGACGACCGACGGGCTGCCCCCGCCGCTCCGGTCGCCCTCGTCCTCCCGTAGGGCGCGTTTCGAAAGTCCCGTCTGGTCTCGTTCGAGCAGTAGCCCGCCCGGCAGGCCGTGGCACACGATGTGGACCACGTCCCAGTCTCCGTCCTCACCGACCGTCTCACCGAGCGCCGTCGGCCCGACACCGAACTGGAGGGTTCTGACGTGGGCCGCGACCTCCCGGCCGGCGGTGCCGGCCAGGACGGCCGCGCGCAGGGCGTCCCGGTGGGCGGTCAGGTCCAGGGGAAGCGTCCCCTCGGCGAGACTGAACAACGCCAGGACGCGCAGCCTCCGGCCGGCGACCGCCCCGGTACGACCGCGCGGAGACGCCCGGACGCCCCTCACCAGGGTCGTGCGGTGCAGGGCCAGCGGCACGCCGGGTTCCGGGGTCAGCGACTCCCCCCGCACCAGGGCGAGTTCCCAGGGCAGCGCCTCGAGCTCGGCCAGCTCGGGCGGCAGTCGCATGGCGACCTCTCCCACGTCCGCCAGCTCCTTCGCCAGCCCGCCCAGGCCCTCGCCGGCCAGCCACTCCCCCGCCCGGCGCAACTCGTCCTCGATGCCGTCCAGGTCATCGGGGTTCCGCGCCCGCAGTTCCCGGATCCGCTGCGGCAGCCGGCGGAGGTCCGCGAGAGCCTGCCGGCCACCGGGGATCCGGTCCAGCCGTACGGTGTGCGTCAGCACCGGCGCGCCGCCCGGCCTCTCCAGCGTCCAGGTCCACGCCGACGGCAGGCCGCGCTCACCGTCGTACACGAACTGGCCCTGGCGTATCGACAAAACCGTCAACCGGTCCATGATGAGGGTCCCTTGATATAGCGTCGGCGCGCCGGCACGTTCGACTCCATTCGACTCCACACTCACCGGGATTCCAAAGGATCCCGTGCGATCGGGGGATGTGATGCACAAACACAAGGGATATGTACGCGAATTGCGCAGGGCTTTCGGCTTTCAGGCCACCTGGTTTCCCGACAGCGAGGTGCGGCTCGGTGACATCGGCGTGTTCCGCGGTGGGCAGTTCGAGCGGAAGGCGTCCCTGGAGGAGTGGGGCATCGGGTGGCAGCCGCGTGTGCGTCCCGGCGCCAGCCCGCTCTACGAGCACCGGTCCGAGGGAGCCGTCGACGTTTCGTCGGCCGTCACGGCGTCGGGCGGCGCTCCGGCCGTCACCGCGGGCGGCGGCATCGACGTGCGGTTCACCAGGGCCGGCGCGGTGCTCTTCCGGGCCGTCGACTGCTGGTCCGAGGAGATCGAGAACATCGGCGAGATCGAGGAGGAGATGAAGGCGCGCCGCCGGGAGAAGAAGTGGCCGGCTCGCCACGCCGTGGTCACCGAGGTGGTGCACGCGGGGTGGAGCACGGTGCTGATCTCCGACTCCCGCACCGACAGCGCCCGGCTGCGGACCACCGCGGACGCGACGGCGCTCGGCTGGGACGCCCTGACGGCCAGGGCCCGCCTCGAGTGGGCCGGCGGGTCCGGCGTCAGCACCCGCATCCTCTCGCAGGGCGAGCTGACGCCCCTGTACCGGGCGAGGGGCGTGCTGCGGCGCCCGTTCGGCGGGCCCTCCGTGCGGTTCATGGACGAGCGGGGCCCGGGGCCGGAAGAGGCCGTACAGCCGGGCGACGCGTACGTGGGCGACGTGTACAGCGACATGTTCGACCTCGACGACGAACACGACGGACGCGGTGAGCTGTAAGGGCCTGACGGGCGGGCCTGACGAGCCCGGCGGGCTTGGCGGGTTCGGTGTGAGCCACGCCTGAACGGCCTCCCGGACCGGGCGGGTTCAGCTTTCCGCCCGGTCCAGCTCCTCGTCGAGGGCGAGGGCGGCCCCGATCAGCGCCAGGTGGGTGAACGCCTGCGGGAAGTTGCCGAGTTGCTCGCCCGTCAGCCCGATCTCCTCGGCGAACAGCCCGACATGGTTGGCGTAGGTGAGCATCTTGTCGAAGGCGTACCGTGCCGTGTCCACGCGTCCGGAGCGGGCGAGCGCGTCCACGTAGAGGAAGCTGCACAGTGAGAAGGTGCCCTCGCCGCCGCGCAGGCCGTCGGGTGAGGCGGCCGGGTCGTAGCGGTAGACGAGGCTGTCGGAGACCAGGTCGGCCTCCATGGCGTCCAGGGTGGACAGCCAGCGCGGGTCACGCGGGGCGACGAAACCGACCGCCGGCATGAGCAGCAGCGAGGCGTCGAGTACCTCGCTGCCGTAGTGCTGGACGAACGCCCCGCGGCTCTCACTCCATCCGCGGTCCATGACCTGGTGGAGGACGGTGTCGCGGGCGGCGGTCCAGCCGGCGAGGTCGGCGGGGCGGGCGAAGTCCCGGGCGAGGCGGATGCCCCGATCGAACGCCGTCCAGCACATCAGACGGCTGTAGGTGAAGTCCTGCCGGCCGCCCCGTGTCTCCCAGATGCCCTCGTCGGGCCGGTCCCAGTTCTGCGTCAGCCAGTCCAGCAGGCCGGACAGGGCCAGCCAGCCGTCGTAGCCGGCGATGTGCGTGATGTCGTCGGTGCCGGACAGGGCGTGGACGGCCTCGCCGTAGATGTCCAGTTGGAGCTGCCCGGCGGCGTTGTTGCCGATGCGGACGGGGGACGAGCCGCGGTAGCCCTCCAGATGGTCGAGGGTCTCCTCGGCGAGACGGGGGTCGCCGTCGATCCGGTACATGATCTGCAAAGGCTCACCGGTGACCGTGCGGCCCTCCTGGAGCCGTGCGCCGAGCCAGCGGCGAAAAGCCTGCGCCTCGTCGGTGAAGCCCAGGCCGAGCAGGGCCCGCATCGACAGGGAGGCGTCCCGCACCCAGGTGTAGCGGTAGTCCCAGTTGCGCTCGCCGCCCGGCTGTTCGGGCAGGCCCGCCGTCGCCGCCGCGACGGGTGCGCCGGTGGGGGCGTAGGTGAGGAGCTTGAGGGTGATGGCGGAGCGGTGGACCATGTCCTGCCAGCGGCCCCGGTAGCGGCTGCGGCGGACCCAGCGGTACCAGTATCCGCGGGTCGCGTCGAACTCCTCCCGCAGACTGTCGGCGGTGGGCGTGGCGGGCGGCGGCGTCCCGGTCGCGCCGACGGTGAGGACGACGGCGGCCCGCTCGCCGTGTCCGAGCTCGACGGCGGCCCGTACGTCGCCGCCGTCCGCTTCGAGGGTGATCGGCCCGGCGGTCTGGAGGTACGCGTCGGAGCCGGGGCCGGCGAAGAGCGCCGTGTCCGGGCGCAGGTCGAGGCGGTGGCCTGCGCGGGCGTAGTCGAAGCGGGGTCGGCAGCTCAGCGTGAAGCGGATCCGGCCGCGGGTGACCCGCATGATCCGGACGAGCGTGCGCCGGTCGGTGGCGGTCTCCGGCCGGTCGACCGGCATGAAGTCGATGACCTCGCCCACCCCGCCGGGGGTGAGGAAACGGGTGACGAGTACGGCGGTGTCGGCCAGGTAGAGCTGGCGGGTGGTGACGTCGTCGCCTTCGACGCTGACGGCGAAGTGGCCGCCGCGGTCGTGGTCCAGCAGTGCGGCGAAGAGGCTCGGCGAGTCGAAGCGCGGTGCGCAGAACCAGTCGACCACGCCCTCGGAGGAGACCAGGGCCGCCGTCTGGAGATCGCCGACCAGCCCGTGGTCCCCGATGGGGGGATAGCGTCGTCGCATCGTGCTCCCTCCGGCCCTCCGGGTTGTGCACCTGCCGCTCCCGGGACTCCGCCCCTCAGTGGCCCTTGCACCGGCCTGCTCCCGACCCTCCGGCCGCCGCGGACCGGCCACCACAGGGGTTACGCCGACCGCGTGACGACGACACCGCCGCCGCCGTCTAGGCTCGGCGCATGAAGATCGCCGTGAACCCCTCGGGCCGCCGCATCACACGCTGATCACAATGGGACCGGGACCTCCTTGAGAGAGCTGTGCCGGGAAAGGGAACTTGCATGAGCAACTTCGGGTCGATCTACGAACACGGCTTCGCGCGTGTCGCCGCGTGTACCGGCCACGCGGCCATCGCCGAGCCGAACGCCAACGCCGAGGCGGTCCTGCGGCAGGCACGCCGGTGCTCGGAGGAGGGGGTCGCGGTCGCCCTCTTCCCCGAGCTGGGCCTGTGCGGCTACTCGATCGAGGACCTGCTTCTCCAGGACGCCCTGCTCGACGAGGTCGAAGAAGCGCTCCTGGCGGTGGTGGCCGGCTCGGCGGACCTGCTGCCGGTGCTCGTGGTCGGCGCCCCGCTGCGTCACCGCCACCGGATCTACAACTGCGCGGTGATCGTGCACCGGGGCCGGATCCTCGGCGTCGCGCCCAAGTCGTACCTGCCGAACTACCGGGAGTTCTACGAGAAGCGCCAGATCGCCGCCGGCGACGACGAGCGCGGCGGGACGATCGTTCTCGGCGGCGCGAGCGTGCCGTTCGGCCCGGACCTGCTGTTCGCGGCCGAGGACGTCCCCGGTCTGGTGCTGCACGCGGAGATCTGCGAGGACATGTGGGTGCCGGTGCCGCCGAGCGCGGAGGCGGCGCTGGCCGGGGCGACCGTCCTGCTCAACCTGTCCGGCAGCCCGATCACCGTCGGGCGGGCCGAGGACCGCAAGCTGCTGTGCCGCTCGGCGTCCTCCCGCTGCCTCGCCGCGTACGTCTACGCGGCGGCCGGTCTGGGCGAGTCGACCACGGACCTGTCCTGGGACGGCCAGACCATGATCTACGAGAACGGCGTGCTGCTCGCCGAGACGGACCGTTTCCCGCAGGACGACCAGTGCGCGGTGGCCGACGTGGACCTCGACCTGTTGCGGCAGGAACGCCACCGGATGGGCACGTTCGACGACAACCGCCGGGTGCACGCCGCGCGCACCGGCGGCTTCCGACAGGTGCCGTTCCGCCTCGACGCCCCCAGGACGGACCTCGGGCTGCGCCGGCGGGTGGAGCGGTTCCCGTTCGTGCCGGCCGACCCCGAGCGTCTCGCGCAGGACTGCTACGAGGCGTACAACATCCAGGTCGCGGGGTTGCAGCAGCGGCTGGCGGCGATCGGCGGCCCGAAGGTCGTCATCGGCGTGTCGGGCGGTCTCGACTCCACGCACGCGCTGATCGTCGCCGCCCGGGCCATGGACCGCGCCGGACGACCCCGCAGCGACATCCTGGCTTTCACGCTGCCCGGTTTCGCCACCGGCGAGCACACCAAGGGCAACGCCCACAAGCTGATGCGCGCGCTGGGTGTGACCGCGGCGGAGCTGGACATCACGCCGACGGCCCGGCTGATGCTCAAGGAGATGGGCCACCCCTTCTCCTCGGGCGAGCCGGTGTACGACGTGACGTTCGAGAACGTGCAGGCCGGACTGCGCACCGACTACCTCTTCCGGCTGGCCAACCAGCGCGGCGGGATCGTGCTCGGCACCGGCGACCTGTCGGAGCTGGCGCTCGGCTGGTGCACGTACGGCGTCGGCGACCAGATGAGCCACTACAACGTCAACTCCGGTGTGCCGAAGACGCTGATCCAGCATCTGATCCGCTGGGTCGTGAGCAGCGGGCAGTTCGACGAGGAGACCAACGACACGCTGACGGCGATCCTCGACACCGAGATCAGCCCGGAGCTGGTGCCTGGCGAGGAGCTGCAGTCCACCGAGTCGAAGATCGGCCCGTACGCGCTGCACGACTTCACCCTCTTCCACGTGCTGCGCTACGGCTTCCGCCCGTCGAAGATCGGCTTCCTGGCCTGGCACGCGTGGCGGGAGAAGGACGCGGGCGCGTGGCCGCCCGGGTTCCCGGAGAACGAGCGGACGGCGTACGAGTTGCCGGAGATCTGGCACTGGCTGGAGTACTTCTGCCGCCGCTTCTTCGGCTTCGCCCAGTTCAAGCGCTCCGCCATGCCGAACGGCCCGAAGGTGTCGGCCGGCGGCTCCCTCTCCCCCCGGGGTGACTGGCGAGCTCCGTCCGACTCGACGGCCCGAACCTGGCTGAGGGATCTGGCGCGCTGGGATGTGCCGAAGGCGAGCGAGTAGCCGACCGGGGCGGGGGTCGGGGCCGGGGATCGGACCTGGCGACCGGGGCCGGGGTGGCGCCCCAGGCCGGGATCGGGAGGCCGGGGGCACGCCCCCTGGGCTCCCCTCCCCCCCTCACCGTCAGCCCCGCTGTGCGCTCGGCTCCCCCTGTCGGCTCACCGAGACCCGGCCGCCCGCCCGTGTCTCGGGTTTCAGGTCGACCTGGACCTGATGGGTCGTCTGACGGTCGATCGTCCCGCCGAGTTCGGCCGTCACGACGCCGATGTGGACGCCGCCGCGGCCCGTCCCGGACTGGTGGACCTGGACGGTGAACGTCAGGCTCACGTTCTCGACGGTGAAGCCGAGATCGCGGCCCTGCGCCTCGTCGCGGGCCCGCTCCAGTTCGCCCCTGATCTGGCTGATCACCTCGGTCAGCCCCACGAAGCCCGGCCCGTTCGTCAACATGCCTCCCCAGTAGACCTGTTGATCTCGTGTCGCCCCAGTATGCGCCAGGACCACCCGCTCGTATAGTCGTGCTATGACGGTCGACGGGGGAGTCGATGATGGTTCGTCAATCCGCACGCCTCTCTGGGCGGTTCGCATTCGGCGTGCGGACGGGGAGATCACCGGCACAGGAATCCTGCTGAGCCCCGATCGGGTGCTGACCTGCGCCCATGTGGCGAAGGACAGACACGCGCGATACACCGCGGAGTTCGTCGGCGCGGCGTCCGGTGGCGAGGTGCCCTCGGTGGGAGCCGGGGTCGACGAGGACGCCTATGTGCCCGGCCGGTGGGACGCCGACGGCGATCCCAGCGGCGATGTGGCGCTGCTGAGGCTCGACCGGCCCAGGCCGGATCACGAGACGACGCGCCTTCACCGGGTCGCCGCGTCCCACCGCGAGGTGCAGACGTACGGCTTCCCGGTCGGGCACAACGGTGGCATCTGGTTCGGGGCGACCGTCCTCGGCGCCTGCGGGCGGGACGGACAGGTCCAGTTGCGCCCGCTCACGGGCGGCGAGGTCGCCAGTCCGGGATGCAGCGGCTCCGGCGTGATGGACGTCCGGACCGGCAAGGTCATCGGGATGCTCCTCAGCAGCGTGCGGGACGAGCACGGAAACGGGTTCTCCTTCATGAGCCCGGCCGAGACCATCGTCCGCCACCTTCCTCAGCTCGCCGACCGGGTCGAGGGCAGGGAAGCGGTCGACGACCGTCTCAGGTCGACGCTCGAGGACGCGGCGCAGACCTTCGACCGGAAGTTCGCCCAGCGCCTCGCCCGCTGGCTCCGGGACGACGGCAGCCGCGTGAAGATCAGCGTCGTCCACGAGAACGACAAGGTGCGCGACGCCACCCTGCGCCGTGCCATCACCCTGGCCGACCGGGAGCTGCGCACCGCGGCGTCCGTCGACAGGGTCTCCGGCGACCCGCCCGACACGATTCCCTCGGCCGGCGACCACGATCTGGCCGTGGACGCGACAGGGCGCAGCTCCGCCGAGGTCGGGGAGCGGATCCTCAAGCGCATGGGCGTGTGGCAGCATCCGGCCGAGCCGGTGGACCAGCGGATCAGGGAGGCGGGCGACGTCCTCACCCTGGTCGTCGTCGGCGTCGACGAAGCCGAGGACCCGCCCGGCCTCCTGGAAC
Source organism: Streptomyces sp. NPDC088254 (assembly GCF_044740925.1). Taxonomy (NCBI): domain Bacteria; kingdom Bacillati; phylum Actinomycetota; class Actinomycetes; order Kitasatosporales; family Streptomycetaceae; genus Streptomyces; species Streptomyces sp. NPDC088254. Next base: position 943,610 of record NZ_JBIURQ010000001.1, on the reverse strand, counting down.
TGCTGAAGACGCTGTACGCCGCCGGCAACCGGCTGCTGCTGGTGTTCCGCCACAACGGCGTCCTCTGCCGGCGGGCCCGGCGGGAACTGGTCGACGAACCGGAACCGCGGCCGGACGGCGACGCCGTGGCGCAGCTGAGGCACGTGACCGAATCGCTGGCCCAGGCCCTGAGCCGCCGCAGGGCGAGAGTTCTGGCGAAGGAGTCCGACGCCGTCAGCGGGTACCTGGTGCGGGCCTACCTGACACTGGCCGCCATCAGGGCGGGGAACGCGGCCACCCCGTGGGACCGCCCTCGGCTGGAACGCGCCCGGTACGAGCACCGCGCCACGGAGCTGGCCGGGCGGCTGACCGGCATCCTCGGCACGCTCGACCGTCTCAGCGACCTGCTGGACGAGCTGAACGGACGGATGCGCGCCTACCAGGTCCTGCACGCGACCTGCGCACGAGGCACGGAGGATGATGCGGACCTGGACGCCATCCGGCTCCACGCGCAGACGCTGCTCCGGGCCAGGCCCTGCGACGTCCGGGCCGCCGAGGCCGCCGTGGCGGAGTACATCGGCGCTGTCGAGCGTGCGATCGCGCGCGGACGGCAGGGGGGTGCGTCGGCGTCATGACGGTCCCGACGACCTCCCGCACGCCGTGCCCGAGACCCGGGTGCGCCGGCGGCCGCATCATGGTGACCGGCTTCTGCGACAGCTGCCACCGGCGGCCCCCCGCCCCCGGCCTGCCCGAGCGGCCCGTCGTGGAACCCGCCGAGCCCGCGCACCGGGCCGCGGGGCCGGCCGCCGTCGAACTCGACAACGACGGTCTCCTCGTCCTCCCGGACATCCCCATACCCGACGCCACGGATGCCGTCACCACCACCGCGACCCCGCCCTCCGACGGCCGGCGCTGCGGCGTCGACAACTGCTCCGGCACCATCGGGCTCGCGTATCCGGGAGGTCCCGCCCTCGCCCACGGCTACTGCCCCCGGTGCGGCCGGGAGTACTCCTTCGAGCCGAGGCTGAAACCCGGCGACCACGTCGGCGGCCACTACCGGGTGCTCGGCTACCTCGCGGCGGGCGGCCTCGGCTGGGTCTACCTGGCGGAGGACACCCGGGTGCCCGGCCTCCACGTCGTCCTCAAGGGACTGATCAACACCGGTGACGCGATCGCCCGCCGGTCGGCCGTGGAGGAGCGCCGCTCGCTGACCACGCTCCACCACCGGGACATCGTGCGCATCGTCACGTATGTGCAGCACCGGTCGCCCGGCGAGCCGGAGCCCACCGGATACATCGTGATGGAGTACGTCGGCGGACGGTCGCTCGACTGGATCCGGCGCGCCGGCGAGGGGGAGCTGACGCGTCTGTTCGGTGGCGCCTTCAGCATCGGCCATGTGATCACCTACGGCTGCAAGATCCTCGGCGCGCTCCAGTACCTGCACCAACAGGGGCTGTTGTACTGCGACATGAAGCCCGACAACGTCATCCACTACGGGCGCGACATCAAGGTCATCGACCTCGGGGCCATCCGCCGTGCCGACGACCGCTCCTCCGCTCTGGTCTGCACGGTCAACTACGCGCCGCCGAAGCGGGAACGCGACCGGCGGGGCTTCCACGTCGACAGCGACCTGTTCACCGTCGGCCGCACCCTGGCCACCCTCGCCACCCGCGTCGAGCCGGCCACCGGGCAGGCGGCCCGCTCCTTCGCGGCGCTGATCGCACGGGCCACCCACACGGACCCGGAGGCCCGGTTCGCCTCCGCGGCGGAGATGTCCCGCCAGCTGTGGGAGGTGCTGCGCGAGCACCTGGCGCTCAGCGGACACGAGCCGTACCCGGAGCGCTCCACCCGGTTCGAGCCGACGGCGGCGGTGTTCGGCGCGGCGCTCGGCACGGTGGCCTCGCTGGACCACTGGACCGAGCGCGCCGACGGCGTGACGCCGGAGCTGCCCATCGGCGCGCCCGCTCCCGCGGACACCGCGAAGGCCCTGCCCCGGCCGGTCCCCGACCCGCACGACGCCGCCGCCCTGCTGCTCGGCCTGGTGTCCGGCGATCCGCAGCGGATCGCGGAACGGGCCGTCCGGGACTCGTCGTTGGCCACGGTGGAGACCTCGCTGTGGCTGTGCCGCGCCTACCTCGACGCCGGGGACGCCGAACAGGCCGCACAGTGGCTCGACCGGGCCCGCGAGCGCAGCGGCGCGTACGACTGGCGGATCTCCTGGCACCGGGGCCTGACCTTGCTGACGGCACATCAGGTCGAGCGTGCGGAGAGGGAGTTCGAATCCACCTACGCCGCACTGCCCGGGGAGTCGGCGCCGAAGCTGGCCCTGGGCTACTGCGCCGAGTCCCGGGGTGCGGCGGAGGATCAGACCGAGGCCTACTACGAGGCGGTCTGGCGGCGGGACCGGACGCAGGGCAGCGCGGCGTTCGGGCTGGCCCGGCTGCATCTGCGCCGGGGCGAGCGGGCGCGTGCCGTCGCGGTGCTCGACGAGGTGCCGACGACGTCACGGCACTACGACACCGCGCGCATCGCGGCGATCAGGGTGCTCACCGGCCGGCTGGGCGGCGCCGGCCCCACGGTGGAGCAACTGGCCGACGCAGACCACAGGTTGGCGCTGCTCGGGAGGTCCGGGCATCACCTCGTCGGCAGCGGGGCGTGGGACCGGCTGGTCACCGAGGTGCGCGAGCACGCGTGGGCCGGCCGCCCGCCCGAGGGCTGGGGGCCCGGTTTCCCGGCCGGCGAACGGTTCGGACGGACGGACACGCCGAGCGCGCTGAGCACTCTGCTGTCCCGCTCGCTGAAACGGCTCGCGGACCAGGCCGGCAGCGCCTCCGAGCGCGGCGACCTGCTCGACCGGGCGTACGCGGTCCTCCCCCCGGCGGCGGGCTGGCGGGAGCTGCTGCGGGGGTGGCGACACGCGCTGCGCGAACGCGCCTGACCCGCCCGGCCGCCGCCGGGCGGAGGGAACGCTCAAGGCCGGCGAACGAGAACGCGCACGAGGACGAGCACCGAGGACACAGGGACGCACACGGGACACGGGGGTCGCATCCGTGAACGAAGACGCACAGGTGAACCGGGACACCGACGCCGGCACGTCGTCGGGTGCCCACGAGGACGCCGACGGCGTACGTGCGAAGGGCGGCGGTCCGGCCGGGAACGCGACGGTCGTCCTCGACGTCAGTCAGTGGAAGTACCTGTCCGCCGAGTCTCCCGACCCGCAGATGCACGCCATTCTGAGCGTCGAGGCGCACGGCACGCGGAGCGGCGGCGGTGCGCGCCCCGCGCTCGCGCAGGTCCTGGTCCTGGACTGCTCCGGTTCGATGGGCTACCCGCAGGAGAAGCTGCGGGCGGCCCACCAGGCGGCGGTGGCGGCGCTGCGCATGCTGCCGGACGGCACCCCTTTCGCGGTGGTCCAGGGCACCCGGTCGGCGGACATGATCTATCCGGCGGCCCCGGCAATGGTCCGGGCGGACCCACGGCAGCGCGCGGCGGCGGAGGCGGCCGTGCACCGGCTCGTCGCGGGAGGCGGCACCTGCTTCGGCAGCTGGCTCGACCTGGCCCGACGGCTGCTGGCGCGGGCCGACGCCCCGATCGGACATGTCCTGCTGGTCACGGACGGCAAGAACCAGCACGACGGGGCGATGCCCCTGACGGAGGTGCTGGAGGCCTGCGCCGGACGGTTCGTGTGCGATGCCTGGGGCATCGGCGACGGCTGGGACGCCCGTGAACTCCTGCGGATCACCGGCCGGTTGCACGGGCAGGCCTCCGCGGTGCGGGAGGCGGCGGAGCTGCCCCACGCGTACGAACGGCTGATGCGCCGTCTGCTCGTGAAGAGCGTCCCCGAGGTGGTCGTCTCGGTGCGGCCCGTGCCGGGGGCGAAGGTGCGCTATCTCAAGCAGGTCTTTCCGACCCGGACCGACCTCGCCCCCGTCGGCGCCGGCCCGGACGGGACGCTGCGGTTCGTCACCCGGGCGTGGGGCGACGAGGCCCGCCGCTACCACCTGTGTCTCGCCGCCGACCCGGTGGGGCGGCCCCGCGGGGAGGATCTGCAGCTCGCGGTGGTGTCCGTCGACGTGCCCGGGGGCGACGGCGTGGAGGTGACGCCGCCGCTGCCGTGCGTGGTGCACTGGACCGACGACGCGGCGCTGTCCGGGCACAGCGACGTCCACGTCGAGCACTTCGAACTGCATCGCATGGTCGCCGATGCCGTCCGGGCCGCCACCGACGCCCACCGCGGCGGCCTGCGCGAGGCGGCGGAGCGGCACCTGGGCACGGCCGTGCGGCTCGCCCGCCGCATCGGACCCGGTGAGCCGCTGGACTGGCTGGAACCTCTCGTGGACCTCGACGGCGTCGAGGAGGGGCGGGTCAGGCTCCGTCCCGGAGTGGCGGCCATCGACTTCGAGCATGCGCTCATTGGAAGCGCGCGCAGTACGTACACCCCCGGGCCGGCCGACGGGTCGGCGCCCGCCTGCAGCGCGATCTCCACCGACGACGTGCGGGACGCCGTGCCCGCCACGGCCCCGGCGAACTGCCCGAACTGCGGTGAGCGCACGGACGCCACGGGGAACTTCTGCACATCGTGCAGCGCGGCTCTGCGGAGGCGGCCGTGAGCACCACACGGCGGGATCTGGTGCGGCGGCTGTGGCTGCTGCTGTCCCTCGGGGCCGTGACCACCCTCGTCCTGTTCGGCTCCTACCGGGGCGTCCACGACGACACGGTGCCGCTGGCGTCGTCCAGCACGCCGGGGATCCTGGCCGTGGACACCGCGAAGAACGCGCTGCGACGAGCGCACGCGGCCGTCGACGGAAGCGGGCCGGCGGGTGACACGACGGGTGAGTTCCACACCCAGATCTCGGTCGCCCACCAGAGCATCGCCGTCGCGGCGTCGGAGGACGTCACCGGGCTGGCGGACCGTCACACGCTGCAGACCGTCACCGGGCTGATCACCGTGTACTCGTCCTGGGTGGAGCGGGCCGGCCGGGAGGCGGACCCGTCGCTGCGCGGAGCCTATCTGGACTACGCGCGGCAGGGCCGGGACGACATCGTCGAGCGCCTCGACGAGCTGCGGGCCCAGCAGTTGGCGGTCGCCCGGAGGCAGGCGTCGTTCCCCTGGCCGCTGTGGCTGGGCTGGGGCGCCGTCGCGGTGCTGAGCCTCGCCTGGTGTGCGGCGCTGGTGGAGGCGCAGTGGTACGCGCGGCGGCGGTTCCGCGACGCCGTGCACCCTCCGCTGCTCGCGGCGACCGTGCTGTGCGCGGGCGGGGTGGCGACGCTCGGCTGGTTCACCGTGCGGGCGCACTCGGCGATGGCCGATTCGGTGGCCGAGCTGCGCACGCCCCGGCCGGCGCCGGAGATCCCGCAGGCCGGTGCGGACGTGCGGCGCAATCTCGCCGACGCGGGCCTGTGGGCGTCGCTGTCCGAATGGGTGCTGGTCGCAGGGGTGGCGCTGATGGCGTTGACGGTGGCCGGGCTGTGGCCGCGTATCGCCGAGTACCGGTTCAGGGGGCCGCGATGAGCCACCCGCGACGCCGGCCGCTCGTCGTCCTGGTCCTCTGCCTGACGCTGCTCGCGGCGGGCGTGGTGGCGGGGGTGCGCTGGGCCCGGGAGTGGACGGGGTCGGTCACCGTACTGGCCAACTGGAGCGGCGACGAGCGGGCGCAGTTCGAGTCGGCCGTGAAGCGGTTCGAGGAGCAGTACCACATCGACGTCGTCTACCAGGGCAGCTCCGCACTGAGCCAGGTGCTGGCCGCCGATCTCGCGGCCGGCACGCAGCCCGACGTGGCGGTGCTGCCCGGACCGGGCGAGCTGGTGGCGTACGCGGCCGAGGGGCGGCTCGTCCCGCTGGACGGCCTGTTCGAGGCCGGGGCCTACGACCGGGTCTGGATGCCGAAGGTGGCCGGCGCGGACGGCCGGGAGCGCACGTACTGGCTGCCCGTGAAGACCGGGCTGAAGAGCATGGTGTGGCACGCGGGGGACGTGCAGCGGGGCGGGCTCACCGCTCTGGCCGGCGATCCCGACGGCTGGTGTCTGGCCATGGCGTCCGGCGCGACCTCCGGCTGGCCGGGCACCGACTGGGTGGAGGACATCCTGCTGCAGCAGGCCGGCCCGCAGGTCTACGCGCAGTGGGCGAGCGGCGGCCTGGCGTGGACGGACCCCCGGGTGCGGAGGGCGTGGCGGACCTGGGGGGAGATGGTGGGCGCGGGCTCCAGGGGTCGTGTCGAGCGAGTGCTGGAGGGCGAGTACGGCGGGGACTGCCCCCGGCAGAGTCTGGAGCACCAGGGCTCGTTCCGCGACGCCCACTGGAAGCGCGTCGCCGGTGACTTCGTCCACTCCGCCGAGGTGATCCCCGGCGCCCGCCCGGACTCCGCCCAGTGGGAGGTCTCGGGCGACCTGGCGACGATGCTGAACGCGACCGACGAGGCCCGCAAGCTGATCCGGTTCCTGGCCGACCCCGGCACCGAACTGCCCGACTACACGGCCAACCGGAAGGCCGCCGCGCCGGACGGCCACGGGGACCCGGTGAAGCGGAAGATCGGCGCGATCCTGCGCGGCTCGCAGCAGCGGCTGTGCTGGGACGCCTCGGACACCATGCCCCCGGTGCTGCGCAACGCCTTCCACCAGGCGGTGCTGCGCTTCCTCGTCGCCCCGGAGGGGCTTGAGGCCCAACTGCGGTCTCTGCAGGCGCTGAACGACGGCCGCCGCCCGACGCTTCCGGTGTGCGGGGCCGGCTGAGCGGCGTCGAGCAGGGCCGCACCGCGCTCAGCCACGACGACGTCCGAGGCGTGAGGCCCCGGTCCGGGCTTTCGCGCGGGCAGGCACCGAAAACTTGCGGCGTTCACATCGAATGCTGCGAGAGATATTGACGCCGCGTCAGGCTTTCCTATCATCCAAGGCGTTCAGAGGAACAATCGGTGTTCGAAATACTGAACATCGGCACTGTGCACGAGGCTCCGACCAGGCCCCGCAGCATCCGCAGCCCCTCCCTCAAAACACGTCGCCCTCGCCTGGCCGCGGCCCGCCCGCCCCCTCGGCAGTCCAGTTTCCGGAAGGTCGGCGATCGTTATGGCATGGACAAATCACACAATCGGTCGCCGTGCGGCCCTCGCCGGCACCGCCGGCCTGGCCGCCGGCGCCCTGTTGCCTCCCGGCATCGCGAGCGGCGCCCCCGGCGGCCCCCTGCCCGCGGCCCCGCCGGGACCCACGGCGGGCGCGGCAGCGGCGTCCTTCGCCAACCCGGTGATCTGGCAGGACTTCGCGGACATCGACGTCATCCGCGTCGGCAGCACCTACTACCTCTCCGCCTCCACGATGCACTACTCCCCCGGCGCGCCGGTCCTGCGCTCGTACGACCTGGTGAACTGGGAGATCGCCGGCCACTCGGTGCCCGTCCTCGACTTCGGCTCCAAGTACGACCTGAACGGCGGGCGCGGCTACGTCCGGGGCATCTGGGCCTCGTCGCTGGCGTACCGCCCGAGCAACAGGACGTTCTACTGGCTGGGCCAGATCGACTTCGCCCGGACCTACATCTACACCGCGACCGCCGCCGAGGGCCCCTGGACCCGGCACGCGATGCTCGGCACCGCCTACTACGACGCGGGCCTGCTGGTGGACGACGACGACACGATGTACGTCTCCTACGGCAACAGCACCATCAGCGTGGCCCAGCTCTCCGCCGACGGCCGCAGCCAGGTGCGGTCGCAGCAGGTGTTCACCACGCCGTCCAGCGTCGGCACCCTGGAGGGCTCCCGCTTCTACAAGATCAATGGCAGCTACTACATCTTCCTGACCCGCCCCGCCAACGGCCAGTACATCCTGCGGTCGACCAGCGGCCCCTTCGGCCCGTACACGATGCGGCAGGTCCTGCTGAACCTGCCCGGGCCGATCCCCGGCGGGGGCGTCCCGCACCAGGGCGGGCTGGTGCGGACGCAGGGCGGAGCCTGGTACTACATGGCCTTCGTCGACGCCTACCCGGGCGGCCGGATGCCCGCGCTGGCGCCGGTCACCTGGACCTCGGACGGCTGGCCCGCCCTCCAGCTCGTGAACGGCGCCTGGGGCGCGTCCTACCCCGCCCCGGCCGTGCCGGCGCCGCCCCGCCAGGTCACTCCCCTGACCGGCGTCGACACCTTCGACGGGACGGCCCTCAAGCCGAGGTGGGAGTGGAACCACAACCCGGACAACGGCAAGTGGTCCGTGAACAACGGCCTGACCCTGCGCACCGCCACCGTCACCGACGACCTGTACTGGGCCCGCAACACCCTCACCCACCGCATCCAGGGACCCACGTCCACCGCGACGGTCCAGCTCGACCACTCGGCGATGCTGGACGGCGACCGGGCCGGCCTCGCCCTGCTCCGGGACTCCTCGGCGTGGATCGGGCTCAAGCGCGCCGGGGGCACGACCCGGCTGGTCATGGTGGACGGGCTGGCCATGGACGGCAATTGGAACACCACCGGCAAGGGGACCGAGCGGGCGAGCGTCAACGTGCAGGGCGGCGGCCGCATATGGCTGCGGGCGACCGCCGACATCCGCCCCGGCTCCTCCCGGCCCGGGACCTTCTCCTACAGCACCGACGGCGTCAACTTCACCCGCCTGGGCCCCGCTTTCACGATGGGCAACGACTGGCGCTTCTTCATGGGCTACCGGTTCGCCCTCTTCAACCACGCGACGCAGGCGCTCGGCGGCTCGGTCCGCGTGACGCGGTTCGAGCTGTCCACGCCCTGAGCGCCGCGCAAGTCACCGACTTCCACCCGCACGCCAACCTCCACCCGCACTCGACCGTACGAGGAGAGACATGGATCCCTTCGAGCCCGCACGGCGACCAGCCCGGCGCCGCACACCTGCGTCAGTCGTACTCGTCGCCTCGGCACTGCTGGCCACCGGGACGGCGGCCCTCACACCAGCGGCGGCACAGGCGGCCCCGGCCCGGTCCGCCGCGGCGGACGCCGCGCCCGCCGTCAAGGCGAGCACCCTGGGGGCCCAGGCGGCCCAGACGGGGCGCTACTTCGGGACGGCGGTGGCCGCCGGGAAGCTCGGCATCGGGCAGTACACCGGCATCCTCGACCGCGAGTTCAACTCCGTCACCCCGGAGAACGAGCTGAAGTGGGACGCCACGGAACGCTCCCGCGGCTCGTTCAGCTTCGGCCCCGCCGACCAGATCGTCAACCGCGCCCTCGGACGCGGTCAGCGCGTACGCGGCCACACGCTCGTCTGGCACTCCCAACTGCCGGGCTGGGTCGGCGGCATCAACGACGCGGGCACCCTGCGCAGCGTGATGAACAACCACATCAACACGGTGATGTCCCGCTACCGGGGCAAGCTGTACGCCTGGGACGTGGTCAACGAGGCGTTCGCCGACGGCGGCAGCGGCCAGCTGCGCGACTCGGTCTTCCGCAGGGTGCTGGGCACCGGGTTCGTCGAGGAGGCGTTCCGCGCCGCCCGCTCGGCCGACCCGTCGGTCAAGCTCTGCTACAACGACTACAACATCGAGAACTGGAGCGACGCCAAGACCCAGGGCGTCTACCGCATGGTGCGCGACTTCAAGGCGCGCGGCGTCCCCATCGACTGCGTCGGCTTCCAGGCCCACTTCGGCACGGGCGGGCCGCCGGCGAGCTTCCAGACGACGCTGTCCAGCTTCGCCGCGCTCGGCGTCGACGTGCAGATCACCGAACTCGACATCGCCCAGGCGCCGTCGGGCGCCTACGCGAACAGCGTGCGGGCGTGTCTGAACGTGCCCCGCTGCACCGGCGTCACCGTGTGGGGCATCCGGGACAGCGACTCCTGGCGGACGGGCCAGAACCCGCTGCTGTTCGACAACAACGGCAACAAGAAGGCCGCCTACCAGGCCGTCCTGACGGCGATGGGCGGCTCCGCCGTCCGCCGGTAGAGCCCGTCCTCACGGGTCCCGCCGACGGGCGGGGCCCGCGTGGCTTTCTCCCGCCGCCGCGCGGTCAGCCCCCGACCGTCGGTGAAGCCGCGGCGCTCCAGTCTGCCGAGCGTCTTGCTCACGCCCGCGCGGGACAGGCCGAAGCGCTGGGCGAGGCGGCTGGCGATCACCGGATCCGGTGCCGTGCCGCAGGGCGACGAGCATGTCGACCTCCGGGGCGGTGAGCGGGGCGCCCGCGTGGAGCGGCTCGACGGCACGGTCGAGCAGGCGGGTGGCACGCTTGAGCAGGCCGATCACCTTCATGGGGGACGTCCAGAACGGGGTTGCGCTCGGCCCGGCGGGTACGGACCCCGCCGGGCGGGGCGGGGAGGGAGGGCATGCGGCTCGCCTTCTCACGGGCGAGCCCTCGGACGGCTGAAGCGCGCCCCCGCCGCGCCCCGGGGGCCGGGCCGGTTGAGCGGTGTGCGGTGCGGCGGGATGCTGGAAGCAATGGCCCGTGCGGTGCCGTGCGGCGGGACGCCGACGGCGGTGCCCCTGACGCGGTGCGGCGCGCGCGGGTCACTGCGGCGACGGGTGGATCGTATGGACCCTGTGGATCCCAAGATCCCTGCGGGCGACCCCGTGGAAGCTCCGGGGTCGGTGGACGGCGCGTCCGGTATGACCGCGACCGCCGGGGACCCGGTCGTGCCCGCCGACTTCGCGGTCGTCGTCGACGTGGCGGCACGGGTCATGGTGTGGAGCACCGGGGCCGAGTCCCTGCTGGGCTTCGCGGCCCGCGAGGCCGTGGGCAGGCCCGTCGCCGAACTGCTCGCCGCCGACCTGCCCCTCTCCACCCGCAGCCACATCGCGGGCGGTGAGCCGTGGACGAGCGAGGTCTCGTTGCGCTGCCGGGACGGCGACCGCATCACGGTGCAGCTGAGCGGCACACCGCTGACGGACGCCGGCCCGAGGCCCCTGTGGCTCGTCACCGGTGCGCCCGTGACCTACCCGGCCGGGCCGGGCGACGAGGGCGCGGCACTGCTGTGGGAGCGGGCGCTCGCGCAGCTGCCGCTGCCCGTGGCCGTCTACGACCATGAGGCGCGGTTCGTCGCCTGCAACCAGATGATGAGCCGGGCGATGGGCCTGACGCAGGAGGAGATGCGGGGCCGCACCCTGCGGGAGATCCAGCCGTCCCACAGCGAGACCGACCGTCTCCAGCGGCAGGTCCTGCGCACCGGTGAGGCCGTCTACCGTGAGGAGCAGCCCGGCCGGGCCCTCGGCGAGGTCCACGACCACGCCTGGTCGCTGTTCCTCACCCCCGTGAAGGACGAGAACGGCACGGTACGCGGTCTGTCGGCGCTGGTCGTCGACACCACCGAGCATTACTGGTCCCGGCGTCGCCTGGAGGTGCTGAACGACGCCAGCCTGAGCATCGGCAGGACCCTCGACGTCACCCGGACCGCCGAGGAACTGGCCGAGGTGGCCGTCACCGGGTTCGCCGACTTCGTCACCGTCGACCTGCTGGAGTCCGTCGTCCGCGGGGACGAGCCGGAGCCGCTGTCGCCCGGCGCGCCCGTCACCTTCCGCCGCTCCGCGCAGAACTCGGTGCTGCCCGGCTGCCCGGAGGCCGTGCTCCCGGTGGAGGGAACGGGCATTTATCCACCGGACTCCCCGCCGGCCCGGGCACTGCTCAGCGGACAGGGCACCCGCCACCGGGTCGGCGACCCGGCGCTGCGCTCGTGGCTGTCGAGCTCCCCGGACCGTGCCGCCAGCGCGCGACGGCACGCGATGCACTCGATCCTGCTGGTGCCGCTGCGCGCCCGCGGGGTCACCCTGGGCCTGGTCCACCTGGTGCGGCACCGCACACCGGAGGCCTTCGGCGACGACGATCTGCTGCTCGCCGAGGAGATCGCGGCGCGGGCGGCCGTGAGCGTCGACAACGCCCGCCGCTACACCCACCAGCGCCGGACCGCACTGGCGCTCCAGCGCAGCCTGCTGCCCGAGCGGCTGCCGTCCCTGGCGGCGGTGGACGTCGCCTACCGCTATCTGCCGGCCGGTTCCGCGAGCGGCGTCGGCGGCGACTGGTTCGACGCGATCTCCCTGTCCGGGGGGCGGGTCGCGCTGGTGGTGGGTGATGTGGTGGGCCACGGCATCCACGCCTCGGCCACGATGGGCCGGCTGCGCACCGCCGTCCACACGCTCGCCGACGTCGACCTCGCCCCGGACGAGCTGCTCACCCACCTCGACGACCTCGTCATCCGCCTGGACAGGGAGGAGGGGCCGGACGCGCGGGAGCGGACCGAGGAGGGCTCGAGCGAGGTCGGCGCCACCTGCCTGTACGCCGTCTACGACCCGGTGTTCCGCCGGTGCCAGTTGGCCCGGGCCGGACATCCGCCGCCCGCGCTGGTGACCCCAGAGGGAGACGTACGGTTCCTGGACGTGCCCGCGGGGCCGCCGCTGGGCCTCGGCGGCCTGCCGTTCGAGGCCGTCGAGGTCGACCTGGAGGAGGGCAGCCTGCTCGCCCTGTACACCGACGGTCTGATCGAGGCCGCCGAGCGGGACATCGACGTCGGACTCGGGCTGCTGCGGGACGCGTTGAGCTGCACGGGGCACGACCTGGACGAGAACTGCGACCGGGTGGTGCGCAAGGTGATGCCCGCCGCTCCCGCCGACGACGTCGTGCTGATCCTGGCCCGCACGCGGGCGCTCGGCGCCGACCAGGTGCACACATGGCGGCTGCCCTCGGAGCCGGCGGCCGTCGCCGGGGCCCGCCGGATGGCGACCGACCAGCTGGCCGCCTGGGGGTTGGACGAGCCGGCCTTCGCCACCGAACTGATCGTCAGCGAGCTGGTCACCAACGCCATCCGCTACGGCCACGACCCGATCCAGTTGCGCCTCATCCGGGGCGACGCGCTCATCTGCGAGGTCTCGGACGGCAGCAGCACCGCCCCGCACCTGCGCCGCGCCCGCACCTTCGACGAGGGCGGACGCGGACTGCTCCTCGTAGCCCAACTGGCCGAGCGCTGGGGCAGCCGCCAGACCCCGACGGGCAAGACGATCTGGGCGGAACTTCCCTTGCCGGGATGAGGCGGCGCTGTGACACACCCCAGGCGACTCACACCGGCACCGGTAAGGCACGAGCGTCACTCGCGACCCCGCAGGAAGGCGGCGATCCCCTCACGCATGGGGTGGTCCGGCAGGGGTGCCGGCTCGTCCCGGAGGAACGCGGTGACGACGGCGGCGGCACGGTCGTCGTTTCCGGTCAGGCCGTTCCACATGTGGTGCCCCACGAACGAGCCGTGGCGGGCGACGTCCTAGCCGGGGAAGCGACGTCGATCGCGCTCTCGCTGTGGGTGACCCTGCACGGCGCGGTGACGCCGGAACTGGCCGGAGCGTTCGACGGCGCCACGGCGGAGGGCGCCTTCCGGGCGGCTGTTCACGCCACCCTCCGCGGGTGGGCGAGCCCCGAGGCGTTCCCTCGCCTGCGCCGGGTCGAACTCGCTCCCTGAGCAGAAAAGTTCGTCGAAGCGCTTCGACGTCGTCATTCACACCCGTGAGCCACCGGCAACGCCACGCCAGAAAAGTTTCGTTGCCGCTCTTCACTCCTCCCTCTTGTTCTGCTCGGCACTTGTCATTAGCGTTCGCGGCCGAGCGATGTGAAGCGCTTCGATTCGTTGCCTCGACCCGACGCTGACCGCGCCTCACTCCTCGACGACCTTGCGAGGGAAAGGAACTGACCGAGTGGCAAGTGACCAGCGGGGGGACGTCGTCGTGGCGAACCCCGTGATCCCCGGCTTCCACCCGGACCCGAGCGTCTGCCGTGTGGGCGCCGACTACTACGTCGTCTGCTCCAGCTTCGAGTACTTCCCCGGCGTCCCCGTCTTCCACAGCCGGGACCTGGTGCACTGGACGCAGATCGGCAACGCCCTCGACCGGCCGGGCCAGCTCCGGCTGACCGCCGGCACACCGTCCTCCGGCGGCGTCTACGCGCCCACGCTGCGCCATCACGACGGCCGCTTCTGGCTGATCGTCACCAACGTCGCCGAGGGCGGCGGCAACATGCTGTTCACCGCGACGGACCCCGCCGGCCCGTGGTCGGATCCCGTCCGGCTGCCGGGCGTGCCCGGCATCGACCCGGACCTCGCCTGGGACGAGGACGGCACCTGCTGGTGCACGGTCGCCGGGGTGTCGCAGGTCCGCATCGACCCGTACACCGGCGAGACGTTCGGACCGCCGCGCGCACTGTGGTCCGCGAACCCCGGCGCCAAGGCCCCGGAGGCGCCGCACCTGTACCGGATCGGCGACTACTGGTACCTGCTCATCGCCGAGGGCGGCACCGAGCGCTGCCACGGCGTGTCCGTCGCCCGCGGACGCACCCCGAACGGGCCGTTCGAGCCGTGCCCGGACAACCCGGTCCTCACCCACCGCGGCACCGACCACCCCGTCCAGAACACCGGCCACGCCGACCTGGTCCAGGGTCCCGACGGCTCGTGGTGGATGCTGCTGCTCGGCGTGCGGGCGGGCGGCGGCACCCCGGGCTGGCATGTGCTGGGCCGTGAGACGTTCCTCGCGCCGGTGCGCTGGGTGGACGACTGGCCCGTCGTCGACGAGGTGCCGCTCGGCCTGCCCGCTCCCGCCTGGCCCCTCGTCCCCGGCCCCGTCGAGGCGGTGCGGGACGACTTCGACCTCGGTGAGCTACGGCCGCAGTGGATCTCGGTGCGCGACCGCCCGCCGGCGCACTGCACGCTCAAGGAGCGCTCCGGCTGGCTGACGCTGAGCGCCCGCGGTGACGGTCTGGACGAGCCGGACGTCGTGTTCGCCGGCCGGCGCCAGCAGCACCCCGCGTGCGCCGCGCGCACCCTGATCGACCCGGCGGAGGGGCGCGGCGGGCTCGCCGTACGGCTGGACGAGGAGCACCACTACGAGATCGAGGCGGGCGAAGGGGAGGTGCGGGTGCTCAGCCGCATCGGCCCGCTGCGCGTCGTCGTCGCGTCCCGGTCCGTCCCCGCGGGCCCGGTGGTCCTCGGCGTCCGCGTCGAGGAGAGCGCCCCGCGCGGCCCCCGCACCGGACCGGACACCGTCACGTTCGGCGTCGAGGAACCGGACGGCTCGTTCACCGCGCTCGCCTCCCTCGACGGCCGCTATCTGTCGACCGAGGTGGCCGGCGGGTTCACCGGCCGGGTCATCGGCCTGTACGCGGCGGCCGGCACGGTCCACTTCGACTGGTTCGACTACGAGCCGCCGGCCCCCTGAACCGACATCGCGCGCCCCTCCGCAAGACCGCTGGAAGACCCCTCCCCCCACGGGCGGAACCTCCCGCTCGGACTTCACGGAAAGGCCCACGATGAAGGGAACGCACCACCCACGAAGCCACCGCGGCCGAGTGCTCGGCCTGCTGCTGGCGCTGGTCGCCCTGATCGGTCCGGCCGGCGCGACGGCGGTCGCCGCCCCCGGCCCGCAGGACACACCCCCGGCCCCGCTCCCCCGGCTCGCCGCCACCCCGGCGCAGACGGTGGCCGCGATGCAGCCCGGCTGGAACCTGGGCAACACCCTGGACGCCATCCCCGACGAGACGTCCTGGGGCAACCCGCCGGCCACCAAGGCCCTGTTGGACACCGTCAAGGCGCAGGGCTTCCGCAGCGTCCGCATCCCCGTGACCTGGACCGACCACCAGTCCTCCACCGCCCCCTACGCGATCGACGCGGCGTGGATGAACCGCGTGAAGCAGGTCGTCGACTGGGCCCTGGCCGACGGTCTGTACGTCGTGGTCAACATTCATCACGACTCGTGGCAGTGGATCGCCACCATGCCCACCGACCACGACAACGTCCTGGCCCGCTTCAAGGCCTCCTGGACCCAGATCGCCGCCGAGTTCAGGAACTCCCCGCGGTCGCTGCTCTTCGAGAGCGTCAACGAGCCGCAGTTCGACAACACCACCGACGCGCAGGGCAGCCAGTACCTCGACGAACTGAACACCGCGTTCCACACCATCGTGCGCCGGTCCGGCGGCAACAACGCGACCCGGCTGCTCGTGCTGCCCAGCCTGGGCTGCACGCCCTCCCAGGAACGCATCGACCCCCTGGTCGGTGAGATCAGGTCGCTGAACGACCCCAACCTCGTGGCCACCGTGCACTACTACGGCTGGTACCCGTTCAGCGTGAACATCGCCGGCGGCACGCGGTTCGACGCCACCTCGCAGAAGGACATGACGGACACCTTCACCCGGATAGGCGACTCCCTCGTCTCCAAGGGAATCCCCGTCTACCTGGGCGAGTACGGCCTGCTGAACTACCCCGACCACAACCACCCCGCCCGTGTCGAACAGGGCGAGGCACTGAAGTACTTCGAGATGCTCGGCCACCAGGCCCGCACCACCAAAGTCACCACGGCCCTGTGGGACGCCTTCAACTTCCTGAACCGCAGCACCTTCCAGTGGCGTGAGCCCGAACTGATCAACCAGATCAAGTCGAGCTGGACCACCCGCTCGGGAAACGCCTCCTCGGACCGGGTCTACCTGGCGAAGTCGAGTGCGATCACCGCCAGGACTCTCACGCTGAACCCGAACGGCACCAACTTCCAAGGACTTTGGCAGGGCGGCGCCAAGCTGGCCCAGGGCCGGGACTACACCGTCTCGGGCAACCAGCTCACCCTCACGGCCACCGCGCTGACCCGGCTGGCCGGCAACCGCGCCTACGGGATCAACTCCACGGTCGAGGCCCGGTTCTCGCGGGGCGTGCCCTGGAGGATCCACGTGACCACGTACGACAGGCCGGAGCTCTCGAACGCGTCCGGCGACACCGGTGGTCTCACCGTCCCCACCCGGTACCGCGGTGACCAACTGGCCACCATGGAGGCCAAGTACGCCGACGGCGGCAACGCGGGACCGACGGACTGGACGCCGTTCCAGGAGTTCAACGAGGCCTTCTCCCCCGACTACGGGGGCAACGCCCTCGTCCTCACGTCGAAGTTCGTCACCTCGCTGCGGGAGAACGCGCAGGCGACGCTCACCTTCCACTTCTGGAGCGGAGCGAGCGTGACGTACCGCGTGACGAGGTCCGGCTCCACCGTGACCGGCGCCGTCGGGTGACGCATGGGCCCCGGGCGCCGCGTGACGCCCGGGGCACCGCCCGGCCCGACCGGTCCGACAGCCGGCCGGGCCAAAGAAAAAGCGCGTTCGCTCCTGGGCGGCAGCCCGTGCGCCCGCTTCCGCGAGAAAGCCGCGACGTCGTCGGCGTGGGAGAGGTGCGGGGAGTGCCGGAGGGGACGCGCAGCACGTATGGGGCGCGGGCGGCCCACTCTTCCTGAACGGCTCAGTGTCTCGGGGAACCCGTGATACCGGTCGTCATACCGGCACCCACCGACGGCGCCCGCGCACCGCACACCTTGGGGGGCGATCGCGGCGCGGGCTGGTACGGACCGGCCGGTCAAGATTCGGTCTCGCTCGCCGGAAGCGGGGGCACCGTGGCGTTACCCGCGGTAAGTTCCGCCCGCCCACTCCCCGTTCTCAGGAGTTCCGCTTCATGCGCCGACTTCTCACCTGCGTCGTGGCGGCCTCAGCCGTACTCGGCGGCTTCATCGCCGACGCCTCCCCCGCGGCCGCCGCGGATCCGGCCTCCGGTTCCCTCAGCGTCCTCGTCTACAACGTGGCGGGGCTGCCGGAGGCCATCTCCAGCGCGCCCACGCCCCGCGAGCCCGCCACCACGGCCATCGGCCGGCGGATCGCGCCGTACGACATCGTCCATGTCCAGGAGGACTTCAACTACCACGCGCGGCTGTACGCCGGCGACACCGCGCACGCGTACCGCACCCCCACCAGCGGCGGCGCGGGCATCGGCAGCGGGCTCAACACCCTGTCCAAACTGCCGTACGACACCGACGACTTCGAGCGTGCGCGCTGGAACTCCTGCCAGTTCGACTCCGGCGACTGCCTCACGCCCAAGGGGTTCACGTTCATCCGCCACCGCCTCGCCGAGGGCGTGTACGTGGACTTCTACAACCTGCACACCAACGCCGGCACCAACCCCGGCGACCTGGCCTCCCGCGCCGACAACCTCAACCAGCTCACCGCCTTCATCAAGTCCCACTCCGCGGGCAACGCCGTCGTCGTCATGGGCGACACCAACACCCGCTACACCCGTTCCGGCGACACCATCGCCGAGTTCGCGGCGGCGAACGGCCTGACCGACCCCTGGGTGCAGCTCGTCCGCGGCGGCACACCGCCCGCCAAGGGCAGCGACGCCCTGGTCTGCGACCAGAGCGGCCCCACTGTGCCCAACACCTGCGAGATCGTGGACAAGGTCCTGTACCGGGGCAGCAAGCTCGTCTCGCTCAACGCGACGTCCTACAACAACGAGCACGCCAAGTTCCTCAACGAGGCGGGCCTCATGCTGTCCGACCACGACCCGGTCAAGGTCGACCTCGCCTGGTCCCGCAACGCGGCCTTCCAGTTCAGCGACCAGTTCGGCGGCCCGCACGGCGACTACTACAACGACGTCGACGCCGTCCCGGCGGGCGCGCGCCCGGCCGGGATCACGCTGCGCAGCGGCGCGCGCGTCGACGGCGTCTCGCTGACCCTCGGCGACGGGAAGGTCCTCACCCACGGCGGGACCGGCGGCACGGCGTCGTCCCTCGCCCTGGGCAGCGGGGAGTACCTCACCTCCGCCCAGCTGTGCCAGGGGCAGAAGGACGGGCGCACCCGGATCTTCTCCGCCGAGTTCACCACCAACCTCGGCAGGAAGCTGTCCGGCGGGACCACCACCTCCGACTGCGTGACGCGCACGGCGCCGTCGGGCTGGCAGATCGCCGGATTCCACGGGCGCGGCGGCGACGAGGTCGACAAGCTGGGCTTCATCTACACCAAGCGCTGAGGCGCCGGTGCGCCGTCGCCACCACGTGAGTCCGCGTCACGGCGGTGACGGCGCACCGAAGGACCCTCAGGGCAGCCGGGGCAGCATGTCCCGGGCCGCGTGGCTGAGCACGCGCAGGTTGTCGGCGAACCGGACCCGGTCCCCGGCGGGCAGCGGCGCGAGGAAGCAGCGCCGGACGTTCTCCCTGTGCACCCGGGAGGCGGCGACCGTGGTCTCCTGCCCCAGCGGCGTCAGGCGCACCAGCCGCCCGCGCCGGTCGCCGGGGTCCTCGACCCGCTCGACCAGCCCCGCCGCCTCCATCCGGTCGACCAGGGCTCCCACCCGTCCACCGATCACCCCGTACGGCGGACGCGATCGGCGGGCAGCGGGGGGCGGGAGCCCGGGCCTCACAGGAGCGTGAAGGTCCACATGAGGTTGGTGCTGCCGTCGTACGTCCACTGCTTGGTGACGGACCCGGAGGGCACCTTGCCCCCTCCGTCGAGGACGAGGCCGCTCGTGCGGTTGGCGATCGAGTAGCGGCCGTCGCCCCGGTGGGTGATGGTCCACTGCTGGTCGGGGCCGCCGTTACAGACGGCCTGGCGGGCGGTGGAGCCGTCGGACACGGCTCCCCAGCCGTCGGCGACCATGCCGTTGGCGCGGTTGACGATCTTGTAGTAGCCGCCGCCGACGGCGACCGCCTGCCACTGGAGGTTGGGGCTGCCGTCCCAGGTCCACTGCTTGAGGTCGGAGCCGGCGGCGACGTCACCGCCGCCGTCCAGGGCCAGCTGGTCCGTGACGTTGGTGATCCGGAAGTGGGCGGACGGCTGGAACTGCACCCTGAGCGAGGCGATCTTGTCGTCGTCGCCCGTGAGCCGCAGGTCGGGGCTGTCGGCGGTGAAGGTCCAGGAGGCGCCGGTGAAGTCGTCGCGGGAGTAGCCGACGACCTGGTAGCCGGGGGCGGGACGCAGCGATGACAGGCCGCGGCGGCGCAGACCGGCGCGTTCGAGGTCCTCGGCGGTGTGGTCGCCGACGGTGAGGACCACGCCGGGTCCGCCGTAGTGGGGGGCCTCGAAGACCACGGCGCCGTGCTCGGGCCGCAGTGCCGGGATCCCGCCCAAGAAGCGGAACTTCAGGACGTACGCCTGGGCGTCGAACGGCGCCGCCGACGGCAGCGTCACCCGCAGCCCTGCGGCGTCCTGCACGGGCGTGGCCAGGTCGATGTAGCGGCCCGCGGTGTGGTCGAGCAACTGCACCGGCCTCAGGGTCGACAGGTCGATCCGGTCCGAGCCGAGCGTGGTGACGTTCAGCGAACTGCCGGGCCAGCCCAGCACGGTGGCGTAAAGGACCGTACTGGCCTTGTTCCGGGTGAAGCGGATGTCCTGCGCGGTGCCGGCCGTCGGTTTGGTGAACGCGCCGCCGCCCATCTTGGTCGGGCCTTCGCCGTACGTCGTCCACGCGCGGGTGCCGTACACCGACTCGCCGAAGCGCTTCAGGTAATCGCCGATGCCCAGCAGGATGTCCTTCTGCGCCTGCGGGACGGTGCCGTCGGCCATGGGCGCGATGTTGAGGAGGACGTTGCCGTTCTTGCTCACCCGGTCGAGGAGCGAGTGCACCATCTGCTGGACGCTGTAGTAGCCGATGCCCTGCGTGTAGCACCAGCTGGAGTCGGAGATGCTGTCGTCGGTGAGCCAGTACGGGGCGGTGAGGTCGGCCGGGCCGCCGCGCTCGTAGTCGAAGACGGCGCCGCGGTCGTTCAGGCCGTCCTTGTAGGTGGCGACGACCTCCTTGCCCCAGTCGTCGGCGCGGTTGTAGTAGTACGCGAGGAAGTTCAGCCGCTGCTGTTCGTCGACGGCGTCGAGCTTGAAGTCCTGCCAGAGGATGTCCGGTTCGGCCCGGTCCACGACCTCCTTCAGCTTGTCGAACCAGAGCTGGTTCTCCTCCGTCGTGTCAAGCTGCCCGTACAGCTTCTCGAGGCTGGGGTCGGTCTGCGCCGGCACATGGTCGAAGAAGCCGTTGAAGTGGTACGCGTGGTGCATGGCCACCAGCACCTTGAGGCCCTCGGCGCGGATGGCGCGGGTGAACAGCCGCAGCAGGTCGAGCCGGGGGCCCCTGGCCACCGAGTTCCATTCGCTGACCTCGCTGTCCCACATCGAGAAGCCGTCGTGGTGCTCGGCGACGGGGCCGGCGAACCGGGCGCCGGCGTCCACGAACAGCCGCACCCACTCCTCCGGGTCGAACGCGCCGCCCGCCGACCTCAGTCGGGGTGCGAACCCCACGGTGTTGCCCTCGAGGTCCTCGCCCCCGTCGATGAAGTTGCGGTACGGCCACGCCTCGGGCGGGCCGTAGGTGGCGATGTGGTGCCGGTTGGCCACATGGCCGTCGATGTACATCTGGCGCGGGTACCACTCGTTGTCGTAGGCGGGGACGCTGAAGGCTCCCCAGTGGAAGTAGATGCCGAACTTGGCGTCCTGGAACCATTCCGGGGCGGGCCGGTGCCGGTCGACCGAGTCCCAGTCGGGCGTGTAGGAGCGAGGCGCCGCCTGGGCGCCGCCCGCGCCGACCGCGCCTCCCGCGACCGAGGCCGCGGCCACGCAGGTGGCGCCGGCGAGGAAGTGACGTCTGCTGGTTCCATTGGACATGCCACGAAGGTCGGCCATGCGTCTCGCTGATGTCAACCATCCTGCACCATATTGATGGGATGGATTCACGGTCGCGCACTCCCCTTTCACGGAACCATCCCCCACTGCCGGCCCATCAGAGCACTCTCGTCCCCAGTAGCGCACCACCACGCCCATCCCAGTTCGGTCTATACATCCCATCATTCAGGGAGGCGCGGCACAGTGCCTCTTCCCTTGTCAGCGGGTCAGCTGAAACATCGTCGCGGCCACGGCGGCGCCCAGGATCGTGCCGGCGACGACCTGGTTGCGCGTGTGGTCCCCCAGTTCGACCCGGGACCAGCCGACGAGGACGACCAGCAGGAAGCCGACGGCCGTCCACACGCCGTAGGTCTGCACGAGGATGGCGCAGGCGCCCGCGGAGACGGCCTGGTGGACGGAGATCTTCCAGGCGAAGGTGATGGCGACGAGGACGATCAGCGACACCAGCATGGTCACGATGAGGGCGGTCATCGTCCGGGGCGCCCCGGCGGCGACCATCAGCAGGATGCCGGCTGCGACGGAGAGCAGGGCGAGCGACATCACGACCAGCCGTGCGGGCCGGGCACCGACATGCCGGTCCCCCACGAACCCCTTCCGCATGCCGTATTTGATGAACGCGAGCGGCACGACGGCGGCGAAGAACGCCCCGACGGCTCCCCAGGCCACGCCGGTCCACCGCGCGGTGTGCCAGCCGACCAGCAGCGTGACGGCGATGATCCAGTTCTTCGGCTCGAGCCAGTCGGTGACGCGGCGCGCCAGTGCGGACTCCGTGGGGAGAACGTCGGTCGTCATGGAAGCAGGGGTCCGTTCATCCGGGGTGGACTGGCGCCGGGGTGTGCCGGACGCGTCGTCTTCTGCTGTGCTGACACAGCGCTGGCCGAGCACACCCCCGCAGGGATCGTGCCACAGTCAACAGACGGCGAACTCGGTGGAGTTGCTGCCCGAGGCGTACGTCCGGGCGGACCACCGACTCGACGCCGGCACCGGGGGTAGCTGGGGTGCCCGCGTTCTCACAGCCCGAACAGCCGCGCCCCGTTGTCGTGGCACACCGCTCGCAGCCAGTCCTCCGAGAGGCCCAGCCTTTCCAGGGCGCGGAGTTGATGCAGGTACGGGTAGGGGATGTTCGGGAAGTCGGAGCCGAGCAGGACGCGGTCGCCGAGCGCGGCCAGCCGGGGCAGGGCCCGGCGGGGGAACGGCATGAGCGCCTCGCCGAAGTCGGTGAACGCCATCGTCGTGTCCAGCCGCACCTCCCGGTAGCGCTCGGCGAGGCCGAAGAAGTCCTCGTACTCGGGCATGCCCATGTGCGCGACGACCAGGGCGAGTCGGGGATGCCTTGCGAGCACCTGTCCGACGGGTCCGGGTCCTGTGTGCTTGCCGGGCGCGGGCCCGGAGCCGCAGTGGATCACCACGGGGACCCCGGCGTCGGCCAGCAACCCCCAAGCGGAGTCAAGGAGTTCGTCGGCCGGGTCGTACGCGCCCACCTGCACGTGCGCCTTGAAGACGCGCGCGCCGGCCTCGACGGCTTCCCTGACGTACGCCTCGACCCCCGGCTCGGGGTAGAGGGTGGCGGTGTGCAGGCAGTCGGGGGTGCGGCGGGCGAAGTCGACCGCCCATGAGTTCAGCCACCGGGCCATGCCGGGCTTGTGCGGGTAGAGCATCGCGGTGAAGGCCCGCACGCCGAACTCCCGCAGCAGCTCGGTCCGTCGGTCCTCCTCGTGCCGGTAGGTGATCGGCCAGTCCAGTCCGCCGGTCAGCGGTCCGAGCGCGTCGAAGTAGTCCCAGACCTTGCGCATGACCCGCTCGGGCATGAAGTGCGTGTGGACGTCGACCAGCCCCGGCAGACCGAGCCCGCCCCAGAAGCGGCGGACTTCCCCGACCTCCGCCCCCACCGGTCCCTCACTGTGATCGTTCATGCCGCCCACCATGGTCCAGACGGGCGCGAGGGTCCACCGCTCCTGGAAACCGGGTGGAGTGAGTCCTGTCGCCGCACCCCCGTGAGTCAGTCGCGCCCGTGCGCCGTGGGTTCGGCCGTCCAACTGGCGAGGAGCCGGAGGCGTTCCTCGTCGGGGCTGCCCGGTTCCGCGGTGTAGATGGTCAGGGCGTGCGCCTCGCGGGCGGAGAGGGGCAGGTCCAGGGGCTGGTAGGTGAGTTCCAGGGGGCCGGCGTCGGGGTGGCGGAATCGTTTGACGCCTCCGTGGTGGATCCGTACGTCGTGAGCGGCCCACAGGGTGCGGAACTCGGCGCTCAGTGTGGACAGCTCCCCGACGAGTTCGCGCAGCCCCTTGTCGTTCGGGCAGCGCCCGGCCTCGGCGCGGAGCAGGGCGGCGGTGAGGGCGGCCGCGCGGTCCCAGTCGTCGACGAAGTCGCGTGAGCCGGGATCGAGGAAGTAGTAGCGGGCGAAGTTGGGACGGCCCCGGTCGTCCACGGTCACGCTGTTGAACACGGGCGCGAAGAGGGCGCGGGCGAGCGCGTTGGTGGCCATGATGTCCAGGCGTCCGTTGGTGACGAAGGCGGCGGACAGGGTCACGGAGTCGAGCAGCCACTGCACACGGGCCGGGATGTCGACGGCCTTGCGACGCCGGGGCGTGCGGCTGGGCGGCTGCGCGGCCCTGGCCAGGTCGAAGAGATAGGTGCGTTCGTCGTCGTCCAGTTGCAGCGCGCGGGCGACCGCCTCCAGGACGTCCTCGGACACACCGTTGATGTGGCCCTTCTCCAGCCGCGTGTACCAGTCGGTGCTGACGCCCGCCAGCACCGCGACCTCCTCGCGGCGCAGCCCCGGGACCCGTCGCCGTCCGCTGCTGGGCAGCCCTGCCTGCTCGGGCGTGATCCTGGCACGCCGGCTGGCGAGGAAGTCCCGGATGTCGGCGCGGTTGTCGGAGCGGTCGTCCATGTCCTCAACGGTAGGCACGAGCCGCCCGGAAGGGAGGTCGAGCTTGTACCCCCCATAAACCCACCCTTCCTCCCCCTCGGCGCGCCCGGTTACCTGGGGTGCGCAGCCGCAGTCACGACCGTGAGGGAGATGAGGCACCACCATGCGAGGAGCGATCCTCCAAAGGCCCGACGACACCGTCACCGGCGTCGGGCGGCGCGAACCGTCCGACCGGAGCAGTTTCGCCCCGACCCGGCTTCCCGTGGTCGTCTACGTGCTGGCTCTCGGCACGTTCCTGATGGGCACCACCGAGTTCGTGGTGGCGGGCCTGCTGCCGGAGATCGCGGGCGACCTCCAGGTGAGCGTGGCCCGGGCCGGCCTGATGATCACGGTCTTCGCGGTCGGGATGATCGTCGGCGCGCCGCTGATGGCGATGCTGACGCTGCGCCTGCCGGCGCGCTGGACGCTGGTCCTCGCCCTGGGCGTCTTCGCCGCCGGACACGTCGTCGTCGCGCTGGGCACCGGCTTCATGACGCTGCTCGCGGCCCGGTTCCTGACGGCGCTGGCCACGGGGGCGTTCTGGGCGGTGGCGAACGTGGTGGCCACGCGTGTCGCCGGCCCGGCCGCGAGCTCGCGCGCCGTGGGCGTGGTGGGCTCCGGCGCCATGCTGGCCAACGTCGTCGGGGTGCCGCTCGGCGCCTTCGCCGGGCAGGTCATGGGCTGGCGGGGACCGTTCTGGGCGCTGGCCGCCCTCGGAGCGGCCGCTACGGCGCTGATCGTGCGCCATGTCCCGCACGAGGGCGGGCAGCGCGCGGTGTCGGTCCGGTCGGAGCTGTCCGCGCTGGGTTCCGGCCGGCTGTGGCTGGCGCTGGCGGCCTGCGCGACCACGACCGGCGGTGTGCTGTCGACGTACACGTACATCGCGCCGCTGCTCACCGACCGGACCGGGCTCGCCGCCGGGCTGGTGCCGCTGGTGCTCGTCGGCTTCGGCGCGGGCGCGCTGACCGGGTTCCTCCTCGGGGGCCGGCTCGGGGACGTCCGGCCCTACGCGACGACCATCACGGCCGCCGCGGCCACCACGGTGATCCTGCTGGGGGTCTGCCTGCTGGGCGGCTCGGCCCTGCCCACGGTCGCGCTGATCGCCCTGCTGGGACTCTTCGGGCTGGGCGCCAACCCGGTGCTGATCTCCCTGGCCGTCCGGTACGCGGGGCGGGCGCCCACCCTGGGCTCGGCGCTCACGGTGTCGGCGTTCAACCTGGGCACCGCGGTCGGTTCCTGGGCCGCCGGCCTCACCCTCGACTCGGCCCTGGGGGTCACCGGGCCGGCCGCGGTCGGCACCGCCGTCGCAGCGCTGACCCTGGTCCCCACCACGGCCATCGCCCTCGCCGCCCGCCGCCGCGCGGTGACCGCACGTCTGTAGGGCGCCGTTCGCGGTGCCCTCGCACGAACGACGGACACCGGACAAGAAGCAAGCAGCACAAAGCAAGAGAGCAAAACAGCAAGACAGCAAGGAGAGGCAGTCATGCGTGGAGTAGTGATGCACAAGGCCGGAGACGTCCGGGTCGAGGAGCGCGAGGATCCGAAGATCGTCGAGCCCACCGACGCGATCGTGAAGCTGACCGCAACCTGCATCTGCGGCTCGGACCTGTGGCCCTACCGCGGCGTCGAGCCCGCCGACCACACCCTCATGGGCCACGAGTACGTCGGCGTCGTGGAGGAGGTCGGCTCCGAGGTGAGGAACGTCAAGCCCGGGGACTTCGTGGTCGGGTCGTTCGTCATCTCCGACAACACCTGCGAGATCTGCCGGGCCGGGTTCCAGTCCAAGTGCGTGCACGCCGAGTTCGTCCACGCGGGGATCGGCACCCAGGCCGAGAAGGCCCGCATCCCGTACGCCGACGGCACGCTCGTCGCCACGCCGGGGCAGCCCGACCCCGAGCTGGTCCCGGCGCTGCTGGCCGCCTCCGACGTCCTGGGCACCGGCTGGTTCGCCGCCGTCGCCGCCGAGGCCGGGCCCGGCAAGACCGTCGCGGTCGTCGGCGACGGCGCGGTCGGCCTGATGGCGATCCTGGCCGCGAGGCAGCTGGGCGCGGAGCGGATCATCGCCATGTCCCGTCACCCCGAGCGGCAGAAGCTGGCCCGCTATTACGGTGCGACCGACATGGTCGAGGAGCGGGGTGACGAGGGCGTCGCGAAGATCAAGGAGCTCACGGGCGGGCTCGGCGCGCACTCGGTGATCGAGGCGGTCGGCACCCAGGAGTCGTTCATGCAGGCCGTCGGTGCCACCCGCGGCGGCGGGCACCTGGGCTACGTGGGCGTGAACTACGACGTGAGCATCCCGGGGATCGAGCTGTTCTTCGCCGGCATCCACACGCTCGGCGGGCCCGCCCCGGTGCGCCGGTTCCTGCCCGAGCTGATCCAGCTCATCTGGGACCGTGAGATCGACCCCGGGAAGGTCTTCGACCTCACCCTGCCTCTGGAGCAGGCGGCGGAGGGTTACAAGGCCATGGACGAACGCCGCGCCACCAAGGTCCTGCTCACCCTCTGAGCCGACCGCGCACATCCCGGCGTACAGGCGACCGGCCCGTCTCGCGCCCCCTCGGGGTACGGGGCGGGCCGGTCGTCTTGCGGTCGACAGGGCTGACAGCGCGGACAGGGATCAAACGCTTGACAGTAATGAAGTGCCGTACTCTGCACTCACCGCCGCCAGGACCCGCCGGGCCCGCTCTGCGTTTCGAGCGTGCGCCGGGCGAGCCAGCCTGCCATCGCCCGTACGCCGAGGCCGACGGCCCGCTCGTCCGGGGCGAAGTCGGGGTAGTGCGGGTAACCGGCGGTGACGGGGGTTCCGGGAGACCGGACGCCGAGGAACGTGTACGTGCCGGGGACGCGGGCCAGATAGAGGGCGAAGTCCTCGCCGCTGAAGGGCGGGAACGCGGCATGGAGTCGGGTGACCGCGTCCCGGCCGAGTGTGTGCCGCAGATGGCCGGCGAGCATGCGGCCCTCGGGTTCCGGGCAGACCATGGCGGGGAACGGCTCGGCGGGGAACCTCACCCCGGCGCCCGGGTGCGACGCGGCCAGGTCCCGGACGGCGTCACGCACTTCCCGGTACCGTTCCTCGGGCCAGCAGCGGTAGGACACGCTCACCTTGGGCCCCTGGGCCACGGCACGGGCGGCCACGAACCGGGTCAGCGGCCCGTCGGGCGTCTGGGCCTCGTCGATGATCCGTTCCAGGTCGGCGGGAGTCTGCGGCAGCGCCACCGTGGCGAGCCCGCCGACGGCAGCGGCCAGCCGTGCGGCGGCGTCGGACGCGTCCGGTCCGGAAAGGATCACCTCCCCCTTGTCCTGGCCCGGCATCCCGAAGCCCCCGGTCACCGCGAACCGGCCGACGGGAAAAGGGCCGCAGTGCAGCGCGTGGATCTCCTGCACTCCGGCGCGTTCCAGGACGCCCGCGTCGATCAGCGCGCGAGCTCCGGACAGCGACTCCTCGGCGGGCTGGAAGAGGAAGACCACCGTGCCTGCCAGCCGTCTGCGCAGCCGTGCGAGGACCTGGGCGACGCCGACGGCCACCGTGGTGTGGACGTCGTGCCCGCACAGGTGGGCCGGCGCCGGGCCGCCCCCGACGATGTCCTTGGGCGGGACGGCGTCCATGTCGGCCCGGTACGCCACCGTCCGGCCCGGACGCGAGCCCCGCAGGACGCCGACGACACCGTGGCCGCCGACCCCGGTGGTCACGGTCAGTCCGGCCGCCCGCAGTCGCCTGGCCACGAGCGCGGCGGTGCGCTGCTCCTGTCCCGGGGCCTCGGGGTGCCGGTGGATGTCGCGCCGCAGCGCGATCAGTCCGCGGCTCAGTCGCGCCGCCTGGGCGTCCACCGACGCCTGGTCCACCGGCCGGGGCCACCCGTCGGCGGCGGCCCCGTGCGCGGTCCCCCACATGGCTCCCGCGCCCAGTGCCGCCGCACCGGCCAGCAGCGTACGGCGTGCGAGGACGTGTTCCGTCGGACGATCCATGCTTCCCCCCAGGAGACGGTTCGGGTGAGCCCCGTGCCGAGCCGGGAGTCGGCCGGCGGGGCGTCACCGCGAGGTGATGCCACATGATCGCCGTCCGCGTTCGCCGCCGCCCATCCGGCCGACCACCATATGAAGGTGGGGATAGCACCCGCAGGGCGAGTCATCCTCCGTCCGCTGGAAGGGACTTGACTATCCGTCACTACCCATCGGTGCCAGGGCGGTTCGCCGTTCACGCCCCCAGGTGGCCAGCGGCTGGAGCGCCTCGTTGAGGCGTGTGCCGTCAGCCGTCAGCGCGTACTCCACCCGGGGCGGCACCTCGTCGTAGGAGATCCGCTGCACGACCCCGTCCGCTTCCATCTCACGCAGATGCGAGGCCAGCACCTTCTCGGTGATCCCCGGTACGAGTCGGCGCAACTCGCCGAAGCGGCGGTGAGGACGCTCATGGAGCGCCCAGAGGATCAGCACCTTCCACTTGCCGCCGATCACCTCCATCGCGGTGTCGATCCCGCAGACATGACCGTCCGGCGCGCCCGGCCGGTTCAGCGTCGTCATGTGTCCCACCCCTCTGACGTGCTCGCTCACCCCGGGGTAACCACCCACTCCCAAGTGCGTACTTGATCACCACCGGGCCCGCGACCAGCCTAATCGGCATGACACGCAACCCTGTTGAGAAGACCTCCCTCACCCTGCTGGGCCTCGGCGCGATGGGCGCCGCGTTCGCCCGCGCCTGGCTGGCCGCGGGCCACCAGCTCACCGTCTGGAACCGCACCCCCGCCCGAGCGGCGGCGCTCGCCGCCGAGGGGGCGCGGGTCGCGGACAGTGCCGCCGAGGCGGTCGCGGCGAACACCCTGGTCGTCGTCTGCCTGCTGGACGACGCCTCGGTCGAGGAGGCGCTGGCCGGCGTCGACCTGACCGGCACGGATCTGGTCAACCTGACCACCAGCACCCCCGCCCAGGCCCGCGCCCGCGCCCGCGCCGAGTGGGCCCGTGCGCGCGGGGCCCGTTGTCTGGACGGCGGGATCATGGCCGTCCCTCCGATGGTCGGCGTACCGGAAGCCGGCGGCTACGTCTTCTACAGCGGCTCGCGGGACCTGTTCGAGCGGCACCACGACGCGTTGCGCGTCCCGGTCGGCACCGTCTACGTGGGCGAGGACGCGGGCTTCGCGGCCCTGCACGACGTGGCCCTGCTCAGCGCCATGTACGGGATGTTCGCCGGGGCCGCGCACGCCTTCGCCCTGATCCGCAAGGAGGACATCGACCCGGCCTCGTTCGCCCCGCTGCTCGCGGACTGGCTCGTCGCGATGGCGCCGGCGGTCCACCAGACCGCCGAGCATCTGCGCGGCGGCGACTACACCAAGGACGTCGTCTCCGGTCTCGGCATGCAGGTGGCCGGCACGCCGACCTTCCTGAGCACCGCCGAGGAGCAAGGCGTCAGTCCTGAACTGCTGACTCCCTACTTCGAGTTGATGCGCCGCCGGCTGGCCGAGGGCAGCGGTGAGGAGGGCCTGACGGGCGTGGTCGACCTCCTGGGGCGCTGACCGACCCCGACGCCGCACCGTGATCAACGGCCCTCTTCACCGGGCAAGGACTACCCGAGGCCGCCGTCGCTGTGCAGGAGCCGGCCGTTGATCCATCCCCCTTCCGCGGAGCAGAGGAAGGTGATCAGGTTCGCGCAGTCCTGGGGCACACCCAGGCGCCCCAGGGGCGTGTGACGGACCAGGTCCGCCTTCTGCTCCTCGGTCATCCAACCGGTGTCGGTCGGACCGGGGTCGATCGCGTTGCACGTCACCCCGAGGTGGGCGAGCTCTCGGGCCGCCGCCAGCGTGATCCGGTCCATGGCGCCCTTGCTCGCCCCGTAGGGCAGGTTTCCGGCGGTGTGGTCGCTGGTCAGGCTGACGATCCGCCCGCTGCCGCGCCGCCCGCGGAACCGCAGGCCGTACTCCCGGATCAGCAGCCACGTCGCCCGCGCGTTGACCGCGTAGTGACGGTCGAAGCTCTCCACCGTGGTGTCCAGCAGGCCCGAGTCGACCGACTCGCAGTGGCAGAGCACCAGCGCGGTGACGCTCCCCAGAGCGCGCTCGACGCCGTCGAAGAGCCGAGCCGGTACGGCAGGGTCGCTCAGGTCGGCCTCGACGGCGTGTGTTCTCGCCCCTAGGGCCGCCGCCCTGTCCCGCAGTTCCTCGGGCGCGCCCGGCTCCGCGCCCCACCGCATCCGCGCGTCGTACGGGGCCCAGTAGGTGAACGCCACGTCCCAGCCGGCCCTGGCCAGGTCGACGACCACGGACGCCCCGATCCCAGCCGCCCGCCCCGCCCCCGTCACCAGAACGACCGGCCGCCCCGCCTCCCCTACGTCCCCCAGCTCGCCCCGTCCCGCCTCATCGACCACGCGCTCACCGTCCACTGCTCGGTCCTCACCCGCCCACCACGTCGACGCCCCGCTGTTCCAAGATGCTCAGGAGCAGGTCGAACAGCGCGATGTCGCGGTCGCCGACGCGTCGGCGTTCCGCCAGCCGCGCTCGGGACTCCGCCATGGATTCCCAGCGCAGGGTGAACGGAGCAGTGGCGCCCCAGCCGCCGCGGAGGCAGTCGTCCAGAGCGTCGAGGTTCCAACCGAAGTATCCGCCGGGCCCGTTGACGGCTTCGCCGATGGCGCAGTAGAAGCTGTTGGTGTCGACGACATGCCGGCCGTCCAAGACGTACTCATGGCCCGCAGGCGCGTCCGGCCGGCCGGCGCGGCGGTAGTCCGAGGACCACATCGCCACCGACAGCCACACACTTCGGTCCGCGAGGGCGAGGTCGTGCCACATGCCGGTGCGGGTCAGACCGCCCGCACGGATCAGGTCCCACACCCGGTCCGCTCCCGGCAGGGCGTCCTCGCACCACAGTGTCGCCGTGATGTCGAGCAGGCCGACTCCGTGGGCGGAGGGATGTACGTCCACGACGGTGACCCCGCCGGCGAAGTAGGACCCCATGGTGGCGCCCTCGGCGTCGAGGACCGCGAGCCAGGCGCTCCCCGCCGACGCGCCCCGGCGGCCGACCTTGCCGACGCTCTTCAGCAGTGGCCCCTGCGCGCGGCAGCCCGTGAGGCGTACCCGGCGCGTGCCCTCCTCGTCCGGCAGAACCGTGAACAGCCCGTCGGCGTCGTGCGCGAAGCCCCAGAAGTCGGCCTCGTCCTCGTCCGAGGTCAGCGCGTACTTCTGCCCCTCGCCACCCCGCCTCGACGTCCCCGACCGCACGTCCCCTGACAGCGCAGGCACTTTCGCGACCCCCGCCCTATCGATCCGAACCCGGCTTCCAGTCCCGGGCGAGGAGGCCGAGCAGGACCTCGTCGAGGAACTCGCCGAGCACCCAGGCCGAGGCGCGCAGCACTCCCTCGCGGACGAAGCCGTTGCGCTCCGCGGAGCGCAGCATCGCCGCGTTGTCCGACAGCGTCTCGATCTGCAGTCGCTGCAGGCCGCGCACGACGAACCCGTAGTGGCACAGCACGGCGACCACGTCGGTGCCGTAGCCCTTGCCGCGCGAGGCCGGCAGCAGTCCCAGACCGATGTGCGCGGAGCGATGGTGGGTGTCGATGCCCCACAGCGTCGCGGTGCCGACCAGGGCGCCGCCCTCCAGCTCCACGACCGAGAACGGCACGACTGTGTGGTCCGTGTCGTCCACCACGAACCGCGGGTCGTTCGGACCGGGCGTGACCGGCCGCCACGGCGCGGCCGCCGCCCGCGAGGAGTTGACCACGTCGTCGTAGAGTTCGGCCCGCAGCACCGGGATGTCGTCCTCGTGCCGGGCCCTGAGCCCGACCTTGCCGCCCTTCAGCATGCGAGCTTCCTATCCGGCCGGGCGGGCCTGCGGCAACCGGATATAGGACCCCTCAGTGCAGACAGAGGCAGAAGGGGTGACCGGCCGGGTCCGCGTAGACGCGCCAGTTGGCTCCTGGGCGGAGCTGATCCGTCCGCTCCAGCACGGTCGCGCCGAGGGCGAGCGCCCGCTTCTCCTCGCCGTCGAGGTCGTCCACGTCGAAGTCCAGATGGAGTTGCTGCGGGCGGTCCTGGCCGGGCCATTCGGGCGGCCGGTAGCCGTCCGCCCGCTGGCAGGCGATCGGCGTTCCCTCGAATCCGTGCACCTCGACCCAGCCGTCCTCCTCCGGGTCGGGGACCACCCGGCCGCCGAGCAGAGCCGCGTAGAACTCCGCGAGCTGAAGCGGATCGGCACAGTCCAGCGCGATCGCCTGAAGTTTTCGGATCACCTGCGTCACTCCTCGCTCTTCCGCCACTTCCGCGACGCCTCCCGTACGGGAGGGAGGTACCCGTCGTACCGACGGGCATGCGCGTGGGTTCCGCCGTCCGGGAAAGGCGACGCGCCGCCGCTTCCCGGCCAAGGCGGAGTCCGGCAGCCGGGGCGGGAGCCGAGCGTGCGCGACCGCCTTGCGCAGCGGCGTCCGCCCGGCGGGCCGGCGTCGGCACCGTTCACATCAAGCCGATCAGCGCGAGCGGCCCGCGGCGGCGTCGTCGCGGACATGCCGACGTCTCGGGGCCGGGCCGCGCCAACCTGCCGTCCGTACGACCTGACCATGGCCAGAACCCGCGGGCGCGCCGCGACGCACCGGTCGGCGTGGGGGTGGACACCGGGTCCGGGACGGGGCGGGCGGCTGTGGCGGGCGGTGGCCGCAGGGCGATCGCAAGCGCTCACTGATCGGTTCATCCTGTCTCAAACCATGAGCATCAATTGCACACGCCCCCTCTCCAACCCGGCCCCGATGGTCTAGATTGACCGTGCTTCGGGGGTTCGAACACGAGGCGACCAGTAATGATCTATTGGTCCGGCACCACGGGAAGCCGTCAGTCGCCTCCTCGGAGCCGGACGTGGGGATGATCGATCCGGAGCCCGGACGGGGCCTCGAGTGCGGGGAGCACTCGCGGTCGCTACGGGTTCCGCGCACGTCGAGAGCCTGGCCGGACACGCGAGTCCGCTGCCGCCAGGGGGCGTTGTTCAAGCACCGTGAAACAGCCGGCACATCATGCGCGGCGAGGCGGGGGCCTCGCGCGGAGAAGAACAGCGCGGCACGGGAGGCGGGGGCCTCCCGAGGGGAGGACAGCGCGGGAGGCGGGGGCCTCCCGGCGAAGAACAGTGTGAGGCGAACACGTCGAACCACTGGGAACCTTGGGGGGTTCTGTGCGGCAAGGGGGATTGGTCAGCCCGTATCCGCCGGCGCGCGGAGATCTGGCGGACGAGGCGGTCAGCCGGCCCGCGAGTGACTGGGAGCAGCGCTACCGCCGTACCGTGATGACGACCGACACCGTGGCCACCGCCGTCGTGGTGGCGGGGATCGGCAACTTCTTCGGAGTGCGGGACGCGGCCAACTGGCATGAGAAATGGGGGATTCTCGCGTTCGGCACCGAACTGCTGGTGCTGGGGGCGTTGGCGGTCGGACGGGCGTGGGCTCCGGCCGTGCTCGGTCAGGGCGCCGAGGAGTTCCGCAGGCTCGGACGCTCCCTGTTCGCGGCGACCGTCGTGCTGGCGCTCGGCGGGATCGCCCTGACCTCGCGCAACATCAAGCTCTGGATCTTCGTGGCGATCCCCGCGATCGCGCTCGTCACCATGACCGCGCGGTACATGCTGCGGCTGTGGCTGCACAGAGAGCGCAAGGAGGGCCGGTGTCTGAGACCGGTGCTGGCCGCGGGGAGTCCGGCCACCGTGCGCGACCTGATCAGCCGGACCCGTAAGTTCCCGCACCTGGGCTGGCGGGTGGACGCGGTGTGCACGCCGGACGGCCTCGGGCTCGACGGCGGTCACCTGGACGGGGTGCCGGTCGTCGGCCGGCTTGCCGACGTCGCGGGCCATGTCCGCCGCGACGGCTACCGGGTCGTCGCGGTCACACCGGACCCGCACTGGTCGCCTGACCGGCTGCAACGGCTGGCCTGGAACCTCGAGGGCAGCGACGCCGAGATGGTCGTGGCCCCCGTCCTGATGGAGGTGGCCGGACCGCGCCTGCACATCGACGCGGTGCTGGGGATCCCGCTGCTGCGGGTCAGCATGCCGACGTTCACGGGGGGCCGCCGGGCGGTCAAGGGGGTCGTGGACCGGGCGGGCGCGGCGGCCCTGCTGGTGCTGTTCGCGCCGCTGATGGCGCTCGTCGGGCTGCTCGTGATGGTGGACAGCCGGGGCGGGGCGTTCTACCGCCAGCGCAGGGTCGGCAAGGACGGCCGCGAGTTCACGATCTGGAAGTTCCGCACCATGGTCGTCGGGGCCGACAGGGCGCGTGCCGAGCTGGCCGGCCTCAACGAGGGTGCCGGCCCGCTGTTCAAACTCCGCCGGGACCCGCGGGTGACCCGGGTGGGGGCGGTGCTGCGCCGCTACTCGCTCGACGAGCTGCCGCAGCTGTTCAACGTGCTCACCGGGTCGATGTCGCTCGTCGGCCCGCGGCCTCCGCTGCCGGAGGAGTCCGCCGCGTACGGGCCGGACATCCGGCGGCGGCTGCTGGTCAAGCCCGGGCTCACCGGTCTGTGGCAGATCAGCGGACGCAGCGACCTGTCATGGGAGGAGGCGGTCCGGCTGGACCTGCGGTACGTGGAGGACTGGTCGCTCGCCCTGGACACGGTGATCTTGTGGAAGACGATGCGGGCGGTGCTCCACGGGCAGGGGGCCTACTGATGCGCGGGGGGCTGCGATCCGACGGCCCCGCCGGCGCGGGGACCGCAGGCCGCGAGGGCCTGCCTGGGGGGAGGAACGGGTCATGAGAGTCAGCGTTTTCGGTCTCGGCTACGTGGGCTGTGTGTCGGCCGCGTGCCTGGCCGACATGGGCCACGAGGTCATCGGCGTGGACGTCAGCCAGGTGAAGGTCGACCTGGTCAACGCCGGCAAGGCCCCGGTGGTCGAGGAGCGCATCGGCGAGCTCGTCGCAGACGTCGTGCGCGGCGGGGCGTTACGGGCCACCGGCGACGTGCGTGAGGCGATCGCGGGCAGCGACATCTCGCTGGTGTGCGTGGGCACCCCGTCGGAGCTCAACGGCAGTCTGTGCACCGCCTACTTGGAACGGGTCACCGAGCAGATCGGCGCGGCGCTGGCCGAGGAGGGCGAGACGGGCGGCCGCGAGAAGGGACGCCGGCACACCGTGGTGTTCCGCAGCACCATGCTCCCGGGCACCTGTCTGAACCTGCTGGTGCCCCTCCTGGAGAAGTACGTCGGAGGCACGGCCGGGGTGGACGTCGGCGTCGCGGTCAACCCGGAGTTCCTGCGGGAGGGCACGAGCGTCAAGGACTTCTTCGACCCGCCCAAGACCGTCATCGGAGAGCTCGACCCGGAGAGCGGCGACGCGGTGGCGGCGCTGTACGAGGGTCTGCCCGGCGAGGTGTTCCGGGTGCCGGTCCCCACGGCCGAGGCGATCAAGTACGCGGACAACGCCTTCCACGGCCTCAAGATCGGCTTCGCGAACGAGCTGGGCGCGGTGTGCCAGGCGCTCGGGGTGGACTCGCACCAGGTGATGGACGTGTTCCTGGCCGACCGCAAGCTGAACATCAGCCCCGCCTACCTGCGGCCCGGCTTCGCCTTCGGCGGTTCCTGCCTGCCCAAGGACCTGCGCAGCCTGGTCCATGCGGCGCGGCGGGCCGACGTATCGGTGCCGATCCTGTCCCATGTGCTGCCCTCCAACTCCGACCATCTGCAGCGGGCGGTGGAGCTGGTCGAGCGCACCGGCAAGCGCCGGGCGGGGATCTTCGGGCTGTCCTTCAAACCCGGCACCGACGACCTGCGCGAGAGTCCGCTCGTGGAGCTGGCGGAACGGCTCTACGGCAAGGGGTACGACCTGAAGATCTACGACGCCAACGTGAGCCTGTCCCGGCTGCTCGGCGCGAACCGCGAGTACATCGAGAACCGGCTGCCGCACCTCGCGCAGCTGCTCGCGAACTCCGTCGAAGAGGTGCTCGAACACTCCGAGGTGTGCCTGGTCGGGACCAGGGACCCGGCCGTGCTGTCGGCGCTGCCCCATGGGGACGGCCCGGTGATCGTCGACCTCATCCGCCTTCCCGACGCCGAGGCGCGTCAGTCCGAACCGGGGTATATGGGCCTTGCTTGGTGACAGATCGTTCGGTGGCAGAACGTCCGATGACCGGTCCTCCGGTGACGAACCACGCGGTGGCACATCGCCTGATGACACATCAGCTGACAGCACGACGTCCGCCGGCGGCGACCGGCCGGGCCGGCGTGCCCTGATCCTCGTGGAGAACCTGTCGGTGCCGTTCGACCGGCGGGTGTGGCAGGAGTGCACCACGCTGCGCGACGCGGGCTGGGAGGTGCACGTCGTCTGCCCGCGGGGGAGCAAGCGGGACACGGAGCCGGAGGTGGTGATCGACGGGGTGCGGATCCACCGCTACCCGTTGCGCGCGGCCACCGGCGGGCCGGCCGGCTATCTGCGGGAGTACGGGGCGGCGCTGTGGCACACGGTCCGGCTGGCCCGCCAGGTCGGCGCGGTCGACGTGGTCCACGCCTGCAACCCGCCCGACCTGCTGTTCCTGCCGGCGCTGTGGCTGAAGCGGCGCGGGGCGCGGTTCGTCTTCGACCAGCACGACCTGGTGCCCGAGCTGTACCTGTCCCGGTTCGGGCGCGGCGAGGACCTGCTCCACCGCGCCGTGTGTGCGCTGGAACGCCTGACCTACCGGGCCGCGGACATCGTGCTCGCCACGAACGAGAGCTACCGGGACGTCGCGGTGCGCCGTGGCGGCCGGCGGCCCGCGGACGTCTTCGTGGTGCGCAGCGCGCCCGACATCGGCCGATTCCACCCGGTGCCGCCGGAGCCGGAGCTGAAGCGCGGCAAGCCTCATCTGCTGTGCTATCTGGGGGTGATGGGCCCGCAGGACGGCGTCGACTACGCGCTGCGGGCCCTGGCGAGGCTGCGCGACGAGCTCGGACGGACCGACTGGCACGCGGTGTTCGTGGGCGGCGGCGACACCTTCGACGCGATGGTGGAACTGGCCGGCCGGCTCGGGCTCTCGGAACAGGTGGAGTTCACCGGGCGCGTCCCGGACGCCGACCTGGTGCGCTACCTGTCCACCGCCGACGTGTGCCTCTCCCCCGACCCGCGCAATCCGCTCAACGACGTGTCGACCATGAACAAGGTCCTGGAGTACATGGTGATGGGCCGGCCGGTCGTCTCGTTCGACCTCAAGGAGGCGCGGGTCTCCGCCGGCGACGCGGCCGTCTACGCGCCCGCGAACGACGAGAGCGCGTTCGCCGGGCACATCGCGCGGCTGCTGGACGATCCGGAGAAGCGGGCCCTGATGGGCAAGATCGGCCAGGAGCGGATCAGCGGGCCGCTGTCCTGGCGGAACTCGCAGGCGTCGCTGCTCGCCGCCTACGCCGCCGCCTGCAGTGGCCTCGCCGCGGCGCCGGCGGGCGGCCCGTACCGGCCGGGGAGAAGGCCGCGCCGTTGAGCGATGACACCATACGCCTGGTCACCGTCGGGCGGATCATCCGTCGGCGTGGGCGGCTGCTCGTCGTCCTCGCTGTGCTGGGCGCGCTCGTCGGCTACGGCGCCTCGCTGCTGTTCCCGCCGCGCTACACGACGTCGGCGTCGGTGCTGCTGCCGGGGGCGTGGGAGGAGCGTGAGCTGCTGACCCAGCAGGAGATCGCGACCAGTTCGGTGGTGGTCGACCGTGCGGCGGCCGAGCTGCGCTGGGCCGGGGTCGGCGGCGGCGAGCTGCGGGACCGGGTGAGCGCCGGCGCCGCCGACGGGAACATCATCAAGATCTCGGGCACGGCCGAGACCCCGGAGCGGGCGCAGCAGCTCGCCGACCAGGTGGCGCGGCAGTTCGTCGCGTACGCCGCGCGGGTCCTGGGCGACGGCGCCGGCTCCGCTGCGGCGGCGCGGCCCGAGGCGCTGCGGCAGCTGGTGGTGAAGACCAGCCGCCGTATCAACGAGTTGGCCGACGGGGCCGGTTCGGGGCAGAGCGTGGAGAGCGTGCAGACCCGCACCGAACTCGCGAAGCTGCGCACCGCGCTGCAGGAAGCCATCGACGAACTGGACAAGGCCGACCCCGCCACCCACAAGGCCGACATGGTCGTCATGGGGCCGGCGGCCCGGCCGACCGGTGAGGTTCCGCCGACGAGGGCGCAGCTCGTCGGCTCCGGGGCGCTGCTGTTCCTCCTGCTCGCGGTGATCGCCCACCTCGCCGCCGCGCGGATGAGCCGTCGGCTGCGCACCGGGCCGGAGATCGCCTCGGCGCTGGGCGCGACGCTGCTGGGCGCGGTCGACGTGCCCGCCGAACGGCGTGCGCGCCGTCCGCGGGGCCGGGGCCGGGGGGCTTGGGTCCGCCGGCTGCTCGGCGTCGACGTCCGGTGGGACACGCCCGCCCCGAGGGCGGCCGGCGACGAGGCCGGCCGGCGGATCCGCTACCGGCGGGTGTGCGCCCGCCTCCGGGACCGGCTGCCCTCGTCCCGTGAGCTGCTGGTCGTGGTCCCCGACGCTGACGAGGTCGCCGGCCGGGCCGCCGGGCAGCTCGTCGCCGAGGCCGAGGGCGATCCGCGCTTGCGGGTCGTCGAGGTGTCGGTGGCCCGGCCGATGGTGCCGGACCGCGACGACGAGGCGGGCGCCCTGGTCGTGCTCGGCGCGGGCGACTGGACCGCGGCGGAGCTCACGGGCGTCGCCGAGGCGTGCGCGGACGCCGGGCACGACGTTGTCGGCGTGGTCGTCGCCGGCACGGTACGGGCCGTCGCGGCGCGGTCCGCGGGCCGGTCCCGGTCCCGCGCCGCCGCTTCGGCGGTCCCGGTCGGCAACGAGGCGACGGGGGGTGCGGGGTGACGGCGGGTACGGCCGGGGGGCCGTCGGCCGCCGCACCGCTGCTCGACCTGCAGACGCTGGTGGCGGCGGTGCGCAGGCGGCGGCGTCTGTGGAGTTCGGCGGCACTGCTGGGACTGCTCGTGGGCGCGGCGGTGGCCATCCTGCTGCCGCCGCCTCCGACCGCCGTCGTGAAGGTGCTGGTCGCGCATCAGCAGGACCAGCCGAACGACACCGGGACGCTGATCCGCACCGACGTCGCGCTGCTGCACACCACGCGCATCGCCGGCAAGGCCCTCCAGGCGATCGGGTCCACCGAGAAGCCCGAGGACTTCATGCAGGACTACGAGGGCGCCGGTCTCACCAACAACCTGCTCCGGATCACCGTGACCGGGGACAGCGACGCACAGGCGGTGGCCCGTGCCGGGGCGCTGGCCGACGCGTTCGTCGCGGACCATGTCAGACGCATCCAGGAAGCCGCGAACGCCGAGGCCAAGACGCTCCTCGACCAGCGTGACCGGATCCGGGAGGACCTCGCCGAGGTCGACAAGGCGATCGGCGAGGCATCGACGCAGAGCGGGCCCAAGGCGTCGGCGAACATGGAGTCGCTCTTCGCCCGCCGTGCCGAACTCACCTCGCGCACAGCCGACTTCGGCCAGCGCGCCGCGGAGGCGCGCATCGGCACGCCCCAGCTCATCGCCGGCACGCAGATCGTCGACGCACCGCGCGCGGTTCGGCAGTCACTGCTCAGGGCCGCCGCCACCGACGCCGTGATCGGGTTGGTCCTCGGTCTCGCCCTCGGGCTCGCGGTGTCGTCGGTCGGCGCGGTGGTGGCCGACCGCCCCGTGCTGCGCCGCGACATCGCGGCGAACCTCGGCGTGTCGGTGATCACCGAGCTGCCCCGTCGGCCGGTCGGGCCGTGGCGTCGCCGGCGGGTGCGGGCGGCACGTGAGCGGCTCACCGCGTCCCTGGCCCGGACCGTGCGGGACTCGGCGGAAACGGTGTCGCTGCTGGAACTGGGGTGCGCGCACAGCGCGAGCGTGATCGCCCTGGACCTCGCCCGGGCGCTGGCGGCGGACGGTCCGGTGGCCGTCGTCGACGGACTGCCCGGCCCGCAGCTCTCCGGCCGCCGCCGGAAACCGGGAGACCCGGCCGTGATCGGCGGCGAGCACGCCATGGCCGCGTCGCCGCAGGAGCGCCGGCTCGGCGTCGGCTCGGTGGCGCCCGGCACGGCGTGGACCGACCTGCGGTACCTCGGCACGCGGACGGTGCTCGTCGTGCGTGCCGGGCACGGCAGCGCCGCATGGCTGCACACGGTGGCGCGGCAGCTCGCGGAACAGCACATCGAGGTGATCGGCGTGGTGCTGATCGACCCCGATCCGCGGGACCGGACCGACGGCACCCTGTGGAACGGGCCGTACACAGCGCTGCGCGGCCACCACGAGCGGACGGCCCAGAGGAACGGAACGGGCCGGCACCGGACGGAGCGGCCGCCGACCTGGGCGGCACGGGTCCCGGACAGCGACCAGGAGGCGCGGTAGGACATGTGTGGCATCGCAGGCACATACCGGTGGCCGGAGGGAAAGGCCGTGACCGACCGGCTCACCGAGGTCCTCGCCCACCGGGGTCCGGACGGGGCGGGCCGCTACAGCCATCCCGCCGGTGACGGCGAAGTACATCTGGGGCACCGCCGGCTGTCGATCATCGACCTGTCCCCGACCGGCGCCCAGCCGATGGTCTCGGACGGCCTGGCCCTGACGTACAACGGCGAGCTGTACAACGCGCCCGAGCTGCGTGCCGAGCTGACGGCCACCGGGGCGCGCTTCCGGGGCACCTCCGACACCGAGGTGCTGCTGGAGGCCTGGCGGCGCTGGGGCACGGACTGTCTGCCCCGGCTGCGCGGCATGTTCGCGTTCGGGGTCTTCGACGAGCGAACCGGTGAACTCGTGCTCGCCCGCGACCAGTTGGGCATCAAGCCGCTGTTCCTGATCCGGCGCGGCGAGGGTCTGGTGTTCGCCTCGGAGCTCAAGGCGCTGGCCGCCGTGACGGGCGGGTCGCTGGAGGTGGACCACGCGGCGCTGGTGGCCTCGCTGCTGTACTACTGGGTGCCGGACACGCGGTGCGCGTTCCGCGAGGCGGAGAAGCTGCCGCCGGGGAGCTGGCTGAGGTGCCGGCCCGACGGCCGGGTGGAGCGCGGCCGGTACTGGAACCTGAAGGACGTGGCCGCCGAGGGTCGGGAGCGGGCCCGGGCCGGTGAGCGGCCCGACCTGGCCGCCGTGGTCGAGGAGTCGACCCGGCGCCATCTGCTCTCCGACGTGCCCGTGGCGACGTTCCTGTCCGGCGGCCTCGACTCCAGCTATCTGACCGCGCTGGCGGCCCGCCACCGGCCCGGGATCTCCGCCTACACGATCGGGTTCCGCGCCGAGGACGCCAGGTTCGAGGCGATGCCGGACGACCTGCGCTACGCCCGGCGGGTCGCCGAGCGGTTCGGCGTCGACCTGCACGAGATCGAGATCGCCCCGGACGTGCTCGACCTGCTGCCGCGCATGACGTACCACCTGGACGAGCCGATCGGGGACCCCGCCGCGATCAACACCTTCCTGATCTGCTCGGCGGCCCGGGAGGCCGGGGTGAAGGTGATGCTGTCCGGCATGGGCGCCGACGAGTTGTTCGCCGGGTACCGCAAGCACCTGGCCAACCTGATCGCGCTGCGCTACCAGCGCGTCCCGCGGCCGCTGCGGAGCGGGGTGTCCGCGGCCGTGGACCGGCTGCCGGTCGCGACGAGCCGCCGGGGGTACCGGTCGGTGCGCTTCGCGAAGCGGTTCCTGTCCTTCGCGGGGCTGCCGGAGGAGACCGCGTTCCGGCGCAGCTACACCTTGTACGACCAGGCCGAGCTGCTCGCCCTGGTCGATCCGGACCTGGCGGGGACCGTGGACGACGTGCTGACCGAGCACGCGGACGTCTACCAGGACAACGACCTCGACGACTTCGTCAACCGCATGTGCCTCGCCGACGCCCGGATGTTCCTGCCGGGCCTGAACCTCGCCTACACCGACCGCTCCAGCATGGCCGCGTCGACCGAGGTGCGGGTGCCGTACGTGGACGTCGAGGTGGTCGAGGCGGCGTTCGCCGTGCCGGGCGACCGGAAGATCGTCGGACGGCAGGGCAAGGCCGTCCTGAAGGAGGCGGCCACGTCGATCCTGCCCAGGGAGATCGTCTACCGGCCGAAGGGCCTGTTCAGCGCCCCGCTGCGGGCCTGGATGAGCCGGGACCTGGCGCCGCTGGTGCGCGAGGTGGTCGACGACGGGGTGCTCGTCCGTTCCGGGTTCCTGCGCCGCGACGCGCTGGCGCGCATGGTCGCCGAGGACGCCGCCGGGCAGCGGGACTTCTCCAAGCACCTGTGGCATGTGCTGACCCTCGAGTACTGGTATCGCGACGCGACCTCCGGGTCCGGCCAGAGCACTCGCTTGACGGCGTAGGAATCAGA
Source organism: Streptomyces sp. NPDC088254 (assembly GCF_044740925.1). Classification (NCBI taxonomy): domain Bacteria; kingdom Bacillati; phylum Actinomycetota; class Actinomycetes; order Kitasatosporales; family Streptomycetaceae; genus Streptomyces; species Streptomyces sp. NPDC088254. Next base: position 901,143 of record NZ_JBIURQ010000001.1, on the reverse strand, counting down.
GGAGTTCGGGTGAAACAGGTCGTGCAGAACTACAAGAGCGGCGAGCTGGCGGTGCTCGACGTGCCGGCGCCGGGGTGCAAGCCGGGCGGGGTGCTGGTGCGTACCGCCTACTCGCTGATCTCCACGGGGACCGAGCTTATGAAGGTGTCCGAGGCGGGCATGTCGATGCTGGGCAAGGCCCGCTCCCGTCCCGACCAGGTCGCCAAGGTCGTGCAGAGCGTGGCGACCAACGGAGTGCCCGCGACCTACCGCAAGGTGATGGGCAAGCTGGACTCCTACACGCCGCTGGGCTACTCGCTGTGCGGGGTGGTCGAGGAGGTCGGCGCGGGCATCGACGACGTGAAGGCCGGCGACCTCGTCGCCTGCGCCGGCAACGAGCACGCGTTGCATGCCGAGTTGAACTGGGTGCCGAGGAACCTCTACACCCCGGTGCCGGACCGGCTCGCGCCGCGGCACGCGGCCTTCGGCACCGTCGGGTCGATCGCGTTGCAGGGCGTCCGCCAGGGCGAGCCGCGGCTCGGCGAGGTGGCGCTGGTCGTCGGACTCGGTCTGATCGGGCAGTTGGTGGTGCAACTGCTGGCCGCCTCGGGCGTCCGCGTCGTCGGGGCCGACCCCGATCCGGCGCGCTGCGAGCTCGCCGAGCGGCTGGGCGCGGCGGCCTGCGGCGATCCCGGCTCGGCGGCCGTGGAGGGCGCCGTCGCCGAACTCACCGGCGGCCACGGGGTGGACCAGGTGTATCTGGCCGCCGGCGGCGGGAGCAACCAGCCCGTCGAGCTGGCCGCGCGGCTGAGCCGCGACCGCGGCCGGGTCGTCGACATCGGCAAGTGCAGCCTGGACCTGCCGTGGAACGCGTACTACGAGAAGGAGCTCGACGTCCGTTTCTCCCGCAGCTACGGCCCCGGGCGCTACGACCCGGAGTACGAGCTGGAGGGCCGGGACTACCCGATCGGCTACGTGCGCTGGACCGAGCGGCGCAACCTGGCGTGCTTCCTCGACCTCGTCGCCCGCGGCCATGTCGACGTGGAGCCCCTGGTCTCGCACGTCGCCGACTTCGGCGACGCCGTCGAGACGTACCAGGGCCTTAAGGACGGCGAGTTGAAGGCCGTGGCCGTGCTGTTCCGGTACCCGGGGCAGGCGGTGGAGGCGGCGGCCCCGGCGGTGGCCGTGCCCACGGTGAGCGTGAAGCCGCCTCCGGCCCGGGCGGCCACGACGCCGGTTCGCCTCGCGTTCGTCGGCGCGGGGAACTACGCGACGTCGATGCTGCTGCCGCACCTGGCTCGCCGCGACGGCGTGGAGCTGTCGGCCGTCGTGACCACGACGGCGCTGTCCGCGGCCAACGCGCGGCGCAAGTTCGGCTTCGCCGCGGCGACCACCGACCTCGACGCAGTGCTCGGCGACGAGTCCGTCGACGCGGTGTTCGTGGTCACCCGCCACAGTTCGCACGCCGAACTGACGCGCAGGGCGCTGCTGGCCGGCAAGGCGGTGTTCGTGGAGAAGCCGTTGGCGCTCACTGAGGACGAACTGGCCGGTGTTCTCGCGGCTGTCGAGGAGTCGGGCAACGACCGGCTGCAGGTGGGCTTCAACCGCCGGTTCGCGCCGCTGCTGCGGGAGGCCAAGGAGCGCTTCGGCGCCCGCAGCGGTCCGGCGAACCTGCGCTACCTGGTCAACGCGGGCCGGCTCGCGCACGGCAGCTGGTACCTCCGGCAGGGCACCGAAGGTTCGCGGTTCGCCGGCGAGGGCGGGCACTTCATCGACACGGCGAGCTGGCTGCTGGAGGCCGACCCGGTCTCGGTGTACGCGGTCGCCCCGTCCGGCAACGAGGACCTGAACGTCGTAATGCGCTACCCGGACGGGTCCACCGCCACGCTCAGCTATGTCACCACCGGCCCGTCCGGCTTCCCCAAGGAGACACTGGACCTCGTCGCGGACGGCAAGGCGCTGCGGCTGGACGACTTCGTCCGCGCCTCGGTGTACGACGGCCGCCGCAGGCAGTGGGTCGGTTCGCGGCTGCCCAGGGCCCGGGACAAGGGCCAGAACGCCGAACTGGCCGCGTTCGTCAAGGCCGTGCGGACCGGCGGGCCGATGCCGGTGCCGCTCGAGTCGCTGGTCGCCACGACGGCGGCGACCCTCGCCGTGCACACCGGCCTGGCGAGCGGTGCGCCGGTGACGCTGGAGCGGACGCGATGACCGTCAGCTCGGGGAGCCCGGGATGGTACCTGCGGCGGCTGTCCCGGATGGGACCGGCGGAGGTCGCGGGCCGGGTGAACGACACGGTGCGCAGACGGCGGTGGCGCGCGGCGCCGCCCGACTGCCCACGCGTGACCGGCGCCCGGTTCACGGCGGTGCTGCCCGCGGGGACGGTCGCCGAGGTGCCGCCGGACGCGGTGAAGCGGCTCGTCGCCGAGGCGGACCGGCTGATGGACGGGCACGCCGAGTACTTCGGGGTGGTCCGCGACGACATGGCCGACCCGGACTGGTCGTGGGACCCGAAGACGGGGCGCCGGGCGCCCCAGGGTCACGCCTTCGACGTGCCGTACCGGGACGAGGACTCGGTCGGGGACATCAAGCAGATCTGGGAGCCGTCCCGGCACCAGTACCTCACCGTGCTCGCCGCCGCCTACGCGGTCACCGGAGACGAGCGGTACGCCGAGCGGGTGGCGGCGCACCTGCGGTCGTGGTGGGCGGCCAACGCGCCGCTGCGCTCGGTGCACTGGACCAGCGGCATCGAGCTGGGGATCAGGCTGCTGTCCTGGGTGTGGATCCGCCGGCTGCTCGACGGCTGGCCGGGCGCGCCCGGACTGTTCGAGGGCAACCCGGTGGCGGTGAACCAGATCTGGCACCATCAGCGCTGGCTGGCCGCCTTCCCCAGCCGGGGGTCCTCGGCGAACAACCACGTGATCGCCGAGGCCGCCGGGCAGTTCGCCGCGGCCTGCGCGTTCGGCTGGTTCCCCGCATCGGCGCGGTGGCGGGCCGACGCGCTGACGTCGCTGGAACGGCATCTGCGCGGCAACACCTTCCCCTCCGGCCTCAACCGCGAGCTGGCGAGCGAGTACCACGGACTGGTGCTGGAACTCGGCCTGGCCGCCCTGGCCGAGGCGGACGCGGCGGGCGTGCCGGTTCCGGCGACCGTACGGCTGGTGCTGCTGCGGATGACGGACGCGCTCGCTGCCGTCGTGGACAACCGGCTGCGGCCGCCGCGCCAGGGGGACGGAGACGACGGGCACGGTCTGGTCGTGGACGGCGCGGGCACCGACCGCTGGGCCTCGCTGCTGGCCACCGGGGACGCCGTGTTCGGCCGGCTCGCCTGGTGGCCGGCGGTGACCGGCGCCGATGTACGCACCCCGCTGCTGGCCGCGCTGATCCGGCCGTACGCGACGAAGGGGACCACGCGCCCGGCGAGCCGGCCGGGCCACTTCGCCGACGCCGGCCTGACCGTCCTGCGCGGTCCCGGGGAGATCTGGTGCCGCTGCGACGGCGGCCCGCACGGGTTCCTGTCCATCGCCGCGCACGCTCACGCGGACGCGCTGTCCGTGGAGGTCCGGCACGACGGGGTCGACGTGCTCGCCGACCCGGGGACGTACTGCTACCACGGGCAGGCGCAATGGCGGCGGTACTTCCGGTCGACCCTCGGCCACAACACCCTTCAACTGGACGGCGAGGACCAGTCCGTCTCCGGCGGCCCGTTCCTGTGGACCCGGCACGCCCGCAGCCGCGTCCTGCTCGCGGACCCGTTCGACGCCTCCGGCGGGGGGACGGCCCGCTGGTGCGCCGAGCACGACGGCTACCGGCCCTCCACGCACCGCCGCCGGGTGGAACTGGTGGCCGCTACCCGGGAGTTGAGGGTGGTCGACGAGGTGCGCGGCGGACACGGCCGACGCCGGACCGTGCGGCTCGCCTTCCACCTCGGCCCGGCGATCGCCGCGGTCCTGGTCGACGACCGGGCGGAACTCACCTGGACCCGGGACGGCGAGGAGCGCTCCGCGACGCTCCACCTGCCCGGGCGGCTGCACTGGCGGGCGCACTACGGCGAGAGCGACCCGCCACTGGGCTGGTACTCCCCCGGCTTCGGGCGCAAGGAGCCCGCCACGACGCTTCTCGGCACCGGTCTCGCCGACGGCGCGGCGGAGTTCACCACCGTACTCAGGTTCCACGGCTAGGCAGGGGGAGGGGACACGTGGGGATCGAGCGGCGGCACCGGGCGTTCGCCGTGGCACCGCTGGCGCTGGCCCTGCTGGCGGCGACCGGCTGCGAGAGCGCGCCGGACGCGACGCCGAAGCCGAGCGCGCGGCGGAGTGCGTCCGTCGCGCCCGCCGCGGTGGCCCGGGTGTGCGCCGCGCCCGCGGCCGGGCCGGCGAAGGCGCCGGCGGGAGCGGTGACGGTCGATCCCGCGGTCCTCGGCGACCTGGCGGCGAAGACCGAGAGCAGCCCGCCGCACACCACGTTCTGGCTTCGGCCGGGCCGGCACCTGCTGGAGCCGGACCGCTACGCCCAGGTGATCCCGAAGGAGGGGAACACCTACCTCGGCGCGCCGGGCGCGGTGCTCGACGGGCGGAAGACCAACCAGTACGCGTTCGGCGGCACCGCCCGGGGCGTCACCATCGGCCATCTGACCGTGCAGGGCTTCGTCGCGCCGCACGACGAGGGCGTGGTCAACCATGACATGGCCGACGGGTGGGTGATCGAGCACGCGAAGATCCAGTACAACTCGGGCGCCGGGCTGATGGCCGGGGCCCGCCAGCGGGTCCGCGCCAACTGCCTGCGCGGCAACGGCCAGTACGGCATGAACGCGTACAAGACCGGTGACTCGATACGCGGTCTGCTGGTCGAGGGCAACGAGATCGTGGGCAACAACACCGACGACTGGGAACGCCGGCGGCCGGGCTGCGGCTGCACCGGAGGCGTCAAGTTCTGGGCGGTCGACGGCGCCGACGTGCGCGGCAACTGGGTGCACGACAACCGCGGGGCCGGGTTGTGGGCGGACAACAACAACAACGACTTCCTGGTCGAGAACAACGTGCTGGAGGCCAACGACGGCGCCGCGCTGATGTACGAGACCAGCTACAACGCGATCATCCGGAACAACATGATCCGGCGGAACAACTGGGTCGAGGGCCGCAGCGGCGCCGAGCGCGGGGACAGCTTCCCGTTCGCGGCCGTCTATGTGTCGGAGTCCGGCGGCGAGCCCCGGATACCGGCCCGCACGGACAAGATCGAGATCTACCGGAACGTGCTGAAGGACAACTGGTCCGGGATCACCCTGTGGGAGAACGCCGACCGGTACTGCAACAGCCCGGCCAACACCTCCACGGGGTACTGCACGTTGCTGGTGAAGGACACCGGCAGGTGCGCCCGGCCGGCGATCGCCGTCGCGCCGCTCTACGCGGACTGCCGGTGGAAGACCCAGCGGGTGGACATCCGCGGCAACCGTTTCGCCCTGGACACCTCCGTCGTCGAGTGCGCGGCGCAGTGCGGCCGCATGGCGGTGCTCTCCAACTACGGCACCTACCCGGACTGGTCGCCGTACAAGGGCAAGCGGGTGGCCGAGGCGATCACCCTCAAGCAGGGCAACCGCTGGCACGACAACGTCTACCGGGGGCCGTGGAGCTTCGTCACCGACGACCAGAGCCGGACGCTGGACTTCGCCCAGTGGCAGGGCACGCCGTACCGGCAGGACGCGGGCAGCACCCTCGACCCGAGGGACGGTGGCTGACATGGTCGGCGACCGCACACCCATGGGAGAGGACCGCGCCCCGAGCCACGGGGTCCACGGAGCGACGGGTGGTGACGGCGCACCCGGGGGCGGGGACCGCACACCGAAGGCCGTGGGGATCGCCTGGGCCCTGCTGGGCCTCAACACGCTCGGCTCCGCCGGGGCGAAGACCGTCGTCCCGCTGCCCCGCTCCCTCATCCAGATGGCCACCATGGGCGCGCTGGTCGCCGCGTTCACGCTGGCGCTCCTGCTCAATGTCCGGCTGCTCGTCCGGCCCAGCGCCTTCGTGTTCCTGCTCACCCTGCTGCTGGTGCCGAGCGTGATCTCCAGCGCCGATCCGCAGTCCGGGCTCGGCGCGCTGTTCCGCTGCGCCCGGCTGGTCGTCTTCGTCGCCACGCTGTGGCTGCTCAGTCGCTGGTGGGACGGTGGCCTGACGTTCGTCCGCTACCACATCCGGATGTACTTCGCGGTGCTCGTGCTGGTGGCCGCCGGTCTGGCCGTCTCGCCGGGCACGGCCATGCCCGACTACTACGGCGGGCGGCTGGTCGGCGCACTCTGGCCGCTGACACCGCCGCAGATCGGACAGTACTCGGCGGTGATCATCGGGCTGACCGTGCTGCTCCTCATGGGCCGCCGGACCACCACGGCCGGCGCGGCGGCGGTCATCGTGCCGGCGCTCGTCCTGCTCGCGTTGACCCATACCCGCACGGCCACGCTCGGCCTGCTCATCGGGCTGGCGTTGGCGATCGGCTCGCTCGTCCTGACCAGCGCCGCCGCCCGCCGGTTCTTCACCTGGGCGGTGGTGTGCGCCCTGGTGGCCGCGGTGGCGTTCAGTTCCGCGCTGCGGGCGTGGTTCCTGCGCGGGCAGAGCAAGGAGAACTTCTCCAACCTCACCGGCCGGGCCAAGGTGTGGGACGCCCTGCTGGCGGCGCCCCGGACCACGGAGGAGAGGGTGTTCGGCGTGGGCCTGGGCGACAAGTCGTTCGACGGACTGCCCATCGACAACAGCTGGCTCGCCGTCTACCTCGAACAGGGGCTGACCGGCGTCGCCATCGTGGCGGCCGCCCTCCTCGTGCTGGGCGGCGTGGCCCTGCTGCGGCCGCCGTCGCTGCCGAGGGCCTGCGCGATCTTCCTGATCAGCTACGTGGCGCTCTCGTCGTACACCGAGGCCGGGCTGGGCGACGCCTCGCCGTACCTGCTGCACCTGGCGCTCGCCGCCACCCTGCTGGCGGCGCCCGCCCCGAACGCGCCCCTTCCGGCGCCCGAAGGCCCCCGCCGACGCATCCCGAGATGGGTCCGCAGAACGGAGGTGACCTGACCGTGCGAGGCCTGCACGTGCTGGTACTGCACAACCACTACTCCTCGGCGCAGCCGAGCGGGGAGAACAGGGTCGTCGAGCAGGAGGTGGGGCTGCTGCGTGCGGCCGGGCACCGGGTGGAGGTGTTCGAGCGACGCAGCGACGACATCGCCTCCCGGTCCCTGCTGGGCAAGGCGGCGGTGCCGCTGCTGGTGCCCTGGAACCCGGCGGTCCGCTCCGAGCTCACCGCCCGGCTCCGCGCCGAGCGGCCGGACGTGGTCCACGTCCACAACGTCTTCCCGCTGCTGTCGCCCGCGGTGCTGGCCGCCTGCGCCGACGCGGGCGTGCCCGCCGTCGCGACGCTGCACAACTACACCCAGATCTGTCCGCCCGGCACGCTGCGACGGGACGGCCGGCTGTGCACCGAGTGCGTCGGTCCTGCGGTGCCGCTGCCCGCGGTCCGGCACGGCTGCTACCGGAGTTCCCGGCTGGCGACGGTGCCGCTCGCGGTGAGTCTGTCGGTCAACCGGCGGCGGTGGCGATCGGGGGTGGAGCGGTTCTTCTGCATCTCCGAGGCGCAGCGCGACATCCTGGTGCGGGCCGGCATGCCGGCCGAGCGGCTGGCGGTGAAGCACAACTTCGTGCCCGAGCCGGGTGTCCGCCGGACGGGCGCCGGCGAGCAGTTGCTCTTCCTGGGCCGGATGGCGGAGGCCAAGGGGGTGCGGCTGCTCATGGCCGCGTGGGACGAGGTCGCCGCGGCCGGCGGGGTGGGCGTGCCGCTCGTGCTCGCCGGGGCGGGGCCGCTGGAGCGGGAGGTGACCGCCTGGGCGGAGGGCCGCGACGACGTGCGCTTCGCCGGTCTGCTCGACCCTGACCGGTGCCGGCGCGAGATCGCGCGTTCGGTCGCCGTGGTGGCTCCCTCGATGGCTCTGGAGACGTTCGGCCTGGTGGTCGCGGAGGGGATGGCGGCGGGGGTGCCGGCCGTCGCCGCCGGTCACGGCGCGTTCGTGGAACTGGTCGAGGACGGGGTGAGCGGGCTGCTGCACCGGCCGGGCGAGGCCGCCTCGCTCGCGGCATGTCTGCGCCGGATCACGGCCGCCCCGGACCGCAACCGGGAGATGGGCCGGGCGGCCCGGCGGCGTTACGAGCAGGAGTTCAGCCCGGTGGTCGGGCTGGAGCGCCTGGTGGAGGGGTACCGCTCCGCGATCGCGGGCCGGACGGAATCAATGGGGGGCAGTAGATGACACGATGCCGACTCTGCGGCTCGGAAGCGATGGCGAGCGTCGTCGACCTGGGGGCGACGCCGCCCTGCGAGAGCTTCCTCGCCGCGGACCGACTGGACCGGCCGGAACCGGCGTACCCGCTGCATCTGCGGGTCTGCACCGACTGCTGGCTCGCGCAGATCCCGCCGCTGATCACGCCGGAGGAGACGTTCGAGGAGTACGCGTACTTCTCCTCGTACTCGACGTCCTGGGTGGAGCACGCGCGCACGTTCGTCGCCGACGCCGTGCGGCGGCTGGGGCTCGGGGCCGACGCCTTCGTGGTGGAGGTCGCGAGCAACGACGGGTATCTGCTGCGGCACGTGGTGGACCGCGGGATCCGCTGCCTGGGCATCGAGCCGTCGGTGAACGTCGGGGCGGCGGCGCGGGACGCGGGAGTGCCCACGCTCACGGAGTTCCTGAGCCCGGACACCGGCACGGCCGTGCGCGCCGAGCACGGCCCGGCGGACCTGGTCGTCGCGAACAACGTGTACGCGCACATCCCCGACGTCGTCGGTTTCACGCGGGGACTGCGCGCCCTGGTCGCCGACGACGGCTGGGTCTCCGTCGAGGTGCAGCACCTGCTGACCCTGATCGAGGAGAACCAGTACGACACGATCTACCACGAGCACTTCCAGTACTACACGGTCGCCTCCGCGATCCGGGCCCTCGCGAGCGGCGGACTCGCCCTCGTGGACGTGGAGTTGCTGCCCACGCACGGCGGCTCCATCCGGCTGTGGGCCCGCCCGGCCGAGGTGGCCGGTGAACCGACGCAGCGGGTGACGGACGTGCTGGCCCGGGAGAAGGCGGCCGGGCTGCAGGAGCTGTCCGGGTACACCGAGTTCTCCGCCCGGGTGGCCAAGGTGCGCCGGGACCTGCTGAAGTTCCTCATCGAGGCGGCCGAGCGCGGCGAGACGGTCGTCGGCTACGGCGCCCCGGGCAAGGGCAACACCCTGCTCAACCACTGCGGCATCCGGCCCGACCTGCTCCCCTACACGGTCGACCGCAACCCCTACAAGCACGGCAGGTTCACCCCGGGCACCCGCATCCCGGTCCTGCCGCCCGAGCGGATCGCCGCGGACAAGCCGGACTACGTCCTGGTCCTGCCGTGGAACCTGCGGGCAGAGCTGACCGAGCAGTTGTCCTATGTGCACGACTGGGGCGGCCGGCTCGTCTTTCCCATACCGGAACTGAGCATTGTCGAGGTCGAGCGGTGAAGGTCGTACTGTTCTGCGGCGGTTACGGGATGCGGATGCGCAACGGGTCCTCCGACGACGTGCCCAAGCCGATGGCGATGGTCGGCCCCCGGCCGCTGATCTGGCACGTCATGCGCTACTACGCGCACTTCGGGCACACGGAGTTCATCCTGTGCCTGGGGTACGGGGCGCACCACATCAAGGACTTCTTCCTCAACTACGAGGAGACGACGTCCAACGACTTCGTACTTAGGGGCGGGCGGACGGAGTTGCTGTCCACCGACATCGCGGACTGGACGATCACGTTCGCGCAGACCGGCATCGAGTCCCCGATCGGGGAGCGGCTGCGCCGGGTGCGGCACCACCTGGACGGCGACGAGATGTTCCTCGCCAACTACGCCGACGTGCTCACCGACGCCCCGCTGCCGGAGATGATCGACCGGTTCGCCCGGCGTGACGCCGGCGCGTCGATGATGGTGGTGCCGCCGCAGTCGTCGTTCCACTGCGTGGACCTCGGCGAGAACGGCCTCGTGGGGGGCATCACCGCGGTGAGCGACATGCCGCTGTGGGAGAACGGCGGCTACTTCGTGCTCCGCCAGGAGGTCTTCGACCACATCCCGGAGGGCGGGGACCTGGTCGCGGACGGGTGCACCCAACTCGCGAAGCAGGGAAGGCTGTTGGCGCACCAGCACCGCGGCTTCTGGAAGCCCACCGATACCGTGAAGGAAAGGGCCGCACTCGACGAGGCCTACGCGCGGGGCGACCGCCCGTGGGCCGTGTGGGAGCGGGACGGCGCGGGGGTGAGCGCGTGATCCGTCTCGGGGCCGGGCGGCTGGAGCGGATCGTCGCGGTGGGCGCGCACTGCGACGACATCGCCATCGGCGCCGGCGGCACGCTGCTGACGCTGTGCCTGGCGCGGCCGGGCGTCCGTGTCGACGCGCTGGTGCTGTCCGGAGGCGGCGGCGAGCGGGAGCAGGAGGAGCGGGCCGCGCTCGCCGCCTTCTGCCCGGGCGCGGACCTTCGGCTGACCGTGCACAAGCTGCCCGACGGCCGGCTGCCCGCGCACTGGGAGGAGGCCAAGGGCGCGGTCGAGGAGCTGCGCCTGCGGACCGACCCGGATCTGGTCCTGGCCCCGCGCGCCGACGACGCGCACCAGGACCACCGCGGCCTGGCGCGGCTCGTGCCCACGGCGTTCCGCGACCATCTGGTCCTCGGCTACGAGATCGTCAAGTGGGACGGCGATCTCGGCCGTCCGTCGGTGTACCAGCCGCTGTCGCCGGAGAGGGCCGAGGAGAAGGTGCGGCTGCTGCAGGAGCACTACCCCTCGCAGCGGCACCGGCCCTGGTACGACCGCGAGGCCTTCCTCGGTCTCGCGCGGATCCGCGGCATCGAATGCCACGAGCGTTACGCCGAGGCGTTCACCGTCACCAAACTCACGCTCAACCTGGGGGGTTGAACCTTGCGCGTACTGCTGACCGGACACCAGGGCTACCTGGGCACCGTCATGGCCCCGGTGCTCGCGGCCGCCGGGCACGAGGTCGTCGGTCTGGACGCCGGCCTGTTCGCCGACTGCGTCCTCGGCGAGACGCCCGCGGACCCGCCGGGACACCGGGTGGACCTGCGCGACGTCACGGCCGAGCACCTGGCCGGGGTGGACGCCGTGGTCCATCTGGCCGCACTGTCCAACGACCCGCTGGGATCGCTGGCGCCGGAACTCACCTACGACATCAACCACCACGCGTCCGTACGGCTGGCCCGGCTGGCCCGCGACGCCGGGGTGCGGCGCTTCCTGTACGCGTCGACCTGCTCCGTCTACGGCGCGGCCGGCGGTGACGACCTGGTGGCCGAGGACGCCCCGCTGCGCCCGGTGACGCCGTACGCGGAGTCGAAGGTGCGGGTGGAGGACGACCTGCACGCCCTCGCCGACGGCGACTTCAGCCCGGTGTACATGCGCAACGCCACCGCCTTCGGCTTCTCACCCCGGCTGCGCGCCGACATCGTGCTGAACAACCTCGTGGGGCACGCCCTGTTGTCCGGCGAGGTGCTCGTGCTCTCCGACGGCACGCCCTGGCGTCCGCTGGTGCACGCCGCCGACATCGCCCGGGCCTTCACGGCCGCGCTGGCCGCGCCGCGCGAGGCGGTGCACGGCCGGGCGTTCAACATCGGCAGCGAGACCAACAACGTCACCGTCGCCGAGATCGCCGAGCAGGTCGCCGAGGCGGTGGACGGGGCCAAGGTGGTGATCACCGGGGAGAACGGCGCCGATCCGCGGTCGTACCGGGTGGACTTCTCCCGGTTCCGCGCAGCGATCCCCGGCTTCGAGTGCGCGTGGACGGTGAAGCAGGGGGCGCTCGAACTCGCCGACGCCTACCGGAAGTTCGGGCTGACCCAGGAGGGCTTCGACCGGCGCTTCACCCGGCTGGCCGTGCTGCGCGCGGCGTCCGACGCCGGCGCGGTCGACGATCGCCTGCGGTGGCGCCGGTGACCGCGGCCGACGAACAGCCCGTGACCGGGGCCGGCGAAGGGCCGTCGGGGTCGGCCGGCGAGGAGATGCACGCGCTGGTGAAGCGGCTGTACCCGCTGTGCCGGAGCATCACCGGCGACGGGGTGCGCGCCACCCTGGACATCGTCGGCGAGCACGTCCCGCTCCAGGTGCACGAGGTGCCGACCGGGACGCAGGTCCTCGACTGGACCGTGCCGCAGGAGTGGAACATCCGGGACGCGTACATCGCCGACGCCGCAGGGAACCGGGTCGTCGACTTCGCCGCGTCCAGTCTGCACGTGCTCGGCTACAGCGTGCCGGTGTCGGCGACCATGCCGCTGGCCGAGCTGCGAAGCCACCTGCACACCCTGCCCGACCACCCGAACTGGGTTCCGTACCGCACCAGTTACTACAAGCGGGAGTGGGGGTTCTGCCTGACCCAGGAGACCCTGGACGCGCTGCCGGACGGCGACTACGAGGTACGGATCGACTCCACGCTCGCCGACGGCCACCTCACCTACGCCGAGCACGTGATCCCCGGGCAGGTCGCCGACGAGGTCATCGTCTCCTGCCATGTCTGCCACCCCTCGCTGGCGAACGACAACCTGGCCGGCGTCGCGGTGGCGACGTTCCTGGCGCGGGAGCTGGCGGAGCGGACGCCTCACTACACCTACCGGTTCATCTTCGCGCCCGGCACGATCGGGGCGATCACCTGGCTGGCCCGCAACGCGGAGCGGGTGGACCGGGTCAAGCACGGGCTGGTGCTGGCCTGCGCCGGCGACCGGGGTCGAGTGACGTACAAACAGAGCAGGCGCGGCGACGCGGAGATCGACCGGGTGCTGCGGCATGTGCTGTCCACCTCCGAACGCCCCCACCGCGTCACCGAGTTCACCCCGTACGGCTACGACGAGCGGCAGTACTGCTCGCCCGGGTTCGACCTCGGCGTGGGCTCGCTCAGCCGGACCCCGTACGCCGGCTACCCCGAGTACCACACCTCGGCGGACGATCCGGACTTCGTCTCCCCGGAGGCGATGGCGGACACGCTCGCCGTGTGCCGCGAGGCGTTCGGCGTCCTGGACCGCAACCGGCGATACGTCAACCTCAGCCCTTACGGCGAACCGCAGTTGGGCCGGCGCGGGCTGTACGACGCGCTCGGCGGCCGCAGCGACACCAGGCAGGCCCAGATGGCCATGCTCTGGGTGCTCAGCCTCTCCGACGGCGAGCACAGTCTGCTGGACGTCGCCGAGCGGTCCGGGCTGCCGTTCGACGCCGTCGCCGAAGCGGCCGACGCCCTGCGCGACGCCGAGCTGATCAAGGCGTGAGACCGGTGGGCACCGAGAGGGACGAGGCGCGGACGAGCGCACGGACGACCGTGCGGCCTGCCGCGTCCGGCAGGCGGGGCCTCGTCGGCCGGCTGTCGTGGGGGCTGGCCGACCAGGCGGCCTCCAGCATGTCCAACTTCGCGGTGGGCATCTATGTGGCCCGCTCGCTGGGGGTGACCGCGTTCGGCGTGTTCAGCCTGGCCTGGGTGACCTACGGCGTGGTGCTCAACGTCTCCAGGGGCCTGGCCACCGACCCTCTCGTGGTGCGCTTCAGCGGCGTGCCGGAGGCGTCCTGGCGCGCGGCGGTGGCCCGGTCCTCGGGTACCGCGCTCTGCGTCGGCACCGCCCTCGGCACGACGTGTCTGCTGGCCGGCCCCGCTCTCGGCGGCTCCGTGGGGCCCGCGTTCGCCTGTCTCGGCGTCATGCTGCCGGGACTGCTGCTGCAGGACGCCTGGCGGTTCTCGTTCTTCGCCGCCGGCGCCGGGCGCAAGGCGTTCGTCAACGACGTCGTGTGGGGCGTGGCGCTCGTCCCGGCCATGCTCGTCGCGGCCCGCGTCGGCAGCGTCGCCGCCTTCGTGCTCGCCTGGGGCGCGTCCGCCGCGGTCGCCGCCGCCTACGGGTGCCTCCAGTCCGGCATCCGGCCCCGGCCGTCCGGGGCACGCGACTGGCTTCGTGAGCAGCGCGACCTCGGCTACCGGTACCTGGTGGAGAACGTCAGCCTCAGCGGCGCCAGCCAGCTGCGGGCGTACGGGCTCGGCGTGATCGCCGGGATCGGCGCGGTGGGCGCGGTGCGGGGCGCGGAGCTGCTGCTCGGCCCGTTCCTCGCCGTGCTGATGGGCCTGTCGCTGGTCACCGTCCCCGAGGCGGCAAGGGTGCTGCGGCAGGCCCCGCGGCGGCTGGCGAAGTTCTGCCTGCTCCTCGGCGGCGGGCAGGCCGCCGCCGCACTGCTCTGGGGCGGGGCGCTGCTTCTGACGCCGGACCGGCTCGGCGCTCTCGCGCTCGGCGACGTCTGGCCTTCCGCCTCCCGGCTCATCGTGCCGGTCACCCTCGGCGTCGCGGGCGCGAGCCTCGGCACCGGCGCGGCGGCCGGGCTGCGCGCGCTCGCCGCGGCCCGGCGCAGCCTGCGCTGCCAGCTGTTCGCCTCCGTCTGCTACGTCGGCGGCGGGCTCGGCGGGGCGGTCGCGGCCGGCGCGGTCGGCTCGGCCTGGGGCGTCGCCGCCGCGACCGTCTGCGGCTCGGCCGTGTGGTGGCTGCACCTGCGCTCCGCCCTGCGCGAGCACCGTCAAGAACCCATCCGCGAAGTGAGGACGTCATGACCGCCCACCCCCGGCTGAGCGTCGGCCTGCCCGTCTACAACGGCGAGGAGTACCTGGCCGAGTCGTTCGACGCCCTGCTCGGCCAGACCTACGAGGACTTCGAACTGGTCGTCACCGACAACGCCTCGACCGACGGGACCGAGGACATCTGCCGCGAGTACGCCGCGCGGGACCCGCGCATCCGGTACCTGCGGCTGCGCCGTAACATCGGCGCCGCGCCGAACCACAACTACGTGTTCACCCAGTGCCGGGGCGAGCTGTTCAAGTGGGCCTCGCACGACGACCTGTACGCCCGGGACCTGCTGCGGGCTTGCGTGGAGGCGCTGGACGAGCGGCCCGAGGTGGTCCTCGCGCACGCCGACCAGGCCGTCGTCGACGAGGACGGCAAGGTGAAGGTCCCCTACGCGTACACGCTCGACACCGCCTCGCCGAGCGCGCCCGCGCGCTTTCGCAGCATGCTGTTCGAGCCCGGCGGCGACGACTTCTACGGGGTGATCCGGGCCGATGTGCTGCGCCGGGTGAAGCCGCACGACAGCTACCACCACGCGGACCGCACGTTCGTCGCCGAGATCGGCCTGCACGGCCCGTTCCACCAGGTGCCGGAGCTGCTGTACTTCCGCCGCGACCACCCCACCCGGGCCGAGCGGGCGAACCCGTCCAAGCGTGCCCGGTGCGTCAACCTGGACCCGCGCCGGGCGGGCCCGCTGCACCCGACGCCCCGGCTCCTCGCCGAGTACGTCGGCGGCTTCGTCGGCGCGATCCGGCGGGCGCCGCTGTCCTCGTCCGACCGGCGCGCGTGCTACGGGCACCTGGCCGCGTGGATGGCCAGCCGGGCCCGGCCGGGCGCCGGTGAGCGCGTCGAGGACCGTGCCCCGGTCGACCCGGCCCTGCTCACGGTCTCCGTGGACGACCTGGTCGCCGGCCGTGAGCGGAGGCGGACATGAAGGCGGCGACACGGGTGGGGGTGTTCGGCCTGCTCGGCTCCGGCAATCTCGGCAACGACGGGTCGCTGGAGGCCGTGCTCGGCTATCTCCGCACCGAGCACCCGGACGCGGTCGTGGACGCGCTGTGCGGCGGGCCCGAGGTCGTCGCCGCCCGGTACGGCATCCCCGCGACACGGCTGCACTGGTACCGCGGGGAGTACCGGACCGCCTCCCGTGCGGGCGCGGTCGCGGCGAAGGGACTGGGCAAGCTCGTCGACGTCTTCCGTACGGCCGCCTGGGTGCGCCGGCACGACGTGGTGATCGTGCCGGGCATGGGGGTGCTGGAGGCCACGCTGCCGCTGCGGCCCTGGGGCTTCCCGTACTCGCTGTTCCTGCTCTGCGCGACCGGCCGGCTGTTCGGCACGCGGGTCGCGCTCGTGGGCGTCGGCGCCGGCCCGATCGGCGACCGGCCGACCCGGGCCCTGGTGCGCTGGTCGGCGCGGCTGGCCGCCTACCGGTCGTACCGGGATGCCCAGTCCCGCGACGCCATACGGGCGATGGGCGTGGACACCGCGCGCGACGAGGTGTGTCCCGACCTCGCGTTCGCACTGCCGACACCGCGGGCGAAGGCGCCCTCGGGGCCGCCGGGGCCGGTCTGCGTGGGCGTCATGGACTTCCACGGCGGCAACGACGACCGCGCCCGGGCCGAGGAGATCCACCGCCGCTACCTCGACGGGACGACCCGCTTCGTCCGCGCGCTGGTCGCGGAGGGCCGGCCGGTCCGGCTGCTCACCGGCGACGCGTGCGACGCGCCGGTGGTCGCCGCGATCCTCGACGCGGTGGACTCGCCGCTGGTCACCGCAGCCGAGGCGGCCTCACTGGACGGCCTGACGAAGGAGGCGTCGGCCGCCGACGCCGTCGTCGCCACCCGCTACCACAACCTGGTGTGCGCGCTGAAGGCCGGCACGCCGACCCTCGCGCTCAGCTACGCGGCCAAGAGCGACGCGCTCATGGACCGGATGGGACTGGGCGCGTACTGCCATCCGGCCCGCGAGGTCGACGCCGACCGGCTGCTCGAACAGTTCCGCGCGTTGGAGAAGCACTCGGCAGAGCTGCGGCGGACCCTCGCCGAGCGGAACCTCGCCGTCGCCCGGCGGGTCGACCACCAGTTCACCGCCCTGACGGCGGCCCTGTTCCCCGAGTCCGCCCCTGTCCACGCCCTGAGGGAGGCTCCTTGAGAGCGACCGAAGTCCCGGCGATCGCCGGCGCGTACCTGTTCGAGCCGACGCCGCACGCCGACGAGCGCGGCTTCTTCTGCCGCACCTTCGACGCCGACGTGGTCCGGTCCGTGGGCCTCGACCCGGACGCCTTCGTCCAGGACAGCCTGTCCCGCTCGGTACGGGGCGTGCTGCGCGGCCTGCACCTGCGCTCCGGCGCCGGCGAGGCGAAGCTGGTGCGCTGCTCGTACGGGAGGATCTTCGACGTCGTCGTGGACCTGCGCCCGGACTCGCCGACGTATCTGGGTCAGGCCTTCTTCGAGCTGTCCGGCGAGACGCAGGTGAGCCTGTACGTCCCGGCGGGGTGCGCGCACGGCTTCCAGGCGCTGACCGACATCGCCGACACCTCGTACCGGATCGACCGTGAGCACGATCCGGCCGAGGACGTGACGATCGCCTTCGACGACCCGGAGCTCGCCATTCCGTGGCCGCTGCCGGTCACCTCGATGTCCGGGCGGGACCGGCGGGCGCCGAGCCTCGCCGAGGTCCTGAAGCAGAAGGAGAGCTGAAGTCAGCGTGGACACTGAGGAGTTCCGCCTGCCCCGGTCGCGGCTGGCGAACGAGCGGCTGCACGCCCTGATCCCCGGGGGCGCGCACACCTACGCCAAAGGTGACGACCAGTACCCCGAGGGCCTGGCCCCGGTCATCAGCCACGGCCGCGGCGCCCACGTGTGGGACGTCGACGGCAACCGCTACGTCGAGTACGGCTCCGGCCTGCGGTCGGTCAGCCTGGGCCACGCCCACCCACGGGTGACCGAGGCGGTGCGGCGGGAGCTCGACCGCGGCGGCAACTTCGTCCGCCCGTCCGTTCTCGAGGTCGAGGCCGCGGAACGCTTCCTGGCCACGGTGCCGACCGCCGAGATGGTGAAGTTCGCGAAGAACGGCTCCGACGCCACCACGGCCGCGGTGCGCCTGGCCCGCGCGGTCACCGGGCGGCCACGGGTGGCCCTCTGCGCCGACCACCCGTTCTTCTCCGTCGACGACTGGTTCATCGGCACCACACCGATGTCCGCCGGCGTCCCGGCGGCGACCACCGAGCTCACCGTGTCCTTCCCGTACGGCGACCTGACCGCCGTACGGGACCTGCTCGCCCGGTACCCGGACGAGGTGGCCTGCCTGATCCTGGAGCCCGCCACCCACACCGAACCGCCGCCCGGGTATCTGGAGGGCCTGCGCGAACTGGCCGACCGGCACGGCTGTGTGCTGGTCTTCGACGAGATGATCACCGGCTTCCGCTGGTCGGAGGCGGGCGCGCAGGGCCTGTACGGCGTCGTTCCCGACCTCTCCACGTTCGGCAAGGCGCTGGGCAACGGGTTCGCCGTCTCCGCGCTGGCGGGACGGCGCGAGCTGATGGAGCGGGGCGGACTGCGTCACTCCGGTGAGCGGGTGTTCCTGCTGTCCACCACGCACGGCGCGGAGACGCACTCGTTGGCCGCCGCGACGGCCGTGCAGGCGACGTACGTCGAGGAGGGCGTCACCGCGCGGCTGCACGCCCTCGGCGAGCGGCTTGCCGCCGGTGTCCGCGAGGCCGCGGCCGCCATGGGCGTCGGCGACCACCTCGTCCTGCGGGGGCGGGCCAGCAACCTGGTCTTCGCCACTCTGGACGAGAACCTCCGGCCGTCGCAGCGGTACCGCACTCTGTTCCTGCGCCGGCTTCTCGCGGGCGGGGTGCTGGCCCCGTCGTTCGTGGTGAGCGCCGCGCTCGACGACGCCGACATCGCTCACACCGTCGACGTGGTGGCCGAGGCGTGCGCGGTGTACCGCAAGGCCCTGGACGCCGGCGACCCGACCCCCTGGCTGGGGGGACGGCCGGTGAAGCCGGTGTTCCGGCGGCTGGTGTGAGGTGGCGTGACGTGATGTGACGTCAGCGAGCTGTGGGCTGAGGTGATGTGGGCATGCGGCCGGCCGTGCGGTCGACCAGCCACGCGGTCGCCGGTGTCACCGCCAGCGCGGTGCACCAGCCGCCGAGGGCGTCGGTCGGGTAGTGCGCCCCCAGGGTGACCTGCGCCCAGCCCATGGTGGCCCCGGCGACCAGCGCCGAGGCGAGCACGAGTGACATGCCGGCCGCGCCGCCGAGGCCGGGCCGGCCGGTCGCGAGCAGCGCCACCGCGAGGGCGAGGGCGGTGAGGAAGGCGGTGTGGCCACTCGGGTAGGACAGGTTCGCCTCGCCGTGGATGGTGCGCCCCACGAGGTGCTTGAGCAGCGTCGCCGTGCCGACGGCCGCGCCGGCGCCGGCGACGACGGACACCGCCGCGCGAGGCCGCCGCAGGAGCAGGCAGCCGATGACGGCGGCCCCCACCAGTGTCGCCGCGCCCAGGGGCTCGCCCAGGAAGTCCACGGCCAGGGCGATGTCCCGCCACGGCGGCCCCGCCCCGTCCACCGCCGCGCATATGCGCGTGTCCAGGGCGCCGGGTGTGCTGTCGCCGGCGTACAGGCCCCCCAGCCCGAGGACGACGAGTGCGGCGAGGACCGCGGTGAGCCCGAGCCACGCGCGCAGCGATGGAGGCAGCACGCTGGTGTCACCTTCCGGCCGACACCAACTCCTCGCCACCGAGCCTCACTTGTCCATCACTTCGGCCAAGGACGCCGAAACCGGATTCCGTTCGCCACCCTAACCGAGGCAGCGATCGAGGTGCGAGGGCGAGTGGTCACTCGGCGGACGGCCGTGCCGCCAGGATGGAGCGCTTGTAGGAGTAGGAGAAGTAGATGACGCACCCGATCGCGAACCAGATCGCGAACCGCACCCAGGTCTGCCACTGCAGGAACGTGATCAGCCAGATCGAGAAGAGGACCCCGAGCGCCGGCACCACCGGCATCCACGGCGTGCGGAAGCTGCGCGGCAGCTCCGGCTGCCGGTAGCGCAGCACGATCACCGCCGCGCACACCACCACGAACGCCAGCAGGATGCCGATGTTGGTCAGCTCGGCCGCCTCGCCGATCGGGACGAACCCCGCGATGAGGGCCGACACCACACCGACGATCCAGGTGACCCGGGTCGGCACGTGCCGTGTCGGGTGCGTCTTGGCGAACCACCGGGGAAGCAGTCCGTCACGGGACATCGAGAACCAGACGCGGGTCACGCCCAGCATGAAGGTGAACATGACGGTGAGGATGCCGATGATCGCGCCGACCGCGATCACGTCCGCGAGCGCGTCGAGTCCCACCGCTTTGAACGCCGTGGAGAAGCCGCTCCGCGGGTCGATGTCCGTGTACTTCTGCATGCCCGTGAGCACCAGGCACGCCGCGACGTACAGCACCATCGAGATCGCCAGGGAGTAGATGATCGCCTTGGGCATGTGCCGTACCGCGTCCTTGGACTCCTCGGCCGCCGTCGACATGGCGTCGTAGCCGAACACCGCGAAGAACACCGTCGCAGCACCGGTGAACGCGCCGCCGATGCCGAACGGGAAGAAGGGGTGGTAGTTGGCGGTCGTGATGTGGAAGACGCCCACCCCGATCACCAGCAGCACCACCAGCACCTTCAGCGCCACGACGAACGTCTCGAAGCGGGCCGCGCTCTTGATGCCCAGGTTGAGCAGCCAGGCGATCAGAAGACACAGCAGGGCCGCGAACAGATCGACGCGGCGCCCCGTGCCGGTGCCGGGCGCACCCAGCATCCAGGCGGGCAGGCTCGCGCCGAACTCCTCCACCAGGAAGCCGAAGTAGCCGGAGATGCCGATCGCCACGACGGCCACGATCGCCGTGTACTCCAGCAGCAGGTCCCAGCCGATGAACCAGCCCGCGAACTCGCCCAGCACCGCGTACCCGTAGGTGTAGGCCGACCCGGCCTTCGGGATCAGCCCCGCGAACTCCGCGTACGACAACGCGGCGCACGCGCTCGCCACACCGGCGACCAGGAAGGACACCAGCACCGCGGGCCCGGCCTTGCCGTTGGCCACGGTGCCGGCCAGCGTGAAGATGCCCGCGCCGATGATGCCGCCCACGCCGATCGCGGTGAGCTGCCACAGCCCGAGCGACCGGTCGAGCCGGGCGCCCTCGGTGACCTCCGTCTCCTCGATGTGCTCGATGGGTTTGCGACGGAGAATCCCCTCACCCGGACGGAGCCTGCCCATGGCTATCACCTCTTCGCCGACGGAAACGGCTGACGGCGGATCATGATGTCCCAGCCCCGCCCCTCGGAAAAGCCGCCACGCACGGACCGGCCCCACGCGCACAGCCGATGCAACCAACGCGCGAGGCGCTGCGTCGGTCATTGATGTAACCGCTGACGCACGTGATGAAGGAGTGGACGATGTTACGCACGAGCGGTCCTCTTGCCTCTGCGATGAGCCGGCGCACGCTGCTTGTGGCCGGTGCTGCCACCGCCACGGGCCTGCTCGCGGGTGCGCCCGCCCGCGCGTCGGACGCTGTCACCGGCGGCCTTCGGGCGCTGGAGGAGCAGTACGGGGCCCGGCTGGGGGTCTACGCCCACAATGTGGGTACCGGGCAAACGGTCCGGCACCGTGCCGACACGCTGTTCCCGATCTGTTCGCTGTTCAAGACGCTCGCCGCCGCGGCGGTGCTGCGCGACCTGGACCGCGACGGCGAGGTGCTGGCCCGCCGGATCCACTACACGGCGGCCGACCTGGTCGAACACTCGGACGTGACGAAAGAGCACCTGGCCACGGGGATGGCGATCGCCGAGCTGTGCGAGGCCGCGATCTGCCGGAGCGACAACACGGCGGGCAATCTGCTCCTGCGGGAGCTGGGCGGCCCCACGGCGATCGCTCGCTTCGCCCGGTCCCTCGGTGACCCGGTGACCCGGCTCGACCGGTGGGAGACGGAGCTGAACTCGGGCGAGCCGTGGCGGATCACGGACACCACCAGCCCGCACGCGATCGGCCGCGCCTACGCCCGGCTCGTCCTCGGCGACGCGCTCAGCCGGCCCGACCGCGCGCTCCTCACGGACTGGCTGCTGCACAACAGGACCAGCGACACCCGCCTGCGCGCCGGTCTGCCGTCCTCGTGGGCGGTCGCGGACAAGACGGGCGGTGGCTCCTACGGCACCAACAACAACGTGGGCATCGCCTGGACCGAGGACGGCACCCCGCTGGTCCTCTCCATCATGTCCCGCAAGTTCGACCAGGACGCCGCGTCGGAGAACAAGCTGATCGCGGACACCGCACGCCTCCTGGCCGACGCCCTGCGCTGACACCACTCGACAGCTTCTACGAGATGAACTCCGATTCCCTTCCCTCTTTCCTGCACGCACGCCGCAGTCCATGGTTCGTGGGGGCGATTCTCGCGGCCGTGGCCGTCACGATGCTCGGACTGCTCGCGCTGAACGAACGCGACCGATGGGACGAGCCGCCGCCCCTTCCGCCCGCCGGCGCTTACGAGCACGGCGCAGCGGCCGAGTACTCACAGGCTGAGCCCATCCCTCCCGACGGCACGGCAGCGGCACTCACCCGACCGCTGCGGGAGGCCGGCTGGTTCTGTGCGCAGGTCCGGGCCAACGCGGACGGCCGCGCCCTGTGGTGCCGGATCGCGCACCGCGATGAGGCAGACGCGGTCCGTCCGCAGGTGGCGCAGTTCCTGCTGGACCGCGACGACCGTCTCGCCTGGGCGTGGTTCCCGGACCCCGATGCGGACCACGCCGACCACGCGGACCGTCCGGACGACGAGGTCGCCGCGACCGCGGCACCGGCGCTGACCGCGATCTGGGCGGGCGCCGGTGATCGACTGCGGGAGGAGATCGACGACTTCAACGCCGACCGCCGCGCTGACCCGACGGTGAGGGAGGACGGTGTCCCCCGGACAGGGTGGCGGGACGCGCACGCGGAGTACAGGTTCGACCCGCACAACGGACTGGTCGTCACCGCCCGGAACGCCTCCGTACGGCGCTGGCCGTTCGGCTCGGAGCACTACGCGACCTCGATGAGCTCCGCCGTCGATGATCTCCTCGCCGGTGGTTACGACTGCTTCTATCCGCCCCAGGAAGTCTGCAACCGCCCGCCGAACGGCTCCTTCCAGGTGACCCTGCGTGGTGACCGGATCGTCACCGCCCGGTTCGGCATCGGCAGCCGGATCGAATCCGGGCGGCAGCGAATCCCGCTCACCGGGCAGTTCCCGCGCGGCCTCACCTTCCTCACCGAGGCCGTCCGCCGTCCCGTCACGGAGCGCATCGAACAGTCCCGGCGAACCGGCACCGGCTACGCCGGCATCGTGGCCGGAACGGTCGTCGTCATCGACGCGGACGCGCCCCGTCCCGGCGGACGCGACGTCGCGGCCTACTTCGACATCCAGATCGGTGCACCGCTGGCTGCGACCCCGCCCCTTTGATCGTGGGATGAGGATGACGACGGTGCCGGCCGGGCACGGTCGGTTGCCGCGGATCGAAGACGATCTCATCGCCCGTCCCGGATCGTCCTGGAGGGGGGAGAGGGCCCCCGGGCTTCGGCCGGGAGCCGACCCGACGGTCTCGACGACACTCTCCCCGTCCCGCGGGGGCACCCCCGACGCACGCCGCGGCAGCGCCCCGTTGACGACCTCCGCGAAGTGGGCGGCCGGTAGACGGTGGGGGTGTGCCGGGGCTCTCCTCGATCGTCGCGGGCGGTATCCGCCCCACGGTCACACGTGCCCGGTGCTCGTA
Organism: Streptomyces sp. NPDC088254; assembly: GCF_044740925.1. Lineage (NCBI taxonomy): Bacteria > Bacillati > Actinomycetota > Actinomycetes > Kitasatosporales > Streptomycetaceae > Streptomyces > Streptomyces sp. NPDC088254. The sequence continues at coordinate 877,769 of NZ_JBIURQ010000001.1, read as the reverse complement.
CCCGCGCGTGACGCCGTCGTCCTGGGGTCCTCCTCCGGCGCGGGGTCGGACGGTCCGGGCAGGCCGGCGGGGCGCGCTTCCTCGGCCGGCTCGGCGCTCTCGCCGAGGAAGCCGCCCGACTGGTGCCGCCACAGCTTGGCGTACGCGCCGTCCGCCGCGAGGAGTTCCTCGTGGCTGCCCTGCTCGACGACGCTTCCACGGTCGAGGACGGCGAGACGGTCCATGCCCGCGACGGTGCTCAGCCGGTGGGCGACCACGAGGGCCGTCCGTCCGTCCATCAGCCGCCACAGGGCGTCCTGAACGAGGAGTTCGCTCTCCGAGTCCAGCGCGCTGGTCGCCTCGTCGAGCAGCAGGATCGGCGCGTCGCGCAGGATGGCCCTGGCGAGGGCGACGCGCTGACGCTGGCCGCCCGAGAGTTTCACGCCCCGCTCCCCCACCAACGTGTCGAAGCCGTCGGGGAGTTGACCGGCGAACTCCGTGACGTGCGCGGCCTCGGCCGCGGCGAGGATCTCCTCGTCGGTGGCGCCGGGCCGGGCGAAGGCGATGTTGTCCCGCAGGCTGCGGTGGAACATGGCGGGTTCCTGCGGAACGTAGGCGATCAGTGAGCGCAGGTCGCTCTGGCGCATACGGCTGATGTCCTGACCGCCGATCAGGATGCGCCCCTCGTCGATGTCGGACATCCGCAGCAGGAGCCGGGTGAGTGTGGTCTTCCCGCCGCCCGACCTGCCGACCAGGCCGATGCGCGCGCCGGCCGGCACGTCCAGGTCGAGCTTGCGGAAGATCGGCTTCGCGCCCGCGTGGGCGAAGGTCACCGCCTCGAAGCGGACGCCCTCGTCGCGCGGTGCGAGCGGTTCGGGTTCCGCCGGGTCGAGCACGGTGGGCGGATCCAGCAGCAGTTCCGTGAACTGCGCGGCCTCGGTCATCGAGCTCTCCAGACGCCGGTAGATCTGGTTGAACTCGAACATGATCTGGGTGGCGTTGGAGTAGTAGGTGAAGGCGACGACGACCTCCTCCACCCCCTGGCCCGGGCCGCCGAAGGCGATGGCGACCAGCAGGCCCAGCACGTTGGTCAGCACGGACATCGGGGCGATCAGCACGTCCACCCGCAGGTTGCCGTAGTCCCACGACCTCAGCGTCAGACGCCGGGAGTCGGCGACGCGGCTGCGGTGCTCCTCGGCCTCCCGCCGTTCGGCGGCGAACGCCCGGATGGTCTCCATGTTCATCAGGCTGTCGGCGACATGCCCGGAGACCCGGGCGAGCGCGGCCTCACGCTGGTTGACGAGCCGCTGCCGGCGCCGGATCAGCGGTGTCGCGGCCACCACCGTCAGCGCGATCATCACGAACAGGCCGACGACGAGCATCGGTTCGTAGCTCCAGAGCACCACGGCGCCGAACACCAGGGGGACGAGACTGCCGACGATCCGGTACGTCACCGTGTCGACGAAGTCCTCGAAGCGCTTGCCGAAGCTCAGCACCCGTTTGGTCAGGGAGCCGGCGAAGTTGTCGTGGAAGAACGCGGCGTCCTGGGCGAGGAGTTCGTCCATGCCGCTCACGTACAGGTGTTCCATGCCGAGCGCGTCCACGCGGTTCAGGCAGTGCTGCCCGACCCGCCACACCGCCTCGGCGAGCAGCAGCGTCGCACCGAAGCCCAGCACGTAGGGCAGCGCCGAGGCGAGGGTGAGTCCACCCTCGTCGGCCGCCTGTCCCGCCAGTTTGGCGATCAGCAGGGGGGCGATGTACCGGATGCCGATGTTGCCGACGGAGGGCAGCAGCAGCGCGGGCAGGGCCAGCCTTCGCAGCCGCAGCAGTTCCCGGCAGTAGCGGCGCAGGGCCAGTACGACCGCGCTCCTGGCCGGTGTCGTCCCTCGTGTGTCCGTGGTCGCCATCACACTCCCGTCCGTCCGTTCGGAAGTCGGAAGTGTCCCGTCAGGGGCGGTCGGCGGTCCAGGCATTTAACGCGGATGGGCTACAACCGGACAACCGCCGCGTACGTGGGCGGGCTGCGGCGGCGCCGAAGAGGAGGCCGCTTCGGCGCCGCCGGCGAACGCCGTCACTGCCGTGCCGTTCAGCATCTCCCCCTCAACACCTCCTGCTTTACCGCAAGTTGCGCCGGATGCGATACTTGCGCGCTGCTGGATCGGCGGAGCTTACGGGGGCGTGATGAGCCAGGCGGTGACGGCGGCCATGCTGCAGGTGGCGGACGTGCACAAGTCGTACGGGCGGGGCGCGGGTGCCGTTCATGCCTTGCGTGGTGTGTCCTTCGAGGTCCCCCGGGGTGAACTCGTCGCCCTCAAGGGCCGTTCGGGCTCGGGCAAGACCACTTTGCTCAACATCGTCGGCGGTCTGGACGAGCCGGACAGGGGACGCGTCACCATCGACGGGCTGCACCTCCGGGACCAGGGTGAGGACGCCCTCCTCGCGCTGCGCCGGGAGCGCATCGGCTTCGTCTTCCAGTCGTTCGGGCTCATCCCCATCCTCACGGCCGCCGAGAACGTGGGCGTGCCACTGCGGTTGCGCAGGGCGGACCCGCGCGAGCGGCGGGAGCGCGTCGAGTTGCTGCTCTCGCTCGTGGGGCTCGCGGACCACGCCGCGCAGCGCCCGGGCGAGTTGTCGGGCGGGCAGCGCCAGCGTGTGGCCATCGCCCGCGCGCTGGCCAACAATCCGTCGATCCTCATCGCCGACGAGCCGACGGGCCAGTTGGACGCGGAATCCGGCCACTCCGTGATGGAACTGCTCCGCGCGGTCGTCCGCAGCGAACAGATCACGGCTCTCGTGGCCACCCACGACACGACGCTCCTCGACCTCGCCGACCGGGTGCTGGAGCTGAAGGACGGCGGGATCACCGAATCCTGAGGCCGGCCGCCGGGGTCACTCCCCCGGCACGTCCTCGCGCGGGTCGTCCGGACGGACGGCGATGTGGTCGGGTTCCAGTTCCAGGGCGACACGGTCGCGCATGCCCAGGGCGCGGGTGTACTCGGCGGGGAGTTGGAGGCGTCCGGCCCGGTCCAGCATGGCGTACTCGCGGGCGACCAGGTTCTCCTGGCCGGTGGCGGAGTCGACCTCGCTGTGTCGCAGGACCTCCGTGGCCGTGCGGCCGTCCCGGATGGCGACCGTGCGGCGGACCTCCCCGGCGACGGACTGGTCATGGGTGACGATCACGATGGTGGTCCCCAACTCCTCGTTGGCGGTGCGGAACGCGGCGAAGACCTGTTCGGCGGTGTGGGAGTCGAGTTCGCCGGTGGGTTCGTCGGCGAGCAGGACCGCGGGATCGTTGGCGAGGGCGACGGCGAGGGAGACCCGCTGCTGCTGGCCGCCGGACATCTCCTGCGGCCGGCGGTCACGGCAGGCGGAGACGTCCAGCAGGCCGAGGAGTTCCATGGCGCGGTCGGCCCGGGCGCGACGCCGGCCGCCGGCGCGAGCCAGCTGCAGGGGCAGGGAGACGTTCTGCGCGGCGGTGAGATAGGGCAGCAGGTTGTGGGAGGTCTGCTGCCGGACGAAGCCGACGGTCCTGCGACGGTAGGCGAGTCGTTCCTTGGAGGACATGGTGACCAGGTCGTGGTCGGCGACACGGGCCGCGCCGGCGGTGGGCTTGTCCAGTCCGGCCAGAATGTTCATGAGGGTGGACTTGCCGCTGCCGGACGCGCCGACCAGGGCCATCAGCTCCCCCTTGCGAACGAGCAGGTCGAGGCCCTGCAGTGCCTGGACCTCCACGCCGTCGGCGGTGAAGATCCGCACCAGCCGGTCGCAGGTGATCAGGGCGTCATGACCGTACGCGACGGCGTCCCGCGCGGCGAGAGCGCGGTCGGCGAGCTCGTGGAAGGTCGGACTGCTGGTCATCGGCTGCTCCTGGACGGTCGGAGGGGCACGGGCCGGTGCCTTCGGGGGCTCGGTCTCGAGGTCGCGCTCACTGTCTACTTGTCACCCAGCCTCAGTTCGCGCACCGAGCCACGTCGGCCGGACCACCAGGCCTGGGCGGCGGGCGCGCCGACGGCCAGGAGCAGCACGGCGAGCGACGGAACCGCCAGGGAGAGCGGATCGGTGCGCAGCACGGCCCCTTCGAGGGCGGACGGGGAGGCCAGGGCGATGGTCGCGAGGTCGACGCCGGGCGACAGCAGCCGGATGCCGGCCCAGCCGGTCAGCAGGCCGCCGGCCGCGGCCAGGAACGCCTGCGGGAGGGACGTGAGGATCAGCAGCCGGCGGCCCTGGGACCGGGTCATGCCCATCGTGCGCAACCGGGCGAGCAGGGCGCCCCGTTCGGGAGCGGTGCGCAACACGGTCAGCACGAGCGCGAGGAGCGCGTATCCGGCGCCCGCGGCGACCGCGACGCCGTAGAGGCGTTCCGCGCCGGACTGCAGCGGTGAGTCGACGTGCCGCGAGCGTTCCTCGCTGCGCAGGAAGACGCCCACCACCGTGCCTTGCGCCGCCGAGCGCAGCGCCCGGCCGTCCAGGGCGTCACCGGTCAGCAGCAGGGTCGTCGTACGCGCCGCCTGGCGGGGGAGGCCGGCGCGGTCCACGACCAGGAAGTCGTCACCGAAGACGGCCGGGGTGCGGTCCCGGACCGCGACGATCCGGACGGTGACGGAGGCGCCGTCCGGGAGCTGGACGGAGTAGGGGCCGGTGCCGTACTCGTCGGCCACGCGCGGTGAGGCCAGCGCGGGCAGCGGCCGGTCGGCGCCGCCCGTCGTGCCGGCGTCCCGCTGCAGGAGGCTCGCCGCGTCGAACGGCCCCAGTCCCGTGTGGCGCGCCAGCCGCGCGTAGGCGTCGGGGTCGACACCGGCCAGCGGTACCGACCGGCTGCTCTGCTGCGGCGTCGCGTCGTCGATGACGCCGGCTTCCGTCATGTCCCGCACACCGGGCAGCCTGCGTACGCGGTCGGGCAGGGCGTTGGGGAGTCCGCCGGTGGTGCTCTCGACGCGGCCGTCGGCGCCGACGTAGCGCAGTGCGGCCTGGTCGCGGGCCTGCGTGACCCCTGCCAGGACCGAGCCGCCGAACGCGGCCGTGGTCAGGGCGCTGAGCAGGGCGAGCAGGGGCAGCACGGCGAAGCCGGGGGCGCGGGCCGCCTGGGCCAGCGCCAGCGGAACCACCAGGCCCCGCATGCGTGTGGTCGCCCTGCTCAGCGCACGCAGCGGCAGGGGGTGCAGGCGTGCCAGCAGCAGGGCCGCGACGACGCCCGTCAGCAGCGGTGCGGCGGCCACCAGAGCGGTGCCCCCGGATCCCTGGCGGCGCAGTACGGCGACGGCCGCCGACGCGATGACCAGGACGGTCAGTTCGGCCACCGTCCGGCGGCGCGACGGCCGGGCGGCGACGAGGTCGTCGCGGTCGTCGTGCAGCCGTACCGTGCGGTGGGCGACCACGGCGCGCAGGGGAAACGCGCCACAGGCGAGCAGGGTGACGGCGAGAGCGGCGGCCAGGGCGGGCGCGGTGCGGGCCGCGGGCAGGGCGAGCAGTGCCGCCGTCAGTCCGAGCGCGCCGGCCGGCACGGCCACCACCGCCGTCTCCGCCAGCAACCGGACGGCCAGGCCGGGCAGTGAGGCGCCGCGGGCCCGCAGCAGGGCCAGCTCCGCGCGACGGCGGTCGGCCGCCACGCCGCCGGCCATGACCAGGACGATCACGGCGAGGCTGCCGGTCCCGACGGCGGCGAGGAGCAGCAGCGGATCGATGCCCGAGCGCAGCCGGGCATGGTCCACGAGGACCTCGTCGAGATTCGTCTGAGCCTCCAGGCTTTCGTCCACGACGCCCCGCAGCCGCTGCACTCCCGGCCCCGACTCCAGAGCGGCCACGGCGGAGGCCAGCCGGTCGACGTCGTGGCCGCGCAGGGTGGCGACGTCAGGGGCGACGTTCCAGTACCGGTGCGGGCGGCCGAGGGTGCCCAGGAGGGCCGGACCGGCGTCGGGGGCGAGGAGCAGGCCTCCGAGCCAGTAGACGTCCGTTGGCAGGAAGCCGGGCATACGGCTCAGCGCGGGGGTGCGCAGCACCGGCTGCGCCGACCAGTAGGCGCCCTCGGGGGCGCGCGGGACGACGATCCCGGTGACCTGCACGGTGAGCGGGCCGCGTTCCGTGCCCGCCACGTGGATCACCGAGCCCACCCGGATGCCGAGTCTGCGGGCGGTGTCCTCGGTGACGGCGGCCTCGACCCGCGTGGTCCGCGCTGTCACCGGTGCGCCCGAGGTGCGCGGCAGCCGGCCCGCGCCGATCCGGGCGTGGGAGGCGAGGTCCTGCTGGGCGGCGAGCACCAGGTGGGCGGGCAGCCCGGAGGGCCGGGGAAGCCAGGTGTCGGACGCCGTGAGGGCGACGGTGGTGCGCACGCCGTACGCCGACTGCGCGAGGTCGGCGACCAGCGGCTTCTCCGCGGTGGCGAGGACCTGGGCGCGCACCGCGGTCAGCGGGCCGGGGCGCAGGGCGGCCTCCGTCTCCTCGAGGGTGTCCATCCAGCCGAGCGGGACCTGCACCTGCACGGTCGTCCGGTCGGGCAGGGCCTGTTCGACGGCCCTGCGCAGCCCCGCGTCCCCGTACCGGTCGACGGCACGCGGGTACGCGGCTGCCAGCGCCGCGGTCACGGCCACCAGGAGCGCGAGGACGACGGACGTACCGGCGAAGGCTCTCAGCCGGGTCCGCAATCCGGCCCGTGCGTGCTGCCGTACCGCCTTCGTCTCCCCGTCCAGACGAGGTTTCGCCTTCGTCCCCCCGTCCTGTGGGGACACCGGTTGTGTGGTCACTGCGTCACCTCGTCCCTGAGGGCCGTCGCGGGTTTCGCCCGTCGAAGGGCGTGGGCCGCCGTCACGAGGGCGGGGCCCGCTGCGAGGGCCGCGAGCAGGGCGGTCAGACGCGGGAGCGGGAGTTCGACCAGCACCGGTGGGAGCGGCCGGGTGGCCTGCCCGGTGAGGACGACGAGGGGGACCAGCGCGTGGGCGAGCACCGTGCCGAGGGCCGCGCCGACCAGCAGCGCCAGGGTCACCAGCACGCCGTGCTCCACGGCGACCAGCCGGGCCAGCCGGCCGCGCGAGGTCCCCAGGGCGCGCAGCACGGCGAACTCCCCGTCCCGGGTGCGCATCGCCCCCGCCGCGCTCACCGCGAAGCCGAGCGCGGCGAAGAGCACCGTCACCGCCGCCGCGGCGATCAGCGCCGCTTCGGGGGCCGCGCCGAACGGGTCGTCGCGCAGCTCCGCCGCGATCTCGTCGCGCACCATCACCTGTTCCGGCTCGACGTCGGGCAGGGCGCGCGCGGCCGCCGCGGTGGCAGCGGGCGCGGCCGTGCCCAGCCACCACTCGGTGGGCGCGAGCCCGGCGCCGTAGCGGGCCTGCAGGACCCTGTTGACGGCCCGCAGATCGACGAGCAGGGCCCCGCCTTCCTGCGCGGTGGCCTCCGTCGTCGGCAGGGCGCTCGCGGTGCGGACGATGCGTACGGGCACGGAACGGCCGTCGAACGCCACCTCGACGCGCTGCCCTTCGCGCGCGCCGGACGCGGTGAGGTACCGGTCGGTGGCGACGGCGAGGATCTCCGGCACCGCGGGCTGGGCGGCCTTGAGCCGGACCTCCATCGGCAGGGCGAGCGCGGCGAAGTCGGACAGCAGGTAGCCGGTGCTGTACGTCAGGGTGAGGGGTGCCGTCGAGGCGAGGCGGGGGCGGGTGGGTCCGGAGGCGTCGTCGGGCGCGGCGGCGGTCGGGTCGGCCTCGATCTCGGTCGTCCATCTCGCCGGCAGGGTCAACCGCCGTACGGCGCCGTCGGCCGCGGTCGCCGTGAGCGCGCCGAGGACCAGGCGGTGGCGTTGGGGCCGGCCGGTCGGCTGCGCCATGCTCAGTTCGAGTCCGGTCAGCGCCAACGGGCCCCGGGCGCCGTTGAGATCGGGGGTCAGCGGGTGCGGGCGGCCGTCGGCGGGAAGGCGGCCGGACGGCACCTCGTAGGACGTTCCGTGGCGGTCCCGCACGGTGAGCGTCACATCGGCCTCCGGCCCCGGCCCGCTGCTGTGCAGGGCAGCGGTCAGGGTGAGCCGGGTGGTGCCCTCCGGTATCCCGACGCCTGCCGACGCTCCGCGCGGCGCGAGTCCGGCGAACACCGGACCCTCCGTCAGGTCGCGCCGTGCCAGAATCAGTTGGGCGGCTTCCGTCGTGTTGAGGGCCACGACGGTCGCGGTGCGGCTGCCGGACAGCGCCACCGTGCCGCGGACCGCGGGGGCGACCGCGTCCACGTGCGGGAGGCCCGCGTAGACGTCCGTACGGCCCACCTCGCCGCCCCCGGCGGTCAGGACGCGCACCTCGGCGCCCGCGCGGAAGTCGGCCTGGTCGGCCTGGGAGCGGCGCCAGGACGCGTCCTGACCGACCGCCACCACGCCGAGCGCCACGGAGATGACCAGGAGCAGCACCGGGCCCGCTCCCCGCATCGGCCGGCGGCTGAACTGCCAGCCGACCATGGCCGCGGTCAGTCCGCGGTCGCGGGTGACGAGGCGCTCACCGGCCCGCGCCAGCAGGGGCAGCAGCCGCAGCACCAGGACCGTCCCGGCGAGCAGCACCAGAGCGGGCGCCACCACCAGCAGCGGGTCGACGCCGAGGACCCCCTCGCGGTCGGCGGTGACCGCACCGGAGCGCCGGCTGCCGAGCAGCCAGAGAGCGACACCTGCCACCGCGAGCAGCCCGACGTCCGCCCCGGCGCGCAGCGACGCGGGCAGCGCCCCCGCCCGCACCGCGGCGGTGTCCGCGGAGGACGCCCGCCACGCCGGTACGGCCACCGCCAGCGCGCACAGTGCGGCCACGCCCGCGGCGACCGCCCACACCTCGGGCCGGCCGCCGGCCGGCACGTCGACGCGCACCCCGGCCCGGCCCAGCGCCCCCTGGCCTGCCAGCAGTCGCGTCAACGGCCCTGACAGCAGCGGTGCCACCAGCACCGCCGGCGCGGAGATCAGCAGGGCCTCCAGGGCGGCCAGGCCCGCCAGGCGTGTCCGGGTGGCGCCGCGCGCACGCAGCAGCCGGGTCTCGGCGGTGCGCTCGGAGGTGAGCAGCCGGGCGACGAGCAGCAGTGTGCAGGCGGCGAGCAGGGCGAGCTGAGCGGCGACGATCAGCATGCTGGACCGCGTGACGAGCAGCGAGCGTTCGACCCGGTCCAGGACCGCGGGCAACGCGGTGTCCGCTTTGGTGGCGCTGCCGAGCGCGGGGCGCTTGCGCAGCTCGGCGCTCCCCGAGCGGGCGGCCTCGCGCAGCGCGCCGATCCGCTGCGCCGTCAGCGAGGAGTAGTCGGCCGAGGCCAGCCAGCCGGACGCGCCGACGCTCACCCGGCCCGACGTCGGCACGCTCGCGGCGGTGAGCAGGGGGCCGTACGTCGTGAAGCTCGACGCCTGCACGCCACGGCCGCCCAGGTCGTCCAACTGCCAGTAGGGCGCCCGGAGATCCACCGGCCGGTACACGCCGGTGATCAAGACGCGCACCGCCGGGCCGCCCAGCTGGTCGGTGACGGTCAGCCGGGCGCCGGGCGCCACCCCGAGCCGCTGGGCGGCGCTCTGCGGCAGTGCGGCCTCGACGGGCCCGCCGGTCGCCACCTCGGCGGGCAGCCTTCCGGCGACGGTCCGCACCTGCGTGCGGTCCAGGGCCGCGAAGAAGGTGAGGTCCGGGTTCTCGCTCCGCTCGGTGGCCGGCCGCAGTGCGAGCGGCAGGGCGTAGGGCCCTGACCGCAGCAGGGTGAGCACCCGCACGGGCAGTCCGGCGAAGACGGTACGGGCCCCCGCCCGCACGGCGTCGTCGGCGGCCCGCCGCTCACCGGCCGAGACGTCGGCCTTGACCACCAACGCGGCCTCGGCGGCGGTACGTTGCTCAGCGAGCGACCGCCGCAGCGCCGCGTCGCCCATCGCACCCGAGTAGGCGGTGAGCGCGGCGAGCACGACCGTGGTCAGCAGCACGGTCAGTGACACGGCGCCGAGAAGCGCGCGGTACGCCCACGCCCGCAGCACGACGAACCGCAACACGCCCACAGGCGCAACTCGTTCCCCCACCAGACCCCCCGGTTTCCAACCACACGAACCAGAACGCGACGGGCGCCGGCGGCGTGCGACTGCAAGTGGGCATTGTAGAACCGGACTTGGTCACTTCGGGGTCGCGATCGGTGGACATCGTTGATCGTGCGGTCGGCGTTCGGCTCCTCGCTGTCGTGAAGGGCGAGCGCGTGTCACAGGCTGCGGTCGCGCCCGTCCCGCGGGGCGAAGGCGGCGAGGGCGTCGGCGTCGGTCGCGCGAGCGTGCAGGAAGTAGTCGGCCCATTCGGTGATGTCGGGGTAGGACGAGTCCTGGCCGAGCTGGGCGGCTGCGGCCCGGAGGTCGTACTGCGTGGTGCGGAGGTCGACGCCCGGGCCCAGGAGGGCCCAGTGCGCTCCGGTTCGCCCGTAGGGCATGCCGACGCTGCCGGGGTTGATCACGAGCCGGCCGTGGGCGAGGCGGACGAACGGCATGTGGGTGTGGCCGCAGACGACGGTGCGAATGTCGGCATCGAGTCCGTTGAAGACTTCCTCCCAGCGGTCGAGGCGGGAGTCGACCAGGACGACCTCCTCGTCGTCGCGAGGGGTGGCGTGGCAGAACAGCACCTTTCCCAGGCCGTTCACGGACAGGGAGAGTGATCGTGGAAGCGAGGCGAGAAGGTCGAGATGGTCCTCACGGAGTTGTTCGGCCGCCCAAGGGGCGATCGGATCGGGGATCGTGTCGCGTTGCCCCCGGCGGTATTCGAGGAGTTCCCGGTCGGCGTTGCCACCGACCCAGACGACGTGCTCGCCGAGGCTGGTCAGCAGGTCGAGGACCTGGGCCGGTTGCGGGCCGGCGGCGATGTCGCCGGTGAGCACGATGTGCTCGGCGGCGCCGACGTCCGGTTCGGCGAGCACCGCCTCCAATGCCGGCAGGACTCCGTGGATGTCGGACAGAACGGCTACTCGGTTCAGCATGGTCACCACTGTGGGGCGAAGGCCGGTGGACCGACTCCGGCTTGGGGAGCAGTCTCCGGTCTGTCAGTCGAGGAGCCGTGCCGAGGGGCCTGGGCGGGTACGGGCCTCCGGAGGGGTCAGCGGTCCGTGGTCGTGCCCGCAGACGACCACCGCTCGCAGAGGTTCACCGCAGTCAGCGTGGTGCACCTCCAAGGGCGGGCCCTCGGCGTCCGCCGTGTAGCGGTCGCCCCACTGCTTGAGGGCGATCATCGCGGGCCACAGATCCCAGCCCTTGCGCGTGAGCCGGTACTCGTTGCGGGTACGGCTTCCCGGCTCGCGATACGCGACGGTCTCCAGGATCCCGGCGGCCACCAGCTTGCGCAGCCGGTCCGCCAGCACGGCCTCGGACAGCCCCACGTGCCGCCGGAAGTCGTCGAAACGCCGGACGCCGTTCATGGCGTCCCGGAGCAGCAGCAACGACCACTTCTCACCGACCAGGTCCAGTGTCCGATGCACGGTGCAGTTCTCCGTGCTCGTCTCCAGCCACCTCATGCGCCCATCCTAGGCTGACTTCACGATTGACAGCCAGAGGGCGGCCCGGCTAACTTCGCAGAACGAAGCCAGATGCGGCAGGGAGTGGGAATGGGCAGGTCACGTACGTTCGATTGGGAAGACCCAGCCATATCCGCCGGCGCCGTGGGTCATCACAGCGGTCTCGAATTCCTGCACGAGATCCTCGCCGGGCGCCTCCCCGCACCGCCCGTCGCCGCCACCCTGGGCTTCAGCCTGGAGGAGGCCGAGCACGGCCGGGCGGTCTTCGCACTGGTGCCGGGCGAGGAGCACTACAACCCGATCGGCAGCGTCCACGGCGGCGTCTACGCCACCCTCCTCGACTCGGCCGCGGGCTGCGCGGTGCAGTCCGTGCTGCCCCAGGGCATGGGATACACCTCGATCGACCTGACCTTGAAGTTCCTGCGCCCGATCACAGTCGACACCGGCAAGGTCCGCGCCATCGGCACCGTCCTCAACAGCGGTCGCCGCACCGCCCTCGCCCAGGCCGAACTGCGCGACTCCGAGGACCGGCTGCTCGCCCACGCCACCAGCAGTTGCATGCTCTTCCCCGTGCCGGCCCGCTGACCGCCCCGCGCGAGCCGCCGCGATCGCTGCGGAATGGCGGATCGATCGTCGGCGCAGCCTGGGAGATGCGGGCTCCCGGCGAGGCATGCCGCGGCCGTCCCGCCCCGGCTCGCCCTCGGCCCGCCAGCGGCGGATCCACTTGTGGGCCGTGACGCGCGAGATACCCATTTCCGCAGCGACATGCGCGACCGGGCGGCCACCGGAGACACCGCTCAAGGCCCCGCACGTTCCCAGCCGTGACGGGCGCGCAGGGCCGGGTGTCGCGCGCCCGCACCACGCCCTCACCGTTGTCGGCGCTCCTCGGCGGGGTCGGAGACGATGGCGCACGGGGCCGCCACCGGGGCGCGGCTTGCGCTCGCCGCCTCCGGCTGCGGCGCGGACTCCGTAGCCGCGACCACGCGGTGCCTGTCCGGCAGCGGCGGTCGTATCGCTGCCCTATTGGGGCCGGTCGGCCCTACCCCGGGCGGCGGCCGCGGGGGACGCTGGATCGATGTTCCAGACAGACGGCTTTCGCACGCTCGACCGGCAGGAGTGCCTGCGCATGCTCGCTCAGGCACCGGTCGGCCGCGTGGTGTACACCCGGCAGGCGCTGCCCGCGGTCCTCCCCGTCAACTTCTCGCTGGACTCGGACGCGTCGGTCGTGCTGTGCACCTCGTCGGCCTCGGACCTCGTGCACGCCATCGACGGCGTCGTGGTCGCCTTCGAGGCGGACGAGTTCCATGCGGCGACCCGGTCCGGGTGGAGCGTGGTCGTCACCGGACGGGCCACCGTGGTGACCGATCCCGCAGAACACGAGCGGCTGTCGCGAACTGGACCCGGGTCCTGGATGCCGTTGCAGGACGGGGTGTTCGTACGGATCGAGTCAGAGCTGATCACCGGACGCGAACTCAACGGGGCGCTCGCCACCCGGTGAGGCGCAGTCGGCGGACGCAGCCTGCCGGCGCACCGCCCACCCCGCTCCCGCCCACCGCCGACGCGGACAGCTCAGCTCTCCGTGCGGGCCAGCCACAGGTCCGGGCCGATGACCTCGAGGCGGATGCGCCGGGCGGGGACGCCGGCCTGGAGCAACTGGGCTCGTACGGCACGCATGAACGGCGGCGAGCCGCACGGGCAGACGTCGGCGGCCGGGGGCACATCCTCATCGGTGAGGTCCATCAGGCCGCTGCGGGCGCCTTCTTCGCCGGCAGCGTCCTGTTCGTACCAGAACTGGGCTCGCGCGTGCGGGGGTTCCTCGACGAGTCGGCGGGTGCCCGCGCGCAGTGCGTGGTCGGCCGGGGAACGGTCCGCGTGCAGCACCGTCACCGGGCGCGTGGCGCCGCCGGCGGCGAGGTGCTCGCGTCAGTGGCCTTGTCGCTTGAGCCGGTCCTTGGCCTGGGTGGCGATGACGGCGGCCTGGATGCGCCGCTCCACACCGAGCTTGGCCAGCAGCCGGGAGATGTGGTTCTTCACCGTCTTCTCCGCGAGGTACAGCCGCTGGCCGATCTGCCGGTTCGTCAGTCCCTCGCCGATCAGGGCCAGGATCTCCCGCTCACGGTCGGTCAGGCCCGGCAGGGCGTCGGTCTCGGGCTCCGGTTCCTGGCCCTGACGCAGCCGGGCCATCAGCTTGGCGGTGGCGCTGGGGTCGAGCAGTGACTGGCCGCGGGCCACCGTGCGCACGGCCGACACCAGGTCCGTCCCCTGGATCTGCTTCAGCACATAGCCGGACGCACCCGCCATGATCGAGTCCAGCAGGGCCTCCTCGTCATCGAACGAGGTCAGCATCAGGCAGGCCAGCTCCGGCATCTGTGAGCGCAGCTCCCGGCACACGGTCACGCCGTCGCCGTCCGGCAGGCGCACATCCAGCACCGCGACCTGGGGTCGCAGGGCGGGCACACGGGTCAGGGCCTGCTCGGCATTGGCGGCCTCGCCGACGACCGTGATGTCCGGCTCGTCGTCCAGCAGGTCGTGCACCCCGCGCCGTACCACCTCGTGGTCGTCCAGCAGGAAGACCCGGATCGGGTTGTCGGGGCCGGGCTGCTCGCCGTCCGCCATCGGATGCTCCTCGTTCTGCGTTCCCGCGCTGCCTGAAGTCCCGCACCGGCCGTGGCTCACTGAGCGTAGCCCGGTCCATGCCTGTATCAGATCTTCCGTGATCCCGGGCCGCGGGGCCAGGGCCGTTCGGCCCTACTGCCTCGTGGAGCGGGGCCGATGGCCCTCGATCGACGGGGCCGTTCGGCCCTTCTTCGTCCAGGACCGCGGAACAGCGCCGAAACACGGTCGGCCGCCTGCTAAACAGATGATGCCGCCCGACACGACGCGGCTTCGTTCCCCCACCCCCTGTCCGGGAGGCTCCATGCTGTCCGCAGAATCCGCCGCAGTGGTCCGTGCCACCCTGCCGGCCGTCGCCGGTGCGCTCGACGAGATCACCGCGCGTTTCTACGGCGCGATGTTCCGCGACCGGCCGGAGCTGCTCGACGGCAAGTTCAACCGGGGCAACCAGGCCAGCGGTGCGCAGCGACGCGCGCTGGCGGGCTCGATCGCCGGGTTCGCCACCGCGCTGCTGGCTGACCCGGACGCCCGCCCCGATGCGCTGCTGGACCGGATCGCGCACAAGCACGCCGCCGTCGGCGTCACCGAGGACCAGTACACGATCGTGCACAAGTACCTGTTCGGGGCGATAGTCGAGGTCCTCGGCGACGCGGTGACCCCGGAGGTGGCGGCCGCCTGGGACGAGGTGTACTGGCTGATGGCCGGCGCTCTGATCGGCCGGGAGGCCCGTCTCTACCAGGACGCGGGCGTCGCACCGGGCCGGATCTGGCGGCAGTGGACGGTCGTCGAGCGCCGCCGCGAGACCCCGGACGTGGTGTCGTTCGTCGTGCGCCCGGCCGACGGACGGCCGGCCCCCAAGGCACGCGCGGGACAGTACGTGAGCGTACGGGTGCCGATGGCCGACGGCGTCCACCAGCTGCGCCAGTACAGCCTGTCCTCCGATCCCGGCGAGGACCTGCGGCGCATCACCGTCAAGCGGGTCGCCGGCACGGACGGCGCACCGGACGGCGAGGTCTCCGGCATGCTGCACGAGCAGATCCGTGAAGGAGACGAACTGACGCTCTCCGCGCCCTTCGGTGACGTCTTCCTCGACGACCCCGCCGACGCCGCCACTCCGGTCGTCCTGGTCTCCGCGGGCATCGGCGGCACCCCCATGACCAGCATCCTGGCCCACCTCGCCGCGCTCGGCTCGACCCGCCCGGTGCTGGTCCTGCACGCCGACCGCTCCCCCGCCGACCACGCGCTGCGGACCGAGACGGAGGAACTGGTGGACCGGCTTCCGGGTGCGCGTGCCGTCTTCTGGTACGAGCGGCCCGGACAGGGCCAACGAGATGCCCGCGAAGGCCTCATGAACCTCGACGGCGTCGAACTCCCCGACGGCGCAACGGTGTTCCTCTGCGGCCCGCTGCCGTTCATGCGCGACATCCGCGCCCGGCTGCTGCACCTGGGGGTGCCGTCCCGTCGCATCCGCTACGAGGTCTTCGGCCCCGACCTCTGGCTGCCGGACACCGCGGCCTGAACGACGTCTTGAAGGGGGCTTCGTGAGGCCACTGGGCCGTGGCCCCCCTCCGCCGGTCGAAGGCGCATTGTTCACCTGATCGGACATCGGCGTGTCCGGGGTTGCCGAATGCCGCATCGCTTAGTTTGACGCCCATGGGGAACAGCCAGACTTCATTGAGCGTTCGACAGCAGATCAAACGCGCCGCCAAGCGTCAGGCGGTCGTCATGAACAGAGTTTTCTCCCGGTTGGGAATTCTTGTCGCGCCACGCCATTACTATTCTTCCGCGCCGGACCTGCGCGGCCTGGCGGAAACCCGTGAGGTGTGGCGCCGCCCTTCCAGTCTTCCAGGACTGCACATCGACCTCGATGAACAGATGGCCTGGCTCGAGAAGGCGTGCAAGCCGTTCCTCGACGAATACCGCGGAAACAAGGTGTTCGAGAAGGCGGGCGACCTCGGCCCGGGATACGGCTATATCGAGGCGCAGGCCCTGCACGGCATCCTGCGCTCGCTGTCCCCGGGCCGGTACCTCGAAGTGGGCAGCGGAGTATCCACGCATATCGCACTGCAGGCACTCGCCCGCAACGCCGAGGAAGGTCGTCCGGGGACGGTCACCTGCATCGAGCCGTACCCGCGCGACTGGTTGTCCCGGGACGCCCGCGTTCAGCTCCACCGCGTACCGGTCCAGACGGTCGACCTGACGGCGTTCACCTCCCTGACCGCAGGTGATGTGCTGTTCGTGGACTCGTCCCACGTGGTGAAACCCGGTTCGGACGTGAACTTCCTCGTTCTGGAAGTCTTCCCGCGTCTCGCACCGGGCGTCATTGTCCACGTTCACGACATCTACCTGCCGTACGACTATCAATGCGACCTGCTGGACAGCGTGTTGCATTGGGCGGAGACCTCGCTCGTACGGGCCTTCCTGGCGAACAACAGCCGTGCCCGCATCCTCGCGTGCATGTCGCATCTGCATTACGAAAGGCCCGACGAGATGCGGGCGGTCTTCCCGGACTACCGGCCGGCGCCCCATCGCGACGGCCTCCTGGCCGGGGAGGGGCATTTCCCCGCTTCGCTCTGGTTCGAAGTCTGCTGAGACCATCGGGCGACGAGGCCCGCTGATCCCACGGCCGCAGTGCACAGCGCACTGCGGCCGTGGTGTTCTGTGCAGAGCGTGGCATCTCGGGAAACCTCGCCGCGGCCCGCCGGAGAATCGACCCGACCGGATCGCGGTCGCGATGACAGTGGCACCGGTGGCGCGGTCCTTTGTCACGGGATCCCGTGACCGGGAACGGCCGGGAGCGGGGGCGGCGCTGTCAAGAGGCGAATTCTGGTGACTACAAGGGGCGTCGGTCATCGCCGAAGGTGTCGTCGTCGAACGAACCCGAGGAGACGCCCCCATGCCCACTGATGACCACGGGTCGCTGCCCCTGACCTCGGCGCAGGCCGGTGTCTGGTTCGCGCAGCGACTGGACCCCCTGCGTCGCGACTACGCCATCGGCGAGTATCTCGAGATCCACGGAGCCCTCGACGCCGAGCTCTTCGAGGAGGCGCTGCGGCGGATGCTGGCGGAGACCGAGGCGCTCGGGATGCGCTTCGGGGAGAGCGACGGGGCCGCGTGGCAGGCGCCGGCCGGGCTGCCGCCGTTCAGGCTTCGGACCACCGACGTGAGCGGCGACCCCGATCCCGTCGCCGCGGCCGAGGCTCTCATGCGGGCCGAGCTCGACAGGCCCATGGACCCGGCCACCGGTGACGTGCACCGGCAGCTGCTGGTGCGCACCGGTCCCGAATCGTTCTGCTGGATGCAGGGATACCACCACATCGTCGCCGACGGCGTGAGCGGGCCCCTCATCGCCCGCCGGGTCGCCGAGCACTACTCCGCGCTGGTCGACGGCGGGACCGTACCGCCGCCCGACGCGGCGCCGTGGCGGCAGATCGTGGCCGAGGAGGAGGCCTACCTCGCGTCCGACGCGCGGGAGGCCGACCGGGCTTTCTGGCAGAGCGTGCTGGCGGGCGTCCCCGAGCCCGTCGGGTTCGCGGGGCGGCCGGGCGGTGGCGGTTCCGCTGCGGCGACGCACGAGGTGGTACGGGTCAGGGGGGACGTGCCCGACGGTGACGCGCGGCTGTTGCGTGAGGCCGCCCGGGAGTACGGGACACGGTGGTCCGCGCTCGTCATCGCGGCGGCCGCCGCCTATCTGCACCGGGTGAACGGCGCCGAGGACGTGGTGCTCGGGCTGCCCGTGACCGGTCGTGCCACGGCCGCCGCCCGTCGTACGCCGGGCATGTTCTCCCGGGTCCTCCCGCTGCGCCTGGCCGTCACGGGCACGATGACGCTCGGTGAGCTGGTGCGCCGCACCTCGGCCGGCATCAAGGACGTGCTGCGGCATCAGAGGTTCCGCATCGAGGAGGTGCACGGCGGTGCGCGGCTGTGGGACGCCACCGTCAATCTGATGTCCTTCGACTACGGGCTGACCTTCGGCGGGGCGCCGGCCACCGTGCACAACCTGTCCGTCGGCCCGGTCGACCATCTGACGCTGAACGTCTGCGACCGTGGCGGCGACAGCCCGCTGACCGTGCAGGTCGAGGCGGACGCCGGTGAGACGGACGCGGCTCAGGCGCATTCCCACCGTGAGCGGTTCACGCGGTTCCTGGCCGGTCTGGCAGCCGCCGGGCCGGAGGCCGTCGTGGACTCCCTGGAGTTGCTCACGCCGGACGACGAGCGCCGGCTCGCCGTCTTCGCGGACGGCGGGGCGGGTGACGCGCCCGCGGGCCGCTGTCTGCACGAGCTCTTCGAGGAGCAGGCGGCGCGCACCCCGGACGCCGTCGCCGTCGTCTGCGACGGCGAGGAGGTGACGTACGGCGCTCTCGACGTCTGGGCGGAGGAACTCGCCGGACGGCTGCGGCCGTTGACGGAGCCGGGACAGCCGGTCGGGGTGCGCGTGCGGCGTTCGCCCGCGATGGTCGCCGCGCTGCTCGGCGTGCTCAAGGCGGGTGGCTGCTATGTGCCGCTGGATCCGGCGCTGCCCGCAGCCCGCGTCGCGTACGTGGTGCACCGGGCCGGCATCGATGCCGTCGTCGCCGATGCGGGCACCGACGGGGCGCTGCCGGAGGGCACGGCCGTGGTCTCGGCGCGGGACGCGCGCGGTGCGGGCGCCTCGGGAGCTTCGGGCGGGGCGGGCGGGGCAGGCCGTACGGCGGTGCCGGCGCTCTCGGCCGCGTATCTGCTGTACACGTCCGGCAGCACCGGCGAGCCGAAGGGCGTCGTCGTGCCGCACGCCGCCGCGGTCGACTTCGTGTACGCCCATCTCGCGGTGGCGGGCGTCGAGGCCGGTCGGGGCGAGGGCGAGCGGTTCCTCGGGTTCGCGGCGCTGTCCTTCGACGTGTCCGTGCTCGACGTGTTCGGTGCGCTGCTGAGCGGCGGCACGCTGGTCCTGGCCACCGACGAGGAGCGGACGGACCTGGACCGGCTCCAGTCGCTGATGGCCCGTCAGATGGTCACGGTCGCCGACCTGCCGTCCGCGCTGCTGCCGTTGCTGGACCCGGGCGCGGTTCCCGGCCTGCGTTTCCTGTCCACCGGCGGTGAGGCGCCGTCGGCCGACGCTGTGGCCCGTTGGGCGGCCGGCGGCCGCGAGGTGTGGAACGGCTACGGTCCCACCGAGGCCACGGTCGAGGTGACCATGCACCGGTGCGCGTCCGGTGACGACGGCGGGGTGCCGCCCATCGGCCGGCCGATGGTCAACCACCGTGCCTACGTGGTGGATTCACGACTTCGGCTGCTGCCTCCCGGCGCCGCGGGCGAGCTGTGCGTGGCGGGCGCCGGTCTGGCGCAGGGGTACGCCGGGCGCCCGGGACTGACCGCCGGGCGTTTCGTGCCCGACCCGTTCTCGGACGTCCCCGGCACCCGGATGTACCGCACGGGCGACCTGGTGCGCTGGTCGGCGGACGGCGACCTGGAGTACCTGGGCCGTATCGACCAGCAGGTCAAGGTGAACGGCTACCGCATCGAGCTGGGCGAGATCGAGACCGTTCTGGGCCGTCACCCCTCGGTGCGCCAGGCGGCGGTCGACGTGCGCCCCGCACCGGGCGGCGGGCGGCGTCTCGTCGCGTTCGTCGCACCGGAACCCGGCCTGACGGTCGCCGCTCCGGCCGAACTGGCGGCGCACCTGGCGGAGTTCCTGCCGCACTACATGGTGCCCCACACTTTCGTCGCCCTGGACGCACTGCCTCTGACGGCCAACAAGAAGGTCGACCGCAGGGCGCTGCCCACGCCGGGACCGGACCAGGAGCCGGAACCGGAGGCACCGGCGCGCGCGGCCGCGACGGAAGCCGAGAGCACCCTGTGCGCGCTCTTCGCGGACGTGCTCGGCCGCGCCGTCGCGCCCGATGACAACTTCTTCTCCCTCGGCGGCGACAGCATCGCCGCCCTCACCATGGTCAGCCGCGCCCGCGCCCGGGGGCTCACCTTCACGCTGGGCGACGTCTTCACGCACAAGACCCCGGCCGCTCTCGCCACCGCCGTCGGCACATCGGCCGTGAGAACCTTTGAAGGGGCTTACTACGTCGAGGAGTTCGGGGAGTCGGCGGCCACACCCGTGATGCGGTGGCTGCTCGACGGGCCGGGGCCGATCGGCCGCTTCAGCCAGTCGATGACCCTCACCCTGCCCGCCGACGCGGACGACGCCCGGCTGACCCGCGTCTTGCAAACGGTCCTGGACCGTCACGCGGCGCTGCGGATGCGGGTGACCGAGGGGCCGGACGGGCGTCCCGCCGTCGTGATCGGCGAGCCCGGGTCGGTCGACGCCGCCGAGGTGCTGCGGCGGGCGGACGAGCCCTTCGACGCACGCACCGCCGGGGCCGCCCTGGCGGCGGAACTGGACCCGTCCCGCGGGGTGTTGGTGCGGGCCGTGCGGTGGGACGGCCGTGACGGGCTGCCGGACCGGCTGCTGCTGTGCGTCCACCACCTGGCCGTGGACGGCGTGTCCTGGCGCATCCTGCTCGACGACCTCGCCGCCGCCTGGGACGCGGTGACCGATGAGGGGTCCGCGGCGGCCTGCCACCGGGACGCGGTGTCGCGGCCGCCGGGCACGGGCTCCTCGTTCCGCGCGTGGGCCGCCCACCTCCAGGAGCTGGCCGCCTCCCCCGAGGTGTTGGCGGAACTCCCCCACTGGCGGCGGACCTTGGCGCCGGACGCGGATATGAGCACGGACGCGGGCACGGGCTCGGAGACGGACGCGGCCTCGCCACAACAGGACGCGACGCCCCCGCCGTGGGACCGCGTGCCCGACCCGGCGCGGGACACCGTAGGCACCACCCGCACCCGTACGCTGACCCTGCCGGCCGAGACCGCAGGACCGTTGCTGACGTCCGTGCCGGCGGCACTTCGCACCGGCCCGGCCGAGGTGTTGCTGACGGCGCTGGCCCTGGCCGCCCATCACCCCAGTGTCGCCGGGGGCGGCGGCCCCGGCTCGCTGCTGCTGGACCTGGAGGGGCACGGCCGGGCGGACCGCACGGACCGGCATGATCTGTCGCGCACGGTGGGCTGGTTCACCACCCAGTACCCGGTCCGCCTCGATCTGCGCGGACTCGACATGGCCGCGGCCGGAAAGGGTGACGGCGACGCGCTCGCCGCCGTGGCCGGGCGGGTGCACGGCTGCCTCGCCGCGGTCCCGGACCACGGCACCGGCTACGGACTGCTGAGCCGACTGAACCCGGCGACCTCCGGCGAACTATCCCAACTCCCCCAGCCACGCGTGCTGTTCAACTACCTGGGCCGGTTCGACGGCACGGACCACGGGCCATGGAGCCCGGCCCCCGGCTCGGGCGCACTGGCCGCCCACGCCGACCCCGCGATGCCGGTCGACCACTGTCTCCAGATCGACGCGCTGACAGTGGAGGAGGCGGACGGCCCCTCCCTCACCGCCGTGCTGACCTGGCCGGAGGGCCTGCTCGTCCAGGACGAGGCCGACGCCCTCGCCGACGCCTGGCTGGCGGCCCTGCGCCTGCTGGCCGCGTCATCGGCCAAGGCGACCGACGCGATCGATGCGGTCGAAGCGGTCTATGCGGCGAACGCGACCCCGGCCGGTCCCGTCCGCTCCGACCTCGCGCCGGCCGGCCTGTCCCGTGCGGACATGGACGGCCTCGCCGAACGCCACCCGGGGCTGACCGACGTACTGCCCCTGTCGCCGTTGCAGGAAGGGCTGTTCTTCCACGCCGCCTACGACGCCACCGGCACGGACGCCTACACCGGCCAGATCGTCCTGACCCTGGACGGCGTGCTCGACGCGGGCGCCCTGCGCCAGGCCTGCGGCGCACTGCTGGAGCGGCACGACGCGCTGCGGGCGGCGTTCACCGACCGCGGGCTCGACCGCCCCGTACAGGTGGTGGCCGGCGACGTCGAAGTCCCATGGGACTCGGTCGATTTGACCACGCACCCGACGGAGGAACGCGAAGCCGCCTGGGAGCGGGTGCTCGCCGACGACCGGGCACGGCGCTTCGACCTGGAACGGCCTCCGCTGGTGCGTTTCACCCTGGTCCGCACGGGCGAGGACCGGCACCGGCTGCTGATGACGAACCATCACATCCTGTGGGACGGCTGGTCGTCCGCCGTCCTGCTGCGGGAACTCCTCACCGGTTACGCGGACCTGACCGGCACCGCGTCCCGCCCCGTCCCGGCGGGCCGCTCCGCCACCGCGGCCGCGGTCCCCTACCGCGAGCATCTCGCGTGGCTGGCCGACCAGGACCGGGAAGCGGCGACGACGGCCTGGCGGGACGCGCTGGCGGGCCTGGACGAGCCCACCCTGCTGGGTTCGGCGGACCCGAACAAGCTCGGCGCGCTGCCCGAGCGCACCACGGTGGAGCTGTCACCGGAGGCGACCGCCCGGCTCACCCAACGGGCCCGGTCGGCCGGCATCACCCTCAACAGCGTCGTGCAGGGGTGCTGGGCCATTCTGCTGGCCCGGCTGACGGCCCGTGACGACGTGGTCTTCGGCGGCACCGTCTCCGGGCGCACCGCGCCGGTCCCGGGGATCGAGAGCATGGTGGGGCTGCTGATCAACACCCTGCCGGTGCGCTTCCGGGTGCGGGACGAGGAGAGCCTTCTCGCCGCCCTGGCCCGCTTCCAGGACGAGCAGGCGCCGCTGATGGACCACCAGCACCTGGGGCTGGCGGACATCCAGCAGGCCGCCGGCCTCGGCACCCTGTTCGACACCGCGGTCGTCGTCGAGAACTATCCGCTGGACCTCGCGGAGATGCGGGACCTGGGCGGGGAGGTGCGGCTGGCCGACGTGGACGGGTCGGACGCGACGCACTACACCGTCAACCTCATCGTCCTGCCGGGAGAGCGGCTGCGGCTGCACCTCGACCACCGGCCGGACGTCCTCGACGCGCGCGCCGCGCTGAGCGTCGCCGAGGGACTCCAGCGGCTGCTGACGGCCGTCGCCGAGGAGGCGGAGACGACGACCGTGGGCGAGGTGGACGTCGTCTCGGCCGAGCAGCACCGGCTGGTCGCGGAGTGGAACGACACGGCGGTGCCCGTGCCCGCGACCACGCTCGTGGAACTGTTCGAGCGGCAGACCGCGCGCACCCCGGACGCCCTCGCGACCGTGTTCGGCGACGAGCGTCTGACGTACGCCGAACTCGACGCCCGTGCCGAGGCGCTCGCCGCCTGGCTCCGAGCGCGGGGCGCGCGCCCCGAGGAGATCGTCGCGGTCGCCCTCAACCGGTCCACCGAACTGGTCGTGGCGCTGCTCGCCGTCCTCAAGTCGGGTGCGGCCTACCTCCCGGTGGACCCCTCCCTGCCGGCCGAGCGGATCGCGTTCATGCTGTCCGACGCGGCGCCGGTGCTGCTCCTGACCACCTCCGACGTGGCCGCCGGGCTCCCGGCCGACACGTCGGCGCCCCGGCTGCTCCTCGACGCCGGACACGCCGGTAAGGCGGACCCCGCACTCGCGGCGCCCGCGGCGCCTTCCGGGGCGGCTGACGGTCGGGGCAGGCCGCTGCCGGCCCACCCCGCCTACGTCATCTACACCTCCGGCTCCACCGGCCGTCCCAAGGCCGTCGTCGTCGAGCACTCCGCGATCGTCAACCGGCTGCTGTGGATGCAGGACCGGTACGGGCTCGGGCCCGACGACCGGGTGTTACAGAAGACGCCGTTCGGCTTCGACGTGTCGGTGTGGGAGTTCTTCTGGCCGCTGCTGACCGGCGCCGCCCTGGTGGTCGCCGAGCCCGGCGGGCACAAGGACCCGGCGTACCTGGCGCGGGTGATCCAGCAGGAGTGCGTGACCACCGCGCACTTCGTGCCCTCCATGCTCGCCGCGTTCGTGGCGGAGCCCGCCGCCGCCGGATGCCGTTCGCTGCGCCGGGTGGTGTGCAGCGGGGAGGCACTGCCCGAGGAGCTGAAGAACCGCTTCCTCGACATGCTCGACGTGCCGCTGCACAACCTGTACGGGCCCACCGAGGCGGCCGTCGACGTCACCCACTGGGACTGCCGCCCCTCGGACGAGGGGCCGGTGCCCATCGGGCGGCCGATCTGGAACACCGCGCTGTACGTGCTCGATCCGGCGGGCCGGCCCGTGCCGGTCGGGTTCCCGGGTGAGCTGTTCCTCGCCGGGGCGGGCCTTGCCCGCGGCTATCTGCGGCGGCCCGCGCTGACCGCGGAGCGCTTCCCGCTCGACCCGTTCGGGCCGCCGGGATCGCGGATGTACCGCACCGGCGACATCGCGCGGCTGCGGGCGGACGGTGCCGTCGAGTACCTCGGCCGCACCGACGACCAGGTGAAGATCCACGGCTTCCGGATCGAGCTCGGCGAGATCGAGACCGCCCTCGCCCGATGTGCCGGGGTGGGACGGGCCGCGGTCGTGGTCCGCGAGGACACGCCGGGCGAGCGCAGGCTCGTCGGCTATGTCGTACCGGCGTCGCGAGCGGTGCCGGAAGCGGCGCGGCAGGTGGCGCCGGAAGCCGCGGCGCTGCGCGCCGAACTGGCGCGGAGCCTGCCCGAGTACATGGTGCCGCTGGTGGTCGTCGTGGACGCGCTGCCCGTCACACCGAACGGCAAGCTCGACCGCAGGGCCCTGCCCGCGCCGACCGCGGCGCCGACCGGGCACGAACCGCCGGACGGAGAGATCGAGGAGCTGGTCGCGGCCGTGTGGCGCGCGGTCCTCGGCGTCGAGGCCGTCGGACGCCACGACGACTTCTTCGCCCTCGGCGGCCACTCGCTGAGCGCCACCCGGGTCGCGGCGCGGCTGCGCCAGTCGCTGGCCCTGGAGCTGCCTCTGCACACCCTGTTCGAACAGCGGACCGTCGCCGCGCTCGCCGCGGCGGTCGAGACCGCCCTCCTCGAGGACATCGCCGCCTCGACGGCGGACGACGCGCTGCCCCTCATGTCCGCGACACCCGCCATGCCCCCGACATCCCCCATGTCCCCCACGCCAAGCACGTCCCTCACGTCTTCCGTGGCCCACGTTTCGCAGGGAGAGACCTCGTGACCATCCAGGAGAGCACGCCGGGCGCCGCCGACAGCCGGCTGAGCGCAGCCCGTGAGCTGATGCGCCGCCGGGTGCGGTCGGCGCTCGCGGACGCGACGGCGGTCACGGGCGAGACGTCCGCGCCCCACACCTCCGCGTCCCACACCTCGGCACCCCACACCTCCGCGCCCCACACCTCGGCGTCCCCCGACTCCATGCCCGCAACCGGGTCCCCCACCTCCGCGCCCGCCGCCCCCGCCCCGCCCGTCGCCTCGTTCGCTCAGGAGCGCATGTGGCTGGTGGACCGGATGCGGGGCGGCGCGCCCGGCTACGCGATACCGGAGGTCGTACGGCTGCGCGGCCCGCTGCGCCGGGACCTGCTGCGGCGCAGTCTGACCGCCGTCGTGGGGCGGCACGCGCCGCTGCGGACGGTGTTCGAGGAGCACGACGGGCAGCCGGTCCCGGTCGTGCTCCCCGCCCCGGACGAGGTGCCGTTGGCTCTGCTCGACCTCGGCACGGCCGGTGACGGCGGCTCGGCGGCGGACGTCGAGCGCCGTGCCCTGGACCTGGCCCGGGAGGAGGCCCGCCGGCCGTTCGACCTCGCCGCCGGTCCGCTGCTGCGCGCCCTGCTGATCCGCCTCGGCGCGGACGATCACGTGCTGGTGCTGGTGGTCCATCACATAGCGACCGACGGCTGGTCGATGTCGCTGCTGTGGCAGGAGCTGTCCGAGGGCTACACGGCCCTCCTGCGGGACGTGCCGCCGCGCGTCCCCGATCTGCCCGTCGCCTACCAGGACCATGCCCGCCGCCAGCGGGAGCGCCTGACGAGCGGCGCCCTGGACTCAGGGCTGCGGCACTGGGAGGAGCGGCTGGCCGGTCTGGAGCCGCTGGAGCTGCCGACGGACCGGCCGCGGCCCACCCGCCGCAGCGGCGCCGGGCACAGCGTGGAGTTCACACTCGACCAGGACCTCACCGACCGGCTGCGCCGGCTGGCAGAGGCGCACGGCGTCACCCTGTTCATGACCCTGCTCGCCGCCTTCCAGGCGGTCCTGGCCCGGGTGTCGGGCCGTACCGACGTCGCGGTCGGCACCCCGGTCGCCGGCCGTGACCGGGTCGAACTGGAGCCGCTGATCGGCTTCTTCGTCAACACCCTGGTGCTGCGCACCGACCTGTCGGGCGACATCGGCTTCCGGGAGCTGCTGGGCCGGGTCCGGCGGGTGTCGCTGGACGCGTACGACCACCAGGAGGTGCCGTTCGACCGGCTGGTGGAGCATCTGAGCCCGGAGCGGTCCGGTGACATGAACCCGCTGGTGCAGGTGATGTTCGCCGCCGCGAGCGACGAGACGGCGGCGCTGCGGCTGCCGGGGGTGGGCGTCGAGACCGTGACGTGCGATTTCGGCGCGTCGCTGTTCGATCTCAGCGTGTTCGTCTCCGAGGGGGCCGACCGCTGCACCGGCTCGCTGGTGGCCGACACCGACCTGTTCGACCCGGTCACCGCAGAACTGCTGCTCGGCCACTATCTGGAACTGCTGTCCGCGGTCGTGGAGGCCCCGGACCGGCCGCTCGCCGAGCTGCTGCCCGGCGACGACTCCGCCGCTCGGCTCGTCTCCGACGGCCACGGCAGGGTACGCGAGGACCTGGCCCCCGCAGCACCGGGCGAGCTGTTCGCCGAGCAGGTCCTCCGCTCCCCCGGTGCGACGGCCGTGGTCTGCGGCGACGACCGGCTCACCTACGCCGAACTCGACGCCCGTTCGGACGCGTTGGCGGCGCGGCTGCGGGCGGGCGGGGTGGTGCGCGAGACGCCGGTGGCGCTGTTCATGGACCGCTCGGTGCATGTGCCGGTCGCGATGCTGGCGGTGCTGAAGGCGGGCGGCGCGTACGTGCCGCTCAACCCGGCCTTCCCCGTACAGCGTCTGCACTGGATGCTGGAGCGCACCGGCGCCCGTCTGCTGCTCACCGACGCCACCCTGGCCGGGCACGAGGCCGTCGTGGGGTCGCCGGTGCCGGTGCTCGACGCGACCGAGGGCGCCGCGGTCGACGCGGCCGGCCCTGCCCGGCCCGACGCGGTGGTGTGCGCCGCCGACCGACTCGACGCTGCGGCGTACACCCCGGACCAGCTCGCCTACGTCATGTACACCTCCGGCTCGACGGGTGAGCCCAAGGGGATCGGCGTGACGCAGGGGAACATCGCGGCCCTCGCCCGCGACTCCGCCTTCGGCGCGGCCCACCGCAGGGTCCTCGCCCACTCGCCGCTCGCCTTCGACGCCTCCACGTACGAGGTGTGGACGCCCCTGCTGACGGGCGGCACGGTGGTGATGGCGCCGCCCGGCCGGATGGGCGCCGACACGCTCGCCCGTCTGGTGCGCGAGCACGGGATCACCGCGCTGTTCCTCACCGCCGCCCTGTTCGACCTGGTCGTCGAGGAGCGCGTGGAACTGCTCACCGAGCTCAGGGAGGTGTGGACCGGCGGAGAGGCCGCTAATCCCGTGTCCTTCCGGCGGGCCCTGGAGGCGGCTCCCGGCACCGTGCTGGTGAACGTCTACGGCCCCACCGAGACGACCACGTTCGCCACCGCGCACCGGCTGGAAGCCGGCGCCGAGGTGGAGGGCCGGGTGCCGATCGGCTCGGCGCTCGACGACACCCGGCTGTACGTGCTCGACGAGCGCGGGCGCCCGGTGCCGGAGGGCGCGGTCGGTGAACTGTGCGTCGGCGGCACCGGTGTCGCCCGCGGCTACCTCGGCAGGCCGGGGCTGACGGCGGACAGGTTCGCCGTCGATCCCTACGGGCCGCCCGGGGCGCGGATGTACCGCACCGGGGACCTGGCCCGGCGGCGCCCGGACGGCACCGTCGACTACCTGGGCCGTGCCGACCAGCAGGTGAAGATCCGCGGTTTCCGCATCGAGCCGGGCGAGGTCGAGGCCGAGCTGACCCGCTGCCCCGGCGTGGGCCGCGCCGCGGTCGTCGTCCGCGAGGACACCCCGGGCGAACTGCGCCTGGTCGCCTATGTGGTGGCCGCCCCCGGCGCGGACGTCGTACCCGAGGAGCTGCACCGCGCGCTCACGGACCGGCTGCCCGCGTACATGCTGCCCGCCGCGATCGTGCCGGTGCCCGGGCTGCCGACGACGCCCAACGGCAAGCTCGACCGGCGCGCCCTGCCCGCCCCCGGTGAACAGGCCCTGAACAAAGCCGAGTTCGTCGAGCCGCGCACGGAGACCGAACGGCTCGCCGCCGAGGTGTGGGGCGAGGTGCTCGGCACCAACCCCGTCGGCCGGCACGACGACTTCTTCGCCCTCGGCGGCCACTCCCTGCGCGCCACCCGGACGGTGTCCCGTCTCGGCGTGCGGCTGGGCACCGAGGTGCCGCTGCGGCTGCTGTTCGAACACCCGGTGCTGGAGCGGTTCGCCGCCGCTCTGGACGCGCTGCGCCTCGACGCGCCGGACGCCGTCGCGGACCGGGTCGTGCCGCGTCCCGCCGGGAGCACGGCCCCGCTGTCCTTCGCACAGCAGCGCCTGTGGTTCCTGGATCAGCTCCAGCCGGGCCGCCCGGACTACAACATCCCGGTCGCCGTCCGGCTGGAGGGCGCGCTCGACGCGGGCGCCCTGCTGGAGGCGCTGCGCGCCGTGGTCGGGCGGCACGAGGTGCTGCGTTCACGGCTGACCGAGGATGCGGACGGGCCCGTCCAACTGGTGGAGCCCGCCGAGGTGTTCGAGCCGCTCTTGACCGATCTCGACGGGCTGCCGCCGGACGAGGCCCGGTCGCGGGCCCTCGGCCTGGCGCACGCGGACGCCGCCGCTCCGTTCGACCTGACCCGGGCGCCGCTGCTGCGGGCCCGTCTGGTGCGCGTCCACGCGGAGGAACATCTCCTCGTCCTCGTCCTGCACCACACCGTGGGCGACGGCTGGTCGATGCCCGTGCTGTGGCGGGAGCTGTCGGACGGTTACGCGGCCCTGCGGCGCGGTGAGCGCCCCGCGCCGCCCGCCCTGCCCGTCCAGTACGGCGACTACGCGCACTGGCAGCAGCGCCGGCTGGCGGAGGGCGCGGCCGACCGCGGCATCGCGCACTGGCGTGAGCGGCTCGCCGGTCTGCCCGCTCTGGAGCTGCCCACGGACCGGCCCCGGCCGCACGCCCGGACCGGTGCGGGCGGCGCGCTCACCTTCGAGCTGCCGCCGGACCTCGCCGGGCGGCTCGGCGCCCTCGCCCGCGAGGAGGGGGCGACGCTGTTCATGGTGCTGCTCGCCGGTTTCCAGTCCCTGCTGGCCCGGTGGACGGGGCAGCAGGACGTGGCCGTGGGCTCACCGGTCGCGGGCCGGGACCGCACCGAACTGGAGCCGCTCATCGGGTTCTTCGTGAACACGCTGGTGCTGCGCACCGACCTGTCCGGCGACCCGTCGTTCGGCGAGGCCGTGCGCCGGGTGCGGGAGACGGCGCTGGCGGCCTTCGAGCATCAGGACGTGCCGTTCGACCGGCTGGTGGAGGAGCTGCGCCCGGAGCGCGACCTGAGCCGCAACCCGCTCTTCGACGTCCTCTTCCAGCTGCACCCCGAGCAGTTGGACACGTTGCCCCTGGAGGGCGTGCGCACCACCTCGCTGGACACCGCGAACGGTACGGCCAAGTTCGACCTGAGCCTCGCCGTCACCGAGCACCCGGGCGGTCTGACCGGCACCCTGAGTTACGCGTCCGACCTGTTCGACCACGCGACGATGGAGCGCTTCGCCGGGCACTACGCGCGGCTGCTGCGCTCGGCGGTGGCCGCCCCGGACACGCCGCTGTCCCGGCTGGAGGTGCTGTCGGAGGCGGAACGCGGCGCGCTGCTCGGTGCGGACGCGCCCGGCGAGCGGGAGTTTCCCGCCCGGGCCGCGACCCTGCACGCCCTGGTCGAGGAGCAGGCCCGCCGTCGGCCCGGCGCGGTCGCCGTGACCTGCGCGGGACGCTCCACCACGTACGGGGAGCTGGACGCCGGCGCCAACCGGCTCGCCCGGCGGCTGCGCGAGCTGGGCGCCGGCGCGGGGTCGACGGTCGCCGTCATGACCGGACGCGGTACCGGGGCGGTCGCCGCCGTCCTGGCCGTGCTCAAGTCGGGCGCGGCGTACGTGCCGGTGGATCCCGGTCAGCCGGCCGAGCGCGTCCGCACGGTCCTCGCCGACAGCGCGACGCGGATCGCGGTGACGGACGGCTCGTCCGGAGAGGTCGCGGTCGCCGGGATCCCGAACGGTGTGACGGTGCTGGACCTGGACCGGGAGCGGCCGCTGATCGACGCGCTGCCGGCCACGCCGCCGCCCCCCGCGGCGGGCCCCGGCGACCTCGCCTACCTGCTCTACACCTCGGGCTCCACCGGGCGTCCCAAGGGCGTCGCGGTGCCGCACGCGGCGATCACCGGCTATCTGGCCGCGCTGACCGGCACGTTCGGTCTCGGCGAGGAGGACACGGTCCTGGCGCGGACCGCGCTCACCTTCGACCCGTCGGTGCGCGACCTGTTCGCCCCGCTGGCGACGGGCGGCCGCGTGGTGCTGGCCACCGGCGAGGAGGCCGACGACCCGGACGCACTGGCCCGGCTGCTGCACGCCGAGCGGGTCACGGCGGTCCTGTCCGTCGTCCCGTCGATGCTGGCCCTCGTGGTGGCCGCGTCGCCCGGTCCGTCCGCGGACCTGCGGCTGGTGCTGACGACCGGCGAGGCGCTCACCGCGCCGCTCGCCGAGGCGGCGCGGGCGCTGGGCGGCCGGGACCGGCTGCGGCTGGTCAACCAGTACGGGCCCACCGAGTGCACCAACACCACGACATACCACGTCGTCACGGACGAGGACGTGGCCCGCGGGCGCGTCCCGATCGGCAGGCCGCTGCCCGGCGCGCGGGTGCGGGTCCTGGGCCCGCGTCTTGAGCTCCTCCCGGCGGGCGCGGTCGGCGAGTTGTTCATCGCCGGGCGCGGTGTGGCCCGCGGCTACCTCGGCGACCCGGGCCGCACCGCGACGGCCTACGTGCCCGACCCCTACGGTCCGCCCGGGAGCCGCATGTACCGGACCGGCGACCTGGCCCGGCTGCGGGCGGACGGGGTGCTGGAGTTCCACGGCCGGCGCGACAACCAGGTGAAGGTGCGCGGGCACCGGGTGGAGCTGGGCGAGGTCGAGGCCGCGGTGCTGCGGCATCCCGCCGTGGCCCGCACGGCGGTGGCCGCGCACGGCACGGGCGCCGACCGCACCCTGGTCGCCTATGTGGAGTGGCAGGCGGACGGGGCGCCACAGGGCGGTCCTGCGGAGGTGCTGGACACCGTGCGCGCGACCCTGCCGGCGGCGCTGGTGCCGTCGTCGGTCGTGGTGCTGGACGCGCTGCCGCTGACGCCCAACGGCAAGACGGACCGCAAGGCGCTGCCCGCTCCCGCGCCGGGCGCGGGCGGCACGGGCCGGCCGCACGTCGCGCCCCGGACGACGCTGGAGCGGACGGTCGTCCAGGTGTGGGAGGAGGTCCTCGGGGACGGCCCGGTCGGTGTCCTGGACCACTTCTTCGAGCGGGGCGGGCACTCGCTGAAGGCGACGCGGGTGGTGTCCCGGCTGCGCAGGCTGCTCGGCCTGGACGTGCCGATGCGGTCCCTGTTCCGGCACCCGGTCGCCGAGGACTTCGCCCGGGCCCTGGCATCCCTGGGCGCGGACGAGGAACCGGGGATCCCGGTGCTCCCGGCGGGGCCGTCGCCGCTCTCCTTCGGCCAGCAGCGGCTGTGGCTGCTGGACCGGCTCCAGCCGGGCCGCCCGGACTACAACATGCCCGGCACGACGCGTCTGACGGGGGCGCTCGACGCGCCGGCCGCCCTCGGCGCGCTGCGGGACGTCGTCACCCGGCACGAGGTGCTGCGCTCGCGTGTCGAGGAGGGCGGCCCCGCCGGGTCCGCCCGGCTGGTGACGGAACCGGCCGACGTGTTCGAACCGGTCTTCACGGACCTGTCCGGCGACGACGCCGAACCGGCCGGCCGTCGGGCCATGGAGCTGGCCGGTGCCGACGCCTCCCTGCCCTTCGACCTGACCCGCGCGCCCCTGGTGCGTGCCCGGCTGATCCGGATCGCGCCACGCGAGCACCTCCTCGTGGTCGTCGCCCATCACGCCGTCTTCGACGGGTGGTCGGCCGGGGTGTTCTGGCGGGACTTCTTCGCCGCCTACCGCGCGCGGACCGGGGACGGCGCCGAACCGCTGCCTCAACTGTCCGTCTCCTACCGTGACTTCGCCGCCTGGCAACGTGAGCGGCTGAGCGGTGAGCTGCTGGAGGGGCAGCTCGCGTACTGGCGGGAGCGGCTGGCGGGACTCGCCCCGCTCGAACTGCCCACGGACCGCCCGCGTCCCGCCGTCCCTTCGGGGCGAGGCGACCGGCACTCGTTCACGGTGCCGGCGCCGCTCGTGGAGCGGCTGCGGGCGCTCGGCAGGGACCGCGAGGCGACCCTCTTCATGGTGCTGCTGGCCGGCGTCCAGGCGCTGCTGGGCCGCTGGGCGGGCGCGCATGACGTGGCCGTCGGCTCGCCCGTCGCGGGCCGGGACCGGGGCGAACTGGAGCTGCTGGTGGGCTTCTTCGTCAACAACCTGGTCCTGCGCGGGGATCTCTCCGACGACCCGGCCTTCGCCGATCTCGTCGCCCGGGCCCGGGACACGGCGCTGGAGGCGTACGCGCACCAGGAGGTGCCGTTCGAGCGGCTGGTGGAGGACCTGCGCCCGGAGCGCGACCTCAGCCGCAACCCGCTGTTCCAGGTGATGCTGGTCCTCAACGAGGAGCCGGAGGCGCCGCGTCTGCCGGCGGGGCTCACGGCCGAACCCCTCGAACTGGACAGCAGCGCCTCGAAGTTCGACCTGTCGCTCTACTTCACCGAGGAGGCGGGCGAGTTGCGCGGCGAAGCGGTGTTCGCCACCGACCTCTTCGGCCGGCCGAGCGTCGCCCGGCTGACGGCGGCGCTGCTGGAGCTGCTGTCGGCGGCGGTGGCCGCCCCGGACACCCGCGTCACCTCCCTGCCGCTGCTCGCGGCGGGCCGGGAGCTGGAGTTCGCCGGCCGGTGGAACGACACCGCCGAGCAGGTCCCGGACGCGCCCCTGCACGAGTGCGTCGGTGAGCAGGCCGCCCGGACGCCGGAGGCGGTGGCCGTCGACGACGGCCGTCGCCGGCTCGACTACGCCGGGCTGTGGGAGCTCTCGGGCCGGGTGGCCGACCGGCTGGCCGCGCTCGGCGCGGGCCCCGGCACGGCGGTCGCCGTGAGCGTCGACCGGTCCGTGCTGCTGCCGGTCGCCCTGCTGGGCGTCCTGCGCAGCGGCGCCCGGTACGTTCCGGTCGACCCCGGGTATCCGGCCGAGCGGATCGGCCACATGCTGTCGGACAGCGGCGCGAGGCTGTTGATCGCCTCGGACGGCCCGGCCGGCACACCGCCGGTCCCCGGGCCGGTGCGGGTGCTGGACGTCGCCGGCCTGGTGGACGGCCGTACAGCCGCCCAAGGGGCGCTCTCGGCGCCGGTGCACGCCGAGGACCTGGCGTACGTGCTGTACACGTCCGGTTCGACCGGCCGGCCCAAGGGCGTCATGGTGTCGCACCGGGCGCTGGCCAACTTCACGCACGACATGGTGAACAGGCTCGGGACGGGTCCGGGTGACATCGTCGCCGCCGTCACCACCGCGTCGTTCGACATCGCCGTGCTGGAGCTGCTGGTGCCGCTGACCTGCGGGGCGCGGGTGCGGGTCGTCGACCGTGAGACCGCCCGGGACGGCAGGCTGCTGGCGAAGGAGCTGGACTCGGCCGGGGCCACGGTCGTCCAGGCCACACCCGCCACCTGGCACCAGCTGATGGAGGCCGGCTGGGAGAGTCCGGGGGTCCGTGCCCTGTGCGGCGGTGAGGCGCTGCCGACGGCGCTCGCCGCGCGGATGCGGTCCGCCCTGGGCGCCGTGTGGAACGTGTACGGGCCGACGGAGACGACGGTCTGGTCGACGGCGCACCGGCTCTCCCCCGAGGACCCCGACGGGCCGGCGCCGATCGGCAAGGCGCTCGCCAACACCCGGCTGCACGTGCTCGACGAGCGGCTGCGGCCGCTGCCGGTGGGCGTGTTCGGCGAGTTGTACATCGGCGGGGACGGGGTGGCCCGCGGCTACCACGGCCGGCCCGCGCTGACCGCGGAGCGGTTCGTCGCCGACCCGTTCGACGACGGCGGCCGGCTCTATCGCACGGGTGACCTGGTGCGCAGGCTGTCCGACGGCGGCCTGGAGTACCGGGGCCGGGCGGACGGGCAGGTCAAGGTGCGCGGGCATCGAATCGAGCTGGGCGAGATCGAGGCGGCGCTCGCCCGCCGTCCCGAGGTGGCGGCGGCCGCCGCCGCGGTGCACGGGAGCGGTGTGGACGCGGTCCTCGTCGGCTATGTGGTCTGGCGGGACGGGGACGGCGATCCGGCGGCGCTGCGCAACGTCCTGCGGGAGGAGCTTCCGGCCCCGATGGTGCCCGGCGTGCTGACCGCGCTGGAGCGGCTGCCGCTCACGCCGAACGGCAAGCTCGACCGCC
This sequence comes from Streptomyces sp. NPDC088254, assembly GCF_044740925.1. Lineage (NCBI taxonomy): Bacteria > Bacillati > Actinomycetota > Actinomycetes > Kitasatosporales > Streptomycetaceae > Streptomyces > Streptomyces sp. NPDC088254. The sequence continues at coordinate 843,253 of NZ_JBIURQ010000001.1, read as the reverse complement.
GGGCCCTGCCCGCTCCCGCGCCGGGCGCCGCCCTCGCGGGGGACGCGCCGCGGGTGGCTCCGCGCGACGCGGCCGAGCTGCGGATGGTCCGGCTGTGGGAGGCGGTGCTCGGCACCGGACCGGTCGGGGTCAGGGACGATTTCTTCGCCCTGGGCGGCCACTCCCTGAAGGCGTTCGAGCTGATGACGGCCGTGCGCGCGGAGTTCGGGGTGGAACTCCCGCTGAACCTCGTCTTCCGCAGGCCGACGGTGGAGCTGCTGTGCGAGGCGCTGCCGGAGGCGGCCGCCGCGTCCGGCCGGCTGCTGGTGCCGCTCTCCGACGGCGGCGACGACCGTCCCCCGCTGATCCTGTTCCACCCGCGAGGCGGCGACGTCGTCTGCTACCTGGACCTGGTCCGGGAGCTGGCGAAGACCCCCGACGGCGGCCGGCGGGTGCTCGGTGTGGAGGCGGTGGGCTGCAACACCGACGACGCTCCGCTCGACGACGTGTCGGCGATGGCGGAGCGGTACCTCGCGGCGATCCGCGCGGAAGTGCCGTCCGGCCCCTACCTGTTGGCCGGCTGGTCGTTCGGCGGCACCGTCGCCTACGAGATCGCGGCGCGGCTCGAAGCCGCCGGCGAGCAGGTCGCCTTCCTCGGCCTGGTCGACTCCGCCGCCCCCGGCCCGCGCGCCGGGGCCGAGCCGGACCCCGGGGACGACGACCTGCTGCGCCACGGACTCGCGGCCGGCCTGGACGCCGACGAGGCGCGCGTGCTCGACGAGGAGGCCCTGCTCGACGCCCTGATCCGCAAGGGGCGCGACAACGGCAGCCTCCCGAGGCACTGTGCTCCGCAGGCACTGCGCCGGATGCTGCGGGTCGCCTCGGCCAACGGCGCCGCGGCAGCCGCGTACCGCACCGACGCCGTCCTCGACGCCCCGGTCCACCTGTTCACGGTGTCCGAGGTGCATGCCGAACTCGCCACCCCGCTGGTGGACCCTGACCCGTGGAGGGCGCGGGCGAGCGCCGTGCGTCACCTCGCGATCCCCGGCAACCACCACACGCTGGTGGACCCACAGCACAGCGCGGTGCTGGCGGACCGGCTCGCCCGGGCGATCGCCGACGCGACGCACCTGCCCGGCTTCGGTGACTGACCGCCGGCACGAACCGGCCGGTCGAACCCGACCCGACCCCATGAACCGAACCGATCCGACCCGACGAACGAGGAGAACCACCATGAGTGACGAGACGACGCGGCAGTACCTGGTCGTGGCCAACGACGAGGAGCAGTACTCCCTCTGGGAGACGGACCGGCCCGTCCCGGCCGGCTGGCACTCGCAGGGCGTGCGGGGCTCGCGCGAGGAGTGCCTGGCGCACATCGAGCGGGTGTGGACCGACATGCGTCCGCTCAGCCTTCGGCTCAGCATGGCCGGCTGACCCTACGACCGACGGGCACACCGCCGCCCGGCGCTCCGCTGCCGTGGAGCGCCGGGCGGCGCGGTTCCCGCGAGGAATGGATCGTGATGAATCGACGAATGTCGCCCTGGGCCTTCTTGGCCCCACGGGCGCGGCGGGCCGCACCGCTGCTGGCCCTCGTGGCCGTCGCCGGGGTGTCCGCGCTGGGACTCTCGGCGACCCTGGTCGCCGTGCCCTGGTTCGTGCTGCACAGCACCGGCAGCGGCACCTGGACGGGGCTGGTCGCGGCGGCCGAGACCGCGGGCCTGCTCTGCTCGGCGGTGCTCGCGGGGCCGGTGGTCGACCGGCTGCCGGCGCGGGCCGTGAGCCTGGGCGCCGATCTGCTGACAGCGTCGGCGCTCACCCTGATCCCCGCGCTGCACGCGGTGGACGCGCTGGCCCTGCCGGTGCTCGTCGTCCTGGTCTTCGCGGTGGGGGCGGCCCGAGGTCCCGCGGAGACCGCGCGCCAGCTGCTGCTGCCCGACGCGATGCGGCGGGCGGGGGTCGCCTTGGAGGCGGGCACCGGCTCGGTGGAGGCCGCGCGCCGGATCGGTCTGATGGCCGGGGCGCCGCTGGCGGGCCTGCTCATCGCCGTCGTCGGGCCGGTGCGCACCCTGTCCGCGGATGTGGGCGCGGCCCTGCTGTGCTGTCTGCTGGTGGCGACACTGGTGCCGTCCCCGCCCAGGCCCCCGGACCGTGGCGCCTCCGGCGGGGCCGTGGCGTCGTACGCGTCGGATCTGCGGGCGGGCTGGGCGTACCTGAACGGGGACCGGCCGGTGCGGGCGGTGACGGCCGTGCTGCTGGTGACCAACGCGCTGGACGGCGCGCTCAACGGGGTCCTGTACCCGGCGTACGGCACAAGGGTGCTGGACAGCAGCGCCCTGTTCGGGGCCATGGTGACCGCGATCGGCGCGGGCGCCCTGCTGGGGGCGGCCCTGTACGGCCGCATCGGGCGCCGTCTGCCGCGCCGGGCTCTGTTCGTCGGCGCGTTCCTCCTGGTCGGCGCGGTGCGCTGTGCGACGCTCGCCGCCGGGCCGCCGCCCTGGGCGCTGCTGTCGCTGCTCGCCCTGTCGGGTCTGGGGTCGGGGGCGCTCGCTCCGCTGATGATGTCCGTCGCCTACGAGCGGGTGCCCGAGGAGGTGCGCGGCCGGGTGTTCGGCATGCTCACCGCCTGCGCCCTGGCGGCCACGCCGCTGGGGATGCTGGCCGCGGGACCGGTGCTGGACGGCTGGGGGCTGACGCCCGCTCTGCTGGCGACCGGTGCGGTCTATCTCGGGGTCACCGTGACGCCTCTGGTGTTCCGTGTGTGGGCGGAGTTGGACGTTCCGCCCCTCACCAGCGGCCCGATGGCCGACTGTTCCGCGCAGAATGCGGAGGTTTGCCGCCCCTCACTTTAGAGTCAGGCAGCTTGATGAGCCGCCGGATGGATCGATGCGGGGCGGTCGCGGCGGCAGGGTTGTTCCTGCAAGGCAACGACCGAACGGCCCGGGGAAACACCCCCCGGGCCGGCCATCCACCTGCTGGGGGAACACCATGACGAAGCGTCTCGCACTCGCCGTCTGCACCGTGGCCGCGGCCTTCGCCGCCGTCCTGACGGGGACCGCGGCGACCGCCCCGTTCGACGGGGGCGCCACCCGGGTCACGGCGGGCGACCGGCCCGTGATCGTCGTCACGACGACGACCGGCGCCACGGGCGGCTCGAACCGCCCGAAGCCCCCGACCGACACCTCCTGGGGCGGCTGACCGGCGCGACGTCCGGTGAACGCACGGAACGAGGCGCCCCGCGGGGCGCCTCGTTCCGTGCGTGCGAAGGCCGTGACCCCGCCTTCAACTCGTCGTCGGACACTCCGGGGTGAGGACGAGGACCGTCCAGCGGGCGCCGGTGGCGGGCTCGGCGGTACGCGCCCAGCCGTCGGGGACGTAGAGCACCTCGCCCGCGCGCAGGCGGTAGCGGAGTGAGGCGTCCCGGCCGTCGCCGCCTGTGCCGACGATGTTCCAGGTGGCCGCGCCCGCGATCTGATGGACCAGCAGATGACCGGGCGGGACGCCGACGGGGGCGGGGCGGGCCGTGAGACCGGTCGCGGCGGTGATCTGGGCGGCCAGTGCGTGCAGATCGGGCGTCGCCGCCCGGTACTCGCCGTCGTCCTCGCCGTGTTCCTCGACGTCACCGACCAGCGGATGGTCGTGTTCCGGCCACAGGACGCCCGGGGCGCGGCCCAGGTGGAGCGCGACGAAGAGAGCGACCTCCCGCAGGTGCTCCCCCGCCGGGCCGGCGGGCCGATGGACGGGCAGGCCCTGCGGACGGCCGTCAGCAGATCCCGCCGCCGGCCCGTCGATCGGCATGTTCATCGTGCGCCCCTCAGTCTGTGCATGACTCGCCGGCGCACCGCGACCGCCGTGCGCGCCGGGCCGCGTGCCGCGACCCCGTCGAGGAAGCATCGTCCATCGCTCAGGGTGCGTACCAGCCACGGAAACACGTTCCCCGAAAGCCGTGACACGACCGGGGCGACCGGCTTCAGTCCGCGGCGGCCTCCTGGTCCGGCTTCGCCGCTGCGGGGTCGTCCAGCAGGCCGCGGGCCGCGGCGGCGACTCCCGCCTGGAAGCGGCTCCCCGCGCCGAGCTCCTCCATGATGTCGGCGATGTGCCGGCGCGCGGTGCGCAACGACATGCCGAGCCGCCGGGCGATGGCCTCGTCCTTCAGCCCGGCCGCGAGCAGCCGGATGATCGTCTCGTGGATCTCGCGGGCGACCTCCTCCAGCCCCTGGCCGACGGCGTTGGAGAACGGGGTGGCGTGGTCCCAGGTCTGGTCGAAGATGTCGCAGAGGTAGGCGACGGTGGCGGGCTCCCGGATCACCACGGCGCCCCAACTCCCGTCGGGCACCGGTATGAACGCCAGCTCGCGGTCGAAGGCGATGAGCCTGCCGAAGAGTTCGTGCGCGGTGCGGTACTGCGCGCCGAGCGCCGAGGCGGCGGCCACGTAGGCCTGGCTGGGGCCGTTGAACCGGGCGGTGTGATGGTAGAGGCTGCGCATGGAGATGCCCCTGCGCAGCATGGCCTCGTCCCGTCTCAGCGCCTCCTGCATCGCCTCGGGCACCCGGCTGCCGCCGCCGGGCTGGCTGGTGAGGACCTCGCGCCGGCACCGGTCGGAGGCGGCGTTCAGTGCGCCGCGCACGTCCTCGACGTTACCCAGTACCTCCAGCGCCTCACCGGCTGAACGGCGTTGGAGGTAGTGGGGCATGAAGCGCCCGAGGTCCTCGCGGATGCCGCTGATCTCCCGCTCGCGGGTGCGGATCTCCTCCTCCAGCGGTGCGGCGAGGCGGGACGCCGCAGTGTCCGGCGCCACGGCGAAAGCCACCGAGTCGTCCTCCGGACTGCGGTGCAGTAATTGGACGTCGAGCAGCCGCTCCACGCTGAGCCGGACCTCCTGCGGAGCGTGTCCGGTGCCGGCGGCGACGGTGTCGATCTCGATCGTGCGGTGCTGGAGCACCCAGCTGTAGACGTCGAGGTCGACGTCCTTGAGATCCGATAGCACCCTTGCCCCATTTTGCATGCCTTCACCCCGGGTCGCTTTGCTGCCAGGCACCTTGGTGAGGCGCCCGCCCCCTGGCGTCAGCATAAGCAAGCGGAAAGGCTGTTGATGAGCAGCTTCGGCGGCGAGTCGACTTACGCGACACCGTCGTTGATACGTGAAGGAGCAGAGTGAACACCGGCCTTTCCGCGAAGAAAAACGCGTCGAGAGCGATTTCAACCGCAACAGTTCCCGCCCCTGCCTGGGAGCCCGCACCCACTGCATCGGAGTCCGCCGTGTCCGAGACCGCCCAGCCGACCCTGCGTCCCGCCGCGCTCTCGCCCCGCGAGGAGGAGGTGCTGGCGTATCTCGCGCAGGGGTGCACCTACCGGATCATCGCCCGCCGCATGGGGCTCAGCCCGCACACGGTCGACACCTATGTGCGCCGGCTGCGCGGCAAGACCGGTTCCGTGAACCGCATCCAACTGGCGCATCTCGCTTTCCAGTTGGGGTACGGGCCCGGCTACTGAGCCGCGGTTCCCTCGAAGTCCCGCATCCGCCGCAACGGCGAGCACAGCAGGATCAGCGGGGTGAGCGTCAGCCCCGCCGTCAGGATCCACAACGCACCGCGCACACCGGCCAGTTCACCGAGGGCGCCGGCCAGCAGCCCGCTCACCGGCAGGGTTCCCCACACCAGGAACCGCATGGTGGCCGTCATCCGGCCGAGCAGGTGCGGCGGGCAGACGGTCTGCCGGTAGGCGACCTGGCAGATGTTGTACGTGGTCACGCCCGCCGACTGCACCAGCGCGCCCAGCACGAACAGCCCGAGCCGCCAGCCCTGTTCGGCCGGCGGGAGCAGCAGGCCGAAGGGCATGGCGGCCAGCAGGGACAGCCAGGTCAGCCGGGCGGCGCCCACCCGACGGGAGAGCCGCTGGGTGACGAGTGCGGCGAGGACCGAGCCGACCGCTGCCGTGGCGAGCACCCAGCCGACCGCCGCGGGCGGCAGGCCCACGGTGCGGGTCAGGAACAGCGTCTCCAGGGCGAAGACGCCGCTGAGGCAGAGGTTCACCGATGCCGTGCTCAGCGCGATCAGCCTCAGCACGCGGTGGCGCAGGACGTGGTGGAGTCCTTCCCTGATCTCCGGCAGGAGGCCGCCGCGCCCGGACGGCGGCGGCGCGGGCCGTTCCTCCCTCGCCTCGATACGGCCCAGCAGGGCCGCGGAGGTGAGGGAGGTGACGGCCTGTCCGGCCAGGGTGCCCGCCGGGCCGAGGAGTTGGACGAGGAAGCCCGCCACGCCGGGACCGGCCAGTTCGGCACCCGAACGCACGGTCTCCAAGCGCGAGTTGCCCTCGATCAGCGTCGACCGGCCGACGAGGGTGGGCAGATAGCTCTGGTCGGCCACGTCGCCGAACAGCCGCGCGCATCCCAGCAGCAGGGCGACGGCGTACAACAGCGGCATGGAGTGGGCGTCCAGCAGCCAGGCCACCGGCACCGCCGTGAGCAGCACGGCCCGCGCCAGGTCGGCGGCGATCATGACGTCGCGGCGTCGCATCCGGTCGACCCAGGCTCCGGCGGGCAGCCCGAGCAGCAGGAACGCTGCGCTCTCGGCGGCGGCGAGCAGACCCGCCTCCCACGCGGAGGCGTGCAGGGTGAGCACGGCGGTGAGCGGCAGGGCCACGTACGTGATGCTGTTGCCGAGTTCGTTGCACACGTGCGAGGCCATGAACCGGCGGAAGTCGCGCCGCTGCCGCGGGGAGGGCGCGGGGCCCGCCGGTCCTGGGGCGTTGTCGGCTCCGGCGGCGGGATCGGGGGCGGCGGTGGGCTGGGACACGAAAGGTCCTTCTCTGGTGGGCTGTTCGGGTGCGGCGGGGGCGGACCCGTCCGGGCGGTCGGTGGTTCAGACGGGTTCGGGGAGCGGCGGTTCCACGACCGCCGCCCGGTGGAACGGGTCCGGCAGGGCGCGCACGTCGAGCTTGCCGCCCGGGGTGCGCGGGAGCCGGGGCAGGACGCACACCCGGGCCGGGACGAGGTGGCCCGGCGCCCGCGCGGCCACGTGCCGCCGCAACTCCCCGCCGTCCAGAAGCCGTCCGGGGGCGGCTTCGACCCAGGCCGCAAGCTGGGGCTCGCCCCCCTGCCGTACGGCGCGGGCGACGACGTCCACCACGTCCGGGTGGGCGGCGATCGCGGCCTCGACCTCCTTGAGCTCCACCCGGTGACCGCGGATCTTGACCTGGTCGTCGGTACGGCCGAGGAAGCGCAGCGTGCCGTCCGGGGCGCGCAGGACCCGGTCCCCCGTCCGGTACATCCGCTCCCCCGGGCCGGCGGCGAAGGGGTCGGCGACGAACCGTTCGGCGGTCAGGGCGGGCCGGTCGTGGTAGCCGCGGGCCAGGCAGGCCCCGGCGAGGTACAGCTCCCCCGCCTCGCCGTCGGCCGTGCGCCTGAGCGCCTCGTCCAGGACGTAGGCGCGCACTCCCGGCAGCGGGACGCCGAGCGGGATGACCTCGTCGGCGGCGTCCGCGAGGGTCGCGGCGTGCGCCTCGTGGCAGGTGGCGGTGATCGTGGACTCGGTGAGGCCGTAGGCGCTGGTCACCGGCGGGCCGCCGGCGGCGTGCCAGCGGACGAGGTCGGCGGTGCGGCCCGCGTCGCTGCCGATGACCACATGGCGCAGGGCGGGCGGCAGCGGCCGGGGCCGGCGTTCGACGTCCTTGGCCCACTGTGACCAGTACGGGGTCGGCAGGTTGACGAGGGTGACGGCCCGTTCGGTGAGGAAGGGCTCCAGTTCGGCGGGCGAGACGACGTTGTCGTCGACGAACACGGCCGTGCCGCCCGTGCACCAGGTGGGCAGGGCCTCCTCCAGGGCGACGTCGAAGGCGGGCGCGGCGAACTGGAGCACCCGGTCGTCGGCGGTCAGGCCGTAGCGCTCGGCGAGCACGCCGGTCTGCCGGGCGAGGCCCGCGTGCGCGACGGCGACCGGCTTGGGCCTTCCGGTCGAGCCGGAGGTGAACAGGACGTAGGCGAGCGATCCCGGGGCGACGGCTGCCGGTTCGGGGCCGGCGCCCCGGCTCGCCGCGTCCGGGTCGGCGCCGGGGGCGTCGCCCCGGGTGGCCGCCCAGAACAGCTCCCGGCCGCAGCGGCGGTGCAGGCGGGCCGCGGCGGCGTGGCCGGTGACGACCGCGTGCCGGGTGCCGGCGGCGGCCAGCAGGGAACGCAGCCGCTCGTCGGGGGCGGCGGGGTCGACGAGCAGCGGCGCGGCGCCGGCGTACCAGACGCCCAGGAGGGCGACGGCCCAGTCGGCGCACCTGCCCACCCCGACGAGCACGGTGTCCTCGGGGCCCGCGCCGGCGGCGCGCAGTTCTCCGGCGACGGCTCTGGCCCGCCGGTCCAGCAGGCGGTAGGTCAGCTCGCCCTCGGGGGCGATCACGGCCGTCGCGTCGGGGGTCCGGTCCGCCTGCCGGGCGATGCGCAGGGGGACCGGGATGTCGTCGGGGCTCATGGGGTGTGTCGTCTCCTGGTCGGTGCGGCCGGGCGGGCGTCAGGCACGGGCGCGGGGGCGCAGCGCCGGACGGGCGGGGGCGGGGGCTGCGGCCGTCAGACGGGCGGCGATGCCGGCGGGGGTGGGGGTCTCGAAGAGGTCGCGGATGGTGAGGTGTGCGCCGAGTTCGGTGCGCAGCCGTCCGGTCAGCCGGGTGGCGAGGAGGGAGTGGCCCCCGTGGGCGAAGAAGTCGTCGTCGGGTCCGGCGACGGCGAGGCCGAGGACGGCGGCGAAGAGGGCGCAGACGGCCTCCTCGGCGGCGTTCGCCGGGGCGCGTCCGGCGGGCCGCGTGAGGTCCGCCGGGTCGGGCAGGGCCTTGCGGTCGATCTTGCCGTTGGTCGTCAGCGGCAGAGCGGGCAGCGCGAACAGCAGTGAGGGGACCATGTAGTTCGGCAGGCTCTGGGAGAGCGCCGCGCGGATGCCGTCGTCGTCGGCCTCCCCGGTGTACCAGCCGACGAGCCGCTGCTGTCCGGCGCCGTCGCGGTCCACGGTCACCACCGCGTCCCCGACGCCCGGCACGGCCCGCAGCGCGGTCTCGACCTCGCCGAGCTCGATGCGGTTGCCGCGGATCTTGACCTGGTGGTCCTGGCGTCCGAGGAAGTCCAGTTGGCCGTCGGCGCGCAGCCGGGCCAGGTCGCCGGTGCGGTACATGCGGGCGCCGGGCGCGGTCGCGAACGGGTCGGGGACGTAACGCTCGCTGCTGCGGCGCGGCTCGTTCAGGTAGCCGGGCCCGACGCCGGTGCCCGCGATGAAGAGTTCGCCGGGGACGCCGGGCGGCACGGGCGCGAGCGACGGGTCGAGGATGTAGAGCCGGTTGTTGCGCAGCGGCCTGCCGACGGGCAGCCGGCCCTGTTCGAGCAGCCCGTTCACCTCCCCCCGGACGATGAAGGCGTGCGTGTTGTCGTCCGAGCACTCGGTGAGCCCGTACGCGTTGACGATCGCCGCTTCGGGGTGGTGGTCGTACCAGCGGGTGCACAGTTCCGGCGGGAGGACCTCGCCGTTGACGACGAACCAGCGCAGCGCCGGGAGCGCCGGCCGGGGCACTCCGGAGTCCCACAGGTCGAGGGCGGCGCGCACGAAGGAGGGGACGGTCTCCATGACGGTGACGCCGTGCCGGGCGACGGCGGCGAACAGGGCGTCGGGGTCGCGGGCGGTGTCGCGGGAGACGAGATGGACCCGGCCGCCGGTGATCAGCGGGGCGAGCATCTGCCACACGGAGATGTCGAAGGTGAGCGGCGCGTTCATCACCACCCGGTCGTCGGGGGTGAGCCGCAGGTCGTCGAGCTTGGCGAGCAGGTGGTTGTTCATGCCCCGCCGGTGCACCATGGCGCCCTTGGGGCGGCCGGTGGATCCGGAGGTGAAGCACACGTAGGCCAGGGCGTCGCGCCCGCCGCCGTCCCGGGACGGCGCTCCGGCCGGGCGGGTCTCGGCGTCGTCGAGGACCAGCACCCGTACCGGATGCCCGGCCGCGGCCGCGATCTGCGCGGCGCGCTCACGCTGTTCGGGCGCGGTGAGCAGCCACGGCACTCCCCCGGCGGTCAGCAGGGCGGCGGTGCGGGCGACCGGGCCGACGGGGTCGAGCGGCACGTAGGCGGCCCCGGCGCCGAGGATGCCGAGGAAGGCGACGGGCACCCGGGCGGTCGGCTCGCCGAGGACCGCGACGAGGGCGCCGTCGTCGACGCCTTCCGCGTGCAGCCGTTCGGCGAGCGCGCCGGCGCGGGCGACGAGTTCGGTGTAGGTGAGGGCGCGGCCCTGGTCGTCGGTCACGGCGACGGCGTGCGGGCGCAGTTGTGCCTGGCGCCGCACCCGGTCAGTCACCTCGGCGTAGTCCTCGTCGCGGGCGGTGTCGTTGAACTCTTCGAGTACGCGCCGCCGTTCGGCCGGCGACAGCAGGTCCACCGCGCCGGCCGGGCGGGACGGGTCGTCGGCCACGGCTTCGAGGAGGCGGACGAGCCGGTCCAGCAGGGCCTGCGCGTCGGCGGTGTCGAAGGCGTCCGGACGGTGGTCGATCTGCAGGCGCAGTCTGTCGCCGGGGATGGCGGTCAGGGTGAGCGGATAGTGCGCCGCGTCGTGCGGGTCCACGGCGGTGACGCGGAGCTCGCCCGCGGACAGCGCGGCGAGTCCCGCGCCGTCCACCGGATAGTTCTGGTAGGCCACGCAGGAGTCGAACAGCTCACCGGCCCCGGCGGTGCGCTGGATCTCGGTGAGGCCGAGGTGGTGGTGCTCGATCAGTCGCGTCTGCTCGTCCTGGAGCCGGGTGAACAGACCGACGAGCGGTTCGGCGCGGTCGACGCGGACGCGGACCGGCACGGTGTTGATGCACAGGCCCACGATGTCGGCGACGCCGGGCAGTTCGGCGGGACGTCCGCTGACGACGGCGCCGAAGACCACGTCGTCGGAGCGGAGCCGGTTCGCGAGCAGCAGGGCCCAGGAGCCCTGGAGGAGGGTGCCCGGGGTGATCCGGTGGGCGCGCGAGAGGGCGGTGAGCCGCTCGGTGAGGTCGGGTGTGAGGGCGGTCTCGACGCGGTGGGGAAGCAGCGCGGAGGGGCCGGTGGAGACGGGTGCGGTGCGGCTGCCGCCGGCCAGTCCGGCCAGGGCCCGGCCCCATGCGTCGCGGGCCGCGCCGGTGTCGCGGGAGCCGAGCCAGTCCAGGAACGACGCGTACGGCGTGACCGGGGGCAATGCCGCGGCGTCGGCTCCGGCGTCGTGCAGGGCGAGCAGTTCGCGGACCAGCACGGGCCAGGACCAGCCGTCCAGCAGAATGTGATGGTACGTCAGGAGCAGTCGGTGGCTCAGCGGCCCGGTGCGCAGGAGGGTGAGGCGGAGCAGCGGCGGCCGGGCCAGGTCGAAGCGGCGGGCCCGGTCCTCGGCCAGCAGCGTCCGGACGGCGTCGGCCTGTCCGTCCTCGTCCAGCGCGGAGAGGTCGCGCTCCTCCCACGGCACCCGGGCGTCACGTCGTACGACCTGCGCGGGCTCGCCGGAGGCGCGGCGGAGGAACCCGGCGCGGAGGTTCGCGTGCCGCACCAGCACGGTGTCGGCGGCGGCGCGCAGCCGTCCGGCGTCCAGCGGTCCCGACAGGTCGAGGAGCAGCTGCGCCACGTACACGTCGCGTTCCCGCTCGTCGAACAACGCGTGGAAGAGGATGCCCTCTTGGAGGGGCGAGAGCGGGAGGACGTCCTCGACCTTGGAGGCGGGCGACGGGACGGGGGGTGCGGCTGTCGCGGAGGGGGCGGGGGCAGGGGTACGGCTCACGGTGGCTCCCTGTGGTCGGTGGGCGACTGGTGGTCGGTGGGCGGGGTGGGCGTGGGCCCGGTCAGGCGGGGCTGGGGCGGCGGGCCCGGCGTACGACCGGGGGGTCGTCGGTGGGGGCGGTCGCGGCGGCCGACGTCGCGGCTGCGGCGAGTCGGGCCACCGTCGGGCCCGCGAAGAAGTGGCGGACCGTGACGGTCGCACCGAGCAGGGAGCGCGTCTCCGCGAGGAGGCGGGTCGCGAGGAGGGAGTGACCGCCCAGGGCGAAGAAGTCGTCGTGGACGCCGACCCGTTCGGCGCCGAGCAGCCGCTCCCACAGGGCGGCGAGGGCGCGCTCGGTGGCGTTCCTCGGGGCCTGGTAGGGCAGTTCCCGGGTGGCGGGGCCGGGAGCGGGGAGGGCGGCCAGGTCGATCTTGCCGTTGGGCGTCACCGGGAAGCGGTCGAGCACGGTGACCGTCAACGGGACCATGTAGTCGGGCAGTTCGGTCCGCAGGTGCTCGCGCAGCGCCGCCGGGTCGGGCCGCCTTCCCTCGGCGGGCACCGCGTAGCCGGCGAGGACCGGCCCGGCGGGGGTCGGGGCCACGGTGACCGCGGCGCGGCCCACGTCCGGGTGGCCGGCGAGGACGGTCTCGATCTCGCCCGGCTCGATGCGCAGACCTCGGATCTTGATCTGCCGGTCGGCGCGGCCGAGGTACTCGATCCGGCCGTCCGCCGTCCAGCGGGCGAGGTCGCCGGTGCGGTACATCCGGGTGCCGGGCGGGCCGGACGGGCAGGCGGTGAAACGTTCGGCGGTGAGCCCCGGGCGTCCCAGGTAGCCGCGGGCCAGACCGGCTCCGGCGATGTACAGCTCGCCGGTGACGCCGGGCGGGACGGGGGCGAGCCGGCCGTCGAGGACGTGGAGGCGGGTGCCGTCCAGGGGGCGTCCGATCGGCACCTGTCCGGCCGGCATCTCCTGCCCTGGGGCGAGCGGGAAGAGGACGGCGAAGGTGGTGGTCTCCGTCGGCCCGTACGCGTTGGTCACGGTGGTGTCCGGGCAGTGCTCGCGGACCCGGCGGACGGCGGCCGGGGACGCGGCCTCGCCGCCGGTCATCACCTCGCGCAACGTGCCGAGCCGTTCCGGGCAGCGGTCGGCGAGTTCGTTGAAGAGGGTGGCCGTCAGGAAGGTGCCGGTGACCCTCTGTTCACCGATGAGGCGGGCGAGGCCGGGCACGTCCAGGTCGCCGGGCGGGGCGACGACCACGAGCCCGCCGTTCAGCAGCGGCACCCACAGCTCGTAGGTGGAGGCGTCGAAGGCGTGCGGGGAGCGCATCAGGACACGGTCGTGCGCGCCGCCGCGCCAGCGCCGGTCCAGGGCGAGGGCGACGACCTCTCGGTGGGCGACGGCGACGCCCTTGGGCGTGCCGGTCGAGCCGGAGGTGTACATCACGTAGGCGAGGTCGTCGGGGCGCCCGTGGGTGCGGCTCGTCGGCCCGGGGCCCGCCGGCTCGGCACGGTGAGGCCCTTCGCCGTTCCCGCCGTCCCCGCCGTCCACGCCGTGCATCGCGAGGTCGTCGTCGAGGCGGAGGGTGTGGCGGACGCCGAGTCCGGCGGTGTCCGTGCCCGGGTCGGTGACGAGGACCGTCACGTCGGCGGCGGTGAGGACCGACGCGGAGCGGGCGCGCGGCGCGCGGGCGTCCAGGGGCAGGTACGCCGCCCCGGCCTTCAACACGCCCAGGCAGCCGGCGATCAGCTCGACGGACCGGTCCATGAGGACGGCCACCGTCGCGCCGGGGCGCACCCCGAGGGCGCCGAGCCGGGCCGCCACCCGGTCGGAGAGGGCGTCGAGTGCGCCGTAGCTCGCCTCTCGGTCGCCGCAGACGGCCGCGGTCCGTTCCGGGTGGGCGGCGGCCCGCTCGGCGAACAGGGCGTGCACGGTGGTGTCGTGGGGCACGGCCGGCGCGCCCTGCCAGCCGACCGTGACGGCTGCGCGCTCCTCGGACGTCAGCAGGTCGTGGACGGCGATCGGGGCGGCGGGGTCGGCGGCGACCGCGTCGAGGAGGAGGATCAGCCGGTCCAGGAGCCGCTGGGCGGTGGCGGCGTCGAACAGGTCGGCGGCGTGTTCGAGGGCGAGGCCGATCCCGGCCGGCCGGCCGTCGCCGGGGTCGTGGCGTTCGTCGACCTCGAGGGTCAGGTCGAACTTGGCCGTGGTGGTGCGCACGGGTTCCGCATGGACCCGCAGGCCCGGCAGGGCCGGCGCGCCGCCCGTGTCCCGGCGGCCGGCGACCGCGAGCTGGAACAGGGGGTGACGGCCGGGCGAGCGGGGCGGGTTGAGCCGTTCCACCAGGGCGTCGAAGGGCACGTCCCGGTGGGCGTGGGCGTCCAGGGCGGCGTCGCGGACCCGGTCGAGGACATCGGTGAACACGGGGTCGCCGGAGGTGTCGGCCCGCACCACGACGGTGTCGACGAAGAGGCCCACGAGGTGTTCCAGCGCCTCGTCGTCGCGGCCGTCGACGGGGCAGCCGAGGGCGAGGTCGGTGCCGGCGCCGAGGCGGGTGAGCAGGGTGGCGAAGGCCGCCTGGACGGCCATGAAGACGGTGGCGCGCCGGTCGCGGGCGAGGCCGGCGAGACGGGTGTGCGTGGTGGCGTGCGCCTCGGCGGTGACGACGGCGCCGCGGTGGGAGGCGACGGCGGGACGGGGCCGGTCGGTGGGGAGGGTGTGCTCCTCGGGCAGGCCGGCGAGCGCACGGGCCCGGTGGTCGAGTTGCCGGGAGTGCTCGGAGTGCGGGTCGTCCGGGTCGCCGAGGACGTCGTGCCGCCACAGGGCGTAGTCCGGGTACTGGACGGGGAGTTCGGGCCAGTCCGGATCCGCGCCGAGGATCCGGGCGGTGTAGGCGGCGGCCAGGTCGCGCAGGAGGACGTCCAGGGAGGCGCCGTCGCCCGCGATGTGGTGCAGGACGAGCAGCAGGTAGTGGTCCTGCGCCCCGTCGGTGAACAGGTGGGCGCGCAGCGGCGGTTCGGCGGCCAGGTCGAAGGACGGCGTCGCGGCCTCCCGGGCGAGGCGCCGGTGCTCGCCGGCCGGGACGGCGGTGACCGTGCAGGGCGGTACGGTGCCCGGGTCCAGGACGTGCTGGTGGGGGACGCCGTCCCGGTGGGGGAAGACCGTGCGCAGTGCTTCGTGCCGGTCGGTGACGTCCGTGAGGGCGGCGGTGAGGGCGGCGCGGTCGAGGTCGCCGTGCAGGTGCAGCCCCACCGGGATGTTGTGCAGGCCGCCGGGGTCGCCGTCGCGGCAGAGGAACCACAGGCGGCGCTGGGCGTGGGACAGGGGGATCACAGCAGTTCTCCGAACTGGGCTTCGAAAGCGTCGAGTTCGGCCTGGACGAGGCCGGGCAGGGACACGTCGGACGGGGTCAGTCCGGCGGCGCCGGGCAGTGCCGCGTGCCGGACGAGGGCGCGCAGCATGGCGAACCACTCGTGGGCCAGGGCGTGCGCGCGGTCGGCCGGGCAGGCGTTGCCCGCCCAGGTCCAGGTGGCGCTCAGGGTGGGGCCGTCGGGACCTTCGTGGGCGGCGGCGTTGACCTCCACGGCATGGGCCATGGCCAGGCCGTCGTCGGCCTCGTCCAGGGCGAAGTCGTGCCCGGGGGCGGCGGCCCAGTCGGCCGTGCCGCCCATCGGGAAGCGGCCGAGGTAGTTGAAGCCGATCTCGGGGACGCCCAGGGCCGCGAGGGCGGGGCCGGTGCGGCTGTTGCCGTGGCGCAGCAGGCCGTGGCCGATGCCGTTTTCGGGGACGGCCCGCAGGGTCTCCTTGACCGTGCGCAGGACCGCGCCGGCGGCGGGGCCGCCCGCGCGGGCGTCGTCGAGGTCGGGCCGGCCGAGGTCGAAGCGGACCGGGTACACGGTGGTGAACCAGCCGACGGTCCGGGACAGGTCGGGGGCGCCGGCGACGTCCTCGCGGCCGTGGCCCTCGACGTCGACGAGGACCGTGCCGCCGTCCCACGGGCCGGTGAGCGGGCGACGCCAGGCGAGGACGGCGAGGGCCAGCCCGGTGAGCAGGACGTCGTTGACGGTGCCGTTGACGACGCCCGGCACGACGGTGAGCAGCGGCCCGGCCACGTCCGGGGGCAGGGTGAGGGTGAGTCGGTGGTCCGGGGTCTCGGCGTCGAGCCGGGTCAACGGGCAGACGCCGCCGAGTGGTTCGGGGGCGGCGCGGAGGGTGTCGGTCCAGCGGGCCGCCTCGCGCATGCGGCGGCCGGAGGTGGCGTCGGCGCGCAGCAGGTCCGCCCAGTGCGTAAACGGTGTGGGCGCGGGTTCGAGGACGGGGTCCTCGCCGGCCGCGAGCCGAGCCCAGCAGGTACGCAGGTCGTCCTGGAGGATGCGCCAGGACACGCCGTCGACGACCAGGTGGTGCACGACCAGGGCGAGCCGGCCCTGCCGGCCGGGGCCGCGGTCGACGAGCACGGCGCGCAGCATGACGCCGTCCGCCGGGGACAGCAGCCGCCGGGCGGCCCGGATCCGGTCGGTGGTGAGGGCGGGCAGCTCGGCGTCGTCGGCGTCGGGCGCGCGGACGTGTTCGACCAGGGTGTGCGCGTCGACGTCGCCCGGCGGCGGCACCGAGCATCCGGCGGCGGCGGTGCCCGCCCCGCCGGGCACCGTGAGACGCAGGACGTCGTGCGTGTCGAGCAGGGCCCGCACGACGCGCACGGCGTGTTCCGCGCGGAACCCCGCCGGGGTGCGGACGACGAGTGACTGGTGGTAGGTGTCGACGGGGCCTGCGAGTTCGCCGAGCCACGCCATGATCGGGGTCGCAGCCAACGGGCCTGTGCGGCGCGGGGGTTGAAAGGGTCCCTCGCCCGCCCGGGGGCCGTCCGCGGCGCGGGCGGCGGTGGCGAGCGCGCCGACGCTCTCGCTGCGCAGGACGTCGCGGGTGGTGACCAGCAGCCCGGCCGCCCGGGCACGGCTGACGACCTGGATGGCCTGGATGCTGTCACCGCCGAGCTCGGTGAAGCCGTGGCCGGGACGGACGGCGTCGGCGGGCATGCCCAGCACTTGGGCGACGAGGTGGCGGAGGGTGTCCAGGGGGCTGGTCGGGACCGGGGCCCGGTCGCCCGACGGGTGCGGACCGCCGTCCGCTGCGCGGGCCGCCGGGGCGGCATGGGCCGGGGCTGCGGGGGCGGGGGTGGCGTCGGCCGGCTCGGCGGCGGCCGCAGGGTGCGTGCGGTGAGCGCCGGCGGCGGTGACAGTGGTGGCGGAGCGAGCCAGGGCCGCGTCGGCCGGAGCCATGTCGGCCAGGGCCGTGACGCTCGCTGGGGAGCCCTCCCGGGCCGCCCCGGCCGCCGGTGGGGGCGGCCAGCCGGAGGCGGACGGGAGGTGTGCGGGCTCAGGCACGGGCCGTGTCCCCGGCGAGGGCCGCGACCAGGGACGCGGGACGCATGTCCGTCCAGCGCCGCTCGACGTGGTCGAGGCAGGCCTGGCGGCTGTCCGGGCCGTGGACCGTGGTCCAGCCGGCCGGGACGGTGAGGTCGGCCGGCCACAGCGAGTGCTGGAGCTCGTCGTTGCGGACGACGAGGTAGACGGCGTCGTCGTTCTCGAAGGGGTTGCTCATGGCGGTTCTCCTGGATGGGGTGGGTGGGAGCGCCGTACGGGTCCGTACGACGCACGGCGGGAAGGGGCCCGGGGTGTGCGGGCCGTTCAGCGGGCGGGGCGGTGGTCGTCGACCGTGAGCCGGATGAGCGCCCGGGCCTCGTCCAGCGCCGCCGTGACCTCCTCGGGGCCCGGACGGCACGCGATGACGTGCCCGATGCGGTCGCCGGCGCTGTGCGCACGCCGGACGACGGACCCGGGCGCGGCGGTGACGGTCACCGCCTCGACGCCGTCCACGGCCGCCGCCCGCGCCATGCCGTCCACGGCGTCGAGGACCCCGTCGGCGTCGGCGAGCAGGAACTGGATGCCGGCGTGGGCCCCGTGGAGGGGCTTGAGGTCGGGCTCCAGGCCGACCGCGGTCTTGAGCTGCTGTTCGAGCAGGTCGATGCCGCAGGCCAGCCGGACGAGTTCGGGGATCATCCCTCCCGCGGGGCGCGGGTTGATCTCGACGACGGCCGGTCCCCCGGCGGTCAGCTTCACCTCGGTGTGGGCGGCGCCGAGCCGGATGCCGGCCGCGTCCAGGGCGACTGTCACCGTCTCGGTGACGTGCTGGGCCGTGGCGGCCGGGAGCGGGGCGGGGAAGAGGTGGCGGTGCTCCACGAAGTGGGGTGTGCCGGTGACCGACTTGGCGGTGATGCCGACGCATTCGGTGCGGCCGTCCCGGCTGAACGTCTCCACGCTGTACTCGGGGCCGTCGAGGTACTCCTCGACGAGGACGGTCCGCGCCGTCGGCATGCCCCGCGCGTTGGTGGTGACGGCGAGGATCCGCTCGGTCTGGGCGACGGCCTGCTCCTCGTCGGCGCAGAGCAGGACGTTGACCGAGCCCGAGTCGTCGGCGGGCTTGACCACGCACGGCAGCCCGGTCCGGGCGACGGCCGCGGCGACCTCGCCGGGATCGCGCACCACCGCATAGCGGGGCTGGCGCACTCCGGCGTCGTCCAGCAGCGCGCGCAGGGCCGACTTGTCACGGCAGGCGGTCACGGCCTCGGGCGGGTTGCCGGGCAGGCCGAGCCAGCGGGCCAGACGGGCGGCGACGGGGACGTAGAAGTCGCTGGTGGTGGTGATCCCGGCGATCTCCTCGCGGCGGAAGCGGTCCTGGAGGGCGGCCCGCAGCGCGGCGTCGGAGTTGGTGTCGCAGTGGATGACCTCGGCTCCGGTGGCCTCCAGGCCGCGGTAGCGGCCGGGGTCGCCGGTCAGCAGGACGGGCGCGGTGTCGAGCCGGTCCCGGGCCAGGTCGAGAGCGAGCATGCCGGTGCCGGTGGTGTTGGACTCGACGAACACGAGGTGCCGGCGCAGGTCGGCGGGGGCGGCGTAGGACTGGCGGGACCAGCTCTCGACGGTGGTCCCGGCGGGTACGACGGCCGGCCGGTGGGGCGTGGGCAGTGCGCGCAGGCCGTGGTCGTCCCAGTGCTCGTCGCTGTAGACGGTGTCGGCGTAGCGGTCGCCCCGGTCGGGCAGGATGCCGACCATGCGGGAGCCGGGCTCGGCGCGCCGGGCCAGGTCGCCGAGGACGCGGTAGACCGAGCCGGAGGTGTTGCCGCCGAAGATCTGCTGTTCGCGGGCGAGTTCGCGGGTGGCGGCGAACGCCTCGTGGTCGTTGAGCCAGTGGACCTCGTCGACGAGGGAGCGGTCGAGGTTCTTCGGCAGCAGGCTGTTGCCGAGGCCGCTCTGGAGCCGCTGCGGCAGGTCGGGCTGCCCGAACAGGGAGCTGCCGACGCAGTCGACGCCGACGACGCGCACGGCGGGCAGGGTCTCCCGCAGGGCCCGTCCCGTCCCGCACAGCGAGCCGCCGCTGCCGACGGCCCCGACGAGGGCGTCGATGTGGCCGAGGTCGTCGAGGAGTTCACGGGCGAGGTCGCGGTAGGCACCGGGGTTGTCAGGGTTGGTGTACTGCTGGGGCCAGAAGGCGCCGGGCAGTTCGGCCATCAGCTGGGCGAGCCGTTCCAGTCGGGCGGACTGCCAGCCGTGGCTGGTCATCGCGTCGACGATGTGCACCTGGCAGCCCAGGGCGCGCAGTTTGGCCAGGGTGACGGGATCGATGCGCGGGTCGGTGACGATGTGCACCTCATGGCCGAGGGAGCGGCCGACGAGGGCGACGCCGAGCGCCATGGTGCCGGAGGAACTCTCCACCACCGGGGCGCCCGGACGCAGGGTGCCGAGCCGTCTGGCCTCCAGGACGATGTTGCGGGCGACCCGGTCCTTCATCGCGAACAGGTTCTGGAGCTCCAGCTTGGCGTAGACCTCCACCCCGCGCTCCGCGCCGAGGCGCAGCCGGACGAGCGGCGTACGGCCGATCGCGTCCGTCAGCGTGTCGAAGAGCATGCTCAGATCTCCAGTCGGTGGGTGGTGTGAGGGGCGGCCGGGATCGCCGAAGGCCGGGCGGGTGGCCGGTCGCCGGCGGCAGCCGACACCGCCAGATGGGAGGCGGATGGCCGGTCGCCGGCGGCAGCCGACACCGCCAGATGGGAGGCGGATGGCCGGTCGTCGGCGGCAGCCGACACCGCCAGGTGCCGGCCGGGACTCCAGTCGTCGCCGGCGCCCAGCGCGCGGTGGACGGACACGTCGCCGCCGAGCGGGGCGCAGCCGGCGCGGATGTGGGCCGCCTTGCCGTCGAGTTCGGGGTCGTGGGCGTCGAGGAGGACGCCGAGCAGGGTGCCGCTGTGGGCGAGGACCAGGCCGTGGCCGTCGACCTCGCGGCACAGCGTGCGCAGTTCGGGGAATCCGGCCCGGGGGCGCCGGCGGCCGTTGAGTTCTGCGCTGCGGGTGGCGACCTCGCCCACGGCGGGCAGGTCGCCCGTGGCCACCGCACCGGTCAGTTGGTCCAACAGCCGCGCGTACTCGTACCGTTCGGACGTCCCGATGGCCGTCGCGGTCCGGTTGTGGGTCACGGTGTCGACCTGTCCGCCCTCGTCGTGGGCGACGAGGACGAGCGGGGGCAGCGTGCCGAGTCTGCGGCGCAGCCGCACGGCCCGGTGGTGGAAGCAGACGATCTCGTCGTACATCACGCCGTCGGCCGGTTCCACTCCGCGCAGGAACGCCTCGGTCTGCGCCGGGGTGAACGTCCGCCCGTAGGCGGCTCCGACGGCCCGCACGGTGGCGACGAGGTCGGCCGATGAGCTGGCCATGCCCTTGCCCTCGGGGAGGTCGCCGCGCAGTTCCAGCAGTCCGCCGCCGCTCTCGCCGAGCGCGGCGAGGACGGCTTCGGCGACGCGCCGTGACTTGCCCTTGTGCCCGGGTACGACCCGCACCTCCCGCGCGTCGGGGGCGGGCCGGTAGACGGCGGTGGCCCAGCGGGCCAGCGGGAAGGTGACGAGGAAGTCGCTGTCGGGGGCGGGCAAGGCGCCCTGGAGCAACTCCCCGAAGGTGCCGAAGGCGTGCCCGGTGCCAAGGGCCGGCGCGGTGGTGGTGAAGAGAGCGGTGGGGTCGCACGGGGCGGGGCCGGAAAGGGCGGCCGGGCCGCTCAGCGGGGCCGGGGACATCAGCGCTCCCCCGTTCCCGGACGGCCGGATCCCACGCCGGCGGAGTCCTGGTGTGCCGGGCCCTGAAGGTCCAGTGCGCGGGCCGTCTCCGCCGCGCCCGCGCGAACCGTCCCGGATCTCCGGTCCCAGGCGGCGCGCAGCTCCTCGTGGGTGTCCCGCTGGGCGCGCAGCGCTTGGCGTACGGCGTCGGGGTGGGCCGAGCCGGTGGAGGCCAGGCGGGTGAGGCCGCGGTCCACGTCGAAGGCGTCGGCGAGGAGCCCGGCCGGGTCGGTGAGGGTCAGCCCGTGCTCGGCGGCGGCCCGGGTCAGCAGGTCCGGCTCCCCCGGGTGGGGCGGCGCCCCCGTCCCCGCGGCGCTGACGACGTACTTCCCGGCGACGACCTGCGCGGTCCGCCACGGCACCCCCTCGCTCAGGGTGAGGGCGTTGGCGAGGCTGAACCCGCCCAGATACTCGCGCTCGCACACCGCGCGCATCCGGTCGGCCCGGAAGCCGACGCGGCGTACCACCTCGGTGAGCAGCCGGATCGTGCCGTGCGCCGAGTCGAACGCGGTGAGGACGTGCGTGCCGGCCTCCTTGGAGACCTCCACCAGGTTGCAGAAGGGGGTGTTGCGCTGGCCGAGCAGGACGTCGGTGTGGAAGGCGGTCAGATGGGCCGTGCGGCCCCGGATTCGCTCCAGGACGGGGTAGTTCTTCTTCTGCGGCATCGCCGAGGAGATGCCGGACAATTCGTCGGGCAGTTCGATGAAGCCGTGCTCGCTGCCGCCCCAGGTGAGCAGATCGGTGGCGAAGCGGCTCAAGGCCGCGCCGAGCAGGCTGAGTTCGGCGGTGGCCTCGACGCTCCAGCGGCGGGAGGCGACCGCCGTCAGGGCGTTGGGCTGCGGGCGGTCGAAGCCCAGCATGCGGGCCAACCGGGCGCGGTCCCAGGGAAGTTCCTGTCCGGCCATCGCTCCGGCTCCTAGCGGGCAGGCGTTCATCCCGTCGTAGGCCTGCAGCAGACGCCGCTGGGTGTGCAGCAACTGCTCGGCGAGGGCGGCGAGATGGAATCCCGGCGTGATGATCTGCGCGGCCTGGAAGTGGGTGTAGCCGGGCATGGGCAACGTGCGTGTCTCCTCCGCGCGTTCGAGGACGACGGCGCACAGGTCCAGCAGGGCTGCGGCGAGTCGCGCGAGCTGCTCGCGGCCGAACATCGCCTGGGCGCAGGCCTGGAGGTCGTTGCGGCTGCGGTCGACGTGCCAGCGCGGGAGCGGGGCCGGCAGTCCGGCCGTGACGTGGCGTTCGAGGGCGAAGGCGATGTCCGACATGTTGTCGTCGGGCCGGGCGGTGAGGGTCTCGGGGCCCACCTCGTCCAGCAGGACGGCGACGGAGCGGGCCTCGGCCGTGCTGAGCAGGCCCATACGGGCGTACTCGGCCGCCAGGGTCTTCTCGATGGCGATGTAGTGGTCCAGCAGGTGGCGGACCTCGAACCGGAACTGCGGAGCGAGCAGCTCCTCGTGCAGCAGGTCGCTCGGCCCGCCGCGGATACGGCCACTGAGTTCGGCGGCGGGCGCCGTGGGCTGGCTCGTCACGGTGACGGTGTCCGTTCTGTGGTGTGGGCGGGTGGTGCGCAGGGGCGGGTCTGCCGGTGTGACGTGAGGGATCACCGCCGGCGGTGCCCGTCGGGGCAAGTGGCCAGGGCGAGTTCGGCGTCGAGGGCGGCGGCGACGGCCGTCACGTGAGGGGCTCGCACCAGCGCGTAATGGTCGGCCTCGCTGTCGTGCCGTACGAGACCGTCCGGCGTCCGGCCGGCCCACCGGCCGGCGGAGCGCAGGGCGGCGCCGGTGGTGCTCTGGTGGAAGTGCACGGCGCCGGTGGCGACGGGCGGCTCGTAGCGAGCCGCGGCGAGCAACCCGGTGCGGAACACGTCGTAGTGGCGGGCGAGTTCGCCGCTGTCGAAGGCGGGCGTGGACCCGTCCGCGGCGAGCGCGGCGGCGACGGCCCGCAGCCGGGCGGGGGTGCCGTCGGCCACGAGCAGCTCGGCGCGCAGGGCGTCCCGCGCGGCGTCGTCGGGGTCCGCCCCGGCGGACCGGGCCAGGTCGTCGTGGAACCACTCCAGCAGGGCGCACTCGTCAGCGGGCACGTCCGTGATCCCGGGGTAGGCGGTGTCGAGCAGGGTGAGCGTCGCCACCTCCTCACCGGCGGTCCGCAGTTGGTGGGCCATCTCGTAGGCGAGCAGCCCACCGAGGGACCAGCCCGCCAGGTGGTACGGGCCGTGCGGCCGGACTTCGCGCAGAGCGGCGACGTGGGCGGCGGCGAGGGCCGGGACGGTGGCCGGGGCGTCGAGTACCGCCGCCCCCGAGCCCGGCGCTGCCGGATGGGGAGCCGTCAGGCCCGGAGCCGCCAGGCCGTACACCGGCCGGCCCGGACGCAGCGCCGTCGCGAGTGCGCGGTAGCAGAGGACGTTGCCGCCGACGGGGTGGACGAGGAAGAGGGGGGCCAGGTCGCCGTCCGGGCGGATGCGCACGACGGTGTCCCGGTGGCCGGGCCGGCGCCGGGCGCGCAGGGCCTGCGCCTGGCGGGCCACGGTCGGGTGTTCCATCACGGTGGACACCGACAGGCGTTCGCCGAACGCCTCGTTGATCCGGCCGATGAGGCGCAGCGCGTCGATCGAGTGCCCGCCCGCGGCGAAGAAGTCGTCGTGGGCGCCGACCGGTCCGGCGCCGAGGAGCCGCTCCCAGATGCCGGCGAGACGGGTCTCGGTCGCGCCGCGGGGCGGCCGGGACGCTTCCCGGCGGAGTGTGTGGCCCGCGTCCGGGGAGGGCAAGGCCGCCCGGTCCAGCTTCCCGTTTCGGGTGAGGGGCAGCGCGTCGAGCAGCACCCACGCCGCGGGCACCATGTGGCCCGGGAGCCGGGTGCGGGCGTACTGGTCCAGTTCCGTGAGGACAGCGGCCTCGTCCGCCCCGTCATCTCTTGCCGTGACCACGTAGCCGGTCAGGCGTTCGCCGCGCAGCAGGACCGCGCAGGCGCGCACCGAGGGGTGCTCGGCGAGCACGGCCTCGATCTCGCCGGGCTCGACTCGGAAGCCGCGGATCTTCATCTGGTGGTCGGTGCGCCCCGCGTACTCCAAGGCGCCGTCCGCCCGGTGGCGGGCGAGGTCGCCCGTACGGTAGAGACGGCGGGTGACGCCGTCGGGTCCCGTGTGCTCGACGAACCGTTCGGCGGTGAGGTCCGGGCGTCCGTGGTAGCCGAGGGCCAGTCCGACGCCTTCGAGGTACAGCTCGCCGGTGACGCCCGTGGGGACCTCGGACAGGCGCGCGTCCAGGACGTGGGTGCGCATGTTGGCGATGGGCCGGCCGATGGGCACGGTGTCCCCGGCCTCGGGGCGGCAGCGCCACGCGGTGACGTCGACGGCCGCCTCGGTCGGGCCGTACAGGTTGTGCAGTTCGACGCCCGGCAGCAGGTCGAGGAAGCGGTTCTGCACCTCGTGGGGCAGGGCCTCTCCGCTGCACACGACGCGGGTGAGGCCGGCGGCGAGCCGTACCGCGAGGGGGTCGTCGAGGAAGACGCCGAGCATCGACGGCACGAAGTGCACGGTACTGACGCCCTCCTCCCGGACAAGGCCCGCCAGGTACGCGGGGTCGCGCTGGCCGCCGGGCCGGGCGAGGACGAGCGTGGCGCCGGTGAGCAGGGGCCAGAACAGCTCCCACACCGACACGTCGAAGGTGTAGGGCGTCTTCTGCAGGACGCGTTCGCCGGGGGTGAGCCCGTAGGCGTCCTGCATCCACAACAGACGGTTGGCGATGGCGCGGTGGGAGACCACCACGCCCTTGGGCGTGCCCGTCGAGCCCGAGGTGAAGATCATGTAGGCGGGGTCGTCCGGACCGGCGGCGGCCACGGAGGCGGGTTCGGGGGCTTCGGGGGTGGACTCGGCCGGCCCGCCCGTCCACCACTCGTCCGCGACGACGACGGTCAGGCCGGGGACGTCGAGACCTTCGTCGGATCCGCCCGTTTCCGCCTTCCGCAGCCCCGGCGCCCGGCAGCCGTCCGCGACGACCAGGCGGATGCCGGCCTCCGCGAGCAGCTCCCGGGTGCGCGCCTCGGGGTGCTCGGGGTCCAACGGCACATACGCCGCTCCAGACTTGAGCACCGAGAGCAGGGCCACCGGCAGCATCAGGGAGCGGTCCATCAGCAGGCCCACGAAGGAGCCGGGGCGGGCGCCGAGGTCCCGCAGCCGGGCGGCCAGGCGTTCGGCCGTCTCGTCGAGCCGCCGGTAGTCGAGCCCCTCGCCTTCGAAGCGGAGCGCCGTCGCGTCCGGCGTCCGCCGTACCTGACGGTCGATCAACTCCGTGAGTGTGTGGGGTGCTTCGAAGTGCTTCGCGGTGTCGTTCCACGTGGCGTGATGACGGCGGTCCCGCGGCGGGACGAGGTCGGCCGCGAAGCAGTCCTGGCCGGGCTCGTCGGCGATGGCTCGCAGCGCCGCGGTGTAGGAGGCGTGCAGCGCGGCGACCCGCTCGGCGGTGAACCGCGCCGCGTCGTAGCGCAGGCCGAGTTCGAGCAGACGGCCGTCGGGGGTGCGGGAGAACTCCGCGCCGAAGGCGACGTCCGTGGCGGCCTCCCCGGTCTCCTCCAGGACGGTGAACGCCTCGTCGGACGGCCCGCCCTGCTCGACGTGGAAGTGGGTGTAGTTGAAGAAGGTCTCGAACGGCGCCGCCCCGCCGTTGCGGCGCACGACCTCGGCGAGCGGGTAGCGCCGATGGTCGTGCACACGCAGGTCGAGGTCGGCGACGCGGCGCACGAGGTCCCGCCAGCTCTCCGGGACGAGGGCGAGCCGGAAGGGCAGTGTGTTGAGGAACGCGCCGACGACCTTGTCGCCGTCGGGCTCCTCGGTGCGGCCGTTGAGCACCACGCCGGTGGTGATCTCGTCGCCGCCGCCCATCAGGGCCATGACACGAGCGTGCGCGGCGAGCAGGACGATGCGCAGCGGCACGCCGAGTTCGGCGGCGAGCACGGCCAGCCGCTCGTGGAGGCCGGCGGGCAGCGGTGCGTGGTGCCAGGTCATCCGGGGCGGCCCGGCCGCCGTCACGGAGCGCGGCAACCGGGTCACGGGGGCGCCCTCGGTCACCTCGTCCCAGAAGTCCCGCTGGGCGGGGTCGGCGAGCGCGGCGCGCTCCAGTGCGACGAAGGAGGCGAAGCGGGAGCGCGGCGCGGGGGCCGGGGCGGCGGGCTGCGCGGCGGCGTCCTCGGCGTCGCGGAGCCGGACGTAGCGGGAGGAGAGCTCGGTGAGGAGGGAGCGCTCGCTCCAGCCGTCCATGACCGCGTGGTGCTCGACGACGAACAGCTGGAAGGTCATGTCGGTGCGGCGCTGGACGTGGAAGCGGATCAGGGGCGCCTCGTCCCAGGCGAACGGGCGGGCCCGCTCGGCCTCGTAGCGTGCGGCGACGGCCTCTTCCCGCGCGGCGTCGTCCAGCCCGCGCAGGTCCTCGAAGGTGATGCGGGGGCGGGCGTCGCGGTGGACGAGCTGGAGGGGCTCGCTGAATCCGTGCGGATCGAAGGAGGTGCGCAGCATCTCGTGCCGGGCCCCGGCCTCCTCGACCGTCCGCCGCCAGGCCCGCTCGGACCAGGGCGCCTCGACGTGGTAGGAGGCGACGTTGTGGTACACCCGGCCGGCCTCCGCGGGCAGGTCGCTGTGGAAGAGCATCCCGGCCTGGAGCCGGGTCATCGGGTAGGCGTCCTCCAGCCCGGCGGGCAGCGCCGCCCGGTCGGCCTCGGCGAGGAGCGAGAACGGACGGTACGACGCCGGGCCGGACCAGGTGTCCGACGGCCCTCCGGACGGCGTGTCCGCCTCCCGGACGACCGCCCCGGCGAGACCGCGGACGGTCTGGTGCCGCATCAGGTCGGCGACGGCGAAGCGCAGTCCGCGGTCGCGTGCGCGGGCGAGCACCTGGAGCGAGCGGATGGAGTCTCCGCCGAGGGCGAAGTAGTTGTCGAGTGCGCCGATCCGCTCGTGGCCGAGGATCTCCTGCCAGATCTCGGCGAGCGCCGTCTCGACCGGCCCGCTCACCGGCTCGTGGGCGGCGGCGGACCCCAGGATCGTCGCGCCCTCGGCGCCCGGGGCCGGCAGGGCGCGCCGGTCGGCCTTGCCGTTGGCGGTGAGGGGGAACGCCGGCAGGGTGACGAAGACGCCGGGGATCATGTAGTCGGGCAGCCGCGCGGAGAGGTGTGCGCGCAGCGCGTCGACGGTGAGGGGGGCCATGGCGCCCGGGGTGGGCTCAGCGACGGTCCGGTGGGTGGCCTCGGTTTCCGGGGCGGCGCCGGCGGCGTTCTCCGCGGCCGGCACGACGTACCCGGTCAGGACCGGATTTCCGGTGGCGTCCGGGACCACGCGAGCGACGGCGGCGCCGACTCCGGCGTGGGCGGTGAGCGCCGACTCGATCTCGCCCAGCTCGATGCGGAAGCCCCGCAGTTTGACCTGGTCGTCGATGCGGCCGAGGTACTCCAGTTCGCCGTCCGCACGGACCCGGGCGAGGTCTCCGGTGCGGTACGTCCGCTCCCCCGAGGCGGCGGTGGGGAAGCGTTCGGCGGTCAGGTCGGGGCGGTTGAGGTAGCCGCGGGCGAGGCCCGCCCCGGCGACGTACAGCTCGCCCACCGCACCCCGGGGCACGGCCCTGCCCCGGCCGTCCAGCAGATGCAGCCGCAGGTCGGGGATGGGCACGCCGATGACGCTGCCGCGTCCTTCCTCGGCGTCGCGGGCGGTCAGCGGACGGTAGGTGACGTGCACCGTGGTCTCGGTGATGCCGTACATGTTCACCAGGCGGGGCGATACGTCGCCGTGGCGGCCGAACCAGCCGCGCAGCGCGCCGACGTCCAGCGCCTCGCCGCCGAACACCACCTGCCGCAGGGCGAGTTGTTCCCTCGGGGAACTGAGTTCGTCGACGCGGTCGAGCTGGTGGAAGGCCGACGGCGTCTGGTTGAGGACGGTCACCCTCTCGTCGTGCAGCAGTCGGTGGAACTCCTCCGGGGACCGGCTGACGGCGTACGGCACGACGACGAGCCTGCCGCCGTGCAGCAGGGCGCCCCACAGCTCCCACACCGAGAAGTCGAAGGCGATGGAGTGGAAGAGGGTCCAGACGTCGTCGGGGCCGAAGCCGAACCAGTGGTCGGTCGCGGAGAACAGCCGGGTGATGTTGCGGTGCGGCACCAGGGTGCCCTTGGGCAGTCCTGTGGAGCCGGAGGTGTAGATGGCGTAGGCGAGGTCGTCGGGACTGACGCCGCTGTCGGGGGCGGTGTCCGGCAGCAGGTCCAGCTCGGCCGCGTCGGCTTCCAGGTCGACGGCGTACAGGCCCGGGGCGTCCCACAGCGGGCGGGTCCCGGTGGTGCCGACGACGTGGCCGAGACCGGCGTCGCCGACGATGTGGCGCAGGCGCTCCGGCGGGTTGTCGGGGTCGAGGGGCAGGTACGCGCCGCCCGCCTTGAGGATGCCGAGCAGGCCGACGACCAGTTCGGCGGAACGGGGGACGCACAGGCCGACGAGGGTGCCGGGGACGACACCGAGGGCGCGCAGGCGGTGGGCGACCTGGTTGGCGCGGCGGTCGAGTTCGCCGTAGCCGAGGTGGCGATCGCCGTCGGTCACGGCGACGGCGTCGGGTTCGCGGGCCGCGTGCTCGGCGAAGACCTCGTGGGCGCAGGGCGTGGGGTCGACGGCGGTCGCGGTGTCCTTGATTGCGGTGCCCGTGGTTGCGCTGTCCGCGGTCGCCGCGGCGGGCGTTGTGCCGAGGAAGGGGGGTGTCGTGGCGGGGCCGGGCGGTGATGTGAGGGGCAGTTGCTCTTCCTCCGAGAGCAACGGCAGCGCGGACAGCGGCAGGTGCGGCGCGTCGAGGGCGGCGTCGAGCAGCCGCAGGTAGTGCCGGGTGAACCGCTCGACG
The DNA here is from genome assembly GCF_044740925.1 of Streptomyces sp. NPDC088254. Classification (NCBI taxonomy): domain Bacteria; kingdom Bacillati; phylum Actinomycetota; class Actinomycetes; order Kitasatosporales; family Streptomycetaceae; genus Streptomyces; species Streptomyces sp. NPDC088254. The sequence continues at coordinate 814,540 of NZ_JBIURQ010000001.1, read as the reverse complement.
GTGGCGGCCTCGTAGAGGTCGGCCCGGTACTCCAGGCGGAGGCGCACACCGCCGCCCGACTGCACGATGTCGAAAGTCAGGTCGAACTTCGCGGTGTGGGAGGGGCCTTCGAGCAGCCGGACGCGAGGGCCGGGCAGGTCCGCCGTGGTCTCGTCCTCGTCGTGGAAGCCGACGAGGACGTCGAAGAACGGGGCCCGCTCGGTGGTGCGCCCGGGGTTGAGGTGCTCGACGATCCGCTCGAACGGCAGGTCCTGGTGGTCCTGGGCGTCCGCGACGGTGTCCCGCACCGCTGCGACGTGCTCGCGGAACCGGGGGTCCGCGGAGAGGTCCGAGCGGATGACGAGGGTGTTGACGAACAGGCCGACCGTCTCCGCGAACTCCTTGCGGTTGCGGTTGGCCACGGGGGTGCCGACGACGACGTCCTCGCTGCCGGAGTAGCGGCCCAGGACGACCTGGAGGGCGGCGAGCATGGCCATGAAGCGCGTGCTGCCGGTGTCCCGGCAGACCTGGTCGAGCCGCCCGAGCAGGGCGTCCGGCAGAGGGACCTCGTACGTGGCGGCCGCCCGCGGGGCGGGGGCGGCGGGGCCGGGGACGGCCGCCGGGCGGAGGTCGGCGGGGATCGCGGAGGTGGGCAGCTCACCGCCCAGTTGTCCGGCCCAATAGGCGAGCTGCCGTTCGGCGGCGGGACCGCGCAGCCATTCCTCCTGCCATTCGGAGAAATCGGCGTAATGAAATTCCGGCTCCTCCACGCCGACGCATTCCCCGCCGCCCGCTTCAGCGGCGTATTCCGCGAAGAGTTCCCGGAGCAGGATTCCCGCCGACCATCCGTCGCCGACGATGTGATGCATTCCGAGCGCCAGCAGTGCGCCGGCCGACCCTCCCGGGCGGCGCAGCAGGGCGGCCCGGAACAGAGGACCGGCGGCGAGGTCGAAGGGCCGCCGGTACTGCGCGTCCATCCAGCGGCGCACGGCCTCGGCGCCGTCGGCGCCTTCCGTCTCCCCCGTTCCCGCCGTCTCCACCGACCAGTCGAGGCGCGCGGAGGAGTCCACGCACTGCGTCAACTCCCCTTCGCTCAGGACGAACCGGGTGCGCAGCGCCTCGTGCCGGTCGAGCAGCCGCTGCGCGCAGACCCGCAGCAGGTCCGTGTCCACGTCGGCGTCGAACGCGCAGAAGACCGGCATGTGATAGGTGGGCCTGGCTCCCTCCATCTCCTGGAGGAAGTACATGCGCTGTTGCGCCCGCGAGGCGCGGAAGACGGCGACAGCGGATTCCCCGGACGCTTCCGGAGACGATTCCGGTGACGATTCCGGTGACGAATTCACCGGCGATTCTGCGGACGGTTCTTCCGGAACGACCGGAACGACCGGGACGTGAGTGGCCAAGACGACTCCCTCGACCGCCACGCCTTTTCTGACGCGCGGCACCGATTCCCCTGCTGGGCGAATCCCACGCTATGTGCGCGCCGAGTCTCGGATAAGTCCCGACCTGTCGGTCCCCGGAAGACGTGACATCGCCCGCGGCACACGGGAGCGGTCCGGCGACGTCACACACCGGCCGCGGGCAGCGTCACCTCGAAGCGGCAACCGCCGGTGATGTTGTGCACGGTGGCGCGTCCCCGGTGGGCTTCGACGATGCCCCGGACAATGGCGAGCCCCAGGCCGGCGCCGGCCGGCGGCGTGCGGGCGTCCGTCCCACGCCAGCCGGTGTCGAAGACGCGCGGCAGGTCGTCCTCGGGGATCCCGCCGCAGCCGTCGGAGACGGACAGGACGACGCCGTCGCGGGAGCGCCCGGCGGTCACGGCGACCGTCCCGTCGGCCGGGGTGCGTCGGATCGCGTTGATGAGGAGGTTGCCCAGCACGCGGCTCATCTCCTTGCCGTCCACCTCGACCGGCACCGGCTCGACGTACTCGCCCACCAGCCGTACCCCGTGCTCGCGCGCGAGGGGGTCCACTCCGGCGAGGGCGTCGCTGACCAGGTCGTACAGCGAGATCCTGGACGGGGACAGGGCGAGCGTTCCGGCGTGGATGCGGGAGAGCTCGAAGAGGTCGCCCACCATGCCGTTGAGGCGCTCGACCTCGGTGCGGATCTGCCGCAGGTAACGTCGGGGATCCGACGCCACACCGTCCTCCAGCGCCTCCGACATCGCGCGCAGGCCGGCGAGCGGGGTGCGCAGGTCGTGCGAGATCCAGGCGACGAGTTCGCGCCGGGAGGCTTCCAGAGCGCGTTCGCGTTCGCGTGACTCGGCGAGTCTGGCACTGGTGACAGCCAACTCCCGGCTGAGCGCCGACAGTTCGGCCGTGGCCGGTTGCTCGGGCGCGGTGAAGTCACCGCCGTCACCGAACGACCGGGCCGCCACGGCGAGTTCGTGGCTACGTGCGACGACCCAGCGGCCCAGCAGCAGAGCGGTGACCAAGGACACCACCGCGGCCATGGCGACGACCATGGTGACGACGCTCAGGTCGTGCGCCGACAGGAACATCGCCTCCGCCACGGCGAGTGTGCCCGCGAGCATCGCGGTCACCGCCACAGCGGCGACGACGGCGAGCGACACGGTCAGGGAGCGCCGCCGGATCAAGCGGAGGACGCCCGCACCGGCCAGGCCGGCCACCGCCGCACCGGAGAAGGCGTACACGGCGATCAGGAGGGTGTCATTCATGGTCGGCCCGCTCCCGGCCGGCGTCAGCGTCCTGACCGGCGGGGTCGAAGCGGTAGCCCACGCCCCACACGGTCTGGATCAGCCGGGGCTGCGCCGGATCGTCCTCGACCTTGCCCCGCAGCCGACGGACATGAACGGTGACGGTGGAGAGGTCACCGAAGTCCCAGCCCCACACCTCGCGCATCAGGTCCTCGCGGCTGAAGGCGCGGCCCGGATGGCGCACGAGGAAGGAGAGCAGGTCGAACTCCCTCAGGGTGAGGGACAGTTCGGTGCCGTTCTTGGTGGTTCGGCGCGCTGCGGGGTCGATGGTCAGGCCGGCCGCGCTGAGCGGCTGCGACGCGACGACGGGCCGGGTGCGGCGCAGGACCGACTCCACGCGCAGGACCAGTTCCCTGGGGCTGAAGGGCTTGGTGACGTAGTCGTCCGCGCCCACCTCCAGGCCCATGATGCGGTCGTCCTCGTCGCCCCGCGCGGTGAGCATGATGACCGGCACCGGGCCGCGCTGCCGCAGCCGACGGCACACTTCCAGGCCGTCCATTCCGGGCAGCATCAGGTCCAGCACCACCAGATGGGGCCGGCATTCGGCGGCCCGCATGAGCGCGGTCGGTCCGTCGTCGGCCCGCTGCACCGCGTAGCCGGCGCGTTCGAGGTAGCCGGCGACGACCTCGGCGACGGTGCGGTCGTCTTCCACGACCAGGACGCGGGCGGCTTCGGCGCCAGGGAGCACCGTGGCTGCGGCGTCCATCGATTCGTACGGCTGCTGCATTGCCCCAGCCTCGCACCCCGGCTGTGCCTGACGTACCTGAGGTCTCCGACGTCCGCGTTTCGTAAGGACCCGATATCCGGTATGCACGTTTTGTCTCCGTAGGGTGAGTCCTGTGACCACCCCGACTCCCTCTCCCCCCCTCGACGCCTGCCCCGGATGGCGGCCCGCGACGGACACGCCGCCGGAACTGCTCACCGTGGACTTCGCCGACCCCGACGCCGTCTTCGGACCGGCTGAAGACGGCGGGTTCCGGGCCCCCGGGCCGGCCGCACCCGATACCGCGGCGGCGCCCCACAGCCCTTTCGCTCCGCGCCCGGGCCGAGTTGACGACGGCCGCGGGTCGATGAACCGGACGACACAGACCGTCGCGCCCTCCGACATCGGAGAACTCGACCGCACGCAACCGCTGGACGAGCCTGCCTGGGCCACCGCCGATCCCTACTCCCGCGCGCTGCACAGCGGCCGTGGACCGCTCTTCCTGCGCCGGGCCGACGGCTGGCTGCTGCCGCTGGAGGTGGAACGGTGGTGTGCGCGCGCCGACGCCGTGGACCTGGAGATCCTCGGCCGGTGCGAGGGCTCCGTACTCGACGTGGGGTGCGGCCCCGGGCGGTTGGTCGCCGAGCTCGCGGAGCGGGGACGGCGAGTCCTCGGCATCGACGTCAGTGAGGCAGCCGTCACCCGGACCACCGCCATCGGCGGCTCAGCCCTGCGCCGGTCCGTCTTCGAGCCGCTGCCCGCCGAGGGCCGCTGGGGCAGTGCGCTCCTCGTGGACGGCAATGTCGGCATCGGCGGCGATCCACGCGCCCTGCTCCGCCGGCTCGCCCAGGTCCTCCTACCGGGTGGCCTGCTGATCGCCGAAACCGTTCCGGTGGACGTCGACGAACGCATCCACGTCCGTATCACCGACACGCACAACGCATCCGGCGCGCCGTTCCCCTGGGCCCGGCTCGGTACGCCGGCCCTACTGCGGCACGGAGCCCGCGCGGGCTGGCACGCCGTCGATCACTGGACCACCGGAGGACGCTCCTTCGTCGCCCTGCGCAGCCGCAGCACGAAGAGGCGCGCCCGACCGGCGAACAGTACGGCCGTGAACAACAGCCGGCGACCCAGGAAGCCGTCCGCCGACACCCGGTAGCCCGCCGGCACCGCTCTGCCACCTGACCGCTGTTCAGCAGCCTGCTCCTCTGTCATGCTTTGCGTATGGCGCTCAGGCAGCGGGCGGCGTGCGTGCGCAAGGCGTCGGCGAGTTCGGGGGGGCTGAACCGCGGTCCAGTCGGCGTGCGCGGCGTGAGCCTGTCGACACGGAAGGTGCGCCAGTCGGTGCGGTCGGTGTCCCAGGCGATCAGATACCAGTGGCGGTCGAAGCCGACGGGGCTGTGCGGCTCGGCCGAGCGCCTGCTTCGGCCGTGGCGGGGGCTCGCGTAGTCGAAGCGCAGTTGCTCGCGCCGGCGGCACGCCTCGGCGATGGCCATGAGGGTGTCCGCGGAGATCTTGGGGGCCGGGGCGGTGCCGGCCCGAACGGTGGCGGTGTGCAAGGTCGTACGTCGAAGGCTGTTCTTCAACCTCGCCCGTGGGCATCGGCCTCCGCTGACACCCCGACGTCACTCAACCGGATTGCGCTTCTACGGGTTGCCGCAGGATCGTCCTGAGCTTGGCGGGGCCGGTCCTACGTGGGTCGCTGAGGTAGATCTCGTGGTGCAGCCCCACCTCCCGCAAGTTGTTGGCGGGTAGGTACTCGTGGTGCAGCCTGGTCAGGATCGGCGTCTCGTCGTCGTAAGGGCCGATGTGGAGGACCTGGGCGCTGGTGCCCTCGCGCAAGGTCTCTGACCGAACGTTCGGAATCGCAGGAAGCTTCTTCTTGGTCAGGGCGGTGTGCTTGGCGTCTTCGATCATGTCGCTGGTGATCCAGTCGGGGACGTTGATGAGCAGTCTCCATCGCCAGTTGTCCTTCAGCCTGGCCAGGAAGTCGTCCATGTCGTCCGCCCACCACAGTCCCTCAAGCGGGCCCACGACGAAGTCCTTGCCGAGGGCACCTTTGCTCGCGAACTTGACGGTATAGGCGACCGCGTAGAGCGCCTCGACCGCGCTACGGTACGCGGCGCTGGTGTTCGGGTCGCCGTGCCCGTCGATGGCGAGGAACCGGAGCTCGGGGATGTCAACGAGCTGCCAGTCAGTGTTCTTGGGCGAGTAGCACTTCTTGAGCTCGCGCTTGACGTCGTATTTGTCGGTCATGCCGGGTGCCTTCTCTTGAGTGATGGTCATCAGGGATCAGGCCGCTGTCCACGCCGTCCCCGCCGCCGAGATCCGCACCGCGCGAGCCGCCGACCTGAATTCCGTCCGTGAACTCTCGAACTGCGCCGAGGCCTGCTGCGACGTACCCTCTCCCTGGAGGAGCTCACCCCGGCTCGCCGCCGACTGGCCGGCTCACCGCCGACTGGCCGGCTCGCCGCCGACTGGCCGACTCACCGCCACCAACGCCCTCCCGCCCGCCCGCCGCTGACCGTCTGGCTGCTGAGTGAACCACAGCGACGGACAGTGCGCAGAGCCGTGCGCCACTACACCGCTGATCCACCCTCGCGCCGACTGCGAGCACATGACGATCACGGACCTGGCGTATGCCTCGGGCTTCTCCTCGGCGAAGGCCATGAGCACGGCCTTCCGACGACGCTTCGGGGTGAGCCCCCGGGAGATGCGTTCCAAGGCCCGCTGATCACGCCCGCACGGACACCGTGCACGGATCGCGAAGCGAACCGCTGGACCGTTGGCGAACTGGGCGACGCGCGCCCAGAACGCGTTCGCCACTGCCCCGCACACCTGCGGCCACCGCGTGCTCGTCATGACGGACACCACGGAGTACGTCCTGGTCGAGGCCTTCCGCGAGGACAGAGCAGACGCTGCTCACGTGCAGTCGGCGCACTTCAGAGCCGCGCAGCAGACCCTGCCGCCCCGCCTGATCGAGACCCCCCGCATGAACGCGAACGTTCCGCAGGACGACTGGTCGCTCCCGGGCGAGACGGCCGTTCACGAGCAGGGGCAGGACCGTCTCCGGGCACGGCCGGCGCAGGTGAGGGGACGCGGCTCGGCAGACTCAGCCGAGCACCTGCGCGCTGCTGACCGGTTCGCGCCGCTGTTGTCCATTGATGCGGTGCCGCTCGATGGACGAGCGCCGGTAGACCTCCTGCCGCACCCGCTGGATCTCGCCGATGGGCCGGTGCTCCTCTCGTGAGCGCCACGGTGTGATCGACGTGGCGTCGGCGGCCGTCACGTTGTCGTCCCCGCCGATGTCCTGACGCGGGATGTCCACACGGGCGACGGTCACCCAGGGGGACAACTCGTCGGACCACTTCACGGAGGTGTTGTCCACCGGCATACGAGCCAGATCGGTGTTCAGCTGCACTTGGAGCTCGAAGGAGTGATCCCGTTCCGCGGCCTCGGCGACCAGGGTGCGGCGAAACGCCTCGTTGTCCGCGCGCACGTCCACGATCTGGTGCGTGAGAGCGGCCAGCGACTCGGCCGTCGGCACGGTGCGGATCTTGGCGATGTGATCGCCGTACCGGAAGGCGCCCATGCTGTTGTAGGTGTACGACAGCAGGTTTCTGCGCGGGACGGTGGTGAACGAGAGCATGGCGAACAGTTCGTCCCACAGCCAGCCGTCCGGGTCGGCGAGCGTGCCCCGGCGGGTCAGGAACTCCGCCATCCAGGTCTTGCGGCGGGCGGGGTTCACCAGGGCCTCGGGCAGCTCCGCGAACAGATCCTCGATGACCATGTAGTCGTAGGCCGTGTTCGCGAAGAAGACGTCGTTGTTGATCAGGTTGAGGTCGAAGGTGCCGGTGTCGGGTTCGTCGGCCAGCAATGAGGGTCCGGGGACCCCGAACAGCTTGATGCCCATGCCGCACGCCGCGCCCAGTTGATGGTCGGGACGCTGGTGGCCCAGACCGTTGGAGTAGCGGACGACGGCGTCGTACTCGGCGGGCCGGGCGAAGATGCCCTGCCCGTGGAAGCCGTAATTGTCACCGACCGTGACGGTGGCCTTCATCAGGCCGTAGGTCTTTCCGTGGGCGGTGCGGACGGCGCCGCCGACGGCCTCACGCTCGACCGAGGCGTTGGTGCGCTGCGCCACCTGTGCGACCACCGCATCCAACTCTTCCTGATAGGTCGGACGTTCGACGGGACGGTAATGCTCGTAGCGGACGGGATCCATAGTGCTGCCTCCACGTGTCGGTCTCCTGACACCAGACGCTAGCCAGCAATTAAATTGTGCACAACATAACTGCCTGTGATGTATCCCATGCTTCCGCGCCCAGGGGATCACATCAACGCCGAAACGTGACCTCCGGCGGACTTACAGGCATTCCAACCAGTCGGTATGGTGCCCCGCCTGAAGCACCTTTCCCGTTTACCGCAGGGATCCCAGCCGTAGTGGAAGGCCAGGCGATGACACACGCCGACGAGAACCGGTACCCACCCTCAGCACAGTCCTACGGAATCCCCCCTCGACACGAGACGTACGGACAGAACCCGTGGCCGGAGCCGTACCAGAACCCGTGGCCGGAGTCGTACGGGCACGACGCCGCGCGACACGACTCGTACGGTCGGCAAGCCCCCTGGGGCGCCCCCTACGCGCACGAGACCCGTCGAGACGACGCCGACCTCACCGCCCTCCGCTCGGCCTACCGCCTGCTCCGCCGGATCTCCACGCTCACCGCGCTCGGCTCCTTCGTCGTGTATGTCGTGCTGTCCTGCTACGCGCCCGGTCTGATGGGGTCCAAGGTCACCGGAGAGCTGAGCCTGGGCATGGCCTTGGGCATCCTCCAACTCGTCGTCACCTTCGCGGCGGTCTTCTGGTACGGGCGCAGCGCACAACGCTCCGTGGATCCGTTGGCCCGCGCCGTCCGGGAGCGGGCGGTCCCGACCGGCCGGAACACGGGGACGGCGAGATGAACGACTTCAGCTCCGGGACGCAGGCCATCATCCTGGTTCTGTTCACCACGCTGGTCACCGTCACGCTGCTGATGTGCGTCATGGCGGGACCGGACCGCGACGACCTGGCGAACTTCTACACCGGCTACCTGTCGCTCACCCCGCTCAAGAACGGCCTGGCGATCGCGGGCGACTACATCTCCGCCGCCACGGTGCTGAGCACCACGGGCATCATCGCGCTCGCCGGATACGACGGCTACGTCCTTGCGGTCAGCACCGCCCTGTCCCTGGTGCTGCTGATGTTCCTACTGGCCGAACCCCTGCGCAACGCCGGCAGTTTCACCATGGGCGACGTCCTGGCCCGCAACATGTCCGGACGGGCCGTGCGGATCGCCGCCTGCGTGGTGACACTCTCGGCGACGCTGCCCTTCCTGGTCGTCCAGCTCTCCGGAGCCGGGTCGCTGCTCACCTTCATCCTGGACATTCCGTTCGCTGCGGGCGCCAGGACGGCGTGCATCGTCATCGTCGGCACTCTGATGATCATCTACGCGGCGATCGGCGGTATGCGGGGCACCGCGCTCCTTCAGATGATCAAGATCGTGATCCTGCTCGGCACCAGCATCGTCGTCGCCGCTCTCGTCCTCAACCGCTTCGACTGGAACCCCGGCGACATCCTCAGGGCAGCCCAGCACGGCAGCGGCGCGGGCCCCGCCTACCTTGAGCAGGGCCTGCAGCTCGGCACGTCCACCGGTGGCCGGCTGGACTTCGTCAGCCTCCAGATCACCATCATCCTCGGCGTGGCCTGCCTGCCGCACATCACCATGCGCCTGTACTCCGCGCAGGACGTACCGGCCGTGCGTCGCTCCATGTCATGGGCGGTCGGCACGGTCACCACGTTCTGCCTGCTCGTGATCGTCATGGGCACGGGTGCGGCGGCCCTGGTGGGATCGCAGCACATCGTCGCGGCAGACCCGCACGGCAGGACGTCGGTGCTCATGCTGTCCCAGGTGCTCGGCGGGGCCCCCGGCTCCGCGGGCGCGGCGATCCTGTACTCGGCCGTGGCGGGCATGGTGTTCATCACCCTGCTGTCGTCGGTCGCGGGGATGACCCTGGCCGCGGCTTCGTCACTCGCCCACGACCTGTTCGCCCACGCGGTGCGGCGGGGACAGGCCGAGCCCCGTACCGAGATGACGGTGGCGGCGTGGACGAGCGTGGCCGTGGGGATCGTCGCCATCGGGCTCGCCACCATGGTGCAGAACTGGGACGTCGGCGTGCTGACCACTCTGGCCATCTGCATAGGTGCATCAGCGGTGGCGCCCGCGCTCACCTACTCCCTGTTCTGGCGCGGGTTCACGCGCACCGGTCTGCTCGCCGCGCTCTACGGCGGCGCGGCCTGCGCCTTGCTGCTCATGGTCTTCTCCAAGGCCGTTTCGGGCACGCCGTCCGCCGTCTTCCCGCATGCCGACTTCGACCTGTTCCCCATGCAGTCCACCGGGCTGGTCTCCATCCCGTTCGGCTACCTCGCGGGCTGGCTGGGCAGCCGTCTGGACCACCGTCGCCGTGCCGCCGACAGCCGTGAGCAGCGGTGCCTGTACGAGGAGGGCGAGGCACGGCTTCTCGCCGCAGCCGAATGACCACCGCGGCGGGGGGGGGGGGGGCGGGCGGGGGGCGCCCCCCCCCCCCCCCGCCCCCCCCCCCCCCCGGGGGCCGGGGGGGGGGGGGGGGGGGGGCCCCGCGGGAGCGCACCGGGGCGGCGGGGGGGGGGGGGGGGGGGGGGGGGGGGGGGCGGCGGCCCCCGGCGCGGGCCCCCGGCCGGGGGGGGGGGGGGGGGGGGGGGGGGGGGGGGGGCCCCCCCCCCCCCCCCCCGCGGCCCGAGACGGTCAGACGGGCGTACCGGTCAGCGGTTGTTCGGTCCACACGGTCTTGCCCTCGCGGGTGTAGCGGGTACCCCAGCGTTCGGTCATCTGGGCCACCAGGAACAGGCCGCGCCCGCCCTCGTCGGTCGTACGGGCGTGGCGCAGGTGTGGTGAGGTGTGGCTGGTGTCGCTGACCTCGCACACCAGACACTGCTCACGGATCAGCCGCAGGGTCGCAGGGCCGCCGGCATAGCGATAGACGTTGGTGACCAGTTCGCTGGCGATCAACTCCGTGGTGAACGCCAAGTGCTCCAGACCCCACTCGGTCAGCTTGGCCGAGATCAACGTCCTGGCCCGGCCGGCGCTGGCAGGCTCTGGCGGCAGACACCAGGAGGCGACGTTGGCCGGTGGCAGCATGTGGGTGCGGGCGATCAGCAGTACGACGTCGTCGCTGGGGCGCGAGGGCACAAGCGCGTCGATCACCGCTTGGCAGGTGCGTTCCAGCGCGCCGGCAGGGCGGGCGAGCGCCGCGCACAGCTTCGTCAGGCCGGCGTCGGCATCGATGTGGCGCTCGCCGATGATCCCGTTGGTGTACAGACACAGCAGGCTTCCCTCGGCCAGTTCGATGTCCCGGGTCTCGAACGGCAGACCGCCCAGGCCGAGCGGTGGGCCGGCCGGCAGGTCGAGCACCGCCACCTGTCCATCCGGAGCGGTCACCACCGGCGGCGGGTGACCGGCACGGGCCACGGAGCAGCGTCCTGAGACCGGGTCGTAGACGGCGTACAGGCACGTGGCGCCGACGACCTGCTCACCCACGGACCGCTCGCCGACTGCTTCGTGTTCGGCCGCCAGCAGGTCGACCAGGTCGTCGAGGCGGGAGAGGACCTCGTCCGGTTCCAGGTCAAGGCTGGCGAGCGTGTGGACGGCGGTGCGTAGCCGGCCCATGGTGGCGGCAGCATGAATGCCGCGCCCCACCACGTCGCCGACGACGAGGGCGACCCGGGCCCCGGACAGGGGGATGACGTCGAACCAGTCGCCGCCCAGGCCGGGGCCTGCGCTGGCCGGCAGGTACCGCAGGGCCACCTCGACGGCCGACTGGTCCGGAACCGTCCGGGGCAGAAGGCTGCTCTGCAAGGTGAACGCGGTCTGCTGCTGGGTGAAGCGCCGGGCGTTGTCGATGGCGACGGCGGCGCGCGAGGCGAGTTCCTGAGCGAGGGTGAGATCGTCCGTCTCGAAGGCGTCGGGGCGGCGCGAGCGCCACAGGGTCATCACACCGAGCACCAGGCCGCGCGCGGCAAGAGGTACCACAATCAGGGAGTGGGCGCCCAGGTCCGGAGCCTGGGCCCCCTGCCGGCCTGCCGCCGAAACCCAGTCGGGCGGCAGAACCGGCTCCAGCAGGGGCCGTCCCTCGGCCAGACATCCGGCCTGGGGTGCGTCGGGCCCGAACTCCACGGGGTGACCCTCGGGGTGGGGCGGGCCGGGTTGCTGGGCACCGACGCTGCAGGTTCCCAGTCGGACCACAGGCCCTGCCACGGCGCGCGTAGGTTCCTCACCGCGCGTCACCGCCTGAAGCAGGTCCACCGACGCGTGGTCTGCGAGGTGGGGCACCATCACTTCGGCCAGTTCCCGGGCGGTCTCGGCCACGTCGAGCGTGGTTCCGATACGGCTGCCCACCTGGTCGAGGAGCGCGAGCCGACGCTGGGCCCGATGGCGTTCGGTGATGTCCTCGATCATCTCGGCCACACCCAGGACACGGCCGGAGGGATCCTCCATCCGGAAGGACGAGACCAACGCGACCCGCTCTCGTGCCGGATCCTGCTCCAGGCGGACGAACTGCTCGGAGTAGACCAGGGGTCTTCCGGTCTGCATCACCTGGCGCACGCGGTCCACGGCCTTGCGCGCGTCGTCGGCGAGGAGGAACCGGCCGGTGGACAACCCCCGGAAGTCCGCTGCCGGGACGCCGCTGAACCGTTCGATGGCCCGGTTGACCCGGAGGATCCTCTGGTCGGGGCCGTGGATGACCAAGCCGATCGGGCACTGGCGGTACAACCCGTCGAGGACCGCCCGGTCCCTCTGCCATTCGAGTACGTCACCCGCGGGCGCCCCCGCGAGAAACCACTCACGTCCCCGGTCACCGCGTGACAGCTCATGGGCCCTGAGCCCCAGCTCCACGAGCTGCCCGTCGCGGTGGCGCAGGGTGAGCACGCCGAACCAACCACCGGCCCTCCTGCACTTCGCCGCGGCCTCGGTGACAGCCGGCAGATCAGGAGGATCGACCAGCACCTCGAACGCCGGACGACCGATCACGGCTGTGTCCGGATGGCCGAGCAGCTCCTGAGCCCGCCGGTTCCATCCGACCACTACTCCTCGGTCGTCGAGCACCACCAAGGCAGCGAGGTGCGGGGCGAACGGATCGTCGTGGCTTTCGCTGAGCTCCGTCATCGGCCCCTCCACCGCTGGACACCACCGCGTACTCGGTCGCCGATGTCTCCTGCTGACCCGGTAAGCCTATTGAAACCCGGCACAGACCGCGGCCGCCCTGTCCGGCGCGCGGCACGGCGGGCAGGAGGGTTACGACGGGCTGAGCGGGGCCGGTCCCCCAGGGGGCTGGGGCACCGCCCCCCGGGGACCGGCCCCGCAGACTCACTTCGCCGGCGGGCCGAACTCCTTACGGGTGTCCACGGGCTTGCCGAACAGCTGCCACCGCTCGCCCTTGAACCGCATCAGCTGCATCGTCTCGATCGGGAAGGCGTCATCGGGCCCGGTGGAGAGGGCGACACCGGGGAGCAGCATGCCCACCTTGACGTCCTTGAGGTTGCGCACCGCGTCCCGCAGCCCCTCCCTGGTCGGGCATTTCATCGCGTCCAGGGCCTTGTGCAGGCTGGAGGCGACGGCCCAGCCGTAGGCGTTGAACTGGTTGGCCGGGTCGGAGCCGGGCACGTACGTGCGCAGCGCTTCCCGGTACGTCTTCATCTCCGCGTCGTCCGCCCACTGCGGGTCGGCGGGGTCCTTGAAGTAGGTCGCCGAGACCACGCCCTGGACGTTCCTGAACCCGACGGGCTTCAGCACGGTGGCGGACGAGGACACGTTGTTCACGATGTGCAGTGGGTTCCACTTGGTGTTCTTGGCATCGGCGGCGAGGGCCTGGCTGCCGAACTTCGGGGTGGTGATGTTGAGCAGCACATCCGCCTTGGACCGGGCGAGGCTCGTCATCTGCGCCGAGACCGAGGGGTCGGTGACCTCGTAGCTCTCCTCGGCGACCACCTTGACGCCGCTGCCGGCGACGGCCGCCTCGAACCCGCCGAGCAGATCCTTGCCGAAGTCGTCGTTCTGGTAGAGGACGGCGACCTTGGCCTTCGGCTTCTCCTCCTTGAGGTATTTGGCGTACACGCGTGCCTCGGAGATGTAGTTGGGCTGCCAGCCGGTGGTCCACGGGTGGTTGTCGTCCGTGCCCCAGACGGAGGCGCCGGTGGCGACGAAGGGCTGCGGCACCTTCCGCTTGTCCAGGTAGTCCCACACGGCGGCCGTGGAGGGCGTGCCCAGGGTCTGGAAGACGGCGAACACCTTCTCCTGCTCGACGAGTCTGCGGGCCTCCTCGACCGCCTTGGGAGGCTGGTAGCCGTCGTCGCGGACGATGAACTCGACCGTGCGGCCGTCGATGCCGCCCTTGTCGTTGACGTGCTTGAAGTAGGCGCTCACGCCCTTGCTGATCGTGCCGTACGCGGAGGCCGGTCCGGAGAGCGGGTAGACGCCGCCCAGCTTGATGGTCTTGTCGGTGATGCCGGTGGTCTGCTGGCCCTGGCACGCGCCGTCGGCGGCCGCGTCCTTGTCGTCCTGCCCGCGCTGGCTGTTGCAGGCGGTGGTGAGGAGCAGGGCGGCGGAAGCGGCCGCGGCCGCCCGCAGAGTGGTCTTCTTGCGCATGTGGTTCATTCCTTTTCCGGGCGGGGCGGTGCGCCCGCGGGTTCGGCATCGACAGGGGTGGGATCCGCCGGAGTGTGGAGCGCGGAAGGTTCGGAGCCGGACGTCCGGCCGTCGTCGGCGGCGGGGGTGGTGGTGCGGATGAGTCGTCGGGCGGCGGTGCCCCGGACACGGCCCGCCAGACCGGCCAGTCCGGTCGGCGCCACGAACATCACCGCGATGATCAGCAGGCCGAACACCACACCGGGCGCCGCCTCGCTGATGTCCTGGGCGATGCTCGGCACGTACATCACGAAGGCCGCTCCCAGCAGCGGTCCGTACAGCGAGGCGAGCCCTCCGACCACCAGGCCGGCCAGCAGGGTGATGGACAGGACGAAGCTGAACGAGTCGGGTGAGACGAAGCCGATCACCCAGGTGTAGACGCACCCGGAGACGCCCGCGAACAGCGCGCTCCATGCGAAGGCGAGGGTCTTGTGCAGCGACAGCCGTACGCCCAGGACCTCCGCGGCGCTCTCGTTGTCCCGCACGGCGAGCAGTGCCCGGCCGACCCGGGACCGCAGCAGGTTGCGGGCGAGCAGCAGGGACACCGCGGTGACCGCGAGGACGACGAAGTACGTCCACTGGTCCTCGGCCATCCCGCTCCACGCGGGCGGTTGCAGTTTGTCCACGGTCAGGCCCATGGAGCCGCCCGTCACCGGTTCGAGCCGTTTGAGCAGGGGCGGCAGGAACACCGCGAACGCGAGGGTGACGAGGGCCAGGTACAGTCCGCGCAGTCGCAGGGCTGGCACGCCGAAAGCGAGGCCCAGCAGGAAGCATCCGGCGGCCGCGACCGGCAGCGTGGCCAGGTGACCGGTGTCGTACCGGTCGAGCATGACGGCCGCCGTGTAGGCCCCTGCCGCGAAGAACGCGCCGTGCCCGAGTGAGATCTGCCCGCCGAATCCGACCAGCAGGTTCAGTCCGGCCAGCGCCACCGCGTACAGCAGCACCATGGTCAGCTGGAAGACCTGGAAGGGGGCGAAGTAGAACGGTGCGCTCACGGCGACGGCCGCCACGAGCAGCGCGGTGAGCGCGGCCCGCAGACGCCGGGCGCGGTCGGTGCCGAGGGTTGCGACGATCGTGCTCATGCGCGTTCCACCGCCGCCCGTCCGAACAGGCCCTGGGGCCGCACCAACAGCACCGCCAGGATGATCACCAGGGGTACGCCCACCTTCAGATCGGCGCCGACGACATCCACGTACGCCCCGGCCAGCGTCTCGGCGACGCCCACGCACAGGCCGCCGACGACCGCGCCGACCGGGCTGTCGAAGCCGCCGAGGGTGGCCGCGGCGAACGCGTAGATCAGCACCCCGCCCATCATGTTGGGCTCGAGGAAAAGCAGCGGGGCGACGAGCACGCCCGACACGGCGCCGACTGTCGCGGCCAGCCCCCAGCCGAGCATCAGCACCCGGCCCACCCTGATGCCCGACAGCCGGGCGGAGGCGGGGTTGCAGGCGACCGCGCGCATCACCAGGCCGCTGGAGGTGTGCTGGAACAGCAGGTACAGCAGCCCCATCACGACGGCCACCACCGCGATGATCCCGAGTGTCGACCAGTCCACCCGTACCCCGGCCAGGTCGATCCCGCCGTCGGGGAACGGCTGCGGGAAGTCCTTCACGGTGAACGACCAGATGAGACCGGCCATCGCGTTGACGAAGATGAACAGGCCCACGGTGACGATGACCGTCGTCAGCTCGGGCGCTTTCTGCACGGGACGGATGACGATCCGCTCGACCAGCATGCCGCCGGCGAACGACACCGCCAGGGTGACCGGCAGCGCGAGCCAGAAGGACATCCCGGACGCCACGAGCTGCCACGCCACGTACGTGGAGATCATGGCGAGCTCGCCCTGGGCGAAGTTCACGATGCCGGTGAACCGGTGGATCAGCACCAGGGCCAGCGCCAGGCTGGCGTAGACAGCGCCGGAGCCGACCCCTTCCACCATTTGCTGGAGCAGTTCGGTCACGGCGCTCCCCCTCCCTTTGCGGAGCGGACGGACACACCGAGGTAGACCTCGGCGACCTGCCCGTCCTCGCGGATCTCCCGGGACGGCCCGGACAGCACCAGGCGGCCGGCCTCCAGTACGTGCGCCCGGTGCGCGACATCCAGCGCGAGCTGGGCGTTCTGTTCGACGACGACCACGGTGGTGCGTTCCTCCTCGTTGACGGCACGGACGATCTCGAACAGCTCGCGCGTGACCAGCGGCGCGAGCCCCAGCGACGGCTCGTCCAGGAGCAGCAGGGCGGGCCGCAGCATCAGCGCCCTGCCGATGGCGAGCATCTGCTGTTCGCCGCCGCTGAGGCTGCCGGCGGCCTGGCGGGACCGCTGGCGCAGCTTGGGGAAGTAGTCGTAGATCCGTTCCAGGTCGGCCGCCACGGCCACGCGTTCGGCGCTGCCCCGCCGCCACCGGCCGGTGCGCACGTGGGCGCCGACGCGCAGGTTCTCCTCGACGGTCAGGTCGTTGAAGGTGCCCCGGCCCTCGGGCACGTGCGCCACGCCGAGACGGGCGGTCTGCTCGGGCGAGCGGCCCAGCAGCTCCGTGCCGTTCAACGTCACCGAGCCGCGTCCGCGGACCGTGCCGCACAGGGCCCGCAGTGTCGTTGTCTTGCCCGCCCCGTTGGGCCCGAGGATCGCGCACACCTCGCCGCGCGCGACGGAGAAGTC
This sequence comes from Streptomyces sp. NPDC088254, assembly GCF_044740925.1. Classification (NCBI taxonomy): domain Bacteria; kingdom Bacillati; phylum Actinomycetota; class Actinomycetes; order Kitasatosporales; family Streptomycetaceae; genus Streptomyces; species Streptomyces sp. NPDC088254. The sequence continues at coordinate 797,724 of NZ_JBIURQ010000001.1, read as the reverse complement.
GAGCCCCTGGAGCACACGGGCCTGACCGTATCCGGCATGCAGCCCGGCGACCTTCAGGAAGTCCGGCTCCGCGTTCACCTGTCCGACTTCGGTGCTGTCGATGGTGGGTTCCGTCATGCCGCCACCCCCAGGTACGCCTCGATGACCGCCGGGTCGCGCTGGATCTCCTCCGGTGAGCCCTCGGCGATCTTGCGCCCGAAGTCGAGGCAGACCACCTGGTCGCACAGGCCCATCACGAACCCCATGTGGTGTTCGACCACCAGGAGCGTCAGGTCGAAGTCCTCGCGCACCGAGCGGACCAGATCCGCGAACTGGTCCACCTCGCCGTGGCTGAGCCCGTTGACGGGTTCGTCGAGCAACAGCAGCCGGGGCCGTACCGCGAGCGCCCGGGCGAGTTCGACGCGTTTGAGCGTGCCGAACGGCAGCCCGGAGGCGGGGTGGTCGGCGACCTCCGCCAGGCCGAGACGCCGTAGCAAGTCGTCCGCCTGGTCACGTAGTTCCCTTTCCTCCCGCCGGACGCGGGGCAGCCGGAGCGCTGCGGCGAGGTGTCCCGTGCGCCCCTGGCCATGGGCGCCGACCATGACGTTCTCCCGGACCGTGAGCAGCGGGAACAGACCCAGGTTCTGGAAGGTGCGGGCGATGCCGCGCCCGGCCACGGAGTGCGGCGGGAGGGCGAGCAGGTCCTCGTCCTCGAACCGCACCGTCCCCGCATCAGGGGTGCAGCGCCGGGTGAGGCAGTTGAACAAGGTGGTCTTGCCGGCTCCGTTCGGTCCGATGAGCCCCATGGCGGTGCCCGGCTCGACGGCGAACGCGACACCGTCCAGTGCCGTGATCCCGCCGAAGCGCACGCTGATACCGTCGACCGCGAGCATGAGTGACGCCCCTTCCGAGGTGCTGGGGGGTGGGCGAGCGTCACAGTAGGTGAGGGCCTTCCGAGCACACATTGGGTGCGAGCACCCAAGTTCGTGGCCACCGCCTTGTGCGCCGCGCCCAGCTCCCCCGGTATGTCGCCCGCCGGGCCTGTTGACGGGAGACGAGGAGGGCAGCGACGATCGGCGCCATGTCTCGCGGACCCGCCCTGGGCGCCCCCGCACTCTCCGACCCGCTCAGCCGGGAGCGGCACCGGATCCTGCACGCCGTCCAGGACCGGCTCGAGGACGTGGCGAGGGCCGCTGTCGCGGTCATGCGCACGGAGATCCCGTCGTACGCGCTGCAGGACGAGCGGTTCTTCGACGACGTACGGGACCAGGTCCTCACGCACTACCGGATGCAGCTGGCGGCACTGGCCGGCGGCCGGGACATCGCCCCAGAAGACCTGGTCTTCAGCCGCGGGGCGGCCATGCGCAGAGCACGCGCGGGGTTCGCCCTCGAGGACTGGATCAGTGCCTTCCGGGTCGGCCGGCAGGTGTTGTGGGACGTGCTGCTGGACTGCGCGGGCACGTCCGCCGAGGCACAGCAGGCCGCGCTGTCCCTCGTCACACCGCTGATGCGGTACGTCGACTTCGCCAGCACGCATGCCGCGCAGGCCTATGTCGAGTACCAGCAGCACGTGGTCGCCGACGCCGACCGGGAGCGCCGGGACCTCCTCGACCAGCTCCTGGCCGGCGCGGCACCGGCGCGCGGGCCGCTGCTCGCCGCGGCGCAGGCGTACGGCATAGGGCCGCACTCGCCGATGATGGCGGTCGTGGCGGTGTGCGTCGACGACACCCGCACCGGCGACCTCACCTCGGCCGAGCATGGCTACGCGACCAGCGCGTCCATCGGCATCGCCGGGCCGTGGGCCGGCCGGACCCTGGTCGTCGTGCGCCACGGCGAGGTGGTGGCCGTGCCGGTGGTCCGCACCGGCATGGACGCGGAGGACATCTGCAGCCACTTCGAGACGGTGCAGCGGCGGCTCGCGCGCGAGGGAACCATGCTCTCCATGGGCATCAGCACGGTCGCCGAGGGCGCCGGCGAACTGCCACGCGCCTACGAGGAGGCACGCGCCGCCCTCGACCTCGTACCGAGCGAGGGCGGGGTGGCGGCACTGCCGCGCCTGTCGCCCTTCGACTACCTGGCGCTGCGCGCCGACGACCTCGCCCGCCAGCTGGTCGATCCGCGCGTGCGTACGCTGCTGGAGGACGACCGCAGACGTGGCGACACGCTGGCGGCCACCGTACGGGCCTTCGCGGAGGCCGACCTCAACCTGCGGCTGGCCGCCGACCGGCTGCGGATACACCACAACACGGCGCACTACCGGTTGCGCCGGATCGAGGAACGCACTGGGCGCAATCCGCGCCGGATCGCCGACCTCCTGGAACTGCTGGTCGCCCTCGCCATCCGCGACGGGGCCGGGGAAGGTGGGGATCACCAGTGAGCGGCATCGTGGAGTCCGCGGGGACGGAGGAGGCGCCCACCGGGCAGAACCGAACGGTCCGGAGTGCGCTTCTGGACGCCGCGCTGGAGGTGTTCACCGAGCGCGGTTACGACAACGCCGGTCTCGCCGAGATCGCGGCGCGCTCCGGCATCCGGGTGGGCAGCCTCTTCCAGCACTACGGCGGTAAGCGAGGGCTCTACCTCGCTCTTTGGGAGGAGTTCCGGGAGGCGCAGGAGCGCCGGACCGCGGCCACGCTGACCGCCGAGCGAGGCCGTGGCGTGGACGACCCCATCGCCCTTTTCGTGGCGGGAGCCAGGGCGTACCTGGAGGGCGCCTGGGACAACCGGCGGTTCGGCAGACTCCTCGTGGAGGATGACGGCCCCACGGGCTTCGACGCGCTGCGCCGCCAGTGGGACCGCGCGTGGGTACGGCGCAACGCCCGGCTGCTGGAGGTGGACGAGAAGCGACGCGCCGGCCGGGTGCGGGTGAGAGTGCTCACCACCGTGATCGGCGGGGCGGCACGCGAGCTGGGCGACTGCGGCGACGAGACGGAGGCCCAGGAGATCGTCGACGAGGTGTGCGGCATCCTGATCCATCTGTCGGCACCTCCCGGCTGAAACGCATGGTGCCTGCGTGGCGCCTGCGTGCCGCAGTGCGAGCCCCGCCGCCGCGCCGGGCACCGCGCCCGCCACGGCGATCACCGCACCCTGCGCGACGACCGGTCGCATGACCTCGGTGTCAGCTCAGTCGGAGTCCGGCAGCACGGCGAACTCTCGACCGATCAGTGTGTCATCCCGTCGGTGAGCTCGTCCTGAACGGGAGCGCCTCACCGAGCAGTTGGCCGCCGTCGATCACCATCGTCTCGCCGGTGATCCAACTCGCGGCGTCCGAGACGAGGAAGGCGACCGCGGACGCGATGTCGGCAGGCTCCCCGATGCGGCCCAGCGCAACCGAGGCGGACACCTCCTCCTCGTGCTCCTTCCACAGCGCCTCGGCCAGCTTTGTGCGCACCACCCCCGGTGCCACGGCGTTGACGCGGATCTTCGGCGAGAGTTCCAGGGCCAGTTGCCTGGTGAGATGGATCAGCGCGGCCTTCGAGGCGTTGTACAGCCCGATGTTCGCCTCGGAGGCCATGCCGCCCACCGACGCGGTGTTGACGACCGCCCCGCCGTGCTCCCCCATCCAGGCTCGCGTGGCCAGACCCGTCCACAGGACGGGTGCCCACAGGTTCACGTCGAAGGTCTTCGCGAACCGGCCGTGGTCCTGGTCGATGACCGGCCCGAAGGCCGGGTTGGTCCCCGCGTTGTTGACGAGGATGTCCAGCCTGCCGAAGCGCTCGAGCGTCAGATCCACACAGCGCCGGGCCGCCTCTTCGTCGACCGCATGCGCTCCCACGCCGACCGCTGTGCCCTTGACCTGGGCCGCGGCGGCCTCCGCCGCCTCTTGGGTCCGGGAGGTGAGGACGACGTTTGCGCCGGCCTCGGCGATGGATCGGGCTATCGCCAGCCCGATACCGCGCGAGGCCCCGGTGACGACGGCTGTACGACCGGTGAGGTCGAGTCCTGCCATCTCAGTTCACCGCCGCCGCGTCGCGGTACCGCCGCAGTTCCTGCTTGGCGATGGCCCGCTTGTGAACCTCGTCGGGACCGTCCGCCAGCCGCAGCGTCCGCAGATGCGCGTACATCATCGCCAAGGGGAAGTCGTCGGTCACTCCCGCTCCCCCGTGCACCTGGATCGCGCGGTCGACGATCTTCAACGCGATGTCGGGGGCGGCCACCTTGATGGCCGCGATCTCGGTGCGCGCTTCCTTGTTCCCGACCGTGTCCATCAGATACGCGGCCTTGAGCGTGAGCAGGCGGATCATCTCGATGTCGATCCGCGCTTCCGCGATCCAGTCCTGGATGTTCGACCGTTCGGCGACCGGGCTGCCGAAGGTCACCCGTGACTGTGCGCGCCGGCACATCAGTTCCAGTGCCCGCTCGGCCGCGCCGATGGCCCGCATGCAGTGGTGTATGCGGCCGGGCCCGAGCCGGGCCTGGCTGATGGCGAAACCCTCGCCCTCGCCCTTGAGGAGGTCCTCGGCCGGCACCCGGACGTTCTCGAAGATGATCTCCGCATGGCCCTCGCGGTCCGCGTACCCGAACACCGGGAGGTTGCGGACCACGGTGACGCCGGGGGCGTCCACGGGTACGACCATCATCGACTGCTGGCGATGCGGGGCCGCCGCGGGGTCGGTCTTGCCCATGACGATGAGCACCTTGCAGTTCTTGTGCATCGCGTTCGAGGCGAACCACTTGCGGCCGTTGAGCACGTACTCGTCGCCGTCGCGCTCCATCCGCAGCTCGATGTTGGTGGCATCGGAGCTGGCGACACGCGGCTCGGTCATCGCGAAGGCCGAGGCCATCGTCCCGTCGAGCAGCGGCTTGAGGTACTTCTCCTTGTGCTCGTCGGTGCCGAAGAGGGTGAGCACCTCCATGTTGCCGGTGTCGGGCGCGTTGCAGTTGCACGCCTCGGAGGCGATGTGACTGCGGCCCATGATCTCCGCCAGCGGCGCGTACTCGAGGTTCGTCAGGCCGGGGCCCCACTCCGGGTGCGGGTGGAACAGGTTCCACAGTCCGCGCCTGCGCGCCTCCGCCTTGAGCTCCTCGAGGATCGGCGGGTGGAAGTGCGGGTCGCCCGACGCGCGCATCTGCTCGTCGTACACCGACTCGGCCGGGTAGACGTGCTCATCCATGAACTCGAGCAGATCCGCCCGGTACTTCTCGGCACGGTCCGACATCTCAAACAGGGACATACGAACTCCTTACGGGTAGGGAGGGAAAGTCGGGTGAGCGCTTGTCCAGGTGACCGGCGACGCCTTCGACGACATCGGACCCGCGGAAGGCGTGGAGCATCAGGCCCTCCGCCCGGGTCACGGAATCGGCGCAGGCGCCGTCCGCGTCGTTGCTCAGCCGGCTCTTGATGGTGGCCATGGATCCCGGGGAGCAGCGCTCCGCCGGATCGGCGGCGTAGGCGACAGCGGCATCGACCACGCTGCCGGTGGTGACCAGGTGGTCGAGGAGTCCGACACGGAAGGCCTCCTCGGCATCCGCCACGCGACTCGACAGCAGCGGATCCGCTGGGGACGGCGCCGGGCCCGGCCCGCCTCGGAGACCTCGCCGACCGCCTGCAGCCGTTGCAGGTCGGCTCCGGCGCAGAGTCCGCGTCCCGCGCCGGTGACCACGACGGCACGTACGTCCGGATCGTCCTCTGCGGCGTCGAGCAGGGCGAAACAGCGGTCCTCGAGTTCGTCGGTCCAGGCGTTCAGCTCGGTGGGCCGGTTGAACGTGACCAGCAGCACCTGCCCTCGGCGTTCGGCGAGGACGAGCCCGCCCGGCGCGCCGGTCATGCCTGCGCCAGCAGGGAGCTCTGGTAGCGGCGCATCCCGCGCACCCAGCGGTCGTAGTCCGAGCCCTTCTGCCGGTACATCTCGAGAACGTCTTCGTGCGGCAGGACGAGGAAGCGCTCGTCCTCGATGGCGGCCAGGACGGCGTCGGCGACTTCATCCGGCTCCAGGACGTCACCAGCGGAGGTGACGGCCCGCGTCGCGGCTCTTCCCAGCGCGTCCCCGGAGTCCTCCCCGGCGGTGAGCATCCTGGTGTTCACGCCCATCGGGCACAGACAGCTGACTCGAACACCGCGGTCGCCGTAGGTGACACTCAGCCACTCGGCGAAGGCGACGGCCGCGTGCTTGGTGACGGCGTACGTGGCGGAGCCGATCTGGGTGAGCAGTCCGGCCGCCGAGGCCGTGCTGACGAAGTAGCCCTCACCGCGCTCGAGCCACCGGGGTACCAGCAGCCTTGCCGCACGGATGTGGGCTCGCAGGTTGACGTCGATCGAGCGATCCCAGTCCTGCTCGCTCACGTCGAGGCCGAGCGCGCCGCCGATGCCCGCGTTCGCGAAGTAGAAGTCGACCGGACCGAAGGCGCTCTCCGCCAGGTCGATCAAGAGCTGGATCTGCTCGGTGTCCGACACGTCCGCGCCGGCGCTGACGGTGGTGCCCGGACGGTCGGCGTCGACTGTCTCCGACACCGCCCGCGCGGCCTCCGCGTCGAGGTCGGCGACCACGACCCGGGCGCCCTCGCGAGCGAGCCGTGCGACCAGCGCGCCGCCGATGCCGCCGCCCCCACCGGTGACGATGGCGACTCTCTCTGCAAGGTTCACGGCAACCCTCTCCGTTGACGGGGCGTGCGATGCGTCCGACCTGTATAATTGAATCCGACGTCAAGTTCAATAGCTGTCCGCACGGAACCGATGAAGAAGCCGCCCAACCCCAGGGGTATGAGCGGCTGCGAGGCGGGCGGATCAGCGGTGGCCGGGGAACCGCAGGGCGTTCGCCCACAGGCGGGTGACCGTGGACACGAGTTCCTCGAAGTCCACCGGCGTATCTTCCTCTTGCTCTTCACTGCGCACGAAGGCGTTGTAAGCCATGACACTGACCATGCCGGACAGCGCACGGGACGCCATCATCGGATCGACCTCACGGTCTGCGACACCCCGCGCCTGCAGGTCGGCGATACCGCGGGCGTTGCGGCGGATGAACGCGTCCCCGCGCCGCCTTCGGAACTCACGGAACTCCGGCTCCACTTGGGCGACCTGCTCGAGCAGTGCCATCAGCTTCGCGTTCCGCCTGTACGCCGCGAGATAGGCGCGGTTGCTCGCCTCGAGTACCGCATAGGGATCGTCGGCGCCCTGCACCCGGCCCATGCCGGGGTGCATCATGTCCTCCTGCGCCTCCAGGAGGACGGCGGCAAGCACCTCTTCCTTGTTGGCGAAGTAGGTGTAGAAGGATCCCGCCGCGCACCGGGCCTCTTTGGTGATGTCGGTCAGGCGGGTGCCGAGGTAACCGTCCCGTTCGAACACCTTGCGCGCGGCCTTCACCAGAGCGGCCCGGGTCCGCGCTCCGCGCTGCGTCGTGGGCGGCTCACGAAGTTGCGAGAAGGGCGCCACGGGCGGTGCCTGCTCGCTGTCGGTCCCCTCGGGCGCAGTGGTGTCCATCCCCGGGACTTTACTTGAATCCGACGCCATAGCCATAAATCCCGAGGGCAGACGGAGCAGGCTGATGTCCTGGTTTCCCGGGACTCAGGGGCGGCGGGCGGCAACGTCACCGAGGGCGGTGTCGCGGGTCAGAGCACTACGGTCGATGGACCGCTTGAGGATCTTCCCCGTCGGCCCCTTGGGCAGCGCATCGACGAACCGGACGATGCGCGGGATCTTGTAGGCGGACAGCCGCTCTCGTGCCCAGTTCGTCACCTCGGCGGCACCGAGGTCCGCACCGGGCCGGGCGGCGACGAGCGCGGCGACCTCCTCGCCGTAGTGGTCGTCGGGAACGCCGATCACGGCTGCCTCGACGATGTCGGGGTGCTCGTAGAGAACTTCCTCGACCTCGCCGGGGTAGACGTTGTAGCCGCCCCGGATGATCAGGTCCTTCACACGGTCGACGATGCGCAGGTCGCCGTCCGTGTCGGTCTCACCGAGGTCGCCGGTGCGGAACCAGCCATCGGACGAGTGGGGCGGTGCCTTCCGGGATGTGAGCAGGTGATGGTGCGGGTCGCACCCTCGCCGACGAGGTGACTTCGCCCGGCTTCGCCATCAAGTCCTCGGGCGGTGTGGCCGGATGGCCGGCCTCAGTGCGTCCGGGCGGTCAGTCGACGGGTATCGGTCAGGCTGTGATCCCGAAGCGGTCGGCGAGTCGGCGGCGGGTGGTCGCGGCGCTGGTGTGCAGTAGGCCTCCGATTCCGATCCGCGCCGCTCCGTCGAGGTTCTGCTGCAGATCGTCGATCATGACCGCCTCCTCGGGGTCGATGCCGAGGCGTTCACACGCGATCGCGTAGATCCGCCGGGAAGGCTTGCGGATGCCGACCTCGGACGAAATGACGACCGCATCGGCGACGGCCGCGAGGTCGACGCCGTCGTAGGTCCCGGTGCCGAACGAATTGGACACCAGCGCAACGGGATGACCGGCGGCTCGCACCTCACCGAGCAGCGCGAGCATGTCCCGGTCGATCGACAATCCCGCTTGCATCCGGGCCGTGAGCCCCTCGGCCGACACCTCCGCGCCATGGACACGGAGGCGTTCGGCGAATCCCCGCTCGAAGGCTGCGGCGTCGATACGGCCGCACTCGTGGTCGGCCAGCAGGGTGCGTGAGGGCTGGTCCCGGCTCAGGAGGTCCAGCGGAAGGCGTGGGTCGCCGCCGAGCGAGGCACCGAATTCGGTGAAGGCCCGCACCACACTGGAGGTGATGACACCGCCGAAGTCCACCAGGACCGCGCTTCGGGTCTCTTCCATCGCGTTCGGCAACGTGTCCATGCTCAGGCGACCTCGAACAGTCCGGCTGCACCCATTCCGCCGCCGATGCACATGGAGATCACCACATACCGAACGCCGCGGCGCTTGCCCTCGATGAGGGCATGCCCCACCAGTCGGGCGCCGGTCATGCCGTACGGGTGACCGACCGAGATCGCGCCGCCGTCGACGTTGAACCGCTCCGGGTCGATGTGCAGTTCGTCGCGGCAGTACAGCGCCTGGGAGGCGAAGGCCTCGTTGAGTTCCCACAGGCCGATGTCGTCGACGGTGAGGTTGTGCTGCTTCAGCAGCTTCGGGATGGCGAAGACCGGGCCGATGCCCATCTCGTCCGGCGCGCACCCGGCGACGGTCATACCCCGGTAGACGCCCAGCGGTTCCAGGCCGCGGCGCTCGGCCTCCTTCGCCTCCATCAGCACCGAGGCCGACGCCCCGTCCGACAGCTGCGAGGAGTTTCCCGCCGTCACGCTGGAGTGTGCGCTCACCTGACCGTCGGGCAGCACCGGCGCCAGGCCGGCCAGGCCGTCGAGGGTGGTCGACGCGCGGTTGCCCTCGTCCCGGGTCAGGGTGACCTCCTCGTCCCGTACTTCCCCGGATCGCTTGTCGAGGACCTTCTTGACGCTGCTGAGCGCGACGATCTCCTGGTCGAACCGGCCGGCGTCCTGCGCCGCCGCGGTGCGCTGCTGTGACAGCAGCGCGAACTCGTCCTGGCGCTCCCGGCTCACGCCGTAGCGCTCGGCGACGATCTCCGCCGTCTGCAGCATCGGCAGGTAGATGCCCGGCTTGTGCTCGACGAGCCAGGGATCCGTCATGCGGTGGGTGTTCATGTGGTCGTTCTGGACCAGGGAGATCGACTCGACACCGCCGCCGACGGCGACCTGCATGCCGTCCGTGACGATCTGCTTCGCGGCCGTCGCGATGGCCATCAGTCCCGACGAGCACTGCCGGTCGATCGACATCCCGGACACGGTGTCCGGAAGTCCGGCCCGCAGAGCGGCCTGACGCGCCACGTTGAACCCGGAGGGCCCTTGCTGCACGGCGCAGCCGAAGACGACGTCCTCGACCTCGCCTCCCTCGAGACCGGCGCGCCGCACCGCGTGCGAAAGGGCGTGGGCGGCGAGTTCCTGCGCCTGCGTGTCGTTGAACGCGCCGCGGTAGGCCTTTCCGATCGGCGTCCGTGCCGTCGAAACGATGACTGCTTCCCTCATGTCGCCTCGCTGTTTCCTGTCGGTCCGGTTCGTCCGGGGACTCCGGGGTCGGAACTCCGAGCCCCGTGAGCCGGGCTCGATTGCCGGTAGACGGTGCCGTACGCCAACTGCCGTGCGGACATGGCTCATGACCGTCTCCTCGGGTGATCCGAGGACATGTCATGGCCGCAGGGGTGACAGGTATCGGCCTTCCGACCGGTTATATTTGAATTCGGCGTCAGGTTCAACCGCAGCGGGCTCTTGACAGCCCCTCCCCTTACCGCAAAGGTACCGACCAGTCGGTACCAAGGGGTGGATCGTGACTCAGCTGAGCATCTCCACGGATGCGGGCGTGTTCGACGCGATCGCGGCCGGTCCCGCCGGGGGCCGCCCGGTGCTCTTGCTGCACGGATTCCCGCAGACGGGGTTGGTGTGGCGGCGGCAGATCGAGGCGTTGGCCGCGCAGGGCTACCGGGTGGTGGCACCCGACCAGCGTGGGTACTCCCCCGGGGCCCGCCCCCAGCGGCCCGAGGACTATCGGATCAGCCATCTCGTCGACGACGTCGTGGCGATCACGGAGGAACTGGGCTGGGCGACGTTCGACCTGGTCGGCCACGACTGGGGCGGCGCGGTGGCCTGGTGGACGGCCGACGCCCACCCCGGCCGCGTGCGCACTCTCGCGGTCGTCTCGACCCCGCACCCCGGCGCCCTGGCCACCACCCTGCGCACGGATGAGGACCAGCGCAGTCGCTCGCACTACATGATCGACTGGCGCGAAACGCCCACGACCGAAGAGCGCATGCTGGCCCACGACGCCCAACAGCTTCGCGATTTCTACGCCGGAACGGTCCCGCAAGACAGTGCGGACGCCTATGTGCGTCACCTGTCCCAGCCCGGCGCTCTCACCGCTGCGCTGAACTGGTACCGCGCCGGCCGCCCCGACGGCGCGATCGGCGTCATCGACGTTCCCACGCTGTACGTCTGGAGCACGGACGACAGCGCGTTCGGCCCGGCAGCCGCGCAGGAGACCGAGCGATGGGTCAACGGGCCGTACCGATTCGAGATCCTCCAAGGCGTCAGCCACTGGATCCCCGAGGAAGCGCCCGAGCCGCTGAGCCACCTGCTGCTCGACCATCTCCGAGCGCACGGCGAGTACTCAACCCGCAGCGAAAACGCTGTCGTCGACCCTCAGAAAAGGTGACCCCCCATGGATGCTGCGCGTGCGGCCTGGCGCCGCCTCGAGCCCGTACACGCCATGATCTACTTCGCCCCTGAGGCAAGGCGGCGCTACGCGGAGCTCGGCCTGAGCGGACGCGCCGGCTACTTCGCCTTCCGCAGCGCCGCCTTCGGCCGAGCCTCCGCCGAGCTGGTCATCTCCACCTTCTACAACTTCAACCCCGATGTCGTACGGCAGGCGGTCGACGGGGTCTGGGAGACGGCGACGCCGCAGCAGGTGCTGGACGCGCGGTACGCCGCGGCGGGCGAGGCTCTGCGGCGGGCGAAAGTCCACGAACTGCCCGACCTGAGCGAGGTCCTGGCGCTGACCCGCCGGGCGGCCGAGGCGGCCCGCGAACACGCACAGGGCCGCCCGCTGTTCGCCGCGCATGCCGCACTGCCTTGGCCGCAGGAGCCGGTGCTGCAGCTGTGGCACGCCCAGACACTGCTTCGGGAGTTCCGCGGAGACGGCCACGTTGCCTGCCTGCTGAGCGAGGGCGTCGGCGGCTTGGAAGCCCTGATCCTGCACGCCGCCACCGGTGACGTACCCGTCGACTTCCTCAAAGCCAGCCGCGCATGGCCCGAGGAGGAGTGGACCGCCGCCGAGGAGCGCCTGCGCGAGCGAGGTCTCCTGGACGGCGACTCCCTCAGCCCGGAAGGCGCGACCCTGCGCCGACACATCGAGGACCGTACCGACCACCTCGCCCTTCCCGCCTACGCCGCACTGGGTGAAGCCGACTGTGAGCGGCTCGCCGATCTCGCGAGCCCCTTCGGCCGCGCCGTCGTCGAAGCCGGCCTTCTCAAGGTCGGCTGACCGTCACCTTTCCCCTCCGCCTCGCGCTTCATCGGCTGGAACTGCCGGTCATGCCCTGAGAGGGGCTGCGTGCCACGGCGGCGGAGGGGGATGCCGTGTGCTCGATGCCGCCGCCGGACGACGGAACGCCGTTCAGCCGTGCTCGGGCTCCACCGGGAGCCACAGTTCGGCGTCGGCCTCGGTCTTCGTCTGTGGCAGGTGGGTGCGCAGGATCTCGGGGCCGGTGCGAGTGCGGTACGGGTTCGACGGGAACCACTCGGTGAACACGTCCCGCCACAGCTCCTGGATGGCCTGAGGCACCGGCCCGGAGGTGGTGAAGACCCGGCTCCTCCTCGTGAGGGAAGCGCAGCGGAAACGTGCCCAGTGAGTAGCGCGGCTGCCAGCGTCCCGCGCCGACGAGCAGGTCGTAAGCGTGCTGCAGAGACGGTGAGTTGGGCGCGGCAGCGAACGGTCCCTGCGCCATGCCGCCCACCCGGTGCACAGGCTGCGTCCACGTCGACGGGTCGTCCGGGTCGCAGCCCGTCTCCCGCCACAGCAGCCGCGCGCAGTCCGCGGCCACACGCGGCGCGACGGCGCCCTCCAACTTCACGAAGCCGTCGCGGAGGAAAAGGGATACCGAGGCCGTGTCGTCCATGCCGCCATCGTGCAGCGCCACCGGCCCCGTTCACCCGACATTCTCCGCACCGCCTTTGTCGGGTACGAGGATGGGCCCCCGGCCACGGCACCCGCTTGAGTTCGTGCCCGGAAGGGGTGGGACGTCAGCCGTCACCCTTCGTCGTCTCCGACGGCGGCCGGGTCACGGAAGGGGCGAAGGCCTGGCTGATATCCGGTGGGCTACGCTGTGCGGCTATGAATACCGGGACGGCCTTGCGCCACACACGGATCGGTGACCCGGTGCTCTTCTGAGCACCGTACGGGCCGGTTCGGGCCCGCTGTTCGACCGAGGCTCTTGCGCTGCTGCGCGGGCTCCGCCTCCGTCGTGTTGATCACAGGCTTTGCACATCAACCACGACAGGAGGATCCATGCCCATCAAGTCTCTGCGGATTCCCACCGCGGACGGCCAGGCCGACGCGTTCGCCGCCTTCCCCGACCACGGTGAGCGGCACCCCGGGGTGCTGATGTACGCGGACGGCCTCGGCATCCGGCCCGTGCTGCGGGGGATGGCCCGCGAACTGGCCGGGCACGGCTACTACGTGCTCGTCCCCAACTCCTTCTACCGGCACGGCCCGGCACCGCTGGTCGAGCTTCCCGAGTACATCGGAGACGAGGTGCGGCCCGCGGTCTTCGCCCAGCTGATGCCCCTGATCGAGGCGCACACCGCCGAACGTGTCCTGAGTGACGCCGACGCCTACCTCAGGTTCCTCACCACTCAGCCCGAGGTCGGCGCCGGACCGGTCGCGGTGACCGGCTACTGCATAGGCGGCCTTTACGCGATGCGCACCGCCGCGGCCCACTCCGACCAGGTGGCGGCCGTCGCCGCATTCCACGGCCCCGTGGGCGTCGACGGGGCCGATCTCTTCTCCAAGCTCACCTCCCAGGTCCATCTCGGCCACGCCGAAGGCGACATGACACCCGAGGCCCTCGGCGAGCTCAACCAGGCTCTGGATGCGGCAGGTGTCGTCCACACCTCCGAGATCTACCCCGGCACCGTCCACGGCTTCACCATGTCCGACACCGACGCTTTCAGCGCCTCCGGGCTGAAGCGCCACTGGGATCGTCTGCTCCCCCTCCTGGACCGCACCCTGGCCAGCGGCTGAGGCTCCAGCCCCGACCCCACCCACCCCGAAACCCCCGCCGACCTCGCCGACTCTTGAGTATGGCGAGCCCGTCTCCTTCAGGCGGCGCCCCCGAATGCGACCATGATCACTGTGCCCCACGCAGACCACCTGAGGTATCCGAGGTCGCCGCCCTTGAAGAGCTTGCCTCTCAGCGACTGGACGGTGTGCGGCGCGGACACGGACCGTTCAAGCCGAGCGCGGAAGCGGCCTGATCGCGGACGGCAGACAGGCCGGCGCGGTCGAGAAGACGAAGTCCAGGCCCCCCCGGCCGGCGGCTGCGCGTATCCGATCGGCGAAGAGCGAGGCCGCGGTCGCGAACAGGGAGCCGGCTTGCGGCGGGGGCGTCCGACCCGACCGCGGACCCGACTCACTCTTCGCCGACCGCGCGACCATGACATCCACCGCGACCAGGTTCGCGAACGCGGCATTGTGCGGCGAGGACCACCTGCGCCAGGTCACCGACACCTTCGACTCACCCGCTGCGGCCCTGCTCGCCTTCGAGAAGGTCCACGGCGCCGAGATGCGCCCCGGCCCGGTGCCCCTGACCGACACCGAACGCGCCGCTGCCGAGGCCCGCGCCCCCCTCTCCCTCACCGCAGCCAAGGCCGAACCGGCCCGTCCGGAGCCGGAGACCGTCCCGGCCTGCCGGCCGATGCCGGTGACCAACACCGGGGGCATTGTGCCGACGATGTGGCGAGGCGACGGCGACGGCACCGCGATCTTGCCGCGGGCCGTGTGAACCGGAAGGCGGGTCGAGCGGTCAGGCGGCGCCAGAAACGGCCCCGGCGGAGGCCCGAAGTCTTGACTACTGGGCGGCCCCATGTGACGCATGCGTTCGCATGTCTGGCAGGGCCGTTCGGGCATGATGGGGAGGGTGCTGGAAGGCACCCCTCTGGAGGGAGCGGGAATGGCGGAGAGTCCGGCGCAGGGGCGGAAGGGCGGTCCGGCGGCGCCCCAGTTGCGGCTGGACGAGCTGCTGGCGGGCCTGCAGGCACAGGTGGAACAGGTCCGCGCGACACGGGACCGGGTGCACACGCTGCTGGACGCGGTCCTCTCCATCGGCACCGATCTGGATCTCGACGTGGTGCTGCGCCGGATCACCGAGTCTGCCGTCACCCTGGTGGACGCCCGGTACGGGGCCCTGGGGGTGCTCGGCGAAGAGGGGAAGATCCGGCAGTTCATCACGGTCGGCATGGACGAGAGCACCATCGAGGAGATCGGGCACTATCCCGAAGGCAACGGCATCCTGGGGCTGCTGATCCGCGAACCGGAGCCGCTGCGCCTGGCCGACCTGGGCCGCCATCACGACTCCGTCGGCTTCCCCGCCGGGCATCCGCCGATGACCACGTTCCTGGGGGCGCCGGTGCGCGTGCGCGACCAGGTCTTCGGCAACCTGTACCTGACCGACAAGCGCGGCGGGGCGGAGTTCGACGACGATGACGAGGCGGTACTGCGCACGCTGGCGGCCGCGGCCGGCGTCGCGATCGACAACGCCCGCCTGTACGAGGACTCCCGCCGCCGGGAGCAGTGGCTGGCGGCGAGCAGCGACCTGACCCGCAGCCTGCTGTCGGGCACCGACCCGGACCAGGTGCTGTACAAGGTCGCCTCGACCGTCAGGGCTCTGTCCGGAGCGGATCTGGTGACGCTGGCGGTGCCGTTCGAGGGCGGCGACGAGCTGGTGATCGAGGCCGCCGACGGTGAAGGTGCCGAGCAGGTCCATGGGCTGGTATTGCCGGCTGCCACGCTGGCCGTGAAGGTCTACCAATCCAACGAGCGGATCACCAGCAGTGCGCTGTCCGACGAACCGCAGGCCGGGGGCGGCTCCGCGGCCAAGATCGGCCTGGGGCCAGGATTCCTGCTTCCCCTGGGCGGCGGCGAGCACGTGCGGGGGGTTCTGCAGGTCGCCAACCTGAATGGCGGCCCAGAGTTCTCCGAGGCCACCATGGCCATGATCAGCAGTTTCGCCGACCAGGCCGCGCTCGCCCTGGAGATTGCCGAGCACCGGCGCGAGGCCGACCACCTGCTGGTCCTGAGCGACCGCGACCGCATCGCCCGCGACCTCCATGACCTGGCCATCCAGCGGCTGTTCGCCTCCGGGCTCACTCTGAACTCGGTGCTCGGCCGCATCTCCGACCGGCCCCAGGTGGCCGAGCGGGTGCAGCGAGTCGTCGACGACCTCGACGACACCATCAAGACCGTGCGCGGCACGATCTACGCACTGCGCGAGCGCGACCGTGCCGACAGCCGCGGCGGTCTGCGCGGGAGACTGCTGGCCGAGACCGACCAGGCCGCCGCCGTACTCGGCTTCACCCCCGCCCTGCGTATGACCGGCCTGCTGGACACCGACGTGCCCTCCGGCCATGCCGAGCACCTGCTGGCGGTGCTGCGCGAGGCCCTCTCGAACGCGGCCCGGCACGCACATGCCACCGCCGTCGAGGTCACTGCCGAGACCGACGGCAGCCGACTCCACCTGCGCGTCGCCGACAACGGCACAGGAGTCGACCCGGCCGTCACCCGCCGCAGTGGCCTGGGCAACCTCCGCCGGCGCGCCACCGACCTCGGGGGCAGCTTCACTCTCAAGCCGAACGATCCCACCGGCACCATCCTGGAATGGACGGTGCCCCTCTCCGTACAGGCGGAAGCCTGAGCCCCGTGGATCGCCGCCTCTCGAGGAGCTGCTCTCCCGCCTGCGCCCCAGCGCGTCGGAGCGGGGTGGAGCCCTGTACAGGCAGTGGGAGATGAAATTCTTCAACGCGGTGGAGGCCCGCGCCGACGGAACGTCGCAGGATGTCGCCGGTACGGGCACCGGCGCAGCCCGGCGCGCTGAGCACTTGCAGCTGCCGTCACCCCCAACAGGGATACCGGCCGATGCCGTCGGCGTGCATGTCCTCGCACCGTGGATCGGGGCCGACCACTGAATCCGGAGTCCAGCGGGCACGGGCACACCTGCCGGGCAGGTGAGAGCTCACTGACGGGCCGAGGCGCTCTCGTTCCACGGCCCGTTCGGTCAGTTGCGAGGGAGCGTGCCCGCGACGTACTCGGTGAGGTCGAGCAGCCGGTTGGTGTACCCCCACTCGTTGTCGTACCAGCCGAAGACCTTCACCAGGTCGCCGTGCGCCTGCGTCAGCGGAGCGTCCAGGACGCAGGAGGCCGGGTCGCCGACGATGTCCCGGGAGACGATCGGGGCGTCGGACACGCACAGAATGCCCCGTTCCGCGCCGTCTGAATCCCGCACCTGACTTCGCCCATGGGTGCAATGGGTGCTACCGGTCCTTGTCTGTCGCAGATCTTGCGCGATCCCGGGCCAAAGGGCCAGGGCCGGTCGGCCCTACTGGCACTGGCGCGCCGTCTGCCCACGGAGTACCCCATCGGACCGGATCGCCTGCCCGGAGCCAGCACTGCCGGGCAGGGATCTGGCCGACGCGCTCAATGCCGTGGGGCGAGCATGACCTCCAGATCCTGGTCACCAGGCGGTCGGTCCCGGTCACGCCTCCTGCGGCACGCCCGCCACACGAGCCCGGGCCGGGTGGTCGGCCGCGCCGTGGCCGTCCCGCGCATCACAGCACAGCACAGCACCGCGCGGCTGGACGCGCGGCAGATCAGCCCGGCGGTCTGTGGGTCGCCCGGCGGGTTCCGGACTCTGCACAAGGGCGCGGGCTGCCAGTCGCGCTGCATCAAGCCCGCCGAACGCCGTGGCTCATCCCACGGCAGTGAATCCCGGCGGACAAAGGGGTCCGGTGCCGCGCGCGGTTCAGGGCCGACCGGCCCCACTCGTGAGGACGTCCAGCACCTGCCGCGGCACCGGGCCGCAGTCGATGCTGGAACCGCACCGCACCCGAGAGAGTCTGAGGAGCATTCCATGAAGGCAGCAGTCGTCCGGGCCTTCGGGGAACCGTTGGTGATCGAGGAACGGCCGGATCCGGAGCCAGGTCCGGGCCGGGTCCGCATCCGGCTCGAGGCGTCCGGGCTGTGCCACACCGACATCCACGCCGCGCACGGCGACTGGCCGGTCAAGCCGAGCCCGCCGTTCGTCCCCGGCCACGAGGGCGTCGGCATCGTCGAGGCGCTCGGCGAGGGCGTGACCCGCCTGACCGTCGGTCAGCGCGTCGCGGTGCCGTGGCTGGGGTGGGCGTGCGGGCGGTGCGAGCACTGCCTGTCCGGCTGGGAGACCCTGTGCGAGCAGCAGCAGAACACCGGCTACAGCGTGGACGGCGGGTACGCCGAGAAGATGCTCGCCCCGGCCGACTTCGCCGCCGTGGTCCCCGAGGGCATCGACCCGCGCGACGCCGCCCCGCTGACCTGCGCCGGCGTGACCACGTACAAGGCGCTGAAGGTCGCCGGCGTCTGCCCGACCCAGCTCGTGGCGATCTCCGGCATCGGCGGACTCGGCCATCTCGCCGTCCAGTACGCGAAGATCGCCGGAGCCACCGTCGCCGCGATCGACGTCACCGACGACAAGCTCGAACTCGCCCGGGAACTCGGCGCCCACATCCTGATCGACGCCCGCAAGGAGGACCCCGCCGAGGTCCTCAAGCGGCATGGGGGCGCGCACGCCGCGATCGCGCTGGCCGTCGACGAGCAGGCGTTCGCCTCCGTCTACGGCGGTCTGCGGCGCGGCGGCAAGCTGGTCATGGTCGCCCTGCCCGCCGGCGGAACCATCCAGATACCGATCTTCGACACCGTCCTGAACGGCACCTCGGTCATCGGCTCCATCGTCGGCACCCGCCAGGACCTGGACGAGGTGTTCCGGCTGCATGCCGCCGGACGCACCGAGGTGATCTACGAGACCCGGCCGCTGGAGACCGTCAACGAGTCCATCGCAGAAGTCCTGAACGGTCAGATCAAGGCACGCATCGTCTTCGAGATGTGACCCTCCCGGGTGGCCGCTGCGCCTCCTGCACTGATCGGGGTGCAGCTCGGGTCCCGGGCCACACCTGTCCCTTGCGAAGCAGGAAGGAACAGCACTGTCATGGTCCGCTACGTGTACGCGTTCACCGAGGGCGGCCGTGACATGGCCGACCTGTTCGGCGGCAAGGGCGCCAACCTGGCCGAGATGACCCGGATGGGTCTGCTGGTGCCGCCGGGATTCACGATCACCACCGAAGCCTGCCGTGCCTTTCTCGCCACCGGGCACGAGCCGGACGGACTGGCTCGTGAGGTCTCCGACCGGCTGACCGTCCTGGAGCGGGCGGCCGGGCGTCTGCTGGGGCAGCGCGACGATCCGCTGCTGTTGTCCGTCCGGTCCGGGGCCCGCTTCTCCATGCCCGGCATGATGGACACGGTTTTGGACATCGGTCTCAACGACGAGACCGTTCTCGGCCTGGCGAAGTCCTCCGGGAACGAACGCTTCGCCTGGGACTCCTACCGCCGCCTTGTGCAGATGTTCGGCAGCACGGTCATGGGCGTGGCCGGCGAGCGGTTCGAGGACGCCATGACCGGGCTGAAGGAGTCGCGGGGCGCTGCCGACGACCTGGGCCTGGACGCGGCCGACCTGGCCGCTCTCGTCGAGGTCTACAAGGACCTGATCCGTCAGGAGACCGGCGAGTACTTCCCGCAGAACCCGGCCGAGCAGTTGCGCCGGGCGATTCTGGCCGTCTTCGAGTCCTGGAACGGCGAGCGCGCTCGGCTCTACCGCCGCCGCGAGCACATCCCGGACGACCTGGGCACCGCCGTCAACGTTCAGATGATGGTCTTCGGCAACCTCGGCACCGACTCCGGCAGCGGTGTCGCCTTCACCCGCGACCCGGCCACCGGCCGCCCGGGCCTGTACGGCGACTACCTGTCCAACGCCCAGGGCGAGGACGTCGTCGCGGGCATCCGCAACACTGTCGGGCTCGACGAGCTCAAGCACCTGAACCCGGAAGCGTACGTCCAACTGCGCGACCACATGGGGACGTTGGAGGCCCATTACCGCGACCTGTGCGACATCGAGTTCACTGTCGAGCGCGGTCGGCTGTGGATGCTGCAGACGCGGGTGGGCAAGCGCACCGCGGAGGCCGCGTTCGCCATCGCCGCCGAGCTGGTGGACGAGGAACTCATCACCCCGGACGAGGGCCTGGCCCGGGTCGGCGGGGACGGCCTGGTGCGGCTGATGTTCCCGCGCTTCGACACCGACGCGGTCGGCTCGGCGCTCGCGCACGGTATCCCGGCCTCGCCGGGTGCGGCCGTCGGGGCCGCGGTGTTCGACTCGGCCGAGGCGGTGCGCCGCGCCGCAGCCGGCGAGAAGGTGGTCCTCGTACGGCAGGAGACCACTCCCGACGACCTGCCCGGCATGGTCGCCGCCCAGGCCGTGCTGACCAGCCGGGGCGGCAAGACCAGCCACGCGGCCGTGGTCGCCCGCGGCATGGGCAAGGTGTGCGTCTGCGGCGCCGAGCAACTCGCCGTGGACACGCAGGCGCGGAAGTTCACGGCCAACGGCATCACCGTGGAAGAAGGGACCGTCCTCTCGGTCGACGGCTCCGATGGCGCCGTGTACCTCGGCGCCGCGCCGCTGGTCGACTCCTCGGTGATGCGCTACTTCGAGACCGGCGAACGGTCAGCGGGCCTGGTCGACGCCGTGGCCCGGGCCATGGAGCAGGCGGACGGGGTACGGAAGTTGGGCGTGCGGGCCAACGCCGACACTCCCGAGGACGCCGCCCGCGCCCGCCGGTTCGGCGCCGAGGGCATCGGCCTGTGCCGCACCGAGCACATGTTCCTCGGCGACCGGCGGCAGCTGGTCGAGGCGATGATATTGGCCCGTACCGACGGCGAGCGCGAACGGGCTCTGGATGCGCTGCTGCCGCTGCAACGGCAGGACTTCGTCGGGATCCTGGAGGCGATGGACGGGCTGCCGGTGACGATCCGGCTCCTCGACCCTCCGCTGCACGAGTTCCTCCCGGACCGCACCGGACTCGCCGTGCGTCTCGCGGCTGCCGAGGCTCACGGCATCCCGCCCGGTGCGCACGACGCCGAACTGCTGGACGCCGTGAACCGCATGCACGAGGAGAACCCGATGCTCGGCCTGCGCGGGGTGCGCCTGGGGCTGGTGGCCCCGGGCCTGGTGGCCATGCAGGTGCGGGCGATCGCCGAGGCGGTCGTGGAGCGCAAGCGGGCCGGCGGCGACCCGCGAGCCGAGATCATGGTCCCGCTGATCGACACGGTCGAGGAACTGCGGCTCGTCCGCGAGGAAGTCGAGCGGGTACTGGCCGAGGTCTCCGAGGCGTCGGGCGTTCCGGTCGAGTGCCCGGTCGGCACCATGATCGAGCTGCCCCGGGCCGCCCTCACTGCGGGCCGCATCGCCGAAGAGGCGAGGTTCTTCTCCTTCGGCACCAACGACCTGACCCAGACCACGTGGGGCTTCTCCCGCGACGACGTGGAGGCGGCGTTCTTCTCCGCCTATCTCGACAAGGGCATCTTCAAGGTCTCCCCGTTCGAGACGATCGACCTTGACGGTGTGGGGCGCCTGGTCGAGATCGCGGTCGCCGAGGGCCGAGCCGCACGGCCTGACCTGAAGATCGGTGTCTGCGGCGAGCACGGCGGAGACCCGGAGTCGGTGCACTTCTTCCACGCTGCCGGACTGGACTACGTCTCCTGCTCACCGTTCCGCGTCCCGGTCGCACGCCTGGAGGCCGGACGCGCCGCCCTGCCCGAGACGGAGGGAAGCGACAGCAGGTGACGGGCGCCCGGCGCCAAGGGACGCCGTAGGCGGCCAACACGGCAGTGGCCTCCTGGGGCAGGGGAAGAAAGTTCAGCTCCCCGCTGTCCACATGCGATACAGCAACCGCGACGGCATCCAGAGCACGGGCGCGGTGGAGACGCAGACGCCCGGCTTCAGGAAAGGCAGCCACGGGGACCTCCGCGACAAGAGGTCGCCCCAAGCGCTGGCCAACCGGTCCCGGCGATCAGGGCCGGTCAGACGCCCACCCGGGACCCGGGGGACCTGCACGGCGAAGCGGTGCCGGAGGAAGGCTGCTGGTGGAACCACACCCATCCGCTCGGCGCCGCTCTTGTACGGGCCGCAGACCGTGCGGCTTCACCTCTCGACCACGGAGGCACCCACATGACCCGCCACGCCGACCGAACCGCGATCGCTGCCCCCGCCGAGGTGCCGTCGGACATCGCCGTCGCCGTCGACCGGCTGGTCACGAACGGGCTCAAGGCACTGGCCGACTACGAGGGGCTCGACCAGGAGCAGGTCGACCACGTCGTCAACAAGGCATCGGTCGCCGCCCTGGACCAGCACACCGCGCTCGCACGGCTCGCGGTGGAGGAGACCGGACGCGGCGTCTTCGAGGACAAGGCCGCGAAGAACATGTTCGCGTGCGAGCACGTCACGCACAGCATGGGCCACATGAAGACCGTCGGCGTGATCGCTCGCGACGACATCGAGGACATCGTCGAGATCGCGGAACCGGTCGGCGTGGTGTGCGCGGTCACGCCCGTCACCAACCCGACCTCCACGACAATCTTCAAGGCGCTGACGGCGCTGAAGACCCGCAACCCGGTCGTGTTCGCCTTCCACCCCTCCGCTCAGCGCTGCAGCGCGCGGGCGGCCCGCATCGTGCGCGACGCCGCAGTCGCCGCGGGCGCGCCCGAGCACTGCATCCAGTGGATCGAGACCCCGTCCGTCGAGGCGACCAGGACACTCATGCACCACCCCGGTGTCTCCCTCATCCTCGCCACCGGCGGCAACGCCATGGTCAAGGCCGCCTACTCGGCCGGAAAGCCCGCCCTGGGCGTGGGCGCCGGCAACGTCCCCGCCTACGTGCACAAGAGCGCGAAGCTGCGCCGGGCCGTCAACGACCTGGTGCTGTCCAAGTCGTTCGACAACGGCATGATCTGCGCCTCGGAGCAGGCCGTCATCCTCGACGAGGAGATCTACGACGCCGCCCTTGCCGAGTTCCGCACCCTGCACGCCCACCTGGCCACCGCCGAGGAGAAGGCGAAGCTGGAGCGGTTCCTCTTCCCCGCCGCCGCCTCGAACTGGGGGCGCCCCCGGCCGGAGACCGGGGGAGGCTGCGAGCCCAAGGTGAACGCGGCGGCCGTCGGCCAGAGCCCTCAGTGGATCGCCGAACAGGCCGGATTCACCGTCCCCGCGGACACCTCGGTCATCCTGGTCGAGGCCGAACGGGTCGGCCCGGACGAGCCGCTGACCCGCGAGAAGCTCTGCCCTGTGCTCGCCGTGCTGCGCGCCGGCTCCGACCGGCAGGGCTTCGACCTCGCCGCCGACATGGTCGCCTTCCACGGCCAGGGCCACAGCTCCGTCATCCACACCGAGGACCGCGAACTCGCCGAGGCGTACGGCAGGCGCATGAAGACCGTACGGGTCATCGTCAACTCGCCCTCCTCGCAGGGCGCCATCGGCGGCATCTACAACAACCTGCTGCCCTCCCTGACCCTGGGCTGCGGCTCCTGGGGCAGCACGTCGGTGTCCAACAACGTCTCCGCTCCCCAGCTGCTGAACGTCAAGCGGGTCTCCACCCGCCGCAACAACCTCCAGTGGTTCAAGGTCCCGCCGAAGATCTACTTCGAGCCGCAGGCCATCCGGTACCTCGCCGACATGCCGGACGTCCACCGCGTCACCATCGTCACCGACGCGACCATGACCCGCCTCGGCTTCGTCGACCGCGTCACCCGCGTATTGCAGCGCCGCCGCGAGCCGGTGACCGTCCAGATCATCGACAACGTCGAGCCCGAGCCGAGCATCGACTCCGTGCGCCGCGGGGCCCGCCTCATGGGCGACTTCCGCCCGGACACGATCATCGCGCTGGGCGGCGGCTCGCCCATGGACGCGGCCAAGGTGATGTGGCTGCTGTACGAACAGCAGGCCGCCGGCAAGGACGTCGAATTCGCCGACATGCGGCACAAGTTCTCCGACATCCGCAAGCGCGCCTTCCGCTTCCCTGTCCTGGGCAAGCTCGCCCGCCTGGTGTGCGTGCCCACCACCTCCGGCACCGGCGCCGAGGTCACCCCCTTCGCCGTGATCTCCGACCCGGCGACGGGCAAGAAGTACCCGCTGGCCGACTACGCGCTCACCCCCAGCGTCGCGATCATCGACCCGCTGCTCACCGCCGAACTGCCCCCGGCGCTGGCGGCCGACAGCGGCTTCGACGCCCTCACGCACGCCATCGAGGCATACGTGTCCGTCTACGCCAACGACTTCACCGACGGTCTGGCCCTGCACGCGATCCGCCTGATCTTCGACAACATCGAAGCGGCGGTGAACGACCGCACGGCCCGCCCGGACGCACAGGAGAAGATGCACAACGCCGGCACCATCGCGGGCATGGCCTTCGGCAACGCCTTCCTCGGCATCGTCCACGCCATGTCCCACACCCTCGGCGCCACCTTCCACATCGCCCACGGCCGCACCAACGCGGTCCTGCTCCCCCACGTCATCCGCTACAACGGCACCGTCCCGGCCAAGCTCACCGGCTGGCCCAAGTACGAGAACTACCGTGCCCCCGAACGCTTCCAGGACATCGCCCGCACCCTCGGCCTGCCCACCACCACCCCGGCCGAGGGCGTGGAGTCCCTCGCCACCGCGGTCGAGCGCCTGCGCGACGCCGTGGGCATCGAGCCGTCCTTCCAGGCTCTCGGTGTCGACGAGCGGGCCTTCCGCGACGCGCTGCCCCAGCAGGCCCTCAACGCCTACGAAGACCAGTGCGCGCCCGCCAACCCGCGGATGCCGATGCTCGACGACATGGAGGGGATCATGCAGGCGGCCTATCACGGAACGGCCGGCATACCTGGCGAGTAGGCCCCGGTGGCCGCGGGTGGGCCAACTCGAGCTGTCATGCCGCTCTTCACTTCGCATCGTGAGGGCTCGTACCGCCAACCACTCCCAGCGCCGCCTCACTCGAAGCCTCCTTGGGAACGGCTCCCAACCCAGCAACATCCCCGAAGCTCCGGCCGGAGTGCCCCGGCCGGAGCTTCGGGGATGTGCGTCTCGCCCACCCGTGATGCACCACCCGTTCACAGCGCCCGCAGGCCGTGCTCCCGGAACTGCTCGCGGACCCGCTCGGTCAGCTCCGGACCCGGTGCGGGTGTGTCGCGCAGGGGGAAGGGGATGCCCAGCCCGTCGTACTTGTGGGCGCCGAGCTTGTGGAACTGCAGGACGTCCACCCGGTCGACGTTGCCCAGCCCGGTGAGGAACGCACCGAGCCCGTCGACGGCCACCGGGTCGTCGGTCCAGCCGGGCACGAGGACGTAGCGGATCCAGACCGGGACGCCGAGCCGGTCCAGGCGGGCGGCGAAGCTAAGGGTCGGGGCGAGGTCGCCGCCGGTCAGCTTCCGGTAGGTCCGGACGTCGAAGGACTTGATGTCCAGCAGAACGAGGTCGGTGTCGGCGAGCAGTTCGTCGGTCGCGCGGGCGCCGAGGAAGCCGGAGGTGTCGAGGGCTGTGTGCAGTCCGAGTTCCTTGCAGCGGCGGAAGACCGCGGACATGAAGGCGGGCTGCAGCAAGGCTTCTCCGCCGGTGAGGGTCACTCCCCCGCCGGCCGTGGTGATGAACGACCGGTACTTCTCGATCTCGGCCATCACCTCGTCGACGGTGCTCGGTTTCCCGTCACGCATGTGCCAGGTGTCCGGGTTGGCGCAGTACAGGCAGCGCAGCGGGCACCCGCTGAGGAACAGCACGAACCGGGTCCCGGGACCGTCCACTCCCGTGGACAGGTCCCAGGAGTGGATTCGGCCCGTCACCGGCTCGACGGCGGTGTTCACAGCGCTCCGTGGAAGGTGCGGCTGATCACGTCGAGCTGCTGCTCGCGGGTCAGGCGGACGAAGTTGACCGCGTATCCGGAGACCCGGACCGTCAGTTCCGGGTACTTCTCCGGGTGTTCCATGGCGTCCTCGAGTGTTGCACGGTCCAGGACGTTGACGTTCATGTGGAATCCGCCGGAGGCCATGTAAGCGTCGAGGATGCCGACCAGATGGCCCGCGCGCTCGGCCGGGTCGTGCCCCAGTCCCTCGGGCGTGATCGTCGAGGTCAGCGAAATGCCGTCCCTGGCCTGCTCGTACGGGAGCTTGGCCACCGAGAGCGCCGAGGCTGCCACGCCGTGCCGGTCGCGGCCGTTCATGGGGTTGGCTCCGGGTGCGAAGGGCGCCCCAGCCCGTCGGCCGTCGGGGGTGTTGCCGGTGTGCTTGCCGTACACGACGTTGGAGGTGATGGTCAGCACGGACTGGGTGTGCTCGGCGTTGCGGTAGGTGGGGTGCTGGCGCACCTTCGCCATGAACGACTCCACCAGCTCGGTCGCGATGGCGTCGGCCCGGTCGTCGTTGTTGCCGTAGGCCGGGTAGTCGCCCTCGATCTCGTAGTCGACGGCGAGCCCGGTGTCGTCCCGGATGACCTTCACGCGCGCGTACTTGACGGCGGACAGGCTGTCGACGGCGACCGAGAGGCCGGCGATGCCGCAGGCCATGAAGCGGTGCACAGGGTGGTCGTGCAGGGCCATCTCGATGCGCTCGTAGGCGTACTTGTCGTGCATGTAGTGGATGACGTTGAGGGTGTTGACGTAGGTCGCCGCGAGCCAGTCGAGCATGCGGTCGTACGCCGCGGACAGCTGCTCGTAGTCCAGGTACTCGCGGGTCAGCGCGGGCGCCTCGGGCGCGATCTGCTCGCCGGTCATCTCGTCCCGGCCGCCGTTGATCGCGTACAGGAGCGCCTTGGCCAGGTTGACCCGCGCCCCGAAGAACTGCATCTGCTTGCCGACCGCCATGGCCGACACGCAGCAGGCGATCGCGGTGTCGTCCCCGGTACGCGGGCGCATCAAGTCGTCGGACTCGTACTGGATGGCGCTGGTGTCGATGGAGACCTGTGCGCAGAACCGCTTGAAGCCCTCCGGCAGGCGCGCCGACCACAGCACGGTGAGGTTGGGCTCGGGGGCGGGGCCGAGGTTGTAGAGGGTCTGCAGGAAGCGGAAGGACGTGCGGGAGACGAGGGGGCGGCCGTCGGTGCCGATTCCGCCGATGGACTCCGTCACCCAGGTCGGGTCGCCGGAGAACAGCGCGTCGTACTCGGGGGTGCGCAGGAACCGTACGATCCGCAGCTTGATCACGAAGTCGTCCACCAGCTCCTGGGCACGGACCTCGTCGATGGTCCCCTCGTCCAGGTCACGCTGGAGGTAGACGTCGAGGAAGGTGGAGGTGCGGCCCAGCGACATCGCGGCGCCGTTCTGCTCCTTCACCGCGGCCAGGAAGCCGAGGTAGAGCCACTGCACCGCCTCGTGCGCGGTCGTGGCGGGCCGGGTGACGTCGCAGCCGTAGGTGGCCGCCATCCGCGCCAGCTCGCCCAGAGCCTTGATCTGCTCGGCCAGCTCCTCGCGGTCGCGGATGATGTCCGGGCTGGACGGCTGTGCGTCCAGCCGGGCGCGCTCGGCACGCTTGGCTTCGATGAGCCGGTCGGTGCCGTACAGGGCGACGCGCCGGTAGTCGCCGATGATCCGGCCGCGGCCGTAGGCGTCCGGCAGGCCGGTGATGATCGCGACCTTGCGTGCGGCGCGCATCTCGGGGGTGTAGGCGTCGAAGACGCCGTCGTTGTGGGTTTTGCGGTAGCTGCCGAAGACCTTGGTGACGAAGGGGTCGGGCTCGTAGCCGTATGCCTTCAGTCCGTTCTCCACCATCCGCAGGCCGCCGTTCGGCATGATCGCGCGCTTCAGCGGGGCGTCGGTCTGCAGGCCGACGATCAGTTCGCGGTCCGGGTCGATGCAGCCGGGGGCGTGGGAGGTGATCGTCGACGGCGTGGCGGCGTCCACGTCGAGGATGCCGCGCCGTCGCTCCTCGGGGAACAGGGAGCTGACCTTGTCCC
Source organism: Streptomyces sp. NPDC088254 (assembly GCF_044740925.1). NCBI lineage: Bacteria > Bacillati > Actinomycetota > Actinomycetes > Kitasatosporales > Streptomycetaceae > Streptomyces > Streptomyces sp. NPDC088254. The sequence continues at coordinate 770,247 of NZ_JBIURQ010000001.1, read as the reverse complement.
AGACCGTGCGGGTGCGCTCGGTCGGGCCGGTCAGGAAGGCGGCGTCGCCCTCGTACGGCGTGTAGTTGGCCTGGATGAAGTCGCGCACATCGACCTGGCTCCGCCAGTGCGTACCGGCGAAGCCTCGCCATGCCTCGGTTGTCGCCCGGGCTCCAGCTGTCACCGTTGCCGTCATCGCCGGTCTCTCCCTCGTTGTGCACGTGAATATCTGCACTGTCGATGCTCGTCGTCCGCGATGCCTGATGGGAGGGCCTGTCGGCGTACCCGGGGCACGCCGTCCGTCCCTCGCAGCGGGGCCGTTGGGCCCGGTCAGGCCGAGCTTCGTCTCGCCGAGGCGACGGGGACAAGCAACCGGGACACTCCCGCCGACGAGCGGGGGTGCCCCGGGTCCGACGAGTATGCGGCCTCAGAGCAGCCAGCGGTTCCGGCTGACGAACGGCAGCCGCGCCCAGGCCCTGCCCAGACCCCAGGTGGCGCCGGCGCCCGCGGCCGCGAGGGCGATGAGGACGACGGCGTAGACGAGGTGGTGGTCGGCGAACGGGTTGGTCGACATGCTCGCCGACCCGTCGGACAGGTGCTTGGCCGGCGGCCACTCCGCGATCCACATCAGCGCCATCATGGCGGTGCCGGCGACCGCGGCGAGCCGCAGGCCGATGCCCGCCATCAGGGCGAGGCCGACGCCGAGCAGACCGAGCATGAACAGCCAGTCCGCCCACGCGGCGCCGGCCCAGTCGTGGAAGGTGGACTCCATCGGGCCGACCGCCACGCCGCTGAGGAAGCCCTCGGTCGGCGATCCGCCGTCGATCCAGCCCTTACCCGACGGCGTGGCGTAGCCGAAGCCGAAGGTCTTGTCGAGGAACGCCCACAGGAAGACGAAGCCGGTCAGCAGCCGCAGCCCGGCGAACACGTACGCACGGGTCGCCGTCGCGGCGGCGGTCGTCTCGGCGGCGGAGGCGGGAGCCGTCCCCGCCCTGCGCAGGGACGGGAAGCGGAATCCTAGTCGCGGCGTCCCTTCCGGATCGGGGTCGGTCGGAGGTGCATGCGGGTCCGTACCTCCCCACCCTTCCCCGGTCCGCCGGGTACCCGACAGGGCCGACCGGGCCATCCCGGGACCGCTGTGTCCGTCATCCGGTCGCCGGCACGAGCACGACAGGGCAGTGGGAGTGCTGCAACAGGACGTGCGCGACAGCGCCGACCGGTGGACCGATCCGACCCGCACGCCGACGCGTGCCGACGACCACGACGCCGGCCTCACGCGTGCCCGCCAGCAGAGCGTGGGCCGGGCCGATGCGGACCGTGCGGCTGTCGACCTCGACCTGGGGATGCACCTCCCTCAGCCGGGCGATGCTGAACCGCGCCACGGCTTCTTCCGCCCGGTCGTTGCGGGCCTGGCGCAGTTGGCCGGGGCTCGTCGCGGCTACCGGCGAGGGCAGTTCGGGTGTGATGTGCCGATGTGTCGCAGCGTGCAGGACACGCAGCCGGTCCCCGCGCCGCGCCGCTTCCTGGAAGGCACAGGCGGCCGCGGCCTCGTCGGCGTCACTCTCCAGGACCGAGCAGCAAGACCCGGCCAGCAGGGCGGAGACACTGCCGAAGCCCCGGGTACCCGTACGGCGGCCAGTGAACCGTCCACTCCGACGGCCACATGACGATCAGTCATTGTCCTGTTCCCTTCTCTGCCGTGCGCGGCGCGTTCCCCTCGGGGGGATGGGACGCCGGGGGCGGTGGCGAACTCACGCCGGTCGACTGGGCGTCGATCGCACGGAGGGTCCGCGAAGGATGCTCATCGTCCGCGGACGGTGCGGGCAGGGGCCGATGAAACCCTTCGGCACGCCTTACGGCCCGTCCCCTCGGGACGTATGGCCCGGGAAGGCCCCGCCCGCCTGGACGAGAGGGAACCCCGGGAAGGAGGAAGGAGACGTTCAAGCGGTGAAGTCCACGCCATACAAGGTGCGTCCGCCGATGAGCTCACGCCCGGTGACCAGTTCCGGCTCGATGCGAACGAAGACCTCCTGCGGCGCGGGCACCCAGGAGACCGGGCCGCTGCGGGACAGGCGTTCGTGCTCGGAAGGGTCGGTCACCACTGTGGCCGTTCCTGTGACGACAACGCTCCAGCCGGAGTGCCTGGCCGCGTCGACGTCGTCTGCCTCGAAGGCGACGACCGCGCCGTCGATCGCGCGGACCAGATCCGAAGCCGCGGAGGTGCGCAGCAGGACCGCGCCATCGTCGTCGAGGCTGAAGTTGACCGGCAGTACGGCGGGCAGGGCCCGGCGCGTGTAGACGATGCGGCCGACGGGCACCTTGGCCATCAGCCGCGGACATTCCTGCCGCCCGAGTTCGCGGAATCCGTCGTTGGGATGCATCTGCCAACCTGTCTTTCGCTGGTACAGCGGTACTGCGTCTTGTCCCGGAAGCCAGACCGATGGGCCTGCGAGATCTCCATTCGGGGTTTCGAAAACCGCAGGTCACCTTCTGCGTCACCTGTCTCAGCAGCCACCAGAGTGGCGTTCGCGGAACAGTCACACAGCAGGTGCCGAGGCAGCGGCAGCATCGCGGAGCCGCCTTCGCAGGCCGCTGAGCAGGGAGAACTTCGAATTGCTGTACATCAGCGAACCAAAGTCAGCGTCTTGTCCACCTCGTGGCTGTCACGATCCCCGACAGCGTCACGCATTCATGTGCGTCAGCTCGTCGGCAACGTGTGCCGCCCATGTCTCGATCGCGGTGAAGTCGCGGAAGTCCCCGCCCTTGCCGTTACGGAGGATCATTCGCGCGACCCATCCCTTCGCCCCCTCCTCCAGGCAACCTCCGAAGGTGACGTGCTCCCTGGCGTCGAGCCGGATCATGGCCTTCTTCACGCCGGGTACGGGCGGGATGTCCCGTTCCGAGGCCGAGGCGTCGAGCGGGCCGCTGCTGAACAGCCACAGGGGGCGTTCGGCCAGGTCGCGGCGGTGACGGCGGAGGAACCGGCGGGCGTGTCTCTGCCAGCGTCCGCCGTACAGTCCGCCACCGATCACCACTGCGTCGTACGACTCCACACTCGCGACGGACTGGGCCGGAAGGGCCTCGACCGTCAGCCCGTACTTGCGCAGAACGTCGCCGACGGTTTCGGCGATCTGCGCCGTCGATCCGTTCATGGATCCGTAGGTGACCAACACGGTGCCGGTCATGGGCGTACGCCTCCTCTCAGAATCGGCGCAGCCAGTCGTCGGCCACGCCGTGCAGCGCCTGTTCCGGGGTGGGCAGGTGCGCGTCGTCCAGTCGGTAGGTGAGCTTGTCGACCACGCTGACCACGCCGTCGATCCGGCGGGTCATCGACAAGGCGATCGCCGTCTCGCTCTTGCGTTCCATGTGACCGGTGAGCGTGACAACGCCTTGCACCACGGACACGTCGATGCCGCGGGGCGCCAGCCACAGGGTGTTCACCAGTACCTCCTCGATCACCTCCTCGCGGATGTCCTTGTCGGGGCGCAGGAAGACCTGGAGCAGGTCCCGGCGGGTGACGATGCCGACCAGCCGGTCCTCCTCGTCGAGCACCGGCAGCCGTTCCACCTGGTGCTGGGCCATGGTGCGGGCGGCCTCGACGATGGTGTCGTCGGCGTGGGCGGTGACGGGCGGCCCGGTCATGAGCCGGCCGGCGGTGCGAGCGTTCGCCTTCGCCGCCTGCCGTCGTGCACCGCGCGTCAGATCGCGGAACGTGAAGCGACGGCGCGGTTCGTACGGTTCTGGGGTGGCGGCCTGGCGTGCGATCAGGTCCGTTTCGGAGATGACGCCGATGACCTTGTCGCCCTCGTCGACCACGGGCAGTCCGCTGACCCGGTGGGCTGCGAGCAGCCTCGCGACCTCCTTGAACGGGGTGCCGTACTCGGCGCTGACAACGTCCGTGGTCATCACGGAGCCGACCTTGTTGTGCTTCATGTCTGTTCCTCCTCAGTGACTCAGCGGAGCCGGCGCAGATAGGGGTCCTGGGGCCCGCACGGCACCAGGCGGATCCGGGCGTCGAGCACGGTGACGCCGTCCGGTGTCGCGAGGACCGGGTTGAAGTCGGCCTCGGCGAGCTGCGGCAGGTCCGCCGCCATGCGCGACAGCCGCAGCAGCAGTTGCTCCAGCCCTGCGAGGTCGACGGGGCCGTTGCCGTGCGCGCCGAACAGGAGCGGGGCGCAGCGAGGGGCGGTGATCAGGTCGTGTACGTCGTGGTCGGTGAGTGGGGCGAGCCGGGCCGCGTGGTCGGCCAGTACCTCCGTGGCCGTACCGCCGAGCCCGAACAGGACGAGCGGGCCGAAGACCTGGTCCTGGACGACGCCGGCGAACAGCTCGGTGCCTCGGGCGGCGAGCGGCTGCAGCACGACGCCGGTCATCAGCCCGGCGAAGCGGGTCTCCAGGTCACGGAAGGCGGCCCGGATCTCGGAATCGCCGCGCAGGTCGAGATGGACGGCGTGCTGCTGACTCTTGTGCACCAGCCCGGGCCAGTGGGCCTTCATGACCACGCGGCCGTCGACGCCGCGCAGCCGGTCGGCGGCCAGGACAGCCTCGTCCTCGGTCTCGGCCCACGCCCACGGGATCTGTGCGATGCCGTAGCAGGCCAGCAGGTCGGCGCAAGTGCCTGGTTCGAGCCAGCCACCGTCAGGGTGTGCGGCGAGGCAGTCCGCGACGACCGCGCGGGCACGCTCCCTCTCGACGCCGTCGAGGTCGGGTACGGTCCCGGCGGGCCGGGCGAGCCAGGCCGCGCGGTGGGCAGCGTGGGCGAACGCCCGTGCCGCCGCCTGGGGTTCGGCGTACGACGGGACGGTGCCGCCGTCAGCGGCGGGCAGCAGCTCGACGGGCAGGCCCTGTTCGAGCCGTACCGCGACGAGCGGCTTGGGCCGTCGGCCAGGGGCTCGGGTGAGGGCCCGGACGAGGTCGTCGCCGGTCGCCGCGGCGACCGCGGTGGGCACGAGGGCCACGAGGACGGCGTCGACGCCGCCGTGGCGCATGATCCGGTCCACACACTCCGTGAGCTGTTCCTCCGTGACGGCGGCGGTGGCGTCGACCGGGTTGCCCACGGCAGCTCCGTCCGGCAGGAGGGCGAGCAGGTCGTCGATCAGTTCGGGGGTCGGGATCGGCAGCGACAGCCCGGCCTCGGCGCAGGCGTCGGCTGCGAGGACGCCGGCTCCGCCCGCATTGGTGACGATCACCACCCGGCTGCCCGCGGGCACCGGCTGCGAGTGCAACAGCGCGGCGGTCTCCAGGAGTTCGCCGACCGAGCGGGTGGCGGTGATGCCGGCCTGAGTGAACAGCGCGCCGCGCGTCATGGTGCGGGTGGCGGCGGCCGCGGTGTGGGAGGCGGCGGCACGGCGGCCCGCGTCGGTACGTCCGGCGTCGACGGTCAGCACCGGCATGCGGCGGGTGACGCGCCGGGCGGTGCGGGAGAACGCGCGCGGGTTGCCGAAGGACTCCAGGTGCAGCAGGGCGAGGTCGGTGCGGCCGTCGCTCTCCCACCACTGGAGCATGTCGTTGCCGCTGACGTCGTACTTGTCGCCGAGGGAGGCGAGGGAGGAGATGCCGATGCCGAGCCGGGACAGCCCGTCGAGCAGCGCGATGCCGATACCGCCGGACTGAACGGCGACTCCGGCGGTGCCGGGGCGCGGGTGGCCGGCGGCGAAGGTGGCGTCGAGGCAGAGTTCGGGCGCGGTGTTGGAGATGCCGAGGCAGTTGGGTCCGACGAGGCGCATGCCGTGGGCCCGGCAGGCCGTGAGCAGAGCGTGCGCCTGGTCGGCGTCCAGGCCCGCCGTGACGACGAGCAGGGCCCGTACACCGGCTTTGCCGCACCCCTCGGCGGTCTCCGGGACCGCGGCGGCGGGTACGGCGACGACGGCGAGGTCGGGTGTCTTGGGCAGGGCGCTGACGGACGGGTAGGACGGCACGCCGAGGATCGAGTGCGCGGCGGGGTTCACCGCGAACAGCCGCCCGGTGAAGCCGCCCGCGTGCAGCTGGTGCAGGACCGCCCGGCCCACCGAGCCCGGCTTGCGGCCGGCGCCGACGACGGCCACCACGTCCGGCTGCAGCAGCGGGCGGAGGCTTGCGACGTCGGCGGCCCGGCCGCGTTCCTCGACGGCCGTCAGGTAGGTGTCGCTCTGGTCGAGGGTGATGGCGCAGCGCACCTCCGGACCCTCGAAGCGGCGGGCGGTGCGCAGGCCGAGGTCGGCGAAGAGCCTCAGCACCTCGTGGTTCTCGCTGAGCGCGTCAGCGGTGAGGGTGGTGATTCCCTCCGCGCGGGCGGCCGAGACGAGGTGCTCCACGAGGAGAGTGCCGACGCCCCGGTGGTGCAGTCCGTCGGCGACGGCGATGGAGATCTCCGCCGTGTCCTTCTCGTCCCCGGTGTCGTACTCGGCGAGGCCGATCACCCGGCCCTGCGTCTCGGCCAGCAGCGCCCGGTAGCCCGGGTGCGCCAGGGCGCAGGCCCGGTCGGCGGCCAGACGGGCCGACCGGTGGCTCGCGGCGAAGAACCGCAGTCGCAGGTTCTCCGGGGACATCTCCTCGTAGAACCCCTCCAGCTGGTCGTGGTCGCCGGGCAGCGCGGGACGGATGCACACAGTGGTGCCGTCCGCGAGCAAGGCGTGGACGGGGAACCGGTCGGTCACGTCGTGCGTCATCGCGGGACTCCTCCAATGCTCTTGACGCTTCGAGCATCCGGCGGATCGCGGGGTGGTCCCATGGGCTGTCCGGGGGCGATGTGAGGGCCGGTCGGCCCCGGGGTTTCGCCGGTCGGCCCGGGCATGCTCGACCCGAGACCGACCAAACCGCCGCTCGACTGCCGTACACGGATAGCGGTGCGCCACTTCCTGCCGGTCAGTACGGTGCTGTCCCGGTCATCGCCCAGGGCACGATGAGCGGTCCGGCGCCGGCTGCAGGATCCGGTGCGGCGCTGGAAGCTGTCGCCGAGGGACCCGGAGTCGATCACCCGCTGGGAGGCGTACTCCCGGGCGAAGGACGAGATGACGGTGCACACCGACATCGCCGAGGCACCGTGGTACGTGGTCGAGAGCGACGACAAGCGGCGGGCCCGGCTCAACATGAGCGCACATCTGCTCGATTCCGTGCCGTGTCGTGAGGTGCCGCCGCCGGTGCTGGAGCTGCCGGAACGGCCGCCGTCGACGGGCTATGAGCGCCGGCCGCGTCATCTGCAGACCTATGTCCCCGATCACGCGGCGAGCCTCTGAGGCACCGGTCAGTTCTCGTGCGCCTGGTGCGGTACGACGGCGACCGGGCAGGCGGAGTGATACAGCACGGCGTGGGCGACCCGCCCGAGCTGGAGCCCGAAGTGCCCCTCGCGGCGCGTGGCGCCGACGACCAGGAGGTCGGCACGGTGCGAGGCGTCCACCAGCACCCGGCGGGCGTGGCCTTCGACGGTGCGCCGGTGCACCTCGACGTCCTCCGGGACGTCCTGCAGTGCCGCTTCCAGCTCCTCCGCGGCACCCTCCTCGCGCAGCCGGGCGGGGTCACCGACGAGTAGAGGATGGTCGGTGGTCTCATGCGCGGGGCGCCGCCAGGCCCGAACGGCCTCCAGGGGCACGCCGCGTCGCCGGGCCTCCTCGGCGGCGAAGCGCACCGCCGCCGGCTCCTTCGCGTCCTCGCCGACGCCCACGACGACGCGGCCGTGCACGGGCGGCGTCGCCTGGTTGTCGTGGCTGCCGCGCAGCACGATCACCGGGCAGTCGGCATGGGCGGCGACGGCCAGGCTGACGGAGCCGAGCAGCGTCTCGGCGATGCCGCTGCGGCCGCGGGTGCCCACCACCAGCGCGGAGGCGTGCCGGGCCTCGCGCACCAGGGCGTACTCCGGCTCCTCGAACACCACGTCGGCGCTCACCCGCAGGCCGGGGTGCCGGTCGCGGGCCCGCCGAGCGGCGGCGCCGACCACGTCCTGGGCCAAGGGCAGCGCGGTCGGCTTGCCGATGTCCCGGGCGAGGGCGGCGCCCTCGTACCGCTCCCACAGGCAGGCATACACCACCCGCAGCGGGACTGCGCGCAGCGCGGCCTCGTCGGCCGCCCAGTCGACGGCACGCAGACTCGGCTCGGAGCCGTCCACGCCTACGACCAGGGGCCCGGTGAGGGCTCGTTCGGCCGGTGTGTTCATGATCTCTACTCCTCAGGTGGTGCGTTCAGTCGTGCGCGACAACGGCGACGGGGGCGGTTGCGTGGTGCAGTACCGCGTGCGTGACGGGCCCGATGTGGGCACCGATCGGGCTGCGCCGGATCCGGCGGCCGACGACGACCAGCGACGCCTCGCGGGAGGCGTCGATGACGTGGTTGGCGGGGCTGCCGAGGCGGGACTCCTCGACGACCCCGACGTCCGGGTACTTCTGCCGCCAGGGGCTCAGGACCCTGGCCAGGGCGGCGGCGTCCTGTCGGCCCAGCTCCACGCCTACCTCGGGGGCGGCAGGCAGGCTGGAGACGTAGTAGGGCGGCAGGATCCAGCCGTGCACGACCTTCAGCACGGTGCCACGGCGGGCGGCCTCCTCGAACGCGAAAGCGATCACCGCGTCATCGGGGTGGTCGGTGTCGAGGCCGAGCACCACGGGCCGGTACGCGGTGGCGGCGGACGGGATGCCGGCGGGGTCCTTCTCGTGCTCGTCGGCGGCCTGTTCGCCGGATCGCACGAGGACGACGGGGGTGTCGGTGTGCGCGATCACGGACATACCCACGGACCCGACGAGGAACCCTCCGATACCGCTCAGCCCACGGGAGCCGAGGACCAGCAGCTCAGCGTCTTTCGACGCCTTCGCCAACGCGTCCGCCGGCCCGCCGAAGATCTGCTCCATGGCCACGTCCACACCGGGTGATGCAGGCGGAGTCCCTCAGCCACCTCGCGCGGAATTCGCTCGCTCCAATGCTGCTGCGTCTCAGCACCCAGGAGCGGGGCCTGCGCGATGGGCTCCGGAACCGGCTGCCAGACGTGCACGAGCTTCAGCGGCAGGTCGCGCAGCTTCGCCTCTCGGACCGCCCACTCGGCGGCGGCACGGCTCTCGAGCGAGCCGTCGAGGCCCACGGTGACGGTGCGGGACATTGATGTCCACCTCCTGAATCGGGGTTACGGTCCCAGGGTGGTGGCGAGGGAACGGAGCGATGCAGAGACCGCAGGTCCCCTGTCGAGGACCGATAGGCCCCATGGGGCCGACAGCTGTATTCACCATCGCGGCGTCCGGCGACGCCGATCGACGACGGAGCGGGACGTGCGAGCGGAGCGAAGTCACGCGGTGGCGTCCAGGCGCCCAGCCGCGGTCGGAGCGCTCGTGCTCGTGCGCGGTCTGTTCCCCGAGGAAGTGTTGGCGCCCCCTGCCCGCCATGTCGACCAGCAGCGCTGTGCCGGCAGAAGATGCCTCGCGGGCCGTTCGGCATCTCGCGGCCGGCCAGAAGCCCGGAGGATGCTGAGTCCTTCGCCCCAAGGAGGATCATGTCCCAGAGCTCGGCCGACCGTGCTCCACTATGGCGCCGTCTGCTGCCCGGACTCGGCACGCTGCTCGGCTATCGGCGCTCGTGGCTGAGAGGCGACGTCCTGGCCGGAGTCACGGTGGCCGCGTATCTCGTGCCTCAGGTGATGGCGTACGCGGGGGTGGCCGGCCTGCCGCCGGTCGCCGGGCTGTGGGCGATCCTGCCCGCGCTCGCCCTGTACGCCTTGCTCGGCTCCTCCCGCCTGCTTTCGGTCGGCCCGGAGTCGACGACTGCGCTGATGACGGCGACGGTGGTCGGGCCGCTCGCCGCCGGAGATCCGAGCCGGTACGCGACGCTGGCGGCGACCCTCGCGATCGCGGTCGGCTTGCTGTGCGCGCTGGCATGGGCGACGCGGCTCGGATTCGTCGCGGATCTGCTGTCCCGGCCGGTGTTGATCGGGTATCTGGCGGGCGTGGCGCTGATCATGATTGTGGACCAGGTTCCCAAACTCACCGGTGTCCCGACGACGGGCTCGGCCTTCTTCGCCCAACTGTGGTCCTTCGTGCGGCACCTGTCACACGTCCACGTGGCCACGGCCCTGTTCGCCCTGGTGGCGCTCGGCGTCCTCTTCATGGTGGCCCGCTTCCACCGCGACGTTCCCGGCCCCTTCCTGGTCGTGGTCTTCGCCACGGCGGCCGTATCCCTGTTCGATCTCGACGACCGATACGGCATCAAGGTGATCGGCGAGGTCCCGTCGGGCCTGCCCGCCGTGGCCCTGCCGGACCTGACCGAACTGCCGCGCCTGATCCTCCCCGCCTTGGGCCTCCTCCTGGTCGGCTACACCGACTTCATCCTCACCGCACGGGCCTTCACCACGGGCGATGACAAGGGTTCCGGGCTCGACGCCAACCAGGAGTTCCTCGCTCTGGGCGCGGCCAACCTCGGCGCGGGCACGCTGCACGGATTCCCGGTCAGCAGCAGCGCCAGCCGAACCGCGCTCGCCTCATCAGCAGGCGGGCACAGCCAGGCGTACGCACTGGTGGCCGGCGCGGCCGTCCTCACGGTCCTGCTCTTCCTGAGTCCGCTGCTCTCCCGCACGCCCACGGCGATCCTCGGGGCGCTCGTCGTCTACGCGGCCGTCCGCATGATCGACCTGACAGGCTTCCGGCGACTGGCATCCTTTCGCCGCCGGGAACTCCTGCTGGCGCTCGGCTGCCTGGCCGGGGTTCTCGCCTTGGACATCCTGTACGGCGTGCTGGTCGCCGTCGGCCTGTCCGTGGCCGAACTGCTCACCCGGGTGGCCCGCCCGCACGACGCCGTCCAGGGCCTGGTCCCCGGTGTGGCCGGCATGCACGACATCGACGACTACCCCCGGGCCCGCACCGTCCCTGGCCTGCTCGTCTACCGCTACGACTCCCCGCTGTTCTTCGCCAACGCCGAGAACTTCCGCCGCCGGGCCCTGGCCGCCGTGGACGAACAGACCGAACCGGTCCGCTGGTTCGTCCTCAACACCGAGGCCAACGTGGAGGTCGACATCACCGCCCTGGACGCGGTCGAGGAACTGCGCCGCGAACTCGCCCAGCGCGGCATCGTCTTCGCCCTGGCACGCGTCAAGCAGGACCTGCTGGACGACCTGACGGCGTACGGCCTGGCGGAGTCCGTCGGCCGCGAACGGATCTTTCCCACTCTGCCGACGGCGGTGGCCGCATACCGGAAGTGGAAGCTGAATCAGTAGACCGCCCCGAAACCCATCTCCCTCAGCGTGCGGCTTGCGCAGCGCCTGGCGATCACGTCGCCGCCGGCCCTCGCCCGGAACGGCTGCCACGGACAGAGCCGACAGTCGGTCGCCCCGGTACCGTGCGGCCCTGCGACGGTGCGGGTTGTGGGACCACCCGTTTCTACGGCGCGATGTTCCACGACCGGCCGGAACTGCTCGACAACGCGCTCTCCAGCCCCAACCCGCGGCTGGGGTCAACGCATAGAGCCTCCACCGATCCCGGAGCGGTTCAATCAGCCCCAAGATGTCCGAGTTCAACGGAGTGCAGTCAGCACCAAGTCAGCACGTGGGGGTGAGCACAGGTGATGATGTGGGCTTTCGGTCAGCACCAAGCCAGCACGGGAGTCAGCACCGCACCGTCAAATCACCCTGAACTGCGCGTCCCGGACGGCACTCGTCTCGACCAACATCGCTCCCCTGAACCGCCTTTCCACCAGTCGGCATGGTGGCCGCACGCATAGCGAACCCTCGAACTATGTTGCCCCGCCACATGTGCGCCTGACCTGCGGCTTCCTACGGTATGGCGACACACAACCGTCCCCGCCAACCGCCTGGAAGTGGTGCCGATGACCTCCCCCGCGACCGCTCCCCCACCCCCCGCCAACCTCAAGCGCATCGTCACCGCCAGCCTCATCGGCACCACCATCGAGTGGTACGACAACTCATTCAATCGGGGCTAGGACCTGCGGTTTTCTATGATTCCGGCCCGCGAAGTCAGCACGGAACCAGCACGGGGTTTCTGACGTGCTGACTCCGTGCTGGCCGACCTGCGTCGCAGCGCGCTCCATTGCCCCGACGGCATCCACACCTGGTTACTCAATGTTACCGAGAGTCTGAGCCGACAGGGGTGCGTCAACCGCCCGAAGAGGGACAACGCCATGCGATCGAAGCAGGCGAGGTACCTCACGACGCGGTGACTTCGTCCTCCTGCCCTTCCAGGCAGGGCGGCTGGATCACCACGACGATGGCCGGTGAGCCGTCAGCCGGGCGGGATCCGCACGCTCACTCGCGGTAGTTGTACCGTCGGGTGGCGCGGTTTTCCATGCGACTGAGCACAGCAATCCTTTGGGTCTACACCGTCGAGCCGCTGGTTAGGGCCAAAGCACCTGTCCGGGCTCGAAGGGACCGTAGGAGTTGCTGAGTTTGGTCCGAGAAGCCGAGCAGATGCCAATCAGACCGAGGTTGGCGAGGGATTCACCGAAGCGGGCGGGATTTTCAGCGCGCACGAGTGGGTGTTCCAGCAGTGCCCTGATTGATGTTCTGGAGAGCGCCGATGTCCAGACTGGCCAGATGAGAGCAGGTAGGTCCCCGGAGGTGTCCCATGCGGTTGTGGCGCTCCTCGTGGTGTCCCCGGTGAGGCGGAAGGTGGCAAAGGCGTGCAAGGCGAGCCAGGTCGCCCCTGGGACACCCTGCTGGGAAGGCTTGCCGTCACCGGTCATGGAAGCATCACCGGTCGACCGGTGGTCGAGGTTCGCACCGGTGTAGTCGGGCACTCGTATCCATCCCGTGAGTGCCGCACTGATGTGGGCGCCTTGACGGCGGCACTGCTCGGCGGCCTTGACCCAGTTATTGGCGAGGGTCATCTGACCGGACGCCGCGAAGAGGGGTGTTGATTCCGTATACCAGACGGGCCCTTGAGCGGTCACAGCACTGGCAGCCGCGGCGGCACCCCGTTGTTCCTGTTGTGGCTCGTCCTTGGATTTTTTAGCGGGAGTGACGCAGAGCTGATTGACCAATGCCGCGAACCACCGCGCGCGGGGGTCGTTTTCGAGACGCTCCGCCGTTGCGAAATCGCGCAGCAGCCGGTGTGCCTGTTCGATGGGCATACGCAGGGCGTCGTTGGGTGCCCCGGGGCTCGTGTCCCGAGGCAGTCCGAGGATGCCCGGTGCTGCGGGCAGCGGCTCCTTCGCTGGTTCCCCCGGAAGGAAGCCGGCCAGTAGTTCAGCCAACTGGGTGAGGGTCACAGACTGATCGGTGTGCAGGACCGCTGGCGCGGCGAGCCCGCGCCAGGACAGGCGGACTGCCTGGCCGAGGGCCGCCTCCGCAAGTTCCAGTACGCCAAGAGCGGCGAGGAATCCGAGCGGGTCGTCGCTGTGCAGAGCCGGAAGCTCTAGTTGGTGCGTGTTCAACTGCCCTCCTCGGAGACTGACATGTCGGCGAGCCGGACAATGGTCTCCAGCATTGCGGTGCCCCACGGGCCGTATCGGTCCATCAGAGCGGCGAAGCGGTCGGGGCCGTCCCAGTCGACCCCCATGACTGAGCTGGACACGGTGACCTGCTGGCCGTCGGGCATGGTGCACTCGACTTCGACGGGATCTGGATCAGGCACGGGCGGAAGCAAGGGGCGGCCACGACCGTGATGGGCCGCGACAAGGTGGGTGATCAAGTTCGTGTCCAGCCCGATGGCCATCGGAGGATCGTTGTTGAGCCACCGCTGGACGGCCGCAGCGCTGAGGGCTTCGTGCCGCAAGCCTAGATTCCAGCCGGCCAAGCGTGCGGCTGTCCGCCGCCCGACGAGGTCAGCGGGGTCCATGCCGGACTTCGCGAGTGGTTCCGGCAGGGATTCGGCGAGCAGATCGTCGCCTCCGCACAGCATGGTCTGGAAGCGTGGGTGTTGCTTGCCGCAGTCGTGGGCTTGTCCCGCGATCTCCGTCGCGGCAATGGCTGGCTGAGGCAGTCCAACACGCTGGGCGAAGTCGGCGGCACGGGCGCCGACAGCCTTGCCATGCTGAGCCAGCCCGACAACCCGGGTCAGTGAGCTGGAGTCAGCTTCCTCGTCTCCTACTCCAGGGACACTTTCTAGAAGGCCGTTCGGCACGCGCGGGGGGATCAGCATCAGGTGCAAGCCATCGGACGCGGTGCTGATCACTACATGTCCCCCTCCAGGGCGAGCCGATGCAGACTGCTCCCACTGCGCGACACTGCCTCGCAGGAGGACCAGTCGGCCGAGCAGGCGCTGGGTGAAACGGTCGGTTCCGGTCGGTTCCGGTAGCTCTGTGGGCAGCAGGTCGATGACAGCGGTGAGTAGATCGCGCACGACCTCAGTGGTGGGTTCCTGGTCGTCACCAGACTGCAGACGCCCGATAGCGTCACCGAGAAGTCCTCGCAACTTGGCCGCCTGGTCTGCTCGGCCCGTCAGGCTGGTGACGACGTCAGCGTCCAAGCGTGTGGGTGCAAGTGCGTCTCCAAGCGAGAAGTCGCCGAGATCCGGCACCACTGCTGTGCCCGCAACACCTGTCCAGCCGAACGCATCGTGGCCACCGACTGCGGAGGGAAGGACAACAGTGCAACCGGGCCGAACCTCCCCAGGAGTCAGCGCCGGCGCCCAGTCACCTGGCCCGTCCCAGCGCAAAGCGGGAAGCACTTGAGACCGCGCCATGCCGCGCTTGCTTGGTGCCAGCTCGGGGTCGGGAGCACCCTCAAGGTCGCCGCATGCGTCGGCATCGGCTTGGCGTACCAAGAATCGACGCAGGCGGTGGATAGGCACCGCAACGGCTTCACCCGGGTGAGGCGGGGTTTGGGCCAGCCGCGCTGCCCAAACCTCCCAGAGAGGTGCGGTGCCGTCCTCCCAGGGAAGATCAGCTCTCCAGAGCACCTGCACGTCTGCCGGGGAGGCGTCCATGCCATGGAGGAAAGGGGCCGGAACCTGATCGGGCACCGGAGCAGGGTCAGTGCGAGCCCACGATTCGAGCACCGTCCGGTGCACGACCGGGATGCGCGGGCTCGGCGCGGTCAAGGCCGAGATGTCGATGTCGGCCCTCAGTGCGGGGAGAGTAGAAGGGTTGAGCAGCAGGCCACTTGTAAGGGCTTGCTCCAGTTCTTCCGTAGCCCCGGGCTGGTCCAGAACGAGGGTATGGGAGGCAAGCCAGTGCCAGGTGTGGGCGACGGCTTCCCCGTAGACGGGGATGGTCCGGTCGTCATCCGGCGCGTGGCTCCTGACGAGGACGGCCGGTGCCAGGGCGAGATCACCGGTGCGATCCAAGCGGCCCAGACGCTGGAGCACGGCATCCCATGCGGCAGCCTCGATACACATGCCAGCCACACTGACATCGAGGCCAACTTCGATTGTCTGGGTTGCCACGACGATCAACGGCCGGGCCCGGTGGGGGTCGACTCCGTTGAGCAGTTCCGAAAGGGGGCCCTCGACGAGGTTTGTGCGTTCTCCGTCCCGGCAGCGTCCGGTCAGCAGAAGTACGTCCAGGTCGTCTCGGGCTGACAAGGCCTGGAAGGCGGCGCGGGCGGAGGCGATCGTGTTGGCCACCACGGCCACTACAGGGCGCTCGATGTGAGGAAGAAGCGCGTTCACTGCGGTGGTGGCGCCATGGGCGAATGCATCGGTGGGGAACTTAGCCCATGTGGAGACATCGAGCAGGGTCACTCGGCGGTTGGCATGCAGGCGTCTTCCTGCCACAGGGTGAGCACGGTCTTCCGGCCCCACGCCCAGACGCGGCCTGCCGGAGTCGTCGGCTGTGGCGGAAAGACTGACCACCTTCAATGCTCGGGCAGCGAAGTAGGGATCGGCTGCGGTGGCCTGGTACGCGGCGCAGTCGCGGGCCGTGGTGAGCAGTGCTTGCGACAGGTGCGCTTCATCGAGAGCCAGCAGCGCATCGAAGCCGGTCAAGGAGGCATCAATGGGGCGCATCCGCGGTGTCGTGTGGTAGCCGCGGAACAGCAGTCGGCTGCCGTATTGGTCGACCGTGCTGACCACCACGGCGGGCTGTGCTGTGCTGCGTAGCCAGCGGGACGCCCAGTCCACACCGCCGCGCATGCGGACCACGCTGAGCGGCTCGTCGCCCCCACCCAGCTGTGACAGCGCATCGGCGACACGTCCGCACACGGTCCCCGGCTCGGCCTGTCGGAGGACATCAGCGAGACGCTCGGCATGCTCGTGGGCCTGGTCGACCACCAAGCGACGATCAACGGCGAAGAAAAGGCGCAGCGGTATCGTGCGATCGCTGCCCTGGGCCGCCTGCCAGGCCAGGAGGAAGACCCAGATGTCGATGAGCGACGTCTTGCCCAACGCCGTGGGCACATCGAGGTCTGGCCAGTCCGCTCCGGCAGCGACCGCCCGCAGATACGCCTCCTGCCAGGGAAACGGGAGGTAGCCGAAGGCTTCGCGGACGAAGGCGGGGAACTCGTCGAGACCGATGGGGTCGCTCATGAGACGGTCTCCGTCACGGTAGAGGCCGGCAGGCACAGGCCCAGACCGAACGTCTTCTTGCTCCCGAGCACTACCGGCCCGCTCAGCGGACGCGCGAAGTGCAGCCGTACATGGCAGCTTGGCAGGGGCGGTTCTCCCGCCTTACGGCGCAGCTGGTGGCTGGCGAGGTCCCGTGTGCCAGGCAGCAGTCCACCTTGGCGGACCACCTCTACCCGCTCCGGCACCGGTAGACCGGCCATACGGCAGCTCTTGACGACGGAGTCGTCCAGTCCCCGGCCGCCCCGCTTAGGAAAGTGGTCGAGGACCATCGGCAGTGCCGTGGTCCACACCCGAGACGGCCGTGTCCAGTTGTGGGGTTGCACCGTCTTCAGCACGGAGGCCGCTGGTTTGACGTACGTCAGGTTCAGCGGAGGACCCATCTTGGGTACGGCCAACTTGCGTAGACCACCGTCGAAGTGGAGTAGAACGCCGAGCAGCGCTCGCCTGTGCAGCACGGGGAGGTCATGCGGCAGGGCGATGGCCACGCCTCGCAGCATGCCGTCCGCGTGGGTGTGTCCGACGAAGGGCAATCCCAGGTAGGCGCACAACCGCCCTTGATCGTTCTTGTCCTTGTGTCCATGCACCTGTGGCATCGCACGCACGTCGTGGCCGGCCTTCTCCAACCTGCTCATCACCGCAGCCCGAAGTGCGGCTGTGACCGCGAGGGTAAAGCCGGGGTCCACGGCGATGCCGGGCGAGAAGGCGAACGTCACCAAGTCCCGGTATGGACCTCGGTCCTGCCCGGCCTCTGCGGGAGACTCACTGCCGAGCACTCGGTAGCGCAGTGATTGGGCTTGTTGCCAGGCGGGCTGCTGGGCGTCGAACGCGGTCCGCAGCCGCTGCAGGTATCCGGCGTAAGGCACCCGCAGCGTGCTTCCCGTCTTCACCGGATCGGTCGGCTGGAGCGGCTGCCACTCCACGAATTCTGGGTCCCCTGCACCCTGGTCCTCACGCGCGGGCGAGTTCTGGGTGCTGAGCAGGGCGTGACCGGTGGCACGCCCGAAGTACGGCACCCGGCCAGCGATGGCTTCCAACACCACCCGCACACTCTGCGGCGGCTCCACCTCCCACACGAACGCCACTTCAGGATGGCGAAGTACGCGCTGTGGCCAACTCTTCGGGGAACCGCCGTTCGTCCGGCCCGGCAACACGGCATGGCTGGGCTCCTTCACCACAGCGTTCGTCGGCACCCAGGCGTTCCGTGCAGTCACCGCCTCCGCCGTTTGCGCCGGTACCCGGATCAGAGGAGCGGGCTGGGTCTCCAGCCAACGCAAAGCCGCCTCCTCCACCGGATCATCGCGATCAGCGACGGACACCAACGCGCAGAACAACCGAGCCGGGTGCGGCGGCCACTCGGCTCGTCCAGGCTGTGACCCCGACGCCTGATACAGCGGCTCCAGCAGGTGCACTCGTACAGTGAACGGCACGACCGCTACTCGCTCTCTGCCTCACCGATTCCGGTCACCTCGAATGACCGGCGGATCGCCTCTTGCAGGCCAGAGGCCGGCTGCAACTCGACCGGCCTCTTGGGCCACTCGACTCCGGCCGCTTCCGCCCGCGCCACCGCTACCTCGAAGAGCGCGCGCGCCTGCTCCGGCGTCGCGAGCTCCAACGGCTCCGTGGACGGGCGGCCGTCCACGCCGCGGCCCACCCACTCGATGCGCTCGGACACCAGCATCAGATCGCAGCCGGACCGCAGGCGGATCACCGGCGCCGCGAACGCCAACCGATCCCCGAGCAGCGCGATCGCCCCCACAAGCGCCCGTCCTGCCGCACAGAATTCCGGGCTGGCATCGCCGAAGCGGAGGCTCGCCAGCTGGGCCATGCTCAGCGTCGCTGTGCGCTGCACAGCCTTGACCACAACCCCGCCCGCTCCCTCGGACGGCGGGATCATCCCGTGCCCCAGCTCCGAGAGCTTCGCCTGCGACTTGTCTTTCGCTTTTTTCGCACCGTCGGTGAACTGCCAGCCGGACGCGGTGACCTGCACGACTTCGCCGGGTAGGTTCAACGGATCCATCCGACCCGCTGCCCGCTTGCCGGCCAGCGGGGCTACCCCCACCATCTCTGAGGAGTACGCGCGGGGGATCTTCACCTGGATCCGGCGCTTGCGGTGGGAGTCCCACACCCCGTACACCAAGTCACTCGGTACCCAGCGGAGGTAGGCGCGCAGGTCCCGGGCGCTGGCCGCCTGTAGTCCGGTGCCGGCTTCGGTCTTGTCGAACGGCTGGCTCTCGGCGTCCACGGCGTCGCGGAAGTAGGCGTCCCGGGATCGGTGAGGCGCTTCCAGGCTCGTCATCCGCACGCCCACACCTGCTGCCTGCGTGCTCAGCGCCAAGTGGGGGATGAAGGTCTCCTCGCGCTCGATCGCGGAGAGAAGCGCGGTCTCGCACCGGTTCGCCTGCGACTGCCGCTGGTCCAGCAGCACTACGTCCGTTTGCTGCCCGTCCACCCAACGTGGCTCCACCAAGTATCCAGCCGCGTCCGTGGCCTTCACCTTCACAGTCGGCGGGA
The DNA here is from genome assembly GCF_044740925.1 of Streptomyces sp. NPDC088254. Lineage (NCBI taxonomy): Bacteria > Bacillati > Actinomycetota > Actinomycetes > Kitasatosporales > Streptomycetaceae > Streptomyces > Streptomyces sp. NPDC088254. Next base: position 751,357 of record NZ_JBIURQ010000001.1, on the reverse strand, counting down.
AGATCGGTGATCCTGGGCCGCCCACGGGTTCGTACTCGGCCACCACTCGCACTGCCCCGTCCCCCGACTGCAAGCTCGCCGCAGCCCGCAGCCGCTCGTACAACGCCTCCACAACCCCTCCTCGGATCCCGAACAATCAGGTAGCGAGGATTGAAGCACCCGGCACTGACAATCCATCACTGAACTGGTGAGTAGGCGCGGTTCGACTCTCATAGGGCACCGGAAGGACATAGGGTGTGCCGGAGACCATTGCCCGCTCGGTGGCATGGAGTCCCCCCGCATCCCGACATGCGGCACCATTACGCCGACTATGAAGAACGCAACGGCCAGCGGTACGTGAAGGCGCCCCCGCAGCCCATGGCTGCGGCACCATTACGGGTACATCGAGTTACCGCGCTGCTATAACGTCGTGGACAGATCTCCGCAGCCGGAGGCTGCGGCACCCGTAGCGACCAGCGCCTGACCATCAGTGGATGGCTGAGGTCGTGCCTCTCCGCAGCCCACAGTGCGGCCCCCAGTAGTCGAGCAGCGGTGCGATAGTCGTGCCGGCCTCTCCGCAGTCCACCGGCTGCGGCACGCCGTCGCTCCGCAGTCCTCGGCTGCCCTCCATTGTCGCCCGCAGGCGAACATCGGCAACGTGCTGGAGTACCAGTACCTCTCCACGCTCCACGGGTGCGGCCCCATTGCGGCAGCTGGATCGGACCGATCATGCCAACGCCGAGCCGCTACTTCTCCGTGGCGCACCGCTGCGGCACCATTGCGGCACGTTCACGCTCTTCCGCCTGGCCGAGAGCGGCGGTGTCTCCTCAGCCCACCGCTGCGGCATCATTACGGCATCAACACCCGCATGATCGAGGGCGTCAAGTACGCCGCGCAGCTCCGTAGCCCTCGGCTGCGGCACCATTGCGATGTGATCTGCGTATGGAACCGGGAGGTCAGCCACCAGCGTCTCCGCAGCTACAACTACGGCCCCATTACGGCTCCCAGACTCGCACGAGATCGATGCGGTCGAGCGTCTCTGCAGCCCCTGGCTGCAGCATCATTGCGGCACTGCAAACGGTGCTTTGAACCTCATCAAGGCGTCAAAGCGTCTCCGCAGCCCACGTTGCGGCACCATCGCGGCCCCGACCTCCTCGGCAATTTCTGGGAGGGCTTCTGGCGTCTCCGCAGCCCCGGCTGCGGCACCATCGCGGCCACAGGCCGAAATGTGCCAGCACACCGGTGGCGATGTGCCTCCGCAGCTCACGCGCTGCGGCACCATTGCGGCTTGTCACCAAAGATGGCCAGAGCGGCGCCGACATCGGCGTCTCCGCAGTCCCCAGTCTGCGGCACCATTGCGGCCCCCAGTAGTCGAACAGCGGTGCCATAGTTGTGCCAGCCCCTCCGCAGCCCAGGTTGCGGCACCATTGCGGCCACGCGCACATCACGCCCGGTGCATGGGCTAACTACGCGTCTCCGTAGCCTCTGGCTGCGGCACCGCGGCGGCCACGACGTCACCATCGGCAGTGTGACCACGTGGAAGCGTCTCCGCTGCCAACTGCGGCGGCACCATTGCGGCGCCTGCTGGTAAATCCACTGCCACGTTGTGCCGAAAAGCGTCTCCGCAGTCCCAATGCGGCACCATCACGGCCCTGAGATCAACGGTCTGACCGACGGTGTCATGGCGGTATGTTCCGCAGCACTTAGCTGCGGCCCAATTGCGACACGTCCAGCCGCTTGGCCTCCGGGGTCACCTCCAGATGTCTCCGCAGCCCAGCTACTGCGGCCCCGTTGCGGCTCCTTCTCTTCCTTGCGGGCGTTCTCCATGTCCGCAAATCTTTCCGCAGCCCCAGACTGCGGCACCATTGCGACCCGTTCTGCCGTGCGACGATCCCTTACTCGAAGCGCCTCCGCAGCCCATGGCTGCGGCACAGTTACGGCACCCGCAGGGTGCCGGCTCGCACCGGTGACAACTCCTGTGTCTCCGCAGTTCCAAAGCTGCGGCGCCATTGCGGAACTTTGTCGATCTCGATCTCAAACAGGTTCGGGCAGGGACGCCGTAGCGCGAAGCTACGGGACCATTGCGGCCAGCAGGACGGCTCGATGCTGTACGTCGACTTCGAGGTGTCTCCGCAGTCCACGGGCTGCGGCACCATGCCGGCGACTACACCACCGAGGCTCCCCCGCTCTACGTCCCCGAGTGTCCCCGCGGCCCAAGGCTGCGGCACCATTGCGGTGGCCTGGGCGCCCAGCTCTATGATCACGAGAACGTAGGTCTCCGCAGCCGCCAGCTGCGGCACCATTTGACGGCCTCCGAGCCGCGATGACCTCGACGGTGTCCAGGAGTGTCTCCGCAGCCATCGAAGCTTCGGCACCATTATGGCCAGGAGGGCCAAAGCACCCACACCAAGTGGCAGCGGCGTCTCCGCAGTTCCAAGGCTGCGGCATCATTGCGGCCAGACCTCGACGATGCCTCTGTTGTAGACAGTTTCGCGTCTCCGCAGCCCGAGGCTGCGGCACCAATGCGACGCTCTGACCTCGCCCCCAGTGCCTGGCCGTCGGCGTGTCCCCGCAGCCCGCCGCTGCGGCACCATGGCGGCATGATCGGTATCACGCAGGCAGGTGCAGGGCACACTGCGTCTCCGCAGTCTCCGGGCTGCGGCCCCATTGCGGCTTCGTGCCGTTTCCGATCGTCCGAGCCATACCGCCAGTCCCCTCCGCAGTTCATGACTGCGGCCCCATTGCGGCGAAGATCGCGTGAACCTGAAGCGCGCAGCTGAGCAGTGTCCCCGCAGCCCCAGGCTGCGGCACCATTGCGGAACGGCCAATGGCGCATCGAATGTGATCAACGCCAGCGGCACCTCCGCACTCTCAAGCTGCGGCACCATTACGGCGCGCCGAAGTTCACGACGGTCACGTCACCTTGATGCAACATCTCCGCATTTTCTGCGGCACCATTGCGGTATCTGCCCCAGACCCACGCAGCCAATGTCGTTGACTAGTTTTCCGAGGCTGACGGCTGTGGCGCCAACGCGACTTGATGCCTTCGAGGTCGAGCAGCCTGGTTCCGAGTTTCTCCGTAGCCCCCGCTGCGGCACCATTACGGCCCGGTCTTGTCGACGGCGATCACACGCACGTATCGGGCGTCTCCGCAGCCTGGAACTGCGGCACTATTGCGGCAGCTGGATCGGACCGACAATGCCGACACCGAGTCGCTACCTCTCCACAGCCCCTAGCTGCGGCACCAGCGTGGCTACGTCGAGTTCCCGCACTGCGACAAGGCCGCGGAGGTGTTTCCGCATCACGGCTGCGGCATCATTATGGCTTGTGGCCATCGAGGATGTGCGCAACCTCAGCGACCGGTGCTCCGCAGCTCTGGGCCGCGGCACCACGGCCCAGAGCCAGACCAGTAGGCCAAGGAAGTGTCTCCGCAGTCGGCGGCTGCGGCACCATTGTGACTCTTCGACGTCGAGGGAGTAGAGCACGGGGAAACCAACGTCTCCACAGCCCACGGTTGCGGCACCATTACGGGTACGTCGATTTCCCGCGCTGCAATAACGCCTTGGACGTATCTCCGCAGTCCTCGGCTGCGGCATCATTGTGGCCCGTCACGCCCCTCTACAGGAAACAGCAGCGGTTGCGTCTCCGCAGCCTGGAACTGCGGCACCATTGCGACGACACGAAGACCGTCGGTCGCGTCGATTTCGACGTGTGTCCCGCAGCTCTTGACTGCAGGACCATCGCTGCCCCTTTTAGTCTCGGTTGTCTCCTGTGGCCCATACACCGTCTCCGCAGTCCACAGCTGCGGCACCACCGGGGCAACACGCCGTTCAGCATCATGTTTGTCATCGGCGAGGAGCGCCTCCGCGCCCGCCGGCTGTGGCACCACCATGGCATGACTCGGACGGTGTCAGTGGCCTTGAGGTGATAGAGATCTCTGCAGCCGCCCAGGGGCTGCAGACCCATTGCGGCTACCTGATCGGTGACCGGCAGGCCATGCAAGGTCGAGCGTCTCCGCAGCCCCTGGCTGCGGCATCATTGCGGCGTCCAAACGCGGACCGGATCGTCCTGCCAACCGTGGATGTGTCCGCAGCGCAAAGCTGCGGCACCATTGCGGCACGGCCAACGGTGCTCCGAACCTCATCAAGGCATGAGAGCATCTCTGCAGCCTGGGCTGCGGCATTATTGCGGCTCGACTTGGTACATGCCATCCGTGAGGTTCTGGATGTGTCGCCGCGGCTCACAACTGCGGCGCCATTGCGGTATCGAGGGCCGCGAAGGGCTGCCCGCTCTGACCGAGGTGTCTCCGCAGCCTGCGGTTGCGGCACCATTGCGGTACCTTCTCGATCTCGGTCTCGAACAGGGCTGGGCAGGGATATCCGCAGCGTGGAGCTGCGGCATCATTCCGACTGGATCGTCAGCTAATTGCCCGGTGTTGGCCAGTGCATCTCCGCAGCTCACCGCTGCGGCACCATTGTGGTGTCATGAGCGTCCAGATCGGCTCTAGCCGGCCCGCGTTTTCCACAGCCCACGGCTGCGGCACCTTTGCGGCTAGTTCGGCCACGACCAGGCGTCGATGGCGACGCGCGTCTCCGCAGCCCTGCTGCGGCACCATGACGGCAGCTGGATCGGACCGATCATGCCGACGCCGAGTCGCTTCCCCCTCCGCAGCCCACAGCTGCGGCACCATTGCGGCGACCAGTGAATGGCACATCATCCCCACGACATCTCGCGTCTGCCGGCCCAAGGCTGCGGCACCATTGCGGCTGGTACATGCCGGACTGAGTTTCCTCGGCGATGGCCAGTATCTCCGCAGTCCTCGGCTGCGGCACCATTGCGGCACGATGCGGTACTGGAACGTCCCCTGGCTGTTGCCGTGTCTCCGCAGCCAGCGGCTGCGGCGCCATTGCGGTGGCAGCATGATCGCCTACTGAGGTGAGAAAGACGCAGCTTCGTCCGTAGCCCGAGGCTGCGGCACCATTACGGCTAGAGAACGGGGACGGCGGTCTGTCAGACGTTCACCGCACCTCTCCGCAGCCCACGGCTGCGGCACCATTACGGCTGGCAGAAGCACTGGCTCGACACGATCTTGGCGGTCGCGTTCTCCGCAGCGCCCTGCTGCGGCATCATTGCGGCAATCTTGAAAGTGGTGTCGATCTGACTGGGTCGCTTCCGCTCCGCAGCCTACCGGCTGCGGCACTATTCGGGCGGCATCCGGGTCGCGATGACCTGGACGGAGTCCAGGTGTGTCTCCGCAGTCCACGGCGCCAGCTGCGGAGCCTGGTGAAGTTCGAGTGCCCGAAGTCCTCTTCGAAGAGGCTTACCTTGCCGGCCAGCACGGCGGCGCCCGCCGCCTCAGCTGCCTCAGATGCCTCAGCTGCCTCCACCAGCTCTTCTCCCGGCACGCCGGCGCTGTCAGCCAACGTCACAGCCTCCGTGCGACTCAACGGAGCGACGCATCGGCACGCGCCGAAAGCCTCGGCCAGCACAGACGTCAGCACCACCGGATAGTCGGCCGTCCGGCAGGCCATGAGGAACCGAACCCGGCTGGTATCCCGGCCGTTCAGCGACTTTCTCAACCACCTGGACAGACGCGGCAGAAGTGGACTCTCGTCGGCCTGGTCCAGGGCTACTGTCAGCACTCCAGCACCCCCGGCGGCGTCTCCTTCCGAAGGCAAGGAGACAAGATGGCATCCAAGCTCCTCCTGATAGGAGTGCTCGGTGAGATCCCACCTGTCACCCAAAGGCATGCATCGGAGTCTCCGCTACAGGTGCCGAAAGCACGGGGCAACTCATTGGTGAGCTGCTTCAGGACGGAAGTCTTACCAGCGCCCGGCTCTCCCAGCACGACCATGGCCCCTGCCGCCGCGACTACACCGAGCACAGGCCGGGCTGCGAAGGATCAGCGACCCGATCGACGGGACCACCGACTGCCTCTACGGATGTCCGGGCTGAGCGGTCAGTGGGGCCACGACCGAGAGGGACAGCGGCCAGCCGCTCGTCGGCGTGGTCATTGCGCCCGGCCTCGGACTGCTGGCCGGAGCCCAGGCCAGTACCCGCACGGCCGTCGCAGGGCCAGCCACGACCTCTCCCGCGCCCAGTGGAGGCGGTGCAACGGTCCGAAAGCTCCTGGTTCAACGCAGCGTAGTCAGCACCAAGTCAGCCCGGGAGGGTTGAAGACAGGTGATGACATGGGCTTTTAGTCAGCACCGAACCAGCACGGGAGTCAGCACCGCACCGCCAAATCATCCCGAACCTCGCCTCGATCGGGGCTAGGACCTGCGGATATGCCACCTCAGCGGCCTGAAAGTCTGCAACCAACCAGCACGGGAACTCACCGGTGCTGAGTGGGCAGCATTCGAGGGCTCGACGCAGCGTCAGGGAAGGCATATTGGACGACCAGCGGCTCTCACACTGTGTAGTCAACGTCTCGACTCGCGGGCGATCGTTCCCAGCCCCGTCGGAAGCGGTACGCAAGCCAGCGGCGCCGATGTATGCAGGCCCCGTGGAGCGAAGGGCCGCGTGCTGCTGCGCACGTGGGAACCGGGTATTTCCAGAAGTGGCCGGAGTACAGAGAGCAGGATGGCGTCGAGTTCCCCATGCGTGTCCACCTGGCCTGGGAACTGCCGAAAGACAAGCAGCGCGGCCTGAAAGCCCGCTGCGCCGAGTCACTTACGAGCTGGGCCCGATCGTCCAGGCCAGCCGACGCGGTACGGCCAAGAACGGGAACGCTGTGCGCGTCTACGTGTACGCCGACCACGGGGAACCGGCCCTGACTGCTGGCGGCTCCCTCAACAAGGAGACCGGGGTGATCACCCGCACCTGCCCATGGGCGCCGAACCGGCCGAGCCCTGTGGACGTGCTACCTCACCGACGCCGACTGGGAGCTGGACGACAAGTACGCCGACTTCTTCTATGACCTGTCCGTGCAAAGGGCCACGTCCCGGGTCCGGTCGGATGGTGAAGTTCTCGACCGGCTCGATCTGATGGTGGACTTGATCCCTCTCTTCCACGTCAGCAACAGCATTCCCGCCGTTAATGAGCACTGAGGTAAGCCGACGATCGCCACCATCCTTCAGGCGCTCGATGAGCTGTCCGCCACGGACACCGACAGCTCTGGTGCTTCGGCGATGACCGGCTCCGATCATTGGCCTTGCGGTGCCAGGCTGCTCATCGGCCGTGCCAAGCGACTCCAGCAGGCAGGGCACGGGGGAGTCGCTTGGCACGTCGGCTGATGTGGGGACCGCACACCTCGCCGGAGTCCTTTCGGGTACTCCCGAAGCCAGACCGTGACCTACCAGGGTGCGCCGCTGATTCCAGGCAGTGCTCACGACGAATGAAAAGAGAGCGGAGCCGTCCTGCTCCAATGCGTGCGCGGAAGGCCGCTCCAGGGAGACCATGGAAGCCGAAGCACTCCGTAGGTACGGGGCAGGGCCACGGGCTGGCGCGAGTGGAGGCCCTGGTGGTCCGGCGCATGGAAGGGGTGCCCGTGTGAGCGCAGCCGATGGGCGTCCGGGTGGCACCGGCCAGCCGGAGGGGCGATCGTCACAGCCGAGTGGGCTGATGGATCTTCTCGGCGTCGCTGCGGTGCTCTTGGACGCCGATGGGCGGATCGATCTGTGGAGCCCGGAGGCCGAGGACCTGTTCGGCTACACCGCCGAGGAGGCGCTCGGACAGTACGCAGCGCCGCTGCTCGTTCACGAGCAGCAATGGGACCAGATGATCAAGCTGTTCGCCGAGGTCATGGCCACCGGGGAGAGGTGGGCCGGGGCCTTCCCCATCCAGCACAAGGACGGCAGCACTCGCTTGGTGGAGTTCCGCAACATGCGGCTGCTGGACCGCCTCGGTGACTTCTACGCCCTTGGTCTGGCCACCGACAGCTCAAAGCTCCGGGAGGTCGAGAGGGACCTCGCCCTGTCCACCCGGCTGATCTCCCAGTCGCCCATCGGGCTGGCGATTCTCGATACCCAATTGCGGTACGTCGCCGTCAACCCCGCTCTGGAGCGGATGCACGGCATTCCCGCGGAAGCCCATCTGGGCCGGCACTATCGCGAGATCATGACCTCGGCGAAGTTCGAGGGGCCGGAGGCCGGGATGTGGCAGGTCCTCGAGACCGGGGTCCCCATGGTCGACGAGTACACCATCGTCGGCCACACCCCCGCCGACCCGAACGTGCACGCCTGGTCGATCTCGCTGTACCGGCTGGACGACCCCCAGGGGCGGGTCCTCGGGGTGGCCGACCTGGTGGTGGACGTCACCGACCGTTACCAGGCAGCCACGGAGGCTGCCGAGGCCCGCCATCGTCTGGCCTTGATCGTCGACGGCTCTGCCCGCATAGGCACCACCCTGGAAGTGGAACAGACCGCCCGGGAGCTGGCCGGCGTCACCGTTCCGGAGCTCGCCGACATGGCCACGGTCGACGTCCTCGACTCCGTCCTCCACGAGCCCCGTCTGCCCTTGAGCGACGGTCCCGCGCTCTTCCGCGCCCTCGCAGTGCAGGCCGCCTATGCCACCGAAGCCGTCCGGTCCGCCGACCCGCCCGGGCAGATCGCTGCTTACGACGCCGACCGCCTGCCCACCGAATGCGTACGCACCGGCCGGCCGATCCTGATCTCCCACGTGGATGACACCGCCATGGCCCGCATCGCCCGCGACGACCGCGCCGCCACGCTGCTGGCCCGTGCCGGCGTGCACTCCTACATGCTGCTCCCGCTCACCGCCCGCGGTCAGATCCTCGGCATACTGGGGCTGAGCCGCGCCCGTAACCCACAGCCCTTCGACGAGGACGACCTCGCCCTCGCCGGTGAGCTAGCCTCCCGCGCCGCGGTGTGCATCGACAACGCCCGCTCCCATCAGACGGTGCGCAATACGGCCGAGACCCTTCAGCGCAGCCTGCTTCCTGACCCCCCGCCGCACCTCCCGGGCCTGGAAGTCGCCTCCCGGTACCGGCCTGCACAGGCGGCCTACGAGGTCGGTGGCGACTGGTACGACGTCCTCCCGCTCGACGGCGACAAGACCGTGCTGGTCGTGGGAGACGTCATGGGCAGTGGTATCGACGCCGCCGTCACCATGGGCCGCCTGCGCACCGGCACCAGCGACTTCGCCGACCTCGACCTGGACCCCGCCGAGGTCCTCCACCACCTCGACAAGATCACCTCAGGGCTTGAGCAGTACATAGCCACCTGCGTCTACGCCGTCTACGATCCGCACCGCGCGGAGTGCCACATCTCCGTCGCCGGCCATCTGCCGCCCGTCCTGGTGCGCAATGGCGAACTTCCGGTACTGCTCGACCTTCCGACCGGCACCCCGCTCGGGGTCGGCGGCGTGCCCTTCGTGACCACGACCATCCCCGTCGGCGCTGGTGATCGGCTGGTCCTGTACACCGACGGCCTCGTCGAGGTCCGTCATCACCCCATCGACGAACGCCTCAACACCCTCCTGAGCCTGCTTGACACACCTGACCCCACCCTAGACGACACCTGCGACCGACTCCTTCACGAACTCCGGCTTCCCGCCGACCCGGACGATGTCGCCGTGCTCATCGCACGCATGCAACCCTTCGCGCCCGACTCATGAAATTCGGCAGGTCCGGCCGGGCGCTACACCGATCATCGGCGCGGGGGCGCACCCGTGGGTGGTTCTTGCGTGACGCGCCCCTCGTTTCCCGGGACGGCCGATCCACCGGATTCTCGGCGCCTCCTCCCCAGGCGACGAATCCAACAAGCCCGAGCAGTTGAAGGAGCGGCGACCGCAGCTGTTCGGCCAGTCCCGGGAGACCACGCCGTCCGCTCCGGGCGGGTCCACGCCGGCGACGGGCCGTGTCGGCGACCAGTACCAAGGAGGAGATGAGAGCCGACGAGGTCAGCTCATGTGCTGTGTCACGGGGTACGGCACGAAGGTGCTGGCGTTCTGGTCGATCCGGAGTGAGTGGCCCAGGGGCGGTGCGGCACGCTGCGGGCAGTCGAGGCGCTCGCAGACGCGGCAGCCCATGCCGATCGGTGTGGCGGCGGAGGCGCTGGTGAGGTCGAGGCCGTCGGAATAGACGAGACGGTGGGCGTGGCGGATCTCGCAGCCGAGCCCGATGGCGAAGGTCTTGCCGGGTTCGCCCCAGCCGCCGCGGTGCCGGGTGACGGCTCGCGCGGTCCACAGGTAGCGCTGGCCGTCGGGCATTTCGGCGATCTGGACGTGGATGCGGCCGGGGGCCGCGAACGCCTCGTAGATGTTCCACAGCGGGCAGGTGCCGCCGGCGCGGGAGAAGTGGAAGCCGGTGGCCGACTGGCGCTTGGACATATTGCCGGCGCGGTCGACGCGGACGAAGGAGAAGGGCACACCTCGCAGGCGGGGGCGCTGGAGGGTGCTCAGGCGGTGGCAGACCGTCTCGTAGCCCAGGCCGTAGCGGTCGGTGAGGCGCTCGATGTCGTAACGCACCTCCTCCGCGGCCGCGTGGAAGGCACCGTACGGCAGGATGAGGGCCGCCGCGAAGTAGTTGGCGATGCCGATGCGAGCCAGGCGGTGAGCCGGTGAGCCGGCCTCGAAGTCCTCGGCGGCCTGACGGTCCAGTTCCTCGCCGTACTCGAGCAGGGCGAGCTGCGTAGCCATCCGGAAGGCTCGCTGACCGGGGCGCAGGCGATTGGACATACGGAGTGTGCGGGTGGCTTCGTCGTAGCGGTGGAGGTGGTCGCCGGCGTCGGCCGAGAGGTGGATGCTGTGCCTCTTGGTAAGGCGGTTCGTCAGGGCCTGTACGACCTCGCCGGGTCGGATGCCTGCTTCCTCAGCCAACCGCTCGGCCGCGAGGTCGGTGTCGTGGAGGTAGTTCTGGCGGCGGTAGAAGAAGTCACGGATCTCCTCGTGGGGTGAGCGGGGTGTCTCCCCAGCGGGGTCGCGGCCGTCGGTTGTGCCGGTCAGGCGCTCGGTCAGCAGTTGGTTACGGCGGCCCAGATCGAGGAGGACCTGCGCGACCTCAGGCAGCCGCGAAGCCAGTTCGGCGAGATCTGAAGAGGAGATGCGGGCGTTGACGATGTCGCGCGTCAGCGCCTCGCGCAGGTCGGCGACGAGGCGGGTCGTGTCGCGTTCCGAGAAGAAGCCCGGGTCGACGCCGAACGTCTCCGTCAACCTCAGCAGAACAGGCACGGTGAGCGGACGGGAATCGTGCTCCATCTGGTTGAGGTAGCTCGGGGAGATGCCCAGGACGCGGGCGAGTTCCGCCTGGCTCATGCGGCGCTCTTCGCGCAGCCGCCGCAGGCGCGCTCCCGCGTAGGTCTTGCCCACCGTGATCCTCCCTGTCCGGTACCTCGCGAGTGTAGGCCAAACAGCGCCATCGACCCCCTTCGCAAAGTTAGCAAAAAGCGGCGGGAAGATTTGCAGAAGTTGGCAGGCATCCATAGTTGATGGCACTGAGTGCCAGTGACAGAGTTCCAGTGCGGCCCGCCGGACCTCGGCAGGCACCGCCTGATCCGGAACTCAACTCAGTGCCCTGACATTGGGTTTCCGGTAGGGACGGTGGACTGCGACAGCATTGCTCGCTTTCGCTCTTCTCGGAGTCGGCGGGCCGCATCTCAGCGCGACGACACACAGTGCCGTCTGCACATCGAGCAGCACAGACTTGGCAACAGCCCTGGATCGAGGAGACGTGACAGACATGGCAGAGGCGACGACGCAGACGGCCGAGGAACTCGCGCGGCGCTGGGACACCGACCCCCGGTGGCAGGGCATCGAGCGCACCTACAGCGCCGACGACGTCGTCCGGCTCTCCGGCAGCGTCCGCGAGGAGCACACCCTGGCCCGGCGCGGCGCCGAGCGGCTGTGGCGCCAGTTGCACGAGCGGGACTACATCCACGCGCTCGGCGCCCTGACCGGTGGCCAGGCGGTCCAGCAGGTCAAGGCCGGTCTGCAGGCCATCTACCTGTCCGGCTGGCAAGTCGCCGCCGACGCCAACCAGGCCGGCCACACCTACCCCGACCAGAGCCTCTACCCCGCCAACTCCGTTCCCCAGGTGGTCCGCCGGATCAACAACGCACTCCTGCGCGCCGACCAGATCGCCACCGCCGAGAACACCGGCGACACCACGGACTGGCTGGCGCCGATCGTCGCCGACGCCGAGGCCGGTTTCGGTGGTCCGCTGAACGCCTTCGAGCTGACGAAGGCGATGATCGCGGCCGGTGCGGCCGGCATCCACTACGAGGACCAGCTGGCCTCGGAGAAGAAGTGCGGCCACCTCGGCGGCAAGGTTTTGGTGCCGACCTCCCAGCACATCCGCACCCTCAACGCGGCCCGCCTCGCGGCCGACATCGCCGATGTGCCCACGGTCATCATCGCCCGCACCGACGCCCTCGCCGCGAACCTGCTCACGACCGACGTCGACGAGCGCGACGCCGAGTTCGTCACCGGGGAACGCACCGCCGAGGGCTTCTACCGGGTCCGCAACGGCATGGCACCCGTGATCGCCCGCGGCCTGGCCTACGCCCCGTACGCCGACCTGATCTGGGTCGAGACGGGTACGCCGGACCTGGCGCAGGCCCGCGAGTTCGCCGAGGCGATCCATGCGCAGTACCCGGACCAGATGCTGGCGTACAACTGCTCGCCCTCCTTCAACTGGAAGGCGGCCCTGGACGATGACCAGATCGCGAAGTTCCAGAGGGAGTTGGGTGCGATGGGCTATCGCTTCCAGTTCATCACTCTGGCCGGCTTCCATTCCCTCAACCACGGCATGTTCGACCTCGCCCGCGGCTACGCCGAGCACGGCATGACCGCCTATGTCGACCTCCAGGAGCGGGAGTTCGCCGCCCAGGCCCACGGCTTCACCGCCGTCAAGCACCAGCGCGAGGTCGGCACCGGCTACTTCGACCTGGTGTCCACGGCCGTCAACCCCGCCTCCTCGACGACCGCGCTGGCCGGTTCCACGGAGGAGGAGCAGTTCCACTAGGCCGGCCCTCGGGATCTGCCTGGTCTGCCCTGATGAGCGGGGGACGTACGACCGTCCCCGTCCGGCCCCCGCTCCCCGTACCCTCCCTCCCACTCCGCCCTGCTCGCAGGAGAAGCGATGTCCACCAGTGCCCTGACCCACCACGTCCGCGTCCTCGCACCCGCGGGTGACCGCCACGACGAGATCCTCACGCCCGCCGCCCTGGACTTCCTGGGTCGCCTGGCCGCGGCCGTCGGTACACGCCGGACGGACCTGATGAGGGAACGCCGCCGGCAGGTCCTGCGCCTGGCCTCGGGCTCCCCGCTCGACTTCCCGATGGTCACCTCCGCCATCCGTGCCGACCCGTCCTGGCGGGTCGCACCAGCCGCCCCCGGGCTGACCGACCGCCGCGTCGAGATCACCGGCCCGCCGGACCGCCGGATGACGGTCAACGCCCTCAACTCCGGGGCCAAAGTCTGGATGGCCGACTTCGAGGACGCCACCGCACCCACCTGGAACAACGTCATCGGCGGCCAGCTGAACCTGCTCGACGCCATAGAGCGCCGCATCGACTTCACCACACCCGGGGGCAAGGAGTACCGGCTCGGCGAACAGCTCGCCACCATCGTCGTACGGCCGCGCGGTTGGCACCTCGACGAGGAGCACCTGGAGTACGACGGCCGCCCCGTGCCCGCCGCGCTGGTCGACTTCGGCCTGTACTTCTTCCACTGCGCCCAGCGGCAGATCGATGCAGGCCACGGCCCGTACTTCTACCTGCCCAAGCTGGAGAACCGCTACGAGGCCAGGCTCTGGAACGACATCTTCGTCACCGCACAGGAACTGCTCGGCATCCCCCGTGGAACCGTCCGCGCCACCGTTCTCATCGAGACGATCACCGCTGCGTTCGAGATGGAGGAGATCCTCTACGAGCTGCGTGAGCACAGCGCCGGCCTGAACGCGGGGCGTTGGGACTACCTGTTCAGCGTGATCAAGACCTTCGGGCACCGTACCGACTTCCTGCTGCCCGACCGCGCCAAGGTCACGATGACCGCGCCGTTCATGCGCGCCTACACCGAACTCCTCGTCCGCACCTGCCACAAGCGCGGCGCACACGCCATCGGCGGCATGGCGGCACAGGTACCGGACAAGGACCCGGCCGCCCACGAGGCCGCACTGGCCAAGGTCCGGCTGGACAAGGAGCGCGAGGCGGAGGACGGCTTCGACGGCTCCTGGGTCGCCCACCCCGGCCTGGTCCCCGTCTGCCGTGCGGTCTTCGACGACGTGCTCGGCGCACGCCCCCATCAGATCGACCGGACGCGCGACGACGTGGAGGTGACGGCGGCCGACCTGCTGTCCGTGCGGCGCATCAGCAGTCCGCCGACCGCCGAGGGCGTCCGCACCAACATCGCCGTCGCCCTGCGCTACTTCGCCGCCTGGCTGCGCGGCCAGGGTGCCGTCGCCCTGGACGGGCTCATGGAGGACGCGGCCACCGCCGAGATCGCCCGCGTGCAGATCTGGCAGTGGCTACGGCACCGGGTGATCGACCGGGAGACGGTCCTCGGGCTGCTCGACGACGAGGCCGTCGCGCTCGGCGCCGCGTATCCCTGGGCGCCCGTCCAGGAGGCGCGCGCGCTCTTCGAACGTACCGCGCTGTCCGGTGAGTTGCCGCTCTTCTTCACCCCTGACGCCTACACGCGGCACATCGTGCGCCGGACGGAGGCCGGGGCATGAGCGGGGAGATCCGGCGCGTCGGCATTGTGGGCGGCGGTCAGATGGGCGCCGGCATCGCCGAGGTCTGCGCACGGGCCGGGCTCGACACGGTGGTGTGCGAGGTCGACGCCGTCGCGGCCCGTGCCGCGCGGGACCGGGTGGCGGCCTCGCTGGACCGCGCCCTACGGCGCGGCAAGCTGGAGGAGTCCGCTGCACAGGACGCCTTCACCCGGCTCGTCTTCACCGGTGATCTCGAAGACCTGGCCGATCGGCAGCTCGTCGTGGAAGCCGTGGTGGAGAACCCGGACGCCAAGACTGAGGTGTTCGCCGCTCTCGACAAGATCATCGAGGACCCTGCCGCCGTCCTCGCCACCAACACCTCCTCCCTGCCGATCATGCGGCTCGGCATGGCCACGAGCCGTGCGGACCGGGTCGTGGGACTGCACTTCTTCAACCCTGTCCCCGTGCTGCCGCTGGTGGAGGTCGTGACCTCGCTGCACACATCGGCCGACACGACCGCCACGGTCGAGCACTTCGCGGCCCGCGCGCTCGGCAAGACCGTCATCCGGTCCCAGGACCGGGCCGGCTTCGTCGTCAACGCACTGCTCATCCCCTACCTGCTGTCCGCGATCCGCATGGCAGAGTCAGGCTTCGCCACGGCCGCCGGTATCGACACCGGCATGGAGCTGGGCTGCGCCCACCCCATGGGCCCACTGAGGCTCGCGGACCTGATCGGACTGGACACCGTCGCCTCGATCGCCGAGTCGCTCTACGACGAGTTCCGGGAGCCCCTCTACGCGCCGCCGCCGCTGCTCCAGCGGATGGTGGAGGCGGGACTGCTCGGCAGGAAGACCGGCCGCGGCTTCCACACCTACGACCGGGTCTGAGGGCCCGGTACGACACGGGCCGAGGGGCCCGCGCCGCCGCAGGGGTGAGGGTCCCCGGACGGCGTGAGCGGGGAAGGGCGGGAAGCGCGCGTGCGGGCGGGCTTCCCGCCCTGTGGTCCCGCCTACGCAACGTCGTCCGCCGCACCGTCCGAATGATGGACGTTCCGCTCTTTTCCCCCGCGGCGACCCCGTAAGCTGGCCGATGCAGCTGGTTCGCCCCGTCCGCCAGGCGGGATGCGTCGTAAGAGGGAACCCGGTGGGAATCCGGGACTGCCCCGCAGCGGTGAGCGGGAACGACCGCCGTCATACGCACTGGGTCCGAGGAGGGCCTGGGAAGCGACGGCCAGTAGGTGTCTCGTACGACTTCGTACGACCAGACGTGCCCGCGAGTCCGAAGACCTGCCACCTGCCCGCGCCCGAACCACTCGTGCGCGGATATCCCGGTGACCTCGAGGGCGGGTCGGCGACATACCAGGCGGAGGACCGCGCCGCGCCGCGCGCGTCGTACCCGTCCGGTTCCGTCACCCCTTCGCGCTCTCGTCCCGTCCCCGGGATCTCAGGGATTCATCTCGCGAAGGAGATCTCCGTGACCACCAAGCCCGCAGCCGCGGCAGCACGGGCCACCGTGTACGGCTACCCCCGCCAGGGACAGCACCGGGAACTGAAGAAGGCGATCGAGGGCTACTGGAACGGCCGCGTCAACGTCGGCGCCCTCCACGCCACCGCCGCCGATCTGCGCCGCGCGAACTGGCGGCAGCTCGCCGAAGCCGGCATCGACGAAGTGCCCACCGGCGACTTCTCGTACTACGACCACGTCCTGGACACCACCGTCATGGTCGGCGCCATCCCCGCCCGCCACCGGGACGCGGTCGCCGCCGACCCGCTCGACGGCTACTTCGCCATGGCCCGCGGCTCCCAGAACGTCGCGCCACTGGAGATGACCAAGTGGTTCGACACCAACTACCACTACCTGGTCCCCGAACTCGGCCCCGACACCGTGTTCGCCGCCGATGCGACCAAGCAGGTCGCCGAGCTGAAGGAGGCCCTGGCCCTGGGCCTCACCGCCCGCCCCGTGCTGGTCGGTCCGGTCACCTATCTCCTGCTGGCCAAGCCCGCACCCGGCGTACCAGCCGACTTCCAGCCGCTCACCCTGCTGGACCGCCTGCTGCCGGTGTACGCCGAGATCCTCGCCGACCTGCGGGCCGAGGGCGCGGAGTGGGTCCAGCTGGACGAGCCAGCCCTCGTCCAGGACCGCACCCCGGCCGAACTCAACGCGGCCGGCCGCGCCTACCGCGACCTCGGCCTCCTCACCGACCGGCCCAAGCTGCTGGTCGCCTCCTACTTCGACCGGCTCGGCGAGGCTCTGCCGGTACTCGCCAAAGCCCCGGTCGAGGGCCTGGCGCTGGACTTCACCGAGGCCGCCGCCGCCAACCTGGACGACCTCGCCGCCGTCGGCGGCCTGCCAGGCAAACGGCTGGTCGCCGGCGTCGTCAACGGCCGCAACATCTGGGTCAACGACCTGTCCAAGTCCCTGTCCACCCTGGGCACCCTGCTGGGGCTGGCCGAACACGTCGACGTCTCCGCATCCTGCTCCCTGCTGCACGTCCCCCTCGACGCCACCGCGGAACGGGACATCGAGCCGCAGATCCTGCGCTGGCTCGCCTTCGCCCGGCAGAAGACGCGCGAGGTCGTCACCCTCGCCAGGGGCCTCGCCCAGGGCACCGGCACGATCACCGCCGAACTGGCCGCCAACCGCGCCGACCTGGCCTCCCGGGCAGGCTCGCCCATCACCCACGACCCGGCCGTGCGCTCCCGTGCCGCCGCGGTCACCGAGGCCGACGTCCGCCGCGCCCAGCCCTACGCCGAACGCGCCGCGGCCCAGCGCGCCCACCTCCGCCTGCCCCTCCTCCCGACCACGACCATCGGGTCCTTCCCGCAGACGGACGAACTGCGCATGGCGAGGGCCGACCTGCGTGCCGGCCGCCTGAACACGGCCGGTTACGAGGAACGGATCAAGGCCGAGATCCATGAGGTGATCTCCTTCCAGGAGAAGACCGGCCTGGACGTCCTCGTACATGGCGAGGCCGAACGCAACGACATGGTCCAGTACTTCGCCGAGCAGCTCACCGGCTACCTCGCCACGCAGCACGGCTGGGTCCAGTCCTACGGCACCCGCTACGTCCGCCCGCCGATCCTCGCCGGCGACATCTTCCGCCCCGAGCCGATGACCGTGCGCTGGACGACGTACGCCCAGTCCCTCACCGACCGGCCGGTCAAGGGCATGCTCACCGGCCCGGTCACCATGCTCGCCTGGTCCTTCGTCCGCGACGACCAGCCCCTCGCCGACACCGCCCGCCAGGTCGCCCTCGCCCTGCGCGACGAGGTCAATGATCTGGAGGCGGCGGGCACCTCGGTGATCCAGGTGGACGAGCCGGCACTGCGCGAGACCCTGCCGCTGCGCGCCGCCGGCCGTCCGGCCTACCTGGAGTGGGCGACGGAAGCCTTCCGGCTGACGACCGGCGGGGTGCGCCCGGACACGCAGATCCACACCCACATGTGCTACGCCGAGTTCGGTGACATCGTCCGGGCCATCGACGACCTCGACGCCGACGTCATCAGTCTGGAGGCCGCCCGCTCCCACATGCAGGTCGCCCGCGAGCTCGCCGCGCACGGCTACCCGCGCGAGGCCGGGCCCGGTGTCTACGACATCCACTCCCCCCGCGTCCCGAGCGCCGAGGAGGCCGCCGACCTGCTGCGCACGGGGCTGAAGGCCATTCCCGCCGAACGGCTCTGGGTCAACCCGGACTGCGGTCTGAAGACCCGAGGCTGGCCCGAGACCCGCGCCTCCCTGGAGAACCTGGTCGCCGCCGCCCGCACCGTCCGCGGGGAGTTGCCGGACGCGTGACCTGACCGGACACTTCACTGGGCCGGGGTGCCATGTGCGCCCCGGCCCTGATGGCTCCGCCACGCAGGGACGCCGGCAGCCGCGTATCCCTACTCGGCCGTGGGCACCGCCCACTGCTCCGGTCCCGCGTGGTGGACACCCACGACCCATGACATCGAGAGCAGGAGCAGCCGCGTGACCAGCCGCGTCACCTTCGTCTCACCCGCCACGAGCCCATCACTGCGGAGGGCGC
The DNA here is from genome assembly GCF_044740925.1 of Streptomyces sp. NPDC088254. Lineage (NCBI taxonomy): Bacteria > Bacillati > Actinomycetota > Actinomycetes > Kitasatosporales > Streptomycetaceae > Streptomyces > Streptomyces sp. NPDC088254. The sequence continues at coordinate 732,743 of NZ_JBIURQ010000001.1, read as the reverse complement.
GGTTCTACGACGGGGACTCGATCGACGACAGCGGCGCGGCCCGCGCCCGTGAGGCCGCCGGGTCACTGCCCGTGGCGGCGCGTGTGGTGGTGTCCCCGAGTGTGCGCTGTCGGGAGACGGCGACTGCGCTCGGCCTCGACGGCGTGGAGACGCCGGAGCTGGACGGACTGGATGTGGGCCGCTGGCGAGGCCGCACACTGGAGGCGGTGGCGGCTGCCGAGCCGGAAGCCGTGGCCCTCTGGCTCACCGACCCGGGGAGCGCACCGCACGGGGGTGAGTCCGTACGAGTCCTGTGCGGGAAAGTCGGGCGGTGGCTGGAGGAAGCGGCGGCTGTCGAGGGTCGTGTGCTCGCTGTGGTCGAGCCGGAGGTGGTGCGGGCGGCGATCACCCAAGCGTTGGACGTACCCGCCGCTGTCTTCTGGCGCCTCGATGTGCCACCCCTTACGGTGACCGAGCTCAGCGGCCGGGCCGGGCGCTGGAATCTGCGGCTCGGGCGTCCCTTGGGCGAGCCGGACGTCAACTAGGACTCGGTCACCAGTGTTCAGGACGCCGGATCCCGGTGACGGCGTAGCAACGCCGCCAGCTCGCAGCGCAGGCAGGAACCAGCGGCGCTCGTCTGGGCGGACGGACTTTCGGCACAGGGCGTCGACGATGTGTGGACCTGCCCGCTGCAGTCCTCCCCCTGTGAGGCGATCAGTGCTTCCAGGTCGTGGAGCAGCCGTTCGGTGCGTTTGGCCTGCTGGGCGAGGACTCGTACCCGGGCGCTCTGGCCGCCGATCTGCCGTCGGCTGGCGATCAGTTGGTCGAATTCCTCCCGGGTGAGGGCGACCGCGTCACGGCCGCCGAGGGTAATGTGGCGCGGCTGGGGGGTTTTGGCCACTCGGTTCCTCCGCTCATCGGCCGGGTGGTCCGCGTCGGGTCGGGCTGAACATCGAGTCGTAGTCGCTCTTCCGTCGGACTCGGTGTCCGGAGAACGCCAGAGGGCCCCCGGATGGTTCCGAAGGGCCCTCTGTTGTCCGGAAGGAATCAGTGCGCGGCCGGAACCGCGCGGCCGCTCGTGGCCGTCGCCGGCTTGGGGTTCAGCAGGCGTTCCGCCAGTTCACCGAAGAGCAGGCCGAAGCCGGCCCACAGGGCGGACTGGATGGCCAGTGCGGACAGCCGGAACCGCCACAGCAGGGCGGCCGGGAAGTCCTGCGGCACCTCGTTGATGACGGGCAGGAACTCGTAGGCCAGACCGATGACGACGGCGAAGGCGGCCACCGCGACGACTGTCGCCCACCAGGTGCCCAGGCTGGGCGCCAGGCGCTTGCCCAGGATGGTGGCGGCGACCGCGAGAAGAACGCTGAGCAGCATCATCAGGAAGTACAGCGTGGTCCGCTTGCTGATGGTGTCGGGGTCGCCGACCGACGGCGGGTTCGCCGGGTACTTGAGGAAGGGCACGACGTAGACGGCGAGCAGTGCGCAGCCGGACAGCAGCAGCGCGGTCGCCCGCGGGCTGAAGCGGCCCACGCGGCCCAGGGCGAAGCAGTACGCGAGCGCAGCGATGCCGCCGAAGGCGACCCCGTAGACGAGGACGCCCGTGGCGAGGCCGGCGGTGGACTGCAGGGAGCGGGAGACGACTTCCATCTCGTGCTCGTGGGAGTGGGCGTCCTCGAAGGCGATCGCCTTGTCGACGCTCGGCTCACCGAGGAGATAGGCGACAACCAGGGCGAGCACACCGGCGACAAGGCCGGCGAGCATGCCCCGCACGAGGAGGTTTCTTACCGTTGCGGAGTTCATGGGTGTGCGGCGTCCCTCGTGTCAGTGGCAGGGGAAGCCGAGCAGGTGGCGGGCGTCGTGCACCCACTCGTGGACGTCGGTGCCGTTGAACACGGAGGTGGCGCCCTGCTCGGCGCCGACGAAGTAGAGCAGGACCAGCATCAGGACGCCGAAGAAGACCGCCCAGGGCGCTATCGCCTTCAGCGGCAGCGTGGCGGGAACGGCGGGAGTGGTGGCTGTCGGCTGGGCGACGGTCTGCGCCATGGCAGAACCTCCTCTGGGAGTTCGCGTCCCATCTCGGTGGTGCACAGGACGACGGCCACGGGTCTGACTCACGCGACGCCCCGAAGGGGGTCCCGCATACAGTGGCGCGACCGTGCCGGATTCCCACCGGCTTCCGTCTCGCCGTCGTCGATATCGGACAGACCGTACCGCGTGGCGCGGGCATGGCCAAGACCGCGTCCGTCCGGCGTGATCTTCCTCTCCCACCGGACGGACGGTACGGGCACGGGCTTCGTGGTTCAGCGGTGACGGAATACCGGTGGCCGTTTGCCGACGAATGCTCCCATGCCTTCCTTCTGGTCTGCGGTCGCGAACATGGCGTGGAACAGACGGCGTTCGAAGCGGACGCCTTCCGTGAGGGTGGTCTCGAAAGCCCGCCCGACCGCTTCCTTCGCCATCATCGCGACCGGCAGCGACATGCCGGCGACCGTCTCGGCGACGGCCAGGGCTTCGCCGAGCAGGTCGTCGGCGGGGACCACACGGGAGACCAGTCCGGCTCGCTCGGCTTCGGTCGCGTCCATGGTGCGCCCGGTCAGGCACAGCTCCATGGCCTTGGCCTTGCCGACAGCACGGGTCAGGCGCTGGGAGCCGCCGATGCCGGGAATCACCCCCAGTTTGATCTCGGGCTGGCCGAAGACGGCCGTGTCGGCGGCGAGCAGGATGTCGCAGAGCATGGCGAGCTCGCAGCCCCCTCCCAGGGCGTATCCGGCGACGGCGGCCACGGTCGGCGTGCGCAACTCTCCGATGCGGTCCCAGGCAGCGAACCAGTCGGCCAGGTACATGTCCATGTATCCCTGGGGCTGCATCTCCTTGATGTCGGCGCCAGCCGCGAACGCCTTCGCCGAACCGGTGATCACGATGCAGCCACAGCCCGGGTCCCGGTCGAGGGCTTCGGTCGCCGCGACGACTTCGTTCATGACCTGCAGGTTGAGGGCGTTGAGTGCCTTGGGCCGGTTCAGGGTGAGCAGGGCGGTTCGGCCCTTGCGCTCGACCAGGATCGTCTCGTATTCGGCGGCCGGTTCCATGGTCATCCCTCAGCTCCGCTCTGGTCCCTGATCGTACGTACGATGCCGGAGAAGTCCTGCATGGCCCCGCCTCGCTCGGCATAGGCGGCGTACAACTCGGCTGCTCTCAGGCCCAGTTCCGCGTGTACTCCGCCGGCCTTGGCCGCGTCTGCCGCGAGTCCCAGGTCCTTGGCCATCAAAGAGGCGGCGAAGCCCGGACGGTAGTCCCGGTTGGCCGGGCTGGTCGGCACGGGCCCGGGAACGGGGCAGTTGACGCTGAGGGCCCAGCACTGCCCGGATGCCGTCGAGGCCACGTCGTACAGGGCCTGGTGCGACAGGCCGAGGCTCTCGCCGAGGACGAACGCCTCGCTGACGGCGATCATGGAGACGCCGAGGATCATGTTGTTGCAGATCTTGGCCGCCTGTCCGGCACCCGCACCGCCGCAGTGGACGGCCTTCTTGCCCATGGCTTCGAGCAGGGGAAGCGCCTCGGCGAACTCGGTCTCTCCCCCGCCGGCCATGAAAGTGAGGGTGGCCGCTTCGGCTCCCACCACTCCGCCGGAAACCGGTGCGTCCAGGGTTCGCATTCCGGCGGCTGCCGCGCGGTCGTGGGCGGTACGGGCGTCGGTGACGTCGATGGTGGAGCAGTCGACGAACAGGGTGCCGGGCCGGGCGGCGGGCAGAAGGGTGTCGTAGAGGTCCAGGACGTGGCGGCCCGCGGGAAGCATGGTGATGACCACGTCGGCGCCGTCGACCGCGGCGGCCGCCGACGGCGCGGGTTCCACGCCCGCCCGCGTGGCGCTGTTCACGGCCTCGGGCACGAGGTCATGACCGTGTACGCGGAGCCCGGCCTTCACCAGGTTGGCGGCCATCGGGGCGCCCATGTGCCCGAGGCCGATGAAAGCGACGGTACGGCTCACCAGGCCACCTCCGTGCTCCCGCCCGAACCGGTGAGTCCGAGTTCTCGCTCGCCGAGCGGAGCGAAGAAGTCTTCGACGTCGGCGTCGGTCACCTCCACCAAAGTGGCCGGCGACCAGTGCGGGTCGCGGTCCTTGTCGATGACCTGGGCGCGGATGCCCTCCACCAGGTCCGGGTGCCGGAGGGCGGCGCAGGAGACGCGGTACTCCTGGTCGAGGACTCGCTCCAGCGGGCCGAGGCGCCGGGCGCGGGACAGGGCGGTGAGGGTGACCTTGAGGGCGGTAGGCGACTTGGCGAGGAGGGTCTCGGCTGTCTCCTTTGCGTCCGGGCCGCCGTCGGCGAGCAACCGGTCCACGATCTCCTCGACCGTGTCAGCGGCGTAGCAGGAGTCGATCCATGCCCGTCGGCGACCCAACTCGCCTGACGGAGAAGGCTGTACATGACGGGCCAGTGCGTCGCGCACAGGCATCTCGGCGAGGTCGTCGATGAACCCCTGGAGTGCCGTCGTCGGCACGAAGTGGTCGGCGAGCCCGCAGAGCAGGGCGTCACCCGCGCCGATCTGTGCGCCGGTCAGTGCCAGGTGCGTGCCCAGTTCACCCGGCGCCAGGCCGAGCAGGTAGGTGCCGCCGACGTCCGGGACGAACCCGATCCCGGTCTCGGGCATCGCGATCCTCGATCGTTCGGTGACGATCCGGACGCTGCCGTGCGCGGAGAGGCCGACCCCGCCGCCCATGACGATGCCGTCCATGACGGCCACGTACGGCTTGGGGTAGCGGGCGATCCGGGCGTTGAGACGGTACTCGTCGCGCCAGAACGCGGCCGACGCGGAGCCGTCGCCGTCCCGGGCGTCGTCGTGGATGCTGCGGATGTCGCCGCCCGCGCACAGGCCACGTTCCCCGGAACCGGTGATGACCACGGTCTCCACGGCCGGGTCCGGCTCCCAGTGGCTGAGTGCGTCGTCGATGCGCCGGACCATCTCGTGGTTGAGGGCGTTGAGGGCCCTGGGCCGGTTCAGGGTGATGTGGGCGGCCCGGCCGGTGGTGTGGAACAGGACGGGTTCGTCGGCGGCGGTCATGCGCACGCCTCCGTCAGGCCACGGGCCACGATGACGCGCATAATCTCGTTGGTTCCTTCAAGGATCTGGTGGACGCGCAGGTCTCGGACGATCTTCTCGATGCCGTACTCGCTCAGGTATCCGTAGCCCCCGTGCAACTGGAGTGCGCGGTCGGCGACCGAGTACCCGGTGTCGGTGGCGAACCGCTTCGCCATGGCGCACAGGTACGGTGCCTGCGGGTCGCCGCGATCGAGGGCCCCCGCGGCCTGCTGGACCAGGGCGCGGGCGGCGGCCAGCTCGGTCGCCATGTCGGCGAGGCGGAAGCGCAGCGCCTGCGCGTCGAGGAGCCGTGCGCCGAACGCCTCCCGGTCGGCGAGGTGGGCGAGGCTGCGGTCGAGGGCGCTGCGTGCGCCGCCGAGGGAGCAGGCGGCGATGCCGAGGCGACCGCCGTTCAGACCGCTCATGGCGATGCGGAAGCCCTCGCCCTCGCGCCCTAGGAGTCGATCGGCGGGCAGTCGTACGCCGTCCATGACGACCTGGCGGGTGGGCTGGGCGTTCCAGCCCATCTTTCGTTCGTTGGGGCCGAAGGTGAGCCCGGGGTCGTCCTTGTCGACGAGGAAGGCGGAGACGCCGTCAGGGCCGGTGCCGCCGGTGCGGGCCATGACCACGTACACCTGGGAGGCGCCCGCGCCGGAGATGAACTGCTTGACGCCGGTCAGGACGTAGTGGTCATCGTCACGGACGGCCCTGGTGGTCAGTGCTGCCGCGTCGGAGCCGGCGCCCGGTTCGGTCAGGCAGTAGCTGGCGAGGTCGTCCATGGCGCAGAGGCGGGGCAGCCACCGGTCGCGCTGGGCGTCGTCGCCGTAGCGGTCGATCATCCAGGCGACCATGTTGTGGATGGAGAGGTATCCGGCGATGGACGGGCAGCCGGAGGCGAGGGTCTCGAAGACGAGCACGCCGTCGCTGCGGGTGAGGCCGGAACCGCCCGACTCCTCGCGGACGTAGACGCCGCCCAGTCCGAGCCCGGCCGCCTTGCGCAGCACATCGACCGGGAAGTGCTTGTCGCGGTCCCAGTCCAGGGCGTGCGGCGCCAGATGGTCCTGGGCGAAGTCGAGCGTCGTCTCGACGAGGGCCTGCTGGTCCTCGGTGAGCAGGGTGATGGTCATACGGCACTCAGCCCATCGTGGGGATCGTGAAGCTCGCGCCCTCGCGCAGCCCGGCCGGCCAGCGGGAGGTGACAGTCTTGGTGCGGGTGTAGAAGCGGATCGCGTCCGGGCCGTGCTGGTTCAGGTCGCCGAAGCCGGAGCGCTTCCAGCCGCCGAAGGTGTGGTAGGCGACCGGCACCGGGATGGGCACGTTGACGCCGACCATGCCGGTGTTCACCCGCCGGGTGAAATCGCGGGCGGTGTCGCCGTCCCGGGTGAAGATGGCGACGCCGTTGCCGTAGAGGTGTTCGCTGGGCAGGCGCAGGGCCTCCTCGTAGTCGGCGGCACGCACGACCGACAGCACGGGGCCGAAGATCTCCTCCTGGTAGATGCGCATCGCCGGGGTGACCCGGTCGAACAGCGAGGCCCCAGCGAAGAAGCCGTTCTCGTGACCGGGCAGGCCGAAGTCCCTGCCGTCCACGACGAGTTCGGCGCCTTCCTCGACACCCAGGTCGATGTACTCGCGGACTCTGTCGACGGCGTCCCTGCCGACCAGCGGGCCGAAGTCGGCCTCGGGGTCGTCGCTGCGGCCGATCCGCAGCGCGCCGATGCGCTCCTTCAACCGGGCGACCAGCGCGTCGGCGGTGTCCTCGCCCACGGGCACGGCCACGGAGACGGCCATGCAGCGCTCGCCCGCCGAGCCGTACCCTGCGCCGATCAGGGCCTCCACCGCCTGGTCGAGGTCGGCGTCCGGCATCACGATCATGTGGTTCTTGGCGCCCCCGAAGCACTGGGCACGTTTGCCATGGGCCGCGGCGGTCGCGTAGACGTGCGCGGCGACGGGTGTGGATCCGACGAAGCCGAGGGCGGCGACGCGGGGATCTTCCAGGAGGGTGTCGACCGCTTCCCTGGCGCCGTTGACGACGTTGAGGACGCCGGCCGGCAGTCCCGCCTCCTGGAACAGTTCCGCCAGCCTGAGCGGGACGGAAGGGTCGCGCTCCGAGGGCTTGAGGATGAAGGCGTTGCCGCAGGCCAGTGCGGGCGCGGCCTTCCAGAGGGGAATCATCGCCGGGAAGTTGAACGGTGTGATGCCGGCGACGACTCCGAGCGGGGCGCGCAGGGAGTGGACGTCGATCCCGGTGCCGGCGTTGTCGGTGAACTCGCCCTTGAGTAGATGCGGGATGCCTGCCGCGAACTCCACCACCTCCAGGCCCCGTTGGATGTCGCCGTGCGCATCTGCGATGGTCTTGCCGTGCTCGGACGACAACAGCCGGGCGAGCGCGTCCTGCTCCTGTTCGACGAGACGCAGGAAGCGCAGCAGGACGCGGGCGCGGCGCTGCGGGTTCCACCCACCCCACTCAGGCTGCGCCTCGGCGGCGACGGTGATCGCCGCCTCGGTCTCGGCCCGGTCGGCCAGCGGCACGCGGGCCTGGACCCTACCGGTGTTGGGGTCGTACACGTCGCCGTAGGACCCCGAGGTTCCCGGGGTGTGCTTGCCACCAATGAAGTGGGTCAACTCACGTACGTCGGTGGAGTCGTTCGGACGGATCATGGGTGCCTGCTCTCGTCAGGTGCGGGTGATCCGGGATGGCGCGCCGAACCGGCACACAGGGACGCGGTGGCGTGCACGTGTGTGCGGGGGCAGCGCGAGAACGCGTATGGCGGGCGAACCGTCAGGCGGTGACGACAGGGATACGGCGTGAGGGACGCCGACGGCCGAGTCCGCGGGGGTCGTGAATACGCACCGGTGCCATGTGTGTCAGCTCCATCCTCGTGGACAACACGGAACATCCCACGGCCGGTATCCTGACTCCCGGATCAGCGCGCGCCGTCCGCCTTCCCGACATCCAGCTCGTCAGTGGCGTCCTGCTCGACGGCGTACTCCCCGGTCACAGTGGCGGGACCGTGCCGGAATCACACCGGCTTCCCTGCACCGCGGGCCTACCCCTCGAATATATAGTTGGACGTCCTAGTAAATCCACCCCCGCAGGGTGCGTTCCGGTGGTGTTCCCGGTCAGCGTGGGTCGGATTCGGCCGTCCGAGGGGTTGCAAAGCGCACCGGCGCCCGGAAGCGGGCCTTGCGCGCGGCGCGCCGGAAGGTGGTCAGCACCGCGGGGCCGGCCAGCAGCACGCACACGAAGTTCGTGACCGCCCGCCCGGTGTCCCAGCCCAGCGAGGTGGCCAGGTCGAACGCGACGTAGCGGTGCCACTGCTCGGTGAACGGCAGGCCCGGGAGGTAGGCGATCGAGCTGTTGGGGTCCAGGGAGAACGGCCAGAAGGAGAGGTTGAGGAGGAAGCCGAAGAGATAGCCGGAGAGTGAGCCATAGACGGCCAGCATCAGCACCTCGCGCCGACCGGTCGCCCTGGGGAGCAACCCGGCGAGCATCCCCACGAAGGCGCAGCCGAACATCTGGTAGGGCATCCACGGCCCGACCCCACCGGTGATGAGCGCGGAGGCGAACAGGGAAGTGCAGCCGAGCACGAAGCCGAAGCCGGGGCCGTAGACCCGTCCCGCCAGGACGAGGACGAAGAAGACCGTCTCGATTCCGGCGGTTCCGGCGCCCAGCGGACGCAGTGCGGCGTTGACGGCGGAGAGGACCCCGAGCATCGCGAGTGCCTTCGAGTCGATGCCGCCCTCGGCGATCTCCGACAGCACCACGCACAGGACGAGGGCCAGCAGGACACCGAAGATGAGCGGTGGTGCGTAGTTGGACCCGAACTTGCCCGGCGCGACCACGAACGGCCAGAAGAAGGCGACGAGCCCGAGGAAGGCTGCCATGGTCATGACGATGCCGACGCGCGGGGTCAGCCGGATGGCGGTGCCGACGCGTGTCCTCACGGGCGTGCCCCGTCGTGACCTTCGACCGCCAGCGCCCGCGCCACTTGTTCGACCGTCAGGAACAGCAGCGGAGACAAGATCTTGGCCGTCTGAGGGGCGAAGGTCGGGGAGGAGACGATGACTTCCGTGGTCGGGCCGTCAGCGACGACATCGCCCTCGGCCAAGACGACCACACGGTCGGCGGCACGCGCGGCGAACTCGACGTCATGGGTGGAGATGACCACGGCCCTGCCCTCGGCCGCCAAGGCGTCCACGATGCCGATCAGTGCCGTCTTGGCCTGGTAGTCCAGGCCGCGGGTCGGCTCGTCCAGGAGGACGACTCTCGGCGCGGCGGAGAGCTGGATGGCGAGGACGAGAGCGAGCTTCTGGCCTTCCGACAGGTCACGCGGATGGGTGGCGTCGTCGATGCCGGGCGCGAGCCGGTCCAGGAGGGCGCGCGCCTTCACGTCCGCGCCCGACTCGGCGTCCGCCTGGTCGAGTTCCTGCTTGACACTCTCCAGGTACAGCAGGTCGCTCGGAGTCTGCGGGACCAGGCCGACGAGCCGGCGGGCCTCGACGGCCGACGCGGCCCTGGGGTCCGTACCGCCACCGTGCTCACCTGCCACGCGTACGCTTCCCGCTCGCCGCGGCCCGGAACCCTGCAGGGCCCAGAGCAGCGACGACTTGCCGGATCCGTTGCGGCCCATGAGCGCGATGACCTCGCCCGCATGCAGGTCGAGGTCCACCTCGCGTACAGCGGCGACACCGCGGTAGGAGACCGTGACGCCGCGGGCGGCCAGCAGGCATGTCCGTTCGCCGTCCGGGACCGGCGGCCGGACCGAGACGGGCGTGTGATCGGCGAGCCTGGCCCGGAGGGGGGCGGCGGCCCGGCGGGCGTCGCGGATGGACAGGGGCAGCGGAGTCCAGTTCGCGGCCCGGCCCAGTTCCACGATCGGCGGTGCGATCGTGGACGTACGCAGGATCTCGGCGGGCAAGCCGACGCGGGCGTGGCCGTCGCCGGGCAGGTGGATGACGCGGTCCGCGTACTGAACGACGCGTTCGAGGCGGTGCTCGGCCATCAGGACGGTGACACCGAGGTCGTGGACGAGCCGGGTGACGGCGGCGAGGACCTCCTCCGCCGCGGTCGGGTCGAGCGCCGAGGTGGGTTCGTCCAGGACCAGAACGCGGGGGTGGGCGGTCAGCACCGAGCCGATGGCGACGCGCTGCTGCTGGCCGCCGGAGAGTTCGTGCAGGGCACGGTGGCGCAGGTCGGCGAGGCCGAGCAGGTCAAGGGTCTCCTCGACACGCTTGCGCATGGTGCCTGGAGGGATCGCCAACTGCTCCATCGCATAGGCCAGTTCCTCCTCGACGGTGTCCGTGACGAAGCCGTCGATGGGGTCCTGGCCGACCACGCCGACGACGTCGGCGAGCTCGCGGGGCGGGTGGTCGGCGGTGTCGCGGCCGTCGACGGTGACGCGGCCGTACAGGGTGCCGCCGGTGAAGTGCGGGACCAGCCCGTTGACGGCGCCGAGAAGCGTCGACTTGCCGACGCCCGTGTGTCCGACGACGAGGCAGAGTTCGCCCTCCTTCACTGTGAGGTCGACATCGCGCAGGGCGGGCCCCGCCGCGTCTTCGTACTGGACGGTGACCTGGTCGAACGTGATCACGAGGCTTCGGCTCTCTGGACGGGGCTGGGCGGAGGTGCGAGGAATCCGGCCGTGCCGGCCAGGAGGATCGCGGCGGTCGGCACGAGTGGCAGGCCGGGCCAGGTCAGTGGGTAGAAGGTCGGGTTGAGCTGGGCCGGGTCGTAGCCGAGGTTGCTGAAGAGCAGCACGGCGGAGACCACGCCGCTGCCCGCGACGGCCCACTCGGGCAGGCGCCATGGATCGGGGCGGTAAGTGGTGCGGGTGACGCGCCGGCCGCCGAGTCGCAGGCCCGCGACGCAGAGTACGGCTCCGGCGGACATCGCCGGCAGCCCGAGGAATGCGGGGGCGGTGGCATCCAGGAGCCCGTACGCCCCTGAGCACAGGCCGCACATGCCGAGCAGCATCAGCACTCCGGTGATGCGGCGGGAGCGGCGAGTCGCGGTGCCCGCCCGGCCGTATCCGCGCGAGTCCATGGCCGCGGCCAGCCGCAGGGAGCGTTCGAGGGCGTCCTCCAGGACGGGGATCACGATGCCGCGCAGCGCCTTCATCCCCTTGGTACGCCCCGCGCGCAACCTCCTTGCTCGCACGACGCGTTGGACGCTCTGCACGAGCTGTGGTGCCACGCTGATCGCGACGGTGACCGCGACGCCGAGCTCGTACAGGGCGCCGGGCAGCACGCGCAGCGCGCGCTTGGGGTTGGCGAGGGTGTTGGCGGCGCCGATGCAGCACAGCATGCAGGCCAGCCGCAGTCCGTCGGTGGCCGCCGACAGCAGTGCCTCCAGCGACACCGGGCCACCGATCTTGATGCCGGCGTACCAGTCGGGGGTGGGGATGTGCGGGAGCGAGAAGAGGAAGTGGTCGTGCGGGGTGATGCCCGTGGCGAACACGGCCCGGAAGGCGACGCGGATCGTCACGACCGTCAGCGCCAGGTAGAGATAGTACTTGAAGCCCCTAGCCCACGGGGCCTCGGTCCGTCGCGCAGTGACGACGTAGCCGAGGACCGCGAGCACCAGGAACAGCAGCAGCGGGTTGTTGGTCCGGCTGACGGCCGTGGCGAGGGCCAGGGCCCACACCCACCAGGCCACGGGGTGCAGGGTGCGCGGCAGGCGTCGGCCACCCCGGTCCGGCGCGGGTCCGGACGGGGCGGCCGAGGCTGCCTCGACGGTCGTACGAGCCACAGCGGTCACTCGGTACGACGGCGTCGGCGTGCTACGAAGGCCGCGGCGCCGCCGATCAGGACGACGAGTCCGGCGCCGGTGGCGACGGGAACGAGGGAGCCGGAGTCGTGGCGGGCCTCGGCGGCCGGTTCGGCGTCGACCACCCTGGTGCCCGTGCTCGCCGCCGCCGCGGCCGGCCCGCTGCTGATGGCACTGGGCGTCGGAGAGGGCGTCGGGCCGGCGGTCTCGCCGGGCTTCGGCTTCTTCGGTTTCCTCGGCTTCGGCGACGCGGATGCCGGAGCTTCGGTGTTCCGCCGCTCGGGCGCCGGGCCGGTGTTCACGTCGGGCGGCAGCGGAGACGCCTTGTGCGTGGACGCGGGCTTGCCCGCGTCGCCCTGCGGCCTGGTGTTGTGGGCCCGCAACTGGTCGGGGGTGACCTTCGGCCGGCCCTCGGTGCCCTCGATGTTCGTGCCGCCGAAGATCCACAGGTCGACGCTGCCCGGCTTGGGCTTGTAGAGCATCGCGCCCAGCTGGCTGTACGTCCAGTCCCGGGCTCCCGGGTCGGCGTGCCAGTACGACCAGTAGGCGGAGGCGGGCGGCGTGAGCACGCAGTCGTCCTGCGCGGGGGTGGGGTACTGCTTGCCGCCCTTGTACCCGCTGTAGCCGATGCGGCAGATGAACGCCGGACCGTCGTGCCCGGTGCCCGTAGTGCGCCAGCCACCCTGGTTGAGCAGCTCGTAGCCGGTGGTCGGGGTCGTACCGCAGGAGCGCATGATCGGCCCACCCCAGTGACTGAAGTCGACCGCGAGGACCGCGCCGGAGGTGGTGGTGCAGCGGCCCATGGGCTGCGGGGCTGCGGAGGCAGGAGGGCCGGTTGCGGCGACGGCCGCGGTCGTCAGGCCGAGCGCGGCCAGCACCCGCAGGACGCGTGCGGCCGTCATCGTCCGCTCCCCGTGCCCGTACGACGACGGGCCACGATCACCGTGCGCCAGCCGGCGAGCACCATCAGAGCGGCGATCGCAGCGAGAACTCCGACCTGTGCACCGGTGGAGGCGAGAACACCGCCGCCACCGTCCCCGCCGCCGGTGGTGGAAGTCCCGCCACCCGCGTCACCACCAGTGGTGATGATGTTCGGAGCGCTGCTGCTGGGGCTCGGCCTGGGTGTCGGCTGCGGGGACGTGCCGGTCAGGCTGCGCTTCAGCCTGCCGAAGGAGATACCGGTGGTGCCGCCGACGGCCTGGGTGGAGGCGCGCAGGTCGGAGCCGCGCTGTCCGCCCTTGGCGACGTTGAAGCCGCCGTCGGTGTTCTGCTGGGACGCGAGGAACTTCCGCGCCTTGGCGATCCTCGCCGCATACTTTCCGGCATCCAGCGACAGCCCTTGCACGGCGAGGGCAGCGGAGTTCACCGAGTCGCCCGCGGCGCCGGGGAAGCCGCCGTCGACCAGCTGCCTGGACGCGATCCAGGCCAGCGCCTTGTCCACGGCCTTGTCCGCCTTAGCCTCGCCCGCCAGATCGAGGGTCATGGCGGCGATGGCGGTGGAGTCCACGTCGGAGTCCTTCGTGGACGGGATCAGGCTCGGCCAGGCCCCGCTGGACTGCTGAAGGCTCTCCAAGTAGGCGATCGGTTGCGCGGCCGCCGCCTTCTCACCCGCGCGAAGCTGCGCCATCACAGCCAGGGACTGAGCGAAAACGGAGGGAGCGTAGGTGTAGGCGCCCTTGGCCGCGCAGGAACGGTCGGGGGCGGTGCTCGGCTTGGTGCACACGGCCTTCGCCAGCGCGGCGATGAGGTCGTGCCCGGCGAAGCGGTGCGGGTCGCGGCCCACGGCCTCGGCGAGCAAGGCGGTCTTGCCGAGGGAGCCGCCCGCCGCGTACGGCGTGCCGATGCCGGTCCAGTCATCGACGGTGCGGCCCTCGCCGTCCTTGCCGCGGTGGTCGAGGAAGTCGACGATACCGCGCAGCTTGGCGTTGTTCAGGCCGGTGGCGGCGAGCGCGTAGGCGCCGTCAATGGTGAGGCCGAAGTCGGCGCGGGCCGAGCCGGTACCGGCGGTGTAGTACTGGCCCTGCTTCAAGGTGGCCGCCTTGGTGAGGTAGGCGACGCCCTTCTTCAGGTCGGGGCCGGCTCCGGGAGCCGAAGTGGTGGGCTTGCCGGTGGGGGTGGTCGGCGGCTTGGGGGGATCGGTCTTCTTGGTCGTCAGCGTGACCAGACTGGTACCCGTCCCCGCGAGGACGGCCGGTGGTGTCGGGTAGACGACGGGGTCGGTGGCGCTCTCCTCGAAGCCGAAGCCACCGTCCTTGAGCTGCTGCCGTGACAGCCATCCGACGGCCGCGTCCGCGCGCTTGGTGTCCTTGAGGGTGCGCTGGGCCTGCGCGGCGTACGCGGTCGCGGTGACACTGCCGGTGGTGGAGCCGGTGTAGCCGGGGAATGCGCCGTCCTTGCGCTGGGCCTTGGCCAGGTAGGTGCGGGAGGCGGTCACCGCGTCGTCGTGGCCGCCGGCCTTGTGCAGCACCAGGGCGACGAGTCCCGTGGTGGCGGGGTCGCCGTCGCAGTACTCGCCCGGGCGGATGAGGATGCTGGTGACGCCGCCGTCCCTGCACTGCAGTTGTGCGAGGCGGTCCACCGTGGCCGCCGGCGGCGTCACTCCGGCGCGCAGCAGGGTGAGGACCGCCAGGGCCTGGCCCTCGGTGTAGGACGCGGACCGGAAGTCACCCTTGGCAGTGCACCCCGGGCCGGAATCGCCGGACTCGGGGCCCGCCGCGCACACGTTCTTCGTGAGGGCGTCGACGAGGTCATGCCCGCCGAAGGCCCGCGGGTCGCGTTCGGTGACCTCGGCCAGCAGAGCCAGCCGGGCGACGGCGGTGGCGTCGGGGGCCTGGTCGGTGCCATTCGGGTAGGCGTATTCCGTGACGTGGGCGGCAAGGAAAGCGGTGACCCTGTCGAGCGCGGTGCTCTTTCCGTCGACCGCGGCGAGCGCGTAGGCGGTGTCGACGGTCAGCGAGTAGTCGGGGGTGGTCGCGCCGTCGTCGACGATGCGTTCACCGTCGGTAAGGCGGCCCTTGAGCCAGGTGGCGGCAGCCTTCACGTCGACCTTGCCCGGGGCGCCGGTGGGCGTGTCACCGGGATCCGGAGTGTGCGTGCCACCGGCGCGTACGTCGTCGGGACTGAAGGTGGGCTTGCCCGTGGTGCCGCCGACGTCCGTGCCGCCGTAGACCCAGGCGTCGACGTCGCCGTCCTTGAGCTTGCGGTCCATGGCACCGTACTGGCTGTAGGTCCAGTCGTCCTGGCCGGGCGAGGCGGTCCAGTACGACCAGTACGCCGTGGCCTGCGGAGTCAGTACGCAGGACTCCTTGTCCGGAGTCGGGTACTGCGTACCGGAGTTGAACGAGCCGTAGCCGATGCGGCAGATGAAGCCGGGGCCGTCGTGCTGGGTGCCGGTGGTGCTGAATCCGGCGTCGTGCAGCAGCTCGTAGCCGGTGGTGGGCGTGGGATCGCAGCCGGGTTCGACCGTGCCGCCGAACGGCCCGAAGTCGACGGCGACGACAGCACCCTTGGTCGCGGTGCAGTCACCGGCACCATCGGCCGCGGCGGGCGTCGTCGTGAGGAACGTCGCGCAGGCCGCCAGGAGAATGAACAGGGCGGAAGCGAGTGATGCCACGCCTCGTGCGCCCGTTGTTCTCCTGTCTCTTCGCTTCCCCGTTCGCACCACGGCCCCCTCGCGCCTGCCCGACACGGGCGCAGACGTGGCAGAGGGCTCCCGCCGGACGGGGAGTCCCCCGCAGCCGGAAGCTGGTCGCACCACGCCGTAGTCCGCGACGGCGTCTGTAGCTGAAGAACACGCTCCAGGCATTCCGGCTCGCTCGGCAGTGCCGGGCCTACGGTTGCGGGTCAGCGCCGGACTTCGACCGGCTTCCCCTGGAACTTATTGCGTATCAGCGGGATTTGAGCACGGTTCACAGACTCCGTCAAGGTGGACCACAGGCCGGTCGGGGCGACGCTGGCGGGTCGGTTGCGCGTCGGGTACCGTCCCGGACTGCCGAGTGGGGGAACCCGGTGGGAGTCCGGGGCTGACGCGCAGCGGTGTGGGACGGCGGGGGCCGACCCGAGCCCGAATGCCCAAGCGGTGAAGTGCTTTTGGAAGCCGATCCACGCGTTCCGGACGGCGGCCAGACCCGCTGCTCCCCGGGACGTCAGAGGCCCGCGCACCGGGTCCGGTCGGCGTCCTTCACCCAAGGAGCAGGCCATGCCCCGTCCGCTTTCCTACCGTCGCCCCGCCCTCATAGCGGCAGCCGCGCTCGGCGCGTTCACTCTCACCACGCTGCCCGCGGCGGCCACCTCCACGCCGGCCCAGATCGCCACATCGAAGACGAACGGCGTTGCCTACCTCAAGTCGCTGCAGGCGGCGGATGGTTCGTACGCCGGCTCGGGACTCTCCAACGAGTGGGCGTTCAGCGCGTTCGCCTCGGCCGGGACCGCCGCGGTGGACGTGGCGCCCGGTGGCGACACGAGCAAGAACGCGAGAACCGTCTACCGCAACCTGCTGTCCACGGCGGGCTGGCCGTCCTCCTCGCCCGTCGTCACCGACTACGAACGCGCCACGCTGAACGCCTACGCTGCCGGCATCGACCCCGCCCGGGTGTCCGCATCCCGCAACCTGATCGCCGACATCTACGGCTACTGGCAGACCGCCGAACCCGGCTACATCGGCCCCTTCGCCAACTTCAACGGCACCGTCTTCGCCGCCCTCGCCCTGAACGGTGCGAAGACCCAGTCCGGGCAGGCCCGCATTCCGCAGGCGCTGCGCGACGCGGTCGTCACCCGCCTCCGGGCCAACCAGCACAACGACGGCGGCTGGAACTACAGCAAGGCCGAGGGCAACCCCAGCCAGCTCGCCGCCGCGAGCGACATCGACATGACCGGAGCCGCGATGGCCGCCCTGTGTGTCTCCGGGGTGCCGAACACCGACACCGACATAGTGCAGGCCAAGGCGTTCCTCAAGAGCAAGCTGGTACCGAACAGCGGTGCCTTCAACGCGATGTTCGGCGTCAACACCGACTCCAACGGCTGGGCCGTCTCCGGCCTGAACGCCTGCGGCATCAACCCACAGACCGGTGACTTCCTCACCTCGATGGGCAAGACACCGGTGGACTTCCTGATCGCTCAGCAGTTCAACCCGGGCGGTGGCTTCAAGTACCTGCCCTCCGACACCGCGCCGACGGCGTACGCGTCGATCGACGGACTGCGGGCCGTGGCCGGCGGCGGCTTCACGGCTACCCCGCCGGTTCCCACGACTCCGGGTGCGCCGCAGTGGGTGGCCCAGTCCTCCCTCACCTCAGGTACGGCCACGAAGCTGGCGCTCACCGTGGACGACGGCGCGGGTGGCCTGAAGGTCTGCTCCGTCGCCCTCACCCCGGCCGGCTCGACGACCACGCTGGGTGCGGTCCTCGACGCGGCCACGAGCGCCGCCACGCCGTCCGGCTGCGTCACGAGTGTCACTCCGTCCTCCGGCACCGGAATCATCACCGCCGTCAACGGCAAGGCCAACAGCGGATCCAACACGTGGAAGGTCAGCATCGACGGCTCGGCGTTCACCGCCGCCACGCGGGGCACGGTCGTCGGCGTCGGTGACACGATCGCCGTACGCTGGGGCGCCTGACACCAGTCCTGTCGGCGCGGCGGGACCCAGAGTCGAGGTATGCGCATCGTCTCCCTGCTGCCCGCCGCGACCGACATCGTCGCCGAACTCGGACTGACGGACCAGCTGGTCGGCCGCACCCACGAGTGCGACTGGCCACCGGGCGAGGTCGCGTCGGTACCCGTGGTGACCGGCGCGGACCTGGACCAGGAGGCACTCACCAGCAGGGAGATCTCCGACGCCGTCGGTGGCTCGGCGCACTCCGGTTCGTCGTTGTACACGCTCGACACGGAAGCACTCGCGACCCTGCGCCCCGACGTGATCCTCACCCAGGATCTCTGCGACGTGTGCGCCGTCTCGTACGAGAAGGTCAGCCGCACGGTACGACTGCTCGACGCGGACACCCAGGTCCTCAGCCTGGAGCCGCGCACACTCGACGACGTCCTGGACTGCCTGGTCACGGTGGGCGAGCTGCTCGGCGTACGCGGGCTCGCCGAGCAGAAGCGGGCGGCGATGGCGGCCCGCCTGGACCAGGTGCGCGCAACGGTCGCAGGACGTCAGCGGCCGCGCGTGGTAGCGATCGAGTGGCTCGACCCGCTGTGGCCCGCCGGGCACTGGGTGCCCGAGCAGGTCACGACGGCCGGCGGTGAACCTCTGCTCGCAAGGCCGGGCGAGCACACCAAGCCGATGACCTGGGAGGCGGTGCGCGCCGCGCAGCCGGACGTGGTCGTTGTCCTGCCGTGCGGCTTCCCACCCGAACGCACGCTGCGGGAAAGCACGTTGCTCACAGGGCTACCGGGCTGGCCGGATCTGCCCGCCGTACGGTCCGGCCGGGTGTGGGTGCTGGACGGCCCCGCCTACTTCAACCGCCCGGGGCCACGGGTGGTGCGCGGAGCCGAGGTACTCGCCCATGTCCTGCACAACGTACGGACCGGAGAGCCGGTCACACCGGCCGAGGCACGTCCGTTCCCTGACCGGTGACGAAGGAACAAGGGTCAGAACGCTGTCCAGGTGAACGCCACCTTGTCGCCGGCGTTCAGCTTGAACTGGCAACCGCCCACCGGGGTGGACGTGCCGTTGACCGAGATGTTCCAGTAGGCGCTGCCACCACCGCTCACGTTCTTGATGGTGTCGACCGAGTAGTCGTCGAACGACGCGTACCAGGTGCCGTCCCAGGTGAAGTGCCGTTTGCGTGCAGCGTCGTCGAGGGCCGCGGTCGGCGTCGGCACGGCGGAGGGGTTGGCGCCGCCGTTGGTGCCGTCGCATCTGTGCGTGCCACCGGTCGCGGTGGTGACCTCATGACCTCGGGTTCTGATCTTCCCCTTGAACAGCAGGCCGTCCGGGCCCTGCACGGTGAGGGTCACCTTGACGGGAGCGTTCGTACCGGGCGTGCTCTCGGCCTGGGCAACCGCCGGAGCGGAGGCGAGCGCGAGTCCGAGAGCGGTCGCGGCGATCAGGCTGCGGCGTGCGGATGTACGGTGCAAGGCTGGAGCCTTCCTGATGGGGTGGCCCGCAGCCCATCGCCGTGCGGACGGAAATCACCGGAGCGTGTGGTCCACCACCGTGGTGTACGACGGCTTGACGGCACCGACCCAGTGCGACCCGAACGAGGCTCTCGGCTTCGCGCTGCAGACCATGACAGTGGGAAGCGGTTCACGGCACGCGCCGGGTATCCCGACTCACGGCCCTACGGCCGCACACGGTTGCAGGTCAGCGCCGGACTTCCACCGGCTTCCCCCAGTCGCGCGCCTATGCGGTTGTCGTGCTGACGGCTCGCGTGTACCAAAGCACAGGCGAACTGCCCTCATACTATGGCGATTCGACGAGCCCACATCGGACTTTCTGATATTGGCTGAATGACTGCCCGCAATGACCATGCGCCGCGGTCGGGTGACGGCACGCTCGATCACACACTTCGCGCCACTCGTCCCTCAGCCGGGTGGTGCGGCTGCTCGCTGAGCAGGCGCCGGTAGTGCGTGCAGCGGGCGAGAAGTTCGTCATGGGCACCGATATCGATGACCTGGCCTTCTGCGAGGAGGACGACCGTGTCGGCGGCGCGGAGGGTGGAGGGACGGTGCGCGACGACCAGGGTGGTGCGGTCTGTCCCAGTAGTGCGGAGCGCGCGGTCGACAGCCGCCGCGCTTTCGGCATCCAGGTTGGAGACGGCTTCGTCGAGGACGAGGACGGGGGCTTCGGTCAGCAGCGCGCGGGCGATGGCGATGCGCTGGCGTTGTCCGCCGGAGAGGTGCGCGCCGCGTTCGCCGGCCTGGGTGTCGTACCCGTTCGGCAGGTCGTCGACGATGAAGTCGTGGGCGTGGGCGGCACGGGCGGCGCGCTCTACTTCCGCGTCGTCGGCGTCGGGGCGGGAGACGCGGATGTTGTCGCGGATGCTCATGTTGAAGAGATACGTGTCCTGCGGTACCGCGACGATCAGCCGGTGCAGCAGGGACAGGGGGAGAGTGCGCAGGTCGTGGCCACCGACGCTGATCGTTCCGGTGCCGGGATCCCAATGGCGCAGGAGGAGCGACGCGCAGGTGCTCTTGCCGGCGCCGGAGTGGCCGGCGAGTGCGATCGTGGATCCGGCGGGGAGGGAGAAGGACACGCCGTGCACCGCATCCGGCAGGTCGGGGGCGTAACGGAAGCAGACGTCTTCGAAGGTCACGGTGGGCTCGATCGCCCCGCTCGGTGTGGCGTTCTCGCTCGACTGGTCGGTGACGTCCGGCCGTGCGGTGACGATGTCGGTGAGACGGGTGGCCGCGGCTCGGACCGAGGCGAGTTCGCGCCAGGTGTCGACCAGGGTCATCAGAGGGAGGAAGGTGAAACCGCCGAGGACGGCCGCGATGGGGATCCGGCTCGTCTCCAGGTGGCCGTTGTGGACGAGGGCCAGGGAGGTGAGCAGGACAGCGACGAGGCCAACGGCGGCGATGGCGTCACCAGCGGCCTTTTCGATGCCTCCGCGCGACCGGTGGGCAAGGGTGGCTCGGCCCAGCTGCATGGTGGCCTGGCGCAGGCGCTCGATCTGCGTCTCCTGGCGGGCGAAGACCATGGTCTCGGCCAGCCCCTGCACAGCGTCGACGGTTTCCGCGGCGGCTTCACCGGTGGCCTCGCGCATGCGTCGGCCCTGGTCGGCGGAGCGACGACGCAGCCAGAACGGCACGGTGGCCATGAGGATGATCGCGGGGAGCAGCGCTGCGCCGACCATCGGGTGCAGGACGAACGCCGCGATGAGGCAGGCGGGCGGTACGGAGCCGGCGACGACAAGTGGGCTGAGGCTGTGGGCGAAGAACAGCTCGAGGAGTTCGACGTCGGCCATCGCGGTGGCTCCGATGTCCCCGGAGCGACGGCGCAGCAGGTAGCCGGGGGTGAGGGCGGCCAGGGACCGGTAGCAGCGGTCGCGCAGGTCGGCCAGGACACGGAAGGCGAGGTCGTGCGCGAGGTAGGACTCGGCCCAGGCGGCGAGGACCTTGGGGAGGACCAAGGCGGCCAGGAGCCATAGGGCCGGCGTGAGGTCGCCGGGAGCCGCGCCGGACAGCGCCCTGCCGATCAGGTGAGCACCGACGAGGGCCGCGGTGAGGGCCAGAGCCTGGTCGAGCAGTCCACAGCCGATGGCGCCGAGCAGGCGTGCGCGTTCAGGTCGCAGCAGTGTGCGAAGGGCGGCGCGTTGACCTTGTGGTGCGGTGGTCGTCTCGGATCCGGACGTGGAGGTCATCAGACGGCTCCCTCGCGCTGCCGGGCGATGAGTCTGGCGTAGGCCCCGTCCCGGCTGAGTAGCTCGGTGGGTGCGGCGGCTTCCGCGATGTGCCCGTCGGTGAGGACGACGAGGTGGTCGGCGCCTGCGACGGTGGACAGCCGATGGGCGATCACGAGGACCGTGCGTCCGGCACGGAGTTTCTCCAGAGCGTCTACGACGGCCTTTTCTGCGGCGATGTCGACGCTGGACGTGGCCTCGTCGAGGATGAGCAGCGGTGCGTCGGAGACGAGAGCCCGGGCGACGGCCAGGCGCTGACGCTGCCCGCCGGACAGGCGCATGCCGCGTTCGCCGATGATCGTGTCGTAGCCGTCGGGCAGGGCGGTGATGAAGTCGTGGGCGTGAGCGGCGCGGGCCGCGTCCTCGATGTCACTGCGCGAGGCCCCCGCACGGCCGAAAGCGATGTTGTCGCGGACAGTACCGTGGAAGAGGAACACGTCCTGGGAGACGACGGCGATCCGTGCGTGCCAGTCGGCCAGGGGCGTCTCACGCAGGTCGAGGCCGTCTGCGGTGATGGTGCCGCGGTCGGGGTCGGCGAAACGCAGCAGCAGACGTGCCAGGGTGGACTTTCCGGCGCCGGAGGGGCCGACCACGGCGGTGGTCGTTCCAGCCTCCAGGGTGAGGCTGACGTGGTCGAGGGCCGGGCTGTCCTGGCCGGGGTACGCGTAGTGGACGTCGTCGAAGACGACTCGGGGTGCCGTGTCAGGGTCGGCAACCCGCAGTGTCCCGCTGTCGGCGACCGTCGGCCGGGTTTCGAGCAGTTCACGGATCGCCTCGTGGGCGGGCAGGGCCGTCTGTCCGGCGTGGAAGGCCGTCATGAGATCGGTCACCGGGCGGAACGCCTCGCGGGACAGCAGCAGGACGGCGAAGACGGCGGACAGGCTCAGGCTTCCGGCGGCGTACTGCCAGGCTGCCAGCCCGACGGCGGCGGAAGTGCCGAGGGCGGCGAAGAACCCGACGAGGCCGGCGGACACGGTGGCGATCTGCGTGAAGCGGAGCGAGGAGCGGTAGAAGTCCCAGGCGCTGCGGACGAGTCGGGTGGCGAAGGGCTGGTGTGCCCCGACGGCCTTGAGCGCGGCCAGTCCCTGTACGGCGTCCAGGTAGTCGGCGCTCAGGCCGCGCCAGCCGCGCATGTAGTCCGTTCTCAGACGGCGTACGCGGTGCCGCAGCAGCCGCGGCGTGGCTCCGGCCAGGACGGCTGTGACTGCCACGAGCAGGGCCACGTGCGGGTCGATCGCGGTGAGAACCGCGACGATGCCCACGAGACCGATGACGGAGATGAGCACCTGGGGCAGGAAGATGCTGACGAACCGGTCCAGGGCGTCCACGCTGTCCTGGAGCGTGGTGAGCACGGCTCCCGTGCGTTGCCTGGTCGTGTAGCCGGGACCGAGGGTGATCAGATGCCGGTACAGACGCAGCCGCAGTGCCGTCTTGACGTGCTCGGCGCCGCGCGCCGCCGTGACCTCGCGCGCCCAGGTCAGGGCCGCGCGTACGGCGGTCAGAGCGAGCGCGCCACAGCAGGCCACGACGGCCCCAGTGAGATCACCGTGCAGGCCACGGTCCACGGCGAGGGTCAGCAGCAGACCTTGCCCGATGTAGCAGGCGGACACCGCCACTCCGAGGGTGACCGACGCCGCGAGCCATCGGTACCCGGGCCGGGCGTGGGCGAGCAGGGCTGTCAGCACGCGGGTTCCTCCTGCGAGGGGTGGGCGACGGCCGGCATGCCGGAGGTGTCCAGGGGCTCGCACCACAGACCGTGCCGCCCGGGAGCGATCTCGACCTGCCGTGCGCGAACGCCGAACACCTCGGCCATGAGAGGTGGCTGGAGCACCTCCCGGGGTGGGCCCGCCGCGACGACCGTTCCTCCGGCGAGGACGCACAACCGGTCGCAGTAGCGCAGCGCCAGGTCGAGGTCGTGGACGGCGAGTACGGTGGTGACGCCCAGCTCCCGCACGGTGAGGAGTGCGTCCAGCTGGTGTCGTATGTCGAGGTGGTTGAGGGGTTCGTCGAGGACGAGGACCCGGGGCTGCTGGGTCAGGGCGCGGGCCAGCAGCACGCGTTGGCGTTCGCCGCCGGACAGGGTGCCGATGTCACGGTCGGCGAGCCCCAGCGCTCCGACCCGGCGCATGGCCTCCTCGGCGATCCAGTGGTCCCTTGCGGTGGGGTTCTCCCAGGTGCGCAGGTAGGCCGTACGACCGAGCAGGACGACCCGGCGGACCCGCAGCCCCGAGATCGGCTCGGACTCCTGGGGGAGCGCGGCGGTCTGGCGGCCCGACGTTGCGGCGTCCATGGCGAGAAGGTCGGCGTCGTCCACGAGCACCGTGCCGGTGTCCGGGGTGAGGGCCCGGTACAGGCAGCGCAGAAGGGTGCTCTTGCCGGCTCCGTTGGGCCCGACCACGCCCAGCACCTCGCCGGCGTCCACACGTAGGTCGATGTCACGCAGCACGGGGACACCGGACAGCGTCACATCGAGTCCGTCGATCGACAGCCGGGCCGGCTTCGGCTCGTTCACAGTGCTCCTCCCCCGCCGAGCCCCGTGGCGGCCGAACCACCGCGTCTGATGAGCAGCCACAGGAAAACCGGGCCGCCGCACAGCGCGGTGACCACCCCCACGGGCAGTTCGGCCGGGGCGATGACCATGCGGGCCGCCAGGTCGGCCCACAGAAGGAAGACGGCGCCGAGCAGCGCGGCGACCGGCAGGACGCGAGCGTTCTCCGCGGTGCGCAGCAGTAGCCGCGTGAACAGCGGCATCATCAGACCTACGAAGCCGATCGCGCCGCTGACGGCCACCAGCGCTCCCGTCAGCAGGGAGGTGACGACGAACAGTTCGGTACGCAGCCGAGTCGGCCTCAGTCCCAGGCTGGCGGCGGTCTGCTCGCCCAGCAGCAGCGCGTCCAGGGCGCGTGCCCGCAGCAGGAACAGCGGCAGCGCGCAGAAGGTGGCCGCGGCGATGACCGTCAGAGAGGTCCAGCGAGCCCCGCCCAGACCCCCCATGAGCCAGAACAGCACCGACCGGGCTGCCTGCCCGCCGCTGTCGTCACCCACCATGACGAGCACGTTCGTGACCGCCTGCCCCACGAAGGACACCGCGACCCCTGCCAGGAGCAGACGGCCCGCGCCCGTACCGCGATGGGCGCGCGCCACGCCGAAGACCACGGCGGTCGCGGCGAGCGCGCCGGCGAAGGCGCCTGCGGACAGTGTGTAGACACCGGCCAGGGCACTTCCGGCGAGCGTGACGGTCACCGCTCCGACGCCCGCGCCGTAGCTGGTGCCCAGGACGAACGGGTCGGCGAGCGGATTGCGCAGCAGGGTCTGCAGAACGGTGCCGACCATGGCGAGGCCGGCGCCCACCAAGGCGCCGAGCAGCACGCGGGGCAGGCGGATCTGCCACACGATCGCGTCGTAGCGCAGGTCGGTGCCGGTCACCTCCTCGCCGCGCAGATGCGCCGACAGCACTCGGAGAACGGCGTCCACGGGCACCTGGAACGAGCCCAGTGCGATGCCCGCGCCGGCACTGGCTACGACGAGCACGACGAGCAGGGGAACGAGGCCGCGCGTCATGAGCCGCTCGGGTCCGCTCGGCACCGGGTCCGCCACCGCGGCGGCCATGGCGCGTGTCACCGCTGCGGGTGCAGTGTGTCGGCGATCTGGTGGGCGACTTCGGGGTTGCGCGGGCTCAGCGCTCCCAAGCCGGTCAGTCCCACGACCAGGAACCGCTTGTTCTTCACGGCGGTCACATTCCGGAGGACCGGGTCGGACCGCAGTTGCTTGATCTTCGCCTCGGCGGTGGACTGCGCGGTGAAGTAGTCCACCACGATGATGACGTCGGGGTCGCGACGGACGATCTCGTCCCAACTCGTTTCACCCCAGTCGGACTTCAGGTCGGAGAAGACGTTGCGACCACCGCCGGTCTTCACCAGGGTGTCGGCCAGCCCCTGTCCGCCGGCCACCGTCGGTGCGGTCTGTCCGGAGTCGTAGACGAGGACGTCCACCGGCTTCTCGCCTTTGACCTGCCCCCGCACCGCTTCCAGTTGCCCGTCCAGCCGGGCGTTCAGACGCCGCGCCGCCTCCGGTTCGCCGAAGAGAATCCCCAGCGCGGTGACGGTCTCGGTCAGGGAGTCGAAGGTCAGCTTCTGCCCCTTGCACTGAACGGTGAAGAGGTTGATGCCTGCTGAGCGCAGCTGGTCGGGCGGCAGCCCGTTGGCCTCGCTGAACGTGGGGCCGAAGCCACCGATCAGCACTTCGGGGGCCATGCCGATCAGGCTCTCCTTGGACGGGTACGCCTTCTCGGACAGCACGGGCACTTTGTCGTAGGCGGTCTTCAGATCGGGCCGTACCGGATTGTCCAGCAGCGAGGTGCCGATCAGCCGGTCTCCCAGGCCCATGGCCAGCACCAGCTCCGTGGCGTGCTGGTTGAGCGTCACCACGCGCGACGCCGGTTTGTCCAGCTTGATGTCCTCGCCGCAGCGCTTCATGTGGACGGCGGATGCCGCCTGATGACCGCCGCCGCTTCCGGTGTCCGTCGCGCTTCCGCAGGCCGCCAGGGCCACAGCCGCAACTACCGTCGCCAGCACACGCCTGCTCGTCACACCGATCACTCAAGCCCCCCTTGTTGCGCATGACTTGCAATAACCAAATGGTTGCAGAGAGCGGGTGTTTGAGCCAGAGTGGCGACAGGGCCCCGCACCGGGACCCCTGGCAGGGGAAGAGGAGGTGCAGCATGCAGTACTCCGACGAGGAACTGGCTGAGGTCTTCGAGGTCGAGGAGACCGACGAGGAGACCGTGGTGAGCGTCGCCCACCACACCTGATCGGCACGCCGCCGACATGAACCGGGTGCGGGGCGCACCGACCTGCCTGTCGACGTCCGTCCAGTGGATGGCGCTCCGCACCCTCCCCGCGTTCCGCACTGCAGCGATTCCGGATAAGGGTCATCGACTGACGGGGGGTTGGGCGGTGCCGACGATCAGCGCCCACACGACGGTCAAGGGGTACCGCCGCGGCACACACCGAGTGGTGTCGCCGGAAGAGACCTGGCAGCGCATTCGCACCCAGTTGCCGCGCTACGGAATCTCCCGGATGGCCGACGTCACCGGCCTTGACGACATCGGCATCCCCGTCTTCCAAGCCGTACGCCCGGCCTCTCGTACGGTCTCCGTCTCCCAGGGCAAGGGACTGAGCACTGCGGCGGCACGGGTGTCGGCCGCGATGGAGGCCATCGAACTGTGGCACGCCGAAAATCTCACCGTGCCTCGAAACAGGTACAGGGCTGGCGAACTTGACCTTCCGTATCGTCTCACCGACCTGGATCTCGCCGAAGGTTCCCTGCTCCACCCGGGCCTCCCGTTGCCCTGGCTCGAAGGCACGGGCCTTCTCAGCAGCGCATCGGTCCCTGTGCCGGAGCCCGCTGTACGACTCGACCACGCGTACCGCCCCGAGTGGACCCCTCCGCTGTTCCGTACGACCAGCAACGGCCTCGCCTCGGGCAACACCGTGACGGAGGCGACCGCCCACGCTCTGGCAGAGCTGTGCGAGCGGGACTCCCTGGCCCGGCTGCGCGCCCGGCCCCGCACCGACTGGCGGCGCCTGGACCTCGGCTCGGTCGACGACGCGGACTGTCGATGTCTCCTGGACCGCTACGCCGCGGCACAGGTGACCGTCGACGTGGTGATCGCCGACCGCCACCCCGCCTGCTTCGAGGCCCGCATCCGCTCCGAGGCCCACCCCGTCACCTACACCGGCGCCGGCTCTCACCCCGACCCGGCCATCGCCTTGAGCCGCGCGCTGACCGAGGCCGCACAGAGCCGCCTGACCGCCATCACCGGCGCCCGCGACGACCTTCCACCACTGCTCTACCGCACGGCGTCCGACCGAGCCCGAGTCAGGGAGAACCTCGGCGCGCAGGCCCTCACCTGGTGGCACGCACCGGCCGCGGACGACCTCGAAGCCGACGTCCGCGAGCTGGCAGAGGTCATCGCCGACCGCACGGGCAATGAGCCGGTCCGCGTGGTACTCCCCAGCCCGACCGGCATCCCCGTGGTCAAGGTGATCGCCCCGGGGCTCGCCTTCGACGACCGGACGAATGTCAGTGCCGGCGCTGGACAGCCCCGGACCGGCGGTGCGGTCCGATGAACACCACCCACGTCTACGCCGGGCCCTCCCTGAGCGCGTCCGCAGTGCGCCGCCTGCTGCCGGACGCGGTGGTCCATCCGCCCGTGCGGCATGGTGACCTCACGACCAGTCGGGTCGGTACGGGTGACCGTGTGGTCATCCTCGACGGGCAGTTCTTCCAGTCGGCCTCCGTACGGCACAAGGAGATCTGCGAGGTCATCGCACGCGGTGCGGCGGTGTTCGGAGCGGCGAGCATGGGCGCGCTGAGGGCAGCCGAGCTCGCCGGCCACGGCATGACCGGCAGCGGCGTCGTGTACCGCCTGTACTCCAGTGGACTTCTCGAACGCGACGACGAGGTGGCCCTCCTCCACACCGAACCCGACGCCGGATCACGCGCGCTGACCGTCGCCCTGATCTCCGTGCGCGTGCTCCTGCGCCGTCTCACCCGACACCGGCGTATCACACCCGAGGACGAGGCTCGGCTACTGGCCGCCGCCGAACGACTGCCCTTCACGGCCCGTACGTGGCGGGGCATTCTCCAGGAGGCGGAGGGCGTCTCTCGAGCAGCAGCCGATGTCGTACGAAAGACTGTGGCCGGCCCCTCCGCAAGCTGGGACATCAAGACGCAGGACGCCCACGCCCTGCTCTCCCGCCTCGCCCAGGCGTCACCGCGATCCGCCCCTCGGCCCGCCCCCGTACCGACCACGGTGCACGTGGAGAGCTGGCGACGGACTGCCGACGTCGAATCCCTCTCCGTGCTCGCCGCAGCGCAGGTATACGCCGACGACTACCCCGCCCTGCACTACCGCACTGTGCTGCAGCTGATCAGCGGCAGGCGGGACGAGGACATCCGCCTCCTCGAACAGCACGCTGCCGATGCTGCCCGACGCCGTGGGTTACTCCCCGACGCCGATCCGGCAGCATCACCCTTGGCGTACTGGCTGAGTGATGAGGAGACGACCGGGTCACGCGAGAGCGCCGCCTCCTCGATCGCACGCGCCCTGGTGCGCTCATACCGCTGGACGGGCGGTCTGGCACCGCTTCCCGCACTCGCCAACGCGGTCCGCGCCACCCCGGGCGCGGCCCGTCTCGACGAGTTGGTGAAGGAGACCGACCAGCTCAATGCCCAGCTCGCCGAACGGGGTTACGTTCTTCATCGCATATCCCGGACCGCCCTGCACCGTCGCTGCCTACAGCGCTGGAACACCACCTCGCTCGTCCCCGCTCTGTACGACCGCGGCTTCACGAGCCTGGACGATCTCGACGTACGCGCCCGGCGCTTCGCCCCGCACCTCGGCCTCGCCGACACACCCCGTCTGCGGCTGCTGAAGACCTGAACGATGAACAGGAGTACCTGACATGGTGCTGCACCGGCTGGTCAGCGACATCGACGAGCTGCGCCGAGCCTGGGAGACCGCCCCGCTCCACTCCCACGGCCTGGGCGCCTTCGACGACATCTTCGGCCTCCGCCTCGCCGAGGACCTGATCGTCAACCGGGGACTACGCATCCCGTACATCAGGCTGCTGAACAACGGGGGTTACCTGCCCGCATCCCGCTTCACCCATCGCACCGGCACCGCAGCAGGCCAGGCCGACGGAGTGGCCGACCCGCACGGCGTGTTCCGGGAGATGGAGCGCGGCGCGACCGTGGTGCTGCGCGGTCTGGTGAGGTACTGCCCGGAAGTCGCCACCTTCTGCGAGCAGCTGTCGGCCGATCTGGGCTTCGCCACATCAGCCGGCGCCTACCTCACCCCGCCCCACTCGCGCGGCGCCGGTCCCCACTACGATCCGATGTCCGTCCTGGTACGTCAGGTGCACGGTGTCAAGCACTGGCGCATTCAGGCGCCACCCGTCCAGTGGCCTCGCACGATGCCCAGGCCGGGTGAACAGTACGACACCCCGGTGGTCGCCGAGCTCGACCTGCATCCCGGCGAATCCCTCTACGTCCCTCGCGGCTACGTCCACGATGCCTGGACCACCGACACCGAATCCGTGCACATCACCTTCAGCGGTGACACCCCGCCCATGTGGGCCGACGTCCTGCACGACCTCCTCGACCAGGCGGTCGCGGAGGAGCCGGCACTACGGGAGACTTTCCCCTGGCGGTTCGCCGACGCCCCGGACGCCGTCGCCGGCCAGGCCAAGGAACGCCTCGCCCTGCTGCGGGCGTTCCTCGACTCCGTCGACACCGACCAGCTCGCCGCCCGCATCATCGACCGGCACAGCGCGCTGCCCGAACCCGCTCCCCGCGGCCGCCTCACCGCGGCCCTGGCCGGGACCCGAGTCGCGGAGCCGCCCCGGTGACGACCAGCCCCGCCCCGGACACCCGCTTCCCTCGCGTCCTGGCCGCCGCCACCTTGTCCAACATCGGTGACGGCATCCGCGTGGTGGCCCTCCCGCTGCTGGCCGCGGCCACGACCCGTGACGCGTTCTCCGTGAGCGCCCTGACCGCAGTCGCTTTCCTGCCGTGGTTCCTGTTCGGTCTGCCCATCGGCGCACTGGTCGACCGCAGCCGACCGGAGCGGTTCATGGCATGGGCGAACACCGCCCGCACCGTGCTGCTCGCCGTACTGGCTCTCGTACTTCTGGCCGACGTACGGTCGATGGTCCTGCTGTACACGTTGGCGTTCCTGCTGGGCATCGGTG
This sequence comes from Streptomyces sp. NPDC088254, assembly GCF_044740925.1. Classification (NCBI taxonomy): domain Bacteria; kingdom Bacillati; phylum Actinomycetota; class Actinomycetes; order Kitasatosporales; family Streptomycetaceae; genus Streptomyces; species Streptomyces sp. NPDC088254. The sequence goes on along the minus strand of NZ_JBIURQ010000001.1, from coordinate 702,828 downwards.
AGGCGGCCTACGACAACGCCGCCCAGTCCCTGGTCCCCCGCATCGTGCCCGACGAGAAGCTGGAAAGGGCCAACGGTGCACTCATCACCGCCGAACGCCTCGGCCAGGACCTCGCCGGTCCGGCCCTCGGCGGCCTCCTGTTCGCCCTCTCCCCCTCCCTGCCCTTCGGCCTCAACGCCGTCACCATGGCGATCGGCGTGCTCCTGCTCGCCCGGATCCGGGCCACCACGCCTGTCGCCTCCGACCCCGGCATGACGAGTGAACGGATCGTCCGCACCGTCGTCACCGACGCCGTCGCAGGCATGCGCTGGCTGTGGCGCGCTCGCTACGTCCGCACCATCCTCCTCACCGGCTCCGCCCTCACCTTCTTCACGATGGCCTGGGAGGCCAGCCTCGTCCTGCTGGCACGCGGTCCCATGGGGGTCTCGGAAACCGGCTACGGCATCATGCTGGCCGTCGGCGCGACAGGCGGCGTCGCCGGCGCCCTGGTCACCCCGGCACTGGTGCAACGCTACGACCGCCGCCGCTTGCAGATCGCCTCGATCGCCACCACCGCCGCCCTTGATCTCGCCCTCGCCGCTTTCCCGAATCCGGCCCTGGCCGCCTTGGCCTGGGGCGGCACCGGCGCGGCATTCGCCGTCTGGAACGTCCTGTCCGTCACCCTCCGCCAACGGCTCGTCCCCGCCGACCTCCTGGGCAGGGTCAACAGCGCCAACCGCACCTTCTCCATGGCGGCGGTTCCTCTGGGCTCCCTTGCCGGTGGTGCCGTAGCCGACCTGTTCGGCCTGCGCGCCCCGCTGTGGATGTCCGCAGCCGCCCTGGCCGCCCTCACGATCGCCTACGCCGCGCTCACCCGCACCAGCCAGGCCGGTGAAGCCGCTGAGCCGGACAAGGTGGCTGAGCCACGATGACCACCGTCCCCGAGGACGTCCGGCGGATCTGCCTCCCCCCGTTCCGGCATCTGCTCGACCGGCTGCCCGCCCTGCGGGTCACGGACTTCTACGAGGACCCGTTCGAGCCCTACCTCCACCAGCAGACCGCCACGAAGAGCTGGGACCTCGATCACTTCACCGCCCTCGCGCTTCGCCGCGAAGGGCCGGTGCTGGACATCGGCTGCGGCAGAGGCCGGGTTGCCCTGGCACTCGCCGCGAAGGGACTGTCGGTCACCGCCGTGGACACGTCCCGTGCCGCCATCACCCGCCTCCGCACCCATCTGGAGCAGCATCCGCAGCCGGCCACGCGCGTCCGGGTGGTTCACGGCGACATCCTGAACCCGAGGACACCGACCGGCAGCGGCTACGCGACAGCGGTGCTGGGCGACACGGCCGTCAACATGTTCGTCGATGAGGAGGCGCTCACCGGCTTCCTCGCCCGCGTTCGTTCGCTGCTCGCTTGCGACGGGGTCTTCGGCCTGCCCGTCCTCAGCGAGACAGCCCTGAGCACGTACGCCCGCCGCAACGGCTTGCTCGCCACTGACTTCGTAGACGACGGGGGCAGCCGGCACCTGCTCTTCGCGGCCATGCGCTACGCGACCGAGGGGCCGTACTTCTCACGCACCCTCTTCACGCCCGACACCATCCGGGACGACGAGGGAGAGCCTGTCGCCCACCTTGCCGCTGTTCGCGAGCGTCTCTGGACGCATGACACGCTTGTCCCGCACGTTCACGCGGCAGGGCTCCGTGTCACCGAGCGTCTCAAGGCCGTCCCCCGAGATGACTCCCTGGGCAGGGTCGACGCCGAGATTCTGGTCCTCACGCATCAGGTCTCCGAAGCCACGAACGACCGATAGAACCGGAAGGGCTCCCGCCGGCACGTTTGCCCGCGGGAGCCCTCCTTGCGTGCCTGCCGTGAAGGGTGAGAAGACGATCACGAGCAGGACATCTGGATGAGCGCGTCGTCAGGGGCGCAGGAGCAGGCTGTCGCCGCGCTCCTTGGCGGCGGCGTAGCGCTTGGCCACGTCCTGCCAGTTGACGACCGCCCACATGGCCTCGATGAAGTCCACCTTCTGGTTCTTGTACTGAAGGTAGAAGGCGTGCTCCCAGGCGTCGAAGACCAGGACGGGGGTGGAGCCCTGGCCGACGTTGCCCTGGTGGTCGTAGACCTGCTCGACGATCAGGCGTCCGCTCAGCGGCTCGTAGGCGAGCACGCCCCAGCCCGAACCCTGCGTGGTGGCCGCGGCCTTGGAAAGCTGCGCCTTGAATCCGGCGAAGGAGCCGAAGGACTCGGTGATCGCGTCGGCCAGGTCACCGACACCGTCCTGGGCGAGGGGCTCGCCGCCGCCGTCCTTCGGGCCGGTCATGTTCTGCCAGTAGATGCTGTGCAGGATGTGCCCGGAGAGGTGGAAGGCCAGGTTCTTCTCCAGGCCGTTGATGGAGCCCCACGTCTCCTTGTCCCGCGCCTCGGCGAGCTGCTCGATCGTGTCGTTCGCACCCTTCACGTAGGCCGCGTGGTGCTTGTCGTGGTGCAGCTCGATGATCTCGGGGCTGATCACGGGGGCGAGCGCCGAGTAGTCGTACGGAAGCTCCGGGAGCGTGTAAAGCGCCATGTCCAACGTCCTCCGACGTTATTGCCAGTGGTATGCAGCTGCACGCTAACAGCAAGAACGGTACCTTGCGATCAGGCGTTGGACCTAGGACCCCCGTGTCGCACGAGACATGGGCGGGTGGCCACGCCAGTCTCAGCGCCATGAACTTGGACGAACCATTAGCAACCACCTGCGTGAGAGCAGTTCGCGATCCGGGCTCCTCGTCCGCAGCGAGAAAGGCAGCAGCGTGACCACGCCCTCGTTGTCGACACCTGCCGATGCGACAGAGACACCGAACGTCTCGGTGCTGCTGCGCCGGCACGGCTTGCGCTGCACTCCCAGCCGGCTGCACATACTGGCCTTGCTCTCTTCGTCCGAGCTCCACCTGTCCTCCGCGGAGACCTGGGCCGAACTGGACCGGCGCGGCACACCGTACGATCAAGCGACCGTGTACCGGACGCTGGAAACCCTGACGGCAGCCGGCCTGATCCACGCGGTGCACGGCCCCGGCCCGAAGCGCTACGGCGTCAGCTCCGAAACGCACCATCACGCCGTCTGCGAGCAGTGCGGCCAGGTGAACGCCCTGACAGATGAAGGACTCGGGGAGGCCGTGGAACGCGTCGCGGAACTCGCCGGACTGAAGCCGGGGGCTGCGGGATCACTGCTCATCTACGGCCGCTGCGTCCGGTGCGGCGAGTGAACGGGCGAACGGGTGCGAGGCGCCGTCCTGAGAACGGACGCTGTCAAAGGCGGGACGACGCCCCGCACCCGGCCAGTGGGCCCACCGCTTCGGCGCCCACCGACCACTCCTGCAATCTAATCGTTATTGCGAATAGTGCGCAATAACGCATCCCTCATCCATCGCCTTCGAGGTTCCCCTCGGTCTCCAGGTACACCTGCCGCAGTTCCTCGAGCACCGCCGGGTCCGGCTTGGCCCACATGCCCCGCGACTCGGCCTCCAAGAGCCGTTCGGCGATGCCGTGCAGCGCCCAGGGGTTGGCCTGCTGGAGGAACTCCCGGTTCGTCGGGTCCAGCACGTACGTCTCGGTGAGCTTGTCGTACATCCAGTCGGCGACCACGCCGGTCGTGGCGTCGTAGCCGAACAAGTAGTCCACGGTGGCGGCGAGTTCGAAGGCCCCCTTGTAGCCGTGGCGGCGCATGGCCTCGATCCACTTGGGGTTGACCACGCGGGCCCGGAAGACGCGCGAGGTCTCCTCGACGAGGGTGCGGGTGCGGACCGTCTCGGGGCGGGTGGAGTCGCCGATGTACGCCTCGGGGGCGGTGCCGCGCAGGGCGCGGACGGTGGCGACCATGCCGCCGTGGTACTGGAAGTAGTCGTCGGAGTCGGCGATGTCGTGCTCGCGGGTGTCGGTGTTCTTCGCCGCGACCGCGATCCGCTTGTAGGAGGTCTCCATGTCCTCCCGCGCCGGCCGGCCGTCGAGTTCGCGGCCGTAGGCGTAGCCGCCCCAGACGGTGTAGACCTCGGCGAGGTCGGCGTCGGTGCGCCAGTCGCGGGAGTCGATGAGCTGGAGCAGTCCGGCTCCGTAGGTGCCGGGGCGGGAGCCGAAGATGCGGGTGGTGGCCCGGCGTTCGTCGCCGTGAGCCGCCAGGTCCGCCTGTACATGCGTCCGGACGTGGTTGATCTCGGCCGGTTCGTCCAGGGAGGCGGCCAGACGCACCGCGTCGTCGAGGAGGCCGATGGTGTGCGGGAAGGCGTCGCGGAAGAAGCCGGAGATGCGCAGGGTGACGTCGATCCGGGGGCGGCCCAACTCCTCGTGCGAAATGGGTTCCAGGCCGGTCACGCGACGGGAGGCGTCGTCCCAGACCGGGCGGATGCCGAGCAGGGCGAGGGCCTCGGCCACGTCGTCGCCTGCGGTGCGCATGGCGCTCGTGCCCCACAGGGACAGGCCGACGGAGGTGGGCCAGTCGCCGTTGTCCGTGCGGTAGCGCTCCAGCAGGGACTCGGCGAGGGCCTGGCCGGTCTCCCAGGCAAGGCGGGAGGGGACGGCCTTGGGGTCGACGGAGTAGAAGTTGCGGCCGGTCGGCAGGACGTTGACCAGGCCCCGGAGCGGCGAGCCGGAGGGGCCTGCCGGGACGAAGCCACCGTCCAGGGCATGCACGGTGTGGTCGATCTCGGCGGTGGTCGCGGCCAGGCGCGGTACGACCTCCCGGGCGGCGAACTCCAGGACGGCCGCTACCTGTTCGCCGTGCTCGGTGGGTACGGCGGCGGGGTCCCAGTCCGCGTCCTCCATTGCCTGGACCAGTGCGCGGGCGCGCTCCTCGGCCTCGTCGGCCGTCGTGCGAGTCGCGGACGACTCGTCCAGCCCCAGGGCCTCACGCAGGCCGGGGAGGGCGGTGGCGCCGCCCCAGATCTGGCGGGCGCGAAGGATGGCGAGGACGAGGTTGACGCGGTCGGCGCCGGTGGGCGGGTTGCCGAGGACGTGGAGGCCGTCGCGGATCTGGGCGTCCTTGACCTCGCACAGCCAGCCGTCGACGTGGAGGAGGAAGTCGTCGAAGCCGTCGTCGTCCGGGCGGTCCGCCATGCCCAGGTCGTGGTCGAGCTTCGCGGCCTGGATGAGCGTCCAGATCTGGGCGCGGATGGCGGGCAGCTTGGCCGGGTCCATGGCGGAGATCTGGGCGTACTCGTCCAGAAGTTGCTCCAGGCGCGCGATGTCGCCGTAGGAGTCGGCGCGGGCCATCGGCGGGACGAGGTGGTCGACGAGCGTGGCGTGGACGCGGCGCTTGGCCTGGGTGCCTTCACCGGGGTCGTTGACGAGGAAGGGGTAGATCAGCGGGAGGTCACCGAGGGCGGCGTCCGGGCCGCAGGCGGCGGACAGGCCGGCGTTCTTGCCGGGCAGCCATTCCAGGTTGCCGTGCTTGCCCAGGTGGATCATCGCGTCCGCGCCGAAGCCGCCCTCCGACTGCGCGGCGGCGATCCAGCGGTAGGCGGCCAGGTAGTGGTGGGAGGGCGGCAGGTCCGGGTCGTGGTAGATGGCGATCGGGTTCTCGCCGAAACCGCGCGGGGGCTGGATGAGGATCAGCAGGTTGTTGAAGCGCAGGGCGGCGAGGACGATGTCGCCGTCCTTGTTGCGGCTGTGGTCGACGAACATCTCACCCGGTGCCGGGCCCCAGTGCTCCTCCACCGCGGTGCGCAGCTCCTTCGGGAGTGTGGCGAACCAGCGTCGGTAGTCGGCGGCCGGGATGCGTACCGGGTTGCGGGCGAGCTGCTCCTCGGTGAGCCAGTCGTGGTCGTGGCCGCCCGCCTCGATGAGGGCGCGGATCAGCTCGTCGCCGTCGCCGGAGGCGAGGCCCGGAACGTCGGTGGCGCCGAAGTCGTAGCCCTCGGCCCTCAGCCGCCTGAGAAGCGCCACGGCGCTGGCGGGGGTGTCCAGGCCGACCGCGTTGCCGATCCGGGAGTGCTTGGTCGGGTAGGCCGACAGGACGAGTGCCAGGCGCTTGCGGGCGGCCGGGATGTGCCTCAGGCGGGCGTGGCGCAGGGCGATGCCGGCGACCCGGGCCGCGCGCTCGGGGTCGGCGACGTACGCCGGGAGGCCGTCGGCGTCGATCTCCTTGAAGGAGAACGGCACGGTGATCAGACGGCCGTCGAACTCGGGAACGGCGATCTGGCTGGCCGCGTCCAGCGGGGAGACGCCTTCGTCGTTCGCCTCCCAGGTGGAGCGCGATCCGGTCAGGCACAGGGCCTGGAGAATGGGTACGTCGACGGAGGTCAGCGCGCCCGCGTCCCAGGACTCGTCGTCACCGCCGGCCGACGCCTCCGCCGGCTTGGTGCCGCCGGCCGCCAGAACGGTGGTGACGATGGCGTCCGCGGCACGGAGTTCCTCGATCAGCTCCGGCTCGGGGGCCCGCAGGGAGGCGACGTACAAGGGAAGCGGCCGGCCCCCTGCCTCCTCGACCGCGTCGCACAGGGCGTGCACGAAGGCCGTGTTGCCGCTCATGTGGTGGGCGCGGTAGTAGAGCACGGCGATGGTGGGACCGTCGGCCGGCTGGGACTGGCGTTCCAGCCGGCCCCAAGTGGGGGCGGGCGCCGGTGCTTCGAAGCCGTGCCCGGTGAGCAGCACGGTGTCCGAGAGGAACCGGGCGAGTTGTTCCAGGTTGCCGGGGCCGCCGTGGGCGAGGTAGGCGTGGGCCTCGGCCGCGATACCGACGGGGACCGTGGAAGCGGCCATCAACTGGGCGTCAGGGGCCTGTTCACCGGTCAGCACCACGACCGGGCGGCCGTCAGCGAGCAGCAGGTCGAGACCGTCCTGCCAGGCCCGGATGCCACCGAGCAGGCGTACGACCACCAGGCCCACTCCGTCGAGGAGAGCCGGCAACTCCTCCAGTGCGAGGCGGGAGGGGTTGGCGAAGCGGTAGGAGACCGGGCCGCCGGCCGCGCGGGCGCTGAGCAGGTCGGTGTCGGACGTCGACAGGAGCAGGATCTCGCGGGCGTGCGGGGCACGCTCCCCGGACGGAGTGGACATGCGGCGCCTGGCCTTCCTCGGGGTCCGCGCCCCGGGCGGTGTCGGAATGGGTCTCCCCTGCTCGGCCGAACCGAGGGGCGGGGAAGGGAGTTCCTGGCTCACCCGGCCCTCGGGACCGGGTTCACAGTGGCGGGACCGCGCCGGATTCGCACCGGGCTTCCTCCCTGTCGCCGTAGTGGCGGTGTGGACCGGATGATCCACTGGGGAGCATAGTAAGGGTCACAGGAAGAGTGCGGGGCATACATTCGGTGTGATCGTAGGTATGCTCACCGCCATGCCCACGGCTTCCCCTCCTCCGTCGTCCCAGGCCAGACCGGCTCCCCGGGACCGCGGTGACGCCTGCCCGGGCACCCTGCGCCTGCACGCGGCGGACGACGGAGCACTGGCCCGTATCCGGATACCGGGCGGCGTGCTGACCACTCGACAGGCTGAGGCACTCGGCTGTGCGGCGCGACGGCTCGGCGACGGTGACGTGCATCTGACCTCGCGCGGCAACGTACAACTGCGTGGGCTGCGCGCCGGATGTGGCGCGGAGCTGGCCGAGGTCCTCGACACTGCGGGGTTGTTGCCTTCATGGGACCACGAGCGGGTACGCAACGTCGTCGCTTCACCCCTGTCAGGACTCGACGGCGTGGGCCGGCAGGACGTACGGCCATGGCTGACAGCTTTGGACACAGTCCTCTGCGCGAACGAGGCTGCTACTGAGCTTTCCGGCAGGTTCCTGTTCGCTCTGGACGACGGGCGCGGCGATGTGTCCGGGCTCGGTGCCGATGTCACCGTGCGCGCAATCGAGGACGGGGGCGCGTGGCTGACTCCCGGGGCCGTGCGCGTCGCTGCCGGTGACGCGGCCCGGGCAGCGCTGGCGGCGGCGGAAGCGTTCCTGGAGGCGGCACGGTCGCACGGGACCAAAGCCTGGCGGGTATCCGAACTCGCCCTTTCCGACGAAGAGATGGCCCATCTCGTACGCCGCCGTCTGGCTGCCGAGCGAATCGACCACCAAGAGCACCCGGAACCGACCGGCGTCACGGGCGGCCCGCGCCTGGGACTCGTCGGAGACGCGCTCTCGGTGCACGTCCCGCTGGGGCGGCTCACGCCGCATCAGTGGGAGGCACTGACGCAGGTCGCCGGCATCGAGATGCGGCTGACCCCTTGGCGGGGCGTCGTCGTCCCCACTCCGGACCTGACGGCCGAGCTGGCGGCCGCGTCACTCGACCGTCTCGCCGCGGCCGGGCTCGTCACCGAACCCGGATCCGCCTGGCTCCGCGTGGGCGCCTGCATCGGCCGGCCCGGCTGCGCCAAGGCGCACAGGGACGTGAGGGCCGACGCGGCCCGGACGCTCGACGCCGGGAACAGCGCAGGCCCCTCCCTGTACTGGTCCGGCTGTGAACGCCGCTGTGGCCGCCCTCATGGCGAGCACATCGACATCATCGCGACCCCAGGTGGCGGCTATCAGCTGTCGGCCACCGCGCCGGGCCAGAACACACGAACCCTCTCCGTAGGAGATCCCTCCCGGATCCGCGCCGCACTTGCGGCGATCACCTCATGACCCGTACGACGACCGAAAGCAGCGAGAAGAGACCCGTGACCACCCACGTCTACGAGAAGGACGGAGCGGCGATCTACCGCCAGTCCTTCGCCACCATCCGCGCGGAAGCGGACCTCGCAGGACTGCCCGCCGACGTCAGTCAGGTCGCGGTGCGCATGATCCACGCCTGCGGGATGGTCGACCTCGTCAAGGACATCTCGTACACACCCGCGGTGGTGGCCCGGGCCCGCGAAGCCCTGCGCGCCGGCGCGCCGATCTTCTGCGACGTGCAGATGGTGGCCAGCGGCGTGACCCGCAAGCGGCTTCCCGACGACAACGACGTGCTCTGCACCTTGTCCGACCCGGCCGTCGCCGAGCTGGCGGCCACGCTGGGCACCACGCGCAGCGCCGCCGCCCTGGAACTGTGGCGCGACCGGCTGGAAGGCGCGGTCGTCGCCGTCGGCAACGCCCCCACCGCTCTGTTCCGCCTCCTGGAGATGATCGAGGAGGGCGCGCCCCGGCCCGCCGCCGTCATCGGCGTCCCGGTCGGATTCGTCGGCGCGGCCGAATCCAAGGACGCCTTGGCCGCACACCCGTCGGGCCTGGACCATCTGGTGGTGCGCGGCCGTCGCGGGGGCAGCGCCATCGCCGCCGCCGCCCTCAACGCGATCGCGAGCGAGGAAGAGTGAACGGCAAGCTGTACGGGGTGGGGCTCGGCCCCGGCGACCCCTCTCTGATGACCGTACGAGCGGTCGAAGCGATTGCCGAAGCGGACGTGGTGGCTTACCACAGTGCCCGGCACGGCCGGTCGATCGCACACTCCATCGCGGCGAAGCACATCCGTGCCGACCACATCGAGGAGCGGCTGGTCTACCCGGTCACCACGGAGACCACCGACCATCCGGGCGGCTACAAGGGTGCGATGGAGGAGTTCTACGCCGAGGCGTCCGCCCGGCTCGCCGCGCACATGGACTCCGGCCGTACGGTCGCGGTCCTCGCCGAGGGCGACCCGCTCTTCTACGGCTCCTACATGCACATGCACAAGCGGCTCGCCGACCGCTACGACACCGAGGTGATCCCCGGCGTGACGTCCGTGAGCGCGGCGGCGGCCCGGCTGGGGGCCCCGCTGGCGGAGGGCGAGGAGGTCCTGACGATCCTGCCGGGCACACTGCCCGAGGAGGAGCTGGCGGCCCGGCTCGCCGCGACGGATGCCGCCGTGGTCATGAAGCTGGGCCGGACCTTCCCCAAGGTGCGCCGTGCGCTGGAGACTGCGGGGCGTCTGGGTGAGGCGCGGTATGTCGAGCGGGCCACGATGTCCGGGGAGCGTCTGGCCGAACTGGCCGACGTCGAAGTGGAGTCGGTGCCGTACTTCTCGGTCGCCGTGCTGCCCAGCCAGGTCGACGCCGAGCCGCCCGCACGCGAGCGGGGCGAGGTGGTGGTCGTCGGCACCGGCCCGGCGGGGCCGCTGTGGCTGACCCCGGAGTCCCGGGGCGCTCTGGCCGCCGCTGACGACCTCGTCGGCTACACGACCTATCTCGACCGCGTGCCCGTACGGCCGGGCCAGCGTCGGCACGGCTCGGACAACCGGGTCGAGGCCGAGCGCGCCGAGTTCGCTCTGCAACTCGCCCAGCGAGGGCGGCGGGTGGCCGTGGTGTCCGGAGGCGATCCGGGGATCTTCGCGATGGCCACCGCGGTGCTGGAGGCCGCCTCGCAGGAGGAGTACAGGTACGTGCCGGTGCGCGTGCTGCCCGGTGTCACCGCGGCCAACGCGGCCGCGGCACGGGCGGGCGCTCCCCTCGGCCACGACTACGCGACCATCTCCCTCTCCGACCGGCTCAAGCCGTGGGAGGTCATCGCGGGAAGGCTGCGTGCCGCGGCCTCGGCCGACCTGGTCCTGGCCCTGTACAACCCGGGTTCACGCAGCCGCACCTGGCAGGTGGGCAAGGCCCGCGAGCTGCTGCTCGAGTACCGGCCGCCGGAGACTCCGGTGGTGGTCGCACGGGACGTGGGTGGTCCGCAGGAGTCTGTACGCGTCGTACGGCTGGGCGAACTGGAACCGGCCGAGGTCGACATGCGCACGGTCCTGCTGGTCGGTTCCTCGCAGACGCAGGTGGTACGGCGCGGAGACGGCGAGGAGATCGTCTGGACCCCGCGCCGCTATCCCGAGGCGTAAGGGTGAGCGGTGCCGCGCCGCACGGCCGGCACCGCCACCTGCCTTACTCTCCGTGCTCCTGAGCCGTGGCCGGCTGGGCGAGCCCCGCCGTCCACTTCTCCTCGATGCGGCCGACCTTCCACACCAGCAGGGCGACGGCCCAGGTGGCGAAGAACAGGCCGACGATGACGTAGCCGATGATGTTGAGGTCGAGGCCGGCGATCCAGTCCCAGAACGCGCCGTGCAGGTCGGCCTTCTCGGCGATCAGGCCGAGGAGTTCGACGGTGCCGATGATGAGAGCCACGGCGACGGACAGGCCGGTGATGGTGAGGTTGTAGTAGACCTTGCGGACCGGCTTGGAGAAGGCCCAGCCGTAGGCGAAGTTCATGAACGAGCCGTCGATGGTGTCCAGCAGCGACATGCCGGCCGCGAACAGCACGGGCAGGCACAGGATGGCGTACCAGGGCAGGCCGGAGGCAGCGCCGGAGCCGGCGAGGACGAGGAGGGCGATCTCGGTCGCGGTGTCGAAGCCGAGGCCGAAGAGGACACCCAGGGGGTACATCTGCCACGGCTTGGTGATCGACTTCATCAGGCGGCCGAGGAGCCGGTTCATGAAGCCGCGGTTGTTGAGCTGCTCCTCCAGGGCGGCCTCGTCGAAGTGGCCGGAGCGCATCTCGCGGAAGACCTTCCAGATCCCCGCCATGATCAGCAGGTTGATGATCGCGATGGCGTAGAGGAATGTCCCGGAGACGGTCGTGCCGATCCAGCCGGTGATGCTGTGGAGCTCGGAGTCGTCGTTCTCGACGGGTCCGGCCAGCGCTTTCACTCCCAGGGAGAGCAGGAAGGCGAGGGCGAAGACGATGGTGGAGTGGCCGAGGGAGAACCAGAAGCCGACGGACAGCGGGCGCTGCCCCTCGTTCATGAGCTTGCGGGTGGTGTTGTCGATGGCGGCGATGTGGTCGGCGTCGAAGGCGTGCCGCATGCCGAGGGTGTAGGCGGTGACGCCGATGCCGATGCCGAAGGTCTTGGTGCCCAGGCTGTAGTGCTCGGGAGCGACGATCGCGACCAGGGTGAACCAGCCGATGACATGCAGGGCCAGGATGAAGGCGGCCATCCCGCCGGCGCTGGCCCATTCCTTGCGGGTCATCGAGGTGCGGATGCGGTGCCACGAGATGCCGCGGCCGACGGCCGGAGCGGTCGGCCGTTCAGGAGCGGAATCAGGAGCGGTGGTCATGGGGCGTGACCCTTACTTTTCGGCGAGCGGCTGTTTTCAGCCGCGCCTTCCAGATTTCTGCGAACCTGTTGCAACAACAATATGACCGCAGCAAAGCTCGTGCCAGGTTTCGGTCAACGGACCGAAAACGGGCCCTGTTCGAGATCTTCGCGGACCCACTGCGCCGCGCTCTCGGGGTCGGCCACGACGGAAACACCCTCGGGGACCGGTGGCCTGCGGACCACGACGACGGGCAGCCCGGCCTCTCGCGCGGCGGTGAGCTTCGGCGCGGTCGCCGCCCCACCGCTGTCCTTCGTGACGACGACGTCGATACGGTGGCGCCGCAACAGCTCACGCTCCCCTTCGAGCGTGAAGGGGCCGCGATCGAGCAGCACCTCCATGCGGGCCGGATGCGGCGACTCGGGTGCGTCCACGGACCGTACGAGGAACCACAGGTCGTCGAGGTCCGCGAAGGCGTCCAGCCCCATACGCCCGGTGGTGAGGAAGACTCGTCGGCCGAGTGCAGGCAGCGACCGGGCGGCTTCACCCAGCGAGCTCACCTCGTGCCACCGGTCGCCCGCTACGGGGACCCAGCCGGGCCGGCGCAGGGCGAGCAGGGGAACATGGCTGGTGGCAGCGGCCTGTGCCGCGTTGAAGCTGATCGTCCCGGCGAAGGGGTGCGTGGCGTCGATGACCGCGTCGACCGCGTGTTCACGCAGCCACGCGGCCAGCCCTTCCGCCCCTCCGAAGCCGCCGACGCGCGTCTCGCCCGGGGGGAGCCGGGGGCTGGCGACCCGACCCGCTAGGGAGCTGGTCAGTTTCAGCCCGGGGGCGCCGTGAAGCAGTTCCGCAAGGCGGCGGGCCTCCGTGGTGCCGCCGAGGATCAGTACGTGCATGGGAGTCCGGGTCCGTTCATGAGGAGTAGTAAGGGTCGAGGCGTGAGTGGAAACGGTGTGGGCGAACCACAGGGTTCCGGTCAGGCGAAGGGCGGCCGCCGAGCCCAGCTGGAACACACCGGCCTGCGCCACGGCTGGACCACCGGTGCGTGCGCGACGGCGGCCACGACGGCCGCGTACACCGCCCTGCTGACCGGTGAGTTTCCCGACCCGGTGACGATCACGCTGCCCAAGGGACAGACGCCGTCGTTCGCGCTGGCCGCGGAGAAGCTGTCCGAAGGCTCGGCCATGGCCGGGATCGTGAAGGACGCGGGGGACGACCCCGACGTCACACACGGTGCGCTGGTGCGGGCCACGGTCCGGCGGTTGCCCGCGGGCAGCGGCGTCGTCTTCAAAGCCGGCCCCGGAGTGGGCACCATCACCCGGCCCGGACTCCCGCTGCCCGTCGGTGAAGCGGCCGTCAACCCCGTCCCCCGCCGGATGATGAGCGAGCACATCGCCGCCGTCGCCGCACGCCACGGCGGCAGCAGCGACGTGGAGATCACCGTGTCCGTCGACCACGGCGAGGAGATCGCCCACTCCACCTGGAACCCCCGTCTCGGCATCCTGGGCGGCCTGTCCATCCTGGGCACCACGGGGATCGTCGTGCCGTACTCCTGCTCGGCCTGGATCGACTCCATCCGACGAGGAGTGGACGTCGCCCGGGCGGCTGGACGCACCCATGTGGCCGGGTGCACCGGTTCCACGTCCGAGAAGACGGTCGTCGCCGAGTACGGCCTGCCCGAGGACGCTCTCCTGGACATGGGCGACTTCGCGGGCGCGGTGTTGAAGTACATCCGCCGCCACCCAGTGGACCGGCTCACGATCTGCGGCGGCTTCGCCAAGCTCTCCAAGCTCGCGGCGGGCCACCTGGACCTGCACTCCGGCCGCTCCCAGGTCGACAAGGGCTTCCTCGCCGAACTGGCCCGGCACGGCGGTGCCGACGAGACGCTCGCCGCGGAGGTGGCCGCCGCCAACACCGGCCTGGCGGCACTGCAGTTGTGCCAGGGCGCCGCAGTGCCGCTCGGTGACCTGGTGGCGAAGGCGGCCCGTGACGAGGCTCTGGCCGTGCTGCGCGGCGCGCCGGTCGCGGTCGACGTCATCTGCATCGACCGCGCGGGGGCGATCGTGGGCCGCAGCTCGGTGGCCTGAAGCATCCCCGCCGAGACACCGTGTCCACCGGTCACTCGCCGGCCGGCCCCACCCTGAGGCGGTTGCCGTCGGGATCGCGAAGTTGCAGCTCGCGGCCCCACGGTGCGTTCTCGATACGGACGCCGAACTCCGCGGCCACGGCGTCGATGTCGGTCACCCTGAGATACACCAGGGTGTCGGGCCGCGCGTCGCCCTCGTGCTCCGAGAGGAAGATGCGCACCCGGCCCCGGGCCACCTCGGTGAAGACGGGGAGCCCCGGCTCGAACCGGTGCTCCCACTGCTGGACGAAGCCGAGCCGCGCGTACCACCTGACCGCCTCGGCGGCGTCCCTCACCCGCAGGATGGGGATCACCTCCTCAGCAGACATGACGCTCCCGCTCCGGCGAGTACAGGTGGCTGTCGCGGAACTGCTCCGCTCCCAGCGTCCGCCCCACCATGATGACCGCGGTACGCAGCACGCCCGCCGCCTTCACCTTTCCGGCGATCTCGTCCAGCGTGCCGCGGAGGATCAGTTCGTCGGGACGGGAGGCGTAGGCCACGACCGCGGCGGGGCAGTCGGCGCCGTAGTGCGGAAGCAGTTCGTCGACGACACGATCCACGTACTTGGCGGCGAGGTGGAGCACGATCAGCGCCCCACTGCGGCCCAGCGTGGCAAGGTCCTCGCCCTCCGGCATGGCGGTGGCACGGTTGGCGACGCGGGTGAGGATGACGGTCTGACCGACGGTGGGCACGGTCAGCTCCCGCTTGAGGGAGGCGGCAGCGGCGGCGAAGGCAGGGACGCCGGGGACGACCTCGTAGGGCACCCCGGCCGCGTCCAGCCGGCGCATCTGCTCGGCGATCGCACTGAACACCGAAGGGTCGCCCGAGTGCAGCCGGGCCACGTCCTGGCCTTCCTCGTGGGCGCGCACCAACTCGGCGGTGATCTGGTCCAGGTTGAGCTGAGCCGTGTCCACCAGGCGTGCGTCCGGCGGGCACTCCGCCAGCAATTCACGCGGGACAAGGCTGCCCGCGTACAGGCACACCTGGCATCTGGCGAGCGTCCGTGCGCCGCGCACCGTGATCAGGTCGGCGGCGCCGGGGCCGGCGCCGATGAAGTACACGGTCATGCGTCTGCTCCTGGAACGGGGTTGAGGGACTTCTGTACGGACCACTGGGTGACCGGCATGGCCTGCCGCCAGCCGGTGAAGCCGCCCACGGGAACGGCGTGTGCCACGGCGAGCCGCACCAGCTCGCCGCCGTGCCGGCGGTAGGCGTCGGCGAGCAGCGCTTCGGATTCCAGCGTCACGGTGTTCGCGACCAGCCGCCCGCCGGCGGGCAGCGCGTCCCAGCAAGCCTCGATGAGGCCGGGTGCGGTGAGTCCGCCTCCGACGAACACCGCGTCCGGACGCGGGAGTCGGGCCAGGGCGGCAGGCGCGTCCCCGGTGACCACACGCAGCCCGGGTACGCCGAGCCGTTCGGCGTTGCGCGCGATGCGTTCGGCACGCACCGGGTCCCGTTCGACGGTGACCGCCCGGCACGACGGATGAACGCGCATCCACTCGATGGCGATCGAACCCGACCCACCGCCGATGTCCCACAGCAGTTCGCCGGGAGCGGGGGCGAGCGCGCCCATCGTGGCAGCACGGACATGCTTCTTCGTCAGCTGGCCGTCGTGTTCGTACGCCTCGTCGGGCAACCCCGGCACCGCACCGAGCCGTTGGACGTCCGGAGCGCGCCGGCACTCGATGGCCACGACGTTGAGCGGATCGCCGGGCGGGTGGGCCTGCGCCCAGTCGTCGGCGGTGGTCCCGGCGGTCGTACGTTCCCGGTCACCGCCGAGCTGTTCCAGCACCCGCATACGGCTGGGTCCGAAGCCGCGGTCTCTGAGGAGGGCGGCGACGTCGCCGGGGGTGGTGGCGTCGGCGCTGAGCACGAGAAGGCGCCGGCCGTCGTGCAGCGCGGCGGCGAGGCGGGCGGCGGGGCGGCCGACGAGGGTGACGACCTCGATGTCCTCCAGTGGCCAGCCGAGGCGGGCCGCGGCGTAGGACACGGACGACGGGTGAGGCAGAACGCGCAGTGAGGCGGCTTCCTCGGCGAGGGCGCGTCCGATGCCGTAGAACATCGGATCCCCGCTCGCGAGTACGGCGACGCGACGGCCGGCGTGCTCCGCGAGCAGCCGAGGCACCGCAGGGCGCAGCGGCGAAGGCCAGGCGATCCGCTCGCCGACGCATTCGGACGGCAGCAAATCCAGTTGGCGGGGGCCGCCGATCAGAACCTCGGCATCGCGAAGGACCCTGCGGGCGGCGTCGGTGACGCCCTCCCAGCCATCGGCTCCGATGCCCACGACGGTGACGACAGGGGACGGACCTGACGGGGCGGGGATCACTGCTCGGTACCTCGGACTTCGGGGGACAACAGAGGCGCACTCTACTGGGCGATCATCCGCACGGCCGTGCCCGGGTTCACATCCCGGGGAATCTTATTGCACACTACTTGCAATAGCGTAGTGAGTGCAGAAGGGGGCGGGCGTGAGCTCACCGATCGTGCTGGGCATCGAGTCGTCCTGCGACGAGACCGGGGCGGGGGCGGGGCTCGTCCGGGAGGGGCGGCTGCTCGGCCACGCAGTGGCGTCGAGCATGGACGAGCACGCCCGCTACGGCGGCGTCGTGCCGGAGATCGCCTCCCGCGCCCACCTGCACGCTCTGCGCCCGGTCGTCAGGCAGGCACTGGACGAGGCCGGCCTCGCGTTGTCCGACATCGGCGCGGTGGCCGTCACCACGGGACCGGGCCTGTCCGGGGCGCTCCAGGTCGGCCTCGCGGGAGCCAAAGGCATCGCCTACGCACTTGGGGTGCCGCTGTACGGCGTCCACCACCTTGCCGGCCACGTCGCCGCCGACACCCTCGAACACGGGCCGTTGCCCAACCCCTGCATGGTGCTGATCGTCTCCGGCGGCCACACCTCGCTCCTCCTCGTCCGCGACCTGGCGCGCGACCCGATCGTGCACCTCGGCGACACCCTCGACGACGCCGCCGGCGAGTGCTTCGACAAGGTCGCGCGCGTGTTCGGGCTGCCCTATCCCGGAGGCCCCGCCATCGACCGCACCGCACGCTCGGGCGACCCGCGCGCCGTGCCCTTCCCGCGCCCGCTTCCGGGCTCCTACGACTTCTCCTTCTCGGGCCTGAAGACGGCCGCCGCACGCTGGGCCGAGAGCCACGCGGGCCGGGAACTCCCCGTGGCCGACGGGGCCGCCTCTCTGCAAGAGGCGGTCGCCGACGTCCTGACCCGCAAGGCGGTGGCCGCCTGCACCGAGCACGGCGTGGGAACCCTCGTCGTGGTCGGCGGCGTCGCCGCGAACTCCCGGGTGCGCTCCCTCGCAGAGGAACGCTGCCGGGCGGCCGGCATCGACCTGCGCGTGCCCCCGCTGAAGCTGTGTACCGACAACGGTGCCATGATCGCCGCCGTCGGCGACCTCCTCGTACGGGCCGGAGCCGAGCCCGCTCCCCTGGACGTGTCGATCGACCCGTCGGCACCGCTCGAGTACGCGACCCTGCACCCGGTCGCAGTCGGAGTGGTGGCAGCATGAGGACCACCACCATCAGCGTCTGCGACGGCGCCGAACTGCTCGCGCATGCCGACGGTTTGCGCTCCGTGTACGTAGACGCCTTCTGCGCTCCGCCATGGAACGAGGACGAGGCGAAGGCCGAAGAGTTCACGGCACGGCTCACGGTCAACGTACGCCGTCCGGGCTTCACCGCCACCGCGGCGATACGGGACGGAGAGCTGCTCGGCTTCGCCACGGCCTGGACAACCCCTTCACCGTTTCCTGCCGACCGCTGCTATCCGGAGGCATCCGCGGGCCTCGGGCAGAGCCGCACCGAGGACTGGCTGTGCGGCGCACGGGAGGTCGACGAACTCGCCGTCCGCTCCCATGCCCGAGGCACCGGTCTGGCGGCCCGGCTCCTGGAAGCGGTGACCGCGGACGTCCCCGAAGGCCGATGCTGGCTGCTGACGTCCGTGCGATCGGGACGGGCCCTGTCCTTCTACCGCCGCCAGGGCTGGACCCAGGCCACCCATCCGTCGCCGGAAGGCAAGGGCATCGCCGTCTTCCTCGGCCCCCGCCACCCGGCCCGCACCCTCGCCCCCCTCCCCCTCTGACCCCGCCCCGGAGCACGTCTTGCGCACCGCCGAGATCCGCCGCCGCTTCCTCGACTTCTTCGCCGAGCGCGGTCACACCGTCGTGCCCAGCGCTCCACTGCCGACGCCCGACCCGACGCTGCTGTTCGTCAACGCGGGCATGGTGCCCTTCAAGCCCTACCTGACGGGCGAGGCGGCGGCCCCCTGGCCACGCGCGACGAGCGTGCAGAAGTGCGTGCGCACCCTGGACATCGAGGAGGTCGGCCGCACCACCCGGCACGGCTCCTTCTTCCAGATGAACGGCAACTTCTCCCTCGGCGACTACTTCAAGGAGGAGGCCATCGCCTTCGCCTGGGAGCTGTCCACCACGCCGGCCGCGGACGGCGGGTACGGTCTGGACCCGGACCGCATCTGGGTGACCGTGCACCACACCGACGACGAGTCACGCACCCTGTGGCGGCGCGTCGCCGACCTGCCCGACGAGCGGATCGTGGCGCGCGGCGACGAGGACAACTTCTGGTCCATGGGCGTACCGGGCCCCTGCGGCCCCTGCTCGGAGCTGTACTACGACCGCGGTCCAGCGCTCGGCCGCGCGGGCGGACCGGCGGTCGACGAGGACCGGTTCATGGAGTTCTGGAACCTCGTCTTCATGCAGTACGAGCGCGGCGAGGGCCCCGGCAAGTCCGGCTACCCGATCCTCGGTGAACTTCCGCGCCGCAACATCGACACCGGCATGGGCCTGGAGCGCATGGCCACCCTGCTGCAAGGCGTCGACAACCTCTACGAGATCGACGAGACCCGCCCCATCCTCGACCGGGCGGCCACGCTGGCCGGTGCCCGCTACGGCGCGGACGCGGAAGCCGACGTACGCCTGAGGGTGGTCGCCGACCACGTCCGCACCGCCCTGATGCTGCTCGCCGACGGCACCTCCCCCGGCAACGAGGGCCGCGGCTACGTCCTGCGCCGTATCCTGCGCCGGACCGTGCGCTCGATGCGCCAACTCGGCTACCACGACCCCGCGCTGCCCGAGCTGCTGGCCGTGGCCCGCGACTGCATGGCGCCCAGCTATCCGGAGGTCGCCGACACCTACGAGCGGATCGTGGACCGGGCGGCCGGCGAGGAGGACGCCTTCCGCGCGACCCTGCGCCAGGGGACGACCGTCCTGGACGCGGCGGTGGCCGAGACCAAGGCGAGCGGTGGCCGGCAACTCCCGGGCACGCAAGCGTTCCTGCTGCACGACACCTACGGCTTCCCCATCGACCTCACCCTGGAGATGGCGGCCGAACAGGGCGTCCAGGTGGACCGTGAGGGCTTCACAGCGCTGATGCGCGAGCAGCGCGAACGCGCCCGAGCCGACGCGCGCGCCCGTAAGTCCGGCAGCACGACGGACACGACCGTCCTGCGCACGGTCCTGGACGAACACGGTCCGACCGACTGGCGCGCGTGGGACACCCTGACCACGGAGTCCCGTGTCCTCGCTCTGCTCTCGGCTTCGGGTCCGGTTCCGGTGGCACGCGAGGGCGACATCGTCACCACCGTCCTGGACCGCACCCCGTTCTACGCCGAGTCCGGCGGCCAGGACAGCGACGCCGGCCTCCTCTCCGGCGCGTCGGTGGAAGCCGAAGTCCTCGACGTACAGCGCCCGTTGCCGGGCCTGGTGATCCACCGAGTACGCGTGACCGCAGGAGAACTCGCTGCCGGAGACACGCTTCAGGCCGCCGTCGACCCCGAGTGGCGGCTCGGCGCCCGCCAGGCCCACTCCGGCACCCACGTCCTGCACGCGGCCCTGCGCCAGATCCTCGGTCCCACCGCCCTGCAGTCCGGCTCCTACAACCGCCCCGGCTACCTCCGCCTCGACTTCCCCTGGCGCGGCGCCCTGTCCGCCGAGGCACGCAGCGAGATCGAGGAGGCCGCCAACCAGGCCCTGCGCCGGGACCTCCCCGTCGGCGTGCACTGGATGACGCTGCCGGAGGCCAAGGAACTCGGCGCCCTCGCCCTCTTCGACGAGACCTACGGTGAGAAGGTCCGCGTAGTCGAGATCGGCGGAGCCTGGTCACGGGAGCTGTGTGGCGGTACCCACGTCGCGCACGCGTCGCAGATCGGCACCGTCGCCCTGACCGGGGAGTCCTCGGTCGGCGCCGGAATGCGGCGCCTGGAGGCGGCCGTCGGCATCGAGGGCTTCGGGTACCTCGCCCGCGAACGAGACCTGGTGTCCCGCATCGCCGAACAGCTCGGCACTTCCCGCGGTGAGCTGCCCGAGAAGATCGCCGGCCTGCTGGACCGGCTGAAAGCAGCGGACCGGGAGAACAGCCGGCTCAAGGGGCTGAGCACCGCAGCAAGGGCGACGGAGCTGGCCGCCGCGGGAGTGGATGCCAACGGAACCCGAGTGATCACTACAACTGTGGACGGACAGGCAGGGGACGCGCGGGCTCTGGCGCTGGCGGTCCGTGACAGGGTCGCCGCGGCCCGGCCGGCCGTGGTGGCGGTGGCCACCGAGGAGGGTGGGCTGGTGCTCACCCTCAACCAAGCCGCCAACGAAGCAGGGCTGGACGCATCCGTACTCGTCAAGCGACTCCTTGAAGGCCGCGGTGGCGGCTCCGCCCAGATCGCGCAGGGGGGCGGCGTGACGGGCGAGCGGTTGCGCCGTGTGCTGACGGACCTGCCCCGTGTCCTCAGCGGTAGCTGAGCTCTCCCCCGCCCGCTTTTGCAAGCGCTGCTCACGCGGCGGTCTGGTCCGCTCAGGCCGTCCGATCGGCATATGGCGATGCCATCCGTTGGAGGGATTTCAGACTCTCGACTCATCCCTCGTCCGCCAGGTAAGGGAAGAAAGGGAGGTATGACCGTTACCGCCAGAATCCACAGCGATCGCCCGGTCGCCACCCTGATCAACGTGTTCACCGTGACACCGCAGCGCCAGCACGAGCTGATCGCACTGCTGGCACACGCCACGGAGGAAACGATGAAGCACATCCCGGGCTTCATCTGCGCCAACTTCCACGCGAGCGAGGACGGCGAGCGGGTCATCAACTACGCGCAGTGGGAGAGCGAGGCGCACTACCGCGCCATGCTGGACAACCCGGAGGCCCGGGAGCACATGGACCTGGCGGCCACCATCGCCACCGATGTCCAGCCACGCCTCTTCCACGTCGCCTCCCACCACCCGAAAGCGTGACCCTTATTCCCTCGGAGCGGGGCGGAGTGGCCCGACCGCCGCCCGTCGGGAAAGCGGCGGCGGTCGGCGAGAAGCCGCAGCGAAACCGTCGTTCGGCGACGACCAGACTCGGCCGTACCGTCCTAGGAGTTCGGGCGGACCGACGGCCGAGTCCCGCCATCAAACTCTGGCCTGTGCCGCATGACGAACACGCGTGCTAGGCATCCCCGCCTCTCGTGGAACGCGTGCGAACTACGGCGAAGGCGGCTGCAGCCAGACCCAGTACGCCCACGACCAGACCGGCGACACCCAGTCCCCGTGCCGTCGAATCGTCGGACGCGCTCGACGTGGAGTTCGCACCGCTCTTCGCGGGTGCGGAAGAAGTCGCCGACGCGGTACGGCCTTCCGCCGCCTTGGCCGTGAGCTTGAGGACCGGCGCCGGGTTTTCCGGCTCGTCGCCGCCGGTCGGCTCCTCGATCCAGCGGACGGTCTTGCCGTCGGAGTAGCTCTGGAGAGTCTTGAAGGCCAGCCGGTCGGTGTCGTCGGGCAACTGGCCGAAGGCCACGTTGAAGTCCTCGTAGTGGCCGGGGCCGATCTTGCCGCCACTCCAGGTGATCTCCGAGACGGCGTCGGTGATGGTGCCGTCGTCGGTCTTGACCGGCGTCTTGAGCTTGGTGTTGGTGACCTTCGCGGTCCAGCCGTCCTGCGGGGACACGAGCACGCCGAGGACGGGGTGGTCGGTGGGCAGGAATACCTGCACCTTGGTGGTGCTCGCGCCGTCCTCCTCGTTCGGCACACGGAAGGTCAGCACACCGTCCGTGGCGCCCTTGGCGTAGCTGTCGGGATGGACGGTGACGTGCGCGGAGGCGACGCCCGCGGCGGCAAGGAGCCCGGCGGCGCTCAGAGCGGTGATGGTGCCGGCACGGCGCAGGGCGATGCGGTTCGGGGACATGAGAGGTGTGATCTCCGTACTGAGAGGTGGGTATGTCGGGGTCTGATCGCGTACGACGACCGCGTGGGCGGCCCACGCCGGTGAACGGCATACCGCAGCCGCACCATCCTGAGTGACCAGAGATTCCCACCGGACTGCCGGACGAACGGCGCGTCCGGAACGCGCCCCGCCCCGCCGGCCAGCTGCAACCAGGCGACAAGGCCGGGAGCGAAAGCGCCCGTCCGCCTATGGAGCGACCACAGCGCAGCCTCTCCTCGCCGCAACCACCAGGTGAGCACGAGGGCGGCCCCAACATGCGCTGCGGTCGCGTGAGGCGTCACCGCATGCGCTTGATCATGAGACATCCGCACGCCGTGCATAACCATCGCGGCATGATGCAGCCCGGCGGCGTGGAACACGAGGTGCAGCCCGCCCTGGGCGGCGAGCGTCGCGCCACCGATACCGGACAGTGACCGCTCACGGCCCCCCAGAAGACACCCGGCCACGAATACCGGCACAGCACCGGCAACCTGAACCAGCACCGAGGGGACAGCCCCAGTGGCCAGCGCATGGCCCCCGGCAGCGAGCAGCACGCAGAGTGCGGCGAACACCGCCGCACGCACGCTCCGCACTGCCAGGGACACAGTCACGGCCATAGATGCTGCCACGCCCACCGAGGATCCTTCCCCCGCCCGAGCATGCCCGCCTCCGCCCCCTAGTCACCTGCTCTCACCTGCTCTCTCTACGAGCAAGGGACAGCGACCGTTCAGCTCATTCCTGTGGTCGGAGGCGCGGGAACTCAACGGGCCATCCATCCGACTTCTTTAGGACACCGGCCGAAACCAGACCGGTGACCGACGCCGCGGCGGTGTCGTCGGTCGGGCGTTCATCGTCCGAGGCCGATGAGGGGGTGTCGCGTGCAGCCGACGAAGAACGAGGTTGATCGATGTCAATGAAGTCCGAGGCTCCCGGCCTCCCCGAACCGGGCGAGTCCATCACGGAGAGACAGGTGGAGACGGGCACCGAAGCGCTGACGGCGCGGTCGATGCGGCAGACCTCGGGCTTCGGCGCCCTGATGGCGCGACTGCATTTCTACGCTGGGGTTCTGGTCGCGCCGTTCCTCCTCGTCGCGGCGGTGACCGGTCTGCTCTACACGTTCACCCCACAGCTGGACTCGCTCGTCTACGAGAAGGAACTCACGGTCGCACACGTCACTGGCAGCCCTCGGCCCTTGGCCGCACAGGTGGCCGCCGCCCGGGAAGCGCACCCCGAGGGCACTCTGGCCGCCGTCCGTCCAGGAAGCGGTGACGCGACGACGCAGGTGGACTTCGCGCTGCCCGAACTGGGCGAGAAGGCGCACACGGTCTACGTGGACCCGTACACCGGCAGGGTCAGAGGCCAGCTGACCACTTGGTACGGATCCACTCCTCTGAAAACCTGGCTGGACGACCTGCACCGCAACCTGCACCTTGGCACGGTCGGCCGGTACTACTCGGAGATCGCGGCAAGCTGGCTGTGGGTCCTCGTCCTCGGCGGCCTGGTCCTGTGGTGGCGCCGGCAGCGACGATCCCTGACCGCACGGCGACTGCTACTGCCCGACCTGGCCGCGAAGAAGGGCGTACGCCGCACTCGCAGCTGGCACGCGGTGACGGGTGCGTGGCTCGCGATCGGCCTGCTCGCCCTCTCCGCGACCGGACTGACCTGGTCACGCTTCGCGGGCGACCACTTCACCCAGGCACTCGACACGCTGCGCTCCCACACGCCCGCCGTATCCACCTCGCTGTCGGGCACATCCAACGCCGCAACGGGCAGCCACCACCACAGTGGCCCGGCAGACGCCCACACCGCTCGTGGCGTCGATCCGATGGCCATCGACGGTGTCCTCGACGCGGCACGCCGCGACGGCCTGTCCGGACCCGTGTCAATCGGCGTCCCGCAGGACGACACCACTGCCTGGACGGTGTCGCAGACCCGCAACCTGTGGCCCGTTGGACGCGACAGCGTCGCCGTCGACGCCACCACCGACAAGGTGGTCGACCGGGTGGACTTCGCCGACTGGCCGGTCCTTGCGAAGCTGACCCGCTGGGGCATCAACGCCCACATGGGCACGTTGTTCGGCCTCGCCAACCAGATTGTGCTGGCCGTACTGGCCATCGGCCTGATCTGCATGATCTTCTGGGGCTATCGGATGTGGTGGCAGCGTCGTCCCACCCGCTCCGACCGTCGCGCTCTCCTCGGCACCCCGCCCGCCCGCGGAGCCTGGCGCGAGATCCCGTCCTGGGCCGTGGTAGCCGGCGTCCTCGCCGTCGCCGCGGTCGGCTGGGCACTCCCCCTGTTCGGCATACCGCTCGCCGCCTTCCTGGCTGCCGACCTCGTCGTCGGCGCCGTCCGGCGAAGCCGGACGGCCACGGGACCAACAGCCGAGTCGGGCTGAGCGATGCCGTCCGACTCGGCTGAGTCGGACGGCTCGTGCCTCCGTGCCACTCCCCGAGCAGCCGTGCAGTCGGCGCTCGGGGCCCCAAAGATCAGTCGAGCGTGCACCGCTCGATCATGTGGTTGTCGTTCTGGGATGCAGCGACCGCCGGCTGTGATTGCCGCGCCAGCAGATGCTTGTTCAGGCTTCCAGCCGATCCGGTCCCAGGAAGTTGTCGGCAACGTAGGTGATGTGGCTTCTGTCTAGTGCGGGGAAGTTGCCAGCGACCGCCTCGACGCCCACGATGCAACCAAGAGCGACCAGTGCGGCGCAGTCAAGCGAAGGACCTGGTCGGCGGCGCCGAAGTTTCCCCATCCGAACGTCGGAGGCGCTGTCGAACCGCCACCACCATGGGCGCCTCCGCCGCGGAAGCCGTGATGCTCGAGCCCTCGAATGCCGCGAGTCACCCCACGTCTACCCACCCTGCGTCAGACGGCCTCGACCACCGCCTCGAACTCAAGAGGCAGGTTCAACTCCGTCTGCATCGTGAACACGGCATCCATCAGAGACCTCAAGCGCTCCGGAGCGTCGGGCATCACGTGCGCGTAGGTCTGATGGGTGATCCTCGGGTCGCGGTGCCCCAGCCACTCAGCCATGTCTGTCACCGGAACGCCCTTCGACAGGCCGGCCGAGGCGAAGAAGTGCCGGAGCCAGTGTGTAGTGACTCTCCGCGAGATGCCCGCCGCCTTCTTCGCGTTACGCCATAGCCGGTCGACGAGGGAGTACATGAGGATGTTCGTGCGCCCGACGTTGGAAAAGAGATAGTCCCCCTCCAGGCGGTTGAGACCCTCCTCTACGCGAAAGGTTCCATACAGCCGGACGTGCTCCTGAACCCGCGCGGCGATGGTGGGTGGCACGGGAACCGCTCGACCCTCGTCCAGGTCACGCCATTTGAGGTGGCGGATGCAATGGGCACGCCCCCTGCCCTTGGTGATGGCCTTTTGGACGGTGGTCTTGGGCTCCTCGTTCTCACCGTCTTGCGTGACCTGGCGGTCGACGAAGAGCGTGCCGCTCTCAAAGTCGAACTGCTGCAACGTCACGGCGCACGCCTCACCAATGCGCAACCCGCACCCAGCCATGAGCCACACGAGCAGCTTGTAGGGCCCGGGTAGGTGCCGCTCAATCGCCTCGATCTCCGTCAAGGTCGGCAGGCGGATCGTCTTCTTGACTCTCCGCTTCACTCGTTGGCGACTGGTGCGGACGTGCTGGCACGGATTCCTAGTTATGTACTCGTTGGCGACGGCGAAGCTAAAGACGCCGGCAAGCGTCTCATAGCGATTGATCGCCGTGCTCTCCTCGTAACCACGATCTTCCACCATCCACTTCAGCCACGCATTAAGATGCTTTGGCTTGACGGCACCGATGGCAGTAGCCCCAAAATAGGGCTCCACATGGAGGCGAAGACTCGTCTCGTACTGGTAACGCGTCCCATTCACCCGGCTCCCAGAGTCGATGAACTCGCGGTACACGGATACAAGAGGGGCGAGGAGACCTGTGGGGGCAATGTAGGTACCGAGATCCTTCTCTCGCTCTACCTTGGCGGCAAAGGAGTCGGCTGTTCCCTTTTTCTCGAACGACTTCTCTCGCTGCCGCCCGCCGCGCCCACCAGGCTCCCTGTAGCGCACTGTCCAGGGATGGCCGCAGCGAGTTGCAGTGCAGGGGTAGTTACCACTCTTCTCATCTTCCTTGCACTTCTGGAAAATCCGAGCCAAGCTACCGGACCACCTGCCAGCCCATGAAGAGGGTTCGCTTCACCAAACTACCCGTACTTCCTTTCCAGGTATGCGACGATGTCACGTTCGCGAAATCTCAAGAGTCGGCCGACCTTTTGAGGTCGCAAACCCCAGACTCGGTACTTGTTCTTGATCGTCAATTCACTGACCTTCAACCAATCGGCCACTTCAGCCGGCGTTAGTAGCCGGTAGCTTCCACCTTGTGTCAAAATCGCACCTACCTTCTCCGCCATGAAGATCGACATCAGTGAAGCAGCAGACGGTGCGCGCAACCTTCCGCTTCTTGGATTGCAGCGCTGCCTACTGCGCCCGCTACGATGCCCTTGCAGGGTCACCCAAGCGCGAACTCGGTCAATGGTCGTCACGATCGCCGGTTTGGCCAACCGGCGATCGTCGTCTATGTTGCCCTTGCACTTGGTCAGAGCACATGTTCCTGAGTTGCGGTCTCCGCGCGAACTACGTTTGGGCGGCTACGTGTCGAGTGGTCCCAGGGTTGCAACGGTCGAGGCAACCAGCCGAACAGCTCGAAGGGCGCGTGTCGGTAGAAGGGAACTCATCCGATTACACAGTGGGCCGGTTATCAACCTCATGGCTGGGGGTCTTGTAGGTTGACATAACCCCGGGAGAGGGTTCCAGTCTTTCGAGAGTCTTTCTCGTCTGCCGTGAGCGAATGCCAGGTCGGGCTGGCAGCTCGGGAAGAGGACGCTTCGTCGGTCAGGTCGACCCTGGCTCGTAGGTGCGACGGAACGTGATCGTGGCACCCGGCGGGCCGTCGCCGTGAAGAGTCCGCGGCCGTGCTGCCCGGACAGGACGACTACGCCGCCTTCGGTGAGGAGGACCGCAGACCATAACGTCACGCACTCGGGTGTGCCCGCGGCTCTGTGCTCGCCCTAATTGCGAAGTTCAGCTTTCGATGCCGCAACTGCCCGTGATTGTCTCGGACAGGGGCGTCGCCGTCTCGATGGCTCGGTGACCCGCATGCTCGCGTTGGGTCTGTTTAGCGGAAGGTCCGGCACGGGCCGGGATGATGCTGTTTCAGCAGCGTGACGTGCCCTTGACGGCTCGGTACAGTCGCGGTACCTGAACTGGAGAGGTAATTGCATGGCCAACGAGATTGTGATCGCGCAGACGACCAGCGACAACGAGGATCAGGCGAAGGCGTTGGCCCGTGGCGCGGTCGAGAGCAAGCTGGCAGCGGGCGTTCACATTGATGCGCCGATCACAGCCTTCTACTGGTGGAAGGGGAAGGTCGAGACGGCGCAGGAGTGGCGGATCTCGTACATGACTACGACGGACCGTCTCCCCGCACTGGAAGCGTGGCTGCACGAGAAACACCCGTACGACGTTCCCCAGTGGATCACGCTGCCCGTGACCGGCGGGTCGGAGGCGTACCTGTCCTGGGTTATCGAGGAGACGGCATAGGTTCTGCGGAGCGCCCTGGCCGGCCGTACGACGGCGCTCGCGTCCTGGGTCTACCCGCCTACTGCGTGTGGCTTCTCAGGATGCGAACTTCCGTAGATGTTGGCCGAGTTCCTGCTCACTGTCAGGGAGCGACGAGGCGATAGTCGATGCGCGCTGCTTGCCCATCGTGTTGGGCTTGGCCTGTGCCGCTGCGGCGAACTGACTTGACACGTACACCCCTTGATCGACGTCACCCCCACGCAGTAGGGCCGAAGCGAGATCGCCGAGGACTACGACGCCCCCGTCCGGTAGCCCGTCTCCGAGGCGGTCGACCGCGGTATCAGCTGTGGACGTGAGCTCGGGGCGCCTCAGCTGGCCGTACACGGACAGGGCCAACGAGTCCATGCGGTATGGGGTCACGAACCTGACCCATGCCTGCTCGCTGGTGTGGTCCGCGAAATCGTAGGCGAAGCGCGCTCGGTCTAACGCCTGGAGCGCCCCCACCTCGTCGCCGGCCGCCGCAGCTTCTTCCGCGTGCCTACCGAGAACCCAGGCGGCAGCAGTAGCGTTACCGTGGCCTCGCACGTCGTTGGCGGCTTGGGAGAGGAACTCCATCTTCGACTTTGGCGTCAAAGCGCCGTAGCTGCTGTAGGTCAGGGCCAGGGCTCGGAGTGGAGGATGCCCGGCAGCCGCCGCGCACTGCGACGTGACCTTGTAGTAGGCGTTGGCTTTGTCGTGCTCCCCCAGGTCCCAGGCCACCCAACCGGCCAGAGCGGCGGTTTCCCCGGCGGCGATGGTGAGAGCGCTTTCGTGTTCGCCTGCACGAGGCAGGGCCGCAGTGATCGCGTCAAGATGCGACTCGACCGTTTTTTGTAGCCGCAGCGCGCTGAGGTTGAGTTCCTGGACGTGCAGTTCAGCGGCTCGGTCGATGAGCGCGGCGGCAGCGGGCGAATCGATCTTGGTCCCCTTGCTGAGGGCGAAGGCGAGGCGCCCCCAGGGCTCGGCGGCCACGCTCACGCCGATAGTGGCGCTACCCAGGAGCGTGCGACGCTTCACGGCGTCTTGGTCCTCCCCGGCATCGGCATGCCCCTTCCTCTTCCGAGCGCGGGCGGCCTTGGCCTCCCGCAGTAGTTCCTCGATAGGGACACCGCAGGCCGCCGCGATGTGGCCGATTGTGTGGTTGGTAGGAATGTTCTCGAAGTTCTCATAACGGCTGATCTCTCGGCGGGTCATGGTGTCCCGGCCGGAGACAGCGTTGATCGCCTCCGCCTGCTCCTCCTGTGTCCGGCCCGCCTCCTGCCGAAGCCGGAGGAGCAGGTCGGCGAACAGGTCTGGCATGAGTGTGACCTCTGTCGGTGGGCGGAATCCAATCATGGCCTCAATTCCCCCCTTCAGTTTCCCCCTTGACATGAATTTCCCCCTCTGGATTCCCCTGGTCGACGGCGTCGCCGCACGGTGCCATAGCCCACATGACCAGGCTCCAAGAGGCGGCCCCGCCCGGCGGGGGCATCCGCAGCTGTGCGGCTACAGCAGGCGCGTCATGCGTCAGGCCGGTTCAGGAAGATGAGGCCGGCGCATGGGCGAGGGCAGAGGTACCGGCGGCATCCCATGCCTGTCAGGCGGCCCTTCTCCCCGACCTTGCGAAGGTCGGGGAGATGCGGCGCATAGCCAGGGCGTTCCTGCGGCGGTGCCGTGTTTCGGAGCCGGTGGCGGGGTTCGTCGTACTGGCCGTTTCGGAGCTGGTCACCAACGCCGTGGTCCACGGTGAGGGCGAAGTCATGCTCCGCATCACGGTGGCCGTCGACGTGGTGCGTGTCTCGGTAACCGACCACAACCCGGCGCCCGCTGTGCTCAAGGAAGCCGGACCTGACGGTGAATCGGGGCGCGGGATCCGGCTGGTCGATGCGATCTCAGACGCATGGGAGAGCAGCGGCGAGGAGACGTGGTGTGAGTTCCGAGACGCGAGGGCTGCAGCTTGAGCCAGACCTCCAGTTGGTTCCCGACGATGCAAATGGCAAGCCGGGCAGCTCAGTCGCTTCTGTCACACAGGCCGCTCCGAGGGCCGTTCGCTTGCCTTCGCCCAGTAATTCGGTTCGAGCATCTCGCCGGGCCAGGCGGGCTGACGGATCGGGCCACGAGGCCCCATCTGTTCGAAGTACGGTGCCAAGTCGATCACGGGCGTTCCGTCTACAGCGTCGAGATCGGTGACCAACAGGTCCCGTCCCTCGACCTCGAGCAGCCGCGGGTAGCTGATGGCCAGTTGATTGGGACGCCGATGGTTGCGGTGGACGAAGGTACCGGTCGGCGGCCAGTCCGGATTCCCGCGGGGGCTGCGTGCGTGGAGCTGGACGTCTTCCGGTCGCGCCAGGTGGAAGAGCCAGGTCACCGTCAGGTGGGAAAACTCTTCGATTCCCTGGAGCGTCTCAAGGGGGTACGCCTCGTTGAGCCGGATGACCGACTCGACTCCGCCCTGGTAATCGTCCTGAACGCGGGTGTGGCCCCCGACCACTGTTGCGATCGATTCGACCTCGTACGTTGCCATCGGCGCTCGTTCCTCTCTAACGGGGTCGCGTGTTCAGCAGCTGCCGTCAATAGCTGCGGACCTGCCCTGTGGTCAGCCTATGGCGCGCAGCATTTCCCGTGCCCGACGGTCCAGTTCGGCGACGTGGCGGCCACCACGTTGCCGCACAGGCGAGAGGTCACTCTGCATGCGGACGATGACGTCGCGGGCGCGGCCGGACTGGACGCCAGCCATGGCGTCCAGTGCTTGCCCCCAGGTACCACATGCCTCATCGAGGCGTCCCTGCTGGACCTGGACAGCACCGAGGTAGCCGAGGGTCACACTGTGGGTACGGGCATACTGCTGCCGCCGGCGGGTGGCGACGCTGCGCTGGAAATGCAACTCCGCGTCGAGAGGATTTCCCAGGTCCCGCAAGGCACAGGCGGTCTCGTGGGCGAGGGAGGCTTCCTGGAAGAAGCTGACGCGATCGGGGGCATCCTCGTTAGCGGCACGTGCGAGGTCCCTCTCCGCGCGACTGATGGCCGCGAGAGTGCCGCGGCGGTCGCCGTCGGCGGCCAGGGCGCGGGCATGGACTACCGCGAGCAGGGCCTTCTCCCGCGAGCTGGCCTGGCCGTAGTGGGTGCGGGACATGGAGGCGTCGGCCAGGTCGAGCGCTCTGCGTGGGTGCCCGAGGTCGACTGCTTGATGGGCGAGGGCACGCAGGATGTGGCCGCCCAGCGGTCCGTCTGCGGCTTCGGCCGCAATGCGTGCGGCGAGGGTGAGGTAGCGCTGGGCGGTTCGATGCTCGGAAGCGTCGAACGCCATCCAGCCGGCGAGGTAGGTCATCTCTGCCACGGCCGAGTACGTATCCCGGCGGTGCTGTTCCGTTCGGAACCTGCTGCCCAGCAGCGGCACCGCTTCGTCGCGAAGATGGCCGGCCAGGGCCGAGCGCCCCGAGGCTCCACCGCGCTGCTGGTCCCTCGCGGAGTAGAAGGTGGTCAGTTTGCGGACGTCGTCGATGTCAGCCTGAGTCACCAGCCGGGAGGAGACTGCAGGGCGCGAGGCCGCCGCGGCCGGGGCGGCTGCCCACCATGGAGCGGCAGGCAGGACGAGGCCGGCGGCCGAGTACGCGGTGGTAGCCAACAGCTTGCGTCGGTGCATGTCCAGATCGTCGCTTCCCAGCTCGGCCAGCACGGTCAGAGGGTCGACGCTCCAGTCAGAACTACTGTCAGTGGAGCCTGTCGGCCCATCTTCCAGTCCGAGGTCAGCGAGGGTGAGGCGTCGGCCGAGCCTGCGGGAAAGCGTCTCACGCAGGATATGAGGCGCTCGTCCACTGGGCTTCGTGCCCTGGACCCACATGGCGATGTGGGAGCGGGAAATGGCCTCCAGTTCGCGTACACCGCTCTCCGCGGCAACACGAGCGACCGCGGCGGCTGCTTGGGGCTGGGACCAGCCCGCTTCGCGCAGGAGCGCGGCAAGGGCGACGTTTCTCTCACGGGCCATGTACTGCCCCTCGGTTCCGAAATGATCTTTGACGCCTTTGACGGCCTTGAGGGCCGCGTAGGCATACCCCCTGACAGGGATTCGCGGTTCGCTCAACGTAGCCGCAGGATCACTCACCTTGCACGTCAGTCGCCTGCGGTGAACAGCGTTCCTCGCTCAAGTTAGCTTGATTCATCTAGGAGTTGCGTCATGCGTCCCTCACTGGCCCTTCGCCGGGCGTGCCAACTCAGTGATCAGGGAAGGAGAAGCCACGCCCTTGGTGAGCCCATCCTGCGACCGGACCCGGCGGCCTCCGCGGCGGAAACGGTGGCGCTCGTGCTGGGCGAGGAGTCGCCGTTACCCGATGCTGCCGGCGATGTGGAGGACCTCGCACTGCGGCTGCGAGGACACGTCAGCCAGCTCGGAGCCCTGACGCCTTCGCAAGAGCCGGCCCTGCTCCGTGCGCAGCAGCTCTGTTCGGGCGGCCTCCCCGATGGCTACATGCCCAGCAGGGTCCATCTGGTCAGGCTGGCCGAGGCAACCCAAGACCTTATCGCTGCCGCGCAGGCCCACGACGTGGCCCCTGCGAAGTCGGTCCAGAGACGGCGCTGGTGGAAGCCGCCGATCAACGTGCTGCGTCGCGCAGTCTTCGCTCTCGCCCTCGCGTGCGTGGTTCTGGCCGCGTCGGTGCCCCGGACATGACCGCCGCCGGGGCAGTTCTTATCGCGCTGATTCTCGGTCCCATGGCGTGGCTGGCCCTTCGTGGTGATCGAGTAAGCGACCGCATCGCTCCACGGGACGAGGATCCCCCGCCGAGGCAGAACAGACTTCCCCCGATCCGGTAACCACCGTGCCTCTCTCACCGACACTTCCCGGCTGCCACGGCGGCCCCGAAGCCACCCCCGGGTCCACGGGGACTACGGAGACCCACACGATGAAACGCCTCCCGCGCATCGAGCAGTACGGCCTGATCGGCGACAGCAGTCCCCCCACCCCAGCGCGGTCGCGCCTCCGTCACCCAGCTCCACCCCACGCAGCACACACCAGACCTGCGCAGACCTGACGCTGCAGCACGCCTAGCCACCCCCACCCTGACGAGGATTCCCATGCCTGACAGCGCCTTTTCGGCACGGCCGGCCGCCACCGGCCACCGCCGACGGCGGCCTCCGATCAACGCGTTCACCCTGCACCGTGTCCACCGCGCCGTCGCACTGCCCCTAGTGCTCCTTGCCGCCCTGCTGGGTGCCGCCTTCACCCTCTGGTCGGTGTCCGCGGTGGGCCCCGGCTGGCTCCTCGCCGGCCTGGTCTGCGGACTGGCGGGGGTCGCCACGCTGGCGGCTCGCGGAGCGCGAACGGCTGCAGGGGCCGTGCAGACGGCTGCGGAGCATGCCCAGGCAGCGATCGCAGGAGCAGCGGCGGCCATCGAGAAGTCGGTGCAGTGGTCGGCGGACGAGCTGTGCCGCGGGGGACGCCCGCCGCTGCCGGACCTGCAGGCGCCACCTGCCAGCCCTGACGCCGAGATTGACAAGGCGTTGAGTGCTCTCCAAGTGCGGGCCGTCGCGTCGTTGATACGGGTGCACGACGAGTCCCAGTCCGTCGTCCTCCTGGAAGTGCTGCGCCGCTTGGCCATGCGCGAGCACGCCTTGGTCGGCAGAGCACTTGAAGCACTGAGCCAGCTGGAGATGCTGACCGACGACCCGGAGCTGCTGGCCAAGATCTTCGAGATCGATCACCTCGTGACGCGGATGCGTCGCCAGGTCGAGAGCACGGCGGTGCTGGGCGGGCAGTCCCTGCGCAGCGTGCGTCGGCCCGTTCCCGTCAAGAGCGTGCTGCGCGGCGCCGTCTCTGAAGTCGTGCAGTATCCGCGGGTGGCGGTTGCGGCCGGGTCCGTGGGCGCGGAGCTGGGCCTTCCCGGCCATGTGGGTCCGGACATGACGCACCTGCTGGCTGAGCTGATCGAGAACGCCTGTGAGTGTTCCGATCCGGCTACGAAGGTGATGGTGCGTGCGCAGCGGGTGGCGAACGGGCTGGCGGTCGAGGTCGAGGACCGGGCCATCCCCATGCATCCGCAGACACGGGCGCAGATGAACCACCTGCTCCAGGCCCCCGACGAGGTCGACGTCAGCGGCCAGGTGCGAGCGGGGCAGCTCGGCTTGCTGGTCGCCGCGAAGATCGCCCAGTCGCACGGGCTGTCCGTTCTCCTGCAGGAGAACATGATGGGAGGCACCACCGCCCTGGTGGTCATCCCGGAACGGCTCCTGGTAGCGATTCCCTCCATCGACGAAGCGAGCGCGCTGCCCCAGGACACCCGCCCCTTGGCACCGCAACCGCAGCAGGTTGCCGCGACTCCAGCCACCCCCAGGCCAGGCCCCGGTACCGCAGGGGCGCCGGAAGCCGCACAGGCAGGTCACTCTGCTGATGCGCCCGCCCTTCCCACGCGTAGACGCCAGGCCGGCACGTTCCATCCGCCGCACGAGCCGGAGCAAGCCCCCGTGACCGCGGCGACGCCAGGGCTCGCAGCCGCCTTCCGTACCGGCATCCAGACCGGCGGGCAAGCCGGTTCTCCCACCGCTTCGACAGAGCACCCCAGTCCCTGAACCTCGTCCCTCCACGTTCCCGCTGGCCGTTACATCCGCTGGCCCTTCCCCCCTTCTGGAGCGATCCCTGTGAGCACCCACCCCGCGATGAACAACGTGACCGGTGACGCACCCGCAACCGAGACAACGGCAAGCGGACAGCGGGACAACATGGCGTGGCTGCTGCGGCAGTTCGCCTCCGACACGACGGGCGTCACGCACGCCGTCCTGCTCTCGCGGGACGGACTACGGCTGCTGGACAGCGACGTCGACAAGGACTGGGCGGACGAACTGTCGGCCGCCCTCAGCGGAGTGGCCTCACTCGCAGCGAACATCACCGGTCCCACCCACAAGAAGAGGCCGGCGAGGCAGGTCGTCATCGAACGAGACGACTGTCTGATCTTCGTCCAGAGTTCCGGTCGCAGCGCGGCCTTCGAGGGCCATCCCGGCAACGAACGGGGCGTGGTGGACACGGTCCTCGCGGTGATCGCGACCATGGACGCCGATGCCGGCACCGTCGGGTCCGAGATGGGGCGCCTGGTGCAGAAGTTCGCCCCCTACATGCAGATCCCCGTCCGCGTCGGCACGGGTGATGAGGTCCGGTGACCGCACACGGGAGCGCGACCGAGGATTCGACATTCGTGCGGACCTACACCCTGACGCGCGGTCGCACCCGGCCACGGCATCTGCTCGGCCTGGACACGGTGCTGGACGCCGGACCCGGGCGGCCCGGCCCGGGCCAGGCCGAAGAATGCGCAGAGATCCTCGCCCTGTGCCGGGAGCACCGGCGTTCGGTGACCGAGCTGGCGGGCCGACTCGGCCGTCCCGTAACCGCCGTCAAGATCCTTATCTCCGACCTCCTGGACGCCGACGCCCTGGTCGTCCCCGTCACCGCCTATGCCGCGTCCGAGGCGCATGCACGTCCCTCTGCACAACTCCTGGTGGCCCTGTCTGCGGGCCTGAAGAGGAAGTGGCCCGATGCCATCGCCTACCCCCAGACCGGGTGACCCGGCCGTGGTGCTGCGGCCGTCGTCGCGCCCGCGTGCCGGTGCACCGACCGTGCTGAAGGTCGTGATCGCCGGCGGTTTCGGCGCGGGCAAGACCACCGCCGTGGGTGCCGTCAGTGAGATCACGCCGCTGAGCACGGAGGAGTATCTGACCGAGGCGAGCGCAGACGTGGACAGCCTGGCGGGCGTCGAGGCCAAGCAGACCACCACGGTCGCCTTCGACTTCGGTCGCCTCAACCTGCCCGACGCGCCCGTGCCCTTGGAATTGTTCCTGTTCGGCACGCCCGGCCAGGACCGGTTCGGCGGCCTCTGGTACGACCTTTGTCGCGGAGCCGTCGGCGCGGTCGTCCTGGTCGACACCCGCCGCCTGGAAAGCAGCTTCACCCCCGTCGATTTCTTCGAGGACATCGGCCTGCCCTTCGTCGTCGCGGTGAACCAGTTCGACGGAGCACATCGCTACCACCCCGAAGAGGTCCGCACCGCCCTCGAACTGCCCGCCTCTGTGCCGGTGGTCACCTGCGACGCTCGCGATCCGAACCACGTCGCTGGCCTCCTGCTGACCCTCGTTGGCCACGCCTTGAAGAGCGCATCGGCAAGCCCCGCTCGCCCCGCATCCACTACCACCTTTCAGGACGCCTGATGTCGTATCAGCCCAACGATCCCTTCCCCGCACGGCAGATCGCCCCCCTCACGCAGTCGCTGCCGCGACGCACCATGCGGGACGTCACTCATGGGCCATCCCTCCCCGCCGGCGCCGCCGTCCCTGTCCCGCAGGCCCAGCAGGCGACCGAGCTGGCGCAGCGGTATGAGCTGCTGGATCGCCTAGGCGTGCCCAGCGCTGCCAGCGAGGACTTCGACGAACTGGCCCGCGGCATGGCCACACGAGCCGGGTTCCTGTACGGCTTCGTCAACCTCTTCCTGGAGGAGCAGACCTTCGTCGGGCTGCACCAGCCGCCCGCGGACAGCGGGTACGTCATCGTCGGCCGCACCATGAGCCGCGACCACGGCTGGTGCCCGGAGGTCATGGCCCGCAAGAAGGCCCTTCCGCTGCACGACGTGCACGCCAGCCCGCGCTTCAGCGGCAACCCCGTGGTCGACGCGGTCGGGATCCGCTCCTACTTCGGTGCCCCGCTCATCCACGACAGCGGCACCGTGCTGGGCACGGTGTGCGTCATCGACCCCGAGAAGCGGCCCCTGAGCGAGGCCCGACGGCTGAGAGACATCGTCATCAACGCCGGCGTCCGGGTGATGGACCACATCGCCCGCGCGCCCGTCCGCTAGTCCGTTGCACGACCCCCCACCCGGGAGCCGCAGGCGATCCCCGGCCGCTCCACCGTGCGACCTCCATCCAGGGAGAGGGAGAGGACCATGCCCGCCACACCCACCACGCCGCCGCCGGCGCTGCGCCCCTATCTCACCGCCCGCCACGAACTGCTGTGGGACGAGGCGGACGCCTTCGCGGCCGAGCACATCGCGCCGCGCGCCGCACGGATGGAGGCCGCCCCCGGCAGGGTGGAGCGCAAGGTCGCCGACCTGATGGCCGCACGACGCTGGTTCGCCGTCACCGTCCCGTCCTCCTTCGGCGGGCTGGGCGCCGGACACGTGGCCAAGACCATCCTCGTCCACCGCATTGCCCGCGTCTCGGCGGCTGCGGCGGCCATCCTCCAGGCCACGCTGATCCCCGTCGGCGCCCTGCTGCACTTCGCCACCTACGACCAGAAGGGCCACTGGCTGCCCTGCGTAGCGGACGGTTCACTGCTCTTGTCGATCGCCGTGACCGAACCGCGAGCCGGCGGACACATCGGCGGCATCGAAACCATCGCCGAGCACGTCGGCAACCAATGGGTGATCACCGGCAGCAAGATCCACATCGGGAATAGCCACCTCGCGGGAGCCCACCTCGTGGTCGCCCGGACCGCCAAGGCAGGCGTGAGCACCTCCCAGGCGCTGACCGCGTTCATGGTCGAATCCAAGCGCCGAGGGCTCTCAGTCGCCGACCACCGTCCCGGCCTCGGCCTGCACGGCTTCTCCGCCGGCCGCCTCGACCTCGACCACGTCCGCGTCCCCGAGGAAAACGTGGTCGGAGAGATCGGCCAGGGGCTGGGCGTAGCGCAGAGCAGCAGCATCCTGTACGGCCGTCCCAACCTGGCCGCAGTCAGCCTGGGAATACACGAGGCAGTCGTGGCCACCTCGACCGCTTACCTCAAGACGCGCTCCCGCTACCGGGGCGCCCTCTCCGATCTGCCGGTTCTGCGGGACCGCATCGGTGACATGGAGGCCCGCCTGCGCGCCGGGCGAATCCTGGCCTATCAGTCCGTGCACCTCCTCGACCAGGGCCTGCCCTGCGACACCGACCTGATCAACGCCAAGTACCTCGGCCACCAGTGGGCGATGCAGTCAACCCAGGACGCCATGGAGCTGCACGGCGCCCACGCCCTCAACGGCGACTACATCCTTCAGCGCCTGTGGCGCGACATCCAGTTCACCTACCCACCGGCCGGAACCGGCGAAGTCCAGCGCATACGCCTCGCCGACGCCGCCTTCGACGAGGCCCACATCCAGTGGTCAGAACGTCTCGCCGCCGAAGCGGCGTGGGCCCGCCCCGACCCGACAGCCGCATGAGCCCCCGTGTGCGGCGCCCCATGAATCCAGACCGCCGCGCACGGGCCCGTGTCGCCGGCCCCCGTCCCCCGCGGGGTCCGGCGACACCCCACCCGATATCCCTCAACCCAGCCGCGAAAGAGACACCCGTGACCCCGCGTATGACGACCAGCGCACCGATCACCCCCCTGACCCCGACCCAGCAGCGCGTCGCCCAGCACCTCGTGGACGGCCTCGGCCCCCAAGAGATCGCCACGAGGACCAGGCTGTCGGCCGTGACCGTCCGCCAGTACGTACGCGACATCCGGGAGAGCCTCCACTGCCCGCCCCGCTGCAAGCCCCCGGTGATCGTGCACTTCCTGTGCAAGGCCCGGCAGGTCGCTCCGCCCACAACGGACAGGCCAGTCCCGGAACTCAGTCCAGAGCAGCGACTGTTGCTGCGGGCGGTCGCTGAGCACAGCAATCCCAGCGACATTGCTGCCATAGCCAAGATCGCGCCCGCCGACGTGCGAGCCGCACATGACGAACTGCTCGACAAGACCGGGGCGGCCAACACCACCCAACTTGTCGTCTGGGCCCACGCGTGGGGCCTGTTGGGCGCCAGGCGGGCCACCACGATGGAGAGCGGAGCGAGCCAGTGAATGCCTCACCCGCTTCTGCGGCCATCGAGTCCTCCCCCGCGCCTCGAAGCCAGTGCGCCACAGGGTTACCGGCCGCATATGAAATGCGGTCGTTGCGCACCGACGCCGAACGGGACGAGGCCGCGGCCCTCGTCCAGGACCGTCAGCGCTGGCTCGCCATGCGCGGCGTGCCGACACCCGCCCGGTCCGATATCCCGGCCCTGTTCCGCGCCCCGCAGGTGAAGCCGGCTGGACTGTTCGAGGACGGGCTGCTGTTGGCCTGCATGTTCCCGCAACGCGGGCCCGACCTCGGATGGGGCGAAGGCCCGTGCCTCTTCCTGGACTGCGTCCACACCCTGCCCGGTCACTCCGATGACACCGTCCGGCTGATCACTCTGTGGGCCTCCGACTTCGCCGCCCTGCTCGAGGTACCGCTTGTGCGGGCCGAGGCCATGGCCCGCCATCCTCTCGACGTCGATCCGATCGCCACATTCCTTCGTCGGCTCAACGACATGGGCTGGGACGTCCGTGGATCGGGCACCGGACAGCACCATGAGCGAGTCGCGCGCCTCGAACTCACCGCCGAGCTTCGGCCTGGGCTGAGCGCGCTCATCGGCTGCCAGGTCCACGAGCCGCAGTCCGCCGCCGACCAGCGGAGTATCGCGTGAGGACCGCGGAACCGCTGCGGCCGGACCTCGCCCGCGAACTCATCGCCCGCGCCGCACAGTCGGCAGCACGCCGGGCCAGACGCGTACGCAACCAGCTCGACGCCGTCCACCTCGGCCAGGACCGTCACGCTGAGCACGCCGACACCAAAGTGCTGCGCCGCATCCTGGCCGAACATGACTGGCCCGGCCACCGTCTCGTGGGCCCCGACGCAGCACGTGCCTCCTGGAGCATCGCTCTTCACGCCGACGACGAACCCGACTTCCAGCGGGCGGCCACCACCCTTTTGAAACGTGCGGTCCAGGACGGCGATGCGCGCATCCAGCACTGGGCCCACCTTCACGACCGCGCCCTGGTCAACAGCGGGCGACCCCAAGAGTTCGGGACGCAACTCGTCCTCAGCGCAGCAGGAGTGGAGCTGTGCCCACTGCGTGCGCCGCAGTTGCTGGACCAGCGAAGGGCCGCCGTCGGACTGCCGCCGATCGC
This sequence comes from Streptomyces sp. NPDC088254, assembly GCF_044740925.1. Classification (NCBI taxonomy): domain Bacteria; kingdom Bacillati; phylum Actinomycetota; class Actinomycetes; order Kitasatosporales; family Streptomycetaceae; genus Streptomyces; species Streptomyces sp. NPDC088254. The sequence continues at coordinate 663,105 of NZ_JBIURQ010000001.1, read as the reverse complement.
CGTCGCTTTGGACACTGTGCGCCGCCGGTACGCCCTGGATCGCATTGACGGCGGCTCACCGGCTCTCGTGCTAGCGGGGGTCGCATGACGCAGCGAGCCCCGCAGGCTTCCACAGACCCACCCTCGCCCCAGATCACTTTGCGTGAAAGGACCGTTAAAGCATGAAGCTCACCTCCGCCGTCCTCGCTGCCGGCGCCGCGGTCTCCCTCGCCACCGCCGTGGTCGGAGCCGCCCGGTTGAGGCAGGACGCGCGGCACCAGGCCGATCGAAATGAGGCGACCGTCGCGCGCAACCAACTCGACTGGCTGACGCGGATGTCCGCCAACCCTGACCTCGCCAAGCTCTGGACGCCCGAGGACCTGGACGTCGAGGAGTACATGCAGCTGCTGAAGGCCAACCAGCTCTTCTGCATGCTCAGCCTGCGCGACCGCCTCGGCTTCGTCCGGGACGGGCGTCTGCCGTTCTACGCCTCGAAGCTGATGGAGAGCGACGTCTGCCGGCGGTACTGGGCCCGTTTTGGGGACCACCGCGCTCAGGAGGCCGAGGGCGACGAGCGCGCCGAGCACTTCACCAAGGTGCTGGACAAGGCCGCGAAGAACCACCTGGGGGCACAGCCCGTAGCCCCCTGAAGAGGCGGCTGCCCCACCCCGGCCGAATCAGCCACACCCTCACCTCTCGGAGAAAACGAATGGGCTTCACTGCTGTTCCACTGCCGCCCGGCAATTTCACCATTGGTAAGAAGTTCGGCTTCGAGGCTGGCCATCGGCTTCCCCGGCTGCCGCATGAGCACAAGTGCTCCCGCCAGCACGGGCACAGCTACGAGGTTGAGGTCATCCTTACTGCATCCGCGCTGGAGGATCCCGGCTTTGTCACGGACTTCGGTGCGCTCGCCCCGTTCAAGTCGTTCCTGGACACCGAGCTCGACCACCACAACCTGCACGAGATCCTGCCCTTCGAGCCCACTTCGGAGCGCCTGGCCCAGTTCCTGGCCGGCTGGTTCGTTCAGAACCTCCAGTCGGAGATCCCCGGCCGCCTAGTCGCCGTCCTGGTCCGCGAGACCGCAGGCAGCTGGGCCCGCTTCGATGTGGTGGGCCAATGACCACAACCAAGCCGCTCAACCTCGAAGCGGAAGCTGCCGAAGGCGAATCCCTGATCGTCGCGGAGTGCTTCGGTACCGAGGTGCCGACGTTTCAGGGCGAGGGCCCAAGCTGCGGACACCCGGCCCTGTTCATCCGCCTGTCCCGGTGCAACCTCACTTGCACGCGATGCGACACGAAGTACACCTGGGATTGGTCTCGGTTCGACCCGCACGAGGAGTCGACGAGGCAATCCGTCGCGGGCCTGGTGGCCTGGGCCTCGTCTTCACCGGTCGAGCTGGTCGTGATCACCGGCGGCGAGCCGTTGATCCAGCAGGCGCGACTGGTGCCTCTCGTCCGGGGACTGATAGCAGCCGGCAAGCGGACCGAGTTCGAGACGAACGGCACCATCGCGCCCACCCCCGAGCTGGTGGCCGACGGGGTCCGGTTCAACGTCTCGCCCAAGCTTGCCAGCTTCGGCGTGAAGGAGACCAAGAGCATCGTGCCAGCCGCGCTGGAGGCATTTGTGGCCTCCGGGCGGGCGGCGTTCAAGTTCGTCGCTTCCACGGTGCACGACCTCGACCGGATCGCCGAGCTGGCCGACGCCCACCGGCTCGCGCCGGTGTGGGTGATGCCGGAGGGCACCACCCCCGAGGTGATCACCGCGACTACCCGGGTCCTCGCGGACGGGGTCGCGGCCCGGCACTGGCACTTCACCACCCGCCTTCACGTGTTGGCCTTCGCGGACACACGAGGCCGCTGACCGCACGCGACTCCACGCCCCATCCGTTCCCCAGTCCCCGGAAACGAGAGACGCCCATGACGACCTCTATCGCCAGCCCTGCGGCGACGCCGACGGCTGCCGTCGCCGGGCCCGCTGCGGTCATCGACACCGGCCGGGTCGCCGGCCTGATCCACCAGCTCTTGGTCGAGCTGGGCGAGGACCCCGCCCGCGAGGGGCTGACCGGCACCCCGGACCGCGTCGCGGCCTGGTGGAAAGCCTTCCTGTCCCCGGACGGCGCCGAAACGGCCACCTGCTTCACCGAGTCCCAGCTGGGTGGTCAGCTGGTCATCGTGGGCGGCATGAGCGTGTGGTCGCTCTGCGAGCACCACATGCTGCCCATGAACTTGCAGGTCACTGCTGGATACGTGCCGGATGGCGAGGTGGTGGGTCTGTCGAAGTTCGGGCGGATCGCCCAGCACTTCGCCGGCCGACTGCAGGTCCAGGAACGCTTCACCCGCCAGGTCGCCGAATACCTCAACGGCGTGATCGGACACGAGGACGTCGCCGTCGTCGTGCGCGGCGTGCACCTGTGCATGAGCATGCGGGGCGTACGGATGGAGGAGGCTCGCACCACCACGGTGCACTCGGGCGGGCGCTTCGGCACCGACCCCGTCCTTTCCCAGCAGTTCCTCACCGTCACCACCGGCCTGTGGGGGGCGTCGTGATCACCACCGTGGGCATCGACTTCTCCGTCATCGCTCCGCCTGCCTACTTGAAGAACTTCGTCGCCCAGGAGCCGGCCCGCGTCCACCACGTGGCCGCCCAGCACGTCCTGTCCGACGAGAGCTACCGGGCCTTCTTCGCTCACGAGGCCGAGCGCGGCGCCGAGATCATCGTCGACAACGGGCTCTTCGACCTCGGCTACGCCCTGCCGGCGGAAAGCCTCGTCGAAGCCGCGCTGGCGGTGTCCGCGAGGGAGATCATCCTGCCGGACGTCATGCGGGACGGGGCCGCGACCTTGAAGGCGAGCGAGAAAGCCGCGCGCGAGATCCGGAAGCTGTCCGGCGACGCATTCCGGCTGTGCGCGGTCCTGCACGCCGCGGACGATGACGAGTGGCTGCGCACCTACGACGCCTTTGTGACCAGCGGCTGGGCCGGGGCCATCGCCCTGCCGGCCTCGCGTCGACCGGATCCCGACGAGCAACTGTGCCGCACCCGCTGGTTGGCGACCGCCTACCTGCAGGATCGCGGCCTGGTCGACGATCTACTCATCTACCGGCTGCTCGGTCTAGGCCGGACCGGGCACCTGGAGCTGATCGGGCAGCGCGAGCACGAGTGGATCTCCTCCGTGGACGGCGCAGCCCCGGTCATCCTCGGCGCGATGGGCGTCGCCCTGCTGCCCGAAGGGCCGTACGAGAAGCCCTCCACGCCCCGCATCGAGAAGCTCGGCCCGATCCCCGAAGGCCGGTTCGACCTCATCCGGAAGAACATCTCCGTCGTTCGCGCGGCGGCCGGCAGCACCGTGACGATCGCCGAGGAGCACCGATGACGCCCTTACTCGCCGACCCGACCCCCGGACTCCTGCGCGCCGCCCCGATCGAGCCGGCCGGGCACACTATGACCCACGCGAGGCTGCTGCGCTACCTGCAGATCAAGGTCCACCACCTCATCCAGGACCAGGACTGGGACAGCATCCGCGTCATCGGCGGCTACGACCGCACGGCGGTGATCTCCCGGTACGAGAAGACCGGGAAGCTGTTCAACATCGAACGGCCCACCGCAGAGATCCACGGCCGTGACCTCATCGTCAAGGCGTTCCCCGGAGCCGACTACGTCCAGCACTACGCCCTGATCATCGCCACGTACCTGGCCATGACCGGCCGCCCCGTCGGCACCGTCACCTATCAGCCGCCCGAGCAGGAGGAGTGCCGAACGGCGCTCGACGCGCTCGACCTTGAACTGGACGGCGACCTGGTGATCGTCGGCTGGGGCCTTCAGTACCTCGCTCCCGAGAACGGGGTGTGGACCCGCGGACCCGGCTACGCCTGGCAGCGCCTCGACGTCGCCGGCCGTCGCGTGGTCTACCTCGGGTTCCTCCACAGCATCTGGGGAGACGTGGCCGGACGGGTCGTCACGCGCCTTGCCGAACTCGGCGCAGGCGACGTCGTCTACGTCGGCAAGGTCGGCTCGCTGACCCCCGGCGTCGAACCGAACGCCTGGCTGGCGACCGGCAACACCAGCCTGGTACGCGGGGTGATGGTGAGCTGGGACGACTTCTTCGGCGACTACGCCGCCGCCCACGATGGGGTGCGCAGCGGCCTGCACGTGTCCTCCCCGTCGATCCTGCTGGAGAACCGCGACTGGCTGGCCCAGCACACCGCCTCGTACGCCTTCGTCGACCCGGAGATCGGCCCCATGGGGGCGGCGGCGCGCCAGGCGGGGATCAGATTCGGTTACCTCCACGTCATTTCCAACAACCTCGCCACGCACTTTCCCGCCGACCTGTCCAATGAGCGTCACAGCGACGTCCTGCACCAGCGCGCCGTCCTGGTGGACCGCATCCGCACCATCATCACCGGCCGCTTGACCGCCGGCCCGACCCACCCCCTGGGAGAATCCCGATGACGGCGAACGCGCCGACCACCACCGCAGCCGGGAAGCTGATCACCTTCGTCGGTGGTGACGGGGCCGGCAAGTCCACCCTCGCCGCCCGCCTGCACCAGGCCCTCAACGACGCCGGCCACACGGCAGCCCTCATCGGCAAGCACAGCACCGACGTCCGCCGGGACCCGGAGCTGTCCGCCTACCTCGACCGCCTCAACGAGCTGGTCTACCGGCGCGACGCCGGCGTGGCCCAGGCATGCGGCGACCACTACTGGCTGCTTGCCCTGGCCTCCTGGTACACCCTGCAGGACCGGCTCGTCATCCAGCCGGCCCTCGCCGCGGGAACCCACGTGATCCTCGACAACGCGCACCACAAGATCCTCGCTCGGTACGCGGTCAACCCCGAGGTCTCCCCCCGCCTGTGCGAGCAGGTCTTCGCGCATCTCACAAAGCCGGACCTGGTGTTCTTCCTGAACATCGGTGCTCGCGAGGCTCTCGTCCGCAAGGGCTCGTTCACTTCCCTGGAGGCCGGCCACGCCGGCGGCGGTGACGAGGACTTCATCCGCTACCAGGACACCGTCCTGGACCAGATGCGCGAACAGGCGGAGCGCGGCGCCTGGCTGACGCTGGACGTCGCCCAGTTGGACCGCGACCAGGTCTTCAAGGCCGCCGCCGCTGCCCTGGCCGACCGTCTGCGCCTGACCGTCTAAACCGGCCCTCCCTCCCCGATCGACAAGGAACGCACCATGGACCAGGCCCTGCCCACCAGCGGGACATACGTCTGTCACGGCATCACCTGGGCGAGCGCAGACCCCCGCCTTCTGCTCGCCCCCGTGACCGGCGGACCACTCGTCTACGCCCCGGTCATGGGCAGGCGCCTGAGTTACCAGGTGAGCGGTACCGGCCGGTGGTGCACCGGCAGGTACCGGTTCGCCGACCGCGTCCGCGTCGAGGCGGTCGCCTGCCCTGACTGGGCCCCGGCCGAGGCCGGCGGACAGTGCCCGGCCTGCGCCGGGCGGGACGACTTCCGCTTCGCCCACCGGTTCCACTCCGGCGGGCATGTTCCCGACGCCCTGGCGGCGTACATGGCCCAGCCGCACTGGCTGTACCTGGCGACGTTCGCCGACGGCACCACCAAGATCGGCACCGCGGCCGAACCCCGTAAGCGCTCCCGCCTCGACGAACAGGGTGCCCTGATCGCTACCTACCTCGCCCGGAGTGCTGACGGCCGCGCCGTGCGGTTCCTGGAGGATGCCCTCACCCGCCACCTCGGCCTGACGCAGACCGTGCGAGCCGCGGCCAAGCTGACGGCCCTGGCCGAGCTGCGCGACCTCGCCCCCGCCGGTGCCGCCCACCATCAGCACCTCGACCGCGCCACCGCGGCCCTGAGCGGCCTGAACGTCCCGGCCACACCGGAGCCGTGGACGCCGCCCGGCGAAGGCGAACTGCTGCGCACGCCGAAGACCGGGCGCGCCTTGTACCCGCACGACCCACGCTCCGGTGAGCACGGACTGACGGTGCTCTCCTGCCTCGGCTCCCAGGTCCTCGCCACCCTCAACGGCGACGGTGAACAACTGCCCTACCTGCTCGACCTCGGCACCCTCAAGGGCCGGCGCATCGTCCTCGGCGCACAGTTCTCCTCACCGCCCGCCGCCGTACAGTCCGCGCTCTTTTGACCCTGCCCGAGCGCCCGGCCTGCACTGCCGGGCCGCCCTGAGAAGCGAGGCCACACAACATGGCACCCCAGGACGCCATCCTCGGCTGGGACGAGGACAGCAACGCCGAGGCGTACGACGCCTTCACCCGCGCTTACCCCATGTATGACGCGACCAGCCGCGACCTCGCCCGTCGAGGCCATCTGGCCAACGCCAGCCTGGTGGTCGACCTGTGCGGCGGCGCCGGCGCGACCGCCCGCGCGATCCTCGACCTGATCCCGGCCCGCGCCCGGGTCGTCTCCGTCGACAACGCCGCCGCGATGCAGCGCGTCGGCCGCCGCACCCTGACCGACGCCCGCCTGACCTGGATCACTGCCCCGGCCGAACGGCTCGCCGACCACCTGCACGCCGGCAGCGCCGACGCCGTGGTGTGCAACTCCGCGATCTGGAAGACCGACACCGCCGCAGTGTTCGCGGCCGTCGCCCACATCCTGCGCCCAGGCGGGCGCTTCGTCTTCAACATCGGCGGTGGCTTCGCCGGCGTCCGGCACCCCGACGAACTGTCCACCCGCACCGGACCTACCCTGAACGCCCTCATCCGCCAAGTCGCCGCTGAGACCCACGGATATACCCCACCGCCGCGCGACGCGGACAGGCCGCCGAAGCTTCCGATGAAAACAGTCACCGAGCAGCTGACTTCAGCCGGACTGACGGTCGTCGGCACAGAGGTCACCGCCCAGCACAGCACCATGGCCGAGAAGAAGGCGTGGCTGTCCATCCCCGTCTTCGCGCGGCCCGAGGGCGACTTCACCCACGCCCAGCGGATGCATATCCTCGACGCCGCCTACGCCATGACAACCCCCGACGCCCCGGCCGTGACGAGTTGGCTCGTCGTCGTCGCCCAACGGCCGGAGGCCACCGCATGACCCCGGCCGCCCCGGCTCCCGACGGCGGGGCCCGCCTCTGTGACCACGCAAGCGTCGGGGTACTGATCTCCTCTCCGAGCGGCCTGCTGGTCTTCGAGCGGGCGATTCCTCCGGCCGGAATCGCCCCGGTCGCCGGCCACGTCGACGAGCATGGCGGCCCCGAGCAGGCCGCCCGCGACGAAGTCACCGAAGAGGTCGGTCTTACCGTCACCCACCTGCACCTGCTGCTGGACCAGTGGCGGCCCAACCACTGCCACCGCACGCCCAGCGGTCCGGTCGGCCACCACTGGTGGATCTTCCAGGCCGAGGTTTCCGGGCCGCTGTGCCCCTCGCCCCGGGAGGTCCTCGCCCCTCGGTGGATCCACCCTGCCCAGCTGCAGCAGCACGCGCTGCGGACCGCCGCGCACGCCAACGGATGCCTGGACCGTGAGGAGTTCGAGCGCGAACCCGGCCTGGAGCCGGTGTGGTGCCGCTTCCTGCACGACCTTGAGCTCGTCACCCTGCCCTCGGCCGACCTCGACCGGATCGAGGCCGTCCTATGAACGGCGGCCAGGGGCCTGCCTCAGCGGGAGCCGACCGCCCGGCCGGCTGCCAGACGGCGAGCGTGCGCACGGATCCGTTCGCGGTCTTCGGGGAAGACGCTGTCCCAGCCTGTGTCCAGACGGAACCATGCCGCCGGCTGGCTCTGCTCCCCGGCGAGCGGAACGTCGCGTCCGACGATCGCGGCGTAGGACAGGCCCAGCGTCGGAGTCCAGTCGGCCCGGTAGGAACGCACCGCCACGGCCGCGGGCTCGGGCAGCAATTCGGTGCGCAGGCCGGTCTCCTCCAGCAGCTCTCGTGCCGCTGCCGCACGCGGCGCCTCGCCCGGCTCCACCTTGCCGCCTGGCGGCACCCATCCGCGCACGCGGTGCTTGACCAGCAGGACGTGCTCGAAAGCAGGGTCGGTGACCCACACCTCGGCCGCCAGCGGCTCCATGGGATGCCTGCGGGCTTCCTCCAGCCAGGCCCGTGCACCGTCGAACTCCCATGCGGCGAGGCGGGCATCCGTAACAGCCTCGTCCAAGATCACCTGACCGACTTCATCATGACTCACCCGCCCCACCCTAGGCCGACAAACCGGCCGGACGTCGCAGCGACGAGCAGGCAGCCATCCGGGGATGTCCGGCCGACCCGGTGGCCCCTTCGGGCTGCAGGGCGATCACCTGCGGCACCCGCTTCACACGAAGGAGACCAGCGTGCCCGATGAGCAGCCCTCGGACCGGGGAGCCTGGGTCGTCCTCGGCGGCGTCCACCTCCTCAACCGCACCGCGCCACGGCGACCAGACGAGCCGATCGTGCTCGTACGGGTGCCACCGCAGGAGGTATGCCGGCCGGCCACCACCGTGATCGTCCGCTGGAACGCGCTGGGGCCCTGCCCGGTCGAAGCGCTGTACCCCGGCGGCACCCGGCTCGGGGCGGCCAGGATCGACGGCGGCGAACTGTTCCCCGACGCTATCGCCGGCCCCGCCCTGCGCGGCCTGGTCGGCACCGAGGCCGCCCCCGGCCTGGTGCCGCTGTGCTACCTAGCCGAACACCCCGGCGGCGGCTACCACGCGTACGCGCAGATCCGCTTCCACCCCGAGGACGCCTGCTTCGTCCGCACCACCCGGGACCCAGTAGGCCACGGCCCGGTCGAGGAACTGCGCTGGTTCGACCCCGTGCTGACGGCGCACGCAGAGTCGAGCACGGCGCTCAACAATCATCTGCGGTACTTCCGCAAGCACTTCTCCGGCACCGAGCTGGAGTTCAAGTACACCCTCGACCCGGCACCGGACATCTGGTCCGCGTCCATGGAACTGCTCAAGGCACTGCGCGACGGCAAGCTGGAAGGCTGCCGTCCGGAGTACCGGGAAGAGTTCCAGATCCACCACACCGAGAACCATCTGTTCGACGTCACCGGCCCCGAGCCCGAGATCGGCTACGCCTCCTTCATCCCCACCGTCACCGCCGGGCACGTGCTCAAGCGAAAGTGGTTCACCGAGGACGCCTTCGCCCGCCGCGAGGAACTCACCCCTGGCCTCGACATCACCCCCGACCGCTTCGAGACGTTCCTGCGCGAAGACCTGAACCTCCAGGTCCGGGCCATGCCGCCCTTCCAGCGCGTCCGCTACGACATCCAGTGCGAGTCGCTGCGCACCGGACACGTCTACGGCATCTTCCTCGATCGCTGCGCCCTCCTGGCGGCCCCCGACGTGGTGCTCTCCCAGTGCGAGCTGGAGTACCTCCGCTCACGCAGCATCCTCGACCACGACCCGGACGAGATCCTCATCGAGATGAAGCGGATCGACAGCTGGCTCTGCGAGTACCTCGCCAGTCACGGTTGGGCCGCCGAGCACACCTTCTACTCCAAGCGCAGCTTTCTTCGCGACGCCATCGCCCTCCGCCCGGACCTCGCCACGCGATGACTGACCAAGCGCCCCCGGCAATCGTTCCGATTGCGTGGAATGGAAGAAGGCAGTCCGGGCCGCGGGCGGACTGCCGCTGCTCGTCTACCTGCCAGCCTCCAGGGAGGAGCTCCTGCGGCGCCTCGTCGCGCGCAACCAGCGCAAGGAGCCAATGCCTTGAACGTGACTCCCGAAGCGTTGGACGGCTTCTTCGCTCGGTTCGAACCGCCTACCGACGATGAAGGTGCCGTCATCACCTACAACGGCGACGCAGAGGTCATCCGCTCCATGATCCGATGACGCCCCCGGCCGTCCCGCCGAGCAGAGGCGCCAGGTGCTCGGCCATCACGAGCAAGGACCGCTCCGAATAGGCCGGTCCTACCAGCTGGACACCGATCGGGAGGCCATCGGTGCTACGCGCAGCAGGCATGACCAGGCTGGGCAGACCGACGTGGCTGGTCAGGTTGGCCCAGCCGGTCTGGTCGAAGAAGCTCCGTTCGACGCCGTCGACCATGAGAGAGCGGCTCCCGGCTGGGATCGCCGCAGTAGGAGCGGCGGGGGTAATGAGGACGTCGTGCTGGGCGTCGACGAAGAACCGGTGCCACGTCTGCCGGAGCCGGAGGCGCTCCTCGTTGGCGCGAAGCCAGACACGGTGTGTCTGCGTTCGGTGGCGGAGGAAGGTGGCTCGAGGGCTCGCATCGTCCGTGTGCAGGTCACGGGCAGCGGCAAGTTCGGCGGCGCCAGCGGCGTCGTCGGTGGCTGCCGTCGTGGTGGCGTAGAGGAGCTGCTCGAAGAGGCGGAGAGAGTGAGCGAAGCCGACCGGCCCCGCGGTGTGGCGGACACTCGCGCCGGCGGAGGCCAGCGTCCGTTCGACGGTGGCGAGAGCATCGGCGGTGTCGCGGTCGACTGAGCAGCTCGCGTCGTCGGCCCACACTGCCACGCGGAGCTGGCCGATCGGGCGTTGCGCCGTGGGCAGCGTGACGCTCCAGGGGTTGTTCTCGTCAGGTGACGGTGTCATCAGTGCGGCGAGGAGCAGGGCGAGATCTCGGGGGTGGCGGGCCAGGGGGCCGGGGGTGACCATGTCGCTGCTGGTGATCCACCCCGGCGGACGAGGGACGTGGCCGCGGGCTGGGATGAGTCCCTGCGTGGGGCGCAGGCCGTAGACACCACAGTAGTGGGCGGGGAGCCGCAGGGAGCCGGCAAGGTCGCTGCCGAGGTCGGCGGGGGTGAGACGGGCGGCGACTGCTGCGGCGGGGCCGCCGGAGGAGCCGCCGGTAGTGCGCTTAGGATCTTGCGGGTTAAGCGTGGGGCCGAACAGGACGTTGTCGGTGTGCAGGTCTTGGCAGTACGCCGGGGTATTGGTCTTGCCCATGATGACGGCGCCTTGGTGGCGGAGCCGGGCGACGGCGTCGGCATCATGTGCAGGAACGTGATCGGCGAGGTCTTCGGCACCGCTGGTGGTGCGCAGGCCGGCCGTCTCGAAGCTGTCCTTGATCGTGAGGGGAAGGCCGTCGAGGATGCCGGTGCTCTCGTTGCGGGCGCGGCGTTCGTCGGCCGCGTGTGCGACGGCTCGGGCAGCGCTGTCGTCGCGGGTGACGACGGCGTTGATCTGGCTGGCGTCGATCTGCGCCAGGTGGAGGTCGAGCAGTTCGCGGCTGGAGATCTCGCGGCGATCCAGGGCCTGCAGCTGGACGTGGGCGGGCTCGTGGGTGAGATCGGTCGTCATGCGGAGACCTGCTCAAGGTGGGGGGCTCGTGCGGGCTGGCGGGGCAGGTGGCGCGCGACGTCGAGGAGAGCGTCGATGTCGTCCATGGGCCTGCTGGTCTGGCGTTCGGAGTCAGCGAACTCGGTGAGCTGGTCGGTCTCCGGGCGGGTACCGGCGGCCCGGGCGGCGATTCCGGCGAGGATCTGGTCGGCGGTGACGGCCGCGGACAGCTCTTCTCCGTGAAGCCCTCGGGCCCGGTGCCGGGCTTCGCTGGCTTCGCGGACTGCGGCATCAAGGTACTGACGGATCACGAACCGTCCGTCTCGGATCTCGACTGCTCGGCGGTAGAGACGGATCGAGATACTGCGGAAGCGGCGCCTCTGGGCCGGGTCGACTCGGTCGATCGGCAGTGCGATCTCGGGCGCCTCGCTGTAGAACGCCAGCCACAGGGGGCGCAGGCCGTAGTAGCTGCGGTATTGCTTGATCCGGTACTGGAGGCTCTGAGCCTGATCGTTGATGGTGGGCACTAGCCAGCCGATGAGAGTGAGCATGGCGCCGACATCGCCACAGGTCCACGCGAAGCCCTCCCACTCTGCGAGCGACGCGTTGAAGGCGCCGGCGATCACGTTCCCGATGCGCACGGCGCTGTATCCGAGAGTGACGGTCGCGCCGAGGGCAACGATGCGCAGGCCGATACGGACTGACCCGCGTGTGCTGCGGTGGGCAAGGCGCCAGCAGGCACGGGCGAGGGACAGTTCACCGATGGTGTAGGCCGTGACGTACAGGGTGAGATACGCGGCGTACCAGCCATCATGCGCGTAGTACAGCGTGAAGTTGATCGGTCGCGGCGCGTTCGGCGTCAGCAGGGCGAACAGCACCAACAACCCTGCGATCACAGCGAAGCCGGCGGCTAGCCACCCCCGTGCCCTCCTCCGGGCGACTTCGGGGGGTGATCCCCAGTAGGTGAGGACGATCTGCTGGCAGGCGAGCAGCACGACCACGCACCCCATCGCCAGGGGTACGGAGAGGTTCACCACGCCCAGGACATGGTCGAGGTACTGCCACATCAGTGTGATGGAGAACAGGAACGACAGCCCTGACAGCAAGAAGACGGCGGCCAGCGCGGTGGAGGCGGGGTCTCGGCGGCGGGTCGGCACGTCCCGCAGCAAGCAGAGGAAGCCGAGCGTGGCGACGACGAGGCTGATCGGGTGGAGCAGGTCCTTCACGGCCGGGCCACCCGTCGGCGCAGCAGCGTGTGCGTGACCCGGTCCTGCACTTCGTCTCCGGAGGACTCGTCGCTGCGCAGCCACCGATCGATGATCCGGCGCTGGATCAACGAGGCGAGGAGCTCGGTGTCCCGCTCCTCGTCCTCGTCGTACTTGGTACGGCCCAGCATCATCTCGACGGTGGCCGAGCCCACGCTGGTGAAGATCGTTGAGGAGAGCGCGGACGCCGGGCGGTTCTTATAGTGGCCGAGCAGCAGGTGGCTGAACTCGTGGGCGATGATGTGGTCCTGGTGCAGGGAGCTGGTCCGCGGGTCGTAGTACACGTGGAAGGCACTCTCCGTGACGGCGCATGCCCCGCACACGGAGGGCGCCTGCTCACGGGCCTCCAGGACCACCTTCCGTCCCGTGCGGCGTGAGACCTCGTCGCTGAGGTCGCGGATATTGGTGACGTGCGGGAGCTGCATCTCGGCCAAGAGGTCAGGCCGGCGCAGCCTACGTGCGGACCACATTGCTTTTCCTTGATCACTTACTGAACGCGGCCGTTTTACGAGCCAGTTGAGGGCGGCAACCCCTCGGATTTTCGTACGCTCTCGACGATTCCCAGGACGGCGTCCTTTCCGTCTGCGGAAACGTCGGACAGGCGAAGGAGCACGTTTTTGATCTTCGTGTCGCGAAGCAGTGCGAGCAACTCAAGTTCCTGCACGGTCTTTTCGGCGACGGCGTCGTCGAACCAGTATGCGGGATCCACGCCGAAAAACCCTGCTAGCGCTTCAAGGTGACGCTTCGTCGGGTTATCGCGCTGCCCGGTCCGCAGGAGCCAGAGGTACTGGGCCGACAGTTTGCCCAGCCCGCGCTTCTCCATGAGTTCGGCCACCTCGGCGTTGCTGAAGGGGCCGCGGTCGGGCGGGTGCACTGTGTCGAACAGGCGGTTTAGGCGGTCCATGAGCCCCTTGGGGCTCACCTGGCCTTCGGTCGTTTCTTTCATGATCCTTTCCTGGGTGGACTTCGTCGTCGCTTCAAGCACCCTACCCCGCGATAAACGTGAGTTGACGAGCTGATCCACTGTATGGAAAGTTCTTCCTCACCAGCACGTTTCCGTGTGACGCGTACCGCCTGTTTCAGGTCGGCCTGTCCGTTTTTACCGGCAGGAGTATGCCGGATGACGTGGCACAAGCCACATTCAGCCAGCGACATAGGTCACGTCTGGCACGCAGGATTTTTTCTTCGACCAGAAAGCGCGGAGGCGGCAGTGGAAACACCCCATCCGCCTCGCATTTCACTGCGGGGAATAACAGACACCCGTCCCAATTCGGACACAGTGGCACGCTCTCGGCGTTCGAGGCAACCGCGGCAACGGTGCGCTTCGACGCGGGGTTGCGCCCCAGGTCGCGCCGTACGGACACTTGCGACACACGATCATCCGATGACTCTCTGCAACCAGTACAGAGTTTAAGAACCAAGTCTGGATCTTGATACGGGTCCGTGCGTATGTTCGTCGTCCCCGGGCAGCCCGCCCGCAGTGACGGACATGAGGAGAGCACGAGGACGGACCGGACCGCGAAGGTCCACAAACAGCGACGGCGCCCGGGAGCGGTAACTCACGGACGCCGAACGCTAAGCGGCATACCCGCCCCGGCAAGGGCGGAGATTGCCCACCATCACCACGCTGAGCCTTCCAAGGGGCGCGTCAGCGTGGCAACACTGCAAAGGGGAGTATCGCATGTCTCCTGCCCTGCGCAAAAGGCCCTTTCACCTGGCCTGCGCGGCAGCCATCTCCGCCTCGGCGCCTCAGCGCCCCGAGCCGGACCGCACCTTCATGGCCCCGCCGAGCTGTGGGGCCCGCCCGCTCGTCGGGAGCTGCCGATGAGCAGCGAAGCCCGCGACTGGGTGTGGGAGCACAGTTGCAGCCGGGGGACGGCGCGTCTGGTCCTGCTGTCGATCGCCGACCGGGTGGGCGACGAGCAGTGCGTCTCCTGGGCCTCCCTGTCGAGCCTGGCCAAGCGCACCCGCGCCTCCGTCTCCACGGTCCGCGAAGCCATCGACCGTCTGGTCGACGCCGGTGAGCTGGAGCAGCTCGAAGACCTCACCGGCCCGCAGCGCAGCACCGTCTACCGCCTCCCCCTCGCCGCCAGGGTCCTGGCGGAGACCGTGGACGACAAGGACCCCGACCAGACCCCGGCGGAGGGGACCGAGGCCGCCCCGGCGCTCCGGATCTCGGCCCTGCGGCGCTACAACATCCGCCCGCGTGAGGTGCCGGAATCCCCTGCGAGGGCCCGGAAACCGGCAGTACCGGAATCCGGCAGGCCCGGACGGAAACCGGCACCTCGCTGTGCCGGGAACCGGCACAGCGATGTACCGGAAACCGGCACACAGAACCGTAGTGAACCGGATTTGAACCGGAGGTACAGCAGTGGTGGTGCTGCCGTCCTCTCAGCTGCCGAGTGGCAGGTCGACCCAGCCACCCACACCTGGGCCCGCGAGCAGGGGCACCTCGACCGTCTGGGCGAGCAGGGCCTGCAGGCGGCCGACGCGAAGTGGCGTGCCCACCGCTCCGGCTTCAAGCCGAGGTCGGCGGCTGCGTGGGCTGCCGACTGGCGTTCCTGGGTCGCCCGGGAGCACCCCCCTGGCCGCCCGAACCTCTACGCCGTGCCCGGCACGGGTCCCGGCCAGCCCGGCGGCATGACGCGGGCAGAGGCACACACCGCCGCACTTCTCGCCGCCCTGAACGAGCCGACCGGAACGGAGCAGTAGCCGTGGACCGCCGCGAAATCGCCGCCCTGCTGGCCTACATCGGCCGACTCGACCCCCGCACCATCCGCACCGACCAGGGCGAGGCACGCGACCAGCTCGCACAGTGGCACGAGCTGCTTGGCGACGTGCCGATGGCCACTCCGCACGGCTGGGACGCCCGCGTCGCCGCCCGCCAGCACATCAGAGTCTCGCCGTACCAGATCCTGCCCGCGGACGTCGCCCGCCCCTGGGAGAGCTACCGGCGCGACCGCCTGGCCCGGCACTCCGATCCCACGCCGTCCGCCGACCCGGACGACCAGGCCGCCTGGACCGCCGAGCTGGTCGGCACCCGCCGCGCCGTCGCCGCCGGCACCGCGCAGCCGGCCCAGGCCAGAGTCATCACCAGCGGTCGCGACCGGATCGACCCACGGCTGGAGGCCAGGCTGCGGCAGATCGGCTCCTGCATACCGCCCGCCGCCCGCGCCGCCCTCGCCCCCTACCGGCCCGCCCGCGCAGCCCGCGAGGCCGCCGTCGCGCAGGGACTGCCCGACGCCCTGAGCGTCAAGTGCGAGTGGTGCCTGGCCCAGCCCGGTGAGCCGTGTCGTCGCCGCCGGATCGGTCCCGACGACGGTGTACGCACGACCGCCCCACGCGCCACCCCGCACCCCGGCCGCGTCGACCTCGCCGCCGCCCGGCAGGCCCAGCCGAGCGAGCAGGTCCAGCAGCCCGCCGTGGCCTGACCGGCGCGTTGGGCGCGTGCATCCCGCCCGGTGCACCGCTACCCCCTATCACCGTCCCGCCTCGGCTGCAGCACACGCCCGCGCGCTGCGGCCGGCACCCGACGCCGCGCCCAGCACCGCCCCAGCCGGCCGACGCGGCAGCACATCGGAGACCACCCTTGCGTCACATCACCACCCACGACGCGCCGGCCACCGGCCTGCGCAGTATCGGAGACACCAACTGGCACACCCAGGGAACGTGCCACGGCATGGACGTCGAGGACGCTGACGCCGTCTTCTTCCCGCTCCCGCGGGACCACGAAGCCATCGCCGAGGCGAAGGAGCTGTGCGGCTGGTGCCCGGTACGCAGCGACTGCCTCAACTTCGCCCTGGAGAACGTCCTCAAGGAGGGCATCTGGGGTGGCCTCACCGAGGCCGAGCGGCGTCCCTTGCACGACGGACTGCACCAGCGCCTCGACTACCGACGCGTCACGTCCTTCTTCCTGGGACGTGACGTGCATCTGACCGAGGCCGAGCGGCAGGTCGTCATCGACCACGCCTACGTACGCGGCTGGCGGCCCGACCGGCTCGCCACCGCCCTGCAGATCAGCCACAAGCACGCCCGTGACCTGCTCCGGCAGGCGGCCAACAAGGTGTTCGACCGCGACCGCACCTACGGCGTGCCGCGGCCCAAGAAGAAGCGGAAGAAGACCGCCCCAGCACCAGGCGGCCCCCCGCCCGCCTCAGCACCTGGCACACAGCAGCCAGCAGCCCGCCCGGCAGCGTCGACTCCGGCGCACGCCTCTCTCGGAAAGGTCGCATGACCCACCCCTTCCTGTCCCTCGGCGCTGCTCCGGACCTCTCTCTCTTCCTCGCCGCCGTGGTGCCCGCCGCCGTCGTGCTGGTGCTGACCGCCTGGACGATCCGGCGCCGGGGCACGCGCCCGCAGAAACGTTTCAGCGGTCCGGCGGTCAAGGTCGCTGCCCTTGCCGCCCTCGGCTGTACTTGCTACTCCGCGGACACGAGCTGGCGGTTCGCCGCCGACTACCTCGACATGGCTGGCGCCGCCGAGCGGGCCGGCATGTTCGCCGCAGCCGAGCTGGCGCTCTTCGCGACGGCGCTGATGGCACGGCAGAACCTGGCCACCGAGGGTGCCCCCGGCCTGCCGGGCACGCTGGTCTGGGTGATCACCACAGT
Source organism: Streptomyces sp. NPDC088254 (assembly GCF_044740925.1). Classification (NCBI taxonomy): domain Bacteria; kingdom Bacillati; phylum Actinomycetota; class Actinomycetes; order Kitasatosporales; family Streptomycetaceae; genus Streptomyces; species Streptomyces sp. NPDC088254. Next base: position 646,120 of record NZ_JBIURQ010000001.1, on the reverse strand, counting down.
GCAGGTGATCCCCGCCTATGCCGAGAGCGGTCCTATCGGCGGCACGGTAAGGGCCTTCGTCGGACCGGTCATGGCAGCGATGCTGTGGCACCTCGCTATGGGAATTGAGCTGCGCCTGCGCACCCCGGGTGCCGCCTCCCACGGACTGATCGCCGTCCTGGGACGGGAAGCACGCGAGCGGCTGCTGTCCCGCCTCGGGATCGCCGCACGCGACCGCGACGCCGCGCAGATCACCAGGGACCGGGCCACGGCCCGCGCAGTCGCCCTCGCCGCCCGCCTCGCCGAACGCACACCCGAGCAGCAACAGAGCCGGCGCGGCCGGCGGCTGACGCGGCGCCTGTCGAAGGCGGTCGGCAGGGCCTCGGTCGGGACCGAGGCCCGCCAGCGCGCGCAGCTGCTCGACCAGCTCGCTGCGCGCCGACACGCACTCGCGCTCGCCACGGTCCCGCTTCCCTCCCCCTGGTCCCCGGCGCACACCCCTTCGACGGCAGCCACGGTCCCCTCACAGCCGGCTTCGAAAGCGCCGGTCCCCGTAGACGGTCCCGACAAGTCGGTTGGGGATCGGGGACCGAGCGCTCCGAGGGGACCGGTCCCCGAAGTCGCGGTCCCGAAGGAGTCAACTAGCGCGGGGACCGAGGGCGAGAACGCGGGGACCAGGGTGGGGACCCAGGCCCCAGAAGCAGGTGCGGTCCCGGGGACCGGTCCCGCCAATCTGGAAGCCTCGCAGGGAGACCCCGGAGGCGCGGGGACCGACCGAACTACGCGAGAAGTCCCTGCTCAGGGCCCGGATTCGCATCGGGGACCGAACGCGACCGAGTCGGGGACCGAGCCCACCGGGGACCGGGGACCGCACGACACCGACACGGGGACCGAGCCCACCGGGGACCGGGGACACAAGGCCCCCCTCCGCCGGAAGACGACCACGAAACCCCGGCCTAAGACCAAGGGGAAGCACACCCGGTCCCGCACGCAGACGCAGCGTCCGCCGCGCGAGCCGGAGCAGTCGGTGGACCAGCTCGTCCAGCAGGTCCGTCCGCACGTCCCTGCCCTGCTCGAACGGGACGGCAACGAGTCCGTCACCCGGGTCCAGCTGCGAGAGATCCTCCGCCGCGAGGGCCTGAAGGGCGGCCGGAACGACCGACTCAGCCTCGTCCTCCAGCAACTGCGGAGCGACGACACCACGACGACAAGGAGCACCGCCCCGTGAAGACCTGCCACCAGTTCGACACCCTCCGTGCGGAGTACGAGCGGGAGATCGGCTTCATGCTCGCCCACTCCAAACGGCACGAGGGCAGGCCAGCGGCGAAATCCAGCGCGAAGCAGGCTGCATCGACGAAGCAGCGGATGGCACGGGCGCTCAACAGCCACGTCGGTCGCTGCCCCGAGTGCGGCTGAACCTGCAAAACCCCGGCTCAACGCCCCTAATCGCAACCGGCGGCCCGACTCCGTGCCGGACCGCCGCCCCCCTTGAGGAGACACGCCGTGATTGCGCGACCTGCTCGCTCATCCGAGCCCACGGTCGACGAGGCCGGCGCCTGGGCGGACGTCCTGGTCCGCCGGCGGCTCCTGCACGCGGCCGTCCTCACGCCGACTGGCCAGTGGCTCGTCCAGGACCAGCCCGATGGACCCGTCCGCGTCCTTATGGGACCGGCCGACCTCCTCGCGCTGGCCGCGACCATCCAGCACCACACCCGCTCTACGAGGCCCGAATCCCGATGACGAACCCCACCCAGAACGGCACCATCCCGGACGCTGCTGACTCCAACTCGGTCTCCGGGCGAGCAAGTTATCCCCTTGGATACTCCGCCTTGAGCGGAGTATCCAAGGGTTCCCCTGCCCCTGGGGGGCAGGGGCTCGTCCGGCGCCGGGGGACGCCAGACGAGGAGGCTGCGACCGAGGGCGGATCGCAGCCAGAGGGGATAAAGGACGGACGTGAGCAGCCGCGCACGCGCCGCCGCAAGTACCAGCGTCGCCAGCGCCCCCACGTCCGCAACACCCGCTTCAGCGACGACGAACTCGCCCTCGTGACCGCCGGCGCGAAGGCCGCCGGCCTCACTCTCGCTGGCTTCCTCGCCCGCGCTGCCCTGTCCGCCGCCCGCGACCTTGAACGGACCGCGAGTGCCGTCGCCAGCGAGCGTGAGGTGATCGCCGAGTTGTTCGCCGCCCGTCGGCACCTCGGTCATGTCGGCGGCAACTTGAACCAGATCGCCCGAGCGGTCAACGCCGGAGGGCACCCGCACGAACTCGACGTGGTCATCGCGGCCACCGACCGCGCAGTCCAGCGCGTCCAGCACGCCACCGATCGGCTCCTCCACCAGGACTAGGACCCCCTCACCGGCATGATCCCCAGGATCCAGAAGCGCGGACAGCGCACCATCGGCCTCCTCTCCTACCTCTACGGGCCGGGCAAGTTCGAAGAGCACACCGACCCGCACCTGGTCGCCTCCTGGGATGACAACGCCCCCGACCCCGGCCGTGACCCGTCCGCCACGCTCAAACAGCTCCAGCAGCTCCTCGATCAGCCCGTCGAGAACGTCGAGCAGGCCGACCGGCCCAAGAAGCATGTGTGGCACCTCTCGGTCCGCAACGCCGAAGAAGACCGGATTCTGAGCGACGAGGAATGGGGCGAGGTCGCCCGGCGCATGGTGGCCGCCGCCGGCATCGACGACCCCGAGGAAGGCGCCGGATGCCGATGGGCGGCGGTCCGGCACGCCGACGACCACATCCACATCATCGCCACCCTCGTGCGCGAGGACGGGTTCAAGCCCGACCTCGACCACGACGCCGTCCGGGTCCAGGCCCAAGCCCGCACCCTCGAAGCCGAACTCGGCCTGCGCCGCCTGAACAAGGGCGACGGCACCGGCGCGAAGCGACCCACCAGCGCTGAGCGCCACAAGGCCGAGCGCCAGGGCCGCGAGCGCACCGCCCGCGAGGAACTGCGGGAAACGGTACGGCGCGCGGTGACCGGCGCGAGGAGCGACGAGGAATTCTTCGACCGGCTCGCCGCCGCCGGACTCCTGATCCGCAAGCGTGCCGCCCCCTCCGGCGACCTCCTCGGATACAAGGTCGCTCTGCCCGACGACCTCAACAAGGACGGCGAGCCGGTCTTCTACCCCGGCGCACGCCTCGCCCCCGATCTCTCGCTGCCCCGCATCCGAGAGCGCTGGTCCGGCGACGCCCAGGACAACCCAGCCGCCCGGCAACAGCAAGCACCCCGGACAGGACCGGGCGCTCCGGCCTCCGCCCGCCGCAGCACGGCATCAGCCGCCTGGCAGGCCGTCCTCGTCGTCGAGCACGGCGACGATGCGATCGCCGCTGCCCACATCGCCGCGGTCGGCGAGGTCCTGGATGCCCTCGCAAAGACGTCCGCCGCCCACACCCGCCGCGAACTCCGGGACGCGGCTACGGCCTTCGAACGTGCCTCGCGCTCCCATGTCCGCGCCGTACGCGGGCACGACCGAGCCCTGCGGCAGGCTGCCCGCGACCTCGTCCACGGCGGCCCGGCCCTCGGCCGCGGTGAGGACGGCGCCACCACGGCGATGGCCATCGACATGCTGTTCTTCCTCATCACTGCCGCCGCGCACTGGCACGCCAGAAAGGGCCACGCTCAGCAGGCCGAGGCCGCCGCCCGGGCCGCCGAGCACCTGCGTACCGCCTACCAGACCGCCGCCGCCCAGCCCCTCGGAGCGCTCTACCAACGAGGCCGGCGTATGAGCCGGCCGATACTCCAGCGGCAGACCGTGCTGCTGCGCGAGGCGCTGCCGGAGCTGGCCGAGCAGATCCTCGCCGAGCCCGGCTGGTACGCCCTGGCAGCGACCATCGCGGAGGCAGAAGCCGCCGGCCACGACCCGGCCACCCTCCTGTCCGACGTCGCCGAACGCCGTGAACTCGGTACCGCGGACTCCGTGAGCGACGTGCTCGTGTGGCGGATGCGGCTGACGGCCGACCTGCCAGCAGACGCCTCCCACCTGCCCGAGAGCAGCACCACGGGGAGCCGGTCCGCGACGCGCGGGACGACGACCAGGACCTCCGCGCCCGGCAGGCGGCGCAGCGGAGAGGAGGCATCGCGTAAGACGCGGTGAGCCTGACTGGTGCCGGCACGCGGTCTCAGCGCATCACCGAAAGAAGGGAGAGCACCAGCTCCGCCCGCAACCCACAGCACGGTCATACGCCACATCGGACCTCGCTGGCGACGAGGTCCGATGTGGATGCCGTCGGGATTCGTGCACTACAGGACAGGCGAGATGATGGGGCGAGTCGGGCCAGTAGACGTCGCGAAGTTGGGCGGTCGGGGGAGACGGCGACGTGTGATCGGGCACACCGTGACTACGGCATCTCGCCGCACGAAGATACCCACGGTGGCCAACTCGTCATCCGGACAACGGAGAAGCGGAGCGCCCCTGATGACGTGGCCGAAGGCGGCTGTGGACTTTGTGAATTGCAACCACCGGGGGCGCGCGGCACGATCATGAAGCGCGCAGGACGAGGTGACGAGGTGGAGGAGGACGCCAGGGTGTTTCACCGGATACGCCGCCGGGCCAAGGAGCCGAGCGAAGCTCAAAGGCAGTTCGCCGAGATGCATGCGCGGATGCAGGGCCAGGTCCCGCCGGGCATTGGAGTGCCGGCGGCTGAACCGAAGCCCGCCGAGCCGACCGTCGTCGTGGATGACTTCCTTCCGCCGGAGCTGCGTGTGCCGAGCCACGACCAGGTCGACGGCAAGATGATGCCGTGGAAGCAGCCCCTCGTCCTCGACGGCGAGATGGCCGCCTGCGCCGAGTGCAGCGCGTACCGGGACTGGCTCATCCTCTCCACCCGCGGCGAGATCTGGCTGCGCTGCCGGGCCGGACACCAGCAGCAGGAGACCCGCCTCGACACCGCGTGGTTCAACCGGAACAGCGGGCCGGCGGACGCGACGCACGCCACCTTCGAGGACTGCCTGCGCCACCTCGGGCACTGACCACCACTCCTACGACCCCACCGGGCCCTCGGGCCCGCACTGACCACCCGTCGCCTAGCACCAAGGGGTCAGTTCCGTCATGCGCGTTCGCGTCGCCACCACCGCCCTCGGCATCACAGCCGCCCTCCTCGCCCTGCCCGCCTGCTCCACCGACACCACCGGGGCCAAGCACCAGACCCCCTCCTCCGCCCGGACCGGAAAGCCGACCGGCGCGGTCCACAAGCCGACCGCGCTCTCGTCGGCCGCGCTCGAGTCCCGCCTGCTCGACCAGAGCGACCTCGGCAGCGGCTACCTGCCCAAGCCGCAGCGTCCTGTCCAGCACGACGACATCACCGTCATCGGCTGCCCGGCCCTGAGCAAGCTGGGCGGCGGCGCGGCGACCGGCGGCACGCTCACCTTCCCGCACAAGGCGAAGGCCGCCTTCACCTACGGCAGCAGCTCCTCGGAGATCTCCGAGGAGCTGTACAGCGACACGGCGAACAAGCTGTCCGTCGCCATCGGACGGATCTTCGACGCCATGACCGGCTGCCCCACCTATCAGGTCGTCGCGGGCGGCACTCCGATCGACATAACCGCGCAGAAGCTGCCCGCGCCCCAAGGTCTCGGGGATGAACAGTGGAGCCAGCTGCTGACGTACTCCACCGCAGGGCGGAGCACCGTGGTGAAGCAGACCACGATCCGGGACGGCAATCTGCTGGTGATCGTCTCCGGCGCCCCGGCCCTCGTCGACCGCCACCTCGGCAAGGCCCTCGCCAAGGCCACCGCAACCGGCTGACCTGCCCGGTCATGCTGCTGCCCCCTCGACCACGGTGGTCGGGAGGGCAGCAGCGCGTCAGCCGATGCGCTGAGCAGCGCGCGCCGCCTGGGCGGGAACCCAGGCTTGGACCTGGCCGGGCTGGACGTAGAGCACGTTCGGGTTGTGGCTGTGCGGCCCATAACCACTGGAGGCATTGACCAGCAGGTACGCGCCCGCGGGGACGTGCCAATTCCGGAACCAGGCGTCCTGCTGCCGACCGATGTCGCACCAAGTCACGACGGCCTTCGCCTCGCGGCGACCGCGCTGATAGACCCGCGTGATCTGAAGAAGATCTCCTCGGCCTGCATTCCTGTGCTGCTGGAACGCCTGCCACTGTGCTGCGAGGGCGGACATGCGCTTGCGGCGTGAACGGACCTTCAGCGGGACGATCATGGCGACGACAAGGACGAGGGCAAGAAGGACGCCGGGGCTGAGGTGCATTGCTGCATCCTGCAACTTGACGTCACAGGGTGGCAAACCCTTCGGGGACAACGAGGGGCAGTGTCAGCGACTGCGCCTCTGGCGACCGGGTTCCGTCCCGGCGGGCAGCAGCTAGCGCGTTGTGCGCACGTAACTACCGGCCCGAGAAACAAGAAGCCCGGCCCTCCATTTCGGAAAAGGCCGGGCTGTGTGTTTGGGGGAAATGGCAACGGCGGGGCGTTAGATGGCCGACGCGCGCAGGAGACGGTCCCGGGTGGCCTCGGGCAGCACCCGCCGCAGGACCGGTGCCGTCGAGCTGAGGGAGGCGGCGAAGGCGGCCACAAGGTCGTGCGGGACGCTGGCGGAGAAGGAGGCCGCCCACAGGCACGGTGCGCCGAGCGCGGGCTCGGCCCACGCTTGCCACCCGGCCAGCCTCGCCTCGTCGTCCTCGGTGATCAGGGCGCGCGGGTCGCCGTCCTGGATGAGAGGCGGCACCTCGCCGAGGCTGAGGTGCGAGGTGAACGTCGGGTCTGTCGCTGCCGCCTGGGGCTGGTCGATGTCGCGGAGCCATCCGTGTGCGGCGACGGCGTCCAGGACCAGCTCGGGTCCGGCAAGCGGCAGGGCGGGCTCGTCGCGAGCGTCGAGCGCGACGAGGAAGTCGGCTACGGCCTCACCGGGGACGTCGGGGGTGAAGTAGGCCGACCACTGGGCGAGCGGGCTGCTCGTGTCCGCGCGGGCGGAGATCTGCCAGGCGATCGGCAGGTCCCCCAGGTGGAACGGTTCGTCCGCCAGGCTCCACTGCGTCCAACAGAGCACATCAGGGCTGACGTGCAGGACGGTGCTGCGCAGGATCTTGCGGTCCTCGGGTGCCTCATCCGGCTCGTGCCGTCCGCGGACGATCGTCAGGCTAGTCCAGCCCAGGCCGGCGAGCGTTTCGGCGACGGAGTCGTAGAGGCGCCCATCGTCACCGGCCAGATGCCGGGGGCCGACCCAGAACGCAGGCTGGCCGCCACTTGGAGTGGACGGGTCGGGCGGGAAGTCGGGGTACAGGGGCGCCTCCAAGGGCTCGGTACGGGTCTAGTTACCGCCAGCACGACGGCGGGGACGGCGCGGGGGTGCCTGGACGTCGCCCTGCCAGGTCAGGGCGACGGCGACCTCGGGCGGCAGATGGCCGAGCTGTGATCCCTCGTCTCGGTCTTCGGCGAGGTAGACGACGGTTTGGCCGGTCTCGTCCACGGACTGTACGACCTGCGCCAAGCGGTGTGCCATGGGAAAGAACGGGTTCATGGCCTGGCGAACCGGAGCACTGCGGTCGCAACCGGACAGCAGGTCGATGAGATCGCCGACGGTCATCTCCGTGAACGTCATGAACGGCCTCCTTGGGTCGGGAAAACGGTGAGCGGTGGAATCAGCCGGCGGCCTGACAGTCAGCCGGCCACCCTCCCCAGCGAGGACTACGCGTGGGCGCCTGCACTGTCATACGCGACGTGTGGTTTCCAGCACGCGCGCCACGGCGGCGGCGACGATGTCTGCCGGCGTCTCGGTGTCGAACGACAGCTGGTAGCCGCGTACGTTGGCCGTGCCGGTGACGGCGATCTTCCATCCCTCACCGTCGGTGCCGGGACGACCGAGCGGGAACCAGCCGAGGTAGAACCGGCCGTCCTTGGAGCTGACGTGAACGTCCGCACGGTCGTCCACGATGAGGTTGAAGTCCTCCGCGGAGAATTGGTCCATGACGAGCGTGGGCTGGCCAGGACCCAGCTGCCACTCGCGCAGCCGCAGGGCTTCGACGGTGGTGGAGAATCCAGGGCCGGCGGGAGCCACGGTCACGGGTAATCACCTCTCTGACCTGGGGTTTCTTTGCAGGGTCGTCTACGTTGACATGCCCTCGCACCCGTTGGCCAGTCCTTCCGCGATCTTTCCTGTCTGCCCCCGGCGAACTGTCCGTCGACACCGAACCCAGCCTGCATGTCCTTGTTGCCAATCCAGTCGCCCTAAGCGCACCTGGCAAAGTCCTCTGCTAATCCTGTAACTCTTTGTTGGCTACGAGGCCAGCAGATGCAAGGAACGTACGCGACGGTGTCGCTGGCTCTGGAACCCCTGCGCCGTACGATGCTGCTGGGGTGCTAATACTCTCCACTATGGCAGGGGGCGGTTGCGGTCGTGCGGGTTCGGCAATCACAGCAACTTGAGCGAGAGGGAGTGACCTGGATCAGCCACCTCGTCACTCGGGAGCTCGGGTGGGTCTTCAGGGAGCAGCCGACTGTCGATGTGGGTATCGACGCACACTTGGAGGTTGTGGACGGCACCACCTCAAAGGCGACAGGCCAACTCCTTGCTGTGCAGATCAAGGCAGGGTTGAGTTATTTCGCGTCACCTACCGAAGAGGGATGGTGGTTCGTCGGCGACACGGCGCACATTGAGTACTGGCTGGGGCATTCTCTGCCAGTTCTTGTGATGCTCTACAACCCTGAAACTCAGAAGGCCTACTGGCAGCACGTCAGCAGGCAGACTGCGTTTTCGACGGGCAAGGGGTGGAAGATCCACGTGCCTGTTACTCAGGAGTTGCGCGCGGAGTCCGTTGTGGAGATCCGGCCTCTTGCGCGGCCATCATCCGAGCTTCAGGGGCTGCTCGCTTGGGACATTGAAGGCGAAAACAGGTGGGCTTCCTGGCCAGAGAAGGCCGAGCTCTACCGCCACCTCTTGAGTGCGCGCCTGCACATGCTTTTCAGCAGCGTTGTCGGAATCACCGAGGTTCGTCGTGACTCCATGCCGGTGGACATGACGGTATGGCTGACCATGGGGCGCACCATTGACGTTGCTCTGATTCATCCCTCCAGCCGTCTGGATAGACTCATAGCCCGGGGAAAAGACGCCTTCAATCCCGTTGTGGTCGTCGTTTGCGGCGCCAAGACTCTGAGCGAGTGCCCTCAACTACGGGGGCTCACAATTGATCCACCGCTCTACTTCGCTGCATGGAGCCCCAAGACCGGGGGCGATGGAGATCTGCAAACGGCTATGGAACACGCTATCCGCTGGCTGTGCGGGCCCGACGAAGTCTGGTGCTGATCCCGTGATGGTCACGGCTAGCCCAACGGTGATCCTTGCCATCCAATCCAGTCGCCCAGGTCAGGGCGCCGGCCACAGGGTGGATCCCACTCCGCTACTTCGACAACCAAGTTAGTCGTCGCAGGTCAAAGACTTCGGGTGGACTGGATTCGATGTCAGCGGACACGAACTGCTGCCCGAAATGACATCGCCGTCCGTCGCCAGAGCAGCCACTCTGGGCGCTTTGGTCTGTTGCTAGGAGCGGAGTTCGTCATGGCTGTCGGCGACCTGAGCGCCTTCGCAGACGCCGGCCACCTGGCCTCGGCAGCCGGCTGGGGCTCGTCCCGCGCGACTCAGGTCGCCGCACCGGCAACCTGTACCGTCCCATCCGCTGCAGCAGCCGCCTGCGACGCATCATCTACTTGTCCGCGCAGACCAGGATCACCGCCAGGGACCGGACCGCGACTTCTACCTGAAGAAGCGCGCCGAAGGCTGCAAGCACGTTCAGGCCGTGGTCGCCCGCGCCCGCCGCCGGACCAACGTCCTATGGGCCCTCTTGCGCGACGACCGAGTGTTCACCCCGGCACCGCCACCCCAGGCGGCTTGACACCTTTGCCTCGTGCCAGTGTTTACACCATGCGGCCCGCCGGGTGTCCGCCTGGTTCGTCGGCCAGCGTGACCGTCGCCTTGATGCGCTTGCCCACCGGCTCTCGGCGCACCTCAAAGCTGCGGCATACAGCCATCACAATTTCCAAGCCGTGCTGCCCGACCTGGCCCGGGTCAGCAGCGCGGGCCACCGGGAGCGTCGGATCGGTGTCCCACACGCTGGTCTCCACGGCGCCGTCGCTGACCTCCAGGTCCAGCAGGCACGGGCCAGGCGCGTATTTGTAGGCGTTCGTCACCAGCTCGCTCACCACGAGCTGGACCATTCGCGCGGCCGGACACCGGAATGCCGTGAACGGCCTGCGCCTCGGTCAGGAATCGACGAGCGGTGTCCCGGGCCTCGGCCACCGGCTCGTCACCGACGAAGGTCACGGCCGAAAGTATGGGACGGCGGGCCAGAGGCTCTTCTTCGTTTTCATGCAGGACCGAGCCCACACCGCCACCCTCGTCCTGAGCACCACGGTTAATGCCGCCCAAATAACCCCGACGCGATGCGGAACACCAGGCCCGCCCCAGCCTGTTCCTCGCGGAGTCCGCTTGACCTCGTCATTAAAGAAGGCCCCCGGCCGGTTGACTCGGAGGCTGGCTTGCTGAGGCTCTGTCAGTGCGGCTCGGGCGGAGCACCGTGATCGTCCAGGATTTCACGGGCCGCGTCGATGAACAATTCGGTAGGAATGTTCAACATTTCCTCAATGTCGTTGAATCTCTGATCCATTTCATCCACCACCTCTTGTGTGGGGGCGGATCGTGAGTGGTAACTCATTAGGTTAACCCGGAACGTAAAATCACGGGCATGGCGATATTCCGTAGTGGCAGGCGTGACAATGCCCTCGGGGCCCTCAACACAGACTCGTGCGAATACGGAGTTGAGCTCTGTTCGCCGTGTAGTCAGGGAGTCCTCGAACTCCCTGACCTTGTCATCTTCCTCGGCGAGCAGGGCGTGAAGGGCAGCGTGTGCGTCAGTGCTCAGGTTCTGCATGAAAGCAATGAGAGCGGAGTAGGCGACGCTTCTTGGCTCTCTCCGATCTTTGAGGTGCTCGAACCGCACCTGTTCTCTCGCGATGGTCTGCTGCCCGTCGACCTGCCATCGTGTCTGGCGTCCCGCCCACAACCCCGTGGCGAAAGCCGCCCCTCCGGAGCCAATTGCCCCCACCGCCGCACCCAGTACGGCCGCCAATCCCGCATCCATCGCGCCATTCTGCACGATGAGGTTCTGGCGTACGGGCCACATGACGTTGGCTAGAAGCGCCTGGTTCGCCGCGCGAGCTTGCGCGGGTCCATCTCGCCGTCGTCCTCGTCGGACGGGTCGAGGCCGCCGCCCAGGGAGGGCGGCGGGGCGGCAGGCGTGACGAGAGCCTGAAGGGCCTTCGCATCGGCCTCCAGCTCCTCGGGGGTCTCGCCGTGAAGGCGTCCGGCCAGGGCGTCGGGGAGGTCGAACTTGCCGGCCACGGTGGTGACGAGGAGAGAGCGCTCAAGCTCGGCGTTCTTGGCCTTCACGTCCGCGAGGGCGACCTCGAACTCCTCCGGGCTCTTGGCCTCGGAGAGCTTCGTCTCGGCGTCTCGCAGTCGGGTTCGGTATCCGGCCGCCTCGTTGCGGACCTTCGCCAGTTCCCTTCGGGCCCAGTCGGGCTCGTCTTCCTCGTTGCTCGACGATCCGCCGGCACCTGCGCTGCCGTCCGGCTTCCGCTCCTCGTCCGACTTCTGGCCGGTCGGGGTCTCCTCCTCGTTGGCTTCTCGTCAGACACTTCACGCCTCCGGGGCCGTGCTCGTGGACTGCCGCGCCTCCTGGGCTGCGACTCGCTGTTGCTTGCGGATGTACCGGCGCCAGACGCTCACCGCGCCCTTGCCGGTGTGGCCCTTGGTGACCTCTGGCCCCAGGGCCTCGTACTGCCGTGAGATGGCGGTCAGTTCGCTCGACTGGTACTGATCCCGATTCCAGATCGGCATCGCGTAGCAGTGGCAGTTGTCGTGGTACCTGTCTCCGTCCGCGAAGGTGGCGGACTCGCGGGACTTGTGGACCGGTCCGCGGCTGATCAACATGGCGCACCAGCCGCGCGGGGTGCCCGTACGCGACAGGCGCACGTACCCGAGGGCCCGCCGGTCGCGGGTCATGTGCGTCCAGTTCGTTGACCGGGCGCCGTTCATGGCGATGCGGGAAGCCGCGGCTGCCTGCCGCGAGCCTGCCTGCCGCTTGGCCTCGTCGGGATCGGCGTCCTCGACGGTCATGCGCCGGTCGAGGTTGGTCGGGCCAAGGGCTTCGAGCACGATCCGAAGCTCCTCTTCGGCCTGGCGCTCGATCCGGTCTTCTTCCTCTCGAAGCCCCTTCAACTCCTCGACGAGGATGCGCTCCCAGTCTTCGTCGTCGCCGTCGCTGTCGTCGTCAGAAGCCAGGACCCGCACGTCAGGTTCATCACGACGTTCGTCCAGGTCATCAACGTGGTGGCTATCTACGGACCGGGAGGGCGAGGCTTCCCCGTCAGCGACGGTCGCGGTCTCGTCCCTTCGCTCAGACGAAGGGGCGTACGTGCCGGCCAGGGTGGCGAACTCGCGCCGCAGGTCGGCGACCGTCACGTACGTGGGCTCCGGAAAGGTGGAAGCCTGTAGCCTCACTCACACTCCGGCGGCACCCGAAGGGCTACGGCGGAAGGGGTGGCGGCGCAGGAGTAGGGCCGCCCGGACGGGCGGACAACACGAAGGCAACGAGTGGCGATAACGGCCGGAAGGCTGCCAGCATCCGTAAAGGACTTGACGCTTTGAGTGTTAAGCCCTTTACATAACAGCATGTTTGATGACAAGCGCCTTCAGAAGGAAGCCGAGCGGTACCGCATCAGCGCCGGCGATCAGTACCGCAGGGCTGCTGAAGCCGACAAGATCGGTCAGGGGGAGAGAGCCGAAGAGTGGCGCGAGTTGGCGGCGCGGTCGACCCGCAAGGCCGAACTGTACGAGCGCCTCACCGGGCGTTGGGAGTTCGGGGGTGGGAAGCTGGAGCTGACCTCGATCGACGTGGAAGAGGCGCACAAAATCCTTGACCGCTTCGACCAGAACCCGATCGGGGAAGTGCTGACCTACGCGGAGGGCGATTCGATCACGGAGGGCCGCCTGGACATCATCCAGGGGAAGGCGTGTTCCTGGGCGTTCGGCAATGCCGTGCGCGCCGAAGCGCTCGATGAGATTGTCCGCATGGTCCAGCTAATGGAGGGGGACGGCGTTGAGGTGAACCTCGCCGCACTAGCCCGCATGACGGGGATATCCCGGCAGACCCTCCATGCCCGCCTGAGCGCCGCTCGCGCCTCCCATTAGCCAGCCAGGGCGTACTTTTGTACAGGCCGATGGGCCGCCCCATGGGACCCGCACGCCACCGCTGACCAGCGGATTCGCCCGCCATTGACAGCCGCGCTGACGGCCTCGTCGACCTTGGAACCGTGGCAGAATCCGAGCTGCTAAGACCGCGTCCTACCTGGTGAGGCGGACGAGTCGCTTGTAGCAGCAGATGGCTGCGGCGAGTCCAAGAAAGGCCAGGTAATTGCGGGGATTTCGCTCGTAACGGGGCTGAGCCGGCGGTAGCCGGACAGCCACGACATGGTGCGCTCGATCACCCACCTGCGCCGCCCTAATCGTTCGCGAGACTCGATGCCTTTGCATGGTGGGCGCAGCTGGCGGCCGGCAGCAAGATCCTCAGCGCGTACGCGCACCGCGCCGTCCTGGTCGGAGCGTCCGTACGCCCTGGAGATGATCTCTTCCTCACCATCGACCACAACCTGCACCCTGGCCAGCCGCCCCTCGGCCCTTCCGGATCCGACAGCGACGAGGCAGTGGCGGGCCGAGGCAATCTGGAAGAGCATCTCGGCGACAGCGACGACGCGCTCATCGCCGCAGCCCGGGCCCAGATGCTCACCTACCTCGCCCTGCGTTCCGCTCCCGCCTCGCAACTGCGCACGGTGGCGGTGCCTGCTGACCGCACTTCCCGGGTTCGACGCTTGAGCCTGACCACACCACTGGAAGACGACGGCCTCACCCTGGCCATGCGGGCCGACGCCCGAGGAGCAGCAGTCCAAGCCGAGCAGCACACCCTGCGCGCCTCCAAGCCGAGCAGCACACCCTGCGCGCCGCTATCCGCTCCAGGGGACTCGACGACTTCCTCACCTGCCGCATCCCCGGAACCGACGTCCACCTCGGCATGTCACGCAAGCTCTTCGCCACATGCGAGCGCCTCCACGAGGAAGACCTCGCCATCGCCCGGAGCACTCCAGGACTTCCCGCCGAGGACCAGCCGGCCGATGACCAGGGCCTCAGCGACGAAGCTCAAGAAGAACAGCGACTCACCCAAAGGCGGATCTTCCGCGAGCGCCAGGAGCAAGCCCGCCCCCGGCTGCGCCCCCTGCTCCGCGACGCCTACGAGCGCGGTGCGACGAGCGAGTGGAGCAGCCTGCTGCGCCGGACCCAGGAGCCGGCACTCGTCCTGGAAGGCGACGAGGGCCTCCTCGAAGCGGCGACACCGAAACCGTACCTGGCCGTCAGCCGCTACGAGCTGCCCCCGGCACGCGCCTAAATCTCCACATCAGCCGATACCAAGCGTTCGGCTGCGGTCCAAGGAACAGCTCACCCGACCGGGGACAGACGGCAGGCGGCAGCTGGCACCTGCACAAATGGAGCACCGTACGCACGGAGTCGATTCGCCCCCTTAGGGGCGCGGCTGAACAGTCGGGCGTGTGATGGCATGAATCGAGGTATCGGGGCAAGTCGAAGGGTGTTCGCATGGGATCTCCGGCCGCTACCGCCAGGGCTGCCCGGCAGCGGCCGGGGAGAACAGACTGCAAGGGCTTCATGCCGTCGCCTACGGCTCTGAGTCGAACGCGATGACCGGAGCCGATCAAGTTCTGCACGTCTTCGACACCCTCGCCGACGCGGAGGCCGCCCTGAGTAGGTGACACCGCCTCGCGTGTGCGGTGCCGGAGGGGCAGCAGTTGGGCGTCGAGAGAATGCCGGCAGGCCCCCGGATACCCGGGAGCCTGCTGGCGGTGGTCGATGTTCGGCTAGTTCGTCTCGCCGTTGTCGTGCGGTTCGGACTCGGTAGTCGTGCGACGGTGGACAGCGACCAGGGTGACGGCGCCTGCGACGACAAGGATCCCCGCGCCTGCGGCGATCCAGGGGGTGGCGTCGGCGCCGGTATGGGCGAGGGAGCCTGCCGGCGTCGCCGGCGTGGAGTCGCCGTCCGGGATCGCGGCTGCGGTGGAGGTGGGTTTGGCATCCGGCGTGCCGGTGTGCGGCGCGGAAGGCTTGGCCCCGCCGGTCTCGCTGCCCGGCTTGTCCTCGTGTGTGGACGGGGTACCGGTGGGCTTGCGCGTCGGCTTGTCCGAGGGGTCGGGCTTCGGGCTGGTCGCAGTCTTGGTGTTGGTGACGGTCACAGTCACCGGTGAGCCGGGGCCCGCGGTGAACGTCTTGGACGGCTTGTAGAGGTCGTACCGGCAGGTGCCTTGACCTGCTTGACCCAGAACTCCGTCTTCCGGCTCGACACCGGCAGCTCCCCGGAGGCCATGCCCTTGGCGCCGGTCGTCAGGGTGACCAGCGTTGAGGTGCCGGTGCCGATGTTCACGGTTGCGCCGGGCAGGAGCTTGCCGGTCTTGTCGTCCTTGGCCTGCAGGTGGACCCTGGCGGCCTTGAACGGATCGATGATCGTCAGCCGCGTGGTCGCGCCGGGCGTGATGATGACGTCCTGGTCGGCGACAACCTCGTGGAGCGGGTTGCCGGAGGTCGTCTCCTTGAGCCGGTAGACGCCCGGGGCGAGGTCGGGGAAGGTCAGCTTCCCCCGCGCGTCGGTTGTCCCGCGTCCGGCCTCCTGGCCGGCTGAGTCGAGCAGCAGGAACGCGGCGTCGGGGAGCACATCTCCGGCCGTGTCCCTGGTGGTGATCTCAACGCTGCCCGCGTCCGGGGCCGGTGTGTCGGCAGCAGTGACCGACGCGGAGGGTGTCGGTTCGGAGGGTTGGGCGTTCGCGGTCGGCGCCCAGGTGAGGGTGCCGGTCACCGCGGCGGCGACGGCGGCGGATCGGACGGCGCCACGGACGAAACGAGCGTGCACGGGGAAGAGGGCTCCTTGATCGGTTGGTGGAAGGTCGGTCACCGCACGGGGATTCAGCGGGTGCGGGCTTGGCTGCGTGTGGCCGGCGGGTAGGGCGCCCGGTGCGCGGTCCGGCTCGCCGCGGGGCTGGGCGTGAACGCGTCCCAGGCGCCGGGGAACCAGACGGTGGTGTACTGCTCGATGGCGTCGCGCAGCCCGGTGGTGACGGCTCCGTCCCAGGGTGGCTGGCCGGGGTGGCGGTTGGTGCTGAACGTGCCGTACTGCTTGGTGTTCGGCCGGGTGTTGTTGGCTTCGTCGCGGCGGTGGAAGGTGCCGTGATCGAGGAAGCTGAGGGCGACCGCGTCGATTTCTCCGCGGCCCGGGTGGATGACCGCCACACGAAGTCCGCCGTAGGTGTCCGCGTGGATGGTGGCGGTGAAGTCGATTCGCAGCCGCAGCGGTGCGCCCGGGACCGGGGCGGCGAAGTAGGTGGCGCCTACGACGGCGTGGTCGTGGAAGGGGAGGCACAACTTGGCGAAGAACTCGGCGGCGTGCAGGGGCAAGAGAGAACTCCAGTCGAGAACGGACCGGCGCTATCGGCGCGGGCTGGGTAGGGCTGGTCGGCTGGTGGTGCTCCACCGAGGGACACTCGCAGCCTGCAGCGCGGCCGGCCGGCGGGAGGCGGCAGCCCGCTGCACGTCGAGCGGGGTTGGGGCCGGCGACTGTGGCGGGATGATGGGGGTGAGCTGGGCCATGCCCTCGATGTAGCTGAGGGTTTCCAGGCGCCACCGGGGCAGCGGGGTCGGGTCGGCGACGCACTGCGTGACTGCGGTTAGCAGGGCGACGGGGGTGTCGGTGCTGGCCGTCGCGTACCAGACGGGCCGGTCGATGGATTTTCCCGCCCAGAGCTGCCAGCGGGCGTCACGGGTGGTCAGCTCGGCTTCCGGATCGAGGTCCCCGGTGGTGAACTCCAGGCCGGCGAGGCCGTCCGGGGCCTGCACGGCGAAGACGCCCCAGCGGGGACGGTCGATCTGCCAGCCCTGTTGCAGGAGAGGCACGACGGCGAGGAAGGGATCGTGCTCGTCGGTTCCCGAGACCGGCCTGGCGAGGTAGGTGTCCGGCCCCTGTTCGTAGGCGGTGGCGATGGCGGTGGTGAACGCCTGGACGAACTCGGTGGGGACGCGGTCGTTGAAACACACGCCCCATGTCGGGGGGCCGAATGGGTCCTTGTAGGCGTTGATGCGCCAGAGTCCGTCGTCCTCGCCTTCGGGCAGGTAGCCCAAGCGCACGCGCCGGTCGGGGGCGTTGACGTACACGTTGCCGAGGTCGTCGTACTGAAGGTCCCAGCCATGGTCGAGGAGCGGGACGAGGGCAGGGTCGCCGGTGCAGGTGCTGCCGGCGAGATGGCGCGGGGAGACGAAGACGTCTCCGTCGAGCGTGTGACGGTCGTCGTGAAGGGACACGGGTTCCTGAGTGGCGGCGTGGGCGGATGAGTCAGCCGGCGGGCAGCAGAGCCGCTCGGAGGGCGTCGGTGGAGCCGGTGTAGTGCAGCGTGCGCAGGCCCAGGCGGGTGGCTGCCTGGCAGTTGTCGGGGCGGTCGTCCACGAACAGCACGCGTCGTGGATCTCTCACCCCGGTGGCCTGCAGTGCCTGCTGGTAGGTGGCCGGGGCGGGCTTGCACAGCTGCAGGCGGGCCGAGTAGAGCGCCTGGGTCATCATTCGGCGCCAGTCGTGGGTGTCCAGCACCGTACTGAGGTGGGCGGGTGCGTTGGACAACAGCACCATCGGCAGTCCGGTGGCATGGGCGCGGCACAGGACGGACAGAACGCCCTCGTCGGTCGCGGTCCACATGTCGGTGTCTGCGGCGAGGAGTTCGCGCAACAGGCGGGGGCCCGGATGGAAGCCGAGGACGCGGGCCCAGTACGCCAGGTCGCTGAGCTGGCCGGCGTCGTAGAGGTCGCGGGCGTTCCAGAAGACGCGCTGGAATGCTGCGAGATCGTCTTCGGGCCAGGAAGCGGTACGGGCCAGCCGTAGCCACTGGGCGCGGGTGGGCTGCAGGCCGAGGACGCCGTTGTAGTCAAGGATGACGGCGTCGGGGCCGGTGGGGCGGGTCAAGGGGCGGTGTTCTCCAGGGCTCGGCGGGTGAGGGCGGCGAGAGCGGCTGCGAGGAGGGCGGGCAGCAGCAGGGCCGTGGGCAAGGTGGTGGCGCTGGCGAGGGCGCCGATGACGGCGGGGCCGGCGAGGAGGCCGAGGTAGCCGGTGACGGAGACCGTGGCGACGGCCCTCGGGCCGTGTCTGCCGGCGGCGGTGATCAGGGAGGGGACGGTGCTGGACAGGCCGAGCCCGAAGACCGCCCAGCCGGCCAGCGCCGCAAGCACGCTGCCGACCAGGACGCCGGTGGTCAGTCCGCCGGCGGCGAGCGCAGCGCCGGTGCGGACCACGGCAGGAGCGCCGAAGCGGGTCGTGAGCCAGTCGCCGGTGAGCCGGCCGATCGCCATGCCCATGCTGTTGAGGGCAAACGCTGTCGCGCTGAGGGCGGTTGTGGCGTGCAGCGTGTGCAGGTGCACTGCGGCCCAGTCGGCCGCCGCCCCCTCCCCCAGCAGGCTCGCAGCCGCCAGCGCACCCAACAGCCACACACCTCCCGCCCGGCCCTGACCGGCCCCCTGGGGCTCCGGCAGCTTGGGCTGGTCGGCGCCGCTCAGCGCGAGGGTGCGCGGCCCGGCCACGAGCACGGTCGCGGTCAGCGCGAGGCCGGTGGCCATAAACAAGGCGCTGTGGGCTGTGCGCGCAGTGGCAGCGGCCAGGGCGGCACCGCCCAGGGCACCGATCGAGTACGCGGCGTGCAGGGAGGACATGACCGGCCGGCTGGCGGCGTTCTGGCAGCGAACCGCCGCGGTATTGGCGGCGACGTCCAGGACACCGTGCGCGGCACCGAAGGTGACAGCCGCCGCGAGTAGCGAGGTCAGCGTCCGGCACTGCCCCAGCACGGCGAGAGCCGCTCCCAGTGCGACAGCTCCGCCAATCAGGAGCAGGGGAAGTCGGTCGGGCCGGGCGAGTCGGCCGCCGGCCTGCAGTCCGGCAACCATGCCGACAGCGGCGGCGAGCAGGACGAGCGACAGGCCGGCGGTGGTGAGGTGAGCGGCGTGCTGGACGGCCGGCATCCGGGCGCCCCAGACCGCCATCACCACGCCCAGGCCGAGGAAGTAGCTGGTCAGCAGGACACGGCTGCGGCGCACGGAAGCGTCGGCGCGGGTCATGCGGGGCGGCCACCCGCAGCAGGCTCGTCGGCCGTGTGCGGCACCAGGGCGACCTGCAGATGGCGCACAGCCTGCTTGGCGCGGGTCTGTGCGAGGTCCGCGGTGGGGGCGGTGG
Organism: Streptomyces sp. NPDC088254; assembly: GCF_044740925.1. Taxonomy (NCBI): domain Bacteria; kingdom Bacillati; phylum Actinomycetota; class Actinomycetes; order Kitasatosporales; family Streptomycetaceae; genus Streptomyces; species Streptomyces sp. NPDC088254. Next base: position 626,809 of record NZ_JBIURQ010000001.1, on the reverse strand, counting down.
TGATCAGGTAGCCGATACGGGCGGTGAACATGTTGCCGCCGTCGGCCGGGAGGAGCAGCTGGTCGCCGACCTGGTGCTGGAAGTGCACGCGTTCCAACCAGCGCGGGCTGGCGCCGTCGAATCCGAGGCGGAGCAGGGTGCCGGAGGTGTCGGGGTAGAGCAGCTGGATCGCGGCGGCCGAGGACCGGGTCGGGGTGAGGTCGGGGGCACGGCCGCAGGCGATGTCGGCGGCGTTGCGCGGCAGGTCGATGCCGGTGGCGAGCTGGACGAGGTGGCCGATCATGTCGCCGGCGATCCGGCCGTTGACCTCGACCAGCCGCGGCCGGCCGTCGACCAGCCGCATCTCGACATGGGAGACGCCGTCGGTGATTCCCAGGGCGTGGATCGCGGCGCGTGCCGCCGGTGCGACCAGGTCGAGCAGCGGGTCGGCGGCGTCGACGGAGTGGGCCAGTTCCTCGAAATAGGGCGGGGCGCTGACCGTCTTGCGGGTGACGGCCACCACGGTGGTCTCACCGCCGTAGGTGACACACTCGGCCGATACCTCGGGCCCGTCGAGATATTCCTCCACCAGCACGCTGGTGGACTCGAGCCCCAGCCCGGCCGCTTGGTCGGCGAACGTGAAGGCGGCGGTGAGCTGTTCGGGGGTGTCGGCGCGGATCACGCCGATACTGGCCGCGTGCGCGGCGGGCTTCAGCACGACCGGGTAGCCGATCCGCTCGGCCGCCGCCTGGGCCTCGGCGCGCGTGCGCACGCTCACCGAGGCGGCCGATGGAACCCCGTGCCGGGCGAACAAGAGGCGGGAGGTGGCCTTGTTGCGGCATGCCTGCATGGCTTCCGGGGCGGTGGTGGGCAGGCCGAGCTGGCGGGCGAGGCGGGCGACCGGGACGAGGTACCACTCGGTCCAGGTGAACACGCCGGCCAGGTCGTAGCGGTCGGCCAGGGCCCGGCCGGCGGCGGACAGCGCCGCCTGGTCGGTCGGGTCTGACACGACCACACAGTCCCGCAGGTACGGCGTCTCCCATGAGGGCTCTTCGCCGGTGATCAGGACGACGTCGTAGGCGGAGGCCACGGACTGAAGGCAGTACCCGCGGTACGCCTCGGCCTCCATGTCGGATGCGGCGACGACCAGGACGACAGGACGGTCGGACAAGAACGGGCTCCTCAGAATCTAAAGAGGGGGCAGGGAGATGTGGGTGGCGGACATCGGCGGGGGCGGCCCGCTGTGGGTGTCCGGCGAGCAGCCGCCGGGAGCGGTGCGGGCGAGGCTGAGCGGCGTGGTCGGTGCCGAAGTCGAACGCGCTGGCCCAGTGGGGGTGCTCGTCGATCAGGCGGCGGGCTAGAGGGCGGTGAAGTTGTTGTTCAGCCCGACGACGCCGTACGGGAGTTGGCGGCGAAGGTCCTCGAAGAGGTCCTTCACGCCGACGCGTGTGACGCCGGCGGCCAGACGGCGGGCGGCCATGCGGTTCCAGGGCCCGGTAGACGTTCGGGTTGTGGGCGTCGAAGGCGTGGAACTGCTCGGTGATGGTGCGACCGGTCGCACGGTGCGATCCGAGGGCGGCGATGGACATGAAGTTCTCCACAGGCTGGGACGCAGCAGGGTCAGGTGCGCAGGGCCGGATCGGTGCGCAGGCGCGTGAAGGCGAGGGCCAGTCCGAGGCCCTGCAGGACGGCACATGCGGTGATGACGTGGCCCAGTGCGTCGGTCGGCGTGAGCGCGGTGAGTACGCCGGCGACGGGGAAGGGCAGCAGGAGGATGAGGATGGTCGCCGACAGGGTGCTGCCGAACTTCTCCGGAGGGATCAGGCGGGAGCGCAGGGTGCGCAGGACGACCGTCATGCCTCCTTCGCCCGCCATGAGGACCGCGACTAGGACGAGGTAGGACCGGTAGTCGGGGGCCTGGGCGGCGGCGAGACAGCCGAGTGAGGCGAGGGCGGCGCAGGCGGCGCCGACCGGCCACAGACCGAGGCGGTCGATCGCAAACCGGCAGAATGTGACGCTGAGGAGCGTCGCTGCGGCAGCGGCGGACCAGACGAGGCCGACGGCGGTGGTGGACTGCCCGAAGTGCTTGACGACGATCACGGGGCCGGCCGCTTGGAGAAGGCCGGTGGCCAGGTTGGACAGGGTCAGCCCGGTCACGAGCCAGCCGAGCGCGGGCAGCGAGCGGATGGTGCGCCACCCGGTGAGCAGTCCGGCGCCGGACTGCCCCTTCGGCGCGCGGGCCGGTGCCACGGGCGAGGGCGGGGTGCGCAGGGCGAGCATGGCAGCCAGCAGCGAGAGCACGCTGATCATTGCCAGCATCGGCGGCGGCCCGGCGAGCAGGAGCACTGCGGCGAACGCCGGCCCGGCCATGGTTGCGGTCTGGTCGATGCCAAGCAGGACGGCCTGGACACGGTGGGCCCGCCGTCCTGCTCGCCGTCCGGCGGCGGCGCCCGCGGTCTCGGCCGCGATATAGCTGAACTCGGTGAGCACGCCGGTCGTCGCCGCCAGCACCATCACGGTCGCGCCCGCCACGGTGCCGGACGGGTGGAGGTGGAGCAGGACCGCGCCAGCGGCGAGGGCCAGCGCCCTCCCCAGGGAGGCAAGATGGAAAACCACTGAGGCACCGCGCCGGTCAACGACCGAGCCGGCCCACCCGAACGCAGCCAGCCGCGGAATCCACTCCAGGGCGAAGGCGGCGCCCGTCAGCGCAGCGGATCGCGTCGTGGCTAGGACAAGCAGCGGGATGCCGTAGGTGGACATCGCGAACGCCAACGCGTCCGCCGTGCGCGGCAGGTAGATGCTGCGCATCAGCCCGCCGGTGTGGCGTGCGTGCCGCGGTGTGACCGCTGCGCTCACGCGACCGGCTCAGGCTCGGGCACCCTGGCCACCTGGGGGTTGTCGGCCAGCCACTGGATCAGGAGGGTGCGGGGACGGGCCAGCCCCGCCTCGGCACCGTCGCCGGTCAGCGGAGAGAGAGCGTCGGCGCGCTCGGTGGAGAGCGACGGTGCCAACAGGTCGAGGACGTGCCGGATACGGCGGCTGAACTCGCAGACGGGGGCCGGGACGGCGTGACGCCGGGCCCAGCGAGCCATCGCGTCGTACAGGTCGGCCAACTCCGCTCCTGCCTCGCTAAGTTCGAGACCGGAGCCGGGTGCGATCCGGACGAGGCCGTGGGCGCGGGCCGTGTCGGAGGCGCTTCGCAGTTGGTGCGTGGAGAGGTCGGGCAGGGTGCCGGCCAGCCGTCGCGGCGGTATGGCGCCGTTGTCGTCGATCTCGGTGACCAGGCGGATCAAGGAGCGCGAGGCGAGAAGTTCGACGGCGTGGCGTACTTCGGCAGGGGTGAAGGGGGTGCTCATCGGCGCGGGCCTCCCGCCGGGATGGCTGCCTTCGGGCGGGCGGTCGTAGCGTGCGAGAAGAGATCGCGGTGGTGCCACGCCGGAGAGGATGCGGTCGTGCGAGCGGGTGGGAGCGCCGCGGGGGTCGGCCGTGGCTGGCTGCTGAGCCACGGCCTCGGCGCGGGCTTCGCCTGCGGCTGTCCCCAGACCGGGTGTTGGGCCGCCTGGTCGAGGCTCTGCCCGGCGGACCAGGCGGACAGGGCGCCGAGCACGGGGCCAAGGCCGTCGCCGGCTGCGGACAGCCGGTAGGGCTGGCCGATGCCGTCGGTGTCGACCAGGCCGTCGGCGACGAGCTGCCGCAGCGGCGGATAAATGTTGGTCCAGTCGCTGCTGGGCATCACGATCCGGGCCAGAGCCCGGCCGCTGACCTCCTGTCGGGACTTGAGCACCCACAGGATGGCGGCGGCGTGGCGCCGGGTGAGCAGGGTGAGGCCGTCCTCGATCTGCTCGATCGCGGGCAGCGGACCGTCCGCCTTCTCCAGGTGTCCCTCGGCCCAGGTGACGATCACCGGCAGGACCGGCAGCAGGGCCGCGCCACGTTCGGTGTGGCGGTAGCTCACGTGCCGTGCGGTGTGTTCGGTGCGTTCGACGAGTCCGGCGTCGCACAGAGACTTGAGCTTGGGGTGGAGCTGGCCGTTCTGCAGCCAGGACACCTTGGCCGCCAGCTCGCTGTAGCGCAGCGGCGGGCCAGAGAGGGCCAGGAGGATCCTCACGTTCCAGCGTGGGGTGATCATGGCGAGGGCCTCGGTGACCCGGGCGATGTCGGCGTCGGTGTCAGGGGGCAGAGCGGTGATGGCCAAGGGAGGAACTCCTGGGTGAAGGAAAGAGAGAGATCGCCTGGGTCAGCGGCTGTGTGCCGGGCTCGGCACCGGTAGAGGCGGAGCTGGAACGGACGGCGAGGGAGCCGGCGGGGCAGGCGTCGGGGCCGGGACGCGAGCCAGGCTCTGCAGGACGGCGGCGACCGACTTGGCCTGGACGTCGCGGACGGCGACGGCTTCGGCGAGCCGGCGTGCACCGTCGAGGAGGTGGGAGACCTCGTGCGGGTCGATCTGCCGCTCGGGGTGGATGAGCCGGGCGAGGTGGTCGCGGTGGACGTCGATGCTGCGCTCGGCGAGGGCGAGGTCGTCGTGCATGCCGAGCAGGGCGGAGAGCATGCCGGGCGGCTGGCCCTGGGCGTGGGCTTCGAGGTCGGCGAGCGGCGCGCCGTACAAGTCCTCGATCCGTCCGGCTATGTCGGTGGACGTGAGGTGGGGCAAGCGGGGGCTTTCACGGTCGGCGGGCCCGGGCCGCCCCGGCACGCTGCGGTGCCGGGGCGGCAGACGGGGGCAGGGTTGCGGTGGCCCTGAGCTGAGCCGTTCGTACGGGCCGAGCCTGCTGGGCAGGCGGGGGCATGGTGCGCAGCAGTCCGCCGAGGGCGGCGCGGTAGCCGTCGCGGGCCTCCAGTGCGGCTTCCAGCCACTGCGCGTCGAAGCGGAGCTTGTCCGCCGACAGTTCGCCCATGTCGCGGTCCGGGTCCATGTCGGCGTGGACGCGGTCGCGGACGCGGGCGACCTGCTCCTCGGTGAGCGCCAGGAACGAACGCAGCTCCAGGGCACGGGCGAGCGCGGGCGAGGCACCTGGGCTGGCAGCCGTCTCGTACAGCTCGGGTAGCGGGTTGCCGAAGACCTTCTGCAGGTCGGCGTCCATGGTGCTGGCCTTGTCCCGGCTCATCGGGCGGTCCTTGCCGGCCGCCACGCCGATGCCGGTGCGGCTGTGCCTGCGGGCCGGTGGGGAGCGCTGGTCTGCACCGCCGGGCCGGTTCGGGGCCGGAGGCGGGCGAGGCGTTGGGCGGCGAGGTCCTTCTTCCCCGGGGCGTCCGGGTCGAGGAGCCAGCGCACGACCATGGCTCGGCCGTCGCGGGCGGTGACGGCCGCGTTCACCCGGTGGGCGAGGCCCATCGTCGGATCGTCGATCTCGCTGGGCTGGGTTTGCAGCGCAGCGAGGAGGTCGTCCTCCGCACGCTCCAGCACGGACTGGGCCTCGACGAGAAGGCCATGCCACTTGACGACGTCGGTGGCATCGGGATTCGCGGTCGGCGCGGCGGCGACCGCGGCCTTCAACTGGTCCATGCCCATGTCGAAGCGCGCTTCGATCCGTTCGGTGAGCACGCCCACGACATCCTCAGACTCATCGGATATGCCATCGGGCAAAGGGAAATCTCCTGTTCTGGAAAGGCCGATCCCTGGGGTGGGAGGGACTGCCGTACCCGGTGGCTGAGCCGCTTACGGGCACCTGCTGGGCTCTGTCAGTCCAGGCACATTCGGACGTCGCGGTAGACGTACGTGCCGGAGACCCAGCCCTTGACCCCGGTGGTCTTGTCCGTGATGTAGAGCCAGTTGCCGCTCTTCTTGTGCACGGTGAACTTGTGGCTCTTGTAGAGCACGCCGAGCGCGGTGGACTTCGTGGTGGCCTTGGACCGGATGGTCACGGCCCTGGTGTGTACCTCGTACGGCAGCGGCGGCTGGGACGAGCAGCTGCTCGCGGGGGTCGCGCTGGCGGTGGTGGCGGACAGCACAGGCAGAGCGAGTGCGCCGAGCATGGCTGCGGATATGGCAATTCGGGTGGAGCGCATGCGGAAGAAACCTCCGTGAAGGCATAGGGATGGCGGGGAAGGTGCCGCGGGTGTTGTCCCGGCGGCTGTATAAGAATCCGGATATTCGCCGGTTTGGCTAACCGGCGATCGTCGGCTATGTTGCGCCGCCCTGGTCGGCTTTGACGCTCAGCGTGAGCGGCCGGGCGGGCGCGGGGCAGGAACCTTCGGCAAGCCGGCCGGGCGGCTAACTGCGGCTGCCGGGCGGACCGGCGGAAGAGGGCCGGCCTCGCCCGCGAGGCGGTCGTCGCACCACTGCAGTGCCTCGCCGAGCGTGTCGAAGCCGCCCTCGCGCAGGGTGTGCGTCCACGTCTCGGTGTCGACCTCTTCGACCACGACGCGGAACGGCGAGGGAGCTCGCTCGTCCAGGGCACGCAGGGCCACGACGATGACCATGTCGTCCGGGTCGTCGCTGGTGTAGGAGTAGCCCATGGCGTAGTGGTCGCCGTCGCCGGCGAGGCGCAACTCCAGCGCGCGCGTGGCCTCGTCCGCTGGCGGCGGGCCGAGTGGGGCGAGGGCGATGGCATCGGACGGACAGCCACGGTGGATGAGCCAGGACTGCGCCATCGCGGGCAGCGGCAGAGGGGCATGCTCGAAGCTGAACGTCCGCTTCTCGCGGTCCCGTTGCAGATGCACGGCGAGCACCTGCGGCATGCCGGGGTGCCCCCAGGTGGTGGTGCGGTCGAACAGGACGTATTAGCTGTGCGGGCCGTCGTGGTGTTCGGCGAGGGGAACGAGCATGTCCTCGTGGACGGCGACCTTGCGGTAGAAGTCGAGGTATTTCTCCTCGTCGGCGTCGAGGTCGTCCAGGTCGAAGTCGACTTCGGGGAGGGACTTCCGGTCCGGCGCCGGGTCGGTGGGAGACAACAAGGGCCTTTCGGTGAAGTCAGCGCCGCTGCGCCGGGGTGGGCCGCGATGCGCCGGGGCGAGCCGGGACCTTCGGCGCCTGCACCGTGGGAGCCCGGCGGGCGGCGAACAGCGCGGCCCGTCCGGCGTCGGTGAGCGCGACCGGCTGGCCTGCGTGCACGGGGTGGCCGGTGTCCCGGACGACCAGGCCGGCGTCCTCCAACTGCTGCAGCTTGGCGTGGGGGATGCGGGTACCGGAGGCGGCTGTGACGGACATCCGGCCGGTCAGCAGGTGTTCGTAGAGCTTGGCGCCGCCGGCGATGGCGAGCAGCGCCGCCTGGTCATCCGTCGAGAGCTGCCGTGCGTCGGGCGCGGAAGCCGCCGCTGCGGCTTCGATGGGCTCCAGGGCGGCGAGCACCGCCCGGGCGGCGGCGGCCTCTTCCAGCTGGTCCACGGTGCGGTCGATGCGCGTGAACAGGGCGATGTCGACGTCGAACTCGCCGCTGGACAGGCGGTTGAGGAGCCGGAGGTAGAAGGTGACGCTGGTCTGGGCCTTGGCCAGTTCACGGTGCCGGTCGACCAGGTGGGCGTGCTGCTCGTCGAGGACGCCGCGGTCGCGGTAGGCCCACACGGTGTCGATGTCGTGCCCGGTGACGGCTTGGAGGCGGTGGTCGAGCGGGGAGACCGCACGCCGGGTGGGTGCCGGCGCGGGTGGAGGGTGCATAGGCGGACCTCTGTGCGTTCAGCGGGTGTGATGGTGCGCGGGGTTAGGGGCGGGACGGGGCAGCCCCGGCAGTGCGGTGGGCGGCGGACCGGGCCGGGGTACGGGAGCGCGGGTGGTCAGCTGCGGGGAACGCGAGCGTGCCGCGTGGGTGCGGGCGCTCAGCGGCCGACGAGTCATCCCTAGGCGGCGGCCGACCTCATCGTAGACGTCGTTGCCTGCTCGCGGCCGGATGGCGACGACGTGGATCTCCTTGGGATGCGCGGACTCCGCAGGTGCCGGGCGGACGCCGTAGACGACACGCCAGTCCTTGCGCGAGTCCACGAACAGCTTCCTGAATCCCTCCAGGTCACCGTCGAGACGCAGGCCGAAGCGCTGCGCGTTCACGACATCCTGCAGGTAGGCGAGGGTGAGGTCGCGTATGTCGCTGGGGGCCTGGAGGAGATCGGTCAGCGCGCGGGGGTCGAAGCTCAGTGCGAAGGCGGGCTGTCCCGCTCCCGCGGTCATGACGTCGGCTCGTCCGGTTCGGCGGCTTGTGTCGTGTTCGCCGTCTCCGTGCGCACGGACGGCGGCGGGCCGGGCAGAAGGCGGTGCGCGGGCCGGTCGGGCGAGGTCATGCAGGCCGACAGCGGCCCACCCGGCGCGCGGATCGCCGCGACGGCGTGGGTGAGGAAGTCCCGGTGCCACACGAACAGACCGGACAGCCCGGCTTCGGGATCCTTGTGCTGCTGGTAGGCGAGCCACAGGGCGTGGAGCCAGGCCACCACGTCGTCGTGCTCCTGCCACTGCAGGCACCAGGGAGCCGCGGTGGTGACCTCCGCCCCGTACACCGGGAGAAAGAAGTCATCCACCCAGTCGGACAGGGCGTCGAGTTCGTCCTCGCGTTCTTCTCCATCGAGTTCCAGGATCGGGCGGGGCTCCGGTGGAGCGGCGGGAGGCGGCCCACCGAGTCCTGGCATGCCGAAGGCCGCGAACGGTGATCCGCTGGACGGCGGGGCGGACGCGAGGTGGTCGAGCTGCTGAGCCTGTTGCGCCGACTGCTCCATGAGCCGCCGCACGCTCGCCTCGATTCCCTCCAGCTGTCGGTCCGGAATACGAACCGGCTCCAACTCGCCATCGTCAGGCGACTTTGTTGATTCGGGCATTGAAAAGCTCGGCCTCCTACGAGACACGGGATGAGAAAAGGACGGAAGCGTCTGCGCGCGGCCCATCCGGCGAGCTGCACGGCCACTGCGGCGGTATGTCGCCGACGGCTACGCTTGGGGAGCCGGTCGCCTTGGCAGAAGGCAAGGACGGGTCTCAGCCGGTAAGGTCCACGTCGTCCTGCGTGAGGGTTTCGCGGATCGTCTCGGTGAGCCGGTCGGCCGCGATCGACGCGTAGTGCTCGGTCTTCTCCACGCCGATGAAGTCCCGGCCTTCCAGCAGAGCGGCCACGCCCGTGGAGCCGGAGCCGGCGCAGAAGTCGAGGACCGTGCCGCCCTCGGGGCTGATCTTGACCAGCTCGCGCATCACCTCGACCGGCTTCTGCGTGATGTGCCGGCGCTGCGCGCCCGAGGGCTGCGACGCCGAGTACATGCCGGGCAGATAGACCGGGTTCTGGGAGCCGTCGATCGCCCCCTTCGACGCCCAGACGATGAATTCGCAGTTCTGGGTGAACCGGCCCTTCTGCGGCCTGGCCTGCGGCTTGTGCCAGGCCAGCACACCGCGCCACAGCCACCCGGCTGCCTGGATCGCGTCCGTCGTCGTCGGGAGCTGACGCCAGTCGGTGAACAGCAGCGCGGTCCCGCCGGTCTTCGTCAGACGGTGCGCTTCGGTCATGATCTGCGTCAGCCAGAACGCGTAGGACCTCTGGTCCATGTTCTCGCCGGTAAAGTCTGCGAGGTCGTTCTTGGCATCGGCGGAGGTGTACTTCTGCTTCGCGGAGCGGGTGGTGCGCTCCTTCGCGGTCCGGCCACCGCTGTTGTACGGCGGGTCGGTGATGACGGAGTCGACGCAGCCGTCCGGAAGGCCGGAGAGAACGGCAAGGGCGTCGCCCTGGTGAAGGGAAAAAGGCAAAGAGGGGCCCCTATTCGGGTGCGGATTCACGGTGGGAACTAGCCGCCTCGCACAGAGTCCTCGCAGGCCGGAAGTGGGCATGCAGAAGCCCAGGGCCGCAGACCGAGGAGGCGAGGGGAGTCCAAAAACTGTAGAGGCGAATCCGCCGACGACCAAGAAGTGCCGTGCGAGGGTGCCGGATTCCGGCACCTCGCGCCAGCTTTTTGGTCAACCGCCAATCCGCATCTACTGTTTTTGAACCGCCCGGCGGACACCGCCGCTGGCTACTCCCCCGCCACACCTCACGGAGGTACCCCCTTGCCCTGACACACCTAGCTCACGGCCCGGCCAGCTGGGAGCGAGCGGCAACTCGCCCCACATCGGTCCGCCTTGATCGCCCACCCCGGCCGCCGCGCCCTTCCACCACGCCTCGCGCACGCGGCACGCCGGACACCGCACCCCCGAAGGACACGCTCATGACGTCTCGCTACCCACCCCTGCCCGACCTCGCTGACCCACGAGCGGTCCGCTCCGGTTGAAGGCGCTCGCCGCCGGCATCGGCGTCGTCTTCCTCTCCCCGCTTCTGCTCGCCGGCACCGGCATGATGATGGCGTCCTCCGCGGACGCCGTTCAAAGCAGCAGCAGCTCCCTCATCTGCCTGAACGACATCAACACCGGCAAGGTCGCCGAGCAGGTCACCAAGATCCTCGACGGGGCGTCCGGCAAGAACGTCCACGTCGAGGGCCTGGACCTGCCCGCCGAGCAGGTGCCCAATGCCCAGACGATCGTGGCCACCGGTATCAGCCTCGACGTCCCCAAGAAGGGCCAGGTCATCGCGCTCGCCACGGCGATGCAGGAGTCGAGGCTACGCAACCTCAACTACGGCGACAGGGACAGCCTTGGGTTGTTCCAGCAGCGTCCCTCCCAAGGCTGGGGCACCGCCGAGCAGATCCGTGACCCGACGTACGCGAGCGAGCAGTTCTACAAGCACCTGCTCAAGGTGAACGGCTGGCAGCAGATGACCGTCACCCAGGCCGCCCAAGCAGTACAGCAGTCCGGCCTGCCGGACGCCTACGCGCAGTGGGAGCACCTGGCCACCGCGCTGCAGGAAGCCATCGCCAAGACCTTCCCCGGCGCCGGCAACAACAAGGACGCCAAGGAGCCGAACACAGGCAAGGACCCGGGAGCCGGCACTACCGGCTGCGCTCCGGGCCAGGACGGCTCCGGCTTTGGCCCCATCCCCGAGGGCAGCGTCCCGAAGGGATACAAGATCCCCAAGGACGCCGACCCGAAGGCACGCAACGCCATCGAGTGGGCGATGCACCAGCTCGGCACCCTCTACCAGTGGGGCGGATCCTGCACCAACGCCCACGGCCCCGACCCGATGGGCCGCTGCGACTGCAGCTCGCTGATGCAGCAGGCGTACGCACACGCCGGCGTCACCCTCAGCCGCACCACGTACACGCAGGTCAACGAGGGCAAGGCAGTCTCGCCCGCCCAGCTCAAGCCCGGTGACCTCATCTTCAGCCGCGGTACCGCGAGCCGTCCCGAGCACGTCGGCATGTACATCGGCGAGGGCCTCGCGATCGAGGCACCGCGCACCACCAAGCCGGTCCGGATCACCCCGATCAAGGACTGGACGATTCTCGCCGCCCGCCGCGTCATCTGACGCCACCGCCCGGCCACCGCTCCAGGCCGGCCGCCGCGGCGATCTCCCGCGCCCCGAGCGCATCTCCCCACCCCCTCTGCTTCCCCTCCCCCGCCGGCCCCTCGTCTGGCCCGCGTATGCAAGGAGCCCGCCACACCTATGTCCCTCCCTCTCGCAGACCGCGTCATCCAGCTCGCCTACGACCCAGGGATCTCGCCCAAGGGCGGCGGCCTGCCCGGGCTCAGCGTGCTGAAGAACGTCGTCAACTCGATCAACATGTTCGGGATCATCGCCGTCGTCGGCGCCCTCGCCGTCTCGCTCGGCGTGTGGGCATGGGGCCACCACACCGGCGGCCACCAGGCCGAGGCCAACGGCAAGAAGGGCGCCGTCGTCGCCGCGGGCGCCGCCCTCGGCCTCGGCGCCGCGAACGGAATCGTCGCGTTCTTCTCCACCCTCGGCTCGCAGGTCCACTGATGCGGAACCGATTCCCCACCCTCTCGCTGTCCTCTTACGGCGTCGGCTGGTCGGCCAACCGACGCATCGCCATCGTCGCTCTGGTCGTCACCGTCCTGCTCACCATCGCCGCAGCCGTCGCCTGGCTGTCCGGCAGCGGCAACGCCCACCGGGATCCGACAGCAGCCGGGCCGGCCGCAACGCACAGCCCGTCCTCCTCCGAGGCCCCCGCACCGAAACCCGAGGCCGACTCCGGTTCCGTGCCCAAGCCTCCGCAGATCTCCGAGCCGGTCGCGTACGCCAAGGCAGCAGCCCAGATGCTGTGGTCCTACGACACCCGCGACACCAGCCGCGACCAGCAGCTCGCCGGCATGCGCGAGTGGCTGACCAAGGAGCCCACCTACGCCGACTGGGCGTCCGTCTCCGGCCAGGTCCCTGATCCGTTGCTGTGGTCGCGGATGGCCGACCAGGACCAGCACGCCACCGCCCGCGTCACCGAAGGCCACTACCCGGGCGCGTTCAAGCAGGCCCTCGCCGAGGACCCCTCGGCGATCACCGAGGCGTACATCTACGTCGTCACCGTCAACGGCAAGCAGCAGATCGCATGGAAGAAGGGCGGCGGCGGAGCCGAGGACCGCGCCGTGACCCTCGCCGTGCAGTGCCGCCCCGGCCACGACTGTGCCCTGGCCGCCATCGCTTCGAGCGTCACGCAGTGACCCGCGCCTGACACGAGACAAGGAGGAGTAATTCCCCGTGGGTTTCTGTGATTACCCCCTGGCGGACAAGCTCTGTGCCGTCGGCGACGCGGTCGATTTCGCCTCGGACCCTGGCAAGGCCATCGGTGACTGGATGGCGAAGTCCGCAGGTGAGCTGGCTGCGGCAGCGGCCGACTTGGCCGCCAAGGCGGTCAACACCACCACGAGGGTCGACCTGAATGCCGGATGGTTCCGCGACAACTACGAGATGCTGCTGCCGCTGGGCCTGGTCCTGCTGGTCGCCACCTTCTGCGCGCAGCTCGTCCGGGCCGCTGTCAGACGCGACGGACAAGCCCTCACCCAGGCGTTCACCGGCACCATGTCAGGGGTCCTGTTCGCGTTCTGCGCCATCGCCCTGACCACGGTCGCCGTCGAAGTCGTCGACGCCGTCAGCGACGGCCTGTTCAAGACCGCGCACCTGAGCATCGAGTCGGCCGTGCGCCGCATCGTGAAGGTCAGCCAGATCGGGTCCCTGGCCGGACTCGGCTGGCTCGTCCCAGTCGTCGTCGGTCTCGGCGCCGCCATCGGCGCCTTCCTCTACTGGTGCGTGATGATGGTCCGCAAGGTCGGCATCCTCGTCATGGTCACCCTGGCCGTCTTCGCGTCCGCCGGCGGCGGCTGGGAAGTCGCACGCCGCTGGCGCAAGGGCTGGATCGAAGCCACCGCCACCCTCGTCGTCAGCAAGCTGCTGATGACTGTGATCTTCGTGCTCGGCATCGCCGCCATGGGCAAGACCGACGCCACCGACGGCATCGCCGCCCTCGCCGACGTCATGTCCGGCATCGTGATCATGATCCTGGTGCTGCTGTGCCCCTATGCCGTCTTCAAGTTCGTGCACTGGGCGGCCGACGGCACCGACGGCGAGTCCATCCACCGCGCCGGCGGCGCAGGAGCGCAGATCGCCAAGGCCCACGCCGAAAACGCCGCCCGCAAGGCCGCGGCAGCAGCCGCCACCGCCGGAACCGGCGGCGCGGCAGCCGGAGCGGGTGTCGCCGCCGCGCAAGGCCCCGACGCCGCAGGCGGAGGCGGATTCCCCGGCGACATCGCCGCCAACCCGACCGGCGACAGCGGCGGCGGCAAGGACGCTTCGCAGGGTGGCGGAACGGGCGGCTCGCCCGGTGGCGGTGCCATGAAGTCCGGCCTGGAGAAGGCCGTCCAGCCCGCGCCGACGAGCGTGTCGGATGACACCAGCGGCCAGGTGGGCGGCAGCCCGGGGCCGGGCGGATCCGGCGTGAGCGCCGCGTCCGGCCAGCAAGGCGGCTGGCAGTCAGTGCCGCCGACCACGACCCCGCCGCCGCAAGGCGCACCGCCGTCCCCTGGGGCACAGAACGCCACGCCCAGCGGGACGGCCTCACCGCCGCCGCCTGCGACCGGCCTCTGATCCCCTGTCCGTCTACCGGGGGCGGGACGTGTACTGCACCCCCGCCCCCGGGTTTCCGTCCGCGCCTTCAGGACCCGCCCCTTGACTGATCTCTCCGTCGCTCCGGTCACCGTGAAGTTTCCGCACCGGTCCCGCCGCGGCATCCTCCTCGGCCTCTCCCTGCCGCAACTCGTCCTTGTTTCCTGCACGCTGGTGCTGCTGCTGATGACGGTGGTCTCCACCGGGCTGGTCGGCGCCGTCGCCCTGGCACCGCTGTGGGCGGCTTCCGGTGCGCTCGTGGTGATCCGTCGGCACGGACGCTCCCTGATCGACTGGGCGCCGATCGTCGCCCGCTACGCACAGCGCCGACGCACCGGCCAGACGCTCTGGCTCGCCCGGCCCGTCACCCGGCCCCGGCAGGACGGCATCCTCCACCTGCCCGGCACGGCCGCCTCCCTCAAGGTGGTCACCCCCGGCGACTCCGCCAACGGCGCCGCGGCCGTGCACGACCCACACCGGCAGACCCTGACCGCCATCGCCCGGGTCAGCAGCCGCGCCTTCGCCCTCCTCGACCCCGCCACCCAGAACCACAACGTGGGCAGCTGGGGACGCGCGCTCGCGGGCATCGCCCGCACCGGGCACATCGCCACCGTGCAGGTGCTGGAACGCACCGTCCCCGACAGCGGCGACACCCTCACCCGCCACTGGGCCCAGAACGGGCAGCCCCAGACACCGGTCGCCGGACAGATCTACTCCGAACTGGTCGCCTCGGCCGGTCCCGCCGCCGCACCCCACGAGACCTACCTCGCCATCTCCCTCGACCTCAAAGCCGCCCGGCGGCTGATCTCGCAGGCCGGCGGCGGGCTGCCCGGGGCGTTCACCGTCATGGAGCAGACCACCGCCTCCATCGCCCAGGCGGCCCGCAACGCCGGACTGATGGTCACCGGGTGGCTGACCGCGCGGGAGATCGCCGCCGTCATCCGCACCGCCTACGACCCGGGGGCCCTCGCCTCACTCCAGCAGTGGTCCGACACCGGCCGCGCCGAGGCCGATCCCGCAGCCGCAGGTCCCGTCGTCCAGGTCGAGGAGTACGACCGCCTCGCCACCGACAGCGCACGGCACGCCACGTATTGGGTGGAGAACTGGCCCCGCACCGAGACGAACGCCGGTTTCATGCACGGCCTCATGTTCACGGCCGGCGTGCGACGCAGCCTCTCCCTCATCTACGTACCGCAGGGGCTCGAGTCCGCACTGCGGGACGTCCAGCGCAAGAAGGCCGCGATCATCGCCGACGCCAACGAGCGCGCCCGCCGCGGACAGGTCGATTCCGAAGAGGACTCCGTCGAGTACGCCGACGTCAAAACCCGCGAACGCCAGCTCATCGCCGGACACGCGGACGTCGCCCTGACCGGCCTCGTCACCGTCACCGCCGAGACCGACGCCCTCCTGGACGCCGCCTGCGCACAGATCGAGACCCACGCCGTCACCTCGGGCGTCGACCTGCGACGGCTGAATTACCAGCAGCCCGACGCGTTCGCCGTCGCCGCACTCCCCCTGGCCCGCACCACCCTGTAGCTGCCAGTTCGCCCCCACACCCCGCTCCCGCCTCTTTGGCGGCAAGGACCTCCCATTGATCCCTCCCCGTCCCAGCGCGCCCGACGCGCACCCCTACCTTCGGGCCGCCACGGCAGGCGTCCGCCACCACGCTCGTGACCTCAACCGTGCGGCGCCCCCGGATCGCGGGCACCTCGACACCCTCCACGCCCACCTCACCGAACTACACCGGTTCATCGACCAGTTGGCCGAGGTAGCAGGGCCCCCGCATCCTGCAGCAGGCCGCCACCTCGCCACCGCACACACCCGCCTGTGGCAGGCCACCACCGAGCTCCACTCCGCCTTCCACCTGCTGCCCGGCAATACAGAGCAGACAGACACCGAGACGAGCGCGTGCCATCCGGAACGGCTGCCCGAAGGGCCGCCCGTGCTGACCATCTGCCAACGCCACCTCGCCACCGGGCACAGCATCCGGCGCAAGACCACCCCCACCGACCTCCGCCCGCATACCACGGCCTGCGTGCGATGAGCACCACCCGCAGAATCGAGGGCCTCCGATGAGCCACCGGCCCGCTCGCCGCGCCCGCCGCGCCTCCGCCAGCCCGCTGTTCACCCCCCACGGCACCGACCGGGCCAGCCGCAAGGCAGCCCGCCGCCAGCTCGCCGAAGCCGCCGCCAAGGCCCGCGCCGAAGCCAGCGCCCACCAGGCCGAGAGAACACCCGCCGAGCACGAGATGCCCGCTCCGCTCTACCCTCCGAGCGGACGTCCCGGGCCCGCATCCGCGCGCAACAACCGGCTGAAGCTGCCCGCCTACCGCATGACCACCGCCGTGGCCGCCGGCGCCTACCCCTTCCTCGCCGAAGGCGGGCTCGGCGCCGAGGGCATCTACATCGGCCGCGACGTCCACGCGGAAGCGTCGTTCGTCTTCGACCCGTTCGCGCTGTACGGCAAGGTCGAGGGATTCACCAACCCCAACCTCCTGCTCGCCGGGGTGATCGGCCAGGGCAAGAGCGCGCTCGCCAAGTCCTTCGCGCTGCGCTCGGTGGCCTTCGGCTACCGCGTCTACGTCCCCTGTGATCCCAAAGGCGAGTGGACGCCGGTGGCGCAAGCCCTCGGCGGCCGGTCCGTCGCTCTCGGCCCCGGACTGCCCGGACGCCTGAACCCCCTGGACGCGGCCCCGCGACCGGACAGCGTCACGGAGGCCGACTGGGTCGGCGAGATCCGCAAACGACGCCTGCTCCTGCTCGGCTCCCTCGCCCGGACCGTCCTGGGCCGGGACCTGATGCCCATGGAGCACACCGCCCTCGACGTCGCCCTCGACGCCGTCGTCACCCGCGCCGCCGCCACCGGCCGCACCCCGCTCCTCGGCGACGTCGCCGCCACCCTCAACACCCCCAGTGCGCTCGACGAAGCCGCCGGCATGATGTCCGGCCAGCTCGGCGACGCCGCCCGCGACCTGGCCCACGCGATGCGCCGCCTCGTCCACGGTGACCTGGCCGGCATGTTCGACGCCCCCTCCACCGTCGCCTTCGACCCGCACGCGCCGATGCTCACCATCGACCTGTCCCGCCTCGGCGGATCCGGCGACGACACCGCCCTCGTCCTGGCCATGACCTGCGCAAGTGCCTGGATGGAGTCCGCCCTCTCCGATCCGAACGGCGGCAGGCGCTGGATCGTGTACGACGAGGCGTGGCGGTTGATGCGGCACGTCGGTCTGCTCCAGCGGATGCAGGCTCAGTGGAAGCTCTCCCGTGGCCTTGGCATCGCCAACCTCATGGTGATCCACCGGCTGTCCGACCTGCTCACCGCCGGCGACGCCGGATCAAAAGGCCGCGCCCTCGCGGAGGGCCTCCTTGCCGACTGCAGCACCCGGATCATCTACCGCCAGGAGACCGACCAACTCCACGCCGCCGCCGCCCTGCTGGGCCTGACCTCCGTGGAAATGGACGCCATCGCGCACCTCAACCGGGGCCGTGGTCTGTGGAAAGTCGCTGGCAGATCCTTCATCGTCCAGCACCTGCTGCATCCCAACGAGCTGGCGCTCTTCGACACCGACGCCCGAATGCATTGAAAATGCGTCTAGTTCACGAAGCCTGACAACACCCCATCGAAGGACTCTCGTATCTCCCCGCGTGACCCGGACTTCGACCTGTACGACAACGTCGGCCGCGACGCCGACCAGATCCACGCCGCCCGGTACAACCTCGCCACCCGCGGCGACCTGAAGCGGTGGGCGCGACGCGACGCGCAGCCCTTCCTCGACGCGCATCCGCTGCCGGACCAGCCCCGGCCCGCACCTGATCTCACCCCCTACCTGGACGCCCTCGCCGCGGCTCAGACTCCCGCAGAGATCGAAGCAGTCACCGACCACGTCCTGGACGCCGCCGAACCTGCACTGCGCGCCGTGAGCGACTACCTCGTCGCCGCCGCCCGGTGGCGGCGGGAGAACCGCGGTGCGGCCAAGGGGTCTCCCTCAAACCTGCTGATGACGGCGGCCAGCCGGGCGCTGTCGGTCCTGGCCCTCGCCGACGAGGCCGGCCTGAGCAGGCTGCGCGCCGCCTACGACCCGGCTCCCACCCCCGCGACACCGACCGGCGGCCAGCCTGGGGCCAGCGCAGGCGTCCCGCCCGCTCCTCCGTCCCCCGGTACCGCACCCCGCCGATAGCTCTCTTTCTGCGATTCCAGTCCCGCCCGACTCTCGCAAACGCGATCCCGCCAGGGACCACCACTGTTGATCGACACGGCACCGCCACCGCCTGCACACGAAGTCCTCTTGAAACGTCCCCCTCACCTGAACGCCACCGAATGGGCCGAATACCAACAACGCCGAGCCGAAGTCGACGACCTCATGGCACAGGTCGCCGACCAGGACGCCCAGATGGAACGCGACCTGATCGCCACCCACGACGAGTACGAACTCGGCTTCAGTCAGGAGTCGCAGCTGGGAGTCACCCCCACTGGACGGACGCCTCCACCGCACCGATCGCCCGCCGCCTCCCGCGGGAGGAACCGTGGCCGCTGACGAAGCGAGCACCCCAGACTCCCGCCGCGTTGCCTGGCTCGCACCGCTTCCCGACCACCGCAACGTGGACACCTCGTGGTGGCAGGAGCTGTGGCGTCGCCACGCGCACATCACCACGCCGCTGCGGGCGCGCGGCCTGCAGTGCGACATCGAGTTCGGCCTCAGCGCCTACATCGTGCGCGTCTCTCCCCCCGACGACAGTTACCTGATCATCGGTCCGCCGCAGGAGCCGTCCTCCGAGCGCCCGCCCGGAGACCCCGAGGGCTGGATCGCGAAGCGTGAGCACCCCGACGACCCGTCGCTGTTCGAGGTCCTCTACGACTCGGCCCCCTCCGACGACCCCGGCGCTCCCCAGCGGCCCGAAGCCCGCCACGGCGGCAGCGCGCCATCGCCTAGGGCGAGCAGTACCCCTGGGCGCACACCGCCCTCGCGGAGAGCGGCTTCCAGCGGGACGACGACGGCGTCTGGCACCTGCCCGCGGACGGCACCAAGACCACCGTGGTCGACCTGATCAGGTGCGCGAAGCGGCACCGCACCAGCGTGCACACGAGCAGCCGCCGGTTCATCGGCGACCCCGCCCGCGACCTCGCGCGCCTCCTGCCCGGCCAGTGGCACGCCTCGGTCGAGATCTACTCGCACCCCGCCTGGCAGGAAGACCTCGTCCCCTGGATCTGGGACAGCGGCGAACTCGGCCGCGCCGTCCAGAGCGAGCGAATCCCCTACGCCGCGCTCCTCACCGACGCGGTGCAGGGCATCACGCTGCTGTTCATCGAACGCCCCGGCCGTCAACTCGACTACCTGGTGGGGTCCTTCTCGCCCGAGGGACTGGAAGGGGGCTACGGCGATCCCCACGCCCCGCGCAGCATCGTCCTGCCGCCGTTTGCCGGACGGGCTGCCCAGGCACTCACCGGCCGGTACCTGCCGGCCTACGAGCAGGCCGTCCACGCCCGCCAGACGGCGGCCATCGCCGCTGTACTCGGGGACATCCGCTGCGAGCACGACACCTGGCAGGCCATGAACGCCTCCGGCCGCTACAGCGACGCCACCCCGCTGAGCGCCGCTGCTCGCGGCGCCGCGACGGAGTTGTTCCTCGACCATCTGGCGCCGTTTCCTGACCGTCGTCGACCACGCCCCGGTGCTGCTCGACCAGTGCCGACCCGCGAGCAGCCCGTGGCCCGACGACGCCGCGGCCCTCTCCCGTCTGGCCGACGCCGTGATTGATGCCGAGATCCTGGTCGACGAGATCGTCCACGGCGGTTTCGTGCCGGAGCAAAAGCGCCGAGCACGCGCGTGGCCGGCCATCGAGACCTGGCTCACCGACGGCGGAACGTTCTTGCGTCAGGCCCGCATCAGCGCACCCCAACCGCCGCCCGGCTCTGCCCGTCGCCGCGCCGGCCCGCCCCCTTACCGCGGCCCGGCCCGCGCACCGCGGCCCCTGACCTTTCCGCCCCCCGCCCCGAGGAGAACACCGCCCCCTTGCAACCCGGCACCCACTTCGCCTTCGGCGACCACGAGGAACACGGCTTCGTCGCCTCCTTCACCGCCTCTATGCCCGCGCACCTCGCCCACTGGTACCTGGAGCGCGAGCAGTTCGAACCCGTTCCCGGAGAACCCGGCCTGTACCGGCTCAGCGAGCCCGAGCGCGACGGAGTCCGCCGCACCCGCCAAGCCGTCCACGACCTGCGCCGCCACGGCTACACCGTGCAGGCCGACATCCGCCTCGACCCGTCCCTCTCGGCCGGCCCGCCACGCCCCGCCCGGCCGAACGGCCTGCAGGAGCGCCGCAGCCGTCTCGCCCAGGCCGCCGCCGGCCGGACGACGCAGCGCTCTACACCGCCCACCACCTCCCCGCCTTCGGCCCGGCCGATCCCGCCGAAGCCCACGTACGCTCCGACCGTCCATCTGACGGCCGCGACCGGCGGGCGGTCCCGATGGCACCCGCGAGCAGTCCGACCCCCGACGGCCCCCCGGAACAAGACGCCCTGATCAGGGCGCAACCCCCACCTTGCAACCCCTTTGAGGAGATCGAATTATGGCCGTGCGTACGCACTGGACCGTGGAGCACGCCTGCTCCCACCGCGTGGATCATGACCTGTCCAATCGCCCTGCCGACAAGCGGGCCAGCTTCGCCCGCTGGCTCACGTCGAAGGACTGCACCGACTGCTGGAAGGCGGCGCGCGACGCCGACACCGGGTCCAATAAGGAGTGGCTCGCGGCCAAGCGGGCCGAGGAGCAGCAGGCAACCCTCGCGTGGGCGAAGCAGTTCGACATGCCGCAGTTGGAGGGCCCGGCCAAGGCCCTGGACTGGGGTGAGCGCTCCCGCCACCAGCTGATGATGGCCGCGCACACCGCGCTCGTCGTCGAGGGCACGTGGGACGAGGCGGACTGGGCGGAGCTGGAGGAGAAGGCCCGCGCCATCACCCGTGCCGGATGGTGGATCGATCAGCGTGACGCCGCAGGCACTGACCTGCTCGAACTCCTCGACGCAGCCGATGAGGCGGACCGCGGGACGGAGAACCCGTTCCGCTGACGCCGGGGCAACATAGCCGGAGAACCCCGGTTAGCCAAACCGGCGTTCCTCCGGACTATTGATGCTCCCACCCCGCCAGCATCTGCGTGGAAGGAACTCATGTCCCAGCCCCCGCCCACCTCGGCGTTCGCACCGATGCCCGACCCGCTCACCCCCGATCGGGACATCACTCACGCCCACTTCCAGGCCGGTGACACCGTCGTCGTCCTGAAGGGGATGGCCGGCGGAGAACTGTGGGGCGATGCGATGCGCGTCGTGGCCCCGTCCTGGCACACCCCGACCGACGAGGACGGCTGGCGGCTGCGTGATGCGACCGGCGGCGCCCAGTCCTACGTCACCGCCCACCCCCGCTACCTCGTGCACCTCTCGCGCCGCTGCCCGGACTGCCTGATCTACCTACGGGCCATGGAGGATGCACTCCTTACGCGGTTCGCCGACCGCGACGAGCTGATCGACTGCGGCTGGTACACCACCACCGCCTTGGGCCAGCTCGTGCACATCGTGGACATCCGGGGCGGCCGATGACTTCCTCCATGCACCGCCACGGCCGCACCGCCCTGGTCGCGAGCGCTCCCTGCTCTGCACGGCCCGCGACCTTCATCAGCACCGGCCGCCCACCCGCACGTTGAGCGGGGTGCCGTCATGATCCCCCGCCTGCACGCGCGGGCCCACTCGCCGCGCGACCCGCTCGCCGAGGCACTCGGAGGGCCCCTTTCTGCGAACGAGGGCCTGACGGAGTACACCATCGTCGCCCACTGGCAGGGCCTGGATTACTACACTCCCAACGACGAGCAGAGAACCTGGACATCCGCTCAGTGGGCCGAGCACCTCGAAGATCCCTACCTGGAGCATCCGTTCACTGCCAGTGCGGACGACGACCGGCGGGCGATCCTCCATCTCGACATCCGCCTCCACCCGGACGACCGGGAGCTGACCGGTCCCGAGTGGGCCGAAACCGCTCACCGGTTCGCGCGAGCCGCCGGTATCGAGATACCCGGCGCCGCGGAGCACGGCTGGCGGTGGATCGCCGTCCAGGCACAGCCCGGACGCCTGGACCTGATCGCCAACCTGATCCACCTCGACGGCACGTGGCGCACCCCGCCCGCAGACATCCTGCGGCGCCTTGCGGGCGAGGCAAGCCGCATCGAACAGGATCTCAACTTGATCCCCGCCCGCACCGGACCCGCGACACGCCCGGCTGTCCCTACGGCGCCCACCGCATCGGCGCAGCTCGCGAGCGTCCTTACGCAGCTCGCCGACGAGCAGGCCGGCCCGCTGGCCACGGTCCGCGGACTGATCGAGCACACCGCTCACCGCATCGCCCGTCAGCCCGGAGCCGCCGGCACCGAAGCGGCACACGGTCTGGAGCTGATCACCCGCCGGCTCCACGCGATCCAGCAGGACCTGGACACCACCGCGGCCCACCTGGTCCGCCGGTCCCGGATCGCCGCCGCACCGACCGTAGCCCGGCACACCGCCCACAGATCTCCGTAGGAGCAACGCCTCCTTGCCCCATACCGGCCGCTTTATGGACATCCGCCGCGATTCGAACTCCAGCGAACTCCGCGCGCGCGGCGACGACTTGGCGGCACACAGCATTCTCCAGCGCGCGGGATTCATCGCGGTCGTCCGCCTCCACGAGACCTACCACCGCGCCCCCGCCGGCCTCACTGAGGATGACGAGTCCCGTCTCGCCACCGATGCCGTAGCGCGCCTGCGGGCTGCCGGGTACCACGTCGACTGCGACGAACCTTTCGGCACCGACGCCCGCCCCGCGCGCTATACCACGCTCGGTACCTCGGTCTCCCACCTCGCCGAACGCCTGCGCGAAGCCACCGACACCGCCGAGGCAGCCGACATCCTCACCGAACTCACCGCGCCCCACGACGGCATTCTCGCCGGGTTGGAGGAAACCCTCGGCGCTCTGGCGGAGTTCTTCGACGGACTCGCAACGCGACCGATCCGCACACCGCCCGGCGCCTGCGCTACCTCGCCGACGAATACGTCCGCGTCATCCACTCCGACCTCGCGTACACCCGCGAACGGCTGGCCGACCGGCACGCCCTCACCCCGGCCGCCGCCCCTGCGCCGAGCAGGTGCCCGACCACGAGCCCGAACGCTCCGCCGTGTGCGCCTGCCCACCCCCGCCGCGTGCACTGCCGGCCCCGGCACCGCCGCCCGTCGGTGCCACCCGCCTGCGCCGCTGAGCCCCTGCAACTGCCCAAGGACACCATGCACGACCACGACACCTCCGAGCACCTCGCCTCGTACGCCGACGTCCTCGCCGGTGAACTCCCCGATACCTGGACCAGCACGCACCTGACAGCCGACGCCAAAGACGACCTCGCCGAACTCGCCGACCGGATCTGGGACCTGGACCTGGTCGCCGCCTCCCTCGCCGAGCACCCGCTGACGCAGGCAGCCGTCCTGAGCCGCCCCGACGGCGCCCAACTCGTCCTCCTGGACCGGCACGACGGACGCGACGGCTTCCTTCTCGCCGCCGTCGCCCCGCGCGCCCTGCCCGACAAGGCGTACCGGGCTGTCCCTGAGCCCAACGGCGTCGCCCTGGCAGACGACCCGTTCCTGGGTGCCGAGCAGGTCGCCGGCGATCTGCTCGCCCGCTACGACCGTGCGCTCGCACAGGTCCGGCACAACGCCCTGGGTGGCATCCAGCCCTCCCAGCCGGACCGGATCGTCCTGACCTGGCAGCCGGACGGCAGCGTCGCCACCGCCCCCGCCGACGACCGGGCCGGCGCCATCCTCGTCGCCCACGGCTTTATCCGGGACCCGCAGAGCGGCATCTACCGCCTGGGTGGTGACGACACCCGGGTCCAGGCCCGCGCCCTGCGTGAGATCGGCCCGCAGCTCGACGCCCTCGGCATCGGCACTGCCCTCCAGCACCCCGCAGCCCGGACCGCGCCCACCTCCGCCCCGGCATCCATGCCGCCGGTACCGGCCGGCACCCGTACGCCAGCCACCAGGTCTCGGTGAAGCAGGCGGAGGCCAACCTCGGTCTCCCCGCCTTGCTCCTGACCGGTCGACGAAGCCACCTACCGGCACCGGCGCGCTCCGCACCGGCCCGCCGTACCCCGTAAGACGCCCGGGCGGCCCCGGCACCCCGCCGGGGCCGCCTAGCACACCGCCCGACTCCCGGAGAAACCCGTAGCACCCCGCACACCCCCACCGATCAGCAAACGGCTCAAGCCCCGACTCGCCACGGCCCTCTTCCGCCGCAATCTGCGCGCCTGCATTCCGACCGGACCCGACCACGCCTCCCCGCTGGCCGGCGCCCGCCCGGAGGCCGTCCTCGCCGAGTCACAGCGCGTCGGGCAGCGCCACCACCACTGACCGTTCACCGCCCCGGAGGAGCATGTCCCACCCCGCCCCCTATCCGGTGAGACTGGCCGACGAGATCACCCGCCAGCTCGGCCAGCTCACCGACCACCTCTCGCAGCTTCCCCCACCCCAGGCCGCGCAGGTCATCGCCCGCGTTCTCGACCCAGACGTCGGAGTTCTCGGTGGCGTCACTCACCTCGTCGCCACCGGAAGCGTGTTCGCCAAGGACCAGGCAGAGCGCGGCGCGCTCCCCGCGGAGGTGTGGCTCGCTCTGGGCCGTGCCTCGAACGAACTGCACGACATCACCCTCGACCTGGACGAACACAAGGACGCCCTGCAGCACGTCAGCACCCAGCCCGCCACCACCGCGGCGAAGCCGCCGATGCCCGCACCGCTCGTGGTCCGGCGGCGCCGGTGAAGAAGAAGCAGTGGCAGGGCTGGGGGCCCGGCGAGCAGGCCGAGCAGCACTACCTCGTCCAGCCCCGTGCCCTGGCAGGCGGCGGCGACGTCCGGCACGTCTCGGAGTTCCTGCGCGCCTCGGGCTGGCGGGACAAGTCCAAGACCGGCGGCCCCTTGCTTATGGAGAGCCCGGACCGGACCGTCCGCGTCGCCTACGACCCTTACGTCCTTCCCGGCGGCTGGACCATCCACGGCCGGGCAGACGGGGCCAGCGGCGAGTGGTCGGCGCACCTGGGCCGTCAGGCCCCGGTAGAGGTCGTCGCCGGCCTGTCCGACGCCCTCACCCGTCCCCGCTCCGCCCACGCCCCCAACGTCTGGGCCCCGCTGCAGGAGCAGAACTGGCACACGCGTTTCGAGGGCGAACACTACGTCGCGACCAGCCCCGATGGCACCGCCTGGATGCAGTACCGCCAGAACCCCGACGGGGCGGCGATGTGGTGGAGCGGAGCGCAGGACAAGCAAGGCAACGGCTGGACGGCCCACTTCACGCCGAACACCCCGATGCACCTCGTGCAAGCCTTCTCCACCGAACTCGCCAGCCCCGACCCCGTGATGCGCCCGCGCGGACGCGTACCCCACAGCGCGCAGATCCGCACCTGGTCGGTATCCGTCAAGCCCTCCCAACTCAGCGCTTGGCAGCAGGCCCGCATCACGGCCGCCCGAGCCGCCACCTGGGCCCGCAACAGCGCCCGAAGCACCAGACCGCGCACCACCGCCCGCGCCCACGCCGCCGCAGCCGACGGCACACGAACCCGCCGCTGACCACGACACCCACCACCCCGAGGGGCCCGATGCCTTCACTCACCCCGGACACCATCCGCGCCGCGACCGACACCCTGTGCCGCCTCACCGAATACCTGCGCGAGAACCCCGACCCCAAGGAGGCGCTCGCTCTCGTCGAACCCCTCCTCGACGAATACACCGGCCTGCCCATCCAACTCGGCGACACCCTGCGCGCCCTCGCCCGCGCCGTACAGAGCCACCCGAACACACCGCGCAGCGAGAAGATCAGCGATCTGGTCACCCAGCTGCGTGCCGCCGCGTGGGTGCAGACCGACCAGTACATGCTCCACTACGTCCTGGACGAGCTGCGCAAGCAGATCGTCAGCGCCGCCTCGAGTGAGCCGGGGTGCGGCCGGTGCCGCTGAGCGAACGGCAGCTCGCCGGGTTCGCCGACAAGCACGCCTGGCGGATCCCCTTCGACACCAGTCCCCGCCACCTCGCCGGCCCCGGGGATGCCCGCCACGTCACCCACGGCCTGGCCGCCGCCGGATGGAGCGCCGTCTCCGACCCTTTGAGTGCCGAGATCGTCCTGCGCAGTCCCGACCTCCGCCACAGCCTCCAGTTCGACCCGCAGTCCGCCACCTCTGCGTGGTGGCGGCTGCGGGCCGAGCCCACCGACACCGAGCCCGGCTGGTACGCCGAGTTTGGTGAACTCGTGCCCGCCGAGGTCCTCGCCGGCTTCACCGATGCCCTCATCGCCCCGCCGCCACAACAGCCAGACCCGTGGCAGCCGGTGACCTCGGCGGGCTGGCACCGCGACGCAGACGGTACGGCGCGCTCGCCGGACTCCATGTGCCACATCGAACTGCGCCCATTGAGCGAATTCAGTGGCCGGTCGTCCTGGCACGTTGAGACCTGCGAGCCCGGCGACGGGCAGTTCCCCGGCCCGCGCATCTGGCACGCCTACTTCGACGAGGACGTCCCCGCCCACCATGTCGGATCGTTCCTCACCGCGCTGGCCGACCGCAGCCCGCTCCAGCGCGGCATGTACGACCGCACCGGCCACTACAGCGCCGTGCAGGAGCCCAGCCCGCTGCGCCCGCAGCAGGTGGTCGACGCCCACACCGCCCGTATCGAGTCGCTCCGTGCCCGGGCACGCTCCGCCCGCAGGCAGCAGACGAAACCCGCACCGACCCCGGCAAAGGCCCACACCGCCCAGCCGGCCGCCCGCCGCTGAACCGACAGGACCCCTTTCCCATTTCCGCCGATCACCGCGCACACCGCGCCCTCCTCCGTCACCTCGACCATTACGTGAGCGACAGCAAGAAGATCCTCGACGCCTGGGACGCCTACTCCGACGAGCACACCGACCTCGACGGATGGCCCTACGACGACCACGCCTACGGCCTGCGCGCCAGCCAGCGCGACGCCGACACCGCCGAGGCATTCGAGCCGCTCCGGTACGGCGCCCGTCACCTGCTGGCCACGGCCGAAACGCAACTGGCCCAGCTCCCGGAGACCAACGTGCAGAGCCGCTGGGTCTACCAGCTGGGCGTCCTGCGCGACGCCCTCGACCGACTCGACGAACTGCACGAGCAATGGCTGCTCACCCGCGACGCCCTCCCCGCCCCCGCCAAGCCCGGCACCCCGGACTTCGACGACGCACTCGCCGCACATCACGCCGAATCGTGGAGCTACCTCGACGACTGGGCCACCCACGGCAAGGCGCTCTGCGAGATCAACACGGCCGCCCGCAAAGCCCCTTCACCCCTGGCCCCCACACCGACACCGGCCCCGGCCACCGCGCCAGACCGGCGAGCTACGGCACGGAAGTGAGCACGCCCCCGACTCCCGAGACCGTCGAGGTTGACTTCATCACGCCGCGCCACCTGGTCGGCGGCGGTGCCCCCGCCTGGATCACCGTCTCCCTGCACCGCGCCTGCGGCTGGAGCCACGGCAACGACCCCCTGATACCCCGCGTCCTGCTCTCCAGCCCGGACCAGGAGACCCTCCTGCGCCTGGAACCCGATCCCGACGGACAGTGGTGGACCCTCAACCATGCAGCGGAGCCGGACCGGCCCGCCTGGTACGCGAGTTTCGGCGCCCGCACCCCGGTCGAACTCATCGCCGCCTTCAGCGACGTCCCGCTGGCAACTCCAGGCCCGCCGCGCCAGCCGCCGGCCAGGAACAGCCGCAGCCGCTGAATGCCCCGCCCCCGCCCGGAAGGCACGTAATTCTTTGCCCCCCACCTCCTCCAACAGTTCCAGCGACGGGTACGACATCGTCCTGCGCCTCCTGATCGGAGTCGCAGCCCTCGTCGTCCCCCTGTCCCACCTCGCCTGGCTGTCCGGCAACATCACCGCCTACCTCACCGGAGGCAGCTGGGCGCCGTACCAGCCGACCACCGCCCTGCTCCACCCTCAGCGCCTCTGGCCCCACGCGGGAGAAACATCCCTGCTGATCGGGGCACGCATCGTTCCCGTTCTCCTCCTCCTGGCCCTCGGGACAACAGCGGGCATCCTGTGGGCCCGGCACAAGAACCGCAGCGGCGGCCAAGAAGAAGAAGATCACCGGCATGGCCAAGGCCCGGGACATCGAACCGATGATGGCCAAGGCGATCACCGACAAGGCCCGCTCCCTGCGCCCGAGCCTGAAGGACGCCAAGCACATCGAGGCCCGCGACACCGGCATCCTCCTCGGCAACCTGCAGGGCACCAAGCAGGAGATCCGCATGGGCTACGAGGACGTGGCCGTCGCCATCATGGCGCCCCGCTCGGGCAAGACCACCTCGCTCGCGATCCCCTCCATCCTCGCCGCGCCCGGCCCGGTCCTGCTGACCTCGAACAAGGCCGCCGGCGATGCGTTCACCGCCACCTACGACGCCCGCGCCACGGTGGGACGGGTATGGTCGATGGACCCGCAGCAGATCGCGCACGCCGCACGCGAGATGTGGTGGAACCCCTTGGCGGACGCCAAAACCCTCGACGGCGCCGGGCGGCTGGCCGGCCACTTCCTCGCCGCCTCCGTGGACGCCTCCCAACAGGGCGACTTCTGGTCCAAGGCCGGATCCAACATCCTCGCGCAGCTCTTCCTCGCCGCAGCCCTGGACGAGCGGCCGATCACCGACGTCATGCAGTGGCTGGCCTTCCCCGCCGACCGCACCCCGCTCGACATCCTCCGCGACCACGGGTTCACCGCCGTTGCCGCCCAGCTCAAGGGCACCGTGGAAGGACCGCCGGAAACCCGGGACGGCATCTACGAGACCGCCCGCCAGTACGCCGCCGCGCTGCTCAACCGCGAGATCGCCGCCTGGGTCACCCCGCAGAAGAACGTCCCGGAGTTCAGGCCGTCGGAGTTCGTCACCTCCACCGACACGTTGTTCCTGTTGAGCAAGGACGGCGGAGGCGGAGCTTCGGCGCTGATCGCCGCGTGCGCGGACTCGGTGATGCGGGCCGCGACCGCCCAGGCCGAACGCGCCGGAGGACGCCTCGACCCGCCCATGCTCGCGATCCTCGACGAGGCCGCCAACGTGTGCAAGATCTCGGACCTTCCGGACCTGTACTCGCACCTCGGGTCGCGCGGCATCATCCCGATCACGATCCTGCAGTCCTACCGCCAGGGCCAGAAGGTCTGGGGGGACGCCGGCATGGACGCCATGTGGTCCGCCTCTACCGTCAAGGTCATCGGCTCCGGTATCGACGACCCCGACTTCGCGGACAAGCTGTCCCGCCTGATCGGCGACCACGACGTCGAGACCACCTCGACCTCGCACTCCGAGTCCGGCAAGTCGACCTCGGTGTCGATGCGACAGCAGCGGATCCTTCCCGCCGACGAGATCCGCGCCCTGCCCAAGGGCACGGCCCTCTGCTTCGCCACCGGTCTGCGCGCCGCCATGCTCGACCTGCGCCCGTGGTACCAAGAGCCCGGCGCGGCAGAACTGTCCGCGGCGTCCGACCGCGCATCCAAGGCGATCACCGCCCGGGCCATCGCCAAGCACGCGCCGGTCCAGTCCAACTTCGGGCCCGCGGCGTGAGCGAATCGCGCCTGCACCTGGTGCCCGTCCGCTCTCGGGACGCCAAGGAGTTCGTCC
This sequence comes from Streptomyces sp. NPDC088254, assembly GCF_044740925.1. NCBI lineage: Bacteria > Bacillati > Actinomycetota > Actinomycetes > Kitasatosporales > Streptomycetaceae > Streptomyces > Streptomyces sp. NPDC088254. The sequence continues at coordinate 597,274 of NZ_JBIURQ010000001.1, read as the reverse complement.
GCCTCTGGCACCGGCACCACCCGCCGCCCGCCGGACAGATCTTCTCCCTCGGTGCCGCCGACGAGGCCAACATCCTGCGCGCCGTGGCCGTGGTCGGCCGCCCTGTCGCCCGCCACTTGGACGACGGCATCACCCTCGAAGTCACCCGCACCGCCAGTGACGGCACACGCAACGCCAACTCCCTGCTGTACGGAGCTGCTTGGAGAGCGGCCAAAGCGCTCGGATACCGGCGGCTGATCACCTATACGAAGGCAGGGGAGAGCGGAGCCTCGCTGCGCGGCGCCGGGTGGCGCATCCTGGCCCACCGTCCTCCAAGGCCGGGCTGGCACACGCCGTCCCGGCCGCGGACGGACCGCGGAACCTCGCAGATCGCTCGCACACTGTGGCAAGCGCCCTGACAGGACACGCTCATCGGCACCTACGCATCCCACGAACGCGACGACATGACGTCCGTCAGCAGCGCTGGACGCGGTCATCGCCGCGGCCGTCCCGCTCAGCAGGCGCGGTACCACCACGTGCAGGCTCGCCGGGCCCGCTGAAACAGCCGCCAGATCCCGTTTCCCCGATCCCCTGGACCACCGTGTCTCTTTTGGACTTCCCCGATGTGTTCATCGGGTCCACCGACGACGGGCACACCTTCGTCGTCATCAACCGCCGCATCCGCGATGCCGACCGGCTGCTGACCGAGGCCGGGTTCCGCGCCCGGGAGCACCTCGGCCGCACGCTCTACCTGCTGCCGCCGGGCACTGACCAGGACGCGCACGAGCGTGCCGGGATCGCGATGTACGGGCTCCTGGCCCACACCCACGACCTGGTCGATCTCTGCTGGACGACCCGCTGGAGCCCCGACAGTCCCGTCGCCGATCCTGAGATCCGCTTCCACTTCAGCGCCGGCGCCGTGGCGGTGACGGCCAGGACTGCCGCCGCGCGTTCCCTCCTGGAGCAGCACGGCTTCACCCCGGTGGCGAACGGCTTGTCCTATCGACCGCCGGACGGGCTGGACGCGCGCGGCCTACTCGGCGCCGTGGCAGCTGCCGAAACCCACGCCTACACCCACGGTCTCGGTGTCCGCGTCGACCTCGGCATCCCCACGCCGGCCGACATCCCTCCCGCTCCCCGCCGCCCGTCATCTGCCGCCATCCGCACACCGACCACGCCTTCGACCCGCCGTCACACCCGTTGACCCCCACGCGGGTGGGGTCGGGTGTGAACGATCGTCGAGCCGCGGTCAAGGGCGCGTGGCGGTACACACCTTCGCACTCCAGCCGTTGACCGCTATCCCTCTTGGAGTCTTGCCACGTCATCCGAGACCCCGAGCGCGCATGACCTTGCCTGCGCGCTTGCCGACCAGATCCACCCCGGCGCCGCTCCCCGTGATGTGACCGTCAGCTTCAGCGTCCGCCGACAGGCGGCAGCCAAGTACGACCACGGCTCCTGCGGCGGCCCCGTGACGGTCTTCGCCCAAGCCCTGCACGCCCAGCTCCACGGCCTTCCCACGGACGACGATGCGCTGCCTACCGCCGTTGACGCGCTCCTGCAGGCCACCCACACCGCGACCGCCCCCGAGCAGCAGACCGCGATCCTGCAACAGCTCGCCGAGCAGCTGCGCAACGCCACCGAGATCATCCAGCGCTACCAGTACCAGACTCAATGGGACCGGCTCCCCGACAGCGTCGCCGAGCAGCTCCGGGAGGCCCACGACCAGGCTCAGCAGGTCACCAAGATCCTCGACGCCGTCGCACCCGCTTTCAGCAGCCAGCCCGCCGCGCCCGTGCCGCCTGCCGCGCAACCGCGCCACACCGCCAGCCCACCCGCGCCCACGACTCCACCGGCCGGGCGCCGCCGCTGACCTCCGGCGACAGCCCACCCGCCGGGAAAGGCACCAACCTGGCCACCGCCGATCCCCTCCAGACCTACCTCACCCAAGGATCCTGTGCGCTGGGCGTGTTCGTCCCCGCCGGCCTGCACCCGGCAACCGCACAGCGCCAGCACCTCGATCAGCTCGCGCACGCAGGTGCCGACCTGTTCGAGGTCGGCCTGCCCACCGAGGACGCAGCCCTCGACGGTCCCGTCATTCAGGCCGCCTACCACCGCGCCCTGCGCAGCGGAAACGCCCTCGACCACGCGGTGCGCGCCGTCGAACACGCCGCCAGCCTCCGGCCGACCGTTGTCATGACCTACTGGGAGCCCGTGAGCCGCCACGGCCCCGCGTACGTGGCCGGCCTGTTCGCCGACGCCGGCGCCGCCGGCGTGATGATCGTCGACCTGCCCGCCCACCAAACGGCCCACTGGCACAAAAACGCACGAGCGACGGGCCTTCGCACCCCACACCTCATCCCGCGCACCACCCCCGACCCCCTCCTCACGGCCGCGGTCGCCGGCGCCTCCGGATGGCTCTACGCACCCGCCACCACGGCCTCCACCGGCTACGGAGGCCAGCTCGACATCCCCGGACTCGCCGGCTTCACCCAGCGCCTACGCGCCGCGAGCCCAGTGCCCGTGGTCTCGGGAGTCGGGATCTCCACCCCAGCCCTCGCCGCACGCGTCGCCCCGCTGGTGGACGCCGTCGTCATCGGCACCCCCGTCGTCCGCGCCCTGGCCACCGACCCTGCCCAAGCCCCGGACCTGACGGCCGCGTTCGCCCGAGCCCTGCACCCGACCACCCTCACGGAGCCCCGTGCCTGATCGCTCTGATCGCTCCACCCTGACCGAGGCCCTCGACCGGATCGTGGCCGAGGCCCTTGTCCTGCACCGAGCCCTGCGCACCAACGCCATCGGCCACGCGCACGCACTGGCCGCGCGGATCACCGACGCCCAAGACCTCGCCAGCGCCGCCCTGTGGCTGTTCCTTGACCTCGCCCAGCACACGCCGCACACCACGGCCGGGAAGCTGCTGCTCCTCGACCACATCGCGCAGATCGCCAAGGCCGCCCAGGACGCAAGCGCCGAACTGACCGCAACCCTCGCCCGCGCCGTGGAGAACCAACGCCGCCGAGCCAACGCCACGAAGGGGCCGGCCATCCTCATCCGCCCCTCACCACAGCAGTTCATCGAGTCGGCCACCGACCTCCTCGACCGCATCCCCGCCCTCCACCACGCCATACACCGCGACCGGCTAATCCCGCCCAGCCGGCTGACGCACCAGCCTCATTGAGGGCGCGCCCCCCATTTCCCCATCTCCAGGACAAACCATTTCAGATCAGCCTCAATTCCGTGCCCTTTCCCTGGGCGCGGGAGTTCAGTCCAGCACCCTGCTCGCCCTTTCAGCAGAAGGGATCCTCCCGAAGGTCGACTACGCGATATTCGCCGACACCGGATGGGAACCCCAAGCCGTTTACGCCCACCTGGACCGACTGGAACAGGAGATAGCCAAGCCCGCCGGCATACCGGTCCTCCGCGTCTCAGCCGGAAACATTCGCAGCGACGCCCTGAACCCGGACCACCACTTCGCCTCCATGCCCCTGCACATCCTGAATAAGGACGGGCGGCCCGGCATGACCCGCAGGCAGTGCACCGGCGAATACAAGGTGAAACCAATAAAGCAGAAGGTACGCGAACTCCTCGGACACCCCTACCCCTCGCGAATCCCCAAGGGCGTGTTCGTTGAGCAGTGGGTGGGGATCTCCACCGACGAGTTCCACCGCGCCAAAGACGCCGACGTGAAATACATGCGCAACCGGCATCCACTCCTGGACCTTGGCTGGAGCAGAGCGGACTGCGTTCGTTACCTGACCTCGCTCGGGCTGGCGAAGACACCGAAATCGAGCTGCCTGGGATGCCCGTTCCACGGAAATGCGCAGTGGAGGCACATCAGGGACACGTCCCCTTCCGAGTGGGCGGACGTCGTCGAATTCGATGCGGCCATCCGGCAGGGCAATGCCCGCGCCAACGCCTCGGGCAGCCGACTGCTCGGCGAGGCGTTCCTGCACCGCTCCCGCGTCCCGCTGAGCCAGGCGCCGATCGACCACGTCACCGCCGCCGAACGGGCAGCACTGCGCATAGACGCGGACGAAGCCGACGCGCTGGAGAACGGCGTCATGGACGGCTGCTCCCCCTGGGCGTGCCGCGGGGACACGGACGTGCTCACCCGCGACGACTTCGGGCTGGCCACGTGATACTCGACATCTTCGCGGGGCCGGGCGGCTGGAGCAGGGCACTGGGCGTCCTCGGCGTGCGCGACGTCGGCCTGGAATGGGACGAATGGGCCTGCAAGACGCGCGTGGCCGCCGGGCAGTTGACGATCCGGACCGACGTGGCCATGTATCCGACGTGGCCCTTCCTCGGCCGCACGCGCGGGCTGATCGCCTCCCCGCCGTGCCAGGCATGGAGCATGGCCGGCAAACGCCTCGGCCTGCTCGACCAGCCGCTGGTGCACACGGCGGTGGAGGACCTCGCCGTCGGCCGTGACACCCGCGAGCGTCTCCTCGCCGCCTGCCGCGACGAGCGCTCCCTGCTCGCGGCCGAGCCGATGCGCTACCTGCATGCCCTAAACACGGTCGGAGAGCCCGAGTGGGTCGCGATGGAGGAGGTGCTGGACGTTCTGCCGCTGTGGAAGCAGTACGCGGCCGTTCTGCGCGGCTGGGGTTTCTCGGTCTGGTACGGGATCCTCAACGCCGCCGACTTCGGCGTTCCACAGACGCGCAGGCGAGCGATCCTGATCGCCTCCCGGGTCCGTACGGCACAGCCTCCAACTCCCACCCACGCCCAAGTCGCCGAGCCTGACTCGCTGTTCGGTCCGGGCCGCGCCCGCTGGGTCAGCATGGCCGAGGCCCTCGGATGGGGCGCGACTGATCGGCCCGTTCCCACCGTCTGCGCCGGCGGCGGACCCGGCGGCGGACCCGAACCGTTCCCTTCGGGCTCCCGCAAGTCCCTCTCCGACGCCCGGGAGCGCGGCACCTGGATGCCCAGGCCGGACGGTGTGCTCCTGCAGTCCCGCCGCGAAGGAACTGGCTGGAAGGCACGGCACGGCACACGACAGAACCGTGCCGCCGACGCTCCGGCGCCGACGTTCACCGCCGACGCACACCGCTGGTCCTGGTCCCTGCGCAGCAACAACCAAGCGAACGCCACCGTCCGCCCGCTGTCCGAGCCGGCGGGCACACTGTTCTTCGGGCACCGCGCGAACGAGTGCACCTGGGTCGCCGAACCAGCCTCACCTCCGACCGAGGACACGGACACGTCAGCGGTACCCGAGCCGATCCGGATCACCGCCCGCGAGGCCGGCCTCCTGCAGACCTTCCCCGCCGACTACCCCTGGGCCGGCAACAAGGGCCAGCAGTTCTCCCAGATCGGCAACGCCGTACCGCCGTTGCTCGCCGGCCACCTCCTCGCCCCGCACCTCGGCGTCACCCTCAACCCCGACGACTTCACCCTCGCAGCCTGATGCCCCACGTCCCCGAACCCGAAGAAGACCACCTCGACGCCATCGCACCGCCGCAGCCGGTGTTCCACGTCGAGCAGGCCCTCCTCGGCGCCCTCCTCCTTCATCCACACCGCCTCGGCGACGTGACCGGCATCGCCGCCGACTCGTTCTCCACCGCCGCGCACGCCGCCCTGTTCACCGCCATCAGCACCCTGCCTCCGCCCGACCCCGCCGAGCACGCGAAGAACACCAAATGGCTCGACCAAGTGCTCGCCGCGGGGCGCGAACAGGCGCGCGGACTGACCGCCTCCTACCTGCACACCCTCATCCAGGTCTGCCCCTGGCCCCGCCACGCACCGGCCTACGCACGGATGGTCGAGGCCGAACACGCCCGCCGGCGCCTGCAGACGGCCGCCGAACGCCTCATCCATAGCGTCGACGACGCCACCCACCCGCACCCAGTCGAGATAGTGCTCGCCGAGGCCGAAGCGCTCACCGCGGTCGTGGACGACATCGCGAGCCGGTTCCCGCCGCGCGCCGGAGTGCTGCCACGCACCGCGGCACCGCCGCCGGCCATCACCACCGACCACACCGAGGCGGTCGAGGAGGAGCAACTGCTGCTCGCGACCGCCACTGCCCACCCCGCCTCCGTCGAGTCCGTCCGGTGGCTGCTCCCCGACGACCTCACCCGGCCCCTGCACGCCGGCCTGTGGCAATGCCTGACCGCCCTGGCCCGCCGCCGCGAGCCCGTCGACCCCGTCACCGTCCTATGGGAGGCCCTACAGCGCGGCCTACTCGACAACGCGAGTGAACCCGACGAGGTGCTCCGCCTGCTGGCCGAACCGGCCGGTTCCGTGGAGCACTGGGGCGAACGTGCCCTACAGCGCTCCCTCCTGGCCACCGCCGATCACGCTGGCCGGCGCATCTCGGCGTACGCCGGAGACCCGGCGAACACCCCGTTCCAGCTTGTGGTGGGCGCCCGCCGCTCCCTCGCCGACATCAGCGCCGTTCGCACCCGCTGGCAGCACGCCACCGGAACTGTCCCGCCACCAGGGCCGCGTCCGGCACCCGCCACTCGCGCCGGCCCGCCGACCACGACGGCCGCTCACGCCGCCCGCGCCGCGCGAGCAATCCGATAGCACCCCACTCACGCCGGTGGCCGGACCCGAAGGCCCGGCCACCGGCAGAAGAGACGACACCCACCGTGACCACCTCCATCGACGCTCACGTCCGCCTCGACACCAACCCAACCCATCCCAGCGCCGTGACCGCTGCCCTGACCGGCAGCCAGGCCCGCATCGCTCTCATGGCTCTGGAGGCCGCCGACTGGGCCGTCCTCGCTGACAACGCCCTGGTCCTGGCCCGCATCGACCGCGCTTCGGCATCCAGCGATGTGGCCGACGTCCTGTCGCCGGTAGTCGACGTCAGCTGACATGGGCAGGCCGCACAGTCTTCAATGGCGTCATGGTCACGCCGATGCCAACACCCCCGCCCCCACCCGCCACCCTGGAGACGATCGCGGGTAGCGCCACGCTGGACGAAGTCCTGGAGTGTCTGCGCGCGCGGCGGCCGGTATTCCACTCCGAGGCCGATCTCCAGCACAGTTTCGCCCTCGCTGTAGGCGAGGTCGCACCGGAGGTCAGGTGCCGTCTCGAGGTCCCGGTGCGTGGAAGAAACGCCTCGGAGTACCTGGACCTACTGTGCCTGGGGCCGGCGGGCCGTACGGCAATCGAGTTCAAGTACGTGACCCGACAATGGTCGGGTACAGCAGGGACGCCTCCCGAGGAGTACGCCTTGCGCGGACACAATGCCCCAGACGTCGCACGTAGGGACTTCCTGCGGGACGTAGCAAGACTGGAACGCTTCTGCGACCGCGAGGACCAGAACGGGCTGGCCCTACTCATCACAAACGAGGCGGCGCTGTGGCGCCCCAGGCAAAGCAGGATGCCCACCAGGGACGAGGAGTTCCGTATCCACCACGGGCGCGAACTGAGCGGCACCTTGCTGTGGGCCGGCGGTTCCTTCCCGGACAACACCCGAGTTCTGCGAGGCACCTACACACTCGCCTGGCTTCCGTACACCCAGTTTGGGGGCCCTAATAGCGAATTTCGCTGCCTCGCGTTGTTCATCACTCCAAACCCAGCACGGCCCCAGTCGTCACACGAGACGCCTTGAACAAACTCCCTAGCATGTCATTGACGCAGCGGCAGGAGCTTGCCGTAATGGCGTTCTTCACGCGCGACCACGAGCGTGCCTGGACAGTCCACCTCATCTGACTAACCAAGTCCGTCAAGGATCAATTGTGCCTCAGTCCGGGGACGGGGGCAGGGCGATCATGGCGAGGTTGTTGTAGAAGTGCTTTCCAACCGGAGCACACACCAAAAGCTTGACCCATATCTGGGCATCCAGCTGAATGCTCCCGAAACCTGGACATGATCGTTGGCGCCGAGACGTTGAGGAAGGCGACGACGGCACCCCACCGATCGACGAGGCATGCCCGCGCTGCCCCTCAGCACAACACGCCGAAACAGTGCGCCAATTGCATGAGGCCGTCATGAACTGCCGAGGTCAATCAGCAGCAACAGGTGTCCCCGCCCTCAGACAGGACCGCCGGACTCTCTCTCAGACCGATTCCCGGGCAGACGGTCCTCAAGTGCTCCCCGGGCTTCTGCGAGCTGAGCCTCGGCACGCAGGAGGTCAGTGATCAACTTCGAGAGCCCGGCATCCCCCGCTGCTGGTTGACCGTCAGCATCACCGGCGTACGTTTCGAGGGTCCGTGCCAACTCGAGGATCGCATCCCGGGCGGCTCGCTGCTCGTCGTCTTCGACATGGTCAGAGAGCCTCAGCCACTTCGCCTCCCTGTCGGCGGCTTCCCGTGCAGCGACTGTGACGATCGTACGTACGACGCGGCGGACGATCTCCTCAAGGTTCAATGCGATCCGAAGCAGCGGCGCTGCTGCCATGTCGTCCTCGCTGGGTTCACTCCCCCGCTGGAACATCCGGTAGAAGCCCCACGGGTCTTGAGGCTCGCTCAGCCGTTCCAGAGCGGTGAAGACGGGCTCGAACGTGTCGAGCGGCGGTCTGGAGATGGGGAGTGCCGCCCGGTGGTTCCAAAGCGCGAGCACAGCGGTCGCCGTTTCACGCCGTACGTCGTCAACTTCCGCCTCAGAGGCTGTCTCGGCGCGGATGATCAAGTCGCCGATGTGGTGGGCCATCCATCGGCCCAGTACATCGTGGTCCGGGAGGCTAGCTGCGATCTCTTTGCCCAGTTCGAGGGTGCGCTCAAAGCTCTCCGCATCTTCCGGAGTCATCGAAGAGGTAAATCTTGTAGGACCTTTCGCGTGGGGGGAGGGATTCGTCATCGTCTTGGTCGTACCTCACCGAGTAGGGCTCATTGTGGTCTTTATGAGTGCGGTCGATCATCACTTCAACGATCATGCTACGTCCGGTCAGGGAAAGGATTTGCTGGAGGGCATCGCGCCGGATTTCCAGCCGCTGTCCCTCAGTTCCTGTTACTCGGTCCGAGCTGGTCGCGGCTGTGTCGTCCCAGACAGTGCTGCGGAGGGCGAGGCCGTCGGCACGGGTCCATTCGCGCATGTCTGCGTCCGGTTCCAGCCCAAGCAGACCGACGAATTCCTCAACGGGCCGGTACGGCGGGTACCGGACCCCGCCGGCTAGCGGGTCTCTGTTGTCCTGGCCTTCGCGGCCGTCCGGGACGGCAATCCATCCCGTCAGTTGGAAGCCTTGGGTATCGAACTGGTACTCGCTGTCGTCGGCGTCCGGGATTCGGTATGCCATGTACGAAGGGGCGGTCTGCAGGGCGAGCGCGAGCGCCCTGGCCTTTTCGGGAGTGACCAGAGCGCTGCGAATCAGGACTTGTTGCGCGGCCTCATAGCTCGTGTCGTCGGAGCTCTCCCAGACCGTGACCCACCCGTCGCTCGCCAGGAGACGCTCACTGAAGTGCTGGCTGTTCAACCGCCAGATCCAGTCGGGTCTTGGTGAGTCGTATGGTCCCTGGAAGACGCTTTGGGGCGAGGCGTCTCGCCGGTCGGCAAGCCATCTGCCGTCGTCGCGCGTGAGTAGGAAGTCACCGAGCCAGTCGGTGAACAGGTCTGTGTCCGCCTCGCTGTCCTGGTACACGGGATGCGTCTTCAGCAGTTCCCCGGCGACAGTCCACACGGCGTGGGTGGAGAGATAAAAGTCCAGATCGTCGGCGTCCGGCCAGGTCGTATGGTGGGCGAAGGTGCTTCCTTCCCTGTACAACTTAAGCGCGTAGCGCGGGTCGTCCTCATGTACGCCACGACAGGCGAGCTGCCAGGTGGCCGTGATGGTGTGCCCGACGAGTCGCAGGACCGTCTCCTCTGAGATCCCGAAAGCCTCCCCTAGCGGTTTGCACCAGCGGTCTTTGAAGTCCCAGTCGAACCGGAAATCGCTCGGCTCAAGTGCGAGGGATCCCTCATCCGCGTCACTCGGTTCCCTTGCCCTGCGTTCAGCCCATGACTGGCTGACAACATTCTTCGGTCTGTTGATGCTGCGCACGATGTCGAGTTCGTCTGCTGTCAGACTTCCGTAGCCGGAAGAGGCCAGGGCGAGGCAGATCACTTTCGCGCTCTCCTGCATCACGACATGCGGTTCGTCATCGAAGACGACCTTACGCAGCAACGGCTCGAATTCGATCAGTCCTTGATGCGTTGCCGTGTTCTGAGCGGCGCGTGCAAGGGCGAAGAGTAGCCATTGGAGGGCGTGTCGGTCGTAGAAAGGCAGATGAGCATCGTGGAACGGGGTGACGTCAAGAGTGCCCAGCGCGAAGCGCTGCAGCGCGTCGAGTTCTTCTTGGCAACCGAGTTCGGCGAGGAGTCGGACGCAGTGCGCCGCCCGCCACCTAGCGCCGGGCTCGGGGTCACCGAGAACCGCCCATAGATAGCCTGCGAAGCATTCTGCAGCCGCTGCTGGTTTGGCGGGAAGATCGGCGAACCTCCCGTCGGCCGAATCGTCGGGGGCGAGGCCGGCCAGCATGGTCCCGAAGTCGTCCAGGACGACCTGCGCCTGTACGCCGGTGAGCCGGGGAGCGAGCCGGGCCGCCAGGTAGTAGCACTCCTCGGGGAGGAACGCAGCAGGCTGCGAACCGAGTTCCCGGAGTGCCGTTCCGAGCAGATCCGCATCAGGTGTGCCGGCCAGACCGGCGAGCCCTTGTAGGTTGATCGGCTCGTAGCCCTTTGTGGTCAGTTCCCGGCTGAACCGCGTGGTGACCATGTCAGCGAGGTGACGTAGTTGCTGGCGGGCGGCCAGGGGCAGCAAGGGCAGCTCTTCCAGCCTCTGGACCAGATGTGTGTAGTCGAAGGTGCTGAGGTGGGGGTTGGACTGGAATGCGATGAGCATGTCGTCGAGTTGGCGCAGGGGGACCCTAACCGCGTGGTCGATGACCTGCTCCATACGCAGCAAGTGGTCCGATCCGCGTACCAGTTGGCGAGCCATCTCCCAGCCCTCCTGGATGGATAGATCACACGCTGCTAGGGCAGCCTCCAACTGTCGCGTACGCGCCATCCGCCCTTCGTCCTCCTCACCCCGCGTCCACCGGGGAGAGCTGTAGCCGGACGACGCTGGGAACGCGATGTTGCGGGACCGGACGGCGAACAACGTGCCGGAGAGGTCGATGCCCAATTCGCTGGTGGCGTGGTCAAGGCGTTCGAAGGACTCGCTGCTGAAACGACGTGCACGCAGGAACTCTCCCAGAATCCCGGCGATGCGTTCGCCGTCGTCGGGAGCCTCGCGAAAGGCTCGTTCAACGAGCTGGAGGGCGCCGACACGGTACTCGTCGAACGGCACCGTCGCCAGAGCAGTGACCGCGGAGGGAGCAAGCGGGCCCGTTTCCTCGTCGAGAAGTGCCTGAATGAACGGACCCTCAGTACACAACCGACGGTCACGCCAACGGGAGGCGACGACTGTCGCGGTCGTCGGGTTCAAGCGGCCCATGACGCTCAGGACCGCGGCGTGATCCATTCCGTCCCCGAGATAGGGCTGAATGCTCTCGGCAAGCTGTGCAACGCGATATGCGCGGCGATCGTCGTCGTGATTGCCCTCGGAGGCTCGGCGAGCGACGGCGAGGACGCTCCCCCACAGCACATGTACGTCGTCGCCCACGCGGTCGGTCAGATCGATCGCCCTGGTGAAGTAGGCGTGAGCCTCGCGTGTGTCAAATCGCTGGACTGCGCGAGCGAGTTTCACCATCTGCTCCGCCTTGTACTCAGCACTGTCCTGTGTGGTGTCGAGCGACGCAGCGACGGACTCCGCGAGTTCGACAGCGATGTGCTGCAATTCATCGACGGGGGCCGCTGCGCGGACGGCGTCAATCAGGACTTCATCTGCAATGTTCCTCTGCGTGGCCCGGTACCAGTCGAGCAGGAGCTGACGCGTCACGTCGGACGAGCCGAAGGCGAGAATCCGGACACCGAGTCGCGCGACTCCTCGATAGAGGAAGTACGGCACCTCATGTCCACCATGCTGTCCCGGCATGGAGGCCACGAGATCCCGGAACGGGACTTCTGTGTCGCCGGAGGCTCCGACTAGGCAGTCGGTCCAGAGGCTCGCCCAGGCACCGAGGGGCACCACGCTCTGCTCGTGGTCGTTCAGTGTGCGCGAGTACGTATGAGGATGTTGCCGCACTTCCAGGACGTCGTCACCCGCAAGCATGTCTGCGTCAAAGGGCTGCCTCCGGATCTTCGATAGCAGTGCGAAGCCGCACAGGAGGGCAAGTGTGTCGGTGTTGCGGCCGTAGCGGCTTCCGGCACCCCGGCCCAGGTCGTCAGGGAGATTGAGACGCAGGATCCGTTCGGCCTCCGCGTCCGACAGCACGCCGTGGCGCAGCCCCATGGCGATGATCCAACCGACCGCCGGAAGTGCCTTGTTCTCCTCCGGGACACCCGGATGTCGGCGAAAGGAGACGGGTCTGTGTTGGCGCTTCAGCATTCTCACCAGGCGCCGCGCAAGCGGTGCCTGGCACACGAGGTTGGCCTGCCAGGCGGCATAGGCGACGGCGAACTGGAGGTACTTCAAGCGCGTGGCCGCGTGACCGAGGGCCTCCAGTTCCTCAGTACGGCCCGAGTCGGCTAGCCGGGTAGTGATGATCACTCCAGCTTCGAAGCCAACTCGATTGGGGCGCCATCGGGCCAAGTACTCGGCGCACGCCTCCACACCGTCGGTGTTGAGTAGTCCGAAGGCGACTTCAGCAATGTCCGCCGCGGTGACGTGGTGTCGGTGCGGATCGTCGTCGTCAGGCCGCCGCACCCATGCCTTGAGCCATTCCGCCGCGCTGCGCAGTCGACTGCGGGCGAAGTCGGTCTGGCCTGCGGCGAACGAGAGCAAGGAGCCTTCGAAGTGAAGGTTGGAACCTGGCCAGTCCGAGGCAAGGCTACGGTTCGCCACCATGTCTTCGACCGTGCTGGCGTCCAGGAACGCGCCCGCCAGGTCGGTATTGCTCCTCAGCAGATGAAGCCGACGAGAGTGCCCGGCGGCCAGGCTTCCAGCCTTGATTGCAAGCCGGGCCGCCTCCCATTCCTTGCCCACGCGTAGCGTGGCCTTGAGGGCGAACTGAGCCCGCTGCTGAGCGATCTCCCGTTGTTCCAGATCGTCCCCCTCGGGGAGGGCGCCGTCGGTCATCGCCAGCTCAACCAGGGTGTCGACCTGACCGGCCTCCCACAGCAGTTGCGGCAAAGAAGCTGCCACATACGGTTCGCCTGCGGCGAGCGGCGTCAGGCGGTCAATGAAGTCGATCAGGGACTGGCCGGTCGGACGATACCTCGTTCGAAACCAAGTCTCGGTCGGTTCGTCACGGAACTGCAGGGCGTCACCATCGACGAGCAGAGGGCGGCGGAGATCCGCTGCGAAGCTGTGGATGACCGAGGCCGGCACGCCGCACAGCTCGGCCAGAACGCCTACGGGGATCCTCGGCCGAAGTGCGGCCATGGCCTCGCACAGTCGGTCGATCTCCGCACTCAGATGGTGGTTGGCGTCCTTACACTGGTCCACCAAGCCCTGCAGGAGTTCGTCGAGCAAGGAGACGTCGGGATGTCTCGCCTCCCCGAGAGAGGCGAGACAGGACTCGAGGTCCGACGTCGTGCTAAGAACGAACGCCTGGACCCGGGGGTTGCCGCCGGTACGACGGTGGAACTCGGCCGCCTGTGCCTCCGTGACCACTCCGAACACCGACGCCAAATGCTGCCTGGATTCGGCGACGCCGAATCCCGCGAGCTCGATTCTGTGGACACCAGGCGGTGGTTCCAGCAGATCGACGCGTTCGGTGCGGCACAGCATGACGAGTCGCACGTTGTCCGGTAGCGCCTCCCGCAACAGGTCTGCGACGAAGGCGCGCTCACCACCATCTCTCGCGATGAGAGCCGCATTGTCGGCCGCGTCCACTACGAGAACCAAGAGCGCTCCCGGGGTGGAGGCCGCGATGGCTTCTGCCGCGCGCCGGACTCTCACCACGAATGCCTTCGCGTAATCGGCCGGCTGGGCCGTACCGGCCGGAATCAACGGATCGCAAAGGGCATGCGCAGCAAGCTCATTAGCCAGCTGGACCAAGCCTTGTTGATGCTGGTGGCGGGGCGAGCTGGAGCGACGGTAACTCCCGTTCCCGAAGCAGTCGTAGACGAGAGTGATGGAGCCCGCCGGCAAGTTCCGTTCAATCTGCGTGGTAAGCACAGATTTCCCTACACCGCCGGCCGCGTGGACAATGACAGGCCGCGGGGCGAGCCGCACGATGTCATCGACGATCGCACGAGTCTGCGGAGTCACAATGACGCGTCCGGGCAGGTCGATGAGGTTGGGGGCAGGCAGAAGGCGCTCTGGTGGCACCCCGAGAGCAGTAAGCACAGTGGAGCGGTCGACGACGTGATTCGTCTCCAGCGAGGTCGCGCGTCGCGCGATCATCTCTTTCAGCAGAAGCGGCTGCACATCGGCAGCGCCGGGCAGAAATCCGGCTAGATCCAGCCGGAACAGCCCTTCGAGTCGCAGCAAGCCTGGCGCTGTGGGATCCACTTGCAGCTGATTGAAGAAACCGGCTTCGCCGTCTGCGTCGTCCGAGAACCCCGCATATTGTTTGAGAAACTTGACCTCGTGAGCGTAGTCGCCGAGCTCACCGCCCCCTGCCAGAACTCTGATCGCACGCAGAACGGAGTCGCGGACCGGCCGGTTGGATAGGAACTCGAAGATGACCTTCCGCTCAAGTCCCGGCGACTCCAGCTTGATTCGTCGGTACTTCTCTGCAAATCCGCTGACGGTGCCGCCAAGTCCCGACACGGTCCACTCCTCGGTGGCCCGCGCAGTCGAATGCTTCAGCTGGCGATACACCACGCGGTTCGCTTCGCGAAGTCCGGTCGCGCCGTAGTACTCGGCGATGTCAATGACGTCTTCACCGTCGCGCCCCGCCGTGTCATCCTGCGACACGCCCTCGATGGCGATCGCAGTCAATTCTGCACCAGGGAGCAATAGCTTCAGTGCCTGCCGAGCCGCCCAGTGATAGTGGAACTGATCGCCGTCACGGCTCGCACGCAGAAGATCGGTGTCAGGCATGCCCACTCCCGGCACACCTCAAAGCGACGGAATCGGGCAAAGGTTCCCTCACATCACCACAGACCAAGACGGCACAAGCCTGCACACGCTACTCGTGTCTCCCTGATTCCGGCAACGCATCCACCGACGCATCGTGTCCGAAACGATCGACGCGGATTCAAGACAGCGCTCGCAGCTCCCCTCGCCGGGTGTCAACGGCCACGGTATGAGCGGAGCCGGCCCATCAGAAATCGCCTCGCCAAACCCTCCGGACTCTGAGACTGCGAACAGTGCCGTTGGCCCTACCCAACCCAGTCGAGATCTCGCTCAACCCACAACCAAGATCCGGACCATATGCGGGCCAGAGACCGCCAGATCCACATCGGCCGTCACATTCGCGCTGGTCAGCGCCATGCAAGCCGTGTACCACCAGCAGACGAAGAACCTGCTGGGACGAACGAGCATCGGGACCGCCGCAGTGCCATGCCAGTGCCCAGTGGACTGAGCGGCGCGACGGGCACGGTCTCCCAGCCCAATCACACAGGTGACGCCTCTGAGCGGATCGAGCCCAGATGTCCGAGTTCAACGCAGCGTAGTCAGCACCAAGTCAGCACGGGAGGGTTGAAGACGGGTGATGACGTGGGCTTTCAGTCAGCACCGAACCAGCACGGGAGTCAGCACCGCAGCGTCAAATCACCCCCAACTACGCGCACCGGACAGCGCTGGTATCGACCACTCGCAAGCCCCCGAGTAGCCCTCCTGCGCCCCGGCATGGTGGCCGCACGCATAGCCGCCCACCGAACTATGGTGCCCCACCACATGTGCCCCTGACCTGCATCTTCCTACCGTGTGCCGACACGTACCCGTCCCCACCGCACACGAGGAAGTGGCGCACATGGCCTCCGGAACCACCGCTCCCCCACCCCCCGCCAGCCTCCCCAGAATCGTCGCCGCCAGCCTCATAGGGACCACCATCGAGTGGTACGACTTCTTCCTGTACGGTTCCGCAGCCGCGCTCGTCTTCAACAAGCTGTTCTTTCCGGACTCCGATCCGCTCGTCGGCACGCTGCTCTCCTTCCTCACCTACGCCGTCGGGTTCGCGGCGCGGCCGCTCGGGGCGTTGGTGTTCGGGCACTTCGGGGACCGGCTCGGGCGCAAGAAGCTGCTGGTGCTGAGTCTGCTGCTGATGGGCGGGGCGACCTTCGCGATCGGCCTGCTGCCCACCCACGCCGACGTCGGGACCGCCGCGCCGGTGCTGCTGACCCTGCTGCGACTGGTGCAGGGCTTCGCGCTCGGCGGTGAGTGGGGCGGGGCCGTGCTGCTGGTGTCGGAGCACGGCGACGCGCGGCGGCGCGGGTACTGGGCTTCCTGGCCGCAGACCGGTGCGCCGGCGGGGCAGCTGCTCGCGACCGGCGTGCTGTCCCTGCTCACCGCCGTGCTGTCGGACACCGCCTTCGTCAGCTGGGGCTGGCGGATCCCGTTCCTGCTCTCCGGTGTACTGGTGATCGTCGGACTGTGGATCCGTCTGTCCGTCGACGAATCGCCCGTCTTCCGGCAGGCGTTGGAACAGGCCGAGGCCCGCAAGGCCACGCAGGGGGCGGCCGACGCCGAGAAGCTGCCGCTCGTGTCGGTGCTGCGTCACCACTGGCGTGACGTGCTGGTGGCAATGGGCGCGCGCATGGCGGAGAACATCTCCTACTACGTCATCACCGCGTTCATCCTCGTGTACGCGACGACCTCGGCCGGCGTCTCCAAGCAGACCGCCCTGAACGCCGTCCTCATCGCCTCCGCCGTGCACTTCGCGGTGATCCCGGCCTGGGGCGCGCTGTCGGACCGGATCGGGCGGCGTCCTGTGTACCTGGTCGGCGCGGTGGGTGTCGGACTGTGGATGTTCCCCTTCTTCACGCTCGTCGACACGGGCCGCCTCAGCAGCCTCGTCCTCGCCGTGACCGTCGGTCTGGTGCTGCACGGGGCCATGTACGCGCCCCAGGCCGCCTTCTTCTCGGAGATGTTCGCAACCCGGATGCGCTACTCCGGGGCTTCCATCGGCGCCCAGTTCGCCTCCGTGGCCGCCGGCGCGCCGGCGCCTCTGATCGCCACCGCGCTGCTGGCCGACTACGACAGCTCCACCCCGATCGCCCTGTATGTGATCGCGGCGGTCCTGCTGACCGTGGTCGCCGTGGCCTCGGCCAAGGAGACCCGGCACCGCGACCTGGCCGACGCCGGTCCCTCCGCCGGCGCGGAGGAGAGCGAGGAGGCTCCCGCAGCGGACGTCCGCGCCGTCTGAGCGTGGAGCCGGCGACGCGGCTCCCCTCACCCTGACGACCTCCGTGCGCCGCCCGCGCGCACGGGGGTCAGCGGCGTGCGGGGTTTGCCAACGCGTGCAGTCTGAGGGCCAGTTGTATCTCCAGGGTGCGAGCCGGGCTCTGCCAGTCGTCTCCCAGGAGCCGGCCCACGCGTTCCAGGCGCTGGGCCACCGTGTTGACGTGGACGTGGAGCCGGTCCTTGGTGCGGGCCGGGCTCATGCCGCAGGCGAAGTAGGCGTCGAGGGTGCGGACGAGGTCGGTGCCGCGCCGTTCGTCGTAGCCGACGACCTTGCCGATGGTGCGGTCGACGAAGCCCGTCACATCCCGGTCGCCGGCGAGCAGCAGCCCCAGGAAGCCGAAGTCCTCGGCGGCCGCCCCGTCTCCCGAGCGGCCCAGCAGGCGCAGCGCCTGAAGGCAGCGGCGGCTCTCCTCGTACCCGGCGACGACGGCGTCCGGATGGGCGGTGAGGTCGCGCACGGGTGCGGAGGCGCCGACGGTGACCGCTTCGTGGACGGCGGTGCCGAGGTGCCGCGCGGTGCGACGGGCCAGCTCGGTCGCGGTGTCGCCCGGTTCCAGGGGCAGCAGCAGGACGGTGCCTCCGTCGCGGGCGGCGGCCAGGCCCTGTCGGGTGGCGGCGAGGTGGGAGGCGGCGGACCACAGGCGGCGGCGGGCGGCCGCCTCCTGGTCGGCGTCGGGCGCGGCGGCGTCCAGGCGCGCCGCGAGCACGACATGGGTGGCGTCGAGGTCGGCGCGCAGCCGGGCGGCGCGGTCGCGCAGCAGGCGGGGATCGCGGTCGCGGGCGTCGAGCAGGTCGTCCAGCAGTTCGCCCCGGACGCGTTGTTCCGCCTCGGCGGCGGAGCGCCGGGCGAGCAGCAACAGTGACGTGACCATCGCGGCGCGTTCCAGGGTGCGCTGGTCGACGGGGTCGAGTCCGGGATGGCCGCGCAGGACGAGCGCACCGAGCAGTTCGCCACCCGCGGCGACGGCCGCGATCCAGTCGTCCTCGTGCCGCACGGCGTGTCCTTCGGTGCGGGACGCCTCCACGGCCGCAGCGGGCGCGGATTCGATGAACTCGACTTCCCCGTGCAGGACTTGCGAGACGGCAGCGGCCACGTCATGGACGCCGCCACCGCGCAGCACGAGTTCGGCGAGCCGGTCGTGGACGTCGGAGGCACGCTCGATGACCGCGCTGCGGTCCTGGATGATCTCGTTGGCCCGCTCCAGCCGGGCCAGGGCGGAGCGGGTCTCGGTGAGCAGGTTGGCGGTGTCCAGTGCGGCGACGGCGAGTGCGGCGAAGGAGCCGAGCAGGGCGATCTGCTCCCGTTCGAAGACCCGCGCGCGCCGGTCGGCGGCGAACAGCACCCCGATGACGTTCGCGCCGAGGGTCAGCGGCACGCCGAGGATGGCGACCAGGCCCTCGTCGTGCACGCCGGCGTCGATGGTCGTGGTGTGCCGGAAGCGGTCGTCCCGGAAGTAGTCGTCGGTGACATAGGGGCGGGCCGTCTGGGCCACGAGGCCGCCGAGCCCCTCGCCCATGCCGAGGCGCAGTTGCTGGAAGCGGGCGGCCACGGAGCCCTCGGTGACCCTCATGTAGGTGTCGCCGCGCGCGGGGTCGTTGAGGCTGAGGTAGGCGACGTCCGTGCCCAGCAGCGAGCGGGCCCGTTGCACGATCGCCTGGAGGACGGCGTCGACGTCGCGCAGGCCGGCCAGGTCGTGGGCGGTCTCGAACAGCGCCGACAGTTCGGCCTCCCGCCGGCGGCGGCCCTCCAGCTCGGCACGCACCCGCAGCGCGAGCAGCTTGGCGTGTTCGAGGGCCGCGATCCGGTCGGCGGGGTGTCCCTCGGCGCGCGCCAGGAGCACCGGCCGCTCGTACGCCTCGACGGCCGCGCCCCGGGCGAGCAGTTCGAGGAACGGCGCCTCGACGCACTCGGCTGCGCCGGGGGCGCCGGAAGCCGGTGCGGCGGCGCCGGAGATGCCGGGCGCGGCAGCTTCCGGCTCGGCGCCGGTCGCCGACTCGGCGTCGACGGCCGGCTCGGCGTCGGTGACGGAGCGCTCGATCGGCTCCACGTGATCGCGGGACATGTGCACAGGATTGCTCATGAACGGGCCGGCTCGTCATGCCTGTGGACAACTTCGGGATCCGCTCGCGGTCGGCTCGCTCAGTGCGCGGTCCAGCCGCCGTCGAGGACGACGGACGCGCCGGTCATGAAGGACGCCCGGGGGCCGCACAGGTAGGCGACGGCCTCGGCGACCTCCTCCGGTTCGATGAGCCGTTTGACGGCGCTGTCCCGCAGCAGCACCTCCGCGAGCACGCGCTCCTCGGGCAGTCCGTGGGTGCGCGCCTGGTCGGCGAGCTGCTTCTCCACCAGCGGGGTGCGCACGTAGGCCGGGTTCACGCAGTTGGAGGTGACCCCGTGGGGCGCGCCTTCGAGGGCGGCCGTCTTGGACAGTCCCTCCAGTCCGTGCTTGGCCGCGACATAGGCCGACTTGTAGGCGGAGGCGCGCAGCCCGTGGACCGAGGAGACGTTGACGATGCGCCCCCAGCCCTGCCCGTACATGTGGGGCAGCGCGCCGCGGATGAGGCGGAACGGCGCCTCCAGCATCACGGTGAGCACCGTGTGGAAGACGTCGGGCGGGAACTCCTCCAGCGGCCGCACCAGCTGAAGTCCGGCGTTGTTGACCAGGACGTCGGTTCCGGCGGCGGCCCGTTCGGCCGCGTCGAGGTCGGTGAGGTCCAGGACGTGGGGTTCCACCGCGCCGGGCAGGCCGTCGGCGCTGCCTACGAGGTCCTTCAGGCCGGCGGCGTCCAGGTCGACCGCCCGCACCTCGGCCCCGGCGGCCGCGAGGCGGAGCGCACAGGCACGGCCGATGCCGCCGGCGGCGCCGGTGACGAGGGCGGTGCGACCGCCGAGGTCGAGCGGGGTGGCTTGGAGGGCCGGAGGGGCGCTGCGAGCGGTCATGCCCTGACCCTAGGGAGCGCCCCTCCCCCGCCCCATATGGTCAGAAGCCATACTTCACTGAGAACCCATGGTGTCGAACCATGTAGGTGCGTCGGTCAGCGCCTGCTTGATCCGCAGCAGGGCGAACTGGTTCAGCTCCGGCAGGGCGTCCACCGCGAACCATCCCACCTCCAGCGACTCGTCGTCGTTGACGCGGGCCTCGCCGCCCACCGCACGGCAGCGGAACGTGATGTCCATGTACTGGCAGACGTCGCCGTTGGCGTACGTGACCGGCTCCTGCGCCTGGACGAGGACGACCCGCTCGACTACGCAGTCCACCGCGGTCTCCTCCCGGACCTCCCGCACAGCGCAGACCGCGGGCTGCTCCCCCGGGTCGGGGATGCCGCCGATCACCGCCCACTTGAGGGTGTCGGAGCGGCGGCCGAGCAGCACGCGTCCCTCGTCGTCGAAGACGACCGCCGTGACGCCGGGAAGCCACAGCAGTTGGTTCCCGGCGGACGCCCGGAGCGTACGGATGAAGTCAGGAGTAGCCATGGCCCGACCCTAACGGGCGGCCGTGACACCGCCCGGCCGCTCAGGGGAGCGGGCGACCGGCGTACGGCTACACGCCACCGGCGCGCCGCCCGCGCACCGCGGCGCCGATCGCCCAGGCCAGGCCGCCCGCCGCGACAAGCACCAGGGCGATCTCCGGGAGGACGCCCAGCCGCGTCGCCGGCGTCTCGGAGGTGCGCAGCGGCACCTTCTGCACCAGGGAGTCGGCCACGAACATGCCGGTCTTCTGGGTGATCGTCCCGTCCGGCATGATGATCGCACTGACGCCGCTGGTCACCGGCACGGTGACGGTCCTGCTGTGCTCGACGGCGCGCACCCGGGACATGGCGAGCTGCTGGTAGGTCATCTCGCTGCGGTCGAAGGTGGCGTTGTTGCTGGGGACCGAGATCAGCTGGGCGCCGTCGGCGACCTCGGAGCGCACGGCCCAGTCGAAGGCGGCCTCGTAGCAGGTGACCAGGCCCACCTTGGCCTCGCCCATGTCGAACACGCCCGGCCGGGTCCCCCGGCTGAAGTCCCGGCGGACCATCGACGTCCATTCGCCGTTGATCGCCCCGATCAGCGACCGCAGCGGCAGGTACTCGCCGAACGGCTGGATCTGCCGCTTGTCGTACGTCTGCGTGGGGCCCTTCACCGGGTCCCAGAGGATCTGCTCGTTGTAGAGCTTGCCGTCGCGTTCGACGACCCCGCCGACCGAGATGGGCGCGTCGATCGCCTTCGCCGCCCGCTCGATGACAGCGGCGGCGTCCGCGTTGGCGAAGGGGTCGATGTCGGAGGAGTTCTCCGGCCACAGTACGAAGTCCGGCCGGGGCGCCTTGCCGGCCCTGATCTCGGCGGCCAGCCGCTCCGTCTCGCGCGCGTGGTGGTCGAGCACGGCCCGCCGCTGGGCGTTGAACTCCAGACCGAGGCGGGGGACGTTGCCCTGGATGACGGCGACCGTGGCGGTGCCGTCCTGAGCGGTGTCGCTGAGCAGCGGGCGGGCTGCCACGGCCGCCACCACCGGCAAGGCCAGGCTGAGCAGGGCCACGGCGGCCGCGGCTCGGCGCACCTCGCGCGTGCGGCGCCGTTCGAGACCCACGCGGACCGCTTCGTACAGCCCGAAGCCGCACAGGACGACGGCGAAGCCGAGCACCGGGGTGCCGCCGACCGCCGCCAGCGGGAGGAAGACGCCGTCCGCCTGGCCGAACGCGATCTTGCCCCAGGGGAAGCCGCGGAAGGGCACACGCGCGCGTGCCGCCTCGCCGGCGATCCACACCGCCGCCGCCCACACGGGCCAGGCCGGAAGCTTGGACACGGCGGCGATCCCGACGCCGGTCAGCGCGACGAAGACCGCCTCGATGACGACCAGGGCGAGCCAGGGCCCGGGGCCGACCTCGACGCCCGTCCACACCAGCAGCGGCAGCAGGAAGCCGAGGCCGAAAAGGTAGCCGAGGCCGAGGGCCGCCTTCCAGCGGCGCCCGCGCACCGCCCAGCCGAACCCGGCGAAGGCCGGCAGGGCCAGCCACCACAGGGTGCGGGGCGGGAAGCTGACGTAGAGCAGGACGCCGGAGAGCGCCGCTACGACGGCGGGGACGAGGCGCAGGAGCCGAGCACGGAGCGGCGGCGCGGTCGCGGGCTCCACCTGGTCCGGTCGGCCCACGGAAGTTGCGGTGACGGTCACTCCGGGAGTCTACGGCGAGTGAGCTTTTGGCCGACAGCACGGTCCACGGCAGCGCAGCGCACACCTGACGTCAGTGCGCCGCCCCCGGCGTGCTGCCCTGCCGCAGCCGGGCCCTGATCGCCTGGACGGCGGATTCGGCGTCGTCCACGGTGATGGTGAAGGTGTGTCCGTCCCACAGTCGGAGCACCACGCCCTCCCCGCGGCGTACGACGACGGCGGTGCCCTTCTCCGGACGCCAGCGGTAGCCCCAGCCGCCCCATTGGCGCGGGGTGACGTGCGGCTCGAAATCCGCTGCGGCGACGTGGGACAGCGGGATACGGCGACGCGGCAGCCCGATGTGACCGCAGCGCACTTCCAAGGACTCCTTGTCGAGCTTCAGGTCGACGTGGACGAACGCCAGGGTCCCGAAGAGGACCAGGAGCCCGGCGGCGATGCAGCCGACGACGGACATGACGAGCGGCGCGGCCCCTGAGGTCCACGCGGAGTCGATCGCCAGTTCGATGCCGAGTGCCATACAGGCGGCCCCGGTGAGCGCGAGCAGCCACTGGAAACGGTTGGTGGCCCGCCCGTGCCAGACAGGGGCATGCGGGGCCTTCTCGTCCTGGGGGTGGTCCCTCATAAGGACGAGGTTACTCAGGTTTCGCTCCGCCGGTACTCCGTAGCGCAGGGTCACTGCGCCGGCCGGGACGGACCGACCCGCGGAGCGAACCGCGAGCCGCCGTCAGCGCGCGGGGCTGACCTCCTGCAGGAGCCGGCCCTCGGCGTAGGCCAGCGCGGGCGCGGGAAGCGTGCCCTCCTGGCCGCTGAGCAGGACCGTCACCGTGCCGAGGGTCTCGCTCTCGGGGTGCAGGCCGGCGCCCACGCGGCGCAGGGCCTGCGCGGCCACAGCACCGGCCGAGCCGTGCAGGACGAGCGGCGGGCGGCCGGGGCGCTGCACGGCGGCGCGAATGCGTTCGGCGACCAGTTCGTAGTGGGTGCAGCCCAGGACCACGGTCGTGACGTCCTCGGGCGTCAGCGCGGCGGCCGCGGCGACGGCGGCGCCGATCGCCGTCTCGTCCGCCTGCTCGACGGCCTCGGCCAGGCCCCAGCAGGGCACCTCGGCGACGGGCACGCCGTCGGCGAAGTCCCGGATGAGGTTGCGCTGATAGGGGCTGCCGGTCGTGGCGGGCGTGGCCCAGATGGCGACGGGACCGCCGCCGGCCGCGGCCGGCTTGATCGCGGGGACCGTGCCGATCACCGGGATCTCCGGTTCGAGACGGGCCCGCAGGGCGGGCAGGGCGTGCACGGTCGCCGTGTTGCAGCCGACGATGAGCGCGTCGGGCCGGCGGGCCGCGGCGGCCTCCGCGACGGCCACCGCGCGCGCGGTGAGGTCCTCGGGCGTGCGCGGTCCCCAGGGCATGCCTTCAGGGTCCAGGGAGAGCACGAGATCGGCGTCGGGTCGCAGGCGCCGTACCGCGGCGGTGGCCGCCAACAGCCCGATTCCGGAGTCCATGAGCGCGATCTTCACCCGGTCACCATAGACGATGCGCTCTTGCGGCCTCCCTGCGGTGGGGCAGACTGCGGCCGTGAGCGCCATCGTGTGGATCGCGTCCGTCTCCCTGCTCGTCTGGCTGTGGCTGCTCTGCTGCCAGGGCTTCTTCTGGCGTACGGACATCCGGCTGCCCCCGCGCGAGACGCCCGCGGACTGGCCGGACGTGGGCGTCGTCGTCCCGGCCCGCGACGAGGCGGCGGTGCTGCCCGCGAGCCTGCCGTCCCTGTTGGCGCAGGACTATCCCGGCCGTGCGGAGGTCTTCCTCGTCGACGACGGCAGTTCGGACGGCACCGGGGAGCTGGCGCGTGAACTGGCACGGCGGCACGGCGGGCTGCCGCTGACGGTGTGCTCGCCGGGTGAGCCGCCGGCCGGCTGGACCGGCAAGCTGTGGGCCGTGCGCCACGGCATCGATCTCGCACGCGCGCGTGGGCCCGAGTACCTCCTGCTGACGGACGCCGACATCGCGCACGCGCCCGACAGTCTGCGCGAGCTGGTGGCGGCGGCACGTGCGGGCGGCTTCGACCTCGTCTCCCAGATGGCGAGGCTGCGGGTGGAGAGCCGTTGGGAGCGGCTGGTCGTGCCGGCGTTCGTCTACTTCTTCGCGCAGCTGTACCCGTTCCGCAGGGTCGGCCGGCGCGGGGCGCGGACGGCGGCCGCGGCGGGCGGCTGCGTCCTGCTGCGCACCGATGCGGCACAGCGGGCCCGGGTCCCGGACGCCGTCCGGCACGCGGTCATCGACGACGTGGCCCTCGCGCGCGCCGTGAAGAGCTCGGGCGGGCACATCTGGCTCGGGCTCGCCGACAAGGTGGACAGCGTGCGCCCGTACCCGGGGCTGCGCGACCTGTGGCGGATGGTGTCGCGCAGCGCCTACGCGCAACTGCGCCACAGTCCGCCGCTGCTGGCGGGCACGGTGCTGGGTCTGGCCCTGGTGTACCTGGTGCCGCCGCTCGCCGTCGCGGCAGGGCTGGTGCTCGGCCTCCCGGCCGCGGCGGTGTGCGGCGCGCTCGCGTGGCTGGTGATGGCGGGGACGTACGCGCCGATGCTGCGCTACTACCGCCTGCCGCTGTGGCCGGCTCCGCTGCTGCCGTTCACCGCCGCGCTGTATCTGCTGATGACGGTGGAGTCCGCGGCGCGGCACCACCGCGGGCGCGGTGCGGCCTGGAAGGGCCGCACCTACGCCCGCCCGGGCCCGCTGCCCGACGAGGGTTAGGGCCTGCGCGGGTCGGCGTCTACTTGCGGCCGGGGGTCCAGTTCATGCCCCAGCCGTAGGCGTGGTCGACCGTGCGCTGGGGGCTCACCCCGCGCTGCGGCACCAGGTAGCGGGCTTCGCGCTGGACGACGAGGTCGCCGCCGGTGTGGGTGATGAGCGCGAGCGCGCACACGGTGGAGGGGACGGTGCACTCGTCCAGCGAGAAGTCGATCGGGGCGCCGTGCTGTGGGTGAAGGGTGACAGTGGCGTGCAGGTCGGCGAAGGAGCGGGCGCCCTCGTAGATGGTGACGAAGACGAGGATGCGCTTGAAGTCGTCGCGGTGGTCGAGGTTGATGGTGAGGTTCTCGCCGCTCGCCACCGCACCGGTGCGGTCGTCGCCGTCCAGGTGGATGTACGGCGGCTGGTGCAGGGCGCCGAAGGCGTTCCCGAGGGCCTGGACGACTCCCTTGCGGCCGTCGGCGAGTTCGAACAGGGCGCACAGGTCGAGGTCGAGGTCGTTGTGGAGCGCGACGGCGCGTCCGCGTTTGCTTCCCCACCCGGAGAACTGCTTGCGCACCTCCCACTTGAGGTTCACGCGCATGGCGCCCGAGGTTCCGCCCTGCTTGGTCAGCGACACCGAGGGAGCGCTCTTGGTGAGCGTCACCTTGGTCAGGCGGACCGGCGGGGCGGCGGGCGGTGCGGGCGGCGGCGCAGGCGGGGTCCGGTGGCCGGACGGGGGCACGGTCGCGGGGAAGGCGGGCGGCGTCGGCGGGGGCGGCGGTGCGGGGGCGGCCTGGGGCGTCGACGGGGGCGCGGGGTGGGCGGGTTGACGCACCGGGGGCGCCGGCGTGTGCTGCGGTTCGTCGACGGCGATGCCGAAGTCGGTGGCCAGGCCCTCCAGTCCGCTGCCGTAGCCCTGTCCGACGGCGCGGAACTTCCAGGCGCCCTGGCGTCGGTAGAACTCCCCGAGGACGAACGCCGTCTCGACGGTCGCTCCCGTGCTGTCGAAGCGGGCGACGACGGTGTTCCCGGCGTCGCGCACCTCGACGTAGAGGCCGGGCACCTGCCCGAACGCGCCGCCGTCGGCCGAGGCGGCCAGGACGACGGTCTCGACCGCGGGCTCCACGCGCGCGAGGTCGACGAGCAGTGTGTCGGTGACCTGGCCCCCGGCGTCGCGCTTGCCCTCGTGGCGGACCGCTCCCGAGGAGTGCGTGGGCTGGTTGTAGAACACGAAGTCGCTGTCGGAGCGCACCTTTCCGCCGACCAGCAGCAGCGCCGATGCGTCGGCGTCGGGCACCCCGGGCCCGGACCGCCAGCCGACCTCCACTCTCAGCGCCGCCGTGGGCACGGGAGTGTTGGAACCCTTCGCCATGGACATGTCCGCTCCCCCATCACCTGTGACCGGGCCGGCCCGGCACACCGCTCGGGCGCCCGCCGGCTTGCTTGTCGAGTCAACTTATTCGTCCCGTCAGTGAACTCCCCTCCACGGCGCGTGAACAGACCCCGCCCGACCGGGGGTAACCGCCCCGGATCTCGGCCTTTACACGATTCACGCGGCGTTTGCCGCCCCTTTTCACCGACTTCGCTCGCATTGGGGAGCCGGAGGTACCCCCGACACGGAAAACAACCCTCTTATCGGTCTCCCCAACCAGCACATCGTGGGCTTAACTTATGTGCCATGACCTCCCCCCGCTCCACCTATGGCGGCGGCTACTACTCCGCCTCCTTCCCGGACACCCCGATCTATGACTCGCTCGTGGCCGAGCGGGGCACCCCGCAGATCGCCCCGATCCGGGTCCCCGCCGCGTACGACATGAGCGGCAGCAGCCTGCCCGCACTGCCGTCGGCGCTGCCCGCCCTCCCGTCGGCCCCGTCGCAGCCGTCCTACGGCTACCCGCAGATGCAGCAGCCCGCCCCGCTGCAGCAGGCGCCCGCGGCCTACATCCCGCAGCAGGCCTCCGCCCCGCGCGGCTATCCCGGCCCGCAGGCGCAGCAGCAGCCGCGTCCGGCCGGCCCCGTCGCGGGTTACGAGGCGATGCGCCCCGCGGCTCCCCGGCCCGCGGCGCAGCAGTACCAGGATCCGTACAACAACCAGCAGCAGTACCGCGGCTACTGAGCCGATCCGCGTCCGCCTGAACTCGTCCTCACCGGCATATGCGTCATGCGCCTCTCACCTCACCCGGCGCCGGCGTCACCTGGCAGGATGAGCGCATGGGGAACGCGGAACTGCTGTCGATTCACATCCATCCGGTCAAGGCGTTCCGGAGCGTGTCGCTCCGGGAGGCCGTCGTGGAGCCCTGGGGGCTGGCCGGAGACCGACGCTGGGCGCTGATCGACGACGGGGGAAAGGTCGTCACGCAACGCCAGCAGCCGCGCCTCGCGCAGGCCGCCGCCGAGCTGTTGCCCGGTGGCGGCCTGCGGCTGTCCGCGCCCGGCCTCGAGCCGCTGACCGTCGAGGTGCCCGAGCCGCTGGCGACGGTCTCCATGGAGATCTTCAGCGACAAGGTGGAGGCCGTCGTCGCCGAAGAGGCCGCTCACGCCTGGTGCAGCGCGTACCTGGGCGCCGACGTGCGCCTGGTGCACATGGACGACCCCGCGACACGCCGCCCGGTGGATCCGGAGCACGCGCTGCCCGGCGAGACCGTCTCCTTCGCCGACGGCTATCCGCTGCTGGTCACCGCCGACGCGTCCCTCGACGCCCTCAACGCGCTGATCGCCGCGGGCGAGCACGCGGCTGAGGGGCCGTTGCCGATGGACCGCTTCCGGCCCAACCTGGTCGTGGCGGGCACCGAGCCATGGGCCGAGGACGGCTGGTCGCGGGTCTCCGTCGGCGAGGTCGACTTCCGGGTGGCCAAGATGTGCGGCCGGTGCGTGGTGACCACGACCGACCAGAGCACCTCCGACCGGGGCAAGGAGCCCCTGCACAGCCTGGGCCGGCACCGCCGCATCGACGGCAAGCTGATGTTCGGTCAGAACCTGGTGCCGGTGTCGGGCGGCACGATCCGGGTCGGCGACCCCGTCCGCGTCACCGGCTAGCGGCGGCCGAAGACCGCCCTTGCGGGGGGAACCTCCGCGCACCCCCGGTCCGTTGTGTCTTTCGTGAGCAGTTCATGAGAGGTCCCGGTTCCGGGTGATTTCGCTCTCTCTTGGCCCCGAAGGGGGCGTGAACGGCTCCACGAGGAGTTATCACGGAGCGGGAAGGGGGTGGGGCACCGTGCGAGCGATCGGTGGAATCTGGCGCTGGCGGCACAATCCGCTGCGGCGTACGACGGACCTGGTCGAAGCCTGGGTCGCCCTGTCGGCGCTGCTGCTGGTGCTCCTCGTCGCTCCCGTCGTGGGCGCGGTCGTCGGCGCGGTCGCCCAGAGCGCGTTGCAGCAGGCGGTGCGCGACCAGCGCGACTCCCGCCACGAGGTGACGGCCGTCGTGGTGCGCAGGCTGGGCGGTTCGCCGTTCGAGGCCGACCCTGACACCGGCACCGGACGCGACACGCGCACCCGTGTGTTCGCCGACTGGAAAGCCCCGGACGGCACCGCCGCGCACGGCGCCGTCATGTCCGGTCTGCAGACCCCCCATCGGGGCGACCGGTTCTCCATATGGACCGACGTGCACGGCCGGCTGGTGGCCCGTCCGCTGGACTCCGCCACGGCGACGACACACGCGGTGCTCGCGGGAATCGGCGCGGCCTTCGCCGCCGCCGCCTTGGTCGAGGGCGGACGGAGAATGATCGTCTGGCGCATGGTCCGCCGCAGGTACGCGCGTTGGGACCAGGCATGGGAGCGCGTGGGCCCGGACTGGGGCCGGACCGGTACCGGCAGCTGACGGCCTTCCCTCACTTGTCAACCGAGCGCCTCCGCGCACGCTACGGTGGACCGGCCGAGCCACTCGGCATCAACCCGCGCGCGAGGGAGCCGGAGGGGCATGCCGCCCGCCGGCGAACGAGCCATGACTACCACGAGGTGGGGGCACAGCAACGCCATGGCACAGGGCACGGTCCAGGTGACGCACACCGGCACATCGAGGTGGCGGCGCCGCACGGGTGAGTACGCATCGCTCGCCGCCGCCCTGGAGGCCGCGGCCGAGGGCGACGTGCTCACCGTCGCTCCCGGCACCTACCGGGAGAACCTCGTCGTCCAGCGGGCGGTGACACTGCGCGGTCCCGAGGGCGCCTCCGGTTCCGTGCGGATCGCGCCCGTGGACGGGGTGCCGCTGACGGTGCGCGCCTCGGCGGTGGTGCAGGACCTGCACGTGGAGGGCCAGGACGCGGCCGCGCCCGCCGTGCTCGTCGAGGAGGGCACGCCCGAGCTGCTGGACCTGCGGATCGTCACGCGGTCCGCGGCCGGCGTCGAGGTGCGCGGCGGTGCCCGCCCCACGGTCCGGCGGTGCACCGTCGACAACCCGGCGGGCATCGGCATCGCCGTGGTCGACGGCGGCGGCGGGGTGTTCGAGGAGTGCGAGGTGGTCTCGGCCGGGCAGGCGGGCGTCGCGGTGCGCGGCGGCGGCCACCCCCGGCTGGAGCGCTGCCGGGTCCACCGCACCTCCGGCGCCGGGCTCAGCGCGACCGGAGAGAACTCCGCGCTGGAAGCGGTCGGCTGCGAGGTGTACGAGGTCCGGGGCAGCGGCGTGCACATCACCGCGCGCGCCACCGCGCACCTCACCGACTGCGACGTCCACCGCACGACCGCCGACGGCGTCACGCTCGACACGGACGCCGTGGTGACCCTGGCGGACTGCCGGATCCACGAGATCCCGGAGAACGCTGTCGACCTGCGTTCGCGGTCCGTGCTGACGCTGACGCGCACGACGGTGCGTCAGTTCGGGCGCAACGGGCTGTCGGTGTGGGACCCGGGCACGCGGGTGGACGCCAACCAGTGCGAGATCTTCGACAGCACCGGCGACTATCCGGCCGTCTGGGTCAGCGACGGCGCCACCGTGGTCCTGGACTCCTGCCGGGTCCACGACGTGCCGGACGCGCTGTTCGTCCTCGACCGCGGCTCGCGCGCGGACGTCGTCGACACCGACCTGACGCAGGTGCGCAACACGGCGGTGTCGGTGAGCGACGGCGCCACCGCCCAGCTCGACGACTGCCGGATCCGGGACGCGGCGACCGGCGCCTGGTTCCGCGACCACGGCAGCGGCGGCACCCTGAACGGCTGCACGGTCGAGGGCACCCAGACCGGAGTGATCGTCACCAAGGGCGCCGACCCCGTCGTCGAGCGCTGTGTGGTGGGCTCACCCTCGGAGGCAGGGTTCTATGTGTCGGCCGGGGGCCGTGGCAGCTTCCTGAACTGCCGCGTCACCGACAGCGGGGGCTACGGCTTCCATGTGATAGACGGTTGCCGCACCACCCTGCGCAAGTGCCGCACCGAGCGTTGCGCGCGCGGCGGCTTCGAGTTCGCGGACAGCGGCGCGGACGCCGCGTCCGGCGCGGGCCCCGTGGTGGAGGACTGCACGAGCGACGAGAGCGCGGCCCTGCGCCCGCCGTCGGCGGCGCGGGAGACGGCCGTCCAGACGGCGGACCGCTCGGGTCTCCTCGGTGCGATGCCCGAGCAGCGTGCCGCCGATCCGCACCCCGCTGCGGGCGCCGTCGAGCCGGAGGACACCGTGCGGACCTCGAAGGACGTGCTCGGCGAACTGGACGCGCTGGTGGGCCTGGAGAGCGTCAAGCGCGAGGTGCGGGCGCTGATCGACATGATCGAGGTCGGCCGGCGCCGGCAGCGGGCGGGGCTGAAGGCGGCCTCCGTCAAGCGGCATCTGGTGTTCACCGGTTCCCCCGGCACCGGGAAGACCACGGTCGCCCGCCTGTACGGCGAGATCCTCGCCTCGCTGGACGTGCTGGAGAAGGGCCATCTCGTCGAGGTGTCCCGCGTCGACCTGGTCGGCGAGCACATCGGCTCCACCGCGATCCGCACCCAGGAGGCGTTCGAACGGGCCCGCGGCGGCGTGCTGTTCATCGACGAGGCGTACGCGCTCTCCCCCGAGGACGCCGGGCGGGACTTCGGCAAGGAGGCCATCGACACGCTGGTGAAGCTGATGGAGGACCACCGCGACGCCGTGGTGGTGATCGTCGCGGGCTACACGGCCGAGATGGAGCGCTTCCTGTCGGTCAACCCCGGTGTCGCGTCCCGTTTCTCGCGGACCATCACCTTCGGCGACTACGGTCCCGGGGAGCTGCTGCGGATCGTGGAGCAGCAGGCCGAGGAGCACGAGTACCGGCTCGCGCCGGGTGCCGCCGAGGCGCTGCTGACGTACTTCACGGCGATCCCGAAGGGTCCCGCCTTCGGCAACGGACGCACGGCCCGCCAGACGTTCGAGGCGCTGGTGGAGCGGCACGCGAGCCGGGTCGCCCAGGTGCCGGACCCGAGCACGGACGATCTGACGCTGCTGTACGCGGAGGACCTCCCGCAGTCGCGGTAGGAGCTCCCGGCGTCCTGTCGGCGCGCCTTCAGGCCCCCGTGGCGGCGGGGGCCTGCGGCTCTTCCGGTCGGGGGCGCTGCGGGGGCATCTCCGGGCGCAGACGGCCCAGGAGCCGTTCTCGTTCCAGGGCGAAAGCCGGGTCCGCCTGGTAGTCGGAGTGGCCCAGGATCGGGGCGGGCAGGGGGTGCCGCGCCGTGCGGCCGTAGGCGAGCGGGTCGGCCAGGGGCGGGTGGTCCACCTGGGGGCCGCAGTCGTCGCCGGACAGCCGTACGGGCCCGCCGATGGGGTCGGTGAGCCGGTAGAGGTTGCGCCAGCAGGCGATCTCCTCGTGCAGGGCGGTCAGCGCGGCCGGGCCGAAGTGGGCGGGGAACCACCGGCCGTAGAGACGCTCGATCGGGGAGCCGTAGGTGAGCAGGGCGACCCGTCTGCGGTCGGCGGGCTGCAGCTGCCAGGCCGCCGCGGCGGCGAGGACGCTGCCCTGGGAGTGGCCGGAGATGACCAGCCGGCCGCCGGTGGCGCGGGTCCAGGTGGCCATGCGCCAGGTCAGGTCGGGCACGGCGCGTTCGGCGTAGCAGGGCGGGGCGAAGGGGTGGGCGGCGCGCGGCCAGAAGGTGCCGACGTCCCAGAGGATGCCGATGGTGCGGCGTGCGGAGGCGTCCTTGTAGGCGCGTCTGCCCCAGGTGACGAACAGCAGGAAGCCGAGCCCTGTCAGCCAGGAGCCGAGCGCCTGCCCGGTCTCGGCGGCGCCCCGCACGAAGGGGTGGGCGGACACGGCGGCCCGCTGGGGGGTCGTGCCGGTGGTGAACGCGCCGACGAGGGCCCCCGCGCCCAGCAGCAGGGTGGTGGCGGCGGTGACGGCGACGAGGAGCGGGCCCCGGTCGGTGAGCGTGGCCATCGCGCGGGTGCGGGCGATCCGCCGGGTGCGGGCGGGATCGCCGGGTCCGGTGTCGTACTCGCGGGCCACCGCGGCTTGTCCGGCGCGGGTGAGCAGCCAGACGCGGCGGCCTAGCAGGGCGCACAGGGCGAGGTGTACGAGGAGCAGCGCGGGGATGACGGACGCCTGCCAGGTCAGCAGGACGGGCGGGCCGGCGAGGGAGGTGCCCGTGCCGTCCAGCCAGTCCGAGACGCGCTGGGAGACCCCGCCGGACATGACGCCGCCCAGGGCGCAGGCGAGGGTGGCGACGGCGGGCCCGCCGAGGCCCCGCAGCGCGGTGCGCCCTTCGGGGTCGCCGGTGGAGCCGCGATGCAGCGCGGCGGCGACGACGGCGAGGGCGATCACCAGGGCGCCCTGGGCGAGGGCGATGCCGCCGAAGGTCAGGTCGCCCGGCAGCCGTCCGGACGACGTCCAGCCGGGGCGCTCCCAGCCGGCGTAGACGAGGGTGAGGACGAGCAGGGTGAGGGCGGCCAGCGGCAGGCGTCGTACGAGGTGCGCGTCGAGCCGGCGGTCGAGACGGTGTTCGCTGCGGCCGCGGCGGCACACCACCCAGACCGTGGCGAGGGCGCCGGCGGCGAGGGACGTCTCCAGGAGCCGGCCGAGGAGGTCGAGGAGGGCGGGGCCGCCCGGCCGGGCGTCGTGGCGGGCGGCCGCGGCGCCGACGGCGGCGGCGACGGTGAGCAGGCCGGCCGCGGTGTGCGCCGCGCGCAGCCGGGCGACCAGGCGACGGCCGTACCAGAAGCCGGGTCGGCCGAGGGCGGTGTGGCCGAGCGCGTCCTCGGGTTCGGGCCGGGCGTTCAGCGGTTCCTGGGACTCGTAGGCCCGCCAGGTGCGGTGGGAGAGGTACCACAGCAGCCCGGTGAGGGCGGCCGGGACCAGGGCGGCGAGGGCGAGGCGGCGGCCGGGCAGGGTCCACCAGCCGCCGTCGCGGACCGACGGGGACAGGAAGCCCAGCCAGGTGTGCCGCTCGGCGCAGGCGGCCGTGCCGGCGCACTGCCAGGCCGTCAGGTCGAGGGCGACCTCGCAGGCCGCGGCGACGAGCAGCACCGTCAGGCTGAGCCCGGCGAGCCGCACGAGCAGCCCGTAGCAGCGGACGGTACGCGTGCGTGCGGGTGCGGCGGGGCGCATCCAGTGGGCGAGGTTGACGACCATGAACGGCAGCAGCAGGAGCCACAGGGCGCGGGTGCCGTTGCCGGAGGTGAGGTTGCACCAGACGTACGCCTCGGGGACCGGCCGGTCCCGGGGCCCGCCGGTCGCGGAGACGGCCCCTTGCCCGCCCCTGTGGTCGGCGTCGACGTCGGCGGCGCGCCGGAACACGGCGGCCGTGTCGTCGCCGGTGATCCGCACCGTGCGCGGATCGTTCAGCATCTTCTCGGGCGTCGCGCCGCCCACGCCGTGGACCAGGAGTTCCAGGGCGGCCGTGGCCTCCCCGCCGGTCAGGGCTCGTTCCTGTGCACGTTCCACCGTTGTGCCACTTCCCCCGTGACGCGCTGTCGACCTGCGTGCGGGCACCAGGATCGCCGCTGGAGGGTCCGAACACACCGGTTGTGACCGAATTTCCCCCGATCCGTGTGACGGACGGAATCGACGCGTGTCGAATCCGTGACATGACCGCGTCGGACAGGCGGTGGCGCGCCCGGTGCCCGCCCGTGCGAGGATGGGACGCCCACGTCCCGCCGACCGGCAGAACGCCCACGTCGGCGCAGGTGCGCGAGGCGTGTCGGACGGAGTGGGTCGGCTTGAGTCGAGAGGACCGGAGCGTACGTGAGTGAGAATCAGAACCTCCTCGCGGAGCAGCGCCGCACACTGATCCTGGACGAGGTCCGGCGCCGGGGTGGCGTCCGCGTCAACGAACTGACCCGCAAGCTCGGGGTGTCGGACATGACCGTACGCCGTGACCTCGACGCGCTGGCCCGACAGGGCATGCTGGAGAAGGTGCACGGCGGGGCGGTGCCGGTCGTGGAGGCGAGCACGCACGAGCCGGGTTTCGAGGCCAAGTCGGGGCTGGAGCTGACCGCCAAGGAGGACATCGCGCGGGCGGCCGCGGAGCTGGTCGCGCCGGGCAGCGCGATCGCCCTGTCGGGCGGCACCACGACGTACGCGCTGGCGCACCGCCTGGTCGACGTGCCCGACCTGACGGTGGTCACCAACTCGGTGCGGGTGGCAGATGTGTTCCACGTGGCGCAGCGCACCTCGGGCCCCCGGCAGGGCGCGGCCACGGTGGTGCTGACGGGCGGGGTGCGCACGCCCTCCGACTCCCTGGTGGGCCCGGTGGCCGACCAGGCGATCGCGGCGCTCCACTTCGACGTGCTGTTCCTCGGCGTGCACGGGATATCGGCGGAGGCCGGCCTGTCGACGCCGAACCTGGCGGAGGCCGAGACCAACCGGCGGCTGGTGCAGTCGGCGCGCCGGGTCGTGGTGGTGGCTGACCACACCAAGTGGGGTGTGGTGGGCCTGAGTTCGTTCGCGTCGCTGGATCAGGTCGACACGCTGGTGACGGACGCGGGACTGCCGGGCGCGGCCCGCGCGGAGGTGTCCGAGCATCTGCGGCGGCTGGTGGTGGCGGGCGAGGCCGACGAGGACGCAGACATCTGACCCGGCACTGGCTAGGGTGACGCACCCGTTCGTCGTGCTGGGAGGTGGTGTGCGTGGCTCACCGGTTGCGGCCCGAGGGTCTGGGCTTCCTGACGGCGGCGCCCGTGCGGCTGATCTTCGCACGGGAGGTCGCCGCTCCGCCTGAGCGGGTCTTCCGGGCGCTCGCCGAGGACGTGCCCGGCTGGGCCGCCTGGTTCCCGGCGGTGGCGTCCGCGCGGCCGCTGGACGGTGGCGCGGGGCGCGAGGTACGGCTCCGGGGCGGGACGCGTTTCCGGGAGACCGTGCTGGCGGCGACGGAGCCCGAGGTGTACGCCTACCGGGTCGACGTCACCAACGCGCCGGGGGCCCGGGCGCTGGTCGAGGAGTGGCGGCTCGCGCCGGCGGGTGCGGGCACGCGCGTGTGCTGGACGTTCGCCGCGGACGGCACGGCGGCCTTCCGGGGCGTGCTGCGGCTGGCCCGGCCGGGGATGGGGCGGACGTTCCGGGACGCGGTGACGCGACTGGACCGGCGGCTCAGGGAGCTGCCGTAGGGCGGCGGAGGGCGGACGAGGACGGCTCAGGGCCCGGTGCGGCGAGGCGTCGGCACGGGTCGTTCGGTGAGGTGCGGCCTCATTCCGGCCACACGCCCGTCGCCAGCAGCGTGTCGATCGCCTCCGTGTACGGGGTGATGTCCAGGCCCTGGGCGGCGAGCCAGGCGTCGGAGTAGTACTTGTCGAGGTAGCGGTCGCCCGGATCGCACAGCAGGGTGACCACGCTGCCCTGCCGCCCCTCGGCCACCATCTCGGCGACGATCTTCAGCGCGCTCCACAGCCCGGTGCCGGTGGAGCCGCCCGCCTTTCGCCCGATGCCCCGCTCCAGGGCGCGCACGGCGGCGACGCTGGCCGCGTCGGGCACCTTCATCATCCGGTCGACGGCGCCGGGCACGAAGCTCGGCTCCATGCGGGGCCGGCCGATGCCCTCGATGCGGGAGCCGCAGTCGCAGGTGACGTCCGGATCGCCGGTGGTCCAGCCCTCGAAGAAGCAGGAGTTCTCCGGGTCGGCGACGCACACGCGCGTGTCGTGCTGCATGTAGTGGACGTAGCGCGCGATGGTCGCCGAGGTGCCGCCGGTGCCGGCCGTGGCGACGATCCACGCCGGCTCCGGGAACCGCTCCAACTCCAGCTGCCGGAAGATGGATTCGGCGATGTTGTTGTTGCCGCGCCAGTCCGTGGCCCGTTCGGCGTAGGTGAACTGGTCCATGTAGTGGCCGCCGGTGTCCGCCGCGAGGCGGGCCGACTCCTCGTACATGGTGCGCGGATCGTCGACGAAGTGGCAGCGGCCGCCGTGGAACTCGATCAGGCGGATCTTCTCGGCGCTTGTCGTGCGGGGCATGACGGCGATGAAGGGGACGCCGATCAGCTTGGCGAAGTACGCCTCGGAGACCGCCGTCGAGCCGCTGGACGCCTCGATCACCGGGCGGTCCGGCCGGATCCAGCCATTGCACAGGCCGTACAGGAACAGGGAGCGGGCCAGGCGGTGTTTGAGGCTGCCGGTGGGGTGGGTCGACTCGTCCTTGAGGTACAGGTCGATGCCCCACTGCTCGGGCAGCGGGAAGCGCAGGAGGTGGGTGTCGGCCGAGCGGTTGGCGTCGGCCTGGACCTTGCGGACGGCTTCTTTCAGCCAGGTGCGGTAGAAGGCGTCGCTGCGGTCGACGTCGAGGGTGGCACCGGTCCTGGTCTGCTGGGGGGTGGTCACGGCGGGCTCCTTCGTACGTCGCGTCGGCGGGCGGCAGACGCCTGCCGACACCTCGATCATAAACATCCGTCACACCAGTTCCCACCTGCATAAACGCATCTTTGGGGGGCTCAAAGGCGGCCCTGGGTGCGCGGGGCGCGCGGGTGGGGGCGCATTCGTGCGAGTGCTCCGGGCGTCCGGCGTCCGCGTGTCGCGCGCACTGGTGCTCGACGCCGTGCGGGGGCAGACTGCACGGCGGCGGGACAGAGTCCCGGACGGGGGCGCACACTGGACCACGACACGAGCCGGTTCCCGGCCCACGGGGGGAGCGCGGGCCGGCTCACCCACGCGCAAGGGGGCGGGATGGCGGAGCCGGAGTTCACGGCGACGGGCGTGCGGATCGGGAAGCGGCTGCGCTCGCTCACCCGGGCCGGTCAGGTCCGGATCAGCGACGGCAGGCTGGAGCTCCTGACCAGCTACGGCAGTGAGATCGACAGCGCCCCGGTACAGGCGGTCCGCGCCTCCCGGCCGTGGTTCGCGCCGGATGACCGGGCGCTGGCCGACCTCAACGGCAACCGGTACCTGTTGACGCTGGGTGAGCACGACCCGGCGCCGGGCGAGCCGGGGCCGCCCGCGGCGCGTCGGTTCATCGAGGCCGTGCGCAAGGCGGCGGGACGCGGGGACTGAGCCGGCAGAGCGGGGTGACGGGACGGCGAGTTGCGCTCCTCGATCCCCTGCGTCACGCTGTTCTCACGTCACTCTGGGTTTACCGGCGATAACGCTGCGAACCAGCCCGCCGGCCACGACAGCAGGCGGCCGCCTCGCGCAGACGCACTGCTCCGATCGATCCGAACTCCGTGTTCTTCCGGACCTCATGTCGGGGAGTCGCAGCCGTGATCAGCAACCCAAGCAGGCACTGCACGGTGGAGCTTCAAGCCCTGCCGTCGCGGATCGGCCAGGTCCGCAGAATCGTATCGGCACAGTTGCGCTACTGGCATCTGGACCCGTTGATAGACCGGGCCTCGCTCGGTGTGACGGAGTTGTTGACCAACGTCCACCTGCATGCGCAGCCCGACAAGACGTGCACGGTGGAGATGGAGCTGCTGCTCGACCGGCTCACCGTCTCCGTCCACGACCGCGACCCCCGGCTCCCGGTGCTGGAGGCCGCCGACGCGTTCGCAACCTGCGGGCGCGGGCTCGCGATGGTGGCGGCGGTCAGCGAGAGCTGGGGCGCCAAGCCGGACGGCGAGTCCGGCAAGGTCGTCTGGTTCACGCTGCCTGCCCCGCTGCCGGTGCCCGAACGGCTGGCGCGGCCGACCCGGCGACTGGCCGCGGACCGGCTGTTCCCCGAGGTGGTGGGGGTCGACGACCGCAGGCCGGCGCACGCTCCGGCGCGATCGGCGGCGGTCGGCTGAACCCCGCGCGCCCCGCCGCCCGAGGGGGCCCGGGGTGTGCACGGGCGCCTTCGGGTGAGCGCCCGGGGATCGGCTCAGCGTTTCGCCCGGGGATCGGCTCAGCGTTTCGCCCGGGGATCGGCTCAGCGTTTCGGCCGGGGATCGGCTCAGCGTTTCGGCCGGGGATCGGCTCAGCGTTTCGGCCGGGGATCGGCTCAGCGTTTCGGCCGGGGATCGGCTCAGCGTCTCCGGGAGCCCGCTCAGCGTTTCTCTTCGACGCCGGCCAAGTACGCCGCTGCGATGTCCTCGTCGGCGTGGCGCTGCGCGGCGGCCCACTTCAGCCGGGTGGCGCTCGCGGCCGCCATGTCGAGCCGGACGCCGTTGCCGCGGCCGGCCTCGACGATCAGCCGGACGTTCTTGGCGGCAGTGACCACGCCGAGCCGGGCGGGCGTGTCATGACGTCACCTTCCCGCCCCCGCACCGGTGTTTCCGGTTCCTCCCGCGAGTGCCCTGAGCGGGTCGTCCAGCACGGGCTGCCAGGCCAGTTCCGCCGCGCCGACCAGACTGTTGTGGTCGAGCGAACAGCCGAGGATGGGCACGCCGCCGCTGCGGCCCCACAGTCCGCGGTCGGCGACGACCGCGTGGAGGCGTTCGGAGTCGGCGTCCATAAGCGTGCGGTGCAGGCCGCCCAGGATGATGCGGTCGGGGTTGAGGATGTTGACCAGCCCGGCGAGACCCAGGCCGAGCCGGTCGACGAGCGTCTCGACGGCGGTGCGCACAGTGGGGTCCGCGTACTCCTCGCGGATGAGTTCGTTGGCCTGGTGGAGCAGGGAGCCCTCGGGTCCGGGATCGCGGCCTGCGGCCGTCAGCAGGGCCAGCGGGTCCGCCTCCACGTCCAGGCA
Source organism: Streptomyces sp. NPDC088254 (assembly GCF_044740925.1). NCBI lineage: Bacteria > Bacillati > Actinomycetota > Actinomycetes > Kitasatosporales > Streptomycetaceae > Streptomyces > Streptomyces sp. NPDC088254. The sequence continues at coordinate 558,215 of NZ_JBIURQ010000001.1, read as the reverse complement.
GCCGCGGCTGCCACAGTGGCAGGGGCGGCCCTCGGGGTTGACGGTGAGGTGACCCACTTCGAGGGCCAGGCCCGAACTGCCCGTGTGCAGACGGCCGTCGAGCACCAGCGCCCCGCCGACGCCACGGTGGCCGGTGGCCACGCACAGCAGGTCACGCGCGCCGCGCCCGGCGCCGTGCCGGTGTTCGGCGAGGGCGGCGAGGTTGACGTCGTTCGCGGCGAACGCAGGCCCGCTCACGCCGGCGGCCCGGACCCGTTCGGCGAACACCTCCCGCACCGGCGCGCCCGCCGGCCAGGCGAGGTGGAGGGGGTTCAGGGCCAGGCCCTCGGGTTCGGTGACCGCCGACGGCACGGCCAGCCCGGCGCCCACACAGTGCCGGCCCGTCTGCCGCAGCAGGTCGGCGCCGGCGTCCACGGCGGCGCCGAGCACCTTGGCCGGGTCGGCGTCGACGGCCTCGCAGCTGGGGGTCGTCGCGATGATACGGCCGCCCAGGCCGACCAGCGCCGCGCGGAAACCGTCGGCGTGCACCTGCGCCGCGAGGACCACGGGACCCTCGTCGGCCAGGGCGAGCCGGTGCGAGGGGCGGCCCTGTGAGCCGGCGGCGGCTCCGGGGCGGGCGTCGACCCGGATCAGGCCGAGCGCCTCCAGCTCCGCGGCGACCGCGCCGGCCGTGGCGCGCGTGACGCCGAGCTCGGCGGTGAGCACCGCGCGGGTCGGCGCCCGCCCGGTGTGCACGAGCTCCAGCGCGGGTCCGAGCGCACCGCGCCCCCGGTCCAGCCGCGCTCTCGACGTGGTCCCTTCCCCCGCATGCCGGGGGTCCGCGTTGCCGGTCATGACGGCGATCCTCCCATGATCCGCTCCGTCAGCCGCCGTCCGGGAAGCCGCTGACCCGCAGGGTCACGTTCAGCCGCCCGTCCAGCCCCAGAGCGGCGGGGCTCGTCCCCGGGTACACCCTCGGCACGCCGTGGTACGCGAGCCGGGACTCCCCTCCGAAGACGAACAGGTCGCCGCTGCGCAGTTCGACGTCGGTGTAGGGGCGGGTCCGCGTCTCGGTGTTGCCGAAGCGGAACACGCAGGTGTCGCCGAGACTGAGGGACACCACCGGCGCGTGCGAGGTTTCGTCGGCGTCGCGGTGCATGCCCATGCGGGCGTCGCCGGCGTAGAAGTTGATCAGTGCGATGTCGTACTCCTCCGTCCCGGCCGGTTCCGGCCCCAGCGCGTCGGTCAGCGCGCGCCGGCCCAGCTCGCCGAGCCAGGCCGGGAAGGGCTTCACCGGGGCGCCGTCGCCGTCGACGACCGTGCGCGCGTAGGCGTACGGGTACCAGTGCCAGCCCAGGCAGACCTGCCGGGCGGTCATGGCGCCGCCGCCGGGTGTGCGCACCGTGCGCAGTCCGGCGGGCGGACGCGCCCACTCCCGGCAGGCGTCGAGCAGCTCGCGCTGGCCGGCGGGGCCGAGCCAGTCGGGCACGTGCACCGCGCCCGGCGCGATCAGCGCCCGCTCCCGGGGAAACAGCTCCACGTCCATTCCCCCATCCTCCCCCCGCCGGCCCTGACCTGCGGCTCGCGCGCGGTCCGGACGGGCTTGGTGCAAGGATCCCTTAGCCTTGACGCACGATGGACGACCGTATGACGACTCCCTGGGGCGAGCTCACGCTGGCCCGCCACCCCGAGGACCCGCGCGACCGGCTGCGTGCCTGGGACGCCGCCGACGCGTATCTGCTCCGGCATCTCGCCGAGCAGGACGTGCCGGCGGACGGGACGGTCGTGGTGTTCGGCGACCGCTGGGGCGCGCTCGTCACGGCGCTCGCGGCGCACGGGCCCATGGGGGCCGCCGGAGCGCCGGCCCCGGCTCCGCGGGCTACGCAGATCACCGACTCGTGGCTGGGGCAGGAGGCCACCCGGGCGAATCTCGCCCGCAACGGCGTCGCGCCCGGCACGGTCCGGCTGCTCACCACGCAGGATCCGGTGCCCGCCCGCGTCGACGTGCTGCTGGTGCGGGTGCCCAAGAGCCTCGCGCTCCTGGAGGACCAACTGCTGCGCCTCGCGCCCTCGTTGCACGCGGGGACGGTCGTCGTCGGCGCCGGCATGGTGAAGGAGATCCACACCTCCACGCTCCAGTTGTTCGAGCGGATCCTCGGCCCCACCCGGACCTCGCTCGCCCGGCAGAAGGCCCGGCTGATCTTCTGCGCGCCCGACGTCTCGCCGGAGCGGCGGCTCCCGTCCAACCCCTGGCCGTACCACTACGACCTGCCTGACGGCATCGGTGCGCTCTCCGGCCGTCCTGTGGTCAACCACGCGGGCGTGTTCTGCGCCGACCGGCTCGACATCGGCACCCGGTTCTTCCTGCGCCATCTGCCCCGGACGCGGGGCGAGCGGAGGGTCGTCGACCTGGGCTGCGGCAACGGCATCGTGGGCACGGCGGTCGCGCTGGCCGACCCGCGCGCCGAAGTGCTGTTCACGGACGAGTCGTTCCAGGCCGTGGCCTCGGCGGAGGCGACGTACAAGGCCAACGGGGCGCCCGGACGGGCCGAGTTCAGGGTCGGGGACGGGCTGGCGGGGGTGGCGGACGGCAGCGTGGACCTCGTGCTGAACAATCCGCCGTTCCACTCCCACCAGGCCACGACCGACGCGACGGCGTGGCGGATGTTCACCGGGGCGCGGCGCGCGCTGCGGCCGGGCGGCGAGCTGTGGGTGGTGGGGAACCGTCACCTGGGCTATCACGTCAAGCTGCGGCGGCTGTTCGGCAACAGTGAACTGGTCGCGGGTGACCCGAAGTTCGTGGTGCTGAAGGCCGTCAAGCGAGGTTGATCCGGGGCGCCGGCAAGTCCGAAGGGCTGCGCACGCGGCCTGTCGAGGCGGCCGGCTTGTCTCTCCGCTCGCCGACCCCTGCGCGGCGGTCGCCCACCGCGCCGCGCGGGAGCTGTCGGGACCCGTCGAGGTCTGCCACCTGGTCACGGACCGACCGAGCCGCACGGTCCGGGCACGAACGGCGGCTGACAACCAGGAACGACGCCCGGCCGTTCGGATCCGCCGGGGAGGACCGGCACCCGAGTGGGGCGGATGCCGGTCCGTTCAGGGGCCGTAGGGGCGGCGCCCACAGGCGGTTCGTTGCCCATGAGGCGTGCTCCCCGAGCCCCCGGCTGCCGGACAGGAGCGACGGTCGGGGGTTCAAGGGGCGGACCGTGCAATGTGCGGGGCGTCAACTGTCGTCCCTGTCAGTCCGTTTCGCCAGACCGGCGCAGCCAGGAATCGACGGACGGCCGGGGTGCGTACGCTCCGCACCCCGGCCGTCGGCCGCCCTGACTTCCCTTCGTCGTCTACTTCTTGCGCGCGACCCCGCAGTAAGCGTCCACGGCGACGGCCGAGTTGGCCGGATCAACCGCGTCCGGACGCCACTCGGGAACTCGTACGACACCCGGTTCGACCAGGTCGAGTCCTTCGAAGAACCCGGCGATCTCCTCGACGCCGCGTACGTAGTACGGCACCGCGCCGCTGGAGTTGTAGGCGTCGGACGCGGCGATCATGCCCTCGCTGGTCGCGGTGCTGTCGCTGATGACCAGGTAGCTGCCCGACGGCAGGCCGGCCATGAGCCGGCGCACGAGATCGCGGGCCTGCTCGTGGTCGGCGACATGGCCGAGGGTGTTGAGGATCATCAGGGCGACCGGCCGGCTGAGGTCGAGCGTGCCGCGGGCGGCCTCGATGACCTTCTCGGGCTGGTAGAGGTCGGCGTCGAGATAGGCCGTGCGGCCCTCGGGGGTGCTGGTGAGCAGGGCGTTCGCGTGGGCGAGGACGATGGGGTCGTTGTCGACGTAGACGATGCGGGCGTCCGGGGCGGCCCGCTGGGCGACCTCGTGGGTGTTGTCGGCGGTCGGCAGTCCGGTGCCCACGTCCAAGAACTGCCGGATGCCCTGATCGACGGCCAGATGACGCACCGCGCGACCGAGGAAGTGGCGGCTGGTGACGGCCACGTCGACGAGGCCGGGGAAGATCTCCTTGATGTGGTCGCCGATCTCCCGGTCGACCTCGTAGTTGTCCTTGCCGCCCACGAAGTAGTTCCAGAACCGGGCCGAGTGGGGCTTGGACGTGTCGATCCGGGCGGGGGCGCCGACGGTGGTCTGGGGGGCGGGTTCCGGCACGGCGAGGCCTCCTGCGCGCTCAGGGTGGTGATCGGAAACCCCAACCTAAGTCAACTCGCCCTGAGCAAAGCCACGTCAGAGCGCCCGAGGGCAGCGCACCGCGCCGTTTCGGCCATCCTGGGGCCACCGGAGGCGACGGACTGTCAGTCGGACAACATCCGCGTGAGCACGGCACGTTGCACCGGCAGCACCTCGTCGTGCAGTGCGCGCCCCTTGGCGGTGAGAGCGACCCGCACGCCCCTGCGGTCCTCGGCGCACATCCCACGCTCGACGAGGCCGTCCTTCTCCAGCCGGGCGATCAGCCGTGACAGCGCACTCTGACTGAGGTGGACCCGGTCGGCGATCTCCTGGACACGGAAGGCGCAAGCTCCGCCCGGGTCGGTCGCTGCGCTCGCGGCGAGGACGTCGAGCACCTCGAAGTCACTGCCGCACAGGCCGTGTTGATGCAGGGCCCGGTCCAGCTCGCACTGGGTGCGGGCGTGCAGCGACAGGATGTCCCGCCACTCTTCCACGAGCGCCTGCTCGGCCTTCTTCCCCGCCATGGGCCGCACCGTAGCAGAGAAAGGGTTTGATTGCATCAGAATTAAATGCGTTTGCATTCGATGCAGACGCATGTAATGTCTGCGGCATGTCCTCTCCGCTCCCCTCCCCCGCACCCCGCCTCCCGGAGGTCCGCTGGACGCCGCGCCTGTGGGGAACCCTGCTGGTGCTCTGCGCCGCGATGTTCCTCGACGCGCTGGACGTGTCGATGGTCGGCGTCGCCCTGCCGTCCATCGGCGCCGACCTCGGGCTGTCCACCTCGACACTGCAATGGATCGTCAGCGGCTACATCCTGGGCTACGGCGGCCTGCTCCTCCTCGGCGGCCGTACGGCCGACCTGCTGGGCCGCCGCCAGGTCTTCCTGGTCGCCCTCGGCGTCTTCGCGCTCGCCTCACTGCTCGGCGGGCTGGTGGACTCCGGCCCACTGCTGATCGCCAGCCGGTTCATCAAGGGGCTCAGCGCCGCCTTCACCGCCCCCGCCGGCCTGTCGATCATCACCACGACATTCCCGGAGGGCCCACTGCGCAACCGCGCGCTCTCCATCTACACCACCTGCGCCGCCACCGGTTTCTCCATGGGCCTGGTCCTCTCCGGCCTGCTCACCGAGGCCAGTTGGCGCCTCACCATGCTGCTGCCCGCGCCGATCGCCCTGATCGCCCTGATCGCCGGCCTGAAACTGCTGCCGCGCAGCGCTCGAGAGCGGGGTCACGACGGCTACGACGTCCCCGGCGCCGTCCTCGGCACCGCGTCGATGCTGCTGCTGGTGTTCACCGTGGTCCAGGCGCCGGAGGCCGGGTGGGCGTCCGCCCGCACCCTGCTGTCCTTCCTCACCGTCGCCGTGCTGCTGAGCGTCTTCGTCCTCGTCGAGCGGCGCTCGCCCAGCCCGCTGATCCGGCTCGGCGTGCTGCGTTCGGGCAGCCAGGTGCGCGCCCAGCTCGGCGCGATGACGTTCTTCGGCTCCTACGTCGGTTTCCAGTTCCTGGCCACCCTCTACATGCAGACACTGCTGGACTGGTCGGCGCTGCACACCGCGCTCGCGTTCCTGCCGGCGGGCGCGCTGGTCGCGCTCTCCTCGACCAAGGTCGGCTCGGTCGTGGACCGCTTCGGCACCCCGCGGCTGATCACGGCCGGGTTCGCGCTCATGGTCGTCGGCTACGCGCTGTTCCTGCGCGTCGACCTGGACCCGGTCTACGCGGCCGTGATCCTGCCGAGCATGCTGCTCATCGGCGCGGCCTGCGCCCTGGTCTTCCTCTCGCTCAACATCCAGGCCACCAACGGCGTCGAGGACCGCGAGCAGGGCATGGTCTCCGGCCTGCTGAACACCTCCGTGCAGGTGGGCGGGGCGATCTTCCTCGCCGTGGTGACGGCGGTGGTCACCGCCGGCGCCCCCGCCGACCCCACCCCGCAGGCCGTGCTGGACAGTTACCGCCCCGGCCTGACGGTGGTCACCGCCATCGCCGCCCTGGGCCTCCTGATCAGCCTGACCGGCCTGCGCACCCGCCGCCCCGGTCCGACGGCGCCGGTCGCACGGTCCGCGAGCGATGTCGTCGTCGAGTCCACGGTGCGCAAGCCGGAAGCGGAGCGGGTGCCGGTCCACGACTAGGAAGACGCCTCCAGTGTGCGCCCGGCGGGGCGGTTGCTCCGCCGGGCGCACGCCTGTGAGACTTGCGGGATGAGCGAGTACGGGGGACGACGCCGGCAGGCGCGGCGGGACGCGGTCACCGTCGAGATCGGGTACGCGCTGTTCAGCGCGGCCTTCGCGGCAGCAGTGATCTTCGGTGCGGTTGCCGGTCCGGCTCTGCTGTTCCGACTCCCTTACGGCATCGAGGTGTTGCTCATCCGTACGGGGTACGTGCTCGCGCCCCTGGTGTTCGCGGCGCGGGTGGTGAGCGTGCTCGCCGGCTTCCGCCCCGACGCCTCCCGGCCCAGCGGCGCCCACCCCGACTCGTAGACGCGGCCCGATCAGCCGGGGTCTTCGCGGGGGCGCCGCGTCAGCGCCGCTCGACCGCTGCGGCAGCCGCGCCCACCTCAACCGCTTTCGTGGGACGGCGGTTCAGCCCAGTCCCACGCCATGGGCCAGGCGGGTGGCCGCGTGGCGGAAGAACGGCTCGCGGTCCTCGACCACCCGATGGAACTGCCCGAACAGCTCGAATCCCACGAGGCCGTACAGCTGCGCCCAGGCCGCGACCAGTGCGGCGACCGTCTCCGGAGGCAGGTCGGGCGCGAGGTCGGCGGCCATACGGTCGGCCTCGGTGCGCAACTCATCGGGGAGCGGTGGCAGTTCGGTCCCGCCGGCGCTCAGGCGGGCGTCACGCAGGATCCCGATGAGGAGGAGGCCCACACGGGACGCGGCGGGGACCGTCGTGTCAGGTGCGCTGTAGCCGGGCACCGGCGAACCGTAGATCAGCGCATACTCGTGGGGATGCGCCAGCGCCCAGCCGCGCACCCCCTCGCAGACCGCCACCCAGCGCCGAAGGGGGTCGGCGTCCGCGACGGCGGCGTGCGCGGTCTCGGCGCTCTCGCCCAGGGAGTCGTAGGCGTCGATGATGAGCGCGGTGAGCAGGTCGTCGCGGCTGGGGAAATACCGGTACAGCGCGGAGGAGACCATGCCGAGCGCGCGGGCCACGGCCCGCAGGGAGAGCTTGGCGGCGCCTTCGGCCGCGAGCTGCCGTCGGGCCTCGTCCTTGATGGCGGCGGTGACTTCGATGCGGGCGCGGGCGCGCGCGCCTTGAGTGGTGCTGCTCATGGGGGCAGTGTCGCACGGCGGGCGGAGCACCGCACACATTCGAGAGCGACGACCCACGGTGAGATTGCCGCACACAAAAGAGAGCGCCGCTCTTGCTTTGGAGCACCCATCCGGTGCAGACTCCTCACAAGGGGAACGAGAGCACCGCTCTCGAACCCGCTCACTCACCGCTGGGGGCCATCATGTCGACGCCGTACTACATCAAGAGCAGCCGGCTCAACACCCGCTTCAACAACGTCGTCGGCTGGCTGGCCCGGCACGGCGTGAGCCTCGCCGGCACGGCCGAGATGTCCGTGCGGGGCCGCAAGAGCGGCAGGATGCAGCGTATCCCCGTCAACCCGCACACATACGAGGGCGCGCGGTACCTGGTCTCGGCGCGGGGTCACTCCCAGTGGGTGCGCAACATGCGCGCCGCCGGGGGCGGCGAGCTGCGTGTTGGGCGCAAGGTGCACACGTTCTCCGCGGTGGAGCTTCCCGACGAGGAGAAGCTCCCGGTCCTGCGGACCTACCTGGAGAAGTGGGGCTGGGAGGTCAACCAGTACTTCGACGGGGTGACCGCCAAGTCCACCGACGACGAGATCACCGCCGCGGCGGGCGACCACCCGGTGTTCCGGATCACGGTCGACAACCGTCCCTGACCGGACCCACCTCACCCTCCCCTGTGAGGTGCGTCCCGGCGCCCGGCCTCAGCCCTCCCGGGACTGGCTCTCCCCGGACTGGCCTTCCAGAGACCGGCCCTCGCGAGGCTCCTGCGTTCCGCCGGCCCCCACCCACCGGTCCATGACGTTCAGCGCGCGCTGGGCCATCGGATGCGAGCGCACCAGCTCGCCCAGCGTGGTCCGGCCGCGGGTGATGTCCGTGAACGCCCGCCAGGCCGGGCGGACGCCGGTCAGCGCCGCATGGAAGAGGCCGGGCCGGCGTTCGAAGGCGGCGAGCATCCGCTTGCCGACGCTCATCTCCACACCGAGGCCCGCCTTGACGGCGAACGCGTAGTTCAGGGCCTGACGGCGGGTGTCCACCGCGTCGTGCGCCTCCGCGATGCGGACCGCCCACTCGCCGGCCAGCCGGCCCGAGCGCAACGCGAAGGAGATGCCCTCACGGGTCCACGGCTCCAGCAGGCCCGCGGCGTCGCCGCAGACGAGCACGCGCCCCCGGGAGAGCGGGGAGTCGTCGGCCCGGCAGCGGGTCAAGTGGCCGGAGGAGATACTCGGCTCGAAGCCGGCGAGGCCGAGTCGGCCGATGAAGTCCTCCAAGTAGCGCTTGGTGGCCGCGCCTTCACCGCGCGCGGAGATCACGCCGACGGTCAGCGTGTCGCCCTTGGGGAACACCCAGCCGTAACTGCCGGGCATCGGGCCCCAGTCGATGAGGACCCGCCCCTTCCAGTCCTCGGCGACGGTCTCCGGCACCGGGATCTCCGCTTCGAGACCCAGGTCCACCTGGTCGAGCTTCACCCCGACGTGCGCCCCTATGCGGCTGGCGCTGCCGTCCGCGCCGACGACCGCGCGCGCCAGGAGCGTCTCGCCGCCCTGGAGGACGACCGCGACCGTGCGCCGGTCCGGCACCGACGAGCCGTGCTGCTCGACGCGCTGCACGGTGACGCCGGTACGCAGCTCGGCGCCCGCCTTCTGGGCGTGTTCGACGAGCTGCTGGTCGAACTCGGGCCGGTTGATCAGCCCGAACAGCATCTGCCGGGAGCGTCGCGTGCGGGCGAAGCGCCCGTTGTGGGAGAAGGTCACCGCGTGCACCCGGTCGCGGAAGGGCAGCTCGAAGCCCGGTGGCAGCGCGTCGCGCGAAGGTCCGATGATGCCGCCGCCGCACGTCTTGTAGCGGGGCAGCTCCGCCTTCTCCAGCAACAGCACGCGCCGCCCCGTGACCGCCGCCGCGTAGGCGGCCGAAGCCCCCGCGGGTCCCGCGCCCACCACGACGACGTCCCACACCCGCTGCACGTCGTCCGCCGAAGAGTTCTCGCTGCTCACGATGGTCTACTGCTCCCGATCAAGCCGCTTGCCGCACCTGTCCCACGCATCCTACGGCGGAGATCGCCACCGTCCGCTGTGGGAGGATCGACGGCACCCGCAGGTACAACGTCGCACCCACGAGGAGCGTGCCCATGTCGTCGAATCCGGTCGCCGAGACCGTCGCCTCTCTGATGCCCCGGGCGAAGGCGGAACTCACCGAACTGGTGGCGTTCAGGTCGGTGGCGGACTTCGACCAGTTCCCACGGAGCGAGAGCGAGGCGGCCGCGAACTGGATAGCGGCGGCGCTGCGTGTCGAGGGCTTCGAGGACGTGGCGCTGCTGGACACCCCGGACGGCACCCAGTCCGTGTACGGCTTCCTGCCCGGCCCCGAGGGCGCGAAGACGGTGCTGCTCTACGCGCACTACGACGTGCAGCCGCCGCTGGACGAGGCCGGCTGGGACACTCCGCCGTTCGAGCTGACCGAGCGGGATGGCCGCTGGCACGGGCGGGGCGCCGCCGACTGCAAGGGCGGCTTCATCATGCATCTGCTCGCGCTGCGCGCCCTCAAGGCGGACGGCGGGGTCCCGGTGAACGTGAAGGTGATCGTCGAGGGTTCCGAGGAGCAGGGCACGGGCGGTCTGGAGCGGTACGCCGAGGAGCACCCCGAGCTGCTGGCCGCCGACACGATCGTCATCGGCGACGCGGGCAACTTCCGGGTCGGTCTGCCCACGGTCACCTCCACCCTGCGCGGTATGACCATGGTGCGAGTGACGATCGACACACTGGCGGGCAACCTGCACTCCGGCCAGTTCGGCGGGGCCGCCCCTGACGCACTCGGCGCGCTGATCCGCGTCCTGGACTCGCTGCGCGCCGAGGACGGCTCGACGACCGTCGACGGTCTGACCGACGGCGAGCCGTGGGAGGGGCTGGCGTACGAGGAGGAGCAGTTCCGCCGGGACGCCAAGGTCCTGGACGGCGTCGAGCTGATCGGCTCGGGGACGGTCGCCGACCGCATCTGGGCGCGTCCGGCGGTCACGGTCCTCGGCATCGACTGCCCGCCGGTCGTCGGCGCCACCCCGTCGGTGCAGGCGAGCGCCCGCGCGCTGATCAGCCTGCGGGTACCGCCGGGCCGGGACGCGGCCGAGGCGACGAAGCTGCTCGAAGCCCACCTGGAGGCCCACACGCCGTGGGGCGCGCGGGTGCGGACGGAGCAGATCGGGCAGGGCCAGCCGTTCAGCGCCGACACGACGAGCCCGGCGTACGCGGCGATGGCCGAGGCGATGGCGGTGGCCTACCCGGGTGAGGAGATGCAGTACGCCGGTCAGGGCGGGTCCATCCCGCTGTGCAACACGCTCGCGGCGCTGTACCCGCAGGCGGAGATCCTCCTCATCGGGCTGAGCGAGCCGGAGGCGCAGATCCACGCGGTCAACGAGAGCGTCTCCCCGGAGGAGCTGGAGCGGCTGTCGGTGGCGGAGGCGCTGTTCCTGCGCACGTACGCGGCGAGCTGATCCGCCGGCTCTGCCCTCGGCAGAAGGCTCTGCCCGCCGGGCGGGGTCCTGCCTAAGGTCGGCTCATGGACGTCATCGAGCTGCTGCCCCGTCTGCACTTGCTGCGTTTCGCGGTCGGTCAGGCCTATCTGTGGTGTGACGGTGACGAGTTGACGCTCGTCGACGCCGGGCCGGCCGGCTCCGGCCGGGTGATCGCCGACGTGGTCACGGCCCTGGGGCACTCCCCCGGGGCCGTACGGCGGGTGGTGCTCACCCACTTCCACGAGGACCACGCGGGCGGGGCCGCCGAGTTCGCCGCCCTGTCGGGGGCCGAGGTGCTGGCGCACAGCGCGGACGCGACGGTCCTGCGCCGCGAGGTCCCGGCTCCGTCGCCGGTGTTGCGGGACTGGGAGCGCCCTCTGCACGCGGCCGCCCTGCGGCTGTTGCCCGAAGGCGATTTCGAACGTCCTTCACAGGTCTTGGAGTTGTCCGACGGCGATGTGCTCGCCTTCGGTGGCGGTGCGCACGTGCTGCACGTCCCCGGGCACACCGACGGCAGTATCGCGCTCCATCTCCCCCAACAGGGGGTGCTGTTCACGGGCGACACGGTCGCGGCCTCGCCGGTCGACGGGTCGGTCGTGCCCGGCGTCTTCAACCTCGATGGCCCCCGGGTGCTCGCCGCTCTCCACCGTCTGGCCGCCCTCGACACGCGCACCGCCTGTTTCGGCCACGGCAGCCCGGTGACGGAGAACGCCTCGGACGTCCTCCGTGAGGCGGCGGACAGGTCCGGGGCCGTGCGGTGACGTACGTGCGGGGCCCGGTGTCCGCTCCGTGCCCGGTCCGTCAGCCGACCGGTGTGCCGGCCTCCAGGTAGAGGGCGGCGCCCCGTTCCCGTGCGCGCAGGGCCCAGCGCAGGCGCTCGTAGCGGACCGGGGGCAGCAGGTGGGCGGCCTCCTCCTCGGTCACGAAGCGCCAGGCGCGCAGTTCGGGGCCGGGCAGCAGCAGACCCGCGACGGCGGCGGGGTCGAGGGGGCCGCCGTCGAAGAGGAAGCGCAGACCGCCGTATGCGGGGGGTGTGGGCCGTTCCCAGTCGACGACGAGCAGTCGGGGCGCTTCGTCCAGCTGGACGCCGGTCTCCTCCCGCACCTCGCGCATCCCGGCGCGGGCGGGCGCCTCCCCGGGTTCCACGACTCCGCCGGGGAACTCCCAGCCGGGCTTGTAGGTGGGGTCGACGAGGAGGACGCGGTCGTGCTCGTCGAAGAGCAGCACGCCGGCGGCCACGGTCTCGCCGGTGGGTTCGGGGGTCTGCACGATCTCGCAGACGGGGACGGTTCCCGCGCCGACGGCCTCCGCGATGCGGACGGCGGTCTCGTACGGGGTGAGGGCGCTGGTGTCGACAAGGTGGGCGTCGGCGGTGAGCCAGGAGCCGAGGGCGGCTCGGTACGGTTCGATGTGGTCGTACGACCACTGCCGTACGCGCATCTCGCCGTCGGGGAGATCGGGCGGGACGTCCCGCCCGGCTATCCGCCCGCGCAGGATCGTTTCAGCCGGGGCCAGAAGCACATGCCGGACGGGGATGCGGCGGGCGGCGAGGGCGCCGAAGATCTCGTCGCGGTACTCCTGGCGCAGGAGGGTCATGGGGACGACGAGGGCGCCGCCGAGCTCGCCGAGGAGCGCGGCGGCGGTGTCGATGACGAGTCGGCGCCAGATCGGGAGGTCCTGGAAGTCGCCGACCTCGGCGAGGCGTTTGGCCGGCAGCAGGTGCGGCAGCGCCGCGCCGATGACCTCGGGGTCGAAGAGCGTGCTGTTCGGGATCAGGTCGATCAGTTCCCGTGCGGCGGTGGTCTTCCCCGCACCGAACGCGCCGTTGATCCAGACGACGGTCACGTGTCCCCCTCTTCGGTCGGCCCCCTGGGGTTTGCCCGCTCCACCCTGCCACGGAAACCGCGTCTCGTTGAGGGCGCGGACGTGGCGACGCCGGTCCCCGCGGGCCGGGGACCGGCGTCACGCCGTCGTGCGGATGCGGGTCAGTCGCCGAGGGCGCCCTCGTCCACGGCGAGGCTGTCGGCGGCGACGGTGTGGTCGAGGGTGCTGAGGGTGTCGCCGACGTTCAGCCCGTCGAGTTCCTCACCGGCCGTGCTGTGCGAGGGGGTGATCGCCGCGACGACGAAGCCGGTGGCGAGTGAGGCGATGGCGAGCATGCTGCGCTTCTTCATGCCCGGAACAACTACGAAGCCGCCCTGAGGTCACGCCTCCGTGTGCGTCGTGGCCAGGGCGGCGCGCTCGCCGGCGCGCTGCCCTGGCCGCCTGCCCCTCATACCCCCGCGCGTGCACTCGTCCCGCCGGCCAGTGCCGCGGCCGCGGCGCCGACCAGGCCGGCGTCCGTGCCCATCTGGGCGGGCACCACTCTCAGGCGCTGGACGAAGGAGAGCGTCGCGTAGTCGGCCAGGGCGCGCCGCAGGGGTGTCAGGAGGACGTCACCCGCCTTGCCGACGCCTCCGCCGATCACCGCGATGTCGATCTCGACGAGGGCGGCGGTGGCGGCGATGCCGGCGGCCAGCGCCCGGGCGGCGCGCTCGAAGGAGGCGGCCGCGACGGGGTCGCCCGCGCGCGCGGCGGCGGCCACCGCGGCCGCCGAGGCGTCCCCGTCCGGGCCGGGCTGCCAGCCGTTCTCCAGGGCGCGGCGGGCGATGTTGGGGCCGCTGGCGATCCGCTCGACGCAGCCGCGCGCGCCGCAGGGGCACGGGTCGCCGTCGAGGTCGACGCTGACGTGGCCGATGTGGCCCGCATTGCCGGTGGGGCCGGGGTGCAGCCGGCCGTTCAGCACCAGGCCGCCGCCGACGCCGGTGGAGACCACCATGCACAGCGCGTCGTCGTGGCCGCGTGCGGCGCCCAGCCAGTGCTCGGCGGCCGTGATCGCCACGCCATCGCCGATCAGCTCGACGGGGAGGTTCCCGGTCGCGGCCCGGACGCGTTCGACGAGGGGGAAGTCGCGCCAGCCGGGCACGTTGACGGGGCTGACGGTGCCGGCGGCGGCGTCCACCGGGCCGGCGCTGCCGATGCCGAGGGCGTGCGCGCGCTCCCACAGCGGCGAGGCCGCCAGGTCGGCGAGCACCTCCTCGACGGCCCGCATCACGATGTCGCCGTCCTCCCGGGCGGGCGTGGGCCGCTGGGCGCGGGCCAGGATGGCTCCGGTGCGGTCCACCAGCGCTCCCGCGATCTTGGTGCCGCCTATGTCCAGCGCTGCCACGAGGTCGGTGCGCATCAGTCTCGGTTCTCCCCCGTCGACCGTCGGGATCCATGACGGGAGACAGTCTCCCCGCGCATGACAACGTTGTCCAGGCTCTATGCTCGACGCCACATCGTCATACGATCCCCGAGGCCCTCGTACGCGCGTGCGAACCCGGGGACCTTGTAGCCGTGGACAGAAGGACAGGACACCGCATCGTGCCAGAGACGCCCCGCCGCCCTGCCGGCAGCTCGGGAACTCGTTACGGGAACCGTCCCACCATGAAGGACGTCGCGGCGCGGGCCGGGGTCGGTCTGAAGACCGTCTCCCGTGTGGTGAACGACGAACCGGGCGTCACGCCGGAGACGGAGCGGCGCGTCCAGGAGGCGATCGACGCGCTCGGTTTCCGCCGCAACGACAGCGCGCGCGTGCTGCGCAAGGGCCGTACCTCGAGCATCGGGCTCGTGCTGGAGGATCTCGCCGACCCGTTCTACGGCATGCTCAGCCGCGCGGTGGAGGAGGTGGCGCGGGCGCACGGCGCGCTGCTGATCAACGGCTCCAGCGCCGAGGACCCGGACCGTGAGCAGGAGTTGGCGCTGGCGTTGTGCGCGCGCCGGGTGGACGGGCTGCTGGTCATCCCGGCCGGGGACGACCACCGGTATCTGGAGCCGGAGATCAGGGCGGGTGTGGCGACGGTGTTCGTCGACCGGCCGGCCTGCCGGATCGACGCGGACTGTGTGCTGTCGGACAACTTCGGGGGCGCCCGGGAGGGGGTCGCGCATCTCGTCGCGCACGGCCACCGCCGGATCGGGTTCATCGGCGACATGCCGCGCATCCACACGGCCGCCGAGCGGCTGCGGGGCTACCGGACGGCGATGCGGGAGGCGGGCATTGCCGTGGCGGACGCCTGGACGTCCCTGGGGGTGACGGAGCCGGGCCGGGTGCGCCGGGCCGCACAGGAGATGCTGTCGGGGCCCGAGCCGGTCACGGCGATCTTCTCGGGCAACAACCGGGTGACGGTCACCGTGATCCGGGTGCTGGCCGGGCAGGAGCGTCCGGTCGCGCTGGTCGCCTTCGACGACCTGGAGCTGGCGGATCTGCTGCAACCGGGCGTCACGGTGGTCGCCCAGGACGCGGCTGCCATCGGCCGCACCGCCGCCGAACGGCTCTTCCGGCAACTGGACGGCACCCTCACGGCCCCTGAGCGTGTCGTGCTGCCGACGCGGCTCGTCGCCCGCGGCTCGGGCGAGACGCCGCCGGCCGACTGAGCGGTCGAGATGCCGGGCGCGTACACCTGATCCTCCGTTAGGGTGAGCGCACGGCATCGCGTGTCGGTCACCGTCCGGGTGAGGCATGGAGGTGCCCGTGAGTTTGCCTTACGGAGGCATTCCACTCATGTCCGTCAACCTCGATCACACCATCGTCCACTCCCGTGACAACCGGGAGTCCGCCGAGTTCCTCGCCCACGTCCTGGGACTCGAAGTCGGCACCGCATGGGGCCCCTTCGTCCCCGTCACCACCGCCAACGGCGTCACCCTGGACTTCGCCGCGATCCCCGCGGAGAAGATCGTCATGCAGCACTACGCGTTCCTCGTCTCCGACGAGGAGTTCGACGCGGCGTTCGGCCGGATCAGGCAGGCGGGGATCACGTACTTCGCCGATCCGCACGGCAGGCAGCCGGGCGAGATCAATCACCACCACGGCGGCCGCGGTCTGTACTTCATGGATCCGGCGGGTCACGGCATGGAGATCATCACCACCCCGTACACCTTCCCCGAGCAGTAGTCCGCAGCGGGTGGCCGGCCGGGCGGTCTCGTCCCGTCCGGCCACCCGGCTCAGGGTGCCCGGCCCGCGCCGTCCGGCTCAGGACGCCGTGAGGCCGCTCGGGCGCGGTGTGGCGAACGCCTCCAGCGCGGCCCGCGTGAGGCCCGTCGCGCCCGTCACCTCCTCGGGGTCGAGCGCGCCGCAGTCCAGCCCGCGCAGCACATGCCCGCTGAGGGCCTTGGCGGTGGCCGGCTCGTCCATGACGTCCCCGGTGCGCCGATGGGCGTAGCGGGCAAGCCGCTCGGCGGCCTGGGCGAATCCCTCGCGGTAGAAGGCGTAGACGGCGGCGTAGCGGGTCGGGAGGTGGCCGGGGTGCATGTCCCAGCCCTGGTAGTAGGCGCGGGCGAGAGCGCGGCGGGTGAGGCGGTAGTGCAGCCGCCAGGCTTCGTGTACCCGCTCGGTGGAACCGACCGGCAGGACGTTGGTGGAGCCGTCGCAGACGCGTACGCCGGTGCCGGCCGCGGCGACCTGCATGACCGCCTTGGCGTGGTCGGCGGCCGGGTGGTCGCTCGCCTGGTGGGCGGCGGAGACGCCGAGGCAGGCGCTGTAGTCGAAGGTGCCGTAGTGCAGGCCCGTGGCGCGGCCCTCGGCGGCCTGGATCATGCGGGCGACGGTGGCGGTGCCGTCGGTGGCGAGGATGGCCTGGCTGGTCTCGATCTGGATCTCGAAGCCGAGCCGGCCGGGGGTGAGTCCGTGCGCCTTCTCGAAGGCCTCCAGGAGCCGGACCATGGCGGTGACCTGCTGCGGGTAGGTCACCTTGGGCAGGGTGAGCAGCAGTCCGCCGGGCAGGGGGCCCGCCGCGGTGAGGCCGGTGAGGAAAACGTCGAGGGTGCGGATGCCGCGGTCGCGGACGGCGGCCTCCATGCACTTCATGCGGATGCCGGCACAGGGGGTGGCGGTGCCCAGGGCGTGGGCCTCGGCGATCAGCCGAGCGGCGCGGGCGGCGGCCTCGTCCTCCTCGGCGTCGGGGCGGACGCCGTAGCCGTCCTCGAAGTCGACGCGCAGGTCCTCGACGGGTTCGCGGGCCAGCTTGGCGCGCACGCGCGCGTACACGTCTTCGGCGAGGTCGCGGGGCAGTTCGAGGACGGCGGCGAGGGCGGCGGCGTCGGGGGCGTGTTCGTCGAGGGCGGCGAGGGCCTGGTCGCCCCAGGAGCGGACGGTGCCGGCGGTGAAGGCGTCGCCGGGGACGTAGACGGTGTGGACGGGCTGGCGGGTGCCGGGGTCGCCGGGGTAGCGGCGGTCGAGTTCGGCGTCGACGGGTGCGAGGGAGGCGCCGACGGCCTCGCTGACGGCTGCCGGGAGGCTCGTGGCCACCGTCTCCTGCCGGCCGTGTCCCATCCCGCGACCTCCTGTTTTCCGGTGTACGGAATCAACAATCCGTAGTGCGAAGCTATCCGTGGATCTTCGCGTCGGTCAACACCCTGTCGTTCCCCCGGTTTCCCCCAGTCACCTGATTCCCCTTCCGCACGGCGGCTCGCACCCTCATCCTGGATCATCAGGGAGGTGGCACATGGCGGACAACGGGGCAATCACGCGTCGCACGGGGCTGAGGACCGTGGCGGCGGCCATCGGGGTGCCCTTGCTCGGGATGTGCCGGTCCTCCGCGGCCCGCGACCGGCCCGTGGAGGCCGAGGCCGACGACGAGGGTCCGGCGGCGCCGGCGCCGTACCCGCCGCTGGAGGTCATGACGTTCAACCTCCGCTTCCCCAGCACCAAGGAACCCCACAGCTGGGAGAGCCGCCGTCCGGCGATGCGTGCGCTGTTACGGGGCGCGGCGCCGCACGTCATCGGCACCCAGGAGGGCGAGCCGCCGCAACTGCGGGACATCGAGGCGGACTTGGGGCCGCACTTCGACTGGATCGGCACCGGGCGCGGCGGCGGGGACCAGGAGTCCATGGCCGTCTTCTACGACACTCGACGGCTCACCCCGCTGGAGCACGCCCACTTCTGGCTGTCGGACACGCCGGAGGTGCACGGCTCCAACACCTGGGGCGGCATGCACCCCCGCATGGTCACGTGGGTCCGTTTCCGCGATGTGCGGGCCGGGGGGCGGCAGTTCTGCCTCCTGAACACCCACCTCGATCACAGGAGCCGATATGCGCGGGAGCGCGGCGCGGCCCTGATCGCCTCCCGGATCGCGGAGTTCGACCCGGCCCTGCCGTTGCTGGTGACCGGCGACTTCAACGTCCCCGCGCACGGTTCCCCGGTGTACGACACGCTGCTGGGCGCCGGTCTGGTCGACACCTGGGACACGGCGCGCGAGCGCGGTGAGGCCTTCGGGACGTTCCACGCGTACCAGCCGCTGCGGCCGGGCGGCCCCCGGATCGACTGGATTCTGGCGACGCCGGGGGTGACGGTCCACCGCAGCTGGGTCGACACGTTCACGCTGGACGGCCGTTACGCGAGCGACCACGTGCCGGTGCTGGCCTCCGTGTCGACGGGATGAGCGACGGGTGTGGGAGCGGGCCGAGGCCCCCGTGACCGGTGTGCGGTCACGGGGGCCTCGGGTGGTCCGGCGGGTGCCGGGCGGCGTGTCAGCGGGTGATCAGCCCTTACGGACCTTGATCGCCTCGGTGAGCTGCGGGACGACCTCGAAGAGGTCGCCGACGACGCCGTAGTCGACCAGGTCGAAGATCGGGGCCTCGGGGTCCTTGTTGACGGCCACGATGGTCTTCGAGGTCTGCATGCCGGCGCGGTGCTGGATCGCGCCGGAGATGCCGTTGGCGATGTACAGCTGCGGCGAGACCGACTTGCCGGTCTGGCCGACCTGGTTGGTGTGCGGGTACCAGCCGGCGTCGACGGCGGCGCGGGAGGCGCCGACGGCCGCGCCGAGGGAGTCGGCGAGGGCCTCGATGATCGAGAAGTTCTCCGCGCCGTTGACGCCGCGGCCGCCGGAGACGACGATCGCGGCCTCGGTCAGCTCCGGACGCCCGGTCGACTCGCGCGGGGTGCGGCCGGTGACCTTGGTGCCGGTGGCCTGGGCGGAGAAGGTCACGCTCAGCGCCTCGACGCTGCCGGCGGCCGGCGCGGCCTCGACGGCGGCGCTGTTCGGCTTGACGGTGATGACCGGGGTGCCCTTGGAGACACGGGACTTGGTGGTGAAGGACGCGGCGAACACCGACTGGGTGGCCACCGGGCCCTCGTCGCCGGCCTCGAGGTCGACGGCGTCGGTGATGATGCCGGAGCCGATGCGCAGCGCGAGCCGCGCGGCGATCTCCTTGCCCTCGGCGGAGGAGGGGACCAGGACGGCGGCCGGGGAGACGGCTTCGACGGCGGCCTGCAGCGCGTCCACCTTCGGTACGACGAGGTAGTCGGCGTACTCGGAGGCGTCGTGCGTGAGGACCTTGACCGCGCCGTGCTCGGCGAGCGCGGCGGCGGTGTTCTCGGCGCCGGCGCCGAGGGCGACGGCGACGGGCTCGCCGACGCGGCGGGCGAGCGTCAGCAGCTCCAGGGTGGGCTTGCGGACGGCGCCGTCCACGTGGTCGACGTAGACGAGGACTTCAGCCATGGGATTGCTCTCCTGCGAAACGAAGTTGAGGGGCGGTCGGCGTGGGCTCTAGATGAACTTCTGGCCCGCGAGGTAGTCGGCGAGCTGCTTGCCGCCCTCGCCCTCGTCCTTGACGATCGTGCCGGCGGTGCGCGCGGGGCGCTCGGACGCGGACTCGACCTTGGTCCAGGCGCTCTCCAGGCCGACCTCGTCGGCGTCGATGTCGAGGTCGGACAGGTCCCAGGACTCCACCGGCTTCTTCTTGGCGGCCATGATGCCCTTGAAGGACGGGTAGCGCGCCTCGCCGGACTGGTCGGTGACCGACACGACGGCCGGCAGGGAGGCCTCGAGCTGCTCCGAGGCGGCGTCGCCGTCGCGGCGGCCCTTGACGGTGCCGTCCTCGACGGAGACCTCGGACAGCAGGGTGACCTGCGGAACGCCCAGGCGCTCGGCCAGCAGGGCCGGGACGACGCCCATGGTGCCGTCGGTGGAGGCCATGCCGGAGATCACCAGGTCGTAGCCGGCCTTCTCGATGGCCTTGGCCAGGACCAGGGAGGTGCCGATGGCGTCGGTGCCGTGCAGGTCGTCGTCCTCGACGTGGACGGCCTTGTCGGCGCCCATCGACAGCGCCTTGCGCAGCGCGTCCTTGGCGTCCTCGGGGCCGACGGTCAGGACGGTGACCTCGACGTCGTCGTCGGAGTTCTCGGAGATCTGCAGCGCCTGCTCGACGGCGTACTCGTCGAGCTCGGAGAGCAGACCGTCCACGTCGTCCCGGTCGACGGTCAGGTCATCGGCGAAGTGCCGGTCGCCAGTGGCGTCGGGCACGTACTTCACAGTGACAACGATCCTCAAGCTCACGCCGGCTCTCCTACTGCAATCGTCAGTTCTCGGCTGCCTTCTTGCAGGCAGCATAGGCGCTGCAAGCGGCCGATCCCGGTCGGGGCGGCCCGCGCTCCGACCGAAATATTACTCGCCAGTACACCCAGTTCGTTCCCGCTAAGCAAGCGCTTTGAACTGTGACCTGTGCAACGCAGCGTAATCGGATCCCGCCCGCTACGCAGACGAGCGGGCCCGCGGCGTCAGTCCCGCAGGGCCGTGAACCCGCCCTCGTGGTAGAGCAGCGGCCGCCCCGCGCCGGCCGGGTCCCCGACGACGACCTCCGCCAGCACGATGCGGTGGTCCCCGGCGGGCACGCGCGCGACGACCCGGCAGACGAGCCAGGCGAGCACGTCGTCCAGGACGGGAACGCCCTCGGGGCCCTCGCGCCAGGCGGTGGGCGCGGCGAACCGGTCGGCGCCGCTGCGGGCGAAGGTGGCGGCCAGCTCACGCTGGTGCTCGCCGAGTATGTGCACGCCGACATGGTCGGCGCGGGAGAGGGCCGGCCAGCTGGACGCGCCGGTGCCGACCCCGAAGGAGAGCATCGGCGGCTCGGCGGAGACGGAGGTGAGCGAGGTCGCGGTGAATCCGACCGGGCCGCTCTCGCCGGGCGCGGTGATCACGGCGACGCCGGCGGCGTGGCGGCGGAAGACGGAGCGCAGCAGGCCGGGTGAGGCGAGCTGGGGGGTGCTGAGGCCGGACGTGGCCGTCATGAGGCGATCCTTCTGCGGGAGGGGACGAGCGGGGTCGCGGGGGCTCACCGGCCCGGACAGCGCGCGCTCGCGGTCCGCACGAGGTCGACGTGGACCCGCGCGTGGAGAAGGAGTTCCTGCGGCATACGGTCAGGCTGACGACAGGTGACATGCGCAGTCAAGTCCGTCCCGGCATCCGGGAGCCGTCGCGCCGCGCCCGGCACCGGCCTCACACGGCCTCCCCGAGGGCGGCGATGACGTCGGCCTTGCGGGGCTGGCCGGCGGCCCGGCGCACCACGCGGCCGTCCGCGTCGAGGACCAGCACGGTCGGGGTCTTGAGGATGCCGAGGTCACGGACGAGGTCCAGGTGGGCCTCGGCGTCGATCTCCACATGGGCGACGCCCGGGACCATGCCGGCGACCTCCCCGAGGACACGGCGGGTGGCCCGGCAGGGGGCGCAGAAGGCACTGGAGAACTGCACGAGCGTGGCCCGCTCGCCGAGTTCCCCGCCGAGCCGGCCGGCGTCGAGCCACTGTCCCTCGTCGCGTCCGCGCACGCGTACTCTCCCGTTCCGCCGTCGGTGCAGCACTCCGTAGGCGCTCGCCGCCGCGAGCACCGCCACGCACACCATGAGTCCCGTCATCCCCGGCACCAGCGTTCATCAGAGCGCAAAGATTCCCGGCTCCCGGAGGTGTTCCCGTTGCGGAATGCTTGATTCATGGACATCGACGCGAGGGGGCCGCGCTTCGGGGCGGCCGTGACGACCGCCGTGCTCGCGGTCGTGCTGATCACCGGGAGCGCCTGGCTGCTGGCCTGGCAGACGCTGGCGTTCGCGCTCGGCGCGGCGGGCGGCGTGGGGCGCTCGCCGTACGGGTGGGCCTGGCGGGTGGCGGTGCGGCCCGGACTGGGGCCGCCGACGGAGTTCGAACCGCCCCAGCCGCCGCGGTTCGCCCAGGCGGTGGGGCTGCTCTTCGCGGGCGTCGGACTCGTCGGCTTCACACTGGGTCCCGGGTGGCTGGGGCTCGCGGCGACCGCGGCGGCGCTCGCGGCCGCGTTCCTCAATGCTGCTTTCGGGTACTGCCTGGGCTGCGAGATGTACCTGCTCGTCCGCAGGTCGGCGGTACGAGCAAAGTAAAGACGATCTAAAAGCACAGGTCGGTCAGGGGGCCGAAGTGACGAGGATCTCGCGGTTCGAGGGCACCAGGGCTGGCTCCCGAGCCGTTCTTCGGGCACGATCTGCGACAAGCCGTTAACCTACGGCTGCGTAACTTTGCCCCTCGGGACACCACCCGCGGGCAGAGAGAAGGAAGGGTTCGCCCCGCCCATGGCAGAGCTTGTCTACCGCCCCGTCGTCGGCCTCGCCCAGACCCTGTTCAAGGTGTGGGACCTCAAGATCGACTGCAAGGGGTCGGAGAACATCCCGCGCTCGGGCGGAGCCGTGCTGGTGAGCAACCACATCAGCTACCTCGACTTCATCTTCGACGGCTTCGCCGCACTGCCGCAGAAGCGTCTGGTGCGGTTCATGGCCAAGGAGTCGGTGTTCCGGCACAAGATCTCCGGCCCGCTGATGCGCGGCATGAAGCACATCCCGGTGGACCGCAAGCAGGGCGAGGCCGCCTACGCGCACGCCCTGGACTCACTGCGCTCCGGTGAGATCGTCGGCGTCTTCCCCGAGGCCACGATCTCCGAGTCGTTCACGCTGAAGAGCTTCAAGTCGGGCGCCGCCCGGCTGGCCCAGGAGGCGGGCGTCCCGCTGATCCCGATGGCCGTGTGGGGCACGCAGCGGCTGTGGACGAAGGGGCACCCGCGCAACTTCAAGCGCAGCCACACCCCCATCACCATTCGGGTCGGGGAGGCGATCGAGGCCTCCCGCGACAAGTACGCGGGGGCGATCACCCGGCAGCTGCGCGAGCGCGTCCAGGAGCTCCTGGAGGCCGCGCAGCGCGCCTATCCGGTGCGCCCCAAGGACTCCGAGGACACCTGGTGGATGCCGGCCCACCTCGGCGGCACGGCCCCCACCCCGGAGCAGGTACGCGCGGCCGAGGCCCGCTGACCTCACCCGCGCGCGGCGCGCCGGCTCACAACGCGATGGGGAGCGCCCCCCAGAGGCGGGGGCGGTCCGGAGCCGCCTTCAGCACGCTCAGCACGCCCGGATGCGCAGCGGCGTACAGCACCGGGTGGTCGTACTCTCCGGCCTCGACGTCGGGCGTGAAGGCCAGCTGCTCGCCGTTCAGGGAGAAGCGGGCGTTCACGCCCGGTTTGTTGCCGCGCGGGTCCTGGCGGTGCCAGGCACCGTGGAAGCGAACGGCGACCAGTCCGTGCACCACGTCGAGCTTCTGATAGCACAGCGCGGTAGGGATGTCCTCGGCCCGCAGCAGCGCGGTCAGGGCGTGGGCCTTGGCGTAGCAGATGCCGGTCCGCTGCTCCAGGACGTCGGAGGCGCGCCAGGTGACGCGCGGGTCGCCGGAGTCCTGCGAGTGGGGGATGGTGTCGCGGACGTAGGCGAAAGCCAGGCGCGCATAGGCATACGAGTCCTCCGCCTCGACAGCGAGGCGCGCGGCGGTCTCCCGTACCAGCGAATGGTGATGGTCGATGACCTCGTCCGCGGCCAGGTAGGCGGACAGGTCGGGGTTCTCCTGGATCAGCTGCATGGCGCGAGAGCATAGGAAAGCGATCACCCGACGGTCAATGACTTTTCGGGTGATCGCATACCTATGCAGTTTTGGGCAGCCTCTCAGCGGGCCATTTCCTCCTTGAGGGCGGCGAGGAACGCGTCCACGTCGTCCTCCGTGGTGTCGTAGGAGCACATCCAGCGGACGACGCCGGCCGGCTCGTCCCAGAAGTAGAAGCGGAACTTCTTCTGCAGCCGCTCGCTCACGTCGTTGGGCAGCTTGGCGAACACGGCGTTGACCTGGACCGGGTAGACGATCTCGACGCCGTGCACGGCGCGGACGCCCTCGGCCAGCCGCTGCGCCATCTCGTTGGCGTGGCGGGCGTTGCGCAGCCACAGGTCCTTGGCGAGCAGAGCTTCCAACTGCACCGACACGAAGCGCATCTTGGAGGCGAGCTGCATGGACAGCTTGCGCAGGTGCTTCATGTGGCTGACGGCGTCCTGGTTGATCACCACGACCGCCTCGCCGAACAGGGCCCCGTTCTTCGTCCCCCCGAGGGAGAGGACGTCGACACCGACCGCGTTGGTGAACGTGCGCATCGGCACGTTCAGCGAGGCCGCCGCGTTGGCTATGCGGGAGCCGTCGAGGTGGACCTTCATCCCGCGCGCGTGGGCGTGGTCGCAGATCGCGCGGATCTCGTCCGGGGTGTAGAGCGTGCCGAGCTCGGTGCTCTGGGTGATCGAGACGACCTGCGGCATCGCGCGGTGCTCGTCGTCCCAGCCCCAGGCCTGCTTGTCGATCAGCTCGGGGGTGAGCTTGCCGTCCGGGGTGGGCACCGTGAGCAGCTTCAGTCCGCCCATGCGTTCGGGTGCGCCGCCCTCGTCCACGTTGATGTGGGCGCTCTCGGCGCACACCACCGCGCCCCAGCGGTTTGTGAGCGCCTGCAGCGCGAGGACGTTGGCGCCGGTGCCGTTGAAGACCGGGAAGGCCTCCGCCGTGGGGCCGAAGTGGCTGCGGACGATCCCCTGGAGGTTCTCGGTGTAGTCGTCCTCCCCGTACGCGACCTGATGGCCGCCGTTGGCCAGGGCCAGGGCCGCCATCACCTCCGGGTGCGCCCCCGCGTAGTTGTCGCTGGCGAATCCGCGGACCTGCGGGTCATGACGGCGGCGCGCGTCGGTCTTGGAAGGGTTCACGGCTTCTCGGTGAGCCACAGACGGTGTCCGTTCACTTCGGCGGCGGACTTCTGCCAGACGTCGGCGACGGCCTCGGCCAGGTCCTTGACGTCGGTGAAGCCCGCGAACTTCGCGTTGGGTCGCTCGGCGCGCATCGCGTCGTGCACCAGCGCCTTCACGACCAGGATCGCAGCCGCGGAGGTCGGCCCCTCGGGGCCCCCGGCCTTGCGGAAGGCGTCGGCCAGCGCGAGCGTCCACGCCTCGGCGGCGGCCTTGGCGGCGGCGTACGAGGCGTTGCCCGCCGTGGGCTTCGTCGCGCCGGCGGCGCTGATCAGCACGTAGCGCCCGCGGTCGCTGCGCTGCAGCGCGTCGTAGAAGGCCAGCGAGGTGTGCTGCACCGTGCGGATCAGCAGGAGTTCGAGGAAGTCCCAGTCGTCCAGGCTGGTCTTGATGAACGTCTCGCTGCCGCGCCAGCCGCCGACGAGGTGGACCAGGCCGTCGACGCGGCCGAAGTCCTTCTCGATGTGCGCGGCCCAGTCGCGGGTGGACTGGAGGTCGAGCAGGTCAACCGGCTCACCGGTGACGCTGGCGCCACCGGAGGCGTAACGGGCCGCGTCCACGGCCTCCGCGAGCCGCTCGGGGTCGTTGTCCGCCCCGACTACGGTCGCGCCGGCCTCGGCCAGGCGCAGCAGCGCGGCACGGCCCGCGGGTCCGCCCGCTCCGGCCACCGCGATGACCGCACCGCTGAGTGCCCCGTTCCCCATGGTCTTCGCCTCCTGAGCAGTGTTCTCGGTACGCAGGTCGCTCACGCGGCGATCCGCTCGGCGCCGTCCGCCGTGATGCCCTTGGTGGAGGCGATCACGTTCTTCAGCTTCTTGGACAGGGCCTCATAGAACATGCTCAGGGGAAACTCGTCGGGAAGCACGTCATCGACGAGCTTGCGCGGCGGCTGGCTCAGGTCGAGGGCGTCGGGACCCTTGGCCCACTTGGAGCCGGGGTGCGGGGCGAGGTAGGTGGAGACCAGCTCGTAGCCGGCGAACCAGTGGACCAGCTTGGGGCGGTCGATGCCGTCGCGGTAGAGCTTCTCGATCTCGCCGCACAGCTCGTTGGTGACCTTCGGGGCGCGCTCCCAGTCGATGTGCAGCTTGTTGTCGGTCCAGCGCACCACGTCGTGCTTGTGCAGGTAGGCGAAGAGCAGCTGGCCGCCGAGGCCGTCGTAGTTGCGCACGCGCTCGCCGGTGACGGGGAAGCGGAACATGCGGTCGAACAGCACCGCGTACTGCACGTCGCGGGCCTGCGGGACGCCGTCCGCCTGGAGCTTGACGGCCTCCTTGAAGGCGGTGAGGTCGCAGCGCAGCTCCTCCAGGCCGTACATCCAGAACGGCTGGCGCTGCTTGATCATGAAGGGGTCGAAGGGCAGGTCGCCGTGGCTGTGGGTGCGGTCGTGGACCATGTCCCACAGGACGAAGGCCTCCTCGCAGCGCTTCTGGTCGTGGACCATGGCGGCGATGTCCTCGGGCAGTTCCAGGCCCAGGATGTCGACGGCGGCGTCGGTCACCCGGCGGAAGCGGGCGGCCTCGCGGTCGCAGAAGATGCCACCCCAGGAGAATCGTTCCGGCGCCTCGCGGACGGCGATGGTCTCCGGGAAGAGGACGGCGGAGTTGGTGTCGTAGCCGGAGGTGAAGTCCTCGAAGGTGATGCCGC
This sequence comes from Streptomyces sp. NPDC088254, assembly GCF_044740925.1. Lineage (NCBI taxonomy): Bacteria > Bacillati > Actinomycetota > Actinomycetes > Kitasatosporales > Streptomycetaceae > Streptomyces > Streptomyces sp. NPDC088254. Next base: position 531,752 of record NZ_JBIURQ010000001.1, on the reverse strand, counting down.
AGAACAGCGGGTTGTCGTAGCGGGTGCGCTCCAGCTCGGCCAGCCAGTCGGGCCAGACCATGCGCAGCACGACCGCCTCGAGGTTGCGGTCCGGGTTGCCGTTCTGCGTGTACATCGGGAAGAGCACCAGGTGCTGGAGGCCGTCGCGGCGGTTCGCGGCGGGCTGGAAGGCCAGCAGGGAGTCGAGGAAGTCCGGCACCTCGAAGCCGCCTTCGGACCAGCGGCGCAGGTCCTTCACCAGGGCGCGGTGGTAGTCGGCGTCGTGCGGGAGCAGCGGGGACAGCTCCTCGACCGCGTCGACCACCTGACGCAGGGCGTGCTCGGCGTCGGAGCGCTCGGGGGCGCCCTCGGCCGCGAAGTCGATCGACCCGTCCTTCGACTGCCAGGGGCGGATCCGCTCCACGGCATCCTTGAGCACGGGCCAGGCCGGGTGGTCCACCACCCTGACCACGGGAGGAGCCTGGTCCTCCGAACCCACCTGCACAAGAATTTCCGTCATGTCCCATCCCTCACTGGAGAACCTTGCGTACGGACACCGTAGACATACGAGCTTTCTTCCAGCAAGAGGGAGTGCGGGAAATCATCCTGCGCACCGCCATGGTCACCGCTCTTTTTCCTGTTTCCCTTCACGTATGCCATGACTTTCGCCACGGTCGACGGGGTAGGCGATCGTCGGCGCAGACATCTGCCCGCGCCGGCACCCGGCCGTCCGGCCGCCGGTCCCGGCGTAGCCGACGACGAAAGCGAGTCCAGTCGTGAACTTCCTCACCATCGGTCACCGCGGAGTGATGGGTGTCGAGCCCGAGAACACCCTCCGTTCCTTCGTCGCCGCCGAGCGGGCCGGCCTGGACGTCGTGGAGCTCGATCTGCACCTGAGCAAGGACGGCGCGCTCGTGGTCATGCACGACGCGGACGTGGACCGCACGACCGACGGCAGCGGGCCGATCGCCGACCTCACGCTCGACGAGCTGCGCGCGCTCGACGCGGGGCGCGGGGAGCGGGTGCCGGTGTTCGAGGAGGTCCTGGAGGCGGTGTCGCTGCCGGTCCAGGCCGAGATCAAGGACGTGCGGGCGGCACGGGCGCTCGCCGAGGTGATGCGGGCGCGCGCCCTGGTGGACCGCGTCGAGGTCTCCTCGTTCCACGACGAGGCGGTCGCCGAGATCGCCCGCCTGGTCCCCGGGGTGCGCACCGCGCTGGTGGGCAGCCGGTACGGCGTCGACATCGTCGAGCGGGCGGTGGCCGTGGGGGCCGCGACGGTGTGCCTGGACATCCGGCGGCTCACCCTGGAGATCGTCGAACGGGCCCGCGCTCAGGGCCTGCGGATCTTCGGCTGGGTGGTCAACACGCCGGAGCATCTGCGGCTCGTACGAGCCCTGGAGCTGGACGGCGCGACCACCGACCGGCCCGAGATCAAGCAGGCGGGCCGCCTCACGGCGTGAGGGCTGTCACGCACGTCGGGCGGGCCTTCCCCGTGTCAGCGGGTGGCGGTCAGGTGAGTTCCTTGACCAGCAGCTCGAACTGCAGATCGTCGCGCTGCGGGATGCCGAACCGCTCGTCGCCGTACGGGAACGGCGTCATCCGGCCCGTACGGCGGTAGCCGCGCCGCTCGTACCAGGCGATCAGCTCCTCGCGCACCGAGATCACCGTCATGTGCATCTCGGTGGCGCCCCAGGTCTCGCGGGCCAGCTGCTCGGCCCGCGTGAGTACCGTCCGGCCGAGGCCCGAGCCCTGCTCGGTCGGGCTGACCGCGAACATCCCGAAGTAGGCGTGGTCGCCGCGGTGTTCGAGCTGGCAGCAGGCGACGATCCGGCCGTCCCGCTCGGCGACCAGGACCTTGCCGTCGGGCGACTTGACGATCTCCAGGACGCCCTCGGGGTCGGTTCGCTGCCCGTGGAGTATGTCCGCCTCCGTGGTCCACCCGGACCGGCTGGAGTCCCCGCGGTAAGCCGACTCGACGAGGCCGACCAGAGCGTCCACGTCGGTGTCGACGGCGTCGCGGAAGGTGAGCGCGGTGGCGGTGGTGTCCATACGACGGTCTCCGGTCTGCGGTGTCGAGCGGGCGGGGCGCGGCACGCGCCGTGCGCCCGGCGGGTGCAGCGCCGAGCCTAACCCGGCGCCTGCTGAACGGCCCCTATGCTCCCGTCGCATGGTGCATGTACTCAGCAGCCGGATCCTGCTCCATCCCACCGACCCGGAGCGTTCCCGCGCCTTCTACGGGGAGCAGCTCGGCCTCGCCGTCTACCGCGAGTTCGGGACGGGGGCAGAGCGCGGCACCGTCTACTTCCTCGGCGGCGGCTTCCTGGAGGTCTCGGGGCGTGCGGAGAGCCCGCCGGACCCCGCCGTGCGGCTGTGGATGCAGGTCGCGGACGTGGCGGCGGCGCACGAGGAGCTGCGCGCCAAGGGCGTGCGGGTGGCGCGGGAACCGGTGCGGGAGCCGTGGGGCCTGGTCGAGATGTGGGTCGAGGACCCGGACGGGACACCGATCGTGCTGGTGGAGGTGCCGGCCGACCATCCGCTGCGGTACCGGCCGGGCCTGTGAGCCCACCTGGCCCCCGGGGCGTTCCGTCGGCGCGAGGGGGTCAGAGGGTGAAGGTCCGCATGTGTCCTTCCAGGCAGCTCAGCAACTCGCCCAGCAGATCGGCCAGTTCGCCCTGCCGGGCGCCGTCCAGGGCAGAGAGTACGGCCCTCTCGTAGGCGAGTTGCTCGGGCAGGACACCGTCCACGAGGTCACGGCCGACGTCGGTGAGGCGTACATGGGCGACGCGGCGGTCGCGGGTGTCCACGCGGCGCTCCACCAGGCCGCGTTCGGTCAGCTGCTTGACGCGCTTGGTGACGGCGGCGCCCGAGGAGAAGGTCTCCCGGGCCAGTTCGCCGGGGGTCAGCTCGTGGCCGGTGCGGCGCAGCGCGCCCAGCAGGTCGAACTCGGGCCGGCTGAGACCGGCACGGCGCAGCGGGGCGTCCTCGGCCTGCTGGAGGAGGGCCGCGCAGCGGTTGACCCGGCCGATGATCTCCATGGGCCCGGTGTCGAGGTCCGGCCGCACGGCTCCCCACTGCCGGACCACGGCGGCGACGGTGTCGGCGCGGTGGCCTTGGGCGGACGCCTGCGGTGCGGCGATCCGGGGGCCGTGGGCGGACGCCGGTTGCGCCGTGCCGACGGCCGACTGCCCCGTGTCCGGGTAGGTCCGCCGGTCTGCGTCGGCGGCCTGCTGCCTCGTGACCGGGTGAGTCCCCCGGTCCGCTTCGGCGGCCTGCTGCCCCGCCTCCGCAGGAGCCTGGGGGGCCGTACTGGCGGTCTGCCGCCCCACCTCCGCAGGAACCCCCGGGACCGTGCCGGCGGTCTGCCGCCCGCGCGCGTCGGCGGGCCGCGCGTGGCCTCGGGCTGAAGTCGGCTTCCGGAGCGCCGGGGGCGCTTCATGCCGGAGCTTGTCCGTGCTCGATGCTCGGCTCCCGTCCGCAGTCGCCCCGCGCTCGCCCTCGCCGCCCGTCGGCCGTCCGTGGGTCGCCGTCATGGCCGTGTGGCCTCCGCTTCTGTGCTCGTGTGCCTGACCGCGGTCCGGGCCAGGAGTTTCTGGCGGCGGGCCGTCGCCGCGAGCGTACGGTGTCCGGCTTGTTCGACCGCCATCACCCGCTCCTCGGGGAGGGCGCGCTGCCACCACTCGCCGGCGGCGGCGTCGGCGGTGGTGCGCAGGTGGACCAGGGCGGCCGCGAGCGAACGGCGGGCGGACTCCAGGGCGTCCGAAGCGGGACGCGGCTGCGGCTGCGACTCGGCCAGGAGTAGGGCGACGTCCTCGCGGGCGCGCTCGGCGGCTGTCAGCGCCTGCCCGAGACGGTCGCCGGCACGGCGGTTGGTGACGGCGACGGCGGCGGCGAATCCGACCAGCGCGCCGACGAGGGTGTCCACGACCCGCTCGGTGATCAGCTCGCCCGCGTCCTGGTGGCGGGCGAACTCGGTGATCAGCAGGGCCATCGGTGTCACACAGACGCTGCCGAGCCAGTAGTTGCGGCTGATCAGCGCCTCCGCGCCGAAGTTCAGGGCCAGGCAGACGAGAACCAGGGCCGCCTGGTGGAGGTGGGTCAGCGGGACGAGGGCCGCGTAGGCGAGCACGCCGACGAGGTTGCCGACGACGCGCTGGAGGCCCCGGCTCCAGGTGAGGGTGACGTTCGCCTGGTAGAGGGACGCGGCGGTGACCAGGGCCCAGTAGGGCCGGCCGATCCCGAGGGCGAGCGCGACGTACCCGGCGAGCGCGCAGCCGAGGGCGGTGCGGACGGCGAGCGGGGCGAGAGGGCCGAGGCGACGCCACAGCGGGGGCTGTCCGACGGCGAGCGTGGCGTCCAGCCCCAGGAGTTCGTCGTCGTCGACGAGGTCGTCGGGGCGCGGGACCGTACCGGTGCCGCGCAGCTGTCGCGCCCAGGCGCGCAGCCGCTCCGGGTCGCTGTCGGCGGGCGCGGCGAGCGCGACCTCGGCGCGGACCAGGAGCCGCTGCAGGGCGCGGCGGGGCTCGCTGTCGCGTGCCCACAGGAGGGTCTGCCAGGCGGAGTGGACGGCGGCAGCGGCGGCGGCACGCGCGCGTGCGTGGCCGTCCTGAACGCCGGCCGAGCCGGCGACCGGGGTGCCGGCGGAGTCGCCGGGGTGGTCTGCGGCGGCGTACGCGGCGGCGGCGTTCAGGGCCTGGGCCGTGGCGCGGCGCTCGGGGCCGTGGGGGCGCACCGGTCCTGGTGCCATGCCGATCAGCCAGGCCCAGACGCCCGCGGCGAGGGCCAGGGCGAGGTGCCCGGGGATCTGCCCGGGGGTCTGCGGCACGAACAGCGTGGCGGAGCTGATGAAGGTGAGGACGATGTTGCCCGGCGGCCCGACGCGGCTGGCGTCGCACAGCGCCTTCTGTACGGCGGCGAGCAGGGCGCCGACGGTGACGAGGACGACCGCGTTCGCGGTGAGCGACGCCGCGAGCAGAGCGACGGCGAGCCCGCCGGTCATGCCGAGCACCACCCACGCCAGTGCGCGCGCCCGGGCCGCGTAGGGGCGGTTGTGGGCGTACAGGGCGCACAGTGACCCGGCCATCGTGTACATGGCCAGGTCGAGGCGGTCGAGGGCCAGCAGAGTGAGGTTGGGCGGGGCGACCGCGGCGACCACGCTCAGTGCGGGCTTGAACCAGATGTCGGAGGGGCGGCCGAGCCGCAGGGCGCCGGCGAGCGGGAGGCGGGCCGGGGGACGGGGACGCCGAGGGGTCGCACTGCTCATGAGAACTAATTTAACAGGTGTTTTACTCGTGAAAGATGCGCCTCCGTCACACCAGGCCACCGCTCACCGGGCGCGCCCCGCCGAACGCTCCCCGTGTACACCCGTGCGCTCGGGTGCGCGCCGCGCGCCCTGGGCATCGCATCCCTCGACCGATCGTCGAGCGGGGAGGTGCGCGTGCACGGACCGGCTTCACCCGGCTGGCTGCTGGTCGCGCTGTGTGCGGCCACGGGCGCCTACTGTCTGCTGCGCATGCGCAGCGGCGACGGGCGGCAGCGCCTCGCCGCCGGCGGTGAGGCGCTCATGGGCTTCGGCATGGCCGTGATGGCGGTGCCCGCGGCCGCGTTCACCCCGCCACGGTGGACCTGGCCGGTGTACGCGGCGGTCTTCGGCACCGCCGCGGTGCACGCGCTGTGGGCCGCCCGTTCCGACGCCCACCACCTGCACCACCTGGTGGGTTCCTCGGCCATGGTCTACATGGCGGTGGCGATGGCCTCGCCCGCCGCGCACCACTCCCCCGCCCACGCGCACGCCGGCGCGGCGCTCGGCGGCTCGGGGGTCCCCCTGCTCACGGGCGCGCTGCTGCTCTACTTCGCCGCGTACGTCCTCGTCTCCGGGGTGCGGCTGCTGCCCGCGGCCGGCGGGCCGGCGGGCGTCGTCGCTTGGGGCGACCGCCCCGAACTCGCGCGCGCGTGCCGCCTGTCGATGGGCATCGGGATGCTGGCGATGCTGCCGATGATGTGAGCGCGCAACCTTCCCCCACCACCGGCCGGACAACCGTGGTGTGCGTCACTTTGCCCCGATGAGCCGTACCCGAGTGCGGTACGCCGCTCGTAGGGTGCTGCCCATGATGGTCCCTGCGGTCCTGCTCCTGCTCGGCGCCCTGACCGCCGTGGCCGGCCCCCGGCTGCTCGCCCGGGCCGACTGGCCGGACCGCGAACCGGTGGTGGCGCTGTGGACGTGGCAGTGCTTGGTGGCGGCCGTGCTGCTGTGCTGCGCCCTGTCGATGACCCTGAGTGCGGCGGCGGCCTGGCAGGCGGTGCGCGGGCACGTCTTCGCGTCGGCCCCGAGCGGCGTCGTGGAGGCGTACGCACTGAGCGCGAGCGGGCCCTGGGCAGCGGCGACCGCGACGGCTCTGGCGTGCGCGGGGCTGTGGAGCGGGGCGATGCTCGTACGCGAGGTCGCCCGCGCGCGGTCGGGGCAGCGCCGCCGTAGGGCCGAACTGCGGCTGCGGGCACCGCTGTTGCCGGGCGAGGCGGCGACCACGGGACAGCTGGTGGTGCTGGAGGACGAGCGGCCCGAGGCGTCGTGGCTGGCCGACGGAACGCCTCAACTGGTGGTGACGACCGCCGCGTTGCGTCGATTGAAAGGCCGTCAGCTCGATGCGGTGCTGGCCCATGAGCAGGGTCACGCCCAGGCGCGGCACGACTGGCTGCTGCACTGTTCGGCCGCGCTGGCGAACGGGTTTCCGCAGGTGCCGGTGTTCGCCGCGTTCCGCGACGAGATGCACCGCCTGGTCGAACTCTCCGCCGACGACATGGCCTCCCGCCGCTTCGGCCGGCTGACGACCGCGCTCGCCCTCGTCGAACTCAACGAGGACCGAGGCGTGTTCGGCCCCTCCCCCGCCCCGCATGCGCACGTGCCGCTGCGGGTGCGGCGACTGCTGACGCCTCCGGACCGGCTGAGCGCGTCCCGCCGACTCGGCCTGACGGCGACGGCCGCGCTGGTTCCGGTCATCCCGGTTGCGGTGACGCTGGTACCGGGGCTGCGGGCGCTCGGCTGAGGCGCGCCTCGCGGGAGGGCGGGAGAGCGGGAGATCGGGAGAGTCCACGAGCAGCCCCCCGGTAGGCTTCGAACTCCCGACGCGGGCAAGGATCAGGGCATGCACTCGCCGTCCGTCGACTCCCCGCCCGCCTCCTCGCCGTACCGCACGGCACTGCGCGCCGCGCTGGTCCTGGGGCTGTCCTCCCTGCTGCTCATGCTCCTTGTCGTGGCGGAGTGGCGTCCGCTGATGTCCGTGGACGGCGACATCGCCCGCACCGCCCACCGCTGGGCCGTCGCCGACCCCGACGTGACACAGGTCTGCCGGGTGCTCACCGACTGGGTCTGGGACCCTCTGGTCATGCGGCTGCTGTGCGCGGCGGTCGCCGTGTGGCTGGTGTGGCGCCGCGGTGCGTGGTGGACGGCGGCGTGGCTGGTGACGACGTCGGCGGTGGGCACGGTCGTCCAGCAGGTCATGAAGGCCGCCGTCGGCCGCGCGCGTCCGGTCTGGCCGGACCCGGTCGACTCCGCCCACTACGCGGCCTACCCGTCCGGCCACGCCCTCACGGCCGTCGTCGCCCTCGGTCTAGTCCTGTGGATCCTGCGCCGCGAGAGCGTGAGCCCCGCTCTGTGGCGTACGGCGGTCGCGGTGGCGGCGGTCTCCGCGGTGGGCGTGGGTCTGACCCGGATCTGGCTGGGCGTCCACTGGGCCTCGGACGTCCTGGGCGGCTGGCTGCTGGGCGCGGCGCTGGTCGCCCTGGCGATCGCGGCCCACGTCCGCTGGCGGCCGTGACGCGCCCCGACGGCGATGCCCTCAAGGGCCCGCGGGCGTACGACGGCCGGTCAGGCCCGATGTCCTTTCCGCCTCTGGAAGGCCGACTCGCCGGCTCCGTAAGATCGATTGCATGACCACAGCTGTGCTGTTCGACTTCTCCGGCACCCTCTTCCGCATCGAGCCCACCGAGGCCTGGCTGCGTGCCGTGCTGGACGCTGCCGGCGCCACGCCGGACGAGGAGGAGCTGGCGGACGCGGCGCGGGCGCTGGAGGCGGCCGGGGCGCTGCCGGGCGGCGCGCCTCCCGCGCGGGTGCCCGAGGAGCTGGTCGGGCTGTGGCGGGACCGGGACCGGAGCGCCGAGCTGCACCGGGCCGCGTACACCGGGCTCTCCCGCCAGGTCCCGCTGACCGACCCGGCCCTGCACGACGCGCTGTACGACCGGCACATGACGCCGGCTGCCTGGACCCCGTACCCGGACGCCTCCGAGGTGCTGGGCGCGCTGCACGAGCGTGGGATCCGGGTGGGCGTGGTGAGCAACATCGGCTGGGATCCGCGGCCGGTGTTCCGCGAGCACGGTCTCGACCCGTTCGTCGACGCGTACGTCCTGTCGTACGAGCACGGCGTCCAGAAGCCGGACCCGCTGCTGTTCGCGACGGCGTGCGAGAGGCTCGGTGTCGATCCGCGGACGACGCTGATGGTGGGCGACGACCGCAGGGCCGACGGCGGTGCCGCGCAGTTGGGCTGCGCGGTCCACTTCGTGGATCATCTGCCGGTGGCGGAACGGCCCTGCGGGCTGCGGCCGGTGCTGGAGCTCGTGGGCTGAGACGGTCGCGGTGACCCCGGCTCGGCGGGGGCGGGGACTGCGCACGCGGGGCATGGACCCTGCCCGGCAGCCCTCCGCCAGTCCTTCCGCACCGGAAGGAGCCTCAGGCCACTATCGGGGAGAAAGCACGCCCACTCTGGACGATCCCCCGCGTCGCCCAGAGCAGGCGGCAGCCCGGCACGGCTCCGAGCGGAACCCACCGGGATGTCCCTGAGTATAGTTGGCTGGCAGCCAGTCAACGCAGGAGTTCCAGGATGTCCCCGCGCAGCGCCTCGGTCAATGAAGAATTGCGGCGGCGTTCCCGGGAGCGACTGCTGCAGGCGGCGGTGGAGTTGGTGAACGAGCGCGGGTACGAGGCCACGACGCTCGGCGACATCGCGGACCGGGCCGGCTCGGCCAGGGGCCTGGTGTCGTACTACTTCCCCGGCAAGCGGCAGTTGGTCCAGTCGGCCGTGCACCGCTTGATGCACCGCACGCTGGAGGAGGCGCTGGAGCGGGAGCCGCGCACCGAGGACGGCCGGGAGCGGCTGGCACGGGCCATCGACGCGATCCTGGGGCTGGCGCGGGACCGGCCGGTGCTGATGCGCCAGCACATGGCGGGACTGCTCCAGGCGGAGGGCTTCGTGCGGTGTCCGGAGCAGCGGCGGCTGGCGGAGCTGCTGCGGGACACGGTGGCCCGGCACGGCTCGTGCGACGTCGACACTGACTACCCGGTGCTGCGTTCGCTGCTGATGGGCTCGGTCTACGCGATGGTGCTGCCCGATGCGGGGATGCCCCTCCCGCCGGTGCGCGCGGAGCTGTTCACGCGTTACCGGCTCGGCTGGGGACAGGGGGTCCCGCCGGACGCCGTGGCGCCCGGCGGGACCTGCGAGACGGACCTGTCACGCTTCTTCGCGACGGGACTGCCGGACGGAAGTCCGCCGGCCGGGGATCACCCCGCCGAGGCTCGGACCACCGGGATTCAGCCGGCCGGGATACAGCCGGCCGTGGATCAGTCGAAGTAGTCCGGCTGGGTCTGGACGTTCAGTTCGGGCAGGTGCACGCGCTTGGCCGGGTTCGTGCGCTTGTCGTCGATCTTCAGCACGTCGAAGCCCTTGGCGATGTCGTTCGAGTAGATGTAGCCGTTGTAGTAGTACGCCGACCAGGGGCCGGCGGTGGTCAGCCGCTCGGTGTCCACCGGGCCGCGCTCGAAGTAGGCGATCTCCTGCGGGCTGGCGGAGTCGGTGAAGTCCCAGACGGAGACGCCTCCCTGGTACCAGGCCTGGACCATGATGTCCTTGCCCTCGACCGGGATCAGCGAGCCGTTGTGGGCGACGCAGACCTCGGTGGGACCCTGGTGCCGGGGGATCTTGAAGTAGCTGCGGAAGACGAGCTTGCGCTTGTCGCCCTTGCCGACGATGTCGTAGATGCCGTCGGCGCCGCGGTTCGGGCCGATCTCGGCGGTGCAGGTGGCAGCGCCGCCGCCGCCCAGCTCGTCGGTGAAGACGACCTTGTTCGCCTTCTGGTTGAAGGTCGCCGAGTGCCAGAACGCGAAGTTCACGTTGTCCTGGACCCGGTCGATCACCTTGGGCTTCTCCGGGTTCTTGATGGAGAACAGGATGCCGTCGCCCATGCAGGCGCCGGCCGCGAGGTCCTCCTCCGGCAGCACGGTGATGTCGTGGCAGCCGGTCGTCTTGGAGACGCCCGGGTTGGTGGGTCCGCCGGGGTTGCCGCCGCCGTCCGGTCCCTCACCGGGGAAGAGGACGGGGAAGCCCACGACCGCGGCCTTCTCGGGCGCCTTGCGCGGCACCTTGATGACCGAGATGCCGTCGTGCGGGGGCTGGCAGTCGGGGTAGGAAGCGTTGGGCGAGTACGAGGAGACGTAGACGTAGACGTTCTTGCGCTCGGGCACCAGCGTGTGGGTGTGCGAGCCGCAGGCGGTCTCGACGGCGGCGACGTACTTGGGGTTCTGCTTGTCGCTGATGTCGAAGACCTTGATGCCCTCCCAGGAGGACTTCTCGGTCGCGGGCTGGGTGGTGCTGTTGCAACTGCTGTCGCTGCGCGAGGAGTCGGTGGACAGGAACAGCAGGTCGCCGGAGACGGAGATGTCGTTCTGCGAACCCGGGCAGAGGACCTGGGCGACGGTCTTCGGGGCCTTCGGCTTGCTGATGTCGAAGATCCGGAAGCCGTCGTAGTTGCCGGAGAAGGCGTACTTGCCCTGGAAGGCGAGGTCGGAGTTGGTGCCGGGTAAGGCGTCCTTGGGAACGTTCGCGACGTGCTCGATGTTGTCCGAGTGGACGATTTCGTCCTTGCCGGGTATCTCGCCGGCGGCGATCGCCTCCGCGGCCTCCGCCTGCGCCCGCTGGGACACTTCGCGTTCGACGGCCGGGCCGTCCCCCGGGTCCGGGGTCGCCGCGGCCGGGGCCGCGGTCAGCAGCGCGGCCATGAGTCCGGCACAGGCGGCGACGACTCCCAGGCGTCTGCGCCGCGTTCGGGATTCGTTCAACAGGGTCACTGCGTCCTCCCTTGATGCCGTTCGCTCGGGAACGGTTCACGGTCCTCCGAAGTATCGTCTTCATCATGCACAGATCAACAGGCGGTAACGCACTCGTAATGAATGTTTTCGATCAACGTGGTCCAGACTCCCGGTAGACCGCACCACGGTCCCGCCAGGTCCGCCCGGGTCGTCAACCGGCCCTCACCAGGAGGTTGTTGTGCTTTTACGTCGCGCGCCCCTCGTCACCGCCTCGCTGCTCGTGCTCGTCCTCGGCGGTTGCGACTCCGCGCCGGACGACAAATCCGGTGCGGCGAGCGGGCCTTCGGTGATCGCGCCGGGCAAGCCGGGCGAGGCGAACCGCACTTTGCCGCCCGGGGAAGCGGCGGCGCACCGCGTGGAGGACGACACCCCGAACTCGGCCGACGTCTCCTTCGCCCAGATGATGATCGTGCACCACGCCCAGGCCCTGGAGATGACCGCGCTCGCCCCGAAGCAGGCCGAGTCGGCGAAGGTCAAGTCGCTCGCCGCCCGGATCACGGCCGCGCAGGGGCCGGAGATCGCGGCCATGAAGAGCTGGCTCGGCAAGTACGGCAAGGCGGAGGCGGGCGGCGAGGCGGGCGGCGAAGGAAGCGCGCATCATCACGGCGCGATGCCCGGGATGGCGACCGAGGCGCAGATGAAGCAGCTCCGAGCGGCCGACGGCAAGGCCTTCGACAAGCTGTTCCTCGCCTTGATGATCACCCACCACGAGGGTGCGCTCACCATGGCTGCGGATGTCAAGGCACAGGGGAACAACATCCGTATCGAGGAGATGGCGGACGACGTGGTCGCCGAGCAGACCTCGGAGATCTCCCGCATGCGCGCGATGCTGTGACCGGCGGGGCCCGGGGCGGCGGGCATCTCGGGCACTCGGGGCGACGGGACGACGGGGCGACGGGACGACGGGGCGACGGGGCGACGGGGCGACGGGGGCCGTGCGGTCGCACGGGGCCGCCCGCCGTCGCACGCGACGTAACGATATGGTCACCCTCCGTGCGGGCGGGCGTACGGGCGTATGCCGGTCGCGGCACCCTGTCAGGGGAGCCGCGGCGGTGCGATGCTGGAAGTGCCGGCGCATCCCTCCGTCCCTCGGGGTAAGGAGTCCGGCCGTGCTGCGTGTCGCCGTCGTCGGCTCCGGGCCGAGTGGTGTCTACACCGCCCAGAGCCTCGTACAGATGGACCAGGAGGTCCTCGTCGACGTCCTGGACCGGCTGCCGTGCCCGTACGGGCTGGTGCGGTACGGGGTCGCCCCGGACCACGAGAAGATCAAGTCCCTCCAGCAGAACCTGCGGACGGTGCTGGAGCACGCGCGCGTGCGCTTCGTCGGCGGGGTCCGGGCCGGGGCCGGCGGAGTGCCCGTGGAGCGGCTGCGGGAGCTGTACCACGCGGTGGTCTACTGCGTGGGCGCCGCGACGGACCGGCGGCTCGGCATCCCCGGCGAGGACCTGCCCGGCAGCTGGTCGGCGACGGAGTTCGTGTCCTGGTACAGCGCCCACCCGGACGCCGGCGCCGACGGCTTCCTGACCGGCGCGCGCTCGGCCGTGGTCGTCGGCGTGGGGAACGTGGCCGTGGACGTCACCCGCATCCTCGCGCGCGGGGCGGCGGAGCTGAGCCCCACCGACATGCCGCAGGCGGCGCTGACCGCGCTCGCCGCGAGCGAGGTGACCGAGATCCACATGGTGGGGCGGCGCGGCCCGTCCCAGGCCCGCTTCACCACCAAGGAGCTGCGCGAGCTGGGCTCGCTGGCGGACACCGACGTCGTCGTCGACGCGGCGGAGCTCGCCCTCGATCCGGCCTGCGCCGACCCGTCCGCCCTGCCGGCCGCCCAGCGCCGCAACGTGGAGGTCCTGCGCGGCTGGGCCGCCGTGCCACCCAAGGGGCTACGACGCCGGATCCGCCTGCGCTTCTTCCTGCGGCCCGTCGAGCTGCTCGCCGAAGCGGGCCGCGTGGCCGCCGTGCGCTTCGAGCGGACCGCGCCGGACGGGCGGGGCGGGGTGACGGGCACGGGCCGCTACGAGGAGGTCGCGGCGCAGTTGGTGCTGCGCTCGGTGGGGTATCGCGGGGTGCCGTTGGACGGGCTGCCGTTCGACGTGGAGCGGGGCACGGTGCCGCACGTCGCGGGGCGTGTGGTGCGGGAGGGTGTGGTGTCCCGGGGCGAGTACGTCGCGGGATGGATCAAGCGGGGCCCGACGGGTGTCATCGGCACGAACCGGCCGTGCGCGAAGGAGACGGTCACCTCCCTGCTGGCGGACGCCCCCGCCCTCGTCGCGCGGGAGCTGCCCGGCGATCCGCTGGCCGCCCTGCGCGCCGAAGGCGCCGAGCCCGTCGAGTGGCCGGGCTGGCTGGCGATCGAACGGGCCGAGGCGGAGCTCGGGGCCTCACTGGGCCGAGGTGTGGTCAAACTCCCGGACTGGGCCGCACTGAAAGCAGCAGCAACCCACCCGAACCGCTGACGCCCTGCGCCCGGTCGTCGGCGGCCTGGGCGAGCGCGGCGACACCCCGCCGGCCGCCGGACCGCGCACCACGCGGCACCCCGCGCCAGGGCCGGGCCAGAAACCCCGCCAGCGCCGGACCGCGCACCACGCCGCAAGCCGCGCCATCACCGGACCAACCGCAGCCGTCAACAGCGGGCAATCGTGCCGCCAGAGCGGCACGGGTGGCCGCGGCGGCACCCCGCCAACACCGGAGCTCGCAACCCACCCCCCGCACAAACGCGAGCCGCGCGCGCCCCGCCTCCGGGCGCACCCGTCCGCTCAGGCGAGCAGCGCCGTGTCCTCCGGTGAGCGTCGGTAGACGCCGTCCTGGCGGTCGAGGTGATGCAGGTCGACGAGGTGGCGGCGCAGGGTCACATGGTCGATGCCCTCGTCGGGGCACCAGGCGCGCAGCCGGTCGTCGACCTCCCGCTCGGAGTACTCCCGTCCCGCCTCGAAGCTGCGCTCGGCGACATGGCGCAGCACGAGCTTCTTGCGTTCCCACTGCGCGGGCAGCCGCACCAGCCGCCCGTCGCGCACGAACGTCCGCAGCAGCGCCTCGACGCGCTGGTCCCCGGTGCCGTGGTCGCGCGGCGGCTCCCCGTTGACGGCCGTCTCCCGGGCGAGGTCGCGGAAGAGGTCGTAAGCGACCGCCAGTCCCCCGTCGTCCGACACGACGACCTCGCGGTCCTGCAGCCGGCGCAGCGCGGCGAGGGTCTCCTTGGCCGACAGCCCGGCCCGCTCGGCGACCTCGGCGGGACCACGCGCGCCCAAGGCGACGGCGGCGAAGGCGCGCACCTTCTTCTCGTCGGCGAACAGCCTCATCACGTCGTCGGACGTCATCCTCGGGTCTCCTTCCGCCGGGCCGGCGCCCGGGACCCGGGGGACGCTACCCCTCGGCCTTCACCGGCCGCCCGGCATTTTCCACCGCCCCACGACGAGCGCGCACGCGCACGCGTGCGGCCCCCGGTCGACGGTGACGAGGGGGCCGCACAGAAAGGACGCGGCGTCAGTTCGTCGTGCAGACAGCCCCGTTGAGGGTGAAGGCGGTCGGCGGGGCACTGTCGCCGGTGTGGTTCGCCTGGTATCCGATGGTGACGGTGGCGTTCGGCGCGAGCGTGCCGTTGTACGGCGCGTTGGTCGCGGTCACCGCTCCCGCGGCCGGTGCGTACGTGGCGCCCCAGCCGCCGGTGATGCTCTGGCCGGCGGGCAGAGTGAACCCGAGCCGCCAGCCGCTGACGGTGGCGGTCCCGGTGTTGGTGAGGGTGATCGAGGCGGTCAGGCCGGTGCTCCAGGCACTGGTGGACGCGGTCACCTTGCAGGGCCCGGCCGGGGGCTCGGGGTCGGGGCCAGGTCCGGGGCCGCCGCCGGCGTCCAGGCCGAAGAAGGTGATCACGCGCGCGCCCATGCCCCAGGCGTACACGTTGTGCCCGACGCCCCGGAGGCTGACGGCCTCTACGGCGGCGCGGTCACCGGTGCCGCCGTAGCGGGTGCGGGTCCAGCCGGACTGCGGGGAGTCGGTGGCGGCCGGCGTCTGGGAGAGGCCCCGCACGTTGGTCCACTGCTTGATCATCTCGCCGAAGTTGGGGTAGCGCAGCACGTCGTCCTCGGTGCCGTGCCACAGCTGCATGCGCGGCCGGGCCCCGGTGTAGCCGGGGTAGGCGCCGCGGACGAGATCGCCCCACTGCTGCGGGGTGCGGATCACGGTGCCCTGGGCGCAGGCGCTGTTCCACTCGGAGCCGTCGGTGGTCGCGAAGCAGCCGAAGGGGACGCCGGCGAATGCCGCGCCGGCGGCGAACACGTCCGGATAGTCGCCGAGGAGGACGTTGGTCATCATCGCCCCGGAGGAGATGCCGGTGACGTACACGCGCGTGGGGTCGGCGGAGTAGTGGGCGCCCACCCAGTCGACCATGGACTTGATGCCGACGGGGTCGCTGCCGCCGCCGCGCCGCAGGGCCTGGGGCGAGGAGACGTCGAAGCACTTGCTGCTGCGGGTGACGGACGGGTAGACGACCACGAACCCGTACCGGTCGGCGAGTTGGGCGTACTCGGTGCCGGAGTACATGGCGGGTCCCGAGCCGGTGCAGTAGTGGACGGCGACGAGAACCGCGGGGCGCGCGGCCACGTTGGCCGGCACGTACACGTACATCCGGAGGTTGCTGGGGTTGGCGCCGAAGCCGGTGACCTCGGTGAGGGCGGCGGCCGGCACGGGCGTCTGCGCGGACCGCGGGCTCGCGGTGGCGGTGGGGGCGGTGAGAAGGGCACCGGTGAGCAGGAGCACCAGCGCGCCGAGCGCCGAACGCAGCGCTCGTAAGGTCGGGTTGAGTGTGTGCACGTGCTGGTCCTTTCTGACGGCGGCTCAGTACGCGAAAGGCGGCTCAGCAGTGGTCCGCCCGGCCGGCTGCACGGACAGCGGGGTCCGACGCCGGATGGAGGGCGTCCGCTCGCATGGTGGCATGCACACGCCCGTCATGGAAGCGCTCCCACGCCACGTCTCGGCACCCCCGCGCCGAGGACAGGGGGCGGCGGAACGCGTTCCGCGCAAACCGTTGACTAGAAAGCGCTTGCCCTCTACGTTCCGTTCAGCAGTGTGGACGAGCTGCCGGCTCAGGCCCCCACCTGACCATTCTGCCTGGATACGACGTTCAGATCTCAGCACGTTATTCACGTATACGACCGAGCAAGCCCTTTCGAAGGGACGCACCCGCATGCGTACAGGCCCCCCACGTACACACGCGCAAAGGTCCACTCTGACGGCGACGGTGCTCGCACTCGCGCTCGCCGGCGCGACGGTCCTCGCCTCTCCCCAGCAGGCCGGCGCCGCGGAGAGCGCGCCGATCGGCTTCGGCGCCGGGACGACCGGCGGAGGCGGTACGGCAGCCGTCACCGTCTCGACGCTCGCCGCCTTCAAGACGGCCGTCACCGGCAACGCGGCCAAGGTGGTGAAGGTCGACGGTCTGATCACGCTGAGCGGTCAGGTCGACGTCGGGTCCAACACCACGGTCATGGGCGTCGGTTCGTCGTCCGGGTTCACCGGCGGCGGACTGCGGCTGAAGAAGGTCACGAACGTCGTCATCCGCAACCTGAACATCAGCAAGCCGCTGGCGCCGTCCGACGGCGTCACCGTGGAGTCGTCCACGAAGGTGTGGATCGACCACAACTCCTTCTCTGCGGACCGCGGTCACGACAAGGACCACTACGACGGTCTGCTGGACATCAACCACGGCTCCGACAACGTGACGGTGTCCTGGAACACCTTCAAGGACCACTTCAAGGGCTCGCTCGTCGGTCACAGCGACAAGAACGCGAGCCAGGACACCGGCCACTTGAAGGTGACGTACCACCACAACCACTTCAGCGACGTCTACTCGCGCATCCCGAGCCTGCGCTTCGGCACCGGACACTTCTACGACAACTACGTCGTGGGCGCCGACACCGCGGTGCACTCGCGGATGGGCGCGCAGATGCTGGTGGAGAACAACGTCTTCCGCTCGACCGAGGTCGCGGTCACCACGAACCGCAGCAGCGACGTCGACGGATTCGCCAACCTCCGCGGCAACGATCTCGGCGGAGCCGCGACCGAGATCTCCCGGACCGGCACGTTCACCAGCGCCCCGTACAGCTACACCACGGAGCCGGCCTCGTCCGTCGTCGCCTCGGTGACGGCCGGCGCGGGCTCCGGAAAGCTCTGACCTCCCCCCATATCCCCCAACAGGAAGAAGGATTCGGGACATGACTTCTTCGCCACGCTCACGCACCGTGCGCGCGCTGACCGGCACGCTGGCCGCCCTGGGCCTGTCGATTGGCATGATCATGGCGGATGGCGCGCTCTCCACTCCGGCCAGCGCCGCCACCTGGCCCTCCGCCAACGGCAGCCAGGGGGTGTCCTCCACCATCCAGGTCTCGGGCACCAAGGACTACGGGATGAAGCGCCTGTACGGCACCGGCGATTTGGGCAGCGGCAGCCAGGACGAGGACCAGGGCCCCCTCATCGAACTGGCCCCCGGCACCGTCCTGAAGAACGTCATCATCGGCGCCCCCGCCGCCGACGGCGTCCACTGCAAGGGCAGTTGCACCCTGCAGAACGTCTGGTGGGAGGACGTCGGCGAGGACGCGGCGACGTTCCGGGGCTCCTCGTCGTCCAACGTGTACACCGTGTCCGGCGGCGGGGCGAAGGAAGCCAGCGACAAGGTGTTCCAGTTCAACGGCGCCGGGACGCTCAACATCTCCGACTTCGCCGTGAAGAACTTCGGCACCTTCGTCCGCTCCTGCGGCAACTGCTCGACGCAGTACAAGCGGACGATCAACCTCAACAGCATCGAGGTGAACTGGAAGGGCGGCAAGCTCGCCGGCATCAACACCAACTACGGCGACAGCGCGTCCCTGAAGAAGATCACCATCATCGGGGACGGCAGCAAGAAGATCATCCCGTGCCAGAAGTACATCGGGAACAACACGGGCAAGGAACCGACGACCAACGGCACCAACGCCGACGGAACGTACTGCAAGTACTCCGGTTCCGACATCACCTACAGGTAGGCCCCCCACGGTGAAGACGGTCGTACGGAGCGCTCCCCACACAGCGCTCCGTACGGCCGCCGCACGTGCGCCGGGCATCGAGTACCGGGTGCCGGACGGCCGTTCGCCGCCCCCGTCTCACGCCCGCACCGCCTCGGCCACGTCCCGCCGGTAGTCCGCGTAGGCCGCCCTCAGATCGGCGCCCGGCCAGCCCTCGGGGAGCAGCCGGGGCGGGAGAACGGGGTCGGCGAGCAGGTGGCGTACGACGGCCGCGTAAGCGGTGAAGCGATCGGCCGGGCCGGGCGCCCGGCCGATGTGCGCGAGCAGGGCCCGGGCAGTGACCGCCCAGGCGTCCAGCGGCCAGAGCGCCGCGGCCAGCGGGCGCTCGGGCGGGCCGGGGCGGGCGGTGTAGTGCTGCGCCACCTCGCGCAGGTCGTCCGGCAGGGCCCGGGCGAGGTTGGCGGGGCGCAGCCAGACGCCCTCGCGCAGTTCCGCGAGGCGCAGGGCGGTGAGGCGGGCGCGCAGTTCCGCGCGTTCGGCGGGGCCGCGACCCGAGGCCGTGATCACCACCATCTCCCAGTCGCCGTCCCACGCGCGCGTGGCCGGGCGCACCGCGTCGTCCTGGCGGCGCTGCCGGGCCAGCAGGCGGTCGCTCAGGCGGTAGCCGGTGTCGGTGCGCCGCAGGTCGCCGGCGGCCGCCATGCGGCTCAGGGCGGCCCGCAGCGTGGATCCGCCGACCCCGAAGGGCTCCACCGCGCGGACCAGCTCCCGCACCGGCAGCTCCGGCGGATGCGTGCCGAGCAGCAGGCTCAGCACGACCGACCGCGCGGACAGGGGCCGCAGGTCGACCTCGCCGGGCCGCGCTGACACGTTCATCCGCATGGTCACGTACCTTACGTGCACCCACCGTGTTGCACTATTGCTGCGGCCGCATCGAGAGTGCAACATGGGCGCATGGTCTCGACACTCCCGCACGAGCGGTCCGGCACCCACGACGTCACCAACCAGGCCCCGCCCCTGGCCCCTTACGACGCCTCCGAGGACACCGCCCTCCTGGAGGGACTGCGCCGGGAGGGCGCCGGGTGGGCCGAGGAGGACGTCCGGCGGCTCGGGCTGCTGGCCGGCGGCCCGCAGGCGCAGGAGTGGGCCGAACTCGCCAACCGGCACGAGCCCGAGCTGCGCACCCACGACCGCTACGGCCACCGCGTGGACGAGGTCGACTTCCACCCCGGCTGGCACGAGCTGATGCGGGTCGCGGTCGCCGAGGGCCAGGCGGGCGCGCCCTGGGCCGACGCCCGGCCGGGCGCGCACGTGGCCCGCACCGCCGGCGGACTCGTGTGGGGTCATACAGACGCGGGGCACGGCTGTCCCACCTCGATGACGTACGCCGCCGTCCCCGCGCTGCGCCGCGAACCGGAGCTGGCGAAGGTGTACGAACCGCTGCTGACCAGTCGTCACTACGATCCCGGGCTGCGGGTCCCGACCGGGAAGCGGGGCCTGCTGGCGGGCATGGGGATGACCGAGAAGCAGGGCGGTTCCGACGTCCGCACCAACACCACGACGGCCACGCCCACGGCCGAGCCCGGGGTGTACACCCTGCGGGGCCACAAGTGGTTCACGTCGGCACCGATGTGCGACGTGTTCCTGGTGCTGGCCCAGGCGCCGGGCGGGCTGTCCTGTTTCCTGGTGCCGCGCGTGCTGCCCGACGGCAGCCGCAACGCCTTCCGCATCCAGCGGCTGAAGGACAAGCTCGGCAACCGCTCCAACGCCTCCGCCGAGCCCGAGTTCGACGGAACCGTGGCCTGGCTGGTAGGAGAGGAGGGCCAGGGCGTGAAGACCATCATCGAGATGGTCAACTGCACGCGTCTGGACTGCGTGACGATGTCGGCCGCCCTGATGCGCAAGACGCTCGTGGAGGCCGGCCACCATGTCCGCCACCGCGCCGCGTTCGGGGCGCGGCTGATCGACCAGCCCCTGATGCGCAACGTCCTGGCCGACCTGGCGCTGGAGTCGGAGGCCGCGACCGCCCTGACCCTGCGGCTGGCCGGCGCCGCCGACCGCGCCGTGCGCGGGGACGCGCGCGAGCAGGCATTCCGGCGGATCGCGACCGCCGTCGGCAAGTACTGGGTGACCAAACGGGGTCCGGCCTTCACCGCGGAGGCGCTGGAGTGCCTGGGCGGCAACGGTTACGTCGAGGACTCGGGGATGCCGCGGCACTACCGCGAGGCGCCGCTGCTGTCGATCTGGGAGGGCTCGGGGAATGTCAACGCCCTCGACGTGCTGCGGGCGTTGACCCGTGAGCCGGCCACCGCGGACGTCCTGTTCGACGAACTGGCGGCGGCGCGGGGTGCGGACGCCCGGCTGGACGCCGCGGTCGGCGCGCTCCGCGTGCGGCTCAGCGAGGGGACGGAGGGCGGCGCGCGCCGGCTGGTGGAGCGGATGGCGCTCGCTCTCCAGGCGTCCCTGCTGGTCCGGTACGCCCCGCCGGCGATCGCCGACGCCTTCTGCGCGACCCGGCTCGGCGGCGACTGGGGTCACGCCTTCGGCACCCTGCCGGACGGGCCGGGCGGCGCGGACGTCGACGGCATCCTGGGGAGGGCGCTGACCGAACGATAGCTCCCGTCAGGTCAGCACTTCACGTTTCGCGCACATTTCCCACACGCAGTGATCACCTTGGCTATGCTCCCCGTACTTCAATCGCACCATCAGGGGGGCATTTCCTCATGCGCATACGCATTCCTCACGCGCTGACGGCCGTGGCCGCGGCGGGCGCGGTCGTCGCGATCACCGCGGTCGCCGCCGTTCCGGCCCAGGCCGCCGAGTACTCGTCCCCGCTCAAGGTGAAGGGCGTGCAGTACGACGCCCCCGGCGCCGACTCCAACCGGTGCTCCGGCGGGAACGCGAAGAACGAGTACCTGACGATCAAGAACTACTCGCGGACCGCGAAGGTCAACCTCAAGGGCTACGCCGTCAAGGACGCCAGCGGCAACAAGTACACCTTCACCGCCAACCACACCCTCGAGCCCGGCGACTACGTGACGCTGCGCGGTGGCCGCGGCACCGAGTCCGACGCCGGCAACGTCGCCTACCGCCAGAACTGCAACTTCATCTGGAACAACGACAAGGACACCATCTACCTGCTCAAGCCGGGCGGCGCCGCGGCGGACACGCACGCCTACACCAAACGCGCCAACGACGCGGACGGCAACGGGTACATCACGTACCACGGCTGATCCGAGGACGCCCCGAGCGGCGCGTCGGCCCCTGTGCGGGCCGGCGCGCCGCTGTCGTGTGGGGTCGCGCCGCTTCCCGCGGGACGGACGGAGCGGGTGGGTGCCCCGGTGGTCCGCCGCGGGCCACCGGGGGTCCGGGTCAGCCCGTGGGCTTGCCGCGCAGGGCGTCGAAGCGGGCCCAGTCCGTGTCCCACTGGTCCGTGCGCCGGCGTTCGAGGCGGGTGCGCAGGACCCGGGCGCCGGCGAAGGGCAGGGTCGCCGCGCCGGCGCCCGCCAGCACGCCGACGAGGGCGGCGCGCACGCGCGCCTGGTCGGCGGTGGTCGGCTTGGTGACCAGGCGTCCCTGACGGTCCGTCCAGATCGTGACGCGGGTGCCGGCCGTGCTGCCGGGGGCGACCCGGACCTGGCCGGTGTGGGCGGAGCCGTCGGGGGCGGTCCAGTCGACCTTGGCCCACACCCTGTCGCCGCTGGCGGCGCCCGCGCGCGTGGACGCCTTGCCCGGCGCCTGCTCGGTCAGCCGTCCGGCGACGGCCCGCCACTCGACGCGCTCCCGGGCGAGACCGTCTTCGACGGAACGGGCGGTCGCCCAGCCGGCCAGGACCCCGGCGAGAACGGTCAGCGCCCACGCGCCGAGCACCACCCAAGCCTCCACCACGTCGGCGCGACGCTTGAGCGGGTTGCGCCGCCAACGCCACAGCCACACCTTCGGACCACGGAACGCCATCGAAGGCTTCCTCCTCATGAGCGCGCGAACATCCCGGCGCCCTCCCATACGGTGCGGGCGGTCCTGATGCTCAGGGCGAATCCCTCCGTCCCGCCGGTTCCACGCTCTCGCCGGTCCAAGCCCCGGCTGCGGTGAATGTGGCCGAGACCATGCCGGCCTTTCCCGCCATCGCCGCCGTGACCTGCGTCGACGCGCTAGAGCGGGTGACTGTCAGTGGTGGGGTGCAGACTGGCCGATGCCGGGACAAAGCCGTCGCGGTACAGCGGAGGTGATCGCAATGACAGAGGTACTGCTCGCGGTGGGGACGCGAAAAGGCCTGTTCATCGGGCGCAGGCGCGGGGGCGCCTGGCAGTTCGACGAATCGCCCTACTTCAACGCGCAGGCGATCTACTCGGTCGCCGTCGACACCCGCGGTGACCGTCCGCGGCTCCTCGCCGGCGGTGACAGCGCTCACTGGGGTCCGTCGGTGTTCCACTCCGACGACCTGGGCCGGACGTGGACGGAACCGGCGACGCCGGCCGTCAAGTTCCCGCAGGACACGGGGGCTTCCCTTGAGCGGGTGTGGCAACTGCACCCGTCGGTGGCGGAACCGGACGTGGTCTACGCGGGCACCGAACCGGCGGCCCTGTACCGGTCCGAGGACCGCGGGGAGAGCTTCGAGTTGGTCCGCCCGCTCTGGGAGCACCCCACGCGCGCGCAGTGGGTGCCCGGCGGCGGTGGGGAGGGCCTGCACACGGTGCTCACCGACCGGCGCGACCCACGCCGGGTGACGGTGGCCGTGTCGACGGCAGGCGTGTTCCGCACGGCCGACGGCGGTGCGAGCTGGGAGCCGTCCAACTCCGGTGTCTCCGCCGTGTTCCTGCCCGACCCCGACCCGGAGTTCGGCCAGTGCGTGCACAAAGTGGCGCGCGACGCGGCCGATCCGGACCGGCTCTACCTGCAGAACCACTGGGGCGTCTACCGCAGCGACGACGCGGGCACGCACTGGACGGACATCGGCGAGGGGCTGCCGTCCACTTTCGGGTTCGCCGCCGCCACGCACCCCATGCGCGGGGACACGGCGTACGTCTTCCCGATCAACGCGGACGCGGACCGGGTGCCCGCCGAGCACCGCTGCCGGGTGTTCCGCACGGCGGACGCGGGCCGCACCTGGGAGCCCCTCACGGCGGGCCTGCCGCAGGAGGACCACTACGGCACCGTGCTGCGCGACGCGCTCTGCACGGACGACGCGGACCCGGCCGGCGTGTACTTCGGCAACCGCAACGGCGAGGTCTTCGCTTCCGCCGACGACGGCGACACCTGGCGGCAACTGGCCTCCCACCTGCCGGACGTCCTCTGCGTACGGGCAGCGGTGGTCGGATGACGCCGACGTCCCCGTCCGGCAGCGCTTCGCCGGCGTCCGCGGCGGGCGGGATCGGCGAGCGTCCGGCTACGCGAACTCCACGACGGCGCGGTAGCGGACGCTGCCCTTGCGGGACCTGGTCCCAGGTGGCCGGCCAGGTGGTCGACCCCGTCGCCTGCACCCCGAACCTGATCACAGGCACCGGCAGGACATCGCCGCGCGCCGCTGCACCGCCCTGACGTACGCGCAGCAGTGCTGATGGGCACCGCGTATGACGTGATCCCCGCTTCCGGCTCGTCCGCGTGCCGGTGTGAGGCCGGCCGCGCGGCGGGATCCGCGCGGCTCACCCTCTCTCCCCGCTCGGCCGGATCCGGGCAGCCGTGGCCGGGCGGGCGCCTGGCGCGACGGCCATGCCCCACGGAAGGTCGTGCTCCACGGACGGTCGTGCTCTACGGACGGTCGTGCTCTACGGCAGTCGCCAGTCCACCGGCTGCGCGCCCTGCCGCAGCAGCAGGTCGTTGGCCCGGCTGAACGGACGCGAGCCGAAGAAGCCCCGGTCCGCCGACATGGGGGACGGATGAGCGGACTCGATCGCCGGAAGATCCCCCAGCAGCGGACGGAGATTACGCGCGTCACGGCCCCACAGGATCGACACCAGCGGCTTGCCGCGAGCGGCCAGCATCCGGATCGCCTGCTCCGTGACCTCCTCCCAGCCCTTGCCCCGGTGCGCCGCGGGCTTGCGCGGGGCGGTCGTCAGCGCCCTGTTGAGCAACAGCACGCCCTGCTGCGTCCACGGCGTCAGATCACCGTTCGACGGCCTGGGCAGCCCGAGGTCGGAGTGCATCTCCCGGAAGATGTTCTCCAGGCTCCCCGGCAGCGAACGCACGTCCGGCGAGACCGCGAAGCTCAGTCCGATCGCCATCCCGGGTGTGGGGTAGGGATCCTGTCCCACGATCAGGACACGGACGTCGTCGAACGGCTGCTGGAAGGCCCGCAGGACGTTCGCCCCGGCCGGGACGTAGGTCCGGCCCGCCGCTATCTCGGCCCGGAGGAAGTCCCCCATGGCCGCGACGCGTTCAGCCACAGGTTCGAGAGCCTTCGCCCAGCCTGCTTCGACAAGTTCATGCAAGGGTCGTGGTGCCACGACGCCTTACTCTACTGGTGGGCGCGGCGCCCCGGCGCGACACGCAAGCCCTCACCCACGACCGGTGTCCGGGAAGGAGGGGAGCCTGTTGCATCCCGACGATGAACTGACGCCGTGGACGCGGCAGGACGCGTTGCCGTTCGCCCGCGAGCACGGTGTTCTCGCCGTGGACTCGGGCGGCTCCGGTCTGCGGGTCGCGCTCGGCACAGCCGGACGCGGGACCGTGGCGCAGCGGTCGTCGGCCGTCCCGGTTCGCACCGGCGGACAGGGGATCGACCCGGCGCACCTGTTGGAACAACTCGTCCCGCTGGTGAGCGCGTTGACGGCGGAGACGGGCATTGAGCGGCTGGCGACGGTGGTCGTGGGAGCCGCCGGGTTCAGCACGCTGGGCGACTCTCTGCGCGCCGCACTGCCGTCCGCCCTGGCGCGGGAGTTCGGCGTGCGCACCACGGCCCTGGCCGCCGACGCCGTCACCGCCTACGTCGGCGCGCTCGGGCAGCGGCCGGGCGCGGTCCTCGCGGCCGGCACCGGGCTGATCGCGGTCGGGACGGACCTGAGGGCGTGGCGACGGGCCGACGGCTGGGGTCATCTGCTGGGCGACTGCGGCGGTGGCGCGTGGATCGGCCGGGCGGGACTGGAGGCGGCCCTGCGTGCGCACGACGGCCGCTCCGGGGGCTCCGCCGCGCTTCTGGCCTGTGCGCAAGAGCAGTTCGGCCCCATGCCCGGGCTGCCGGGGCTGCTCTACCCGCGCCCGGACCGTGCGGCCGTCCTCGCGTCGTTCGCCTCCCAGGTGGCCGAGTGTGCTCCGGGTGATCCGGTCGCTGCGGACATCCTGCGGGCGGCGGCCCGGCACATGGCCGATTCCGCCGCCGCCGTCTGCCCGGACGGCGGGGAGCCCTCCGCCGGCGATGCGGTGTGCGTCGCCGTCACCGGCGGCCTGCTGAAGCTGGGTGACCCCCTCCTCGCCCCGCTGGACGCCGAACTGGCGCGGAGACTGCCGTACGCGCGCCGGGTGCCGGCGGAAGGCGATCCGCTGCACGGCGCGGTCCGTATCGGCATCGCGCTGGCGACGGAGGCGTTCACCCTGCCGCGTGACCAGACGATGACGTATGTGCTGAACCACGAGTCCTGACAGGAAAGGGGGATTGGCCCCCTTCGGGGGCAAGTCGTCCGAAAAACATGCTGATCACTTCTGATCCGTACGTAACTCATCAGACAAAACCGGACGGATACCGCTCACCTGCACCCTCCCCGAACAAGGGAGCCCAAGAAGCCAGTAACATGCGGCGCCATGAGCTCCCCCACTGGGCCCGCGTCCGGCCTGCCTGTACGAATGCCGCGCCCCCGCCAGCCCGGGCGGCACCGCCGACCCGAGCCGCTGGCGGCTCCCGAGGGCGCGCCCGCGCTCGTTCTCGCGGTGCCGGGCACGCCGAGCGCCGCCACCCGCGGTCTGGCCGAGGAGGTCGTGAGCATCGCCCGCTCCGAGCTCCCCGGCCTCGACGCGCGCATCGGGTACGTCGACGGGGGCGACCACGAGTTCCCCAGCATCCAGGCCGTGCTGGCGTTCGCCGCCGAGGAGCGCACCGCCCGCTACGAGCAGGCGGTCGCCGCCGGGATGGACGTCAAGGAGCCCGACGGCCCCGTCGCCGTCGTGGTGCCGCTGCTGGCCGGCCCGGACAGCGCGCTGCTGCGCCGGATCCGCCAGGCCGTCATGGAGAGCCGGATCGCCGCCGAGCTGACCGACGTCCTCGGCCCGCACCCGCTGCTCGCCGAGGCGCTGCACGTGCGGCTGTCCGAGGCGGGCCTGGCCCGCGCCGACCGCGCCCGCCTGTTCACCGTGGCGACGGCCGCGGACGGCATCGTCCTGGCGTCCGTGGGCGGTGACGAGGCGGTGCAGGCCGCCGGTATCACCGGCATGCTGCTCGCCGCGCGTCTCGCCGTGCCGGTGATGGCCGCGGCGCTCGACGAGGAGGGTTCCATCTCCTCCGTCGCCGAGCAGCTGCGTTCCTCCGGCTCCCAGCAGCTGGCCCTCGCGCCGTACCTCATCGGCCCGGAGATCGACGCCACGCTGCTGGAGGAGGCCGCCAGGGAGGCGGGCTGCGCCACCGCCGACGCGCTCGGCCCGTACCCGGCGATCGGCAAGCTCGCCCTGGCCAAGTACACGACCGCGCTGGGCATCGCCCCGCAGCAGCCTCAGGGCGCCCCGGTCCGCTAGCACGCGTGCGCGTGCCGCCCCCGCCACGACGAAAGGGCCCGCTTCCGGCACGAGGAGCGGGCCCTTCGTGCTGCGGTGGAGCGGGGCGCTGCCGCTACGCCGGGGCCCTCGGCGGGTGGGCCGGTTCCGTCAGGGCTTGTTCGGGGCTGTGCAGGGGGGGCCAGGGCGGGGTGCGTGGCCTGCGGGGCGTGCACGGTGAGGGCCGGGCGGTCGGGGCGGCCGTGGGCGAGGGCCGTGGGCGAGGGCCGCGACCGCGTCCTGGGCCCGCAGCAAGCGGCGGGCGTCGTGGGAGGCCTCCGGGGCGGCCGCGACGGCGACCGGCCGCGGATCTCGCGGGCGCAGGGCGTCGAGGGCGCGAGAACCCGGCGGGCGCGGCGCTTTCGGCCGAGCACGGGGATTGAGCGGAGGTGGACGAGCGGGGCGACCGGCAGCCCCACCCGGCCGAGCAAGTGCTCCGGTTCGGCGACGCGTCCGGCCGGGGCCGCCGTGTCGTCGCCGGCGAGGCGTACCGCGGTCTCGGCGGTGCAGGCGTGTACGCAGCGCAGGGTGCGCTGGATCCAGGCGTCGGTGACGGTATGGGTCGTCACCGGCAGCACGAACAGTTGTGGGCCGTCCGGCAGAGGGGGCCGCGCCGTCGGTCGGCCCTCTTCCTCCCGATCAAGAACGGACGAGTGAAGGACGCGGAGCCGACGCGAGCGGCATCGCCAGCTCCGACAGAGCCTTCTCCAGGCCGCGCAGGTGCATGAGGGCCGACTCCGTCTCGTCCCGCTGAGGCCTCTCAGCGGTGGCGGACTCCACCCCCCTGCGTCCCAGGTCACTCGCAGTGAGTGCTTCCAGCACGGCCTCGACTCGCGTGCAGGCGGCGACCAGGTCGGCGTCGTGCGACGCGACGGAATCGGCAGCGACGGCCACCAGACCCCGTACTTCGCGTGCGCAGTCGTCGAGCAACGCGATGACCTGACGGGCACGGGCTTTCCGAGCACGGAAGGGACTCAGAGGGTGCACCAACGGAGCGAGAGCCATCCGTACCCGGCCGAGCAACAGTTCCAGTTCGGCGGCGTGCGGGGCCGGGTCGCCCTGCGGGTCGCCGGCGAGGCGTGCGGTCGCCTGGGTGGTGGCCGCGTGGACGCAGTGCAGTGCCCGCCGGATCCAGGCGTCGTTCGTGGCGTGCGTGGTGACCGGCAGGACGAGGGCCACGGCCAGCGCGGCACACAGCGCGCCCACACCGGTCTCTGCGAGACGGAGGCCGAGCAGGCTGCGGTCCAGCACGCCCAGCAGGCCGTAGAGCAGGCTGGCCATGACCGTCACCGCCAGCATCATCCAGGAGTAGGAGACGGCGGCGGTGTAGAAGATGCCGAACACGCAGACGGCGATGAGGGCGGCCGTCGGGGCGGGGGCGCCGTGCAGCGGGCCGGCGACCAGCAGGCCGACGAGGACACCGATCACGGTTCCGATGATCCGGCGGAAACCGCGGACGAGGGTTTCGCCGCGAGAAGCCGTGTTGACGAAGATCCACCAGGCGGTGCCGACGGCCCAGTACCAGCGCTCTTCGGAGACCAGCTGCCCGACCAGAAGCGCGAGCGTCGAGGCGGCAGTGACCTGGAAGGCCTGCCGGGTGGTGGGCCGCGCCAATCCGGTGCCGGGCAGGGCCGGTGGGGCCGGCGCGGGTGGGGTGTGACGCTCGATGGGCCAGAGCACGAAACGCGTGACGCCGGCCGTGAAGAGGGCAAGGCCTATGGCGGTGTACAACTCGGGCAACTGCGCCGGCCCCGCGTGCAGGAACTGTGTGATGAAGAAGTTCATGAACGCGAAGATCCCCAGCGCGTGGCCCCGCGGGCCCCAGCGGCGGGCGTACACCCCGAAAAAGACGATGGCCATGAACGCGGCGTCACGGGCCGGGGTGAGGTCGTGCAGTGCGGTGGCGAGCGCCAGTACGGGGAATCCGGCGACGGGAAGCAGGGCAGTGGTGAGCCGTTGGGCACGGACGGTCGCATCGGTGACCGTGAAGAGGGCGAGCAGCGCCGCGAGCCCGCCGGTGATCGACGCGGTGAGCGACAGCCCGCAGAGTTCGGAGACGGCGACGGCGGCGGCGACACCGATGACGGCGCGGGTCGCGTTCCGCAGCCTGGAGCGCCCCGGGTCCGGAGCCACGAACATCCTTTTCACGGCGGTGCGCCGCCCCCCTCATGGTGGTTCGCGTCCTGCCGGCGGTCGTCCGGGGTGGCGCACGACAAGCAGACACGACGAAGGCGCCGCGGTCCGGACCCGGCCTCGTCGCCGTCCGGCGCTACGCGGCACCGCAAGTTACATGGATGGGACAAAGCTAAACACCCCGCGGCCCATTGGCTCAACCGCCTCCCCACAGACTGCGCCAATGGCACAGCGGGTAAGCCCCGTCACCGGCCGATGGAGGCCCAATGGATCAGACGTCTCACCGCACCGCCCTGGCCCACGAAGGCGGCGTCACCGCCACCGGCGCCCCTCCGACACCGACCGCATGACCCGCGTTGGCGGGCGGCGCGACGAGGGGTGAGTGTCGGAGGCTCACGCTAGTCTGCGCGCATCGAACGTTTCGTCCGTTTCGGGAGGTTTCTCATGGGTTCACGACTCAACCCGTACCTCAGCTTCGCCGGCGACGCTCGCCAGGCCATGGAGTTCTACCAGGAGGTCTTCGGCGGAACGCTGACCGTGAACACCTTCGGAGAGTACGGCAAGCCGGACGCCCCCGAGGCCGACAAGGTCATGCACGCCATGCTGGAGACGGGCAGCGGCTTCACCCTGATGGGGGCGGACACCCCGCCCGGGATGGAGTACGTGCCGGGCAACAACTTCTCGGTGAGCCTGAGCGGCGACGACGAGGCCGAGCTGCGCGGCTACTGGGAGAAGCTGTCCGCGGGCGGCTCGGTGGGCGTCCCGCTGGAGAGGCAGATGTGGGGCGACGTGTTCGGCATGTGCACGGACCGCTTCGGCATCCCCTGGATGATCAACATCACCGGAACCTGACCCGCGCGGCTCAGGCCCGGCCGGGATGTCGTCCGCCGGCCGTGCGCAGGGCGTCCAGCACGTCGTCGTCCGAGAGCTGCTCGAAGTCCTCGTACCAGAGTCCGACGGCCATGAAGGTCACAGGCTGGTACGGGCAGACCACCTCGTCGGCCTCGGGCCGCAGGAGAGTCACCGCCTCCGGTGAGCCGACCGGCACGGCCAGCACGGTCCGCCGGGGCGCCAGCCTCCGTACGGCGCGCAGCGCGGCGCGGGCCGTGCCGCCGGTCGCCAGTCCGTCGTCGACGACGATCGCGGTCCGTCCCCGCAGGTCGGGGGCGGGGCGGCCCTGCCGGTAGAGCCGTTCGCGGCGCTGGAGCTCTCGGCGTTCACGCTCGACGACCGGGGCGAGTCGGCTCTCGGTGAGGCCGAGCCGTTCGAGGGCCGCCTCGTCGTAGAGGACGTCCTCGCCGGCGAGCGCGCCGACGCCGTACTCCTCCTGGTGCGGCGCGCCGATCTTGCGGACGACGAGCACGTCGAGCGGGGCGTCGAGCGCCCGGGCCACCTCCACGGCCACGGCGACACCCCCGCGCGGGAGGGCGAGGACGACGGGATCGGGCAGGGCGCCCTGCTCCCGCATCGCCGAGAGCAGCTCGGCCAGGGCGCGTCCGGCCTCGGCCCGGTCATGGAACCGCATGACGGCCTCGTTCCCCGCGAAGCGCCCTCAGGCGGTCGTCGCACCACTCCTTCGTCGCCGCGGCGACCTCCTCCAGTGCGCCGGGCTCCTCGAACAGATGGGTGGCGTCCGGCACGACGCGCAGGGCGTGCGGGGCGCGCAGCCGCCGGGCCGCCTGCTCGTTGAGCCGGAGCACCTGCGGGTCCCGGCCGCCCACGACGAGGAGCACCGGCGCCCGTACGCGGCTCAGGGCGGCTTGCGCGAGGTCGGGCCGTCCGCCGCGGGACACCACGGTCAGGACGCGGTCGGGGCGCTCGGCTGCGGCCACGAGAGCCGCCGCGGCCCCGGTGCTGGCGCCGAACAGGACGAGTGGAAGCCCGCTGAGATCAGGCTCCGCCGTCAACCAGTCGACGACGGCGGTCACACGCCGGCCCAGCAGCTCGATGTCGAAGCGGTGTACGCCCGTCGCCAGGTCTTCGCGGCCCTCGCTGTCGGTGAGCAGGTCGACCAGCACGGTGCCCAGTCGGGCGGTGCGCAGTTCGGCGGCGACCATGCGGTTGCGGGGGCTGTGGCGGGAGCTGCCGCTGCCGTGGGCGAAGAGCACCAACGCGCGGGCCTGCGTCGGCGCCTCCAGTTCACCGATGAGCGCGCCGCCCGCGACGGGCACCCGGATGAGTTCGGAGATCGTCGCCCTCACCTCCTTCCTCGGATGATCCACCGGGTCCCGGGTACCCGCATCGGCGAAGCGCCCTCTCCCCGAGGTGGTGGTCATGGTCGGCGACACCGATGACGACAGGCAGGCACGGCGGTTCGGTTCGAGCGGCCACCGGGCGGTACAGCACGCGGAGGACGTCCGCATCGACGCGTGGGGCACGAGCCGTGAGCGCTGCCTGGTGGAGGCGGCGCTCGGGATGGTGGAGTGCTTCGCCGACATCACGGCGGTGCGGCCCACAGCCGTCGAGCGGTTCCAGCTGGCCGAGTGCAGCGACGACGACCTGCTGAGCGCGCTGCTCGACGAGGTGGCCCACCGGCTGGAGTCCTGCGGGCAGGTGCCGGTCGACGTGGAGGCGGAGCCCACCGACGACGGGATGGACGTGCGGCTGGCGGTGGTCGCTCTGTCGGATGCGGAGGCCGTCGGTCCCGTGCCGAGCTGTCTCGGATGGCACGAGTTGCGCATCGGGCCGGACCCGTACGGGTGGTCGTGCGCGGTGACCGTCGAGGTGTGACGTCCCACGTCGGAGGCTTGTCCGTCGTCCCGGGCGGAGCGGGTGGGCGCGGGGTTACCTTGGGGGCATGGGCGGCGGCGTGGTGACGCTGTTTCTGTGCGGTGACGTGATGCTGGGACGCGGCGTCGACCAGATCCTGGCGCACCCCGGCAGTCCCGAGCTCCGCGAGGACTACGTGCGGGACGCCCGGTCCTACGTCCGGCTGGCGGAGGCCGTCAACGGGCCCGTCCCCGCCCCCGTCGACCCGGCGTGGCCCTGGGGTGAGGCGCTCGGGTGGCTGGCGGAGCGGGACCCGGACGTACGCATTCTGAACCTGGAGACGTCCGTCACGCGCGGCAGCGCCTTCGCGCTCGACAAGGCGGTCCACTACCGGATGCACCCGGCCAACCTCCCCGCCCTCGCCGTGGCCCGCCCCGACGTGTGCGTACTGGCCAACAACCATGTCCTCGACTTCGGCCGCCCGGGCCTCGAGGAGACGCTCGTCTCCCTGCGCGGCGCCGGTCTGCGCACGGCGGGCGCGGGACGGAACCCGGCGGAGGCGTACGCGCCGGCGGTGGCGGCCCTTCCGGACGGCGGACGGGTACTGGTGTTCGCCCTCGCGGCGCCCTCCGCCGGTGTGCCGCCCGCCTGGGCCGCCACACCGGGCACGTCCGGAGTGGCCTACGTCCCCGAGCTCTCGGCCGGCACGGCCGCCGCGGTGGTGCGTCATGTGGGGCGGGCCAAGCGTCCGGGCGACCTCGTGGTCGTTTCCGTGCACTGGGGCTCGAACTGGGGGTACCGCGTCGCCCGCGAGCAGGTCCGCTTCGCCCGCCTGCTGGTCGACGGGAGCGTCGATGTGGTCCACGGCCACTCCGCGCACCACCCGCGCCGCCCGGAGGTCTACCGCGGCCGGCTCGTCCTCCACGGCTGCGGGGACTTCATCGACGACTACGAGGGCATCGCCGGCTACGAGGAGTACCGCGCCGACCTGCGGATCGCCTACCTCGTCACCCTGGAGGCCGGCGCCGGCGGGGCCGACCCGGGGCGGCTGACGGAGATGCGGATGCTGCCCCTGCGTGCCCGGAGGATGCGGCTGGAGCACGCGCCACCGGAGGACCGCGCCTGGCTGCGGGACGTCCTGGGCCGGATCAGCGACGGGGGGCGCGTCGCCGCCGACGCCGACGGCACGCTCGTCCTGGTGCCCTCCGCCGTACCTGGTGCGAGGCCATGAGCAGACGGCTCGCGAAGTCCCTGCCCGGCGGGCCATTGGTACAGTCGGCGGGGGTTCCGCGAGCGCGGCGGAACACCGAGGCACGAGGAGGTCCGGCGCCATGGCCGTGGACGAGCTGGACACCCGCATCCTGCGGCTGCTGCTGGAACAGCCGCGGACCAGCGTGCGGGAGTACGCGCGCGTGCTCGGCGTCGCGCGCGGCACGCTGCAGGCCCGCCTGGACCGGCTGGAGCGGGACGGCGTGATCACCGGAACGGGGCCCACCCTCTCCCCCGCCGCACTCGGCCACCCGGTGCTGGCGTTCGTGCACATCGAGGTCACCCAGGGCCACCTCGACGACGTGGGCGACGCGCTGGCCGCTGTCCCGGAGATCGTCGAGGCGTTCTCGATCACCGGGGGCGGCGATCTCCTCACCCGGGTCGTGGCGCGTGACAACGCCCACTTGGAGGACGTCATCCAGAAGCTGATCAGTCTCCCCGGCGTGGTCCGCACCCGCACCGAGGTGGCGCTGCGCGAGCGCGTGCCGTACCGGCTGCTGCCCCTGGTGGAGTCGATCGGACGGTCCGCGCCCGGACGTTGACCTGGCACGACGCCCCGCGCGAGCGCGCCGGGACGTTCGAGATGCGCCCGAGACGCACTCTAGGACCGGCGGCGCGGCTTGCCCGTGCCCCGCTTGACGCCGCCGGACCTGGAACCGCCGCCCTTGGCTCCCGTGCCCTTGGCGCCGCCGCTTCTCGCACCGCCGGTGCGGCCCTTCGCGGTGTTGCCGCCGCCGGTCGTCCTGCCCGCCGCCCGCTTGCGCGGCTCGCGCTTGTCGGCGGCCTTCGACTGGGTCTGCTGCGGGGCACGCCCGCGCGTGCTGTTGACGGTGCGGCCGCGGACGATCCCGATGAAGTCCTCCACCAGCTCGGTCGTCGCGTCCTCCGGCCAGGACAGAGCGACGTCCGACCGGGGCGCGTCCACGAGCGTCCGGTAGGTCAGGTCACGGCGGTGGTGGAGCCGGGCCAGCGACTGGGGCACGGCCAGGACGCCGATGTTCGCCGCGACCAGTTCGACGGCGTCGGCCGTGGTCGCGGGGCGCTCGAAGGCGGCCTCGCCGGGCGGCCGGTCCCAGCCGAGGACGTCGTCGAGGGGGTGGAGGACCACCTCGTCGGCGAGGTCGTCGAGGGTCACCTCGTCCGCCGCCGTGAGCAGGTGGTCCTTGGGGACCACCACGACGGTGGTCTCGGTGTAGAGGGGGATCGCGCTGAACACGGTCCGGTCGACCGGGAGCCGTACGAGGCCCGCGTCGGCGCTGCCGTCGCGCAGGGTGTCGAAGGCCTCGGCGGGCGTCACCTGGACGAGCGTGAGGGGGACGCCCGGGAAGCGTTCCTCCCAGGTCCGCACCCACTTGGCGGGTGTCACTCCGGGGACGTATGCGAGCCGGAACGAGGGGGAATCCGCCGAGTCGGTCATCCCGCCAGGTTACCGGCCCCGGTCAGGGGCTCCCCCGGCGGCCGATAGGCTGGGCGGCATGAAGTCGCAGCAGAGCACCCAGACGATGAAGCCCGCGACCGCGGCGAAGAAGCTGGGTGTGTACCTCCCCGCCACCCCCGCCGAGTTCCAGGAGGGTGTCGTCTCGCGCGCCGAGCTGAACGAGCTCCAGGCGAACCCGCCCGCATGGCTGCGCGCGCTCCGGGAGAGCGGCCCGCACCCCCGTCCCGTCGTCGCGGCGAAGCTGGGCGTGTCCATCGCGGGACTCGCCCGCGGTGGCGTCACCGAGGCGCTGACCACCGAGCAGATCGACGCCCTGAAGGACGAGCGGCCCGAGTGGCTGGAGAAGGAGCGCGCGACCCAGGCCGAGGTCCGCAAGGAGACGGCGCGCCTGAAGAAGCGCGCCGCGGAGAAGGCCGAGCAGGCGGAGCAGTCGTAGCGGGCGCGCGGGGGTCGCGTACGGGGCGCGCGGCGGGTCCCCGCGACCCGTCCCCGTCGCCCGCCGGGTGTGCGGCGCCGGGCCGTCCGCCGCGCTGTACCGTGCACAGTGAGCCCGCGGGAGTCGCTCGTGGGCCGTCGGGCGGGCTCCGCCTAGGGCGGGCCCCCGGCGTGGTGTTTCGAGGTTGCTGGGGGTTGGGATGGTTGCTGGTCGTGTGGTGCGCTTCGACAGCCAGCGCGGTTACGGGTTCATCGCGCCCGACGACGGTGGCGAGGACGTCTTTCTGCATGTGAACGACATGCTGATGCCCGAGTCGCAGGTGCGGCGGGGCGTGGTGGTGGAGTTCGAGATCGAGGACGGCGAGCGCGGGCCGAAGGCGTCCGGGGTGCGGCTCGCGCGAGGCGAGGACGGCAAGCCGCTGGCGGCCGACGACGACGTCCTATGCGATGTGCTCAGCACTGAGGAGTTCACCCGGGACGTCACCGAGACGCTGCTGACGGCGGCGCCCTCGCTGACCGCGGAGCAGATCCTCCAGGTCCGCGGCGCGCTGGCGCAGTTCGCGAAGAACCACGGCTGGGTCGAGGGCTGACCGGGCGCGGACGCGGGGCACGTGCGCCCCGCGTCCGGCGTCCGGCGTCCGGCGTGGCCCACGGCCGTCGGCGTCCGGCGTGGCCCACGGCCGTCGGCGTGTCGCGGCTCCGCGTGACCTTCCGGCGATGACCGGAACCCGTCCTGCCGCAGACGTCCCCCTCTGCCGGTGGACACGCCCGACAGGCCGCCGACCTGCGC
This sequence comes from Streptomyces sp. NPDC088254, assembly GCF_044740925.1. Classification (NCBI taxonomy): domain Bacteria; kingdom Bacillati; phylum Actinomycetota; class Actinomycetes; order Kitasatosporales; family Streptomycetaceae; genus Streptomyces; species Streptomyces sp. NPDC088254. The sequence continues at coordinate 496,203 of NZ_JBIURQ010000001.1, read as the reverse complement.
TTTCCACCTCCCCCACGGCCGGGCGGCCGCTTGCACGGACCCCGTTGTCAGTGGCCTGATCTACAGTTCCCGACACTTGATCACTGCGGGTGCGGGAGGCACGCATGGGGTGGGTGTCGGCAGGCGACTACGAGGTCGCCCTCGACGACGGCGAGGTGGTGTGCCGCAACGCGGCCGGGCGGCGGTTGAAGTCCGTGCCGTCCAAGATCGCCGACGATCCGGCCGTGGTGGGGCTGCGTCAGCTCGTCGAGTGGCTGGAGCGGCACGAACAGCGGTGCCTGAGCGACGTCGAGCGGTGGATGGTGCGTTCGCTGCCGGTGCCGTTCGCCGTCCTCGCCCGGGTGTGGCCCGACCCGGCCTGGCAGTCCGCCCTGCGCGACCTCGTCGTCACCGGGGACGACGGCGAGGTGGCCGGTTTCCTGCGGGACGCCGACCTCGAGCGCGGTCTCGGTCTGGTCGACCTCGACGGCGACACCGTACGCATCACCCCCGACCTGGTCCGGCTGCCGCACCCCGTTCTCCTCGAAGACCTGGAGGAGTTGCGGGAGTTCGCCGTCGAACTCGGTGTCGAGCAGCGTGCCCGGCAGCTCTTCCGTGAGGTCTGGCGCCGGCCCGCCGGGCTCGACGTCGAGGCCTCCTCCGTCGAGGAGTACGCGGGCGGCGTCTTCAAACAGCTGCGTTTCCTGCACGGCCGGGCCGCCCAGCTCGGCTACCGCGTCCGGGGCGGTCACGCCGTCTGCTCCGTCCTGGAGGACGGCCGCGGCGTCGAGGCCCGGGTGTGGGTCGGCGACTACGACGGCTATGAGGAGACGGAGACCGGCCCGCTGGTCTTCACCGACCCCGCCGGCAGGGCGCTGAAGCTGGGTCAGGTCGGGCCGGTGGCCTGGTCGGAGGGCATGCGCATGGCGGCCGCGCTGTACGCCGGGCGCGACATCGAGGACGAGGAGCGGGCGGCATGACGACCTACGACGAGACCACGGCGGCCGCGCTGCTCGACGCGGGCGCGGTACTGCCGCCCGGCTCCACCGACCGGGCCGACGCCGACGTCCTCACCGTCCGCACGTACACCCATGCGGCGCTGGCCGGCCGCAGCGTCGTGCGGCTCGTGCCGGGCACGCTCGGGGAGGCCGAGGACCTCGCGCTGGACTTCCTCGGGCTGGCCCGGGAGCCGGAGGCGCCCGAGGTCGGCCAGGTCCGCAAGGAGACGCTCGGCTTCCCGGCGTGGGCGCTGGTCAACGATCCGGCCAACGGCCACCACGCGCTGGCGCTGGTCAAGGACGTCGAGCGGCTCGCCCGGCAGGCCAAGTCCCGCCCCGGCACCGCCAAGGAGGGCTTCGAGGCGCTCGGCGAGCGACTCGGGCGGGCCGTGCCGCACTTCCTGCCGACCTTCTACGAGCAGGCCGCCCGGGTCTTCCTCCAGCACGAGAACACCGCCTACGCCGCCGCCTTCTTCGGCAAGGCCCGCGAGGCCGAGCGGGTGCACGCGCTGGCCGTGGACGAGGAGCGGCAGCGGGCGGTGTTCCTGGAGTTCGCCTTCGCCGGCGCGCTGACCGTCAAGGCGCTCAAGGAGCACGTGAAAGCGCTGGGGGCGCGACTCAGCCCGGCCGAGGCGTGGGCGCAGTTCCGGCAGTTGGCGGTGGAGCGCTGCGCGGCCGGCATGCCGCCGTACGCGTCGCTGCCGCAGGACGCGCGCGGGCTGATCAAGGCCGCCGGGCTGGACCGGGCGGCCGAGGAGCGCGCCCTGGTCGCCGACCTGATCGCCTCGCCCGCGGTGGTCCGGGCGCCCGTCTCCTTCTGGAACGCCTACCGGACGACCCTGAAAGCCCTGGCCGAGGAGCGGCCGGCGGTGAGGCGCCGACTGCTGGAGATCATGCCCGCGGGTCTGGGCCGTTCCGTTGCGGACGACGAGTCGTGGCTGGCGCTGCTCGCGGAAACCGGCGCGGATCTGCTGCTGACCGGTGCGGAGGACGGCCCGGACGCGGCGAGCGCGACGGCGGACGACCCGGACGCTGCCGGTGCGGTGACGAGCGACGTGGACGCGGCGGACTGGCTCAGCCGGTGGTCGCTGCACCGCAAGCACGGCGCCGCCTTCAGCAGCCGCTCGCCGGCCACACTCGCGCTGGTGGAGCGGATGGCGCCGCGACTGCGCGCGCAGGGCCGCCCGGTGGACCTGTTCACCAGCCGCCGGCACGCGGGCGCCGATCTCGACCTGTACGACCTGTGCGCGGCGCGGGACGTGCCGTTGACGCTGCCCGACGCCGGCCGGGACGTGTTCCTGCCGCTGGGGCCGTGGCTGAAGGAACCCCGGCCCGGACGGCGTGATCTGACCGCCCTCGCGGCGCACCCGCGCCACCGGCGTCTGCTGTACCGCTCGGTGGGCATGCTGAGCCGTCAACGCCCCGACGACCAGCTGGTGGAGGGGCTGGCCGGGCACCCGGTGCTCGCCGACGTGCTGCGGGAGTGGCTGGACGACTCGGCCGAGGCGCTGACGGCCGCGCGCGGCCTGCCCGCGGCGCGGGAGGCGCTGGACCGGCTCCGTCCGTTCCGCGCGGTCGCCGCCCGGGTCGCTCCGGCCGCCGTCGCCGAGGCCGCCGCCCACCAGACCGGTCCGCTGCTCGGCCGTACACTGCGCGCCGGCATCCCGGACGAGCTGGGCTGGCCCGCGCTCGAGGAGGCTCTGGAGCGGCTCGACGCCCGGACCCGGAGCGACCGCGAGGACGTCCTGCGCGTCGAGGAGGCCTGGCCCGCCCTGATCCTCTCGCGCCGGCACCTGGCGATCGTCGTCGGCCCGCAGGGGATCTGGCTGGAGCACGAGCTGCGGCTGCCCGTCGAGCTGGACCGCTGGCAGCGTCCGACGTTCCGTTACACGGACGGCGAGTTGCTGGTGATGTGGTGGCAGGACAACAAGCAGCGCGGCTACTGGTCGGCCCGGCCGCACGAGGTGTTCACCGTCGGCGGCGAGCGGGCCGCGCGATGGCTCGCGAGCGGGGACGCGGGTGAGCCCTCCCTGCCGCTGCCAGGCGGCGGTCGGGCCACCGGCGGGCGGACGCTGCACGCCGGTGACACGGTGGTGCCTGCCTCGCGCCCGATCCTCGGCGACGGCACCTCGTACTGGCGCCAGGGCCGGCAAGGGCGGCACCACGTCTGGCTGGAGTACGACCCGGCCACCGGCACGCACGGGCGTGCCTCGCTGCCCGCGTTCCTGCGGACCGGAATCCTGGAGGGCGCGAGCCTGCGGCAGCGGCACTGTGCGGTTCTGCCCCTCCGACCGGGCCTGGAGCAGAGCCCGTTCGGCACGGACGGCACGGTGCTCGGCCGCTGGGTGCGCACGGAGGGCGAGGGGGCCGAGGCCCGCACGGTCGCCGGGACGCCGGACGGGCGCACGGTCGCCCTGCCGGCGGCGCAGGAGCGCGGGCAGGGCGTTCCGGTGGGCGCGCTGCGGCTGCCCGGGGGCGCCGAGCCCGTCGTCGTCGCCCTGCACCGGCAGATCGCCCTGTACGCCGGGGACGACACGTCCGCGGCCGGGGAGCTGGGGCGGCTGACGCCGCTGGAGCGCGGTGGGGAGTTCGCCGCCGGCACCCGGCTCGTCCCGCCGGTCGACTTCTGGCACGCGCTGCGGCCACGGGACGAGCGGGCGTCGGCCCTGCTGCGCTCGCTGAGCGACGCCCGCGCCGCCGAACTGCTGAGTGCGGGGGCCGAGGCGCTCGCGGAGCGCACGGCGCTGCTGAAGCGTGCGGCCCTGGCGGCGGCGAACGGCGCGACCACGGAAGGGACTTCCGCCGGGACGGCTCCGTCCTCCGGTGCCGTCGTCACCGCGGGCGGCGCCACCGTCGCGCCTTCCGTCGAGGAGGTCCTGCGTGAGGTCGTCTCCCGCTGTCTGCCCGACCTCGCCGAACCGCGCGTGCTGACCGGCGTCGCCTCGCTCGTGCGGGCGGTGCTGCGCCTGGCGGAGTCGACCGCCTCCTTCGTCGCACCCCCGGAGCGGCGTCCGCAGACGGACCGGCGGCGCACCGAGGGGATGTTCGCCGAGCTCAGTCCCGAGCACGGCGACGACCAGACGCTGCGCGAGGCCGTCGCCGGCCTCGCCGACCAGCACGGCTGGTGGAACGGCAGGGCCAGTTGGACCGCGTTGCGGCAGATCCGCGCGGTGAACCATGTGCTGTCCGGGAAGCCCGCCGACGGCAAGCCGCTGCCCCGGCGCTCCGCGCTCGACGCCGACTGCGACGGGTGGCGCAGCGACGAGTTCACCGTCCCCGGCATCGGCCTGGTCTGGCCGTCCGTGCTGGGCGCGCTGCGTCCACTCGCCTACCGCGCCGCGTCCCCGGCCCTCACCGAGGCGCACCGGGAGGCGCTGCTCCTGCTGTTCGAGGCGGTCGTGGACGGTCCGCTGGCGGCTTCGGGGGGCGGCGCGCTGCGGGAGGTCGTGTTGAGCGAGCCGCACGACAAGCAGGAGCGTGTCGGCCAGGTGCTGCGCCGTGAGGGCCGGACCGTCGTGATCCTGGGCTGCCAGAGCGTGGACCGCGGGAGCGGGACGGTGAACTGGCTGGCCCTGGACCACGACCCGGCCGGTGCGTTCGGTGCGATCGCGCACTTCGTCCTCACCAAGGAGACCGCGCGCCCCCCGCTGTTCGACGCCGAGGCGCTCGCCGTGGTGACCGGGCTGATCCGGGACAAGGGCGCCGCGCCCTGGCAGCCGGAGGCTCCGGCGGCCCTGGCGGAGGCGACGCGGGGCGGACTGGGTCCCGTGCAGGCCGCGTTGCTGCTCGTGGGCAAGCCCTCCGAGATCTCCACCGAGACGCTCACGGCGATCGGTCTGAAGCCACGTCAGAAGCACTTTGCCGAGGGCTTGTTGGGTTCCCTCAGGTCCGGTGACCGGGCGGCGCTGATCGGGGCGCTGCTGCCCGCGAGCCCCGGCGACCTGTGGGCCGCCGGTCCGGACACGGCGGCCGCGGGCCGGGTGTGGCAGGAGCGGCTCGGCGGGTTCGTGCGGCTGCCCGAGGACCTCGCGGCCGACCTCGGCCTCACGGGCGTGCCGGCGGGGTCCGCCGAGGCCGTGCTCAATCCGGCACGGACCCCCTGGATCAGCCGTACCACGGTGCAGCGCCCCGACAAGGGCGGCGAGCTCGTCCCCGACGACGCCGAGGCGCTGCCCGGGCGGTATCAGCTGACGCAGGCGGTGAGCGCGCTGGCCGGGCTCGCCTACGCGCTGCCGTACGGGCACCCGCTGCGTGCCGCGCTGCCCGAGGGCCTGGCCGCGCTGCGCCGCCGCGTCGCCGATCCGGGACTGCTGCTCGACCTCGACGTCTCCTGGGCGGAGAAGGGCGGTTCGACGGCGGTCGGGCTGCGCAAGGCGTACGGGCTGACCGACGGCGGCGGTTTTGACGCCGACGGTCTGACCCCGCTGGGCGAGGCACTGGTCCTGCGTCCGTGGTACGGCGAGCAGGAAGCGGTCCTGGTGCGCCCGGCCGCGCTGTCCGGGCCGACGGACCCGGTGTTCGGGCTGGTGGAGGGGCTCGTCGGGCCCGGGCGTGGCATGGGCCTGCGGGCTCTGCGCACGATCCTCGACGACGAGCTGGCCGGCGCGGTCGCGGCCGGAACCGGTGGCGGGGAGTTCGCCGGGCACGCCCAGGACCCGACCGTGAGCGTGCCCGGGCTGGTGACGGAGGTCGCCGAGGCGCACCGGCTCGGCGAGGACACGGCGGCGCTCTACCTCCAGCTGCTGGCGCTGCCGGATCCGACGGACCGCAACTGCGCCCGCTGGACCGGCTGGAAGCCCGCGCGGCTGAAGAAGGCCCGGGCCGAGCTCGCCGCCACCGGCCTGGTCGTGGAGGCCAGGCGGCCGCGTGCCGGGCGCACTCTTTTCCTGCCCTGCGGCTGGCGCGACCTGAAGGCTCCCGCGCTGCCGGTGGAGATCTGGAAGGAAGGCCTCTACCCGGTCTTCGGCCCGGCGCGCGCCGTCCCGCTGCTGCCGGTGCCGGAGCTGTTCGAGCGGGCGTGGGCCCGCGTCCGGTCCGGCGACGCCCCGGCGTACGAGGAGCTCACCACCCGCGCAACGCGCAGGGGCCGACGCCGATGACGTCCGTCCGCCGCACCCGTCCCGCCCGCCCTACCCGGAAGAACCCGCGCCGATGACCACTGTCCCCGCCCCCCTGTCCGACCCGGGTTCCGCCTCCGAGTCGGCGTCCGCCCGCCAGATCGCGCCGCCCGAGGATCGGTATGCCGACGAGCTGGCCTTCCTCGCCGCGTACGACGACGGACCGCGTCCGCCGGCCTGGCGACTGACCCCGCGTGCGGTGGTCACGTTCGTGATGGGCAGCGACGGCCGGGCCCTGAAGCTGCCCGACGGCGCGCACGTTCCCGAGGGGGTGCCGCGCCGGCTCGTGGTCGAGGGCAAGTTCGTCGGTGACCGGGCACTGGTCGAGCGGTGCGTGGTGACTCTGGCGGGCGAGCGGGGCCTGCTGCTCGTCGGCGAGCCCGGCACCGCGAAGTCGATGCTGTCGGAGCTGCTGTCGGCCGCGGTCTGCGGCACCAGCGGCCTGGTCGTGCAGGGCACCGCCGGCACCACGGAGGACCAGCTCAAGTACGGCTGGAACTATGCCCTGTTGCTCGCGCAGGGCCCCAGCCGTCAGGCGCTGGTGCCCTCGCCGGTCTTGACCGCGATGCGGCGGGGCGGCATCGCCCGGGTGGAGGAGGTGACGCGCTGTCTGCCCGAGGTGCAGGACTCTCTGGTGTCGCTGCTCTCCGAGCGGCGCATCGCCGTTCCCGAACTGTCGGGCACGGACGACGCGTTGGCGCACGCGGCTCCGGGCTTCAACCTCATCGCCACCGCCAACCTGCGGGACAAGGGCGTCTCCGAGATGTCCGCGGCCCTCAAGCGGCGGTTCAACTTCGAGACGGTGGGCCCGATCTCGGACCTCGACTCGGAGACGGCGCTGGTGCGCGGTCAGGCGCGGGCCTCGGTGGAGCGGGCCGGGGCGCCCTTCCAGGTCGACGACGCCGTCCTGGAGGCCCTCGTCACCGCCTTCCGGGACCTGCGCGAGGGCCGGTCCGCGGAGGGGTGGGAGGTGGAGCGGCCGTCGACGGTGATGAGCACCGCCGAGGCCGTGTCCGTCGCGGGCGCGCTGGCGCTGGCCGCGGCGTACTTCCCCGGCGACCGTGACGTGCTCGGTCTGCTGCCCGGGCATCTGCTCGGTGTGGTCCGCAAGGACGACCCCGCCGACGCGGCGCGGCTGCGCGGCTACTGGGACGGCCCGGTCCGCCGGCGCGCCGAGCAGGGATCCGCCACCTGGCGCACCCTGTGGGACCTGCGCACGGTCCTGGAGGGCTGACGCCGTGTCCCTCTCCCCCGCCCCTGCCCTGTCCGGCCCCGGCGACGGCGCCGAGAGCGGGACCGGCATGCCCGCTGGGACGCTCGCTACCCTGACCGGCACGCCCGCCGAAGCGCTCGCCGTCCTCACCGGGCCGGACGCGCCCTATCTGATCGGTGTGCGGCACCACGCGCCCTCGCTGGCCGCCGCCGTGCCCGCGCTGCTCGACGCGGCGGAGCCGGACGTGCTGCTCGTCGAACTGCCCGCCGAGATGCAGGAGTGGCTGCCGTGGCTCGGACACGAGGAGACGGTGGCCCCGGTCGCGCTCGCCGCGGCTCCCGGGGGCGGGCGGGGCGGTGAAGAGCCGGCGTTCTATCCGTTCGCCGACTTCTCGCCCGAGCTGGCCGCCGTGCGGTGGGCCGCCCGGCGCGGGACGCCGGTGGTCGCCTGCGATCTGCCGCTCGCCGACCGGGCCTGGCAGGAGGACCGGCGGCAGCCCGCGTCCGAGGGCGGGAGGCCGGGGCTCGCCGGGGCGTTGCGGGCCCGCTTGACGGGGCGGCCGGGCGACGATCTGTGGGACCGGCTCGTCGAGGCGACCGCCCCCGGCTCGCCGCCAGAGTCGCTGCGCCGGGCGGCCCTGCTCACCGGGTGGGCACTGCGCGCGGACGCGGTCGCGCAGGGCGGGGTGCCCGGGGTGGACCTGGGGCGCGAGCGGTGGATGCGGGCCCGGCTGGCCGAGGCGACGGCGGGCGGGCAGCGGGCAGCCGCCGTGGTCGGGGCCTTCCACGCTCCCGCGCTGGTGGGACCGGTCCCAGGGGACGCGGCGCAGGCGCCGGACGGAACGAGCGGCTCCGCGTGGACGACGTCGCTCATCCCGTACGCCTACGCCCTGCTCGACGAGCGCTCCGGCTACCCGGCGGGCATCCGGGACCCGGAGTGGCAGGACATGGTGCTGCGCGCGGCCGGCGATCCGGCGGCGCTGGAGGAGGCGTTGACGCGGGCGGCCGTGCGGGTGTGCGCGGAGCTGCGCGCCCTCGGGCACCCGTCGGGCCCCGCCGACGCCCGCGAGATCGTCCGCCTCGCCTCCGACCTCGCCCGGCTGAGGGGGCTGCCCGCCGCCGGCCGGGGGGAGCTGGTCGAAGCGGTGCAGACGGTCCTCGCACAGGGTGAGCCGTACGGGCGGGGCCGGGCGGTGGCGCGGGCGATGGAGCGGGTGCTCGTCGGCAGCCGTACCGGGCGGCCCGCGCCGGACGCGCCCCGCAGCGGACTCGCCCCGGCGGTCGAGGACGAGGTGGCGGCGCTCGGACTGCCCGGGCCGGCGCAGGGCGGTGAGGGACAGGCCCGTGATCTGCGTCTGGACCCGCTGCGCTCCGACCTGGACCGCCGCCGCGAGCTGCTGCTGCGTCGGCTGACGGTGTGCGGGGTGCCGTACGGGGAGGCCAGGGAGGTCGTCGGCGCGGGCGGAGCTGAGGCTCTCACCTCGCGCTGGGAGGTGCGCTGGACGCCGGCCACGGCCGCGATGCTGACCGCCGCCGGGATGCGCGGCGTGACCCCGGCGCAGGCCGCCGAGGGTGTGCTGCGTGAGCGGCGGCGCGCCGAGCGGGACGAAGGCGGACCGACGGCCGCGCAGGTGTCGGCGGGACTGGCGGGCGCGGCGGAGTGCGGCTTGGGCGCGCTCACGGACGAACGGCTCCACGACGTCGCCGAGGTGCTGCCGCCGGCCGGCACCCTGCCCGAACTCCTCGCCGGACTGGCCCTGTTGGACCGACTGCGGGCCGGCCACTTCGCGGGGCTCGATCCTGCGGAGCGCGCGGACCGGGTGACCGACGCGGCCGAGTTGCTCACCGCGGCCGCGGTCCGGCAGGTGGACGGACTGACGGGGTCCGAGGACCGGGCCGACGCGCATGCCCTTCTCGATCTGGCCCAGCGGGCCGATCGGTCGGGCGGCATCCGTCTCACCGATGCGCTCGGCCGGCTGGCCACCGACGGCTCTCCACTGATGCGCGGGGCGGCCGGCGCCGTCCGGGTCCTGCTCGGTCACGAGGACGCCCGGGACTTCGGTGAGCGCGTCGCCTCGTGGGTCGACGGGGCCGTCGACCCTGACGCGCGGTCCGCGCTGACCGCGCGCCTCACCGGGCTGCTGACCGTCGCGGGCCCGCTGCTGGAGGCGGCCGTGCCCGCGCTGGAGCCACTGCTCGACCGCATCTCGGAGCTGAAGGACCGGGAGTTCCTCGACCGGCTTCCGGCTCTGCGGGGCGGGTTCGACGCGCTGAGCCCGGCCGCCCGCGACCGCCTCCTCACCGCCGTCGAGGAGCGTCTCGGCGGCACACGCGTGGCCGACACGGAGGGCGTCGACCCGATCGCGCTGGCCGCCTGGACCCGGTCGGACCTCACGGCCCGCGAGGCGCTGCGCGAACTGGGCCTGCTGCCTGCCGGGGGCGGGGGCAGGGCGGGAGCGTCGGACACACCCCGGGCGGACGCGACACAGGCGGGCGGGATCCAGGCGAACGCGGCGGCCTCGGTCGCGGCTGACGCCGGGGCGACCGTCGGATCCGGGAGTGACGCAGGAGCCGGGGTTGACGCCGGAGGCGGGGGTAACGCAGGAGCCGGGGGTAACGCAGGAGCCGAGAGTGACGCCGGAGCCGGGGGTAACGCAGGAGCCGGGGTTGACGCCGGGGCAGGCACCGGTACGGCATCCGGCCGCCGGGGCGACACCGGGGGCGTCTCCCCCCTCGCCGTTCCCCCGGAGGACGAGCGGCTCCTCGCCCCCGCCGACCGCTGGCGGCTCGTCCTCGGTCGGCGCGGGGACGCGCTGCCGCCCGCTGCCGCCTCGTTGGCGACTGCCCTCGACGAGTTGTACGGCAGCGGGCGCGGCGAGGGCAGCCGGGGCGAGCCGTCCGGCCCTGGCGGGCGCGGTGGCCGGGAGGCGCCGTATCCCGGCGTGCGGGAGTGGTCGCAGGAGCTGGCCGCGCTGTTCGGCCCCGGCATCCGGGAGGAGGTGCTGGCGGCGGCCGCCGCGTCGGGCCGCAGGGACGTGCTCGCCGAACTGGACGCCGACAGCGTGCGCCCCTCCGTGGACCTGCTGCGGACGGTGCTGCAGCACGCGGGCGGACTGCCCGAGGCGCGGCTGGCGGCGCTGCGTCCGCTCGTGCGGCGACTGGTCGACGCGCTGACGCGTGAGCTGGCCACCCGTCTGCGGCCCGCCCTGCACGGCACAGCCCTGCCGCGCCCCAGCCGGCGCCCGGGCGGCGGCCTGGACCTGCCCCGCACCCTGCGGGCGAACCTGATGAACGCGCGCCGGAGCTCCGACGGCAGGGTGCACGTCGTTCCCGAGCACCCGGTCTTCCGCACCCGCGCCAAACGGGCCGCGGACTGGCGGCTGATCCTTGTGACGGACGTGTCGGGGTCCATGGAGGCGTCCACGGTGTGGGCCGCGCTGACCGCCTCCGTGCTGGCCGGGGTGCCCACCCTGTCGACGCACTTCCTGGCCTTCTCCACCGAGGTCATCGACCTCACCGGGCACATCGACGATCCGCTGTCGCTGCTCCTGGAGGTCAGCGTGGGCGGCGGCACGCACATCGCCGCGGGGCTGCGGCACGCGCGTGAACTGGTCACCGTCCCCTCGCGAACCCTCGTCGTGGTCGTCAGCGACTTCGAGGAGGGCTATCCGTTGGGCGGACTGCTGGCCGAGGTCCGCGCGCTGGTCGGCGCGGGCTGCCACGTCCTGGGCTGCGCGAGCCTCGACGACACGGGCCGGCCCCGCTACTCGACAGGCGTCGCGGGCCGGCTGGTCGCCGCGGGCATGCCGGTCGCCGCTCTCAGTCCGCTCGAACTCGCCCGCTGGGTAGGGGAGAAGATCGCATGAACCCGGGCCTGCCTCCCGTCGACCCGTCCGTCACCGCCGAGCTCGTCGGGGCGCTGTCGCCGCGGCTGCGCAAGCGGCTGGACGCCGGCGTCGCCAAGCTCACGGCGCGTCCGGTCGTCCGCGAGGGCGACATCGTACGGATCGCCGTCGACGACGACACCGAACTCGTCCTGCACACGGCGGGCGGGGCGGTGAACCGCGCGGACGCCATCCGCTGCGGGTGCCTGCTCGCACCGGATTGCCTGCACCGCGCGGCGGCGGCCTCGGCCGCACCGGTGGCCGTCGACGACGCTGCGGCCCCCCGGACCGGCCCCACCGCAGCCGCAGCCCCGGCCGATGAGCACGCGAACGCGCCGCGAGGCGATACCGAACCGCCGCGAGGTGAGGCGGGGCCGCCACAGACAGGGGGCGGAGCACCGGCCCCCGATACCGTCACGCCCGCTCAACTCAACGCCGCCCGCGCGGTGTTCGAGGCGACGGCCGCCGTCCTGGAAGCCGGGACGGACGGCGCCGGGGCCGTCCTCCAGGCGGAGTTGCTGCGCGCCGCGCACTCCGCACGGCTCGCCGCACTCCCCCGGGCCTCCGCCTCGGCGGTCGCCGTGGTCACCGGGGTGCGCGCGGCCCGCTCCGCCGACCCCGCGTACCGGCTCGCGGATCTGGCGGACACCGTGTGTGACGCCCTGGCTGTCGCCCACCGGCTACCCGCGGCCACCGGGGCGGACCTGGCCGGACTGCGCGGCGCCGCACGTCAGCCGTACCGTCCGGACGGCTCGCTCCGTCTGTACGGGCTGTTCTCGGAGGCCGTCCTCACGGCGACGGGGTACGCGGGCGCGGTCACCTGGACCGCCGACGCCGACGGCCGCCTCTACACGGTGTCCGACGTGGCGCCGGGCGGCCCCGGCCGGGTGACCGGCGCCGCCGACCGCGCCGTACGGATCGGCGACACCGCCCTGACCCCCCGTGAACTGTCCCGCGCCGGACTCGCGGTGTCCGGTGCGACCGTCTCCCCCACGGGCCGGCTCGGCGCCGGGGCGGGGGTGCGGGCGGTCCGCGCGTCCGGTGCGTCCTGGCACGAGGGGCCGACGGCCCGGCTGTGGGCGGTTCCCGTCGCCCAGCAGGTCGGCCGGGCCCTCGCGGGCGGGCCGGACGCGCACGGCCTGCTGTTCCTCGACGTGACCCTGGCGGGCACGATCCGGGAGGCGGCAGGCGAGTGTCTGCTGGCCGACTGCGAGGGGCTGACGCTCCGACTGGCGGCGGCCCACGACGACCCGGCCCTCCCCCACCGCGACAACCTGCGTCTGCTCGCCGCCGCGCGGGGCGCCCGGTTGCGGATCGTCGCCCGGCTGACGCCCGGCCCGCTGCCCCGCGCCCTGCTGCTCGCCGTCGAGCACCCCGCCGACCGCGCCGCCCGGGTGGATCTGGGCCTGGACCGCCTCCAGCACGCCGACCTGCCCGCGTCGGAAGGCGCCGTCCCCGTGTCCCTGCCCATCCCCGCAGCGGACGAGGCGCCGCTGCACCTCCTGCGCCGCAGGGTGCACCAGACGGTCTCCGGCGGACGCCGTGTCCTGGCCCTCCCCGGCGGCGGCGCGGGCGGCGACGGCGGCCGGCTGCGCCGCCTGGGACTCGCCACGGCGGGCGACTGCCTCGACGGGCTGCACGCGGCCGCCGCCGACCGTTCCCGCGACGCGTTCGGCCGCCTGCTCCCGGCGGACACGGACCGCTTCGCCCGCGCCTGGCTGGCCTCCGCCGTCTACCTGCGGGAGGTGGAGCGGGCGCTGTGCGCGGGGGCCTGGAACGCGTCCGGCGAGACGCGTTCCTCCACGCGTCCTTCTAGGTCATGATCTGACCTACACGGCTCCTACTGTGGTGCTTGTCCACGGAACAGCACCGCCGACGAGCCGGAGATCACGATGAACGCGAACCAGCCCCTCGCCCCCGACACCACCGGTCAGGGCACCGCGGCCCCGGCCGCCGCCGGCGAGCGCGCCGACCTGCTGGCGGCCCTGGCCCACCACCGGAACTTCCTCCGTCTCACCACCCGCGACCTCAGCGACGAGGAGGCGGGGCGGCGCACCACCGTCAGCGAGCTGTGTCTGGGCGGGCTCATCAAGCACGTCACCTCGGTCGAGCGGAAGTGGGGGGACTTCATCCTGGAAGGCCCTTCGGCGATGGGCGACTTCGACCAGATGACCGAGGCCGACTGGGCCCGGCGTGCCGACGAGTTCCGGATGCTGCCCGGCGAGACGCTGGCCGGGGTGCTGAAGGAGTACGCCGAGGTGGCCCGCCGCACGGACGAGCTCGTCGCCACGCTGCCCGACCTGAGCGTGTCCCATCCGCTGCCGGTCGCCCCGTGGTTCGAGCCCGGCGCCCGGTGGTCGGCCCTGCGGGTGCTGCTGCACATCATCGGCGAGACCTCCCAGCACGCCGGCCACGCCGACATCATCCGCGAGGCCCTGGACGGCTCGAAGAGCATGGGCTGAGCAGCCGGACAGCCGACAACCGGGCCCGGACGCCCGGACGTTAATCGAGTGACAGGTCACGCGGACGGGCACTACGCTCGCCCGCGATGACCACTCACTCCGACACCAGATCGGGGGTCCCGTCCGCGCAAGGTGAGCGCTGATGCTCACTTCGACCGCGAACGGGGATTCCCGCCTTTCGTTCTGGCTGCGCGTGCGCGAGTTCGCCGTGCCGCCCTCCATGATCGAGACCGCCACCGCCCGGCGCCACGCCGGGGACTGGGCGGGCGCGTGCGCCGCAGCCGGCGTCGACGTCGATCTCCGACTCCGCGCCGTGGCGCGCACCCACGGCCGGGAACTCACCGCCCGACTACGGGCCGACCTGCGGCACCTGGCGCCGGACCTGCTGCGCTGGCACATGCCGAGGATCGCTCCCGACGGCCTGCTGCGCCCCGGTCTGACCCTCACACTGGCGCGCTACGACGTCGACGACGACGGCACGGGCCGCGGCAGGCCCCGCCCGCTGCACCTCGTGGCGCGCACGCCGCCGGCCTGGGCGGACGCCGGTCAGCGGATCAGCCTCGCCCTGTGGGACGGGACCGACCGCACCGTCGGCGTCGGCCGCCACCCGCACCCCCGTCCGCACCGGCGTCACCGCCTGGACCTGCACCGTCACCTGTGGGACGCGCGCAGGACGGACGAGCTGAGGGCACGGTCGGGGGCGGACCGGCCGGAGATCGGTCCCGACGCCGGCCTTGAGCTCCTGGGGGCGCTTCCCGGCCCACCCGGTCTCCCCGAGCTCCCGCCTCACCCCGATCCTTGGGACGCCCCGCCTCTTGCCGGTCTCCGCCAGGATCGTCGTCGGGCCGTCCACCGGTGGGCCGGCGAGGCGCAGATCCTGTTACGCGCGGAGGGCCGGAGCGCCGGCGTCGGCGCGGTCGTCGTACGGTCCGGGGCTCGGCAGCGGCTGCTCCTGGAGCTGCTCGCGGGCGGCAGCGGGCCTCCCGTCCCGCGCATCACCGCCGCGACCAAGGACGTCGTCGGCTCCGGGTTGCCGGTCCTGCCCGAGGCGGCGACCTGGGAGCTCCCCGATCTGGCGCTGCTGCGCGCCGGTGCGATCGAGGCGGACCGGCTGCACCCGCTGGTCGCCTCGGCGCTGGTGCCGGGCCACACGCCGCCGGCCGAGCCGCGCCCGTCGCCGGACCGTGCGGGCGCGCCACGGCTCGTGGAGTGCCGGGGAGCCACGCACCGGATCGGTCTCGTCGACGGGGCGCTGGCCCCGCTCGACCACGATCCGGACGAGCTCAGGCGGGAGGAGCTGCTGGTCGCGCTGACCGGCACTCCGCTCCCCTGTCTCCAGGCCGTCGACGACGCGCACCGCCGCCCGGACTGCCTCACCGGCGTCCGCGAACGGCTCGACCACGGTGACATCGCCGGCGCGCTGGCCGTCGTGGAAGGTCTGCTCGGCCCGGACGCGGTGGTGCGCGGCGGCCCCTTGCGGGACGCGCTGGAGGACGCCGCCCTGCGGCGGATCACCTACGGGCTGTACCGGGCGGGCCTCTCCGACCCCCAGCCGGCCCGCTTCCGCACCGAGGACCGCGGCGAGCGCCGCCGGCGCAACACCCGTTCACGCCGCAGCCGTTCACACCCGGACGGCCGCGCCTTCCACTGACTCGCGCCGGCTCGCCGGGCCCGACGACCGATCACTCCGGCAACTGTTCTTTTTGCTGCTTGTTCTGACGCTACGCCACTCCTTGTCACCCCCCTCCGAGATACCGATGGTGATCACCCATGCCCACACGCACCCCGTTCGCCATGGACTCCGTCCTCCGCTCCGAGCCTGCCGAGGCGTCTCAACTCGACCTCGCCGATTCACTGTTGCGTCTGCTGCGCGACACCGCGACCGAACCGCGCCCCGACGACCAGCTGGAAGCCCTGACGCTCGCCGTGGCGGCCGATCTGCCCGTGCTCCTGTGGGGTGAGCCGGGCATCGGCAAGACCGCGGCGCTCACCCAGCTCGCCGCGTCCCTGGATCTGCCGTTGACCACGGTGATCGCGAGTGTGCACGAGCCGTCCGACTTCTCGGGGCTGCCCGTCATCGGGGACGATCCCGCGGAGCAGGGTGTCCCGATGGCCCCGCCGGACTGGGCCGTACGGCTCGTGCGGGCCGGGAAGGGGCTGCTGTTCCTGGACGAGCTGTCCACCGCGCCGCCCGCCGTCCAGGCCGCCCTGCTGCGGCTGGTGCTGGAACGCCGGATCGGCGCGCTGCGGTTGCCGTCCGGGGTGAGGATCGTGGCCGCCGCCAACCCCCGGTCCTCGGCTGCCGACGGATGGGAGCTGAGCGCGCCGCTGGCCAACCGGTTCGTGCATGTGCAGTGGGCCCACGACCCCGAGGTGGTGGTGCGCGGCCTCGGCGGGACCTGGCCCCGGGCGACCCTGCCCCGGCTGGACGCCGGGAAGCTGGCGGACGCCGTGGACTTCGCGCGGCGCGCGGTGTGCGGGCTGCTGGCCACCCGCCCGACGCTGGTGCACCGGCTGCCCGGCAGCGAGACCCGGCGGGGCGGCGCCTGGCCGTCGCCCCGGAGCTGGGAGATGGCGATGACCCTGGTCGCCTTCGCGACCGCGGCGGGCTCCTCCCGGGAGGTCCTGTCCCTGCTGGTGCGGGGCGCCGTGGGCGACGGTCCTGGGCTGGAGCTGCTGGCGAGCCTGGACCGGATGGACCTCCCCGACCCGGAGACGCTGCTCGCCGATCCGGCGGGCGCCGAGCTGCCCGAGCGGGGCGACCTGCGGCAGGCCGCGCTCGACGGCGTGGTGGACGCCGTGCGGCGGCGTCCGGACGAGCAGCGCTGGGACGCGGCGTGGGCGCTGCTCGTGCGGGCGGTGGAGACGGGCGCCCCCGATTTGGTCGTCGTCCCGGCGACCACCCTGGCCTCCCTGCGCCAAGGGGACTGGAACGTGCCGGAGTCGATCGAGCGGCTCGCCGGTGTGGTGACCATGTCCCGGCGCGCGGACCAGGCGGCGACTCGCACGGCGACCCGCGCCGCCGCGGCCGCGAAGGCAGGACGGTGAACGCGGACAGGTGCGGCGAACGCGAAGCCGGCACGGTGGACGTGGCCACACAGGAAGGCGCCCGGACGCCGGACCCACCGGGAGCCCTGGACCTCGACAAGCTCTTCGCGGCCCGTCTGCACGCCGCCCGGGTGCGTCCCTACCTGGCGACGGCCCTGTTCGCGCTGCACACGGTGGAGTCCCGGCAGGTGCCCACGATGGCCGTCGACCGGCACTGGCGGTGCTATGTCTCGCCGGCGTTCGTGGACCGCACGCCCGTGGAGGAGCTGGCCGGGGTGTGGGTGCACGAGGTGTCGCACCTGCTGCGCGACCACCACGGGCGTGGTGACCGGGTGGCGCGGCAGCGCGGGCTGACCGGCCCGGGCGAGCGCCTGCGGCTGAACATCGCCGCGGACTTCGAGATCAACGACGACGTGTTCGGCGACGGGCTGCTCCGGCCCGAGGGTGCCGCCCTGCCCGAGCTGCTGGGGCTGCCCGGCGGGCAGCTGATGGAGGACTACCTGCGCATGTTCCGGCTCGGGCCGCGCCTGAAGGACCTGGCGTGGCTGGACTGCGGCAGCGGCGCCGACGGCCGCGAACGGGCGTGGGAGCTGGGCCCGGACGGGGCGCACGGCCTGAGCGAGCAGCAGCGGGACGCGGTGCGCTTCCGGGTGGCGCAGGGCATCACCGGGCGTCCCGGTTCCGCGCCGCGGGGGTGGCGGCGGTGGGCCGAGGAGGCGTTCCATCCGCCGCAGCCGTGGCGGGAGTTGCTGGGCGCGGCCGTCCGCTCGGCGGCGTCCGCTCCGGGCGCGGGCGAGGACTACTCCTACGGGCGGCCCGCGCGCCGCTCTTCCGCCCTGCCCGGCGTGGTGTTGCCGAGCCTGCGGCGGCGTCCGCCCCGGGTGTCCGTGATCATCGACACCTCGGGGTCGGTCAGCGACTCCGAGCTGGGAAGCGCGCTTGTGGAGGTCGCGGCGATCTCCCGTGCCGTGGGCGGCCGTCGTGACCTGGTCTCCGTCCTGTCGTGCGACGCCTCGGCCCGGGTCGTGCACCCGCTGTGCGAGGGCGAGGGGATCCCACTGGTGGGCGGTGGTGGGACGGACCTGCGCTCGGGGTTCGCGAGGGCGCTGCGGGCGCAGGCGCGTCCGGACGTCATCGTGGTCCTGACCGACGGCCAGACGCCCTGGCCGAGCGCACAGCCGCCGTGCCGGACGGTGGTGGGCCTGTTCCCCCGGCCGCTGTCGGCCGGCTCCTGGGACGAGGACGACCCGGATTACGTCCCGGACAGGCCGCCCGCGTGGGCACGGGTGGTGGAGATCGGCGGTTGACAGGAAGCCGGCCCAGGTCCGGCCCTGGTTGACGGGGAGCCGGCCCAGGTCCGGCCCTGGTGGACGGGGAGGGGGGCGGCTGGGACATCCTGGGGGCTGACGACGTCCACGGTGCGCTGCGCGCCGTTGCGGAAGGAGCGTCTTGACCAGCGTCGACGTACACCAGCATCTGTGGGGCGCCGCCTTCCTGGCGGCGCTGCGGGCCCGCGACGAGCCGCCGTTCCTCGACGGCTGGACCCTGCACCTCGCCGGAGAGGCGCCCTACCGGGTCTCCCCCACCGACCACGACGTGGCCCGCCGCGCCGAGCTGGCCGCCGGCGACGGGCTGGGCCGTGCGCTGGTGTCGCTGTCCTGCCCGCTCGGCGTCGAGTGGCTGCCCGCGGACCGGGCGCGGCCGCTCCTGGACGCCTACCACGAGGACGCGGCCGCGTTGCCGGAACCGTTCGGGGCGTGGGCCGCCGCGTGCGTCAGGGACGTCGACGCGGGGGCGACGGCCGCCGTCCTGGACCAGGGTTTCGCCGGTCTCCAGCTTCCGGCGAACGCCCTTGCCGACGCGGCGGGTTACGCGCGCTGCGCCCCGCTGCTCGACCTGCTCGAGGAGCGCGGCCTCCCGCTGTTCGTGCACCCGGGGCCGGCGGCGGGCGGGTCGGAGGGGCCGCCCTGGTGGCCCGCGATGGTCCCCTACGTCCAGCAGATGCACGCCGCCTGGTTCGCCTTCCGCGCCTTCGGCCGGCCCCGGCATCCGCGGCTGCGGGTCTGCTTCGCCCTGCTGGCGGGGCTGGCCCCGCTGCACGGCGAGCGCTTCGCGGCCCGGGGCGACGGCAGCCTCGTCGACGCGGACCCGGACGTGTACGTCGAGACGTCGTCGTACGGTCCGGCGGGCGTCGACGCGGTCGTCCGCTCGCTCGGCGTGGACGCCGTCGTCCAGGGCTCGGACCGGCCGTACGCGAGCCCGCCGCGCCACCCCGGCTTCGGCCTGGGCGGCGCGGCGGCGTACGCGTTCCGCGTCGCCAACCCGGGCCGCCTGCTCAGGGGCGAGGTGTGACAGACCGTCAGAATACCGAAGTGTCGCCCGGTCAGCGGCCCGTGCGGATCAGGCCTGTCAGGTAGCGCCACAGGGAGGAGCGCTGCCTGGCCGACGGGTCGGCGCTCATCGTCCCGGTGGGCCCGGGCGCCGACTCGGCGCCGGAGTCCGCGCCGGACGCCGCATGCAGCGCCGGCGGCGCCACGGACTGCGGGACCAGCTCGTACCGCACGGGGAGCGAGCGCAGGCCCCGCATGAACGGCGAAGACCGCCAGGGCAGTTGATCCGCGGGGAGCGCCAAGTCCAGGTGGGAGAAGCGCTCGAAGAGCCGGCCCACCCCGACCGCCGCGACCGTCGAGGCGAGTTCGCGTGCCGGGCACTGGCGCCGGCCCGCGCCCCAGGACAGGTGCGCCCGGGTGCTGACCATGGTGCTCGCGGCCATGCCGTCGGCGAAGAGCGGGTCGGCGTGCGCGGCAGCGGAGGACACCCACACCGGATCGCCCGCGCGGATCGTGTAGTTGCCGAGCGGGGTGTCCTTGGCCGCGAAGCGCGGCACGAAGTTGACCAGGGGCGGCTTGCGCATGACCACCCGGTTCATGGACTCCCTGACCATCCCGGCGGAGAGGCTGGCCCGTACTCCGCCCTCGCCCGAGACGACCTCGACGACCGTGTTGGAGATGAGGATGCCGACGTGGTCGGAGGTCATGCCCAGCAGCATGAACAGTTCGCGGGCGAGCGCGTCCAGGGACAGCTCGGGGTGGGCGGCGAGCAGATAGGAGGGGAAGTCGTCCCCGGGCTTCTCCAGTTTGGCGGCGGCCAGTTCGGTCAGCGTCGCCAGCAGCCGCTCCAGGGCGGGTTCGGCGTCCGGGCCGGCGTCCAGCACCCGCCACATGTCCATCAGGGCGTCGTCGCCCTGCGAACCGGGGAAGCCGAGCAGGTGACTTGCCACCATCAACGGCAGGGGGCGGGAGAACTGGGCGGACAGGTCCGCGAGGCCCGTGCCGCCGGCCTGTCCGACGAGGGTGATCAGATCGTCGGCGTAGGCGGTGACGGCCGCCTTCAGCCGCTTCGCCTGGGCGTGGCGCGGGTCCTGGAAGGGCTTCAGGGCCGCGTCCCAGGCCGTGCGCAGCGGCCGGTAGCCGGGGCCGCCCTGGATCAGGATGTGGTTGACCTCCAGGGACGGTCCCAGCGGCCAGTCGGCCGGCACCTCGCCCTGCGTGCGGGCCCGCCAGTTCTCCAGCCCCTTGGGCCAGGCGTCGTCGTCCTGGAGCACCTGGAGCGCCTCGCGGTAGCCGATGACCAGCCAGGCGGGCACGCCGAGCAGATCGACCGGCGCGACCGGGCCGTGCCGCTCCCTGAGCCGCTCGTACACGAGCGAGGGGCGGGTCTCGTAGTCCCGGGTCAGCAGGGGCTCAGGGCTCAACTCCTCCAACCGCGCCTGATCGAGGTCCACGGACCCGCCGTCGCCCACCCCTGATGCCATCGTGTCGCCGTCCTCCCGCACGCCCCGTACCGACACACGTTCGGTCGGCAGCTGAAATCGGAGGGGACATTACCCCAGGTGGGGCGGAAAGTTCAGCGCACGGCTCCCCTGGCGTCACCAGCGATGAATCCGCAGCCGGAGAAGGCGAAACACCGACGCCCGCCGGCCGCCCCGGCTGACGGTAGGTCAAGCGCTGCTCATACCAAGCGTTTCGCCGGTGTGTGCCGCGTCACACACCGAGAGGCCGTCTGAGTTGTGTGCATCACAGCGGAAATGTCCCTTTACGGTCCATGCTCGAGGGCAGATGGCGACTCCCCAAGTGGAGTTCGCCGGCGACCCCTTGGGCGCGCGACCCCGAAGTGACCCATCGCACAGCACTCGTGACCTCCCCGCCGGTTCCCCCTGGAAAGGTGCCCCACCATGGCCGCTTATCTCTGCCCTCCCGCCGTGATACACGGCGAGCACGCCGTGCGGACCAGCCAGATCGTCGCGGAGGTGCGTGACCGCCATCCGCGCGCGGCCTGGGAGCCGCGCATCGACGGCATCGCCGCGAGCACCGGCATCGAGACGCGCGGCTGGATGCTGCCGCTGGAGGCCGCCGTCGCACCGGGCGAGGGCGGCGCCCTGCGGGCCGCGGACATCGGGCCGGCCCAAGAGGCCCTGGCGAACGACGGGTTCAGCCGGCAGGACGTGGACCGCGTGATCGCCGCGCTGGAGGCGGTGCCCGCGCCGCAGACCGTCCAGGAGCGCACGGCGCCGGCCTGGGAGGCCGTGCGGTCCTACGGCGAGCGTGCGGCGCGCGGGGCCCTGCAGATCGCCGGGCTGGACACAGCGGACGTCGACTGCCTGATCACCAGTCACTCCACCACCCCCGCTCTGCCCGGACTGGACATCGCCCTGGCCAACAGGCTCGGCCTCCGCGAGGACGTGATGCTGCTGCCGGCCACGCAGTGGGCCTGCATCGCGGGCACCCGCTCATTGGCGCTCGCCGCCGAGCTCGTGGCCGCGGACCCCGACCGGGTGGTCCTGGTCGTGATCTCGGAGGCGCTGAGCACGACCTACCAGCCCGCGGACGACACCCTGGAGTCCTTGATCGTCCGTCTGCTGTTCGCGGACGCCGCGGTCGCCACGGTGGTCACGGGCCGCACCAGACGCGAGTCGGTGCTGCGGCTGGACGCCGCCTGGCACCACACCCTGCCCGGCACACAGGACCTGCACCGCCTGGAGACGCGGGCGGACGGCACCCACTTCGTGATGGACCGGCGGGGACCGCGCGCCGTGCAGGAGACGGTCACCGCGATGTGGGAGTGGCTGCGCCTCCGGTACCAGGACGACCCCGACTCCTGGCACCCCGACGTGCTGCTCGCCCACCCCGGCGGAACCCGGGTGCTGGAGTACATGGAGCAGACCATGCCGGACGCCTGGCCGTCGGGACTGCTGGACCACAGCCGGGACAGCTACACGAGCGGCAACCGCGGAGGCGCCGCCGTGTTCGACATCATGCGGCGGGCGCACGACGCAGGACAGAAGCCGGGCAGCCGCGCCGTCCTCTACGCGGCGGCGCCGGGCCTCACCGCCACCGCCCTGGAAGGCGAGTGGCTGTAGATCCGCCCGCAGTCGCCCGCAGCGGAATCAGCGGGCTGAGGTCGGGTGTCCGGGTGCCGCCGCCGGATCCGGTGACACCCCGCCTCGCCGACCGCGGCCTCACCGCGCGGTCGCGTCACCGCGCGACTTCCGCCCAGACCACCTTGCCGGTGTCCGTCCACCGCACCCCCCACCGGTTGGTGAGCCGGTGCACGACGTGCAGGCCGCGGCCGCCGTCGTCCAAGAGGCCGCCCCGGCCCAGGCTCGGCCTGCCGTTGCCCGTGTCCCCCACCTCGCACAACAGGCCGTGACCGGTCCTGATCAGCCGTACCGTGACGGGACCGGCGGCGAAACGGACCGCGTTGGTGACCAGTTCGCTGACCAGGAGCAGCACGTCGTCCCGGGTGTCGGCCCTGGTGCGCCAGTTCCGCAGCAGCGCGGAGACCTGCGCGCGGGCACGTGCGGGGGCGTCGTCGCGGGCGGGCAGCCGCCAGGTCGCGGTGTCCCCTTTGCGGTAGCCGATCATCCGCGCGAGCAGCAGGGTCACGTCGTCGCGCTGCCTCGCGGGCACCAGCGAGGAGACGACGTGCCGTGCGGCCTGCTGGAGGGAGTCCCAGGGGTGCACCCCGGACACGGTGTCCGTGAGTCTCGCGATGCCCTCGTCGATCGACAGGGCACGGTCCTCCACGAGACCGTCGGTGAAGAGGGCGAGCAGGGAGCCCGGAGGTGCGCCGAAGGTGTGCACGTGGAACGGCTCGCGGAGCGCGAACTCGGCCCCCAGTCCGGGGTGGGGGCGGACCGGGAGCGGGCCCGCCTGCCCGTCCGGGGTGATCAGGACCGGGGGGAGGTGGCCGGCGCTGGACAGCACGACCCGGTGGCTGACCGGGTCGTAGAGGGCGATGCAGCAGGTCGAGCCCAGGGCGCTGTAGCCGGCCGTCAGCCCGGACTCGGTGTCGTCCAGCAGCGTCACGGTCCCGTCCAGGTGCTCCAGCACCTCGTCCGGCGCGAGCCCCGCGGACAGCAGGGCCCGGGCCTCCATGCTCAGCTGGCCCATGGTCGCCGCCGCTCCCAGGCCGTGCCCGACGACGTCACCGACGACCAGTGCGGTACGTCCGTCCGGCAGCGGGAAGCTGTTCACCCAGTCGCCGCCGACACCCGCGCTGTCGGGGGTGGCGGGCTGGTAGACGCTGGCGATCTCGATGGTGTCGTCGCCGCTCCGGGGCAGGAGCCGGCGCTGCAGGGCCAGCACCTGCGTGTGCTCACGTTGGTGTTGACGGGCGAGGTCGACGTGATGGGCGGTCCTGGCGACCAGTTCCTGAAGGTCGAACAGCTCGCTGTCGTGGAAGGGCGCGTCCGCCCGCCGCCAGATCTCCGCCAGGCCCAGGACGACGGGCGGCTCGCTGTCCAGGACCAGCGGCACGCACGCCACGGCCGCCGACCGCTCGCCGGGCACCAGGGCACGCACGACGCGTGGACTGCCGAGGACCCGCTCGACCGCCTCCCGGTCGGGGATGACGATGGTCTGCGGGGCGTCGTCCCGCCGTATCGCCTGCGCCAGCAGCAGGCTCGCGTCGCCGGGCAGGTCGTCGCCCGGCGTCACATAGCCCTCGGGCCACACACGGTCCGGCACCAGCGCCGCCCGCCGCAGCCGGATGCGCCCCTGTCGCTGCCCGGTGACGCCCTCGCCCGTCCACACGGTGAAGTCGAGGTCGACGGCGGCCACGTCCCCCCAGGCCAGCAGGGACTGCGCCAGCGACTGCGCGGTCTCGCCGATGTCCAGCGAGGTGCCGATCGCGGTCTCGGCCGCGTACAGGTGCAGCCGCCGGGCCATGGCGATCAGTGAGACGGTCAGGCCCTCGTGCGGCGGCGCGGCGGGCAGGATGCTCATCGAGACCACCAGCTCCGACCCGTCGCCGCGCCGCAGGCGCTGGATCCGGGCGACGTGCGCCTCCCCCGTCTCCAGGACCTGCCGCAGCCGCCGGGTGACCGTCGGCACGTCCCCGGGCGGCAGGAGATCGACGAAGGAACTCCCTGCCATGACGTCCAGTCCCGCGAAGACGGGAGCTTCCAGGTTGCAGCGGGTGATCCTCAGGTCCCTGTCCATGTTGACCGCGCCGAGGATCTGGTCCTGCCTGCCGCCCGACGGACCGTCGGACACACGGCGACAGTTCGTGCGGTCGCCCTGCGCGTCGGCGGGGCCGACCGGCGCTGCCGCCCCACCGCGCGGGATGTAGCGCCCCAGGGCGCTGCTGACCAGGTCGAACGCCGAAGAGGACGAGGGAGAGGGGGTGGAGTCCATACGGCTCTCTCAGGCATTCCCGGCGGGGGCGGCGCCGGGGCCGTACTCAGGTCCGTGCGACGGGCCCCGAGATCCCTGACCGCACACCTCATTGAATAACACCTGAGGTCGCTACGCCCACACCAGCACGGTCAGCGCGGAGCCTCCCGCGCCGGGAGGCCGCACTGTCAGCGGTCGAGGCGGGCGGTGAGAAGGTCGGGGTCCGCACCGGTGAGGCAGGCGGCGCCGGGGACATAGACCTTGTGTGCGTGGACCGCGACGGAGGTGGGGGTCCGCAGGCCGTCGGCCGCGGTGAGGACGGCGGTGTGGGTGCCGTCGGGGCGGACGAGGTCGGCCTCGTCGTCGTCGCGGGCGGCGAGCAGGGTGTCGCCGCGGCCGGTGAAGGCGAAGTCGTCGATCGACGGCATGCCGGTCGCGCGGACCTGGATCCGGGGTGACGCCGGTGTGGCGGGTGAAGAACTTGCCGATATTGGTGGGTGGCCCCTCCGCCTGACCCACCAGGTCGGCGGCGCTCGCCCCTGGCCGCGCCGAGACGGTCGGTGACGCGGTCTTCGAGGCGGTACGTGAACGTGGATCAGGAGCGTCGTGCGAGGAACACGAACTCCTTGCCCGGCCGGTCGGGCGCATCGCGGACCTCCTGCACCGAGAAGCCGTGAGCGATCAGATCCGTCTCGACTTCCTCACGCTCACGAAAGCGCAGGGTCGAGTCCGACGTCAGCACCTGCCCGTCCGCTGCGAAGACGTAGGTCCAGCGGAAGGTCACCAGCGGTCCGCTCACCTCGATCAGCCGGACCCAGCTCTCGACCGGGCCGACGCCCGCGATCTCCGTCACCCGGTAGGAGTGCTCGCGGGTCCACTCCTCCCAGGCCCGTCCGGCCGGATCCCGGGTCTCGAAGACCAGGTGCCCGCCCGGCCGCAGCGCTTCGCGGGCTCCCCGCAGCGTCCCCCGCCAGACGTGCGGATCGACGATGGCCTGGGCGACGTTGGCCGTCATCGTCGCGAGGTCGACCCGCAGGGGCGGGAGGTCGGTCGCGTCACCGCAGATCCAGCGCACCCGCTCACCGCCCGGCTTGGCCCGGGCGACGTCGACGGAGGCCCGGGCGGGGTCGACGCCGACGACCTCGATCCCGCGGTCGGCAAGGAGGAGGGCGAACACCCCTGTGCCGCAGCCGATGTCGAGGACCCGGCGCGCCCCGAAGTCTTCCGCCATCCGGAGGTAGGCGTCGAGGTCCCCGCGGTCGGGGTCGAGCGGATCATAGATCGCGGCGAGTCGTGGATGCCCGAAGCAGTCGTCAGCCATGCGGCTCTCTCAACTCCCCTGAGGTGGATGGGGCTTCACAGATGCTTGCAGTCTCATGACATGGCGTTCACGGGCACCCCGCACTGCTGCTCCCTCTGACCGGGAGACGCCGAGGGCGAGGCCGGAGGGCGTCACCCTCCTCGGCGTGCCTGGCGCATGAACCATCTTCCCCCCGCCGTCCATCACTTCCTGAGGCAGTGACGGTCCGAGCGCACGCGCAGGCACGGTCTCCATCCGTCATCCCTGCCAGGAGTGCCTCCTGCCGGCCTCACTTCCCTCTGCCCTGGAACTGTCCCTCGACCTGCTGCGCGGCCCTACGTGCCGCACGCGCCGGCTGCACCCCGACCGAGGCGCACTGCGCTGCCCGGCGGGCCACACCTTCGACAGAGCTTGCCACGGCTACGTCGGCCCGCTGACGGGTGCCCGCGCCACCAGCGGCGACGATGCGGCCATGGTCCAGGCCCGGGGCCGGTTCCTCGCGACGGGCGCCTACGCCCCGATCCGCCAGGTCGGGGCCCGCCTGGCGGCCGACGCCATGGGTGAGCGGGCCACGGTGGAGGTGGGCCGCGGCACGGGCTACTGCCTGGCCGGCGTGCCGGACCGGCTGCCCGGCGCGCGGTCTGGCTCTGGACACATAGGCGGGCGCGCTGCGCTCGGCCGCCCGGGCCCATGACCGAGCTGCCGCGGCGGCCTGGGACGTCTTCCGCCCCTTCTCCGCTCGCCGACGCGGTGGCCGATGCCGTGCTGAACGTGTTCGCTCCGCGCAACCTCGCCGAGTTCCACCGTGTGCTGCGCCCGACCGGCCGGCTGGTCGTGGTCCGTCCTACCGGTCGTCACCTGACCGAACTGCGTGGCCGAGTCCCCCGTGATGGTCGCGATCGACCCGGCCGAAGAACAGCGCCTGCACCGGGCCATGGCCCCTTCTTCGAGGCCGCCGTCACCGGCCAGGTGGAGTACTCCGCGACCTTGACCGCTGACGCTCGGGGCGCTGGCGTACCGGACGCGGCAAGGCGGCAGCACCACTGTCACCCCGTCCCGTCACTCCTTCCGAGGAGAAGCCGCCGTACGACGCACGGTGCCGGCCCTCGCAGGCTGAGCGGTCGCCCCGTCCGTAGTCGTCGGCGGCCGAGGCAGTACTCGTCGGTCGCCCCGGAGACCGGCGGCCGAGGCAGTACTCGTCAGTCGCCCCGAAGACCGACCGCCAACGTCAGTTCAAGAACCCGGTGTGGCGATGCGAGGTCCGGAAACAGCTCCCGCAGCTGCGACATCCGGTACCGGACGGTCTGGGGGTGGACGAACAGCGCCGCCGCCACCTCGTCCCGTCTGCCCTGGTGCAGCAGCCACGCCCGCAGCGTCTCCTCCAGTCGGCGTGCGGTCGCGTCAGGCAAGGTCCGCAACGGTGCGAGGGCTTTGGCGCGCAGGTCTGCGAACGCGTCCACGTCGGCGCTCAGCACCAGCTCGGGCAGGTGTGCCTCGGTGTCGCGGATGTCTGAGGAGAGTGAGCGCGCGCGTACGGCTCGTGCGTACGAGGCGGACGCGCGGGTCCATGGGCGGGCCGGGCCGACCACGGCGGTGCGGTCGGCCAGTCGTCGCAGGAGATGTGGTCGGTCGGCGTCGGGGACGAGCAGCACACCGGTGGCGTCCGGCAGATCGTCGAGGACGAGGGTGCTCGGGTCGAGCGCGCGGTAGGCAGGCCGGGCCTGGGCGGTGGGCAGCAGGACCGCGGTCAGTGAGACCGGGGGCTGCCACCCGGCCCGTTGCGCAGAGGTCAGCAGCACGTCCGGGCTCGCGCCGGCGAGGAGGTCGCGGGCCAGGTGCTCCAGGTGGCGCTCGTGGTCCCTGCCCTGGGCGGCCAGTTCGTCGGCGTGGCCCGCGGCGCTCGCGGCGGAGAGCTCGTCGATGTAGGCGAACGTCAGCTCGGCGAACTTGGCGACCTCGGCGGCGGGCAGGCCTGCGGGTACGGCGCCCGCTGCCAGGCATCGCCAGGCCACGCGGGCGCCGACGCGGTACGCGCTGAGCAGGGCGTCCATCGAACGGCCGTCGCGCACCTCGCCGCGGCCCAGCTCGTAGGCCGCGTCACCGGCGTCGCCGCCTGTGGCGTTCCCGCTCGCGAGGTCCAGGTAGTGCCCGAGGGCGGTGCGGACGGCTCGGCGGATGGTGCCGCCCATGTGGCCCGAAAGGGCGTTGGCGTAGGGAGGGACCTCGTCGATGATCGCCTGGACGACCTCGTCGGCGGTGGTCTTCAGCTCGGCCCGCAGTGCGGTGACCGTCGTCTCATCGAGAGCCAGTTCGCTGGCTCTCTGGATTGCATGGCTCACGTTTTTGTTCCCTGCGAACAATTCAGTCGGCCAGATTTACGTCCTGCGGTCAGGACTTTACGCCTTGAGGCGCAGCAAGCTGGAGTCATGACGAGTGCAGCCCTCCGCAGCGGGGCGTGGAAACTGCTGGAGATGGTCACGACGCCGCTGCTGCCGTCGGACTACCTCGACCTGGTCAGCCCGCTGCGTGCGGGCGCCGACCTGCGCGGGCGCATCGAGGCCGTGCACCCCGAGACGGATGACGCCGCGACTGTGGTGATCAGACCGGGACGGGGCTGGCGCGGCCACACAGCCGGTCAGTACGTGCGGATCGGGGTCGACGTCGACGGGGTGCGCCTGTGGCGCGCCTACTCCATCACCTCGCCTACGAACCGCCGGGACGGCCGCGTCACGATCACGGTGAAGGCGATCCCGGACGGCAAGGTCAGCAACCACCTGGTCCGCGCGGTGAAGCCGGGCACGCTGATCCAGCTTGACCAGGCGACAGGCGACTTCGTGCTGCCGCGGGCCAAGCCCGCCAAGGTCCTCTACCTGACGGCCGGCAGCGGCATCACGCCTGTGATGGGCATGCTGCGCGACACCGAGTTCGACGACGTCGTCATGGTCCACTGCGCGCCGCAGCCGCACGACGTGATCTTCCGCAACGAGCTGCACGCCCTGGTCGCGGACAAGAAGCTTCAGCTCACCGAGGTGCACACCGACACGGACGGCATGCTCGACATCGCCCGTCTCAAGGAACTCGTGCCCGACTGGGCCGAGCGCGAGACCTGGGCATGCGGGCCCGCGGGCCTGCTCGACGCCGCCGAGGAGCACTGGGCCGAGCACGGCGTCCATGAACGCCTGCACACCGAACGCTTCCGCCCCAGCATTGTCGTGGCCGGCGAAGGCGGCGAGGTCACGTTCAGCACCACCGGCAAGACCGTCGACGCGGACGGCGCCACGCCGTTGCTTGACGTCGGCGAGGGGGCCGGCGTGCTCATGCCCTCGGGATGCCGCATGGGCATCTGCTTCGGCTGCATCACCCCGCTCAAGGCGGGCGCCGTCCGCGACCTGCGCACCGGCGAGATCACCGAGGCCGAGCCGGGCGTCCTCATCCAGACCTGCGTGTCCGCCGCGGCGGGCCCGTGCGACATCGAACGGTAGGAGCACCTTGACCGCCATCGACCCCACCGCCCACCTGACCGCGGAGCAGATCGAGGAGCTCGGCCGCGAACTCGACGCGATCCGCGACGAGGTGATCGCCGGCCGCGGCGAGAAGGACGCCGCCTACATCCGCAAGGTCATCTCGGCGCAGCGCAAGCTCGAGCTGGTCAGCAGGGGCGTGCTGCTGTTCTCGATCTTCCCGCCCGCGTGGGTGATCGGCACCGCCGGTCTGTCCGTGGCGAAGATCATGGACAACATGGAGATCGGCCACAACATCCTGCACGGCCAGTGGGACTGGATGCGGGACCCGAAGATCCACTCCACCACCTGGGAATGGGATCACGTCTCGCCGGCCGACCAGTGGAAGCATTCGCACAACGAGCTGCACCACGCGTACACCAACGTGATCGGCAAGGACAACGACCTCGGCTACGGCATCATGCGCGTCGACGAGGACCAGAAGTGGCACCCGTTCCACCTCGGCCAGCCGCTGTGGAACTTCATCAACGCCTGCTTCTTCGAGTACGGCATCGCGGCCTACGATCTGGAGCTCGGCAAGAACCTGCACAAGCGCCGCCGCAAGAACCCGGAGTTCCGCGCGCGGGCCAGGGCCGTGGGCCGCAAGATCCGCAAGCAGGTGCTCAAGGACTACGTGATCCACCCGCTCCTGTCGGGCCCGTCGTTCCTCCCGACGCTCGCCGCCACGTTCACCGCGAACCTGGTCCGCAACCTCTGGTCCCACTCGGTGATCATGTGCGGGCACTTCCCCGAGGGCGTGCAGGTCTTCGAGCGCCGGTCGATCAAGGGCGAGACGCGCGGCCAGTGGTACCTGCGCCAGATGATGGGCTCGGCGAACATCAGCGGCAGCAAGGCCATGCACTTCATGACCGGCAACCTGTCCCACCAGATCGAGCACCACCTGTTCCCGGACCTGCCGAGCAACCGGTACGCCGAGGTCGCGGTGAAGGTGCGCGCACTGTTCGAGAAGTACGAGCTGGAGTACGTCACCGGGCCGCTGCCCAAGCAGGTGTTCTCGGCGTGGCGCAAGGTCTTCCGCCTCTCGCTGCCGAACAGGAAGCCCGGCGTCACGACGCCGGACCGCGAGCGGGAGCTTGTCGCCGCCTGAGGTATCGGTGACGGGCTCCACGCGGAAGACACGGACGCCCCGGGTCGCCGAGGCCGACCGCGAAGTTCCCGTTCCCCCCGATCCGCGGCGATATCCGGCATGCACCGGGCCGCGGCAAGCGGGGGTCCGGGGGCGGCGATGGCCAATGCGGTTGCCCTACGGCCGGCCCCCAGAGCTGCTGTGCCGCCTCTGCCGGCTCCACTGCAGCTCGTTCACTGCCCCTGCCGCCTCCCTGCGCACATCGTGGTGGGGGTGGTGACGAAACCGGTCGACGATCGGCAGTGCCGCCTGGTCGTGCGTCGCACCGAGGATCGCCAGGACGTAGTGCAGGAGCAAGGGTTCGAAGCGGTCCGCTCCGTCGGCGAGCGGCTGCTCGCCGTCTACAAGCGACTGGGCATCAGGCCACGGCTCGCGGTCGTCCCGCCGACGCTCGCACTGGCTCCGATCCCGCTCGCCGCCGCGCAGACAAACGCCGGCTGGTGGGCTGCCGCCCTCACGGGCGGAGCGTGGGCGTCCCTGCTCGCGCCGGCCGCCTGGAGCCGCTACAGGATCCTGACACTCTCCGCCGCAGCCGCGCTCCTTCTCTCGTCCCTTGTCGTTCTGTACCGCTGACCGACTGCGAGTACTGCAGGCCTCGCTGATGGTGCAGGACACCGGCTGAACAAGCCTTCAGCTCAAGCGGATTCCGCGGGCGAGGTCGTCACGCTGCGGTGTCGCCCGCCCATTCGGGGTCGAGCACGGCCTGGATGGCCGGGGCCAGCCCTCTTTCGATGTCGTCCGGTGTCAGGGTGGTCACTGCCGGGAGGCGCAGCAGATAGCGGGTGAGCCCGAGGCCGAGGAGTTGCGCGGAGACCAGGCCCGCGCGCTGTGCGGCGACTTCCGGGCCCAGGGCGGCGGCAAGCGTCGGGGCGACCTGCGCCGCGAAGATCTCGTGCATCCGCGCCGCGGCCTGCTCGTTGGTGACCGCCGAACGCATCAGGACGAGCAGTGCGTCGTCGGCCGGGTCGCCCTCCCAGCGTTCGAGGAAGTGCCGCACCAGGACTTGGGCGAACTGGTCCGCCGGGACGCCCGTGAGGTCGGGCAGGCGCAGGTCGATGGCGAGTGTGGCGTCGAAGAGCTGGGCCTTGTTCCCGAAGTAGCGCATGACCATCGAGGGGTCGATGCCGGCGTCGGAGGCCACGGCTCGGATGGTGGTGCGCTCGTAGCCCTGGGCTGCGAACCGTTCGCGTGCGGCGCGCAGGATCGCGGCCTTGGTGCGATCCGAGCGCCTGTCGGTACTGGTGATCTCGTCGGGTGACGTCATGCCAACGACTGTAGGCCAACACATGTTGACTTTCCAGTGCGAGGTCGCGCATCATGTCAACGAATGTTGGCCAACAATCGTTGGCAAACAATTGTTGACTCATATCCTGGAGGGAAGCGACATGAACACCACCGCACTCCCCGACCGTACCGAGGTCGCCATCGTGGGCGGCGGCCCGACCGGGCTCGCGCTCGCCGTGACGCTCGCTTCGGCCGGCATCGACTTCGTCGTCCTGGACCGGCTGGCCGAGGGGGCGAACACCTCGCGTGCCGCCGTCGTCCACGCCCGCACCCTGGAGGTCCTGGACGAGCTGGGAGCCTCCGAGGCGCTGATCGCGCGCGGCGTCCAGGTCACCCGGTTCGCCGTCCGCGACGGCGCCCGCAGACTGCTGACCGTGCCGTTCGACGGGCTGCCCACGCCCCACCCGTACACGCTCATGGTCCCTCAGTACGAGACCGAGAACGTGCTGCTGGACCGGCTGCGCGCGCTCGGCGGGGACGTGCACCGCCCCTACGAGGTCGCCTCCGTCGTCCAGGACGAGGACGGCGTGACACTCACCATGACGACCGGCCGAACGCTGCGCGCTGCGTACGCTGTCGGTGCCGACGGCATGCACAGCACCGTGCGCCGAGCAACGGGTGTCGGTTTCACCGGCAACGCCTACGCCGAGTCCTTCGTCCTCGCCGACGTGGTGATGGACTGGGCCCCGGGCCCCGCCGAGGTCTCGCTCACCTTCGGCACCGCGGGCCTCACCGTCGTCGCCCCGCTCCCGGGCGGCCACTACCGGGTCGTCGCCACCGTGGACGACGCGCCCGCCGCACCGGACATCGACTTCGTCCAGCAGCTGCTCGACGAGCGCGCCCCCGGCCAGGCCAAGGTCACTCAGCTGGCGTGGTCGTCACGGTTCCGGGTGCACCACCGGGTCGCCGACCGCTACCGGGCGGGGCGCCTGCTGCTGGCCGGCGACGCCGCCCATGTCCACAGCCCCGCCGGCGGGCAGGGGATGAACACCGGCATCCAGGACGGCTACGCCCTGGGCCGGGCGTTCGCCGGCGGGCAGCTCGACGGCTACGAGGCGCAACGCCGTCCCGTCGCCCAGCGCGTGGTCGCCTTCACGCACCGGATGACCCGCGTGGCGACGACGCGCAACCCGATGGCCCGCCGGGCACGCAACATGGTGCTTCCCCTGCTCGGCCGCACAGCCATGCCCCGGAAGCTCGCCACCGAACTCGCCGAGCTCAACTACCGGTAGCCGATGGATTGTTTTGTCAGGCTGTCGTCCCCTCGAAGTCTTATGCCCAACCCCCTCTCAGGAGGCTGCGGCGACGCCGATGCCGATGAACAGCCAGCCAGTCGTCAGTTCCCAGCGGTGGCGGATTTTCGGCCGGGCGAGGAAAGCCCGCAGCCGCGCGGCGACGACCCGTCAGCGCGGAAAGTGGTGGGGGCGGGTTCGAGGCCCTTCCCGAGCCGGTGGGCAGCATTCCAACGGGCAGAGGCTCCGCCCCCTTGCTCGGGGGCGGATGGCCGTTGTCGCAGGCCCGACGCCTGCGAAGAGACCGTCGACCGGCGGATGGCGACATCAGCGCAAGTGGGGCCGCGGCTCCTGTCCGACGAGGGGAAGCCATCGGCACGGGCGAGCGCGTCTTCGGTGCAGAACGGGCGTGCAGCACCGTCTGAACTCAGAGGGTGGGATCGTCGAACTGCTCAAAAAGAACCTCGGCCGGTGTGCTGACCTTGTCGGTTGACGGACCGCTGCCAAGAGGTTGTTCGGCCCAGATGACCTTGCCACCGGATGTGTACCGCGTTCCCCATCGCTGAGCGTGCTGGGCCACGAGGAACAGCCCCCGCCCACCCTCGTCCATGGTGGCCGCCCGGCGAAGACGCGGCGAGACACTGCTGCCGTCCGACACCTCGCAGGTCAAGGAGCGCCCGTGCAGGAGTCGTACCCTGATCGGTGGTGATCCGTACCGGATCGCGTTCGTGACCAACTCGCTGATGATCAGTTCCGTGTTGAACTCGATCTCTTCCTCCCTCCACTCACGCAACTTCCCCCTGCAGTGCGCCCGAACCGAGGCGACCGCCGCAGGCTCGGGCTGCACCTCCCACTCCGCCACGCCCGGCGGCGGGAACATCCGGGTACGCGCGACCAGCAGTGCGATGTCATCGGAGGGGTGTCCCGGCACCATCGCGTCGACCACCGCCTGACAGATCTCCTCGGGCGTGCGTTCCGCCCCGGCTCGCTCCAACGTCCGACGCAGCCGGACCAGCCCGACGTCGATGTCGCGGGTGCGGTCCCGCACCAGCCCGTCGGTGTACAGCACCAGTCGTGAGTCCTCGGGCAGGTGCAGTTCACGGGTTTCGAAGGGGCAGCCACCCAGTCCGAGTGGGGGAGATGCCGGCACGTCCGCACAGGTGACGGTCCCGTCGGGGTGCACCACCACCAGGTCGGGGTGTCCGGCACGGGCCGCCGTGCACACTCCTGCTATCGGGTCGTAGATCGCGTACAGACACGTCGCTCCCGTCACCCCCTGCCCCCCGTGCGCTTCCGTGGCCTCGCCGGTGCTCTCCTCCTCGTCCATACGCACGACCAAGTCGTCCAAGTACCCGAGCGCCTCGTCCACGGGGAGGTCCAGCGCCGAGAGGTTCTGTACGGCGGTGCGCAGCCGCCCCATCGTCGCCGCGGCGTGCAATCCGTGACCGACGACGTCACCGATCACCAGCGCCACTCGCCCGCCCGGCAGCGCGATGAGATCGAACCAGTCCCCGCCCACCCCTGCCTCCGCCGGCAGATACCGCCAGGCCACCGCCAGTGCATCCTGCTCCGGCTGCCCCCGCGGCAGCAGACTCCGCTGCAACGTCACCGCCATCGTGTGCTCGCGGGTGAACCGTCGCGCGTTGTCGATGGCCACCGCCGCCCGCGCGGCCAACTCCTCCGTGAAGGACAGGTCCTCCTGCTCGAACGCCGGCGAATCCCCCATCCGGTAGAAGTTCGCCACGCCCAGCGGAACGCCTCGCGCCTGCAGGGGCACGGTCACCAGCGAATGCACGCCCAGCTCCAGCGCCCCGCGCGTGCGATCCGGGTTCTGCTCCTGCCACGCCCGCGCGTGTCGCAGGTCCGCCTCCAGCACCGCCAGGCCCCGCTCCAACGCCCGCATCTGCGGCGTCGCCGGGTGAAGCGGGACCTTTGCGCCCACCGGGTACAGCGGCAAAGCCTGCTGCTCGCCGCTGATTGCCGCACGCCGCAGCTGTCCCCCATTGTCCGCCGTGGGCTCATCGCCTTCCAGCACCGCATCCAGCAGATCGACCGTGACGACGTCGGCAAACCGCGGTACCGCCACCTGAGCCAGATCCTGAGCCGTACTCACCACATCCAGCTTCGTCCCGATCCGCACCCCCGACTCATAGAGCAGATCCAGCCGCCACCGGGCCGCCTTTGCCCGTCCCGACACCGCCGTGAGTTCCGTGGTGTCCCGCAACGTCACCACGCTGCCTCCTCGGGCCCGGTGCGGGAACGTGGGCCGCTTGTTCACCGCCAGCAACCGACCCTCCACCTCGTACACCTCGTCCGTGACCGCCTCCCCCGACGCCAGCATGCGCGTGATCTCCACCGGCAGACCCAGCTCCCGCACATGCCGTCCCTCCACGTCCGCCGACAGATTCAGCAGCCGCTTCGCCTCATCGTTGGCCAGCTGCAACCGTCCGCCTGCGTCGGTGATCAGCACCCCTTCCCGTACCGCGTGCAGGACCGCCTCGTGGTGCTCGTACATGCGCGTGATCTCGGCCGGGCCCAGGCCATGGGTTTCCCGCTGCAGGCGCCGGGACACCAGAACTGTCCCGCCGGCAGCCAGAGCCAGCGCGGCCGCACCGGCACCCAAGGTGATCGGCAGCTGCGGCATCCACAGTCTCGCCAGGTTCTTTACCGTGATCCCGGCGGACACCAGGCCGACGATCTCGCCGTCGGCATCGGTCACGGGGACCACTGCCTGGACGGCCGTTCCCCGACCCGCCGGCAGAGGCGGCCCGCCCGCCTGCTCGATGGTGGTGCGGCCTTCCAGCGACGGTTGAATGGTGCCGACGAACTTCTTCCCGATCTCTTCCGGGTACGGGTACGTGTAGCGAATCCCGTTGGTGTTCATGACGACGATGAAGTCCACACCCGCCCTCTTACGAGCCGCTTCCGCACGCGGCTGCAGCACCGCCGTCGGGTTCGGGCTGCGCAGCGCCTCGGCGACGCCTGGGGCCCCCGCAAACGTCTGGGCCGCGACGACCGATTCCCGACGCCCGTGCTGCAGCGCGTCACGGGCCGCCTGAAGCACAACAGAGATCACCCCGGCCGCGACCAGCAGCACGACGATGAGGATCTCGATGAGGAACACCCGCCCGGCGATGCTGCGCGGGTTCAGCAGGGACTCGCGACGATTACGTGGCTGCCCGGCAAACGGATGGCGCGACCGCCTCCGATGTAGCCAGGAAGGTCCCTTCGGGATTGCATTCATGGCGTCCGCTCCGGTTCGGCGAGACATCACCAGCCTATGCGCGCGTAGGCACGCCCGTCGCTACGGTGCTGGGACGGGTCGCCGCCACTGCCGTGCTCGACCGCTGCGCGTACGCCGACGTCGGGGAGCACCCCGTGTACGTCCACCCCCACGCGCGCGACTGAACACGCTCATCGACTCCTCCGAGGCGGCAGGCATCTGGACGATTCAGTCCGGGATGGCCGGCCTCGCCCTGCGTCGAGCCGCTGCTCCCCAAGGTGGAACGCCGGGCAGGTCATCCGAGGCGCAGGCGGCGTCCGGACCGACTGATGTTCCAGGGCGCATCGGCTGAGTTGCTGGTGACGTACTTGGCTCGCGCGGTACGGCCGGTGCGGTCCGAACTGGTCCGTCCGCCGGAGTTGTACGGCGGGTCGGTGATCACGGCGTTGACGCTCTCGTCCGGGAGGGACTTCAGCACGGTCAGGGCGTCGCCCCGGTGCAGCGTGTGGCTCATGGGAAGGGCCCATGCCTGAGCATCGGCCAACTCACTTGATCCAGGGCGCTGTTCGACGCGAGCGGACAGACAACAGGCAGTGGAGAAGTCGGAGCACACAATCGAGCCCACCGACCAACTCACCACGCTGGAAAACCTCCACCACCACGCCGGCGCGGCCGGAATCGCCCTTCCATCAAAGATCAAGACGGCGAGTCAGTGATCCACAGGCCCTGACTTTCCGGCATTGGGCTCATAGGCCAGGGTGGAAACCCCGTCTCCAGCCGCACCCGCTCCCGCCTCTCCTCATCGGCGGGCGTCAGCTCGCCCCCATTGCACGTACCGCGCACAGTCGTACCCTGGGAAAAGACCATGGTTTTCTGTTCTGGCGGCCACTGTTCACAGCTCTTCACAGCGGCGGTTGCTGATGGGGAAGGAACTTCCATCGGCCAGCCTCTTGGCCCTGCGGTCGAGGGAAGCGTTGCCGCGCAAGGAATGTTGTCGATCTAGTCGGCCGGATCAACCGTTGAGCAAGGCCGGCCAAAATTGCCACGGTCAAGGTGGGCGATCACTCAGCTGCGTTCCGACCCCAGCTCCCACAGCAGTCCATGCAGGTACGGGGACCTCGTTCATGTAGTTCAGCGCGCTGCATCGACCGCTCTGATATTGCAAGGGACCCAACTCATGGGGAACTCTTACGACGTCTTGACCACGGATCCGGGTGACTCTCTGGCCACTCTCGCCGAATGCGAGCAACGCTACGCGGGAGTGCTGGCCGACATCACGGGCACCGACCACGTCTCAGTCGACAGTCACTTCTTCGACGACCTCGGCGCCGACTCCATGCTGAT
>NZ_JBIURQ010000001.1:0-458698 GCF_044740925.1 Streptomyces sp. NPDC088254 | reverse complement strand
TGGCCCGATTCTGCGCCCGAGTACGCAAGCAAGCCGACCTGCCGTCCGTGTCCATGCCGGACGTCTACAAACACCCGACCATTCGACAGCTCGCAGCCGCCCTCACCAACGATGCCCCCACCGCCGACCCGAGGGACAACGCGGCCACTCTCGCCAAAAGCGAGCAACGCTACGCGGAAGTGCTGGCCGACATCACGGGCACCGACCACGTCTCAGTCGACAGTCACTTCTTCGACGACCTCGGCGCCGACTCCATGCTGATGGCCCGATTCTGCGCCCGAGTACGCAAGCAAGCCGACCTGCCGTCCGTGTCCATGCCGGACGTCTACAAACACCCGACCATTCGACAGCTCGCAGTCGCCCTCGCCAGCAGCAAGAACAACACCAAAGCCGACAGCAAAACCATGCCTGCCTCGCAGCACGCAACTCCGGCGGCTCTCAGTGAGCCGCCGCGGCGGGCACGCAACGGCGAGTACGTCCTCTGCGGTGCGTTGCAACTCCTCTTCCTCCTCGGCTACCCCGCCCTTACCACGATCGTCGCGGTGAAGGGCTACGAATGGGTCTCGGCCGGCCCGAACCCGGTCGACATCTACCTGCGGGCGGTCGCGTACGGCATCGCGATGTTCCTCGGCCTCTGCTGCCTTCCGATCATGCTCAAGTGGCTCCTTATCGGCCGGTGGAAGCCCCAGCAGATCCGCGTCTGGAGCATGGCGTACCTCCGCTTCTGGCTCGTCAAGACCCTGGTCCAGCGGAACCCGATGGCGCTGTTCGTCGGTTCACCGCTCTACGTGCTCTACCTGAGGGCGCTGGGCGCGAAGGTCGGGCGCGGCGCCGTCGTCTTCTCCAGGAACGTGCCCGTGTGCACCGACCTGCTCAGCATCGGCGACGGCGCGGTGATCCGGAAGGATTCGTTCTTCAACGGCTACCGGGCCCACAACGGCATCATCCAGACGGGCGCGGTCAGCCTCGGCAAGGACGCGCTCGTCGGCGAGATGACGGTGCTCGACATCTGGACCTCGCTGGGTGACGGGGCGGAGCTGGGGCACTCCTCTTCGCTGCACGCCGGACAGGCCGTGCCCGACGGGGAGCGCTGGCACGGCTCCCCCGCGCAGCCGACCGACGTCGACTGCCGGCGGATCCCCACGATGGACGTCAGCACCCGGCGACGGGTCGCCTTCACGACCGTGCAACTGGTGAACCTGCTTCTGGTGGGTACGCCGCTGATGTTCGTCATCGCGATCCTCGCGCTCACGAAGGTCCCGCAGCTCGTCACGCTGTCGGCCGCGGAACCGGTCTCCTTCACGAGCTGGGCGTTCTACCGCGACGACGCGCTGGTCGTATCCGCCGTGTCCTTCTTCGGCGCCGCACTCGTCGGCCTCGTGTTCGTGGGAACCGTTCCGCGCGTGCTGAACCTCTTCATCAAGCCGGACAAGGTCTACCCGCTGTACGGGTTCCACTACTGGATCCACCGCGCGATCGCCCGCATGAGCAACAGCAGGTTCTACCTCAATCTCTTCGGCGGCACCTCCTACGTCGTCCACTACCTGCGTTGGCTGGGCTACGACCTTCGCGGGGTGCGGCAGACCGGTTCGAACTTCGGCGAAATGGTCAAGCAGGACACCCCGTTCCTCAGCGCGGTCGGCAGCGGAACGATGGTCGCGGACGGGCTGTCCATCATCAACGCCGATTTCTCGAACACGTCGTTCCGGCTGTCCCGCGTGTCGATCGGGGCGGAGAACTTCCTCGGGAACCTGATCGCCTATCCCGCGCAGGGCAAGACGGGCGACAACTGCCTCCTCGCGACGAAGGTCATGGCTCCCGTCCACGGACAGGTGCGGGAAGGTGTGGGTCTGCTGGGCGCGCCCAGCTTCGAGATCCCGCGGTCGGTCAGGCGTGACAGGCAGCTAGAGGTGGCGAGCGAGGACGAGGTGCGCCGCCGCCTCCGGGCCAAGAACGTCTACAACACCATCAGCATGGGGCTGTTCCTGCTGGCGCGCTGGCTCCTCATCTTCCTCGTCACCGCGTTCTACCTGGCCGCCATCGACCTCTGGGACTCCCTGGGTGCGTTCGCGTTCGCACTGGCCACCGCGGGGATCCTCGTCTTCACCGTCGTCTACAACGTCCTGGTCGACCGGATGATCATACCGCTGCAGGCCTTGCGGCCGCAGGGCTGCTCGATCTACGACCGCGCCTTCTGGCGGCACGAACGCTTCTGGAAAGTGACCACCCTCGGCTATGTCCTCCTCTTCAACGGCACCCCGCTGAAGAACGTGATCTGGCGGCTGCTGGGTGTGCGAATCGGCCGCCGGGTCTTCGACGACGGCCTCCGCATACCCGAGCGGACGTTCACCACGATCGGGGACGACTGCACCTTCAATGTGGACACTGTCGTTCAGTGCCACTCGCAGGAGGACGGAGGATTCAAGTCGGACCACATCGTGATCGGTGCCGGCTGCACGCTCGGTGTCGGCACACTCGTCCACTACGGCGTGACGATGGGCGACGGCGCGGTGCTCGCCACCGGATCCTTCCTCATGAAAGGCGAGGAAATGCCACCGCACGCACGGTGGGGCGGGAACCCGGCCAAGAAGATGCGTGAGCAGTCGGCTGACCTTCAGCCGCGCAGGAACAGTCTCGACGACCGCGCCGACGTGCTCGTCCGCGGCGACTGACACCCGGCAAACGTGGAGCGTTGGGACGATTCGATGGACGATCGGATTGAAACCGGCCGGGAGCTCTGGCGGGCTGTCCTGCGCACCGAGGTCCTGCGCCACCGGCGGGGCGAGTCGCTGCCCAGGCACATGGTCCCGGCGATCTGGCGGCAGAGCCTGCCGCTGACCTGCAACGGCAAGATCGACCGTAAGGCGCTGACGGCGCTCGCCCGGAGAACTCGCGGAGCTCGAGGTCGCCGAGGAGGACCACCACGCCCCGAGCACGCCGGCCGAGCGGCGGCCGGCGGCCGCCAGGGCGAAGGTGCTCGGCCTCCCGGCCGAGCAGATCAGCCGGCGGGACCACTTCTTCGACCTGGACGGCACGTCGCTGTCGGCGGTGCGGCCGGCGATCGCCCCGGAACGCGCAGTCTCCTCAAGGACCTCACCACCACCCGGTCCTCGCCGATCCGGCCTGCTGGTCACGACAGGCTCGAGACGGTACCGGGCGTTGCAGTGTGTCAGCGAATCGGTGGCTCCTTCCCGAGTGGACATCGAGGAATCAAGGAGAAATGAGATGTCGACCTCTTCTCAGGCGGCGCTGCTCGAGGTGGACCGACAACCTGGCAAACCGCCGATCCTGCACACCAGGCCTGCCGACGACGCGGTGCGCTGGGCGGCCGAGCACCGGATGGCGCTCAGCGCGGTGGTCGCCGAGCACGGATCGGTCCTGGTCCGCGGCCTCGGTCTGCGCGACGCGGCCGAGACCGTCGCCGTCTTCCACCAACTGGCCCGCACCGGTCTGATGACCGAAAGAGAGGCCTTCGCCTCCCGGCGGACCTACGCAGAGGGCGTGTACTCCTCCTCGAAGTGGCCGCCGAACCAGCCGATGTGCATGCACCACGAACTGAGCTACCGGCTCGAGTTTCCCGGACTGATCCTCTTCGCATGCCTGTCCGCCCCCACCGAGGGCGGGGCGACCGGTGTGGCGGACTCGACGGCCGTGCTCGACGCACTGCCCGGGGACCTCGTCGAACGACTCGAGCGGGAGGGCTGGATGCTCGTCCGCAACTACAACGAGGAGATCGGCATGTCGGTCGCCGAGGCGTTCGGCACCGAGGACCGTGGCGCGGTCGAGAGCTACTGCCGCGCCAATGCCATCGAGTTCGAGTGGCGACCCGATGGAGGGCTGCGCACCTGGCAGCGCCGCAGCGCGGTGGTACGGCACCCGGTCACCGGGCGGCGCTGCTGGTTCAACCAGATCGCCTTCCTGAACGAGTGGACGCTCGACCCCGAGGTGCACGAGTTCCTGGTCGACACCTACGGCGCCGAGGGGCTGCCGTTCACCACCCGCTTCGGGGGCGGCGACCCGATAGGCGAGGACGTCGTGCACCTGCTCAACGAGGTGTACGAGGCCGAAACCGTACGGGAGCCCTGGCAGGCGGGCGATCTGATGCTCGTCGACAACATCCGCAGCGCACACAGCAGAGAGCCCTTCACCGGACCGCGTGAAGTCCTGGTCGGGATGATCGACCCGGTACGCCTGGCCGACTGCTCGCCGACCGTCAAGGTGAACGCCGGATGACCACGTCCCCCGTGCGACCGTTCGCGGACATCTCCGTGCCCAGGTCCACCGCGCATTGTCGAACCCGCAGGGAGGGGGGTGGGGATTCGTCGACTGCCAGGCAGAAGCGACGAAAGGAATCCGCCGAAATGATCATCCGAGTGCCGGACCTCGTTGCGAGGTCCGCCCAACGGAACCCCGGCGCGCCCGCCCTGACCGCTCGAACGATCACGATCTCCTATGCCGATCTGCACGAGCGGACGGAGCTCGCGGCCGCCGGCCTGCGCGACCTCGGCCTCGATGGTGGCGAGCGCGTCGCGGTCTTCCTCGACAAGAGGATCGAGACTGTCGTGGCGCTGCTCGCCTGCTCGCGGGCCGGTGGCGTGTTCGTCCCGGTGAATCCCGTGCTCCGGGCCAGGCAAGTGAGGCACATCCTCGACGACTGCGCCGTGCGGGTACTGGTGACCTCCACGGACCGGCTGCGGAACCTGCGCGCCGAGCTCGCCGCCTGCAAGTCACTCTCCCACGTCCTCGTGCTGGGAGACTCGCTTGCGGAGGACGAGGAAGCCCCTTACCGCGTGCTCCCCTGGTCGAAGGTCGCCGAACCCGCGAGCCAGGCCGTGTGTCCTCCGACGGGCGGCGTCGACACGGATGTGGCCGCGATCCTCTACACGTCGGGGAGCAGCGGGGCCCCGAAGGGCGTCGTGCTGTCGCACCGAAACCTCGTCGTCGGCGCGGAGAGCGTCAGCACTTACCTGAACAACACGGCAGAGGACCGAATCCTGGCCGTTCTCCCGCTGAGCTTCGACGCCGGGCTGAGCCAATTGACGACCGGCTTCTGCGTCGGGGCCCACGTGGTGCTCTCCGACTACCTGCTGCCGGGGGATGTCGTCCGGCTGTGCGCGAAGCACCGCATCACCGGGCTGGTGGGCGTCCCGCCGCTGTGGACCCAGCTCGCAGCCCAGACGTGGCCGTCCGAGGCCGTGGCCGGGGTGCGCTACTTCGCGAACACTGGGGGGCGACTCCCGCGCGTCACCCTGCGACGACTGCGAGCGATCTTCCCGAACGCAACGCCGTACCTGATGTACGGCCTCACAGAGGCGTTCCGCTCCACCTACCTCGATCCCCGGGAGGTCGACCGGCGGCCCGATTCGATCGGCAAGGCAATCCCGAACGCCGAGATCCTCGTGGTCCGGGAGGACGGCGGCCTGTGCAGTCCGGGAGAGCCGGGTGAACTGGTGCACCGAGGTCCGCTTGTCACGTTGGGTTATTGGAACGACCCGGAGCGCACGGCCGAGCGGTTCCGGCCACCGCCGAACCGTCCGGCCGCGCTGTGTACGCCCGAGCTGGCGGTCTGGTCCGGCGATGTCGTCGTCCGCGACGAGGAGGGCTTCCTGTACTTCGTCGGACGGCGTGACGACATGATCAAGACATCGGGATATCGGGTCAGCCCACAAGAGATCGAGGAAGTGGCCTACGAGACCGGCCTGGTTCAGGATGCCGTCGCGCTCGGCCTCGAGGACGAGGCACTTGGCCACCGGATCGTCCTCGTCGTGACACCCCGCGATCCGGCCGGATTCGACCCGGCCGCGGTGACCGCACGCCTGCGGCAGGAACTGCCCGGCTACATGGTGCCCGCCGAGGTGACGGTCCTTGATGTCCTGCCCCGGTCGCCGAACGGCAAGTTCGACCGGGCATTCCTTCGCCACGAGCTCGCCGCCTCCCGCCCGCAGGAGCCGGCATGACCGCAGGCGCCCGCGCGTACCCCGCGATCAGCCTCGGCGGCGGCTCACAGCAGTTCGGCGTCGACGCTGAGACGCAGAGCCGCACCTTTCTCGTCGTGGGTAGCGGCCCCCACCAACAGCTCGCTGCCTTCGGTGACTTCGGGCGGGTCATCCGCAAGAACCACCTGGTCGCCATCGCGAACCAAATGGGCGTCCCGGCTGCTGAGACTCTCAGTGTCGTCGACACACGTGATGGTGCAGATCCCGGGCCGCCAGGTGTGCACGACCGATGAGGAGAAGCCATATGACTCGCTCGCAAGAGATCTCGCAGGCGATTTTCGAGGACGTCAAGGCCCTCGTAGTGGTCACGCTGGACATCGAGGACCGGGCCGATGACCTCGGGCCGGAGACGGAACTGTACGGCAATCTTCCTGAACTCGACTCGCTCACCGTCGTCAAGCTCATCGTCGCATTGCAGAAACGGTTCGGGATCGAGATCGGGATCGAGATCGCCGGTGAGACCTTCGAGACCCTCGGGCGGCTCGCGGCCTTCGTGGAGTCCAAGGTGCGCTGAGAGCCGCTCCTCGGAGTCGAACTGGACGGGGTACGGGCGGAATTGGCTCGCCGCTTGGGTCGGCCTGGTGTGGTGGCGGCGACGGCGGTTGCCGCGCACCGCCTGGTTCTTGCGCGCCGTGGGCGTTTCCGGGGCCGCGGCCGTGGTGGCGAGGAGGCCTGTCAGCGCTTCGGGTGGGTGCTGCCGGCTCTGCACATCCGCTGTTTGGCTAAGGCTCAGCGTGCCGACGGGAAACACATCCCGGAGATGCCAATATTCTGTGTCGCACGACTGGACAGTGGCATCGTTCGTATCCGTTAATCCATCCCATGTATCCGTTGACACGGCTGATGCGGTCGAGACCCCGACGCGCCCCAGCCGCGTTGCGATGCAGGGCTGCGCAGCGTCCGCCGCCGGCGGCTCCGCCGGTGATGTCGCCGCCGGCCTGTCACCTGAGGCGCCACATCGGCAGCAGACACCCCGTGGCGTATGGCGCCCCGCCATGGGACAGCGAACGCATCGACGACCAGACAGTCACCCTTCCCTCACCGAAAGGGCAGAGATGTCCTCCTCCTTAAGCAGGCGACGCCTGCTGCAAGCAGCCGGGGCCACCGCCGCCGCCTCTGCCGCCGGATCCCTGGTCAGCGCATCTCCCGCCCGCGCGGCCGTCCCTCCCGCAAGGGCCGACATCGGGGTCTCCGCGCACCCGTTCACACTCGGTCAGGTCCAGCTCACCGCGAGCCGGTGGCTCGACAACCAGAACCGCACGCGGAACTACCTGCGGTCCGTCGACGTCGACCGGCT
Organism: Streptomyces sp. NPDC088254; assembly: GCF_044740925.1. Lineage (NCBI taxonomy): Bacteria > Bacillati > Actinomycetota > Actinomycetes > Kitasatosporales > Streptomycetaceae > Streptomyces > Streptomyces sp. NPDC088254. The sequence goes on along the minus strand of NZ_JBIURQ010000001.1, from coordinate 451,405 downwards.
GCTGTACAACTTCCGAGCCAACCATCGGCTGTCCACCAAAGGCGCAGCCGCCAACGGAGGTTGGGACGCGCCGACGTTCCCTTTCCGCACCCACGTGCAAGGGCACTTCCTCACGGCATGGGCACAGCTGTACGCAGTGACCGGGGACACCACCTGCCGGGACAAGGCGACCACCATGGTGGCGGAGTTGGCCGGATGCCAGGCCAACAACAGCGCCGCCGGTTACAACGCCGGTTACCTCTCCGGCTATCCGGAGTCCGACTTCACCGCCCTCGAACAACGGACCCTGAACAACGGCAACGTGCCGTACTACACCATCCACAAGACCCTCGCCGGTCTACTGGACGCATGGCGCCACATCGGCAGCACGCGAGCCCGTGACGTGCTGATCGCCCTGGCGGGGTGGGTCGACCTGCGCACCGGCCGACTGAGCAGGCAGCAGATGCAGGCCATGCTGGGAACCGAGTTCGGCGGCATGAACGCCGTGCTGACCGACCTCCATCAGCAGACAGGCGACGCGCGGTGGCTCGCTGTCGCCCAGCGGTTCGACCACGCCGCGGTGTTCGACCCCCTGGCGTCCGGCCAGGACCAGCTCAACGGACTGCACGCCAACACCCAGGTGCCCAAGTGGATCGGGGCCGCACGGGAGTACAAGGCCACCGGCACGAGCCGCTACCGGGACATCGCGTTCAACGCCTGGAACATCACCGTCGACGCACACACCTACGCCATCGGCGGCAACAGCCAGGCGGAGCACTTCCGCGCCCCGAACGCCGTCGCCGGCTACCTGAGCAAGGACACCTGCGAGAGCTGCAACACCTTCAACATGCTCACCCTCACTCGGGAACTGTTCGCCCTGGACCCGAACCGAGCCGCGCTGTTCGACTACTACGAGCGGGCATGGCTCAACCAGATGATCGGCCAGCAGAACCCGGCCGACGAACACGGCCACGTCACCTACTTCACCCCGCTCAACCCGGGAGGCCGACGCGGTGTGGGCCCGGCGTGGGGCGGCGGCACCTGGAGCACCGACTACGGCACCTTCTGGTGCTGCCAGGGCACGGGCCTGGAGATGCACACCAGGCTGATGGACTCCATCTACTACCGCAGCGACAACACGCTGATCGTGAACCTCTTCGTGCCCTCGGTGCTCAACTGGTCGGAGCGCGGAATCACCGTCACGCAGACAACGTCGTACCCCGTCAGCGACACCACGACCTTGCAGGTGACCGGCAACGTCAGTGGAACCTGGGCGATGCGCGTCCGCATCCCGAGTTGGACCGTCGGGGCCACCATCAGCGTGAACGGCACCGCGCAGAACATCACCACCACGCCCGGCAGCTACGCCACCCTGACCCGTTCCTGGAGTTCCGGCGACACGGTGACCGTCCGCCTGCCCATGCGAGTGGTCATGCGAGCGGCCAACGACAACGCGAACGTCGCCGCGATCACCTACGGCCCGGTGGTCCTGTCCGGCAACTACGGTGACACTGCGCTCAGTTCACCCCCGTCGCTCAACACCTCCTCGATCTCACGGACCAGCGGCAGTTCGCTCGCCTTCACCGCCACCGCCAACGGCTCCACCGTCGACCTGGGACCGTTCCACGACGCACACGGCCACAACTACACCGTCTACTGGAACATCAGCGACACCAGCACTGTGCGTCTCGCCAACGCGGGCAGCGGTCTCGTTCTGGGCATCCAGGACATGTCCACGGCCGACGGCGGCCGCGCACTGCAGTGGAACGACTCGGGTACCGCAGACCACAACTGGCAGATGATCCCCGACGGAAACGGATTCCGCTTCCGCAACGCCAACAGCGGCAAGGTGCTCGGCGTCCAGAACATGTCCACGACGGACGGTGCGACGATCCTGCAGTGGTCGGACAACGGCACGACGGACCACATATGGACGCTGCTCGACCAGGGAGACGGGACCTACAAGATCCGCAACGCGAACAGCGGCAGGCTGCTCGCCATCGCTGACAACTCCACCGCCGTCGGCGCGTTCGCGGTCCAGGACTCGGACAACGGCACGGCCGACAACCGGTGGCGCATCGTGAGGAACTGAGGTCACCCGCACGACCCCGATCGCTTTTCATCGGTCTCGCCTGCTCGGCGCCCCGACCATTGTTCGGCAACACGAACAAGGTCGGGTCGCAGTGCGCCCGTGCAACGATCATCCGGGCCGCCGTCGCCGGAGTTACCGGTGCCGCCGCCCTTCGGCTGGGTGCCGTGGCAGGTTGCCGAAGGGCTCGACACGGCTTCCACGGTCTGCGCGCCGGCCGTCGAGCCCTGCAGTCCGCCGAGAGCCAGGACTGTGACCGCCACGGCCCCGATCGCGCCGGGCCCTGGCGGGTGTTCGGTCGGCCACGCGTCCCTCCGGTGCTTCGCCCCATGTGCGGTCGCCCGGGTGGGCGGGACCGTCATCGGTACTGGGACGCCGGGGAAGGGCGCGGCGTTGGGCCCGTGGTCCGGAGATCTCCACGCCTTACCCGCTCTCACCCCCTCCGTCGCGCTCCAAAGGTCGTGCGGGGGTTGCGCCTCTTGAGCCTCGCCCCCCTCCGCGGGTCGCGGGCAGCCGGGGTCAGGCGCCAGTATCCGTACGGGTTGTGGAAGAAGTCGTCATCCTCGAACCGTTCGCACTCCACACGGTTCATGATCCAGCGCGTGGCGTCCGGCGCGATACGGAAACCCTCGCCGTTCTGGACGCCGTGGTCCGGCTGCTCGGTAAGCAGGTAGTACGACGCGATCTCCATCGTGGTCACCCACTCCGACAGCAGCTCCGGCTCGGGTACCGCGGTGCTTCCCGGGGCCAGCTCCACGTCGGCCTCGCCCAGGAGGTGCATGCCGCAGCTGTAGTAGACCTCCCCGTCGTGGATCACCGGCACGACCCACGCCCGGACGAGGGCGCCGACCAGGTCGTCCGCGGTCTCGGCGGCCGCCGCCTCGCTCGCCAGGGCCAGCCACCGCTCCCGACCGCAGGCCACCCCGCTGGACTCGTTCTTCACCGCGGTGGCTCCGCCGGCCAGCAGGGCCGCGGTGACGGCCAGCGCCCGGCGGGACACGTCGAGGCCGGTGGCCTGGGAGACCGGCGGTGACAGGACGTAGGCGACCGAGTCGTGTGCGTCCACCGCGGCCCAGTCGTCGTCGCCGAACTCGTCGACGCCGGCGGCCCGGCGGGAAGCCACCGCGACGTCGAACGCCTCACGCATCCGGGGGTCGGGCTCCCGCTGGAACTCGTCGAGCGTGAAGTCCCCAGCACCCGCCTCCTCGACCACCCGGCTGATGACATCGGGATCCAGGCCCACGCCGACCGCGCACAGCACGTGCCTCGGCGTCACACCGGACGCCGGGACCACGAAGCGCGTGCCATCGATGACGTGTCCTTGCCACACCTTGCTCATCTGCCCAGCATCGCAGGTGTGCGTACGACGTTGTGATCTCTGTGGCACCAACAGACATTGAGGTCGGCCCGTTCACGCGGTTCCCCTCGTCCCCGGAAAAAGCAGGGACGCGGGGAACGGTCGGTCACGTCTGGCTCCACTTCTGGTTGTCCTGACCGTTGCGGGACCACAGGACGACGCGCGTGCTGCTGCGGGCGGGAATGGTGTGGAAGCCGTGGCGTCGCATCGGCTGGCTGTAGCCGGCGGCGCTGAGGGGCTGGCCGGGAACTGTCCCCACTTCCCAGACCCGCCGTAAGCCCGTTCGATCACGTTCGGGCCCGGGCCGAGTACGGAGGACCGACGGCCCGGCCCAGCTCAGCCCAGGAAGCTCAGTCGGACCTGACGGTTGACGTTGTCCTTGTTGGTGTCCACCAGGCAGACCGACTGCCACGTGCCCAGTTGCAGTCTTCCGTTGACGACCGGCAGGGTCGCATGGGGTGGGACGAAGGCCGGTAGGACGTGGTCGCGGCCATGGCCGGGGCTGCCGTGACGGTGTTGCCAGCGGTCGTCGGCGGGGAGCAGGGTGTGCAGGGCGGCGAGGAGGTCGTCGTCGCTGCCCGCGCCCGTCTCGATCACCGCGATGCCGGCGGTGGCGTGTGGGACGAAGACGTTGAGCAGGCCGTCGCGGCCGGCCGCCTCCTCCCGCAGGAAGCCCTCGCAGTCACGGGTGAGGTCGACGACACTCTCCTGTGAGCCGGAGGCGATGTGCAGGACTCGTGTGGTGAACGCATCTGGCATGCTCCCATCCTGACCCGGATGCCGGATTCCACACCCGTCCGGCGGTTCGGCGAGTGGAACGGCAGTCCGCTCCGCGAGACGGCGTTGACCATGGTCGGGCCGTCTGGCTACGTCAGTGGCATGTTGCGTTCAGCCTTCCTCACCACGCGCGGTCATATCGACCTGCTGCGGGTGGCCTCCGCCGCGTGTCGTCGCGGCTGCTGACGCCTTCCCCTCTCCGCCTTCGCGGTCTCTTCGCCTCCACCCTCTTCTTCAACTGCGCCCTCGCGTGAGTCGGCCGGCCATGCCCCTGTGCCGGGTGTGCGGGAGTCACCCCTTCGGCCCTGCTTACCGTCGCCCGTCCGGTCGCGGTTGAAGCCGTCGATCCGATCGGGTCAGCGCTCTGACGTGATCTGACGGCGCGGAGGCATGCCCCCACTGGTACGCCCTCCTCCTGTGGAGCCCCCCATGAGCATCAGTCACGCCCCAGCCGAGTCTCCCGAAGGGGATATTCCGCCTTTGTCGGCCTCGTCGTCTGCCGTCAAGTCGAGCGAGGCCCCTTCCGGGCGCGAAGACTCCCCCGAGCTTCAACCACTCCTCCCCCGCTCCGCCCGCAGCACCCGCTGGCCACGCCGGACCGCTCGTCCATCTGGCGTTGCGGCAACTCCTCAGCAGCACAGGGGAGTTGACGCCCGACGTGCTCGCGTCGCCTGGCCGGATCGCGCAGGCCGCCGACGAGCTGGTCTCCGACGGCTCGCTTCCCTCCGCCATAGGCACCTCGCTTCAGCGCGTGGCAGCCGGGCTCGCGCTCGGCGTCGTGGTCGGCACCGGACTCGCCCTGCTCTCCGGGCTGTTCCGGATCGGCGAGGATCTCGTCGACGCGCCGGTCCAGATGCTGCGGACGGTTCCCTTCGTCGGTCTCATTCCGCTGTTCATCATCTGAAGGACGCGAAGAAGGCCGCCGCCATCAAGGACTACCTGGACCGGCTGCGGCGGGCCGCCGCCTGGGTCTACGACCATCAGGAGGAGTGGGCGAAGGTGTGGGCGAAGGACACCCGGCTGCCCTACGAGGTGGCGCTCGCGTCGGTGCGGCGGACGAACGCCACGCGGGTCGCGGTCGCCGTCGATCAGCCGCTCATCGCCTCGGAACAGAAGATCGCCGACGCTTTCACCGACTTGAGGCTGATTCCGCGGAAGGTCGACTTCGGTGAGTTCGTGGACCGTCGGTACGACGGGAACCTGCCCGCCTCGACGAGCGCCCCGCACCCGTCGTCCTGACCCCCGGCCGCTCGACGGGGGTGTTTCCCCGTCGGCCGAGCAGGCGCTTCACACCTGGCGAAGGCGAGCCGGCCCGCCCCGGGGAAGATCCACGCCCTCGGCACTGTTGGCAGAGGCGTGAACGACATACGCGAGGTCGAGGTGGTCGTGATAGGCGCCGGGCAGGCCGGCCTGTCCAGCGCCTATCACCTGCGGCGCACCGGCTTGGTCCCGGAGCGCGACTTCGTGGTGCTGGACCACTCCCCCGGCCCCGGCGGCGCCTGGCAGTTCCGGTGGCCCTCACTGACGTACGGCAAGGTGCACGGGATGCATGCCCTGCCCGGCATGGAGCTGACGGACGCGGACGCTGCGCTGCCCTCGTCCGAGGTCATCAGCGAGTACTTCGACCGCTACGAGCGCACGTTCGACCTGCGGGTGCGGCGGCCGGTGGACGTGCGGGCCGTGCGCTCGACGAGCGTCGACGCCGGCGCTGTCGGCACGCTGGACGGGTCCGCGTCCCGGGGGCGGCTGCTCGTGGAGACTTCCGGCGGTACGTGGTCCGCCAAGGCTCTGATCAACGCCACCGGCACCTGGGCCCGGCCGTTCTGGCCGCGCTACCCCGGCCAGGAGACGTTCCAGGGACAGCAGTTGCACACGGCGCAATACCCCGGGCCCAAGGCTTTCGCCGGCCTGCGCGTGGTCGTGGTGGGCGGGGGCGCGTCCGGCACACAGCATCTGCTGGAGCTCGCCCCGTACGCGGCCGACACCACCTGGGTGACACGGCGCCCGCCCGTGTTCCGCGAAGGCCCCTTCGACGAGAACGCGGGTCGCGCGGCGGTCGCGCTCGTGGAGGAACGCGTACGGCAGGGGCTGCCGCCGAAGAGCGTCGTCTCCGTGACCGGTCTGCCGCTCAACGACGCGATCCGCCGGGGGCTGGCGGACGGCGTGCTGGACCGGCTGCCCATGTTCGACCGGCTCACCCCGGACGGGGTCGAGTGGAACGACGGGCGACACGTGAGCGCCGACGTCGTCCTCTGGGCGACCGGTTTCCGGCCCGCCGTTGACCATCTCACGCCGCTGAGGCTGCGGGAGCCGGGGGGCGGCATCCGCGTCGACGGCACCCGTGCCGTCACCGATCCCCGCGTCCACCTCGTCGGCTACGGCCCGTCCGCGAGCACCATCGGCGCCAACCGGGCCGGACGCTCGGCGGTGCGGGAGATCGCCCGGCTGCTCGCACAGGGCGAGGAGGAGCGGGAAGCGGCCGCTGCCGCGTGATGTTCTCTCGCGAGAACAAGACAACGCGGCGTTCGGGTCACCGGACCTTCGACGGACTCGGCGCAGCCTGTGCGCTCTGGTTCCGGTTGAACTCCGCGACGTTGCGCTGGTGTTCCTCGTAGCTCGCGGTGAAGCGTGTGTCGCCCGGCTTGACCGTGACGAAGTACAGCCAGTCGCCCGGCGTCGGGTTGATCGCCGCCTGCATCGCCTCCTCGCCGGGATTGTCGATCGGCGTCGGAGGCAGCCCCATGCGCTGGTAGGAGTTGTAGGGACTCGCGATGCGGGTGTCCTTCTCCGTGGTTCTCACCGTGAAGCGGTTCAGGGCGTAGTTGAGGGTGGAGTCCATCTGCAGCGGCATACCGCGCTCCAGACGGTTGATGACGACGCGGGCCACCTTGCCCATGTCGTCCTTGGTGGCCGCCTCGGCCTGGACGATGCTGGCGATGGTGACCGCCTGATAGACGTTCATGGCGTTGCGCTGCGCTCCCGCGGCGATCGGCGCGCCGTTGAACTTCTTGTTCGCCGTGTCGACCATCGACGCCAGGAGGGCTTGCGGGGTGGTCTTCTCCTCCAGCGGGTACGTCGCCGGGAAGAGGTAGCCCTCCGGGTTGCCCTCGGCGTCGTTCGGCAGTCGCAGGTCGGCGGCGGGCAGGGTCTTCCTGGTGGTGCCGGCGGGCAGGGAGAGGGCCTTGTCGACGGCCTCGTAGACCTGGTTAGCGCGCCAGCCCTCGGGGATGACCAGCGAGGTGGGGCGCTTGGCTTCCTCGTGGTCGTCCGGGGTCAGCAGGGGCACCGCCACGGCGGCGCCGGCCACGACGGCTCCGGTCGCGATGAGGGTGAGACGGCCCCGGCGGGTCAGTCGCATCGTTCTCCGTGACGGAGTGTTCATCTGCATGCGGGCACGGTAACCCGCACACCGTCACAAACCTGACATCACCGGCCATATTTTCATCTTGTCGGCTCCAGTCGCGCATCCCGCCGCACCAGAGCCGCGTACCGCCCTCCGCTCGCCAGCAACTCCTCGTGCGTGCCGCGTTCGGCCACCCGGCCCGCGTCGAGCACCACGATCTGGTCGGCGCTGCGGACGGTCGACAGCCGGTGGGCGATGGTCAGGGTGGTGCGGTTGGCGGAGAGCGCGTCGATCGCCTCCTGGACGGCGTGCTCGGTGCGGGTGTCCAGGGCGCTGGTCGCCTCGTCGAGGATGAGCACCGGCGGGTCGCGCAGGATGGTGCGGGCGATGGCCAGGCGCTGTTTCTCGCCCCCGGAGAAGCGGTGGCCGCGCTCGCCCACGACGGTGTCGTAGCCATCGGGCAGTGCGGCGATGTGGTCGTGGATCTGGGCCGCCCGCGCCGCCGCGTGCAGTTCCTCGTCGGTGGCGTCCGGCTTGGCGAAGCGCAGGTTCTCGGCGACGGTGGCGTGGAAGAGGTACGTCTCCTGGGAGACGACGCCGACCGCGCGTGCGAGGGTGTCGAAGTCCAGGTCGCGGACGTCGACGCCGTCGAGGGTCACCCGGCCGCCGGTCACGTCGTACAGACGGGGCACCAGATAGCCGAGCGTGGACTTGCCCGCACCGGTCGGTCCGACGACGGCGAGGCTGCCGCCGGCGGGGACGGTGACGTCGATGCCGTCCAGGACGGGACCCGCCGCCCCGCCCTCGTCCCGGCCGTCGCCGTCGGTCGTGCCACGGGCGTCTTCACGGCCTCGCGCGCCGTCGTCGTACCGGAAGGACACGTTCTCGAAGCGGATCTCTCCCTTCACCTGATCCAGGTGGACCGGGTCCTCACGTTCGGTGATGTCGACGGGGAGGTCGAGGTACTCGAAGATCCGCTGGAAGAGCGCGAGGGAGGTCTGGATCTGCACACCGGTCGACAGGAGACTGACCGCCGGGCGGAACAGGCCCTGCTGGAGCGAGACGAATGCGACGATGGTGCCGAGGGAGACGTCGGGGCCGCCGAGCTGGAGGGCCATGCCCGCGGACCAGTAGATGAAGGCCGGCATGGCCGACATGACGATCCCGATCACGGCCATGCGCCAGCGGCCGGCCATGTTGGATCGGACCTCGAGGTCGACCAGGCGCTCGGACTCGTCGGCGAAGGACCGGGTGAGGGAGTCGGCGCGGCCCATGGTGCGGCCGAGGAGAATGCCGCTGACCGACAACGACTCGGTGACCGTGGCCGCCATTGCCGCCATCTGCTTCTGGCGCCGGGTGGTGATTCTGCGGCGCTCGTCGCCCACGCGGCGGCTGATCCACACGAAGACCGGCAGCAGCAGCAGCGAGACGACGGTCAGGCGCCAGTCGAGGGCGATCATGGCGACGACCGTGGCGACGACGCTGGTGAAGTTCGAGACCAGGGAGGTCGCGGTCGAGGTGACGGTGGCCTGCATGCCGCCGATGTCGTTGGCGATGCGGGACTGCACCTCGCCGGTACGCGTGCGGGTGAAGAACGCGAGCGACATCCGCTGGAGACGGCCGAAGACGGCGGTGCGCAGGTCGTGCATGACGCGCTGGCCGACCGTCGTGGAGATCAAGGTCTGCAGGACGCCGAACACGCCGGACAGGACGGCGCTGAGGATCATGCCGAGGGCGAGCAGGCTCAGCAGGCCGGTGCGGCCCTCGGGGATGGCGACGTCGAGGATCTCCTTGAGGAGGAACGGCGTGGCCACGGAGACCAGCGACGAGGCGGCGACCAGCAGGCCGACGACCGCGAGGCGGGCTCGATAGGGGCGGAACAGCCGCAGGATGCGGCGCACTTGCCGGGGCTGCGGTGCGTCTGCCTCGGCGGGCGGGGACCAGAGCTCTGGCGTGTCGGGGCGCATGGGCTCCTTCGAAGGTGAGACGGACGGATTTTGAGAGCGTAGCTCATTGTTACCTATACTCACAATGAACGGCGTCCTGATATTGTTCCCGCATGACCACCCCCGATCCCGAAGGCGCGCTCGCCGAGCAGCTGTTGCGGTTCACCCGCCGGGTGCACCGCATCCAGAAGCGCCATCTGGAGCTCTCCGACCTGGGCGTCACCCCGGCCCAGTCACGCCTTCTGCGCACGCTCAACCACTTCGGCGCGCCACCGCGCATGGCCGATCTCGCGGAGCGGCTGGAGGTGGTGCCCCGCGCGGTGACCACGCTGGTCGACGGCTTGGAGGCGAACGGCAAGGTGCGCCGGGTCCCTGATCCGACGAACCGCCGGGTGATCCGCATCGAGCTCACGGACGAGGGGCGCGAGACGCTCCGCGAACTGCACCGGGCGCGGCAGTCGGCCGCGCGGGAGATCCTGGCTCCGCTCACCGGCCTGGAGCGGGCGGTGCTCGGGGAGCTGCTGGACACGCTGGTCGACGGAACCCCCTCCGCCCACTGCGGGATCCCGGAAAACGGCTGAATCCGGGCCCCGACGGGCCCGGACCAGCAGCAGTCGCACTTCCGTCAGAAGACCTCGGCAGCAGGCTCCTTGGCCGCCGGCTGCGCCGGGATGCCCCCTCCGGCCGTCGCTTCCGCCTCGCCGGTGAGAGTCCTCTTCGCCTGCTCGATGTCCAGCGCGCCCTCCCACCGGGACACGGCGAAGACCGCCACGCAGTTGCCGAGGAGGTTCGTCACCACGCGCATCGCGTCCATGACGCGGTCGACGCCGAGCAGCAGGGCCACGGCGCCTGCCGGGACGACCCCGAGCGACGAGGCGGTCGCGGACAGGGCGAGGAAGGCCGAACCGGGAACGCCCGCCATGCCCTTGCTGGTGAGCATGAGCACCAGCACCACCGTGATCTGCTGGCCCAGGCCGAGGTCCACGCCGACGGCCTGGGCGATGAACAGCGTGCCGATCGACAGATAGAGCGAGGCGCCGTCGAGGTTGAAGGAATAGCCCGTCGGCAGCACCAGGCCCACGGCGTCGTCACGGGCGCCGGCCCTGCGCAGCTTCTCCATCACGCGGGGCATCACCGACTCGGTGGAGGCCGTGCCGAGGGCGAGGAGCACCTCCTCCCGGATGTAGCGCAGGAACTTCCAGAGGCTGATCCCGGTGAGCGCCTTCAGCACCAGGGCGAGCAGCGCGACGAAGAACGCGGCGGCCGCGTAGCACAGGATGATCAGTTCGCCGTAGGTCCTGATCACACCGAGGCCGTACTGGCCGATCAGGACGGCCATCGAGCCGAACACCGCGAGCGGGGCGAGCCGCATCACGAAGCCGACGATCGCGAAGACGACCGCCTGGGCCTGCTCGACGGCGGGCAGGACCTGGGGCACCTTGGTGTGCCCGAGGTGCAGCAGCGCCGCCCCCACCAGGCAGGCCAGGACGAGCACTTGGAGCAGCGAGTTCTCCGCGAAGGCGCCGACGAAACTGGTGGGCAGCGCGTCCAGTGCGAACTCCGTGGCCGAGGGCAGCGCACCGCCGCCCGTCTTGGCGTCCACGGCCGAGGCGTCGAGCGTGGAGGGATTCACGCGCATGCCGGAGCCGGGCTGGACGACGTTGGCCGCGAGGAGGCCGATCAGCAGGGCGAGCGTGCTCGCGACCTCGAACCAGATCAGCGCCTTGAGTCCGATCCGGCCGAACGCCTTCAGGTCACCGGCCTTGGCGATGCCGACGACGACCACGCAGAACACCAGCGGGGAGATGATCGTCTTGATGAGCCGGAGGAAGCCGTCGCCGAGCGGCTGAAGGTCCGCGGCCACGCCGGGCCACAGCTTGCCGAAGACGATCCCCAGGACGAGTGCGCAGGCGACCTGGACGAAGAGCGAGGTACGCAGCAGGCGTAGGACGCGCCGCGGCGGGGACGGGACGGACGGCGACACGGGCACTCCTCGGAGGGGGGCGGAGACGCGCGGAGGCACGACGAGACGATGAGGGGGGATGACTTCTGCGATACGGAAAGCGGCTTCCGTACCGTCACTCTGGAGGCGTCGTTGATCGCCCCTGAAACCACCGTGTTGCGACCGCGTAAAACCAGTCACGGGTGATGCCGTCGGGTGCCGCCGCCCCTGACGCCGCACATCTTCACCACCGCGACAGCGTCGTTCGAAGGCATTCGAACTCACGTGCTGCCGCTGGAAAAAACAGGTTGATTCCGAGCGCCCGTCAACGCGAACCTTTCACGGTTTGCTGCGAAGCCCGCGGACCCGTGCGTCCGCCCCTCCCCCTCCCCCACCTGACACGAGCCACTGGGACGTCATGCAGATCCAAGACCTTCCGTATCCCGACCCGGGCGTGCCGGACGCACGCTCGGGTCCCCGCTTCCTCTGGTGGCTCGGCCGCAACCAACTGGGCGGCCAGTTCAAGGCTTTGGCCTGGGGGCTGCTCCACTTCGTGTCCGTCTCGGCGCAGCCCTTCTGCGTCGGATACGCCGTCGAGGCCGCCGTCGACCGCTCGGGCTCCCGACTCGCCCTCGCCGGCGGGCTGATGCTCCTGCTCGGCGCCGCCATCGCCGTCGGCGACACCTTCCTGCACCGGGCCGCTGTCACCAACTGGATCACCGCCGCCGCCCGCGTCCAGCAGCTCCTCGCCCGCAAGGCCGCACATCTGGGTTCCGCGCTGAGCCGCCGGGTCGCCGCCGGCGAGGTCGTCGCCGTCTCCACCGGCGACGTCGAGAGGATCGGCTGGTTCGTGGAGGCGGTGTCACGCTTCACCGCCGCTGCCCTCACCGTCGTGCTCGTCTGCGTCGGCCTGGTCGTCTACCAGCCGGCCCTCGGGATCGTGGTCGCCGTCGGCCTGCCCGTGCTGGCGCTCGCCGTGCTGCCGCTGCTGCCCCGCGCCACACGCCGGGCCGACGACCAGCGCGCGAAGGCCGGACGTGCCACCGAACTGGCCTCGGACACCGTGGCCGGCCTGCGTGTGCTGCGCGGGATCGGCGGCGAGGAACTCTTCCTCGACCGCTACCGGCGCGCCTCCCAGGAGGTCCGGCACGCGGCCGTCCGCAGCGCCCGCATGTGGTCCCTGATCAGCGCCATCCAGGTACTGCTGCCGGGCCTGCTGATCGTCGTCGTGGTGGTCTACGGCGTTCACCTGGCCCGCACCGGCAGCATCACCATCGGTGAACTCGTCGCCGTCTACAGCTCCGTCATGGTGCTCACCTATCCCCTCAGGCATTTCGAGGAGATCGCCATGGCCTACTCGTTCTCCCGACCGGCGGCGCAGCGCGCCGCCCGCGTCCTGTCGCTGCAACGGACGACGGACACCGACGGCTCACGCGACGCCGACCTCCCCACCGGCGACCTGTTCGACCCGGAGACCGGGCTGCTCGCCCCGGCCTCACGGCTCACCGCCGTGGTGTGCGGCGACCCGGACGCGGCCGGACTGCTCGCGGAACGCCTGGGCGGGCACTCCTGGCAGGACGGCCCGTCCGCACTGCTCGGCGGGGTCCCGCTGGACGAGCTGCCGCTGCACTGCGCGCGCACCGCCGTCCTCGTCCAGGACAAGGACCCGGTGCTGCTGTCGGGGGCCCTCCGCGACCTGCTGGACGTGCCCGCCTCGGGCGCCGTCGACGCGGCCGACGCGCTGGCGGCCGCCCAGTGCGGCGACGTGCTCGACGCGCTCGTGCAGGGCTCGTTGGAGGCCGACGATCCCATGGACGCACGCATCACCGAACGCGGGCGCTCCCTCTCGGGCGGGCAGCGACAGCGGCTCGCACTCGCACGGTCGCTGTTCACCGACCCGGAGGTCCTCGTCCTGGACGAGCCGACCTCCGCCGTCGACTCGCACACCGAGGCCCGTATCGCCGAAGGGCTGCGCGTCCTGCGGTCCGGCCGGACGACCGTCGTGTTCACCTCTTCGCCGCTGCTCCTGGACCGAGCGGACCGCGTCGTCCTGGTGCACGAGGGCCGGGTCGAGGCGGTCGGCACCCACCGCGAACTGCTGGACACCGACGCGCGATACCGCGCTGTGGTGACCCGGGAGACCGACGAGGACACCGCGCCGAGCGGCGCCCTCAAGGGTCTCACCAACGACGGACTGCAAGAGATCGAGGAGACGGCATGATCGGCGTGGCGCCACCCGCCTACGACCCGGCGGCCCCCAGGACGGCGAGCACCCTGCCCGTCGGCGCCCCCGCGACCGTACGCGCCTACGTGGCCGAACTGCTGCGCCGGCACCGGCGCGCATTCCTGCTCCTCGTGGCCGTCAACACGGTCGCCACGCTCGCCTCCATGGTGGGGCCGTGGATCCTGGGCGACCTCGTCGAACGGCTCTCCCAGGGGACGCGCGACCTCCGGCTGGAGCTCAGCGCCGCCCTCTTCGTGCTCGGCCTGCTCCTGCACGCCACGTTCGTACGACAGGTGCGGCTGCGCGGCGCGATGCTCGGCGAGCGGATGCTGGCCGACCTGCGCGAGGACTTCCTCGTGCGGTCGGTCCGGCTGCCGCCGGGCGTGCTGGAACGGGCCGGGACAGGCGACCTGTTGTCCCGCATCACCACGGACATCGACCGGCTGGGCAACGCCATGCGTGAGGCCGTTCCCCAGCTGACGATCGGCGTGATGTGGGCGGCGCTGCTGCTCGGCGGACTGGTCGCCACCGCGCCGCCCCTCGCCGCTGCGGTGCTGGTGGCGGTGCCGTTGCTGGTGGCGGGCTGCCGCTGGTACTTCAAACGGGCGCCGGCCGGCTACCGCTCGGAGGCCGCAGGGTACGCCGCCGTGGCCGCCGCCCTCGCCGAGACCGTGGACGCCGGACGCACCGTCGAGGCCCACCGCCTCGGCGACCGCCGCGTCGCGCTGTCGGAGCTGCGGATCAAGCAGTGGACGGCCTGGGAGCGCTACACACTGTGGCTGAGGTCGGTGCTCTTCCCGGTCATCAACATCGTGCACGTCACGGTCCTCGCCTCGGTGCTCATGCTGGGCGGGGTGTTCGTGCTGAAGGGCTGGATCGGCGTGGGCCAGCTCACCACGGGCGCGCTCCTCGCGCAGATGCTCGTCGACCCGGTGAACCTGATCCTGCGCTGGTACGACGAGCTCCAGGTGGCGCAGGTCTCGCTGGCCCGGCTCGTCGGTGTCCGCGACATCGCCTCCGACACCGGGGAGCCCGGCCTGGAGCCGGCCGGGCGGGACGTGCTCGCCGACCGCGTCCGCTTCGGCTACCGCGAGGGCGTCGACGTGCTGCGCAAGGTGTCCCTCGAGGTCGCTCCGGGGACCCGGCTCGCGCTGGTCGGCCCCTCGGGGGCGGGCAAGTCGACACTCGGCCGGCTCCTCGCCGGGATCTACTCCCCGCGCGAGGGGCGGGTCGCCCTCGGCGGCGCGGAACTGTCCCGGATGACCGCCGAACGAGTCCGCTCGCACGTGGCACTGGTCAACCAGGAACACCATGTCTTCGTCGGCTCGCTGCGCGACAACCTCCGGCTCGCCCTGCCCCACTCCCGGCTCAGCGCTGAGGAGGGCAGTCCGGTGAACGGCACGGACACCGGGGGCACTGCGGACGCCGCCGACGCCGAGCTGTGGGCCGCGCTGGCCGCGGTCGACGCGGACGGCTGGGCCCGGGCGCTGGACGACGGCCTGGACACCGAGGTCGGCTCCGGCGGGCTCGCGCTCACCCCGGCTCAGGCCCAGCAGATCGCGCTCGCCCGCCTGGTGCTGGCCGATCCGCACACGCTGGTCCTCGACGAGGCGACCTCCCTCCTGGACCCGAGGGCCGCCCGCCATCTGGAACGGTCCCTTGCGCGCGTCCTGGACGGCCGTACCGTCGTCGCCATCGCGCACCGCCTCCACACCGCTCACGACGCCGACGTCATCGCCGTCGTCGAGAACGGCCGGATCACGGAGCTGGGCAGCCACCCGGAGCTGGTCGCGGCCGGCGGGGCGTACGCAGCGCTCTGGCGGTCCTGGCACGGGTGACGGGAGGCCGCCGCGCACCCGGCGCGCGGGCGGCGTACGGGGAGCAGGCGGCCCCGACGCCTGCTCCCCGGCCCCGTCGCCTCTGCCGTTGCGCGCCACCGAACCGGGGTGGAACGCTGGAAAGCGGCACCCACGCGCAGGGCAGCCGGACCGGTCCGTCCGGAAGGCGCCGCGCCCGGCCGGGGCTCCGTGCGGCTGTCTCCCGCAGCCCACCCCGGTGAGGACGGGTCCGTCACCCCTTGGAGGTACCCGTGAACAGCGCCGACGGATGGGGGGACGACGTCTACCAGCCCGATGCCTCCGACATCCAGGACGACGCGGGACTGCTCGACGCGGAGGACACCCTGCTGGACGACGGGGTCGCCGACCCGCTCGACCGGGGCTGGTCGCCTCCGGAGAGGCCGTGGGCCGTCGAGCACCTCGGTGTGACGGCCGCGGAGCGCAGGCAGGGCGAGACCCTCGACCAGCGGCTCGCGGAGGAGTTGCCGGACCTCGCGCCGCAGGACGGCGACGGCATCGGCGACTGCGACGGCACCGACGGGGAACTCCTGGACAACGAGGTCGGCTCCGCCCGCTCCGGCCGGCTCCTGGCACCGGACGAGGGAGCCCACGAGGACGAGGAGAGCGCCCTGATCGCCACGGACGTCGGCATCGACGGCGCGGCCGCCTCCGCCGAGGAAGCCGCGGTGCACATCGTCGACGAGGACACCCTGAACGGCTGACCCGGCCACCGCCCGCGTGACGACGGCCGGAAGCGGCGGCAGGACCGCTCCGCCCCGGTCCCACGACCCGGTTCCGCTCCCGCGCCGGGAGCGTCCCCCGCCGTACGAGGAGGAGTACGCATGCAGCAGGACAAGCACCCCGACTACCACCCGGTCGTCTTCCGGGACCGCGCCGCCGGATACGCCTTCCTGAGCCGGTCCACCGCGACCAGCGACCAGACCATCGACTGGGACGACGGCGAGACCTACCCGGTGGTGGATGTGGAGATCTCCTCGGAGAGCCACCCCTTCTACACGGGCAAGGCTCGCACAGTGGACTCGGAGGGCCGCATCGCACGGTTCGAGCGGCGCTACGGCGAAGGTTCGACGACGGCCTGAGCCGGCGACTGCCGCGGCGCGCCTCAGTTGGATCAGATGAAGTTGAGCGCCGCCGCGCCGCCCACCCCGCCGAGCAGTATGAACACCGGCATCAGCACCTTCAGTTCGACCCAGCTGCCGGCCCGGAACCGCAGCGCCTTGGGCGGGCCGATCGGGTACCAGCGCTTGCGCCCGATCGGGATGGGCCACAGCACCGGGCAGCCCGAGACGGTCAGCGCGTCCCCGATGTCGTGCACCAGCGCGCCCAACAGGATGGGCAGGCCCAGCCACAGGTACTCCTGGCCGGGGTCGGTGAAGAGCCAGTCGGAGCCGTTGCCGGGCTTGTCCAGGATCCCGGCGACTATCCACGCGCTGGTGGCCGCCAGCAGCCACACCAGCACGTCGCTGCTGGATCCGCGCGTCGCCCGCCACAGCAGACCTTCGATGGCCAGCACCAAGTGCACGAAGAGGATCGCCAGCACCGCCCAGCGGCCGCCGGTGATCGCCAACGCCGAGGCGCCCGCGCCGATCAGGACCGCCCACAGCCAGGTGTGCGTCAAGGTGCGGTGACCGCCGGAGCGGCGCGGGTCTCCCTGCTTCCTGGTGGCCTTGTAGACGGCGTAGGAGAGCTTGTCGACGATCTCGCACACCCAGCGCGAGACCGGCCCGAAGGCACGGGAGATCGTCGCGGCCTTGTGGTCGAGGTCCGGGGCGAGCGCGGCCCCGGCACAGATCAGCGCGCCCGACAGCAGGACCGGCCAGGGCATCGTGTGGCCGGAGGCGGCCGCTGCCGCTCCGACCCCGAGCCAGGCGGCGGCGCCCGACAGTGAGTGTGCTGGTCCCATCATGGCCGTTGCCCGCCCTGTTCCTCGTGTGCCGCTGTCCAGTTGACCGGGTGCGATGACGCTCCGTCGGCGACACAGCGTATCGGCCGTGATCTTCGGTCCGGCAGCCGATTCCCGCCTCGGGCACCTGGGCAGGCAAGATGGGGACGTGACCCTCATCGATCAGCTGCCGCCGACCGCAGATCCCGACGCCCTGTACGAAGCCTTCGAGTCCTGGGCCGAGGAGCGGGGTCTCACGCTCTACCCCCATCAGGAGGAGGCGCTGATCGAGGTGGTCTCCGGGGCGAACGTGATCGTTTCGACGCCCACCGGCTCCGGAAAGAGCATGATCGCGGCGGCCGCGCACTTCGCCGCCCTGGCCCGGGACGAGGTCACCTTCTACACCGCCCCGATCAAGGCGCTGGTGTCGGAGAAGTTCTTCGAACTGTGCAAGATCTTCGGCACGGAGAACGTCGGCATGCTGACCGGCGACGCGTCCGTCAACGCCGACGCCCCCGTCATCTGCTGCACCGCGGAGGTGCTCGCATCGATCGCGCTGCGCGACGGCAAGGACGCCGACGTCGGCCAGGTCGTCATGGACGAGTTCCACTTCTACGCGGAGGGCGACCGCGGCTGGGCCTGGCAGATCCCCATTCTGGAGCTGCCGCAGGCGCAGTTCGTCCTCATGTCGGCGACGCTCGGCGACGTCTCCTTCTTCGAGAAGGACCTCACCCGCCGCACCGGCCGGCCCACCGCGGTGGTCCGCTCGGCGACCCGGCCCGTGCCGCTGTCCTACGAGTACCGGTACACGCCGCTGACCGAGACGCTCACGGACCTGCTGGAGACCAAGCAGGCCCCCGTGTACATCGTGCACTTCACGCAGGCCCAGGCGGTGGAGCGGGCGCAGGCGTTGATGAGCATCAACATGTGCTCGCGTGAGGAGAAGGAACAGATCGCCGAGCTGATCGGCAACTTCCGCTTCACCACCAAGTTCGGCCGCAATCTCTCGCGGTACGTGCGGCACGGCATCGGTGTGCACCACGCAGGCATGCTGCCCAAGTACCGGCGACTGGTGGAGAAGCTCGCCCAGGCCGGCCTGCTGAAGGTGATCTGCGGAACGGACACGCTGGGCGTGGGCGTCAACGTGCCCATCCGCACCGTGCTGTTCACGGCGCTCACGAAGTACGACGGCAACCGCGTGCGCACGCTCCGGGCGCGCGAGTTCCACCAGATCGCGGGCCGCGCCGGCCGGGCCGGGTTCGACACGGCGGGCTTCGTGGTCGCGCAGGCGCCGGAGCACGTCATCGAGAACGAGAAGGCGCTCGCAAAGGCCGGCGACGACCCGAAGAAGCGCCGCAAGGTGGTGCGCAAGAAGGCTCCGGAGGGCTTCGTCGCCTGGACGGAGAACACCTTCGAGAAGCTGATCGACTCCGAGCCGGAGCCGCTGACGTCCCGGTTCCGGGTGACGCACACGATGCTGCTGTCGGTGATCGCCCGCCCCGGCAACGCCTTCCAGGCCATGCGGCATCTGCTGGAGGACAACCACGAGCCGCGCAAGCAGCAGTTGCGGCACATCCGGCGCGCCATCGCCATCTACCGCTCGCTGCTCGACGGCGGCATCGTGGAGAAGCTCGACGAGCCGGACGCCACGGGCCGCGTCGTACGTCTCACCGTGGACCTGCAGCAGGACTTCGCGCTCAACCAGCCGCTGTCCACCTTCGCACTCGCCTCCTTCGAGCTGCTCGACCCGGAATCGCCGTCCTACGCCCTCGACATGGTCTCGGTCGTGGAGTCCACCCTGGACGACCCGCGCCAGATCCTCGCCGCGCAGCAGAACAAGGCGCGCGGAGAGGCCGTCGCCGCGATGAAGGCGGACGGCGTCGAGTACGAGGAGCGCATGGAGCGCCTCCAGGACATCACCTACCCGAAGCCGCTGGAGGAGTTGCTCTTCCACGCGTACGACACCTACCGCAAGAGCCACCCGTGGGTCGGCGACCATCCGCTGTCGCCGAAGTCGGTGATCCGCGACATGTACGAGCGGGCGATGTCGTTCACCGAGCTGGTGTCCCACTACGAGCTGGCCCGCACCGAAGGCATCGTGCTGCGCTACCTGGCCAGCGCCTACAAGACCCTCGACCACACCATTCCGGACGACCTGAAGTCCGAGGACCTCCAGGATCTGATCGAGTGGCTGGGCGAGATGGTGCGCCAGGTCGACTCCAGCCTGCTGGACGAATGGGAGCAGCTGGCCAACCCGGAGGAGATGACCGCCGAGGAGGCTCAGGAGAAGGCCGACGAGGTCAAGCCGGTCACCACGAACGCGCGCGCCTTCCGTGTCCTCGTCCGCAACGCGATGTTCCGCCGCGTCGAGCTCGCCGCCCTGGATCACGTGAACGAACTGGGCGAGATGGACGCCGAGTCCGGCTGGGACGCCGACGCGTGGGGCGAGGCGATGGACAAGTACTGGGACGAGTACGACGACCTCGGCACCGGCCCGGACGCCCGTGGCCCCAAGCTGCTGGTCATCCAGGAGGAGCCGCAGAACGCGCTGTGGCGGGTCCGTCAGATCTTCGACGACCCGAACGACGACCACGACTGGGGCATCAGCGCGGAGGTCGACCTCACGGCCTCGGACGCCGAGGGCCGCGCGGTGATCCGCGTCACCGACGTGGGCCAGCTGTGAGCACCGGAACGGCTGCCCGCCGGGATGTCGGGGCACGCGCCGGAACACGGTCAGGAACAAGGTCGCAAGCAGGCGCGGAACAAGGCGCCGGGGCAGGCACAGGAGAAGCACACCGATGACGAATCCCGCCGAGAGGCTCGTCGACCTGCTCGACCTGGAGCAGATCGAGGTCAACATCTTCCGCGGCCGCAGCCCGCACGAGTCCCTCCAGCGGGTCTTCGGCGGCCAGGTGGCCGGCCAGGCGCTGGTCGCGGCCGGCCGCACCACGGACGGGGGCCGGCCCGTGCACTCGCTGCACGCGTACTTCCTGCGTCCGGGCCGGCCGGGCGTGCCGATCGTGTACCAGGTCGAGCGGGTGCGGGACGGGCGGTCGTTCACGACGCGCCGGGTCACCGCCGTGCAGCAGGGCCGCACGATCTTCAATCTCACCGCCTCCTTTCACAAGCCTGAGGAAGGTCCTTTCGAGCACCAGCTGCCGCCGGCCCGGGAAGTCCCGGACCCGGAGTCCCTGCCGACGGTCACCGAGGAGGTCCGGGAGCATCTGGGCGCGCTGCCCGAGCAGTTGGAGCGGATGGCGCGCCGCCAGCCCTTCGACATCCGGTACGCCGACGGGCTGCGCTGGAAGCCCGAGGAGATCAAGGACGCCGAGCCACGCAGCGCGGTGTGGATGCGTGCTGTCGGTCCGCTGGGAGACGACCCTCTCGTGCACACCTGCGCGTTGACGTACGCCAGCGACATGACGCTCCTGGACGCCGTCCGGCTCCCCGTCGAACCCCTGTGGGGGCCGCGGAACTTCGACATGGCGTCTCTGGACCACGCGATGTGGTTCCATCGGCCGTTCCGCGCGGACGAGTGGTTCCTGTACGACCAGGAGTCGCCGATCGCGACGGGCGGGCGCGGTCTGGCCCGCGGGCGGATCTACGACGTTCAGGGGCGCCTGCTGGTGTCCGTCGTGCAGGAGGGCCTCTTCCGCACTCTGTAGGCCGACGGGATCTCAGCGTGGTGGGTCGCTGAACGGCCCCTCTCGGAAGGGCTGATCTCGGAAGGGCTGATCTCGGATCGACCGGGGCGGGACAGCGTTGTTCATGCACCTCTGCGGCGAAGCCACCCGAGCAGACCGCCGCGCGAGTTCCGCCGCTCGTCCGGCGTCGTCGCTCGCTCCACGGATGTGGGTGCCGGAGTGACGACCGGCGCCGGTGCGGCGCCGGTCTGCGGCGCGGGCGCCGATGCGGTGACGACCGCCGGGTCGGCTTCCGATGGGGTGGCCTGCGCCGGGAAGGGCGTGAGTGTGGCGATGTTCGCCGGGCGGGGCGCCGGCTGGTGGGTTCGGGCCTCGTCCAGTGCCCGGGCCAGGTCGGACCTCAGCCAGCCGATCTCGTCGGGATCGTCCGCTGTCGTGATCTTCTCGACGAGATGCGCGGCCGGTGATCCCGGCACCCCGTGTGCCGGCGGCGCGGGTCGGAAGCGGTTCAGGTGGCTTCGTTCGTAGGCATCGCTGACGATCTCCGCGATCTGCGCCGGGCCGAGGAACGCGGCCAGTGCTCCCGCTTGCTGCCAGGGACCTTCGGCCTGCCGCAGGAGGAAGCCCAGATGGCGTCCTCGCCAGTTGCGGGGCCGCAGGTCCTGCCCGGCCGCCAACTGCCCCCGGATCCAGTCGGGCGTGCGCCCCGAGAGCAGGAACGCGTTGTTCCCGTCGTGCGCGAACTGGCGTAGTTCCTCGGCCAGATACAGCCAGACGACAGCTCGATAGCGGTTGAGGTAGAAGTTCACCGGCACCACCAGCCCCACCTTTGCCAGGCGGCTGAAACGAGCGGGCGGCACCCCCACGATCTGAGCGCCCTCGGTGGTGCCGACGGCCTTGACGCTGTCGGCCAACGTCTCGGGAAAGCCGGGCGAGCGCAGCAGCCGGTCGATCTCGGCGCACGCCACCCGGCGGCCCCCGCCGCCCTCGTCGGGCACGGTCCTGATACGCCCGAGGTTCACGGCGAGATCGAACTCGCTGCGCTTCAGACCCAGTTCTCGTGCCGCACGGCTGAGGCTGCGGGCCGGAGCGTGCGCCGGCATGACGGTGTGACCGGACATGGTCGTCTCCCCCGTGGAGTACGGTGCCTCCGCGCCGTCCGCGGTGGCCTGGGAAAAACCGTATCCGGATTCACGCAGATCGCGGCAAGCCTGTGGATAACTAAGGAAAACGTCCCGAAAGTCGCGGAAAGCGCAGGTCAGAGGTCCGTGTACGGTGCCGACCCGGGTCGGCGTGCGTCGACGACCAGGTGTTCTCCGACCCGATTGACGAGCAGAGCCATCTCGTAGGCGATCTGTCCCATGTCGGCCTCCGCGCCGCTGAGCACGCACAGGCAGCTTCCGGTGCCGGCCGCGGTGACGAACAGCAACGCGTCGTCGAACTCGATCATCGTCTGACGCACCTGGCCCGCCCCGAAGTGCCTCCCGGATCCCTTGGCCAGACTGTGCAAGCCGGACGAGACCGCCGCGAGGTGCTCGGCGTCCTCCCGGCGCAGCCCCGTACTCGCGCCCGCCACCAGCCCGTCGTTGGACAGGACCAGCGCGTGACGGACGTGACCGACCCGTTCGGTCAGATCGTCCAGCAGCCACCCCAGCCCCTGCTTCTGCGCCATGTCAGCGTCTCCCCGTGTCACGTTCCCCGTGTCGTGTCCGCCCTGCCGGGGGCGCGGGCACGCCCTCGGCCCCGAGAGCCTGTCCGCCAGCCTTCCCCACCATCGGCCGGCGGGCAAGGAGTATGGGGTCATGGCACACAAGATGACCGATGAGGAATGGCGGGCGTTCGTCTCACACGGCACCCGCACCGGAAAACTGTCGACCGTCCGTGCGGACGGCAGCCCGCACGTGGCGCCCATCTGGTTCCTGCTCGACGGGGACGAGGTGGTCTTCAACACCGGCAAGGGCTCGGTGAAGGGGCGCAATCTGGCGCGGGACGGCCGCGTCGCGCTGTGCGTGGACGACGACCGGCCGCCGTTCGGCTTCGTGGTGCTGCAGGGCACCGCCGGCATCTCCGAAGATGTCGGCGAGGTGCGCCACTGGGCGACCCGTATCGCGGCGCGCTACATGGGTGAGGAGCGCGCCGAGGAGTTCGGCGCCCGCAACGGCGTCCCCGGCGAACTCCTCGTCCGGGTCACGATCGACAAGGTCCTGGCGCAGTCGGCCGTGGCCGACTGAGAGCAGCGATGGCCGACTGAGACGGCCGGACACGCGGTCGTACGCGGCGTGGGTCGTCAACTCACGGAGTCGAGCAGCCGGGCGGCGTGCATCCGCCCGGCGTACTCGACTAGTTGGATCAGCACTTCCTTCCCCGAGGCCCGGTCACGCGCGTCGCACATCACGACGGGGGTGCCCTCGTCGAGGTCGAGGGCGCGGGAGACCTCGGGGGCTGCGTATGCGCGCGCTCCCGTGAAGCAGTTGACGGCCACCACGAACGGGATGTGCCGGTGCTCGAAGTAGTCGACGGCCGGGAAGCAGTCCGCCAGGCGCCGCGTGTCGGCGAGGACCACCGCGCCCAGCGCCCCCTGTGACAGTTCGTCCCACAGGAACCAGAAGCGGTCCTGGCCCGGGGTGCCGAACAGGTACAGGGAGAGCCCGGAGCGGATGGTGATCCGGCCGAAGTCCATGGCGACGGTCGTCGTGACCTTCTGGTCCACGCCGTCGGTGTCGTCCACCGACTGGCCCGCTTCGCTGAGGAGTTCCTCGGTGCGCAGCGGCTTGATCTCGCTGACCGCACCCACCAGCGTGGTCTTGCCCACGCCGAACCCGCCGGCGACCAGGATCTTCAACGCCAGCGCGGCCGTGTCGCCGCCCGTGGCCTCGGAGTGCTCGGGGACCATGGATCACTTCTCTCAGGACGGTGTCGGTCGGTGGGTTTCGGGATGGAGCGCCGCGTTCGTCTACAGGGCCCGCAGCCCCGCGATGACCTCGCGCAGGATCCGCTCGTCGGGAAGTTGCGCGGGCGGCACCGGGCGGCTGACCGTGACGCGGCCGCGTTCCAGCAGGTCGCCGAGGAGGACCCGTACGACGCCCACGGGCAGGTCGGCGCCGGCGGCGAGTTCCGCGACGGACTGCGTCTCCGCGCGGCACAGGTCGACGAGGGTCCGGTGCTCCGGGCCCAGCCCGGTGTCACCCTCGTCGGTTGCGCCGGGACTCGGGGTGATCAGGGCGATCAGGTCGAAGTCGACTCCGGCGGGGCCGGATCTCGTCCGTCCGCCGGTCATCGCGTAGGGGCGGACGATCGGCCCGGCCTCGCTGTCGTACCACCGGCTGCCCTGTTCGTTCAGCGCGGCGGCTGGGTCCTCGGTCATCCGCACGGGTCGCTCTCTCGCCTCAGCCAGCGGTGTGCGGCCGCGAGGAGAATCGCGGCGGCGTGTAGAGGTGCTCGCCGACGCGTTTGACCAGCCGTGCCATCTCGTAGCCGACCAGGCCGATGTCGGCGGTCACGGCGGTGAGGACGGCGAGGCAGGAGCCGTCGCCCGCAGCGGCCACGAACAGGAAGCCGTCGTCCATCTCGACCATGGTCTGTCGGACGCCCCCGACGCCGAAGTGCCGGCCGGCGCCCTTGGCGAGGCTGTGGAATCCGGAGGCCACGGCGGAGAGGTGTTCGGCGTCCTCGCGGCTGAGGGCGCTGGAGGAGCCCACGGCGAGGCCGTCGTTGGACAACACGACCGCGTGCCGTACCTCACTGACGCGCATCACCAAGTCGTCCAGCAGCCAATCGAGTTCACCGGAGCGGCCGGCAGGTCTCGTGCTCGGGTCCTGGATCATGCGGAATCTCCTTCGCTGCTTTCGCTGCCCGGTTCGGGGTCCGGGGTGGCATCGCTGCCGGGTCGCCTGCCGCCGCCGCGCGCCCAGCCGTCCTGGTAGGCGGCCATCCGATCGCGCACGAGTTCGGGGGTGCGCCGCTCGCCGCCGTGTCGGCCCGGTGCCGTCCCGGCGGGGTCCTCGGTCGGTGACCTGCGCAGTTGCGGGGCCAGACTCGCCTGTCGTACCCGGCGCGGGAGGTCGTCCGATCCGGTGGCTTGTCCTCTGGACGGTCCGGCGGCGGGTGGTTCGGACTGTCGCCCCGGGGCCGGGCGCGCAGGTGCCCCGGCATGAGGTCCGTCCGACGGCCTCGCGGGTGGCCCGGCGTGAGATCCCCTGAACGGTCCGGCGGGCGGTTCGGGCTGACGTCCCCCAAAGGCTCTCGTGGGCGACCCGGCCAGGCGCCCTCCGGAGTGTCCGGCGGCCGGTCCGCCCGGTCCGTCCGAGGCGCCCGGGTCGTCCGGTGGGCGGTGCAGGCGCAAGGCGGTGACACCGGAAGGTGGGGTGTCGGCTTCCGCCGGCTCGTCGGCGGCCCGGACGGCGGGACCCTCCGCGGGGGCGACCGGCGGGGAAACCGTATGGGCGGAGTGGGCGGAGGCTGTCAGAGCCGGTCGGTCGGCGGTCGCCGGCACGGCCTCCCGGTGTCGGTCGGCACCGGGCACGCGCGCGTAGGCGCGTTCCTCCGGTTGTCCCGCGTCGGCCGCCTCGTGGGCGGGGCGTTTCGGGTGGCCGCCGTGCAGAAGGGCGGTCGGCAGCAGGACGACCGCCGTGGTGCCGCCGTAGGGCGAGGTCCGCAGGTGCACCCTGACGTCGTGGCGGGCGGCGAGCCTGCTGACCACGAACAGTCCGAGCCGGTCGCTGTCGAAGAGGTCGAGGGCCTGGGACTGGGCGATGCGCCGGTTGGCCTGCGCGAGGGTCTCCTTGCCCATGCCCAGTCCCCGGTCCTCCACCTCCAGGGCGTAGCCGTTGCCGACGGGCTCGCCGGTGACGCGTACGCGTGTGTGCGGGGGCGAGAACTGGGCGGCGTTCTCGACGAGTTCGGCCAGAAGGTGGGTGAGGTCGGCGACGGCGGCGCCGTCGACGGACGCCTCCGGGAGCCGGCCCACCTCCACGCGCGCGTAGTCCTCGACCTCGGAGACGGCGGCACGGACGACGTTGGTCAGTGACACCGGCATGCGCCAGGCCCGGCCGGGGGCCGCCCCGGAGAGGATGATCAGGCTCTCGGCGTGACGCCGCATGCGCGTGGTGAGGTGGTCGAGCCGGAAGAGGTCGCTGAGCTCGTCCGGGTCGTCCGAGCGGCGCTCCATGCTGTCCAGGAGGCTGAGCTGGCGGTGGACGAGGATCTGGCTGCGCCGGGCGAGGTTGACGAACACCCCGGAGATGCCGCTGGCCAGCTCGGCACGTTCCACGGCGGCCTTGAGGGCGGCGCGGTGGACGGTGGCCAGCGCCTCGGCGACCTGGCCGGTCTCGTCTTCGGCGGGCGCCCCGGGCGGCGCCTCGGCACGCACGTCGATCTCCTCGCCGGCGCGGAGTCTGCGCATGGCCTCGGGTAGTTTGCGCCGGGCGATCTCCAGGGCGCTGTTGCGCAGGCCGACCAGTTCGACGACGAGGGCGCGGCCGATGCGCACCGAGATGACGAGCGAGGCGGCGACGGCGGCGAGACCGAGCAGCACGGCCGCGCCGGCCGGGGTGAGCAGGCCGCGGGTGAACGGGTCGGCGCGCTCGGCGACCCGGCGCGCGGCGTCCGCCTCGACGGCCCGCATGCCGTCCTGTACGCGCGCGTGTGCCTGGCGCCAGGCTGTCTCGGGTGCGGCGGCGACGGCCGGGTCGCCGGGCTCCGCCGCGAGCACCCTGTCCTCGGCGGCGTTCACGACGGTGTACGCGCCGCTGGTGGACAGGTTTCGCCAGGCCGCGCGCTCAGGGCCGCCCAGGTCGGCCGTGGCCGACTCGGTGAGGGCGCGGCGCGTGTCGACGGCGCCGGTGAACAGGCGCAGGCGTGCGCCGTCGAGGCTGCCGGCCAGACGTGCGCTGCCGAGGACGGCGTCCTCCTGGGCCAGCGCTTCTCCGGCTCGACCGAATTCGAGCAGCACGCGCGCGTCGGAGCCGAGTTCGGCGTCCTGAATGCCGGAGAGGGAGCCGCCTACGGAGAAGGCGGCCGAGATCGTCCGGGTGTAGGTCCCGTAGACCTCGGCCCAGTCCGCGTCGCCGTCGATCACGGTGGTCCGCAGGGCGGGCAGTGCCTCCGCCCCGGAGACGAACGCCTCCAGGCGTCGGGCGACATCGGCGGGCAGCTCCTGACCGTCGGCCACGGTGCTGTCGTCGCCGAGCCTGAGCCTGGCCACCGCGCGGTCCGTCCGCTCCCCGAGCTCCTTCAGCTCGGTCTCCTGTGCGGCGGCGGGGCGGATCGCATGGCGTACGGCGGCGGCCCGCTCGGTCTGCAGCGCCACGACCGCGTCCGTGACGGGCGTGCGGAGCTGTGCGTCCACGCGCTGCACCTGGCGCAGTCGGGAGATGTCCTGGGCGGTGCTGACGGTGGCGTACGCCCACAGGGCCAGCAGGGAGACGACCGGCACCATCAGCAGGCAGACGATCTTGGCGCGGACGGTGCGCGGGCGGAGCCGCCGGCGTCCCGCGCGCGTGAGAGCCGCGGTCGCCGGTGTTCCCGCCTGCCCGTCCGGGCCTTCGTCGGCGGGCGGTCCGGCGTGGGCGCGGCGGCCGCGCACGGGGGGTGGCGGCTCGGCATCGCCCATGGAGGTGCTCCGGGGTGTGCGCATGGCCTCCTCGCTCGGAGTCGTCGGGGCGTGCGGTCCTGTGCGGACCCCGGCCCCGTGCGGTACGTGCGGTCGTGTGCGCGGACCGAGGGCCCCTACGGGAGGTGCGGTCCGTTGTCGGGCGTGCGGTTGGTTGGAGGACGCGTGGTCCGGCGATGGGCCGCGCGGGTCGTACGGGAGTCACGAACGTGCCGGTGATGAGGGGCAGCCGAGGGCACGGCCGTCCGCGGTCACCCGGCCCGGGTCCGCCGACCGCCGCCGGTGACACGGTCGGGAAGCTGCTGGGCCGAGGCGGACGCCTCGCGTTCCCCCGTGGTGGGCGACAGGGCGACGAAGGCCGAGGTGAGGAAGAGGTAGGACCCGAGACCGACGGCGAGGGGGAAGATGAACTGCATCGCCGTGGCCCCATGCAGCGCCTCGCCGGACGGCGTGACCCGCACGTGCACGGCGAACATCGCCGTGTAGTGCATGCTGCTCACCGCCGCGCCCATGACGAGGGACGCCAGGGTGACGGCGACCGGGGACTTGATGTTCAGTGCCGCCCAGAGTGCCGCGGTCGCCGCCACCACGGCGATCAGGACGGAGAGCCCGACGCGCATCGGGTCGTACGTCACGTCGCCGTGCAGCCGTACGGCGGCCATGCCCAGGTAGTGCATGCTCGCCACGCCCAGGCCTGTGGTGAGTCCGCCGATCAGCAACGCGCGCGTGCGGCCTCGGCCGTAGCCGACGGCGAAGACACCGGCGCAGACGACGATCATGGCGACGAGGAGGCTGAGCACGGTCAGGGGGACGTCGTAGCGGATGTCGGTGCCGCTGACGGCGAAGCCGAGCATGGCCACGAAGTGCATGGTCCAGATGCCGGTGCCGATCGAAGAGGCGGCCGTCACCAGCCAGTTGCGGCGCGAGCGACCTGCGGTGCCCAGCGCGCGGACCGTGCAGCGCAGCCCGAGGGCGGCGCCGACGCAGGCCATCGCGTACGACAGCACGGGGGTCAGCCAGCCGAAGGCGGCGTGGTCCAGGTGTCCCATGGACCCGGGACGCTAGTGGGGGCACAGGAGCGCAATGGGGGCGCATTTCGAAAGGTGCCGCAATCTGACATGGATGTGCACCGGCTCGATCGCCCCACGCTCGAACATGCGCGCCGTCATCTCCTCCTCGAGGGTGAGGAATCATGCGGTGCATGAGCGACGACCACACACGCGTGCAGGAGTTCTTCACCACCCGCGCCGCGGACTGGGACCGGAGGTTCCCCGACGACGGCCCCGCCTACGCGGCCGCCGTCACCGAGCTCGGTCTGCGCGAGGGCGACCGCGTACTGGACGCGGGCTGCGGTACGGGACGGGCCCTGCCGCCCCTCCGCGCGGCCGTGGGGGCCTCGGGAGCGGTCGTCGGGGTCGATCTGACGTCGGCCATGCTGGAGGCCGCCGTACGCGCAGGACGCCACCGCGACGCGCGACTGCTGCTCGCCGACGTCGCCGCGCTCCCTCTGCGCTCGGGGTCGCTCGACGCCGTGTTCGGGGCGGGCCTCATATCGCACCTGCGTCAACCGGAGGCGAATCTGCGGGAGTTGGCCCGGGTGGTGCGCGTCGGCGGCACGTTGGCGCTGTTCCACCCGATCGGCAGGGCAGCGCTCGCGGCGCGGCACGGCCGACAGATCACCGCGGACGACCTGCGCGCGGAGGCGAACCTGCGTCCCCTGCTGGCCGGTTCCGGGTGGCGCATGACGTCATATGTCGACGAGGACACCCGTTATCTGGCCTTGGCCGTGCGGGAGGCCTGAGGCCGCCGCACACTTGCGCGCCGTCGCGCGCGGGACCCCGGGGGCTCACGCTTTTCCGGCGACCGCCTCGACGAAAGCGTCGGGGTTGTCGAACATGACGTTGTGCCCGGCGTCCGGGACCGTCACCACGCGCACTCCCGCGCGCGCCAGGGCGTCCGTCCCTTCGAGCGCCCCGCTGAGTTCACCCTGCAGGTAGACGCGGTCCACGGCGGTCAACCCCGTCAGCATCTCCCGCATGACCGGCTCGGATCCGCGCCTGAGCCCGACGGCGCTGCGGTGCAGGGCGCGCGGATCCGCGAGCCGCATGGTCGCCGCCCACAGGGGGCCGACGCTCTCCAGCACACGCGCGTGGCCCCCGTCGACGAAGTCGTCCTCGGAGTGGTTCGCGATGCCGCTGCTGCCCGCGGTCGGCGGTGGGAAGGCGTCGAGGTTGGCCTCCGTCAGGACGAGCCGGGAGACCAGGTCGGGACGGCGGTGGGCGAGCACGATGGCCACCGAGCCGCCCATGCTGTGGGCGACGAGTTCGGCGTCGGCGACGCCCGCCGAGTCCAGCGCGGCGGCCAGCGCGTCGGCGTGCTCATCGAGCGTGTAGCCGAAGTCCGCGGGCCGGTCGCTGATGCCGTGTCCGGGCAGGTCCACGAACAGGCTGCGCCGGCCCGCGAGTTCGGGCCGGGACGCCACGTGCGCGTGGTAGACGGCCGAGGTCGCGCCCAGTCCGTGGACGTACACGCGCGCGGGCTCGGCGCCCGGTGTCTCCGTCCACCGGATGCGGCTTCCCCCGCCGCCGAACTCTGCCTGCCGCATGACTGCCTCCTCGGAACATCTGCTCGGCCGACTCCGTGAAGACCATACATCGACTACGATGTATCGCGTCAACGTAGTACCTGAGCTCCGAGATACCGCGAACGTGCGGCAGAATACGGGCATGCTGGAGCTCTCCATTCTCGGTTTCCTGTACGACGCCCCTCTGCACGGCTATGAGCTGCGCAAACGCATCACGGCGCTGACCGGGCACGTACGTCCCGTGGCCGAGAGCACGCTGTACCCGGCGATCAAACGCCTGGAGAACGCCGGCCTCTTGGTACGCACGACGCAACCTGGCGCCGCGGCCGCGCCCCGGCACGTCCTGAGTCTCACCGAGGAGGGCCGGCGCGAGCTGCGCCGGCGGCTCGCCGAGCCCGGCGAGCGGGACGTCACCGACGAGAACCGCTGGTTCACCCTGCTCGCGTTCCTACGGCATCTTGACGACGCCGAGGCCCAGGCGGTCGTGCTCCGCCGTCGGCTCGCCTTCCTGGAGGAGCCGGCGAGCTTCTTCTACGACGGCGACCGGCCGCTGCGCGCGGAGGAGCTGGACGACCCCTTCCGGCAAGGGATGCTGACGATCGCGCGCGCGACCTCTCGTGCCGAACTCACCTGGCTGCGTGACACGCTGCGCTCACTGGGCGGCTGACCCGGTCTCACCGAGGTCGACATGGCGCACCGGGCACCCTCGCACGCCGGGCACCGGCCGGGTGCCCAGGTCCGCGAGCCGGTAGCCCTGCGGGTACCCCTTGATCTCCCGGTTCTGGCGCGCGAAGTGGGGCGCTCGGCGCGGCGGCAGCAGGCGGACGGCGCGCCCACGCGCGCGTACCGCCCGACGCACCAGCGCGCGCGTGAACGGACCGGGCGGGGTGTAGCGGAAGGCCTTCAGCAAAGGCTCGTCGAGCAGGGCGAGGGTCGTGGCGCGCAGCACGGGGGCGAGCGGCCGCGGGTACCAGGAGGCCATCAGCGCGAGCGTCGCGTCCGAGACCCGCCTGGCCCCCTCGTCCCATCCGAAGCGGGCCTCCTCGTAGGCGTCGAGACAGGCCTCGAAGTCCTCGCAGGTCTCGGGGATGTCCTTGATCCCCATGCGCTGCCCCAGGGCGCGGTAGTGGACGGTGGAGGCGACGATCTCGTGGCGCGACAGCCGGCGCCATCCGTAGGCGTCGATCCAGCGCTTGGGCATCACGACGAACGTGCAGAGCACGTAGCGCATGTCGTCGTCGGCGATGTCGTAGCTGCGGTGCATCTGGTTGATGCGGCGGACGGCCGTGCGGCCCTCGGCGCTGCCGAAGCCGTGCTCGACGACGGCGTCGAGGAGCAGCGAGGTGTCGTCGTAGCGTTTCTGCGTACGGTCCGTGAGCTCCGCGGTACGCGCGAGCAGGCTTCCGATGCTGGGGACGGCGTAGGTGCGGTACAGGGCCAGTTCCAAAGCGCGTGCGAAGTCCCAGGGGAACTCGTACGCCACGGAGAGCCGGTAGATCTCGGAGGCGTTCTCGTAGGGGTCCATACGCCGGATCTGTGCGAGTCGCTCGTAGCGCTTCACCACTCTGGCCCCCTCCGCCCCGGCAACCCCGACTTCCTCAACTTTACGTCGTCGAGCGGGAGATGAACGCCTCCGGATGGGGGAATCACGCAGGGGAAGGGCGGTGGAGCATGTCGGAGGGCATACGCAAGACCTGGGGAAGAGTCCTCGCCGGAACGCGTGCGCAGGCACGTCGGGACGGAGGGCGGGCCAACGGCGGGCGCGAGGAGGGTGAGCGGCGCCCCGGCCGGAAGCGCGCGCACAACCTCTTCGAAGCGGCCGCCGTGTACGTCTCGGGCTGCGCGGAAAACGATCAGGACCGGATCGACGAAGCGGCCGGCTGGGTCTCTCCGGAGGCGTTGTCCTTCGGGGTGAACGAACTGGCGTGCCGGGCGGTCATCGCGCTCGCGCGGGAGCGCGGCGAGTCCCCTCGGACGGTGGCCAGGGAGCTGCTGGGGCTGCCGCCCGCCTGACATTCGCCGACAAGCGAGGCGATTCGCCCCGTCGGAGGAAAACTGCAGCTCCGGGTGTCTCCCGGGGCCGTGACAAGCGCCTTCCCGCCGCACTAGGGTGCGCGCGATTGGACGAACCCTGGGGAGGCTGGGATGGCCGGGACGGACGAGGACGCCGTCGCCGCCGCGGACGAGGCGCTCTACGTGCTGACGGCGGTACTGCTGACGCCGGCGAAGTTCCCGAGTGTGCTGGGCGACGACTACCCGGAGGCCTGTGCGGCGCTCGGTCTGGCGCCGCTCGCCGACGGGTACGGCCTGGTGCTGGGCCAGGACGGCGAGGGCGCCCGGTGGACGGTCGTCATCGACGACGTGTCGCTGGTGGCGGTCGCCATCGCGTCGTGGGACTGCGGCATGGAGTACGACCTGTCCCCCGACGACCGGACGGTGGTCGCGGCGCTGCCCGGCTGGCCGCTGGCGGTCGCCGTAGCCGCCCCCGGGGTGCCCGCGCCGCACGACCCTGACCCCGAGGTCGCGGGCCGGCCCGCGCTCTCGCCGCCGGACACGACGGTCTGGGGCCCGGCGCAGCGGAGGTTGGGAGCCGACGAGATCGCGCTCCAGTGGGCCCAGTGGCGCGAGCAGATCGACGACTCCAAGTTCCCGGCCCCGCGGGACGGATCCGAGCCCGCCGAGGCCGCGGAGGTGACCAAGGACGCCGAGGCCGCGGGAGGGGCCGGAAAGCCCGCGGCGCGGGGGCACAGTGGCGTCCGGCGCGTCCTCGCAGAGGCCCGCACGTATGTGGACACCCCGCCCCCGCTGGGCCGCGTGAGGTCCTCGTTCGCCCCGGGTGACGCGCGCACCCTGCGTGCCGACGGCCCCGGCTGGTCGCTGGTGGCCCGCACCGACGACATCGCGTTCGTCCTGCTCGACGACGAGCCCGGCGAGGTGCTGCCGGTCGGCCGGGGCCCCGAACTGCCGGGCCTGCTCGAAGCGCTCGACAAGATGGCTGTGCGCCCCATCTGAGCCCCTAAGGGGAGCGGACGACGGGGCCGCGCCGCGGCCCCGTCCGTCAGCGCCCGAGTTCCTTGCGGGTGACACGGCGCAGTCTGCGCCGCTGCGAGGGGTCCAGCGTGAGGTACGCCGCCGCGGGAACCCCGAGCACGATCAGAAGAGACGCCCACCAGGGCAGCCAGATCAGCAGAAGCAGCCCGACCGCCACACCTCCCGCGGCGATCTTCGCGTTCTTCGACATGTGCGTCGCCTCCTTCGCGGCCGTTGCCGCTCTCCGTCTGCGAAAACCGCTTCTTGTCTGTGAAACGGCTCCCCGCGACGCGCGGTTCCGGGCTCGTCCCTGAGTCTTCCCTGATCCGCGTCCCCTAGGTACTCACGAGGGAAAGGTCGTCCAGGGGAAATCCGGTGCTCGTTCCCCCGCGGAGTGCTGTACTCTCGGCAATCGACCTTCAGTAGTCAAATTTGAGGAGTGGGTTCATCACTGTGCGCCGGGTTCCCGCGGAAGCACCGCCCGAGACCTTCGAACTGGTTCGCCGTCCTGCCGTCTTCCTGCCCGGCGTCCCCGCACGCACAGGCGAGTTCGCCTTCTGGGAGCCGGACGGGAGCGCCGCCCCGCCCGACGGAACACCATGGCCGCCCGCCGGCGCGTCGGGGCCGCCCGCTCTCAAGTCGGCGTCGTGCGGCGCGCTGTCCGTCGTCAGCCTCGCGGACGACGGCGGCGTGGAGCACGTACGCGTGTCCGCGGTCCATGTCCCCCTGGACGAGGCACTGCCCTTCCTCACGCGCGCGTGGGCCGCGTCGGGCGCACACCGGGCCGTCGCCTTCTGGGGTGCGGCGACCTTGACCGCCCTGGAGTTCGTCGCCCGCGGCCTGCTGTTGCCGGGCCTGTCCGAGGACGATCACGACGCCTGGCGTGCGGGCCCCCTGTGCCCTGACGACGTCGACCGGGTGCGCCGTCTGGCCGCGGCGATGCCACCCGAGGCGCACGCCGTGCCCCTGGACGACGGCCCGCCCTTGCGGCTGCCCGACCCGGAGCGGTTGCTGCGCGCCTTCCTGGACGCGGTCGCGGACACCCTCCCCCGCTCCCCCGCCGCCGCCCTGCTGACGGGCGGACCGGCCTACTCCGGACTGCTGCCCGTGCACGCACCGCAGTTGCGCGCGTGGGCCGCCGACGTCGCCGCCGGACACGACGCCGGGGTGCGCGTCTCGTTGCGCATCGAGGTGTCCGGGCTGTCCGCCTCGCCACCGCACGAGGCGGCGCCCGCGTTCCGGGCCGTGCCGCAGGTGCACGGCGTCGGCGATCCCACCCTCGTCGCGGACGCCGCCGAGGTGTGGCAGGAAAGCGGTCCCGTGCACCGGGCGTTCGGTCCGCACGCGCGCGTGGACACGTTGCTCGCACTGCGCCGCGCCGCACGCGCGTGGCCCGCGCTCACGCCCCTGCTGTCGGCGGCCGTCCCGGACGCCGTGGAGCTCCATGACGAGGAGGTCGCTGAACTCCTCGGGGAGGGCACGCGTGCGCTGGCGGGCGCGGGCGTCGAAGTGCACTGGCCGAAGGAGCTGGCCCGCACACTGACGGCTCACGCCGTGGTGGGGCCTCCGGAGGACGGCGAGAGCCCGGACAGGTCCGGCTCCGCATCGCCGTCGTTCCTGTCCGCTGACGCCCTGCTCTCCTTCTCCTGGCGGTTCGCGCTGGACGACAGGGACATCACGCGCGAGGCGCTGGACCGTCTCGCGGAAGCCCATCGCCCGTTGGTGCGGTTGCACGACCGATGGGTCCTGATCGACCCCGGGGAGCTGAGTCGGGCCCGGGCACGACAGGACCTCGAGATCACCCCGATCGACGCGCTGGCAGCCGCTCTGACGGGCTCCGCCGAGGTGGACGGCCGCCAGGTCGAGGTTGTTCCCACCGGCTGGCCGGCGACCCTGCGGGAGCGGCTGGCCCACACCGACGGGCAGGAGCCGGTGGCACAGCCCGCCGCGCTCGACGCGACGCTGCGCGACTACCAGCGGCACGGACTCGACTGGCTGGCCCGGACGACGTCGCTGGGGCTCGGCTGCTGTCTTGCGGACGACATGGGCCTCGGCAAGACCGTCACGCTGATCGCCCTGCACCTGCACCGCCAGACGGACCCCTCGGCCGCCGGACCGACCCTGGTGGTGTGCCCGACGTCGCTGATGGGCAACTGGCAGCGGGAGATCGAGCGGTTCGCGCCCGGCATCCCGGTGCGCCGCTTCCACGGGCCGCGACGCGGCCTGGAGGCTGTGGCCGAAGGCGAGTTCGTGCTGACGACCTACGGCACCCTGCGGCAGGACGCGCCTCGCCTCGCCTCAGTGCCATGGGGCCTGGTCGTCGCGGACGAGGCACAGCACGTGAAGAACCCGTACTCGGAGACCGCGCGGGCGCTTCGCACCATCGGAGCACGCGCACGCGTGGCGCTCACCGGCACTCCGGTGGAGAACAACCTGTCGGAGCTGTGGGCGATCCTGGACTGGACGACGCCAGGCCTGCTGGGGCGGCTGGGGACTTTCCGCGCGCGCTACGCGCGTGCCGTCGAGGCCGGCGGGGACCCGGCCGCGGCCGAGCGCCTGGCGCGACTCGTGGGCCCGTTCCTGTTGCGCCGCCGCAAGTCCGATCCGGGCATCGCCCCCGAACTCCCCCCGAAGACCGAGACCGACCGGCCGGTGTCCCTGACACCGGAGCAGACGGGTCTGTACGAGGCCGTGGTGCGGGAGACGCTGGCGGCGATCGCCGAGGCCGACGACATGGCACGGCGCGGTCTGATCGTGAAACTCCTGACCTCGCTCAAGCAGATCTGCAACCATCCGGCGCAGTACCTCAAGGAGGAACGACCGACGACCTCTGGGCGTTCGGGAAAGCTGGAGCTCCTGGACGAGCTGCTGGACACCCTCCTCGCCGAGGAGGCGAGCGTCCTCCTCTTCACGCAGTACGTCGGCATGGCACGCATTCTCGAACGGCACCTGGCGGCACGCGGCGTGCCCACGCAGTTCCTGCACGGCGGGACGCCCGTGGCCGAACGTGAGGCGATGGTCGCCCGCTTCCAGGCGGGCGAGGTGCCGGTGTTCCTGCTGTCCCTGAGGGCGGCGGGCACCGGCCTCAACCTCACGCGCGCGGAGCACGTCGTGCACTACGACCGCTGGTGGAACCCCGCCGCCGAGGCGCAGGCCACCGACCGGGCGTACCGCATCGGCCAGACCCGGCCCGTGCAGGTGCACCGGCTGATCGCGGAGGGGACGGTCGAGGACCGCATCGCCGCCATGCTGCGCCGCAAACAGGATCTCGCGGACGCCGTGCTCGGCGCGTCCGGCGAGGCGGCGCTCACGGAGCTGACGGACGCCGAGCTGGCGGCACTGGTGGAACTGCGAGGGGGAACGTCGTGAACCGGTACGAGGACTACGGGAACTACGGGGACTACGAGGACACCCAGAGCGGCGACCTGGATCGCCGTCACCACAGCGCCCACGACGGCGACGGGGAGCGCACGTTCGCGGCGCTGCCTCCCGCACCTGGGAGGGGGTTCGCGCAGACCTGGTGGGGGCGTGCCTGGCTGGCGTCCCTGGAGGGCGGGGCGCTGGACGCCGAGCAGGTGCGGACGGGGCGCAGGTTCGCGCGCGCGGGAGGCGTGGGCGCGGTGTCGGTGCGGCCGGGTCGCGTCACCGCCGTCGTCCAGGGCCGTGACGGCGCGTCACACCGGGCCGACGTACTGCTCGACGTCCTGTCGGACGCGCAGTGGGACCGGTTCCTCGACCTCACCGTGCAACGCGCCGGTCATGTCGCCGCCCTGCTCGATCGCGAGATGCCGTCGCATCTCGTCGAGGACGCGGAGACGGCCGGCGTCGATCTGCTGCCCGGCCTGGGCGATCTGGAGGCGCGGTGCGACTGCGGCGCCTGGGACCACTGCGGTCACACGGCGGCGCTGTGCTACCAGGTGGCGCGGCTGCTCGACCAGGATCCGTTCGTCCTGCTCCTGCTCCGGGGTCGCCCCGAACACGCTCTGCTGGGCACTCTCCAGGCCCGCGGCGCCGCCGCTCCGACCGGGGCTGCCCCCGCACCGCCGGAGGGGGTGGACGCGGCGGAGGCGTACCGCGCCGGGCGTGCCCTGCCTCCGCTGCCCGCCGTGCCCGAGCTGCCGGCGCAGGCGGGCCTGCCGCCCTCGTGGGACACGGACGTTCCGCCCCCTGCGGACGTGGATCCGGCGGCGCTGCGAGCCTTGGCGGTGAGCACGGCGGCGGAGGCCTGGCGTCTGCTGGCGGGGGCGTTGAGCGAGGCGCCCGAACGGCACGCGTGGGCAGCGGGGTTGACGACTGCTCAGGACGCCGTGCGGCTGGCGGCGGATCGTGCCGTCGACGCGGGTCCGCCGGACGCCGTGACCCAGCGCCTGGCCGTCGGCTCGGGGCGCAGTCCCGAACAGCTGGCCTCGGCGGTCCGGGCCTGGCGGCTCGGGGGCGTGGCCGCCCTGTCGGTGCTGGAAGAAGAGTGGAGCGTCAAGGGCGAGACGCTCACACGCGTGCGTGCCGCTCTCCGGTCCGCCTGGGACGACGACCAGCGGCCACCGCTGACGGCGAGGGCCAACCGGTGGACCGTCACCGGGACGTCCTCGCAGTTGAGGCTGGGCCGCGACGGCCGCTGGTGGCCGTACCGCAAGGAGCACGGACGCTGGACGCCGGCGGGCGCCCCTGCACTCGACCCGGCCACGGCACTGGCCTCGATCGACACCGTAGGCGAGGACGGTGGGTGAGGCGGAGGGCGCGGCCGGGCCTCGGATGATGACGGGCACGGGATCCCACGCGCTGCCCGTCGGGCAGGGAGCCGTGGACAGGGCCGAGAAAGACCGGCAGTCGCCGCCTGTACGCGCGACCGACGTCGGCCGGGGATCACGAGCGCCGGTGGTCCGCCGCCCTGGCTGAGGTGCCGTTCTACGTATCGTTCACGTTGATCACCGTGGTCGTGCTCCCGCTGACCGCGGAACGAGACGATTCATCACGAGAACGGGGAACGGATGACGCTGACCAGCTTCGACAAGTGCGAACGGCTGATGTGGGCGGGCCGTGGCGCCGCCTACGTCGCCAGTTACGCCAAGTTGTGCGCCCATCCGGTGCCGCTGCTGCTGGACGCCGTGGAGGCGGGCCCCGGCGTGCGGATCCTGGACGTGGGGACCGGGCCGGGGACGGTGGCTGCCGCCGCCTGTTCACGGGGTGCGACGGTGACGGCCGTCGACGCGGAGCCCAGCATGATCGAGCTGGCCGAGCGGGCAGCGCCGACCGCACACGTACGCGTGGCCGCCCTGCCCGAGCTGCCCTTCGCCGACGACGAGTTCGACGCCGTGGTGGCCAACTTCGTGTTGAACCACGTCGGCCGACCCCGGGACGCCCTGGGAGAGTTGCGCCGCGTCCTGAAGCCCGGGGGCAGGATCGCGCTGACCGTCTGGGCGGCGCCGCCGGCCCCGGGGCAGGCTCTGCTCGGCCGCGCGCTCCAGGCCGCGGGTGCGGAACGTCCGCCCCACCTGCCCACGGGGCTCGCCGCCGAGGACGACTTCCGCCGTGACGAGAGCGGCCTGGCCGGACTGCTGACAGCGGCGGGGTTGCGCGAGGCGGACTGCGAGACCTTGCGCTGGGACCACCGCACGAGTGTCGACGAGTGGTGGAGCGGTCCCGCGAGCGGCGTGGCGTTCGGCGGCCAGATGGTGCAGAGCCAGACCCCTGAGGTCCGCGCCGACATCAGGCGCCACTTCGAGCTGTTCGCTTCGGAGTTCGCCGACGACACGGGCGGCCTGACGCTGCCGCACGCCGCGCTTGTGGCTCGCGCGCGCCGCTGACGTCGTACAGCAGCACGCATACGCCCGGGGCACGCGTACGTGTACGGCAGCCGCACGCCCGCCACGCGTGCGTGCGGGCCTCGCATGGCACACACGTGCGCGTGGCGCACCGGACGGCACTCGGCTACGGCAGTGATCCGCCCAGGGAGGGCAGAAGCGATTCGAGTTCGCTCGGCAGCTCGCTCGGAAGCTCTGTGGGCAGCTGTGTCGGCAGCTCGGTGGGGAAGCCGGACGGCAGCCCTGTCGGGAGGCTTGAGGGCAGTTCGCTCGGGAAGCCGCTCGGCAGTTCCACCGGGAGGCTGACCGAGGGCGCGGGAGAGGAGCTGCCGCTCGAGGGAGGGCCGTCGTCCGGCGAGTCGCCGCCGGTGGCCATCACCACCACGGCGACGACGGCCACGGCGAGGGCCAGCAGCGCCAGCACGGCGATGAGCGGGTTCCTCCGCCTGCCGGGGTCGCCAGGCGGGCCCGGCGGCGAGGAGGGCGGCCCGAAGCCGCCCCAGGGCGGCGTGTCGTCGGGCCCGGAAGGTCCGGGCGGTCCCGACGACCAGGGCGGACCGGGAGGGCCAGGGGGGCCGGGAGGGCCCGGCGGCTTGGGCGGTACGGGTGGCGTGGCCATGCGTCCAGCGTCGCCGCGCACCGCCGGGCGCGCGGCCTCCGCACGGAAGTCGGTACGCGCTCATGCCATGGAAGGCATGATTCCGGCGTATTCCGTGCGGAGGCCTCCCTTGACGGGCATCGGCCTCGCGGCCGGCTCACGGCGGCCGGCACGGCCCCTCGACCGACCGGCCCGCACGCACACGCGTGCGTGATCAGCCCCTGGCGCCCAGCAGATGGTCCATGGCCAGCTGGTCGAGCCGCTCGAAGGCCATCCCGCGGGCGGCGGCCGCGTCGGCGTCGAAGTCCTCGAACGCCGTGCGGTCGGCGAGCAGACCCTGTAGACCGTCGGCGGCGGTGGCCTGGGCCAGCTCATCGAGGCGGGAGGCGCGCAGGGCCTCCTGGACCTCGGGGTCGTCGCGGAAGGCGGCGGCGCGCTCCTTGAGGATCAGGTAGTTGCGCATGCAGCCCTCGGCCGACGCCCACACGCCGTCCAGGTCCTCGGTGCGCGGCGGCTTGAAGTCGAAGTGGCGGGGGCCTGTGTAGCCGGCGCTCTCCAGCAGGTCGACGAGCCAGAAGGCGGAGCGCAGATCGCCGGCGCCGAAGCGGAGGTCCTGGTCGTACTTGATGCCGGACTGGCCGTTGAGGTCGATGTGGAAGAGCTTGCCCGCCCACAGCGCCTGCGCGATACCGTGCGGGAAGTTCAGGCCCGCCATCTGCTCGTGGCCGACTTCCGGGTTGACGCCGTACAGCTCGGGCCACTCCAGACGCTCGATGAACGCGAGTGCGTGGCCGACGGTCGGCAGCAGGATGTCGCCGCGGGGCTCGTTCGGCTTGGGCTCGATGGCGAAGCGCAGGTCGTAGCCCTGGGAGGTGACG
The DNA here is from genome assembly GCF_044740925.1 of Streptomyces sp. NPDC088254. Lineage (NCBI taxonomy): Bacteria > Bacillati > Actinomycetota > Actinomycetes > Kitasatosporales > Streptomycetaceae > Streptomyces > Streptomyces sp. NPDC088254. Next base: position 410,862 of record NZ_JBIURQ010000001.1, on the reverse strand, counting down.
TACTCGCCGAGGAGGTCGAACGCCTCCTTCATGCGGTCGAGGGCCGCCCGCACGTCCTTGGCGGCGCCGGACTCCGCGCCCTCACGGCCGCCCCAGGCGACGTAGATCTTCGCGCCGAGCTCGACGGCCAGGTCGATGTTGCGGATCGTCTTGCGCAGGGCGTAACGGCGCACGTCACGGTCGTTCGCGGTGAACGCGCCGTCCTTGAAGACGGGGTGGGTGAACAGGTTGGTGGTGGCCATCGGCACGGTGAGGCCGGTGGTGTCCAGGGCCTGGCGGAAGCGCTTGACGTGCTCCTCGCGCTCGCTGTCGGAGGACCCGAACGGGATCAGGTCGTCGTCGTGGAAGGTCACGCCGTAGGCGCCCAGCTCGGCCAGGCGCTGCACCGTCTCGACCGGGTCGAGGGCACGCCGCGTCGCGTCGCCGAACGGGTCCCGTCCCTGCCAGCCGACGGTCCACAGACCGAACGTGAACCTGTCCTGCGGGGTGGGCTGGTAGCTCATGCCACGGCTCCTTGCTCGAAGACTGTCTCGCCACTGTCTCGACGACTGTTCGCCGACTATTTCGTCATGGCCGTTTACAAATTAGTATGCGGACGCATCTCTGGGAAGACAGATCCCGCAGAGCCGCGCAAAAACTTGAGGAGAGCCCGATGTCAGCAGCCGAGGGTCCGCTCGTCGTCGGCGTGGACACGTCCACCCAGTCCACCAAGGTGCTGGTCGTCGACGCGGCCACCGGGCAGGTCGTCGCGAGCGGCCAGGCGCCGCACACGGTGACCTCCGGCGCCGGCCGGGAGAGCGACCCCCGCCAGTGGTGGGACGCGCTGCGGGAGGCGCTGCGTCAGTGCGGCGACGCGGCGCACGAGGTGGCCGCGGTGTCCGTCGGCGGGCAGCAGCACGGGCTGGTGACGCTGGACGAGCACGGTGAGCCGGTGCGTCCCGCGCTGCTGTGGAACGACGTGCGCTCCGCCCCTCAGGCGAGCCGGCTGGTGGAGGAGCTGGGCGGGGCGAAGGCGTGGGCGGAGCGCACCGGTTCCGTCCCGGCGGCCTCGTTCACGGTGACGAAGTGGGCGTGGCTCGCCGAGCACGAGCCGGACTCCCTGCGCGCGACGAAGGCCGTACGGCTCCCCCACGACTACCTCACCGAGCGGCTCACGGGCGAGGGCACGACCGACCGGGGCGACGCCTCCGGCACCGGCTGGTGGGCGTCCGGGACGGAGGGCTACGACGAGGAGATCCTCGCCCATGTGGGCCTCGACCCCGCGCTGCTCCCGCGCGTGGTGCGGCCCGGCGAGGTGGCGGGCACCGTACGCGACAGCCACGACCTGCCGTTCTCCAAGGGCACCCTGGTGGCTCCGGGCACCGGCGACAACGCGGCGGCCGCGCTCGGCCTCGGGCTGCGTCCCGGCGCCCCGGTGCTGAGCCTCGGCACCTCGGGCACGGTGTACGCGGTGTCGAAGCGGCGTCCCGCCGATCCCACCGGCACGGTCGCCGGCTTCGCCGACGCCCACGGTGACTGGCTCCCCCTGGCCTGCACCCTGAACTGCACGCTCGCCGTCGACCGCGTCGCGGCCCTGCTCGGTCTGGACCGCGAGGCCGTCGAGCCCGCCGCGGGACTCACCCTCCTCCCCTACCTGGACGGCGAACGCACCCCGAACCTGCCGAACGCCTCCGGCCTCCTGCACGGCCTGCGCCACGACACCACCGCCGGCCAGCTCCTCCAGGCCGCCTACGACGGCGCCGTCCACTCCCTGCTCGGCGCGCTCGACCTCGTCCTGGAGGAGGAGGCGGACCGCTCAGCGCCGCTGCTCCTGATCGGCGGCGGCGCCCGGGGAGCGGCCTGGCAGCAGACGGTGCGCCGGCTGTCGGGACGGCCTGTGCAGATCCCCGAGGCCAAGGAGCTCGTGGCGCTGGGCGCTGCGGCGCAGGCTGCCGGCCTGCTGACCGGCGAGGACCCGGCTGCGGTCGCCCGGCGCTGGAACACCGCCCGGGGCCCGGTCCTGGACGCCGTTGAGCGGGACGAGGCGACACTCGCGAGGATCGCCGGGGTACTCTCCGACGCATCCCCGCTGCTGGAGCGGTCCGAGCGGAGCACCGTCCGCTGAACATCAGACTCACCGGTAAAGCGACAGACACACCGGTAAAGCGATAAAGGTATGACGGTATGACCGCACCGCCGCACGACGCCCTCCCGACCGGCCGCGCCCGCGCGCTGCCGGACACCCAGCAGGGCATGCGCCGACGCAACCTGGCCCGGGTGATGCACGCCGTCAGCGCCGAGGGCTCGCTCTCGCGGGCCGCGGTCGCCTCACGCATCGGTCTGACCCGGGCAGCGGTGTCGACCCTCGTCGACGAGCTCATACGCTCCGGCCTGATCGAGGAACTGGGACCGGAGCGGCCCGGACGCGTGGGCCGGCCGGGCTCGGCGCTCGCCGTGAGTGGGCACGGCCCGGCGGGCATCGGCGCCGAGGTCGGCGTCGACCACCTGGCGGTGTGCGCCGTCGATCTGCGCGGGGAGGTCCGTGCGCGTGCCGTGCGGCACGGCACGAACCGGGGCCGGGCCCCCGAGCCGGTGATCGGGGAGCTCACCGGCCTGGTGCGCCAGGTCGTCGCGGAGGCGGAACGCGAGGGGCTGTGGCCGGCGGGGCTCGCCGTGGCCGTCCCCGGTCTCGTCGCCCGGGACGGCCGCACGGTCGTCCGCGCGCCGAACCTCGACTGGAACGACGTGGACCTGGGGCCGCTGCTGCCCGACGCGTACCCGCTGACGGTGGACAACGAGGCCAACTTCGGCGGGCTGGCCGAGCTCTGGCTCGTGGAGGACACCCCGCGGGACTTCGTGCACGTGTCGGCCGAGATCGGCATCGGTGCCGCGCTGGTCGTGGACGGCAGTCTGCTGCGTGGCACACGCGGGTTCGCGGGCGAACTGGGCCACGTGCCGGTCCGCCCCGACGGCCCCGCGTGCGTGTGCGGCGGGCGGGGCTGCCTGGAGCAGTACGCCGGCGAGGAAGCGGTGCTGCGCGCGGCCGGACTGGAGCCGGGCGGGGACCGCGTGGGCCTGCTCGCCGGCCGGGCGACGGACGGCGACGAGGACGTACGACGCGCCCTGCGCGAGGCGGGCACGGCGCTGGGCATCGCCCTGACCGGGGCGCTCAACCTGCTCGACCCCGAAGGCGTCGTGCTGGGCGGCGCTCTGGCGGGGCTGGCGCCATGGCTGCTGCCGTCACTGGAATCGGAGCTGGCCCGGCGCACGGCAGGCCCCCCGTGCCCCGTCCTGGTCTCCCGGCTGGGCCCGGAGGGACCACTGCTCGGAGCGGCGCACTCCGTGGTACGGACAGTACTGGACGATCCGGCGGCGGTATCGGGACGGTGACGGGCACCTCCACCCCCCGTCAACGACACATGCCGTGACGTGAACAGCGTACGGAACAACGCAGTTGCGACCCGCGCCGCACACCCCCGCCCCAAACGGTTGTCTCGGCGCGCACTCGGAGTGACGATGTCCCCAGCATCGCCTTCGGGAGGCCGACTTGACCGATCCCTGGGTGGCCCTGGAACCGGGGGCCGACCCCGCCGAGCGGGTACGGACACTGCGGCGCGCCCACGAGACGTTCACCGCGGCGGGCACGGTGCCGCGGCCGGTGCGGGCCGTCGTGGCCGACTCGTGGCGGCGTTCGGCGCGGGCAGGGGTAGGCCCCGACGGCACGGCGGACGTGGAGTTGACCGACGGCGACCTCGGCGCCCATCGGGCCGAGCATCCGCTGGCGCGGGTGATGCCGCTGTTCCGCGAACTCATGGGCACGTTCGCCGCCGACGGGGAGCATCTCCTCGCGGTGTGCGACGCACACGGCCGGCTGCTGTGGGTCGAAGGCCACCCGGCGACGCGACGCCAGGCGGGGCGCATGAACTTCGTGCCGGGGGCGCGATGGGCGGAGAACGCGGTCGGGACGAACGCCCCGGGCACGGCCGTCGCCGTGGACCGTCCGGTTCAGGTGTTCGCAGCCGAGCACTTCATCCGCCGGGTACAGCCGTGGACGTGCGCCGCGGCCCCGGTGCACGACCCCCGCACCGGGCGGGTGTTGGGCGCGGTGGACATCACCGGAGGGGACGGGCTGGCGCACCCGCACAGCCTGGGTTTCGTCCAGGCGGTCGCGCGCGCCGCGGAGTCCCAACTCGCCTTGCTCACGCCGGAGCGTCCACGGTCCACCATGATCGAGCTGGCCGCGCTGGGCCGGGACGAGGCGCAACTGGTCCTTGCCGGACGGACATTGAGGCTGAGTCCCCGGCACAGTGAGATCGTGGTGCTGCTCGCGCACCATCCGGAAGGTCTGACCGGCGACGAGCTGCTGTGCGCGCTGTACGAGGACGAGTCGGTGACACCGGTGACACTGCGGGCCGAACTCGCCCGACTGCGCGGGGTGTTGGGTCCAGGGCTGTTGGCCTCCCGCCCGTACCGGCTGACAGCGGCCGTCGAGTCGGACGTCACGGCCGTCGAACGGCGCCTGGCGGCAGGAGCGGTGACGGCGGCCGTTTCCGCATACGCGGGGCCGCTGTTGCCGGCGTCGCGGGCGCCGGCGGTCGTACGGCTCCGGCGCCGCCTCGCCGAAGCCCTGCGCGCGATGCTGATCGCCCGCAGCGACCCGGATCTGCTGGCGGACTGGGTGTACACGCCGTGGGGCGAGGACGACCTCGCCGTATGGCGGGCGCTGGCGGCGGCCCGTCCCACGGCTGCGATCCGGGCGCGCCTGTGCGCGCTGGAGTCGGAACTCAGGGCGCCGGGGCACTGGCCGCGCGTATAGACGGACCGCTGCCACGGGGGCACGGCGACCTCCGCCGCCCTCGCAACGTCCCTGCAACCTCCGCTTCCCTAACCTCCGGCGGAGAGCTGCCCGACGGCGGGCAGCGCTGCTGAGGGAAGCAGGCCACCATGACCCGTTTCGCGGCGCCCGGCACCGAGGGCGCGATCGTCTCCTACCAAGCGCGTTACGACCACTTCATCGGCGGCGAGTACGTACCGCCGGCTCGAGGGCGGTACTTCGAGAACCCGAGTCCGGTGAACGGGCAGCCTTTCACCGAGGTGGCGCGCGGTACGGCGGAGGACGTGGAGCGGGCGCTTGACGCGGCGCACGCGGCCGCGCCGGCCTGGGGCCGCACCTCGGCGACCGAGCGCTCCGACGTCCTGCTGAAGATCGCCGACCGCATGGAGGCGCATCTGGAGTCGCTCGCCGTCGCGGAGAGCTGGGAGAACGGCAAGCCGGTGCGCGAGACGCTGGCCGCGGACATCCCGCTGGCCATCGACCACTTCCGCTACTTCGCCGGCGCGGTCCGCGCCCAGGAGGGCGCCCTCAGCGAGGTGGACGACGACACGGTGGCGTACCACTTCCACGAGCCGCTCGGTGTCGTCGCCCAGATCATCCCGTGGAACTTCCCGGTCCTGATGGCTGCTTGGAAGCTCGCGCCGGCGCTGGCGGCGGGGAACGCGGTCGTCATCAAGCCGGCCGAGCAGACTCCCGTCTCGCTCCACTACTGGATGAGCCTGGTGTCCGACCTGCTCCCGCCGGGCGTCGTGAACATCGTCAACGGCTTCGGAGAGGAGGCGGGCAAGCCGTTGGCGTCGAGCCCGCGGGTGGCCAAGGTGGCCTTCACGGGTGAGACGTCCACGGGCCGGCTGATCATGCGGTACGCGGCGGAGAACCTGAAGCCGGTCACCCTGGAACTGGGCGGCAAGTCGCCGAACATCTTCTTCGACGACGTGTGGGACAAGGACGACGACCTGCGCGACAAGGCCCTCGAGGGGTTCACGATGTTCGCGCTGAATCAGGGCGAGGTGTGCACCTGTCCGTCGCGCGGCCTGATCCAGCGTGGCAACTACGGCGACTTCCTGCGCGCGGCCGTCGCCCGCACGGAACTGATCAAACCCGGCCACCCCCTCGACACCGACACGATGATCGGCGCCCAGGCCTCCGGCGACCAGCTCGCGAAGATCCTGTCCTACATCGACATCGGCAGGCAGGAGGGCGCGAAGGTCCTCACAGGCGGCGAACGGGCTGAGTACGACGGCGAGTTGAAGGGCGGTTACTACGTCCAGCCGACGGTCTTCGAGGGCCACAACCGCATGCGCGTCTTCCAGGAGGAGATCTTCGGCCCGGTGGTCTCCGTCGCCTCCTTCGACGACTTCGACGACGCCATCGAGATCGCCAACGACACGTCGTACGGGCTCGGCGCCGGCGTCTGGACCCGGGACATCAACACGGCGTACCGCGCGGGCCGGGCGATCCAGGCGGGCCGTGTCTGGACGAACTGCTACCACGCCTACCCGGCCCACGCGGCCTTCGGTGGCTACAAGCAGTCGGGGATCGGGCGCGAGACGCACAAGATGATGCTGGAGCACTATCAGCAGACGAAGAACGTTCTTGTTTCATACAGTCCGAAGAAACTTGGGTTCTTCTAGAGCCTGAAATCGGGTTGCCTGGGGGCATCGTGGGGTTCCAGGCAACCCGACGTGAAAGATACCCAGTGCAATCAATTGGGTTCTCAAGGCTACCGTCTGACCCCGGAAAGGGTCGCGCAAGGAGGCCGCCGTGAGGAAGCCCGCCCCGAGCTCCTGACGTGAACAAGGCCGTTGTCAGTGCCGCGTGCGATCCTCACCCCTGAAGCACAGCAAGACGGCACGGGGCTGACATGCGATCGCGCCAACTCGAAAGGGGCTCTCGAACCCGCCCGCAGCGGATTCCCTTTCAAGCACACAGGTCCCTCCGCCACTCAGGGTGGAGCCCCAGCGGCCGTTGCGGCGGGTGGCCCTACGCCGTGCGGACAAGTATGGGTACAGGGAAAAGGGGCCGAGGTGTCACACCGCGCGTCCGCGTGGCTACGTGGGCCGACCAGTGCCGCCAGGCGTGAGTGAGGGTCGCCGGCACGCTTCGGCGGCGCCGGCGGTCGGTCGGTGGATCCGGCGTCCTGTCGAGCAGTTGCGGCTCAGCCGCGCGGTCCCGCGCCGTACAGGAGTGTGTCGATGACGAGTGCGGCCAGCGCGTCCGGGTCTTGCGCGGCTGGATCCTGGTTGGCGCCCGGCCTGTCGAGGGCTTCGCTCAGGAGGGCGTAATACACCTGCCGCGTCCAGTCCAGGTCCGCGTCCGGAGCGAGGAGTCCCTCGTTCTGCGCTCGTGCGAGGAGTTCGACGGTGTAGGCGTCGATCTCTTCCCAGACTGCGGCTGCGGCGCCGGTATGGGGCGTGGCGTGACTGAGGGTGAAGCGCCAGGTGTTCTTGACCCGCAGGACGTTCGCAGTCACCCGGTACAGGGCCACGAGCGCGGGGGCGGAGTCGGGCCGTGCTTCCCCGATGGCATCGAGGAGCTGCTGCTTCGCGGAGACGGCGAGCGCCTCCAGCAGCGCCTGCCGATTCGCGAACCGTCGGTGCACCGTGATCCTGGTCAGCCCCGCTGCCTCGGCGATCTGCTCCATGGAGGCACCGGCGTCGTCAGCGAGGACCCGCTCGGCCGCCTCCAAAATCGCACGCACACTGCGCTCGGCATCTGCCCGCAGCGGTCGGCCCATAGCGGTCTCCCTGTCTCGTTCGCTTTCGTTCCCACGTAGAGGATACGTGAACGCTACGGGTACCTCGATAACTGATGCTCTCCTGCTGCATATACACTTCTATCCGATACATATATGACACGCATGAAAGTTCATGCCGCACCGCCCGACAGGTGACGACTCCACGAAGTCGCCGGTCAGGCAAAGCTTTCACCCTCCACGCCGCGCCCACTCGACAGGTGCGTCGCGACAGTGGCCGGAAGCCGGGGCGGCACCGGCTCGCGCAACCCACGATGTCGGCGCACGACAGATCCACCGCTCTGGGGCAAACCTCCGGCCACAAACGGAGCAATTGTCATGCTCTCGACGCTTCGAGCCCGGCCGGACAGAGGCTGTCGTCATGACCGAAGAGAGCGGACTGATTCACCCTGGCGGATGACGCAGCCGAGCGCCCGGGACGACTCCCGACGACATTGCCGATCCCTGACTTCAGCACATGCCGATCATGCGGGAGCCTCTTCGCCGCCCCCAGCTCACCCACGTCGTCGCTCCCAGCTCCCCCACCCTCGCGCAGCCCGTGACCTCCGGTCTGCATCCAAGGGGGGCCCCGGACCCGTTGGGGCTTTCACACGCGCGCGGAGGCGAGCCCGGTTCGACGAAGTCGCCGGGTCAGGGTCAGCCCCGACTCCCGCGCGCCCGCAGAGCATTCACGGAGCGCACGGCAGTCAACGCCGCCGAGTACCTCCCCAACGCGCATCTGCACCTTTACCCGGACGCCGGCCACGGCTTCCTCTACCAGTACGCCGTCAAGTTCGGCACCGAGGTGAACGTCTTCCTCGACCGCTGACAACAACCCCCTTGAGACGGTCGCCGGCGCCGATGGAGCGGTGACCGCAGACCGGCCTCACGCCCGATGCCCCGCCGGAACCGCCGAGCCCGGCGGGGCATCGCCGTGCCACGGGCCGCCGACCGGCCTCCGTCCGGAGGGCTGCAGCGGGGCGGGCATCGACACAGAGGCCTCCCACAGTGCTCGAGCGGGTGCCCCTCGGGTGCGGTGCGGGCACTCCGGGGAAGGACCCGCTGACGTCGTGACTCCTCCGTAAGAGATACGTGAACGCTGCGAATGTCTCTTTAATTGATGCTGTCATGTTGCTCTTGGGCGAGAAGTTGATACATTGGTGAAACCGATTGAGGATTGCGGCGGCGACGGACCCCGGCATGACGGGCGTCCGCGTCCGACACCGCGCCCCCACCCCCGCAAGAAGAAGCAGTCCATGAGTCAGGAGCCCACAATGGCGACAACACGTCCGGTAGCCCTCGTGACGGGTGCGTCCTCCGGCATCGGCAAGGCGGCCGCGCTCGCGCTGGTGGCGGCGGGCCACGAGGTGGTCGGCACCAGCCGCGACACCGCGAAGGTCACCCCCCTCAAGGGCGTGACCTTCCTCGACCTCGACGTGACCAGCGACGCTTCGGTGAGCGCCGCGGTCGGCGAGGTGATCGACCGCTTCGGGCGGATCGACGTCCTGGTCAACAACGCCGGCATCGGCTCAGCGGGCGCCGCTGAGGAAAGCTCCGCCGCGCAGGCGCAGGGCCTCTTTGACATCAACGTCTTCGGCGTCATCCGCATGACGAACGCCGTCCTGCCGCACATGCGCGCCCAGCGCAGCGGACGGATCGTCAACATCTCGTCCATCGTCGGCTTCATGCCGCAGCCCTACATGGCGGTCTACGCCGCCTCCAAGCACGCCGTCGAGGGCTACTCGGAGTCCGTCGACCACGAGCTCCGCGAGTACGGCGTACGGTCCCTGCTCGTCGAACCCGCCTGGACCAACACGGCGTTCGACACGGCCAGCGTGCGGCCCGACCGGCCTCTGGACGTCTACGCCAAGCAGCGCCACGTCTTCGAGGAATACATGGCCGGCGCGGTCAAGGACGGCGACGACCCCGCCGTCGTCGCCAAGGAGATCGTCGCGGCGGCGACCGACGCCAAGCCGAAGCTGCGTTACACCGCCGGCGCCGTGACCGGGCGCGTGCGCACCATGCGCCGCATCGTCCCTTCCCGCATGTTCGATCAGCAGCTGCGCAAGCTCAACCGCCTGCCCGCCTGACCACTCCCACAACACCGTCATGAAACGCAGCGACAGGAAAGCGAAGCCCGCCATGACCACTTATCTGGCAGACGCGGCGAAGGACCTCACCGTGGAAGGCCCCTCCGCGACGTTCACCTACCGGCGCATCGGCCCCCGGGGCGGCATCCCGCTGGTCCTGCTGAACCGGGTCCGCGGAACCCTCGACTGGTGGGACCCGGAGTTCCTGGACCACCTCGCCGCCGCCCACGACGTGATCGTCTTCGACAACGTCGGCACCGGCTACACCACCGGCACCGCACGCGACTCCGTCGAGGGACTCGCCGACGGCGCCGTCGAGTTCATCGAGTCCCTCGGCCTCACGCAGGTCGATCTGCTCGGCTGGACCCTGGGCGGCACCGTCGCCCAGCACATCGCCCGCACCCGGCCCCACCTGGTCCGCAAGCTGGTCGTGGCGGCCGCCAACCCCGGCGGGACGGTACCCGGCGCTCCCGACCCGGACCCGAAGGTGCGGGCCACCATGACCAAGCCCGAGGTCACCGGGGACGACCTGGTGTTCCTGTTCTTCCCCGAGACGGACACCGGCCGCGCCGCCGGGTACGAGCACCTCGCCAGGGTGGCCACCCGGCTGGCCACCGGCCGCCCCGACGTGTCCGAGGCGGCGGCCTTGGGCCAGATCACCGCGATCGGCAAGGACGCGCAGATCCCCTTCGAGCAGGTGCGGGCGGACCTGGCGTCCATCAAGCAACCCGTCCTGTACGCCACCGGCATGCAGGACGCGATGATCCCCGCCCTGGCGTCCTACACCGCCGTCCAGCACCTCAACCACGCCACCCTCGTCGCCTACAGCGACGCCGGGCACGCCTTCCTCTTCCAGCACGCGAAGGACTTCGCCCGCCAGGTGAGCGCCTTCCTCGCCGACTGACCGTTCACACGGACACCGGCTCCACAGGAGGCACGACAAAGTCGGGACGCCTCCCGCACCGAGGAGAGTCATCGTGCAGGTGACCAGCGACCCGGCGCGCCGGGAGGTCACGCCGCTGGAGCTGTTCTTCGACCCGGTCTACGTCTTCGCGATCGGCCAGCTGTCGCACCGGCTCCTCGTACATCCCACCTGGACCGGCGCCGCCCAGGCGCTCGTGCTCTATCTCGCCGTCTACGCGGCGTGGGCGTACACCACCTGGGCGGTCACACTCGTCCCGGCCGAGAACCCGCGGACCAGACGGATGCTGCTGGGGGTCATGCTCGCGGGACTGTTCATGAACGCCGCGATCCCACGAGCCTTCGACGACGCCGGCTGGGTCTTCGTCGCCGCCTTCCTGCTCATTCACATCGGCCGGACCGTATGGCTGCTGACCGTCGGCCTCGACCGGGTCAACCAGGAGCACTTCATCCGCGTCCTGGTCTGGTTCGTCGCGGCCGCACCTCTGTGGCTGATCGGCGCGGCGGTCGACAGCGGCGCGCGGCTGACCTGGTGGGCCGCCGCCATCCTGATCGAGCTGGCGGGTACCTGGGCGGCGCATCCACTGCCAGGCCGCAGACTGGACTCCCGAGAGGTCGCCTTCGCCGGCGGCCATCTGCTGGAACGCGGCCGACTGTTCATGATCATCGCCTTCGGCGAGACAATCATGACCACTGGCACCGCGCTCACCACGGCGCCGTACGCGCCGATGACCCTGCTGACCAGCGGTGCCGCGCTCACCGGCACCATCGCGTTGTTCTGGCTGTTCTTCAGCCGCTCAGAACACGTGGTTCGCCACTACGAGCGGACCGAGGACCCCATCAGGGCGGGGCGCAGCGGCGTCATCAGCCTCATGGCCTCCGTCGCCGGAATCATCGCCGCCGCCACGGGCGACGAACGGGTCATCGCACATCCGGTGGAGCACGCCGGCATCACCACGAACCTGCTCCTCTTCGGCGGGCCGGCCCTCTACGTCGGGGCGCAGACCTGGCACGGGGCGACCCTGTTCGACGCACTGAGCCCGGCACGGCTGGTCACGCTGTCCGCCCTGGTCGTCGGATGTGCGGTCACGACGGAGGCCCCGGCCTACCTGTCGGCCGTCATCGCCGCCGCAATCGTCGTCGCGCTGGCCGTGTTCGAAGACCGCCATCAGCCGGGGAGGGCGCGTGCGAAGCCCATCCCACCACGCTGACCTCCACCGTTGCGCTCACTCACCGAATGACTCACCGGAGCTTCTCATGGACCTCCCCACCAACACCGTCCTCGTCACCGGGGCCGGCCGGGGCCTTGGCCGGGCGCCATGACGCAGGAGGCCAGCGTGCTGATCTGCGACGATCAGGAGTTGATGCGGGCCGGCCTGCGCTTGGTCGTGGACAGCCAGCCGGACCTCACGGTCGTCGGCGAGGCCGGGGACGGCGAGGCGGCAGTGGCGCAGGCGCTCACCCTGCGCCCGGACCTCGTCCTCATGGAGGTACGGCTGCCCTGCCTGGACGGCATCTCGGCGACCGAGCAGGTTCGGGCCGCGTTGCCCCGGACGCAGGTACTGGCCCTCACCATGTGCGACCGCGACGAGTACGTCTACGCCTCGCTGCGACGGGAGCGAGCGGCTTCCTCGTCAAGGACGCGCCGACCGCCGAGCTGGTCGCGGCCATCCGCAGCGTCCTGCGCGGCGACAAGGTCATCGCCCCCTCCGTGACGCGACGGCTGATCGACCGCTACATCACAGGTGCCCTAGCTCCGCTCACCGACGCAACACTCGACGTGCTCTCCGACCGCGAGCGCGAGGTGCTGAGCCTGGTGGCCCGCGGGCTGAACAACGCGGAGATCGCCGGGAAGCTGTTCCTCGGCGAGACCACGGTCAAGACCCACATGGCCAGGATCCTCACCAAGCTGCGCCTTCGCGACCGGATTCAGGCCGTCGTCTTGGCCTACGAAAGCGGACTGGTTCGTCCTGGCGGGTGACCCCGTCGGGCGCTCGGGATGGTTTCCGACGACCCGGACGCTCCCTAGGTTTCGGACATGTCGATCACGCGCGAGTTCCTTCGCCGCCCCCGGCTCACCTGCGCCGTCGCCCTCAGTTCAGCAACACTGGCGCAGACCATGACCGCCGGCCCGGAACTGGAACACGCCGACATCGTGGTGGAGTGGGGGCCCGGCACCGGTGCGATCACCGAGGCGATACGGCGACGGCCGGCACCGGGGACACGGCTGGTCACGGTCGAGCTCAACCCCGTTCCCGCCCGCCGACTCGCGGACCGGTGCCGGGACAGCACCGTCGAGGTGGTCCACGGTTCCGCCGAGGACCTGTCGGCGCTCGTCCCCCATCCGGTCGACGCCGTCGTGTCCGGTCTGCCGTGGACCGTCATGCCTCATGAGCGACAGCGCCGGATCCTCGACGCGGTGGCCCGCGTACTGAGCGCGGACGGCCGGTTCAGCACCTTCGCATACGTCCACGCGGTCTGGACTCCCCCGGCCCGCCGGTTCGCCGCCGAACTGGCCACGCGGTTCTCCAGCGTGGAGCGCAGCCGGGTCGTCTGGCCGAATCTCCCTCCGGCGTACGTGCACCGCGCGTTCACACCGGCCCACACGACCCTTCCCGCCCCCGCTCGAACACTTCAGAACCGGAGCACAGCATGACGCAGCACAGCATGTTCAGTATCGCGACCGTGGCGCCGAAGATCCGCCGCGTTACTTTCACGAATGCGCCCGTGAACGTCGTCGGCGCGGACACTGTCGTCCAGCTGCTCGACGTCGTCGATGAGTTGAGCAAGGACGAGAGAGTTCAGGTCGTCGTCTTCGACAGCGGCACGCCCGGATACTTCTTCAACCACGCCGATCTCGGCCAGGTGCCCGAACTCCTGGCGCTGAACGGCGCGGACGGGACCCCGACGTGGGTCGAACTCGTCACGCGGCTGAGCAGCGCCCCCTTCGTCAGCATCGCCTCCATCCGCGGGCGTACCCGGGGCGGGGGCGACGAGATCACCCTGGCCTTCGACCTGCGCTACGCCAGCCTCGAGGAGGCGGTCTTCTGCCAGCCCGAGGTCGCGATCGGCATCGTCCCGGGCGGTGGCGGCAGTGACCGTCTGGCTCGGCTGCTGGGACGGGATCGCGCGCTCGAAGCGGTCCTCACCAGCGAGGACTACGACGCCGAGCGCGCCGAGAAGTACGGATGGGTGACCCGGGCCGTCCCGGACGCCGAGCTCGATGACCTCGTCAACGGCGTGGCAGCGCGCATCGCGTCCTTCGACAAGGCGTCCGTCCTGGGCGCGAAGGCGCAGATCAACCGGTCGACGCTGCCGCCGGTGGCCGATCTGCGCGCGTCCTGGGCGGAGTTCGCCGAGTCGGTCCACTGGCCGGGCTTCCAGGCGCGCGTGCCGCGGCTGGGCAAGGCCATCGACGAGGTCGGTCTCGATGAGATCGAGCGGAATCTCGGCCATTACGCCGGGCTCATCAACCAGCAGGCATAGGCGCCGTGCGGGGAAACGAGGAAGACCTCCATGACCAGGGACCGTGTCCTGCCGACCGGCAGACGAACTGCCGTGCAGCGCAGGGAACTTCTCACGCTGGTGGCGATGTGCCTGGGCGTGATGATGACGTTCCTGCTCATCACCGCCACCATCTCGGCGCTGTCGGCGATCCAGGCCGACCTGCACGTCAGCCCGAGTGCGCTGATCTGGATTCCCAGCGCGTACACGCTGGTCGTGGCCAGTCTGGTGCTGTCGGCCGGCACGCTGGGCAACCTACTCGGCCGCAAGCGGATGTTCTGCGTCGGTGCGGTGGTCATGATCGCGGGAGGGTTGCTCGCCGCGACCGCCGACACCACCGCCGTGGTGATCGCCGCGCAGCTGATCTCCGGCCTCGGCGGCGCACTGATCCTGCCCAACAGCCTGGCCATCCTCGGTTCGACCTTCACAGACCCGCAGCGGCGGACCGAGGTGATCACCGTCTGGGCGGCGGCGTCGGGCATCGGCCTGGCCATCGGCCCGCTGCTCGCCGGTTTCCTGCTCGACCATTCCAGCTGGCACGCGGTGTTCGTGTCGGACCCCGTTCTGGGCGTGGTCACGCTGCTGCTCGCGGTCCCGTTCGCCACGGAGTCCCTGGCCCGCGGCGAACGCCTGGACGTGGCCGGTGCGCTGCTGGGCACGGTGACTATCGCGGCTCTGGTCTACGCGCTCATCCAGGGCGGCCAGGACGGATACACCGCCCCGCCCGTGATGGCCGCGTGGATCGTGACGGTGGTCGGCTCGGTGGCGTTCGTCGTCGTGGAACCACATGTCGCGGTGCCGATGCTCGACATGCGGCTGTTCGTCTCGCGCTCGTTCAGCGCCGTGATGGTCATCGCCGCGGTGTCGCTGTTCGGCTTCACCGGCGTGGCCGTCCTCACCGTGATGTTCTACAACAACGTCCAGCACCTGAACGCGCTGGACACCAGCTGGCGCATGCTGCCCCTGTTCGGCGTCTACGTCGTCACGGCGTTCCTCACCGGCAGGGTCATCCGCCGCACCGGCTTCAAGGCACCACTGACAACCGGCCTGCTGCTCGGCGCTCTTGCCGTCCTCGGTCTGACAACGGTCGGCCAGGACACGCCGTACAGCCAGGTCTGGCCGCTGTTCGTCCTGTTCGGTGCCGCCAGTGGCCTGGTCATCGCGCCCAGCACCGCCGCCGCGCTGGTCAGCGTCGCCCCCGAACGGGCGGGTATGGCCTCCGGCGCCGTCAACACCGCCCGCCAAGTGGGCTCGGTCATGGGCACCGCGCTGCTCGGCTCGCTGTTCACCGCCCGCTTCAGCGCGGACCTCCCCCACCAGCTCGCCGCACACGGCGTGCCCGTGGCCGCCCGCGCACCCATCGAGGCGGCCGTCGCCTCCGGGAGCACCGGAACCCGACCACCCGCCGGTGCAGGACGGGCGGCGATCGAGGACGCCTTCGCCTCCGGCGTGCACACCGGCCTGGCCGTCGTCGCCGCGGTGTTCTTCGCCGCGGCCGTGCTGGCCCTGACCGCCGTACACAACCGCCCCCACCAGAACGGAACGCACATGCACAGCCCTTCGACCACCCCCACCGCCTCATGAGCGCGGCGCCCGCGCCTCAGCACCGCACCTACACCTGGCACGATCCCCAGCCGACCGCCGAGGCCATCCAACGGCTGAGCGGCCTGGAGGTACTGCAGGGAATCGGCGACGGAACGCTGCCGGCCCCGCCGGCCATGGACACCCTCGCCATAGAACCCGTCGAGATCGAACCAGGCCGCGTCGTGTTCGAGCTGACCCCCACCGGCCGGCACTACAGCGCACTCGGCACCGTCCATGGCGGCGTCCTCGCGCCCCTCGCCGACAACGCGCTGGGCGCCTGCGTCTACACCAGCCTCCCCGCCGGAACCGGCTACACCACGCAGGGCATCGACGTCACCTTCCTGCGCCCGGTCACCATCGAAACCGGCCGCACCCGCTGCGAAGGCACCGCTCTCGACGTCGGCCGACGCACCGCCTACGCGACCGCCGCCATCACCGATCTCGCCGGTCGGCCGCTCGCCCGTCCACCACCACCTGCCTGATCTTCCCGGCCGCCGACCGGCAACCCGCACACACGCGTCAACACGTCGGCCGGGGCACCTCTCCGGCTTCCTGACCTGCGGCTGAACCGCGTCAAGGCACGGAACACCACCCCGATCCCATCAGCAATTCCTTCCCCCCATGGAAAAAGGGACTTCACATGGACCTCTCCACCAGCACCGCCCTCGTCACCGGAGCCAACCGCGGCCTCGGCCGCGCCCTCGCCGCAGAGCTGCTCAGCCGCGGCGCCACTGTCTACGCCGGCGCCCGCAACCCCGACCAGGTGGACCTGCCGGGCGTCACGCCGATCGCGCTCGACATCACCGACCCCGCCTCCGTCGCGGCCGCAGCCAAAGCCACGGGTGACGTGACGGTTCTGATCAACAACGCCGGCTCATCCACTGGCACCGACCTGCTCGCAGGCGACCTGGACAACATCCGCCTGGAGATGGACACCCACTTCTACGGCACCCTCTCGGTCGTCCGCGGTTTCGCGCCCCAGATAGCGGCCAACGGCGGCGGCGCCATCCTGAACATCCTTTCCGCCCTGTCCTGGTTCAGCTTCCCGGAGTCCGGCGCCTACTGCGCCGCGAAATCCGCGCAGTGGTCCCTCACCAACTCCCTGCGCCTCCAACTCGCCGACCGGGGCATCCGGGTGGCCGGACTGCACGTCGCCTACATGGACACCGACATGACCCGGGCGGTCACCGCCCCCAAGTCCGCGCCCGCCGACATCGCCCGGCTCGCCGCCGACGGCATCGCCGAGGGCGTCTACGAGATCGTCGCGGACGACGTCAGCCGCCAAGTGCAAGCCGGGCTGGCCGGAGGCGTCAGCGCCCTCTATCCCGCGCTGCCCTGACGGGCAGTCACCCAGGATTCAGCCGAGATCCACCGGCCGTCCAAAGCCGGCCGTTCACGCAACGACCGGCGCGGACGCCTGACCGCCATGGCTCACGACGTGCGCGCCGAGACGTCGCGCTACGAGACGTCCATGGAGTCCGTCCTGATCCCCGGGCGTTGAGAGGTGTACCCCGGCCATCGCAGATCACGTGGTGCTTACGGCCTGTTTTGCGCCGGTCGACCGGCGACGGGCCGGTGCCGGCTCCCCCTTTTTTTCGCGCGGCGTGGGATCCGTCCACACCGACTCTGGACCAGTCCAGTTCGTCGGCCGGGTTCGGCTTGACGAGCGGGATCCGGTGCAGCCGGTCGAAGGTCCCGGCCTTCTGCCACCGCTCAAGCCGCCGCCAGCAGGTCTGGCCCGTGGCGAAGCCCGGCTCCCGCGGCAGCAGTTGCCAGGCGATGTCGTTGTGCTGCACGTACAGAATGCCCTGCAGGCACTGCCGGTCCGGCACCGGCCGCGGGCGGGGAGCCTTCTCGGGCCAGGGCGGCAGCAGCGGCTCGATCAGCGAGCACAGGTCATCGTCCACGATCCACGGCCGAGTACTCACACCCTCCCGAACGGCTGAATCATCACACCGGTCACGGTCGACCAGGGCCGTTCAACAAGATCGTGTCACGAGCTCATAGGCGCAGGAGCCTCGTTGGTTCCTTGTCCTGCCGCACTCGCCCTCCCGCACGCCCTGGTCGAGTGGGTAACCATGCTCATCGTCACCCGTGAGGGTGACCGCCGCTGCAAGCTCCCGCCGCACCAGCGTGCGCTCGTCGGGCTGGTGTACCGGCGAACACCGCCGCGCGCACGCTCCGCACCACCAGGGCTACCTTCATGGCACCCGATGCTGCCACGCGGCCGGCGGCGCCCCACCCTCGTCCGCGCATGCGCACCACCGCCCACGAACCACCTGGTCGACCCGCCCCCTACGCGGGTCGGATACAGACCCCGTTCAGTTCCCGGACAAGGTGGCCGAATCGAGGCAACGGAAGCGTGGACGGAGCACGAGCGCACACCGGCTACCCGCCGCGCCCCCGCACCCGGCGGGGGCTCGCGTCCTCGTCCAGCGCGCCGGGTATGCCTCGGGGAGTCCCCCGCGGCCACCCCGGCCGGAAGCCGGCGCGCCGCACCCCCTGTGCCCACGGAGGCGGAACAGCATGACCGACATCAACGAACTCGAACCGGTGGCGACGTTCTGCGGCGAATGCAACTGCGACTGTCCCCAGCTCTTCGTCGACCCCGCCGCCCCGGCCGAGCAGCGGATCATCCTGACCGACGACTTCGGCCAGCGCGTCCGGATGAGCGCCGACCAGTTCTCCTCGATCGTCACCGACGCCAAGGCAGGCAAGCTGGACGGCATCACCCTGACATGACGTGACATGACGTCGGCGCCGGGCATCCCGCCTCCCCGGCACCAAGGGCGGCTATGGCGGTCTGGAGCGCAGCGTGGGCGCACGCAGGCGTGCCGTCCAGGGCCAGCAGCGTGCCCGCGCGGGACAGCGGTCCGGTTTCCGCTCAAGGAGACACGCGAAGCGACGGGCCGGGAAACGTCGAGGCTTCCCGGCCCGCAGACGGTACCGCGGTGTCAGCCGCTCTCACCCAGCCGAGCCGCCCACCGCTGCTCCACCCCGGCCAGCCTCCAGTACGCCACCGCGGCGGCCGACCCCACGACGAACAGACCGACGATCAGGTAGCCGACGTCGTCCAGGTCAAGGCCGGCGATGCAGCCGGTCAGGGCGTCGCGCATGTCGGGCTTCCCGTGCAGCACGCCCACGAGTTCGAACATGCCGATCAGGAAGGCCACGGCGGTGGACAGGCCGGTGACGGTGAGGTTGTAGAAGACCTTGCGGACCGGATTCGAGAATGCCCCCTGGTGGACGAAGTTCATGCTGAGACGCGCCCTCTGGTCCTCCTCCGCGAGCACGGAGGGACGGTGTCACCAGGAGGACTTGGTGACACCGGGCAGGAAGCCCGCGTGTGCCTGTTCCCTCATGCGGACACGGGAGAGCCCGAACTTGCGCAAGTGGCCCCGGGGACGGCCGTCGACGCTGTCACGGTTACGGACGCGGGTGGCGCTGGCGTCGCGGGGCTGCCGACGCAGTTCGGCGACCGCGGCCGCTCGATCGGCTTCCGTCGAGGAAGGGCGTCGGATGATCTCTTTGAGTTCGGCCCGCCTGGCGGCGTACCGCTCCACGACGGCCTTGCGCTTCTCGTTCTTCGCGATCTTGCTTCGCTTGGCCATCAGACCTTTCCTCCCCGGGCACGGATGCGCGCGACCGCCGCTTCCACGCCGATGGTGTCGACGATCTTGATTCCCCGGGTGCTCAGCGTCAGCCGCACATGTCGGGACTCACTGGGAAGCCAGTACCGCTTGCGCTGGATGTTGGGGTTGAAGCGGCGGGAGGTACGCCGGTGCGAGTGGGAAATGTGGTTGCCGAAGCCCGGCTGGGCGCCGGTCAGTTGGCAGTGGGCGGACATGGGGTGACCTGCCTCTCCTTGGACGGGCGACTATCGATAATGGAAATCGTTCCCATATAGTAGCGCTCATGGCTCGCAACGAACTCCGCCCGATCATCAAGCTCCGCTCCACCGCGGGGACCGGCTACACCTACGTGACCCGGAAGAACCGCCGCAACGACCCGGACCGCATGGTCCTGCGCAAGTACGACCCTGTCGTCGGCCGGCACGTCGACTTCCGTGAAGAACGCTGATCCGACCACCCACCCCTCCAGGGAGCCCGCCATGAAGCCCGGCATCCACCCCGCCTACGGCCCCGTCGTCTTCCGCGACAAGGCCGCCGACTTCGCCTTCCTGACCCGCTCGACGCTCTCCAGTGACAAGCGCATCGAGTGGGAGGACGGCAACACCTATCCCGTCGTGGACGTCGAGATCTCCTCGGCGAGCCACCCCTTCTACACCGGTACCGCCCGGGTCCTCGACACCGCGGGCCGCGTCGAGCGCTTCGAACGCCGCTACGGCCGATCCGGAGGCCGGTGATGCGCGAGGAAGGCCGACTGCCGGTCGTCATCGTCGCCGGCCTGCACACGGACGCCCGCCGGCACGTGGTCGACCGCCTCCTGCGAGCGGTGCCGGGCAGCGTCGCCCTTCACCACGAACTCGCCACCGCGGGCGAGGGAACGGTACGACGGCTCCTGCGCGACGCGTCCGGCGTGCTCGCGTCGGGCCAGACGCCGCTGGTGAACGACTGCGCCTGCTGCGCACTGCGCGAGGACCTCGTCCCGGAGCTCCAGCGGCTGGCCGACCACGGTCTGACACGGCTGGCGATCGTCGAGTTGTGGGACTCGGTCGAGCCCAAGGCCATGGCCGAGGTCGTGGCGGCGCACAGCGGCGACGACCTGACGCTCACCAACGTGATCACCGCGGTGGACCCGGCACTGGTCCTGCCGTACCTCTCCAACGGGGACGACCTGGCCGAGGCGGGACTCGCGGCGGCGGCGACGGACCAGCGCACCGTCGGCGACACCTGGGCCCGCCAGATGGAGTACGCGCCGGTGCTCGCTCTCGTGGACAGCGCGGACGCGGACGAACACGACCACGCCCTGTTGACCCAGCTGCACCCCACCGCACGCCACGTCGACGCGCTCTCAGGTGAACTCGCGCACCTGGCCTTCGCCGGCTTCGACGTGGAGGCGGCGGCCACGGCCCAGCATCCGGCCTGTGCGCTCCTGCCTCAGGAGGCCGACGAGGCAGGCGTCGCGACGCTGGTCTGGCACCGCACCCGCCCCTTCCACCCCGAACGCCTCTACCAGGCTCTGGAGGATCTGTGCTGCGCCGCCGCCCGCAGCAGGGGCCGCTTCTGGCTCGCCGACCGCCCTGACACCCTGCTCTCCTGGGACGCGGCCGGCGGCGCCCTGTGCGTCGAAGGCGCGGGCCCGTGGCTCGCCTCCCTGCCCGACGCCGCATGGGAACTGGTCCCCCCGGTACGGCGAGCGGCCGCCGCACTGGACTGGCATCCGGAGCACGGCGACCGCTGCCAGCACCTCGTCTTCACCTCACCCGGACTCGACCGCGCCGGCATCGAGCGACTCCTCGACTCCTGCCTGCTCACCGACGCCGAATACGCGGCCGGACCCGAAGGGTGGCAGCGTCTGCCGGCGGCCTTCGACTCCCTGCTCGACGCCGCGTGATCCACCGCCCCGTCCACCTGTCACCCGTCACAACCCCACCCGAGGAATCCGCATGACCCGACGTGTCAACACCCGCAAGCCGGTGAAGTCCCGCTCCAATCCCCTCGTCGCGGCCGGCATCACCTACATCGACTACAAGGACACCGATCTGCTGCGCAGGTTCATCTCCGACCGGGGGAAGATCCGCAGCCGGCGCGTCACCCACGTCACCGCTCAACAGCAGCGCCAACTCGCCGCAGCCATCAAGAACGCCCGCGAAATGGCCCTCCTGCCCTACTCCAGCAAGTGACAGAGCGCTGCGGAGGTCAGTGAACACCTGACGGACGGGCCCGCCGACGGGGCCCGTCTGGCAGGCTGATCGCCATGGGAGCGCTCAAGACAGTGAGGTCACCCGAGTTCACACAGATCACCCGGCCCCACGAGCTGGCCTCCGGCCTGAGGCAGGAGCTGGTCGACTGCTGGGTGACGGTGAGCAATGCCGGCGGAGCGGTCATCCCGCACGGCGTCACATTGCCGCCGCTGAGCCCGCGGGACGTCGAACCGGTGCTCGACCGGATCGTCGACGCACTCGACCCGCAACGGAGCCGGCTGCTCGTGGCCACCGTGGACGGCGTGTTGGCGGGATGGCTGCTCCTTCGCCGCGATCCGCACCCGCTCGTCGCGCACTGCGGCGTGGTCAACCACGTGCAGACGCACACCAGGTTCCGTCGCCAGGGCATCGGTGCCGCGCTGATGCGCCGCGTCCCCGGCGTCGCCCGTGACGGGATGGGGTTGGAACGGCTGGGGCTCACCGCGAGGTCCGGCCTGGGGCTTGAGGACTTCTACCGCGGGCTGGGCTGGGTGGAGGTCGGCCGATGGCCGGGGGCACTGCGGGTCGCCCCCGGTGACGACCGCGACGAGATCCTGATGAGCCTCGCCCTCTGACCACCGTCCGCGAACGACCCGAACGGCGTCCCGATCGGCTCCCGGACGGTGCTGATCAGTCCTTGACCGCGACCAGGACCCGGCTGTCGCCGAACTGCCGGAGGGACGTGACATGGCGGAAACCCGCCTCCCGCAGCAGTTCGGCATGCCGGGCCCCGGTCAGGTCGTCGCGGCAACGGCTCACCCGGTGTCCTGCGACGCGGCCCCCTTCCAGGCCGCGTCTCGCGCAGGCGCAGTCCGGTGAGGCCGACGACGACAGTCGAGCCCTCGTGGCCCGCGACACCGAAGGGCAGCGGTAGGCGGCCGGCCAGGTCCCAGATGACGAGGCCGGCGATGAACAGCCCTGCGATCGCCAGGTTCTGCACGACCGGCTTCCGGGCACGGCGGGAGAGCGCGATCACCGCGTCGGCCGTCTTCAGAGCGAGGACGGAGCCAGCCCGGCCCCTGGCGTGGGCGCCGCCGACGTGGCCGCCACGCTCCGGGCCCTCGCGACCCCATCCCGGCTGCGGAACCTGGCCCACCTCCAGAAGGGCCCGTGTGCGGCGACCGAACTCGCCGACGCCGTCGGCATGGAACAGTCCGCCTGCTCCTACCCGTTGCGCCTGCTGGGCAACCTCGGGCTGGTCACCGGCGAGCGCCGCGGACGCTCCGTGACCTATGCGCTGCCCGACAACCATGTCGCCGAGCTGCTCGATCAGGCGCTCGACCACGTCGAGCCTCTGCGCCTCGGCCTGCGCGACACCCCGGCCACCGCCACTTCCGAGTCGGCCGGGCTCTGACAAGCACCGACGGCGGCCGGG
This sequence comes from Streptomyces sp. NPDC088254, assembly GCF_044740925.1. NCBI lineage: Bacteria > Bacillati > Actinomycetota > Actinomycetes > Kitasatosporales > Streptomycetaceae > Streptomyces > Streptomyces sp. NPDC088254. The sequence goes on along the minus strand of NZ_JBIURQ010000001.1, from coordinate 387,975 downwards.
CGATCGGCCACACAGGAAGGGCGGGCGGCCCTCGCCTGGAGGGTCACCCGCCGCCGTCGCCATTCAGTGATCGTCTCTGTGCCGTTCCGGCCCGCGCGACCCAAGAGTCAGAGCGCGTGCGCGCCGCCCGGGATCTGCCACTCGCGCGCGGCCGACTGGGCCGCCCACATGCGGGCGTAGCGGCCGTCGGACGCCGTGAGCAGGTCGGTGTGGGTGCCGCACTGGGTGACACGGCCGTCCTCCACGACCAGGATCTGGTCGGCGCCGACCACGGTGGACAGCCGGTGCGCGATGACGACCACCGTCTTGCCGGCCACCAAGCGGTCGACCGCCTGCTGGACGACTGTCTCGGACATGCTGTCCAGCGCCGCGGTGGGCTCGTCGAGCAGCACGATCGGGGCGTCCTTCAGAAAGGCGCGGGCGATGGAGATGCGCTGGCGTTCGCCCCCCGAGAGGGCGGAACCGATCTCGCCGACACGGGTGGCGTAGCGCTCGGGCAGGGCGTCGACGAAGTCGTGGATGCCCGCCGCGCGGGCCGCGTCCTCGATGTCGGCGTCGGTGGCGTCCGGTCGGCCGAGGGCGATGTTGGCGCGGATCGTGTCGTCGAAGAGGTAGACGTCCTGGAAGACGACGGCGATGTGGCGCAGGACCTCGTCCGGTGAGAGACCGGCCATATCGACACCGCCGATGCGGACCGTGCCGTGCTGCGGATCGGCGTAGCGGCTGATGAGTCGGGTCACGGTCGTCTTGCCGGAGCCGGAGGGGCCGACCAGGGCGGTCAGACTGCGCTCGGGGATGGTGAAGTCGACGTCCTTCAGAGTGGGTTCGTGCTGCCCGTCGTAGGCGAACGTGACGTGCTCGAAGCTGATGTCGAAGGACGTGGGCGGGCGGCCGCCCTCGGCCACCGGCAGCGGGCGCACCGCGAGCACGTCGTCGATACGGGCGAGTGCCGCCTCCGACAGTTCGAAGAGCTTGGTCATGACGGCGGCCAGGCTCAGCGGCTCGGCGAAACGGGCGGCGGCGACGGTGACGGCGAGCAGGGTCGCGGGGGTGAGCCGCGCGTCGAGGACCAGGGCGGCGCCGAGGGCGACCAGGCCCACGAGGGCCAGCTGGACCAGGAGCTGGGCCCCGGCAACGGGCAGGGCGGCGGATCTGTTGGTGGCGGCCTGGGTCTCGTGCTGGCGGTCCAGTACCGGCAGCAGGCGTGGCGAGTCGGCGCCCGCCTGGCCGGTGGCCTTGAGCACCGGCAGGCCCTGGACGTACTCCACGATGCGCGCGGCCGCTTCCCCGTCGGCCTCGTCCACCTCACGGAACCCGGAGCCGGAGCGGCGCTGCACCTGGCGTACGAGGGGAATGGCGGCCAGCGTGCCCACGACGAGCACGAGACCGAGCCGCCAGTCCAGGGCGATCACGACCGCGCCGAGTACCAGCGGGACGGTGACCAGCTGGACGAACAGGGCGGCGAGCGAGGAGACGGCGGTGGCGGCCGTCGTCGCGTTGCCGCCGACGACCTGGGTGAGGTCGCCCGCGGCGCGCCGGTTCAGCTCCTGCTGCGGCATGGCCCGCAGGGCGGCGCCCAGACGGAGGCGGGTGGAGCCCGTCACCAGGTGCCAGTAGTCGTAGGTGAACGCCATCTCGCGCACGCGCAGAGCGCCTTCGGCGGCGACGAGGACGGCCAGTGCGCCGATCCACGTCCAGGCGCGGCCGGTGCGCACCGGGTCGCGGCAGAGCTCCGCGAGCAGGGGCACGAAGCAGGCGTACGCGGCGGCCTGGAGCATGGTCGCCAGCAGCGACGTGCGGAGTGTGGCGCGGAACTGCCGGGCGTACGGGCCCGCCGCGGTGAGCATCAGGCGCAGGATGCGCGTCACGGGGTGACCTCCCTGGTGCGGCCGCCGGTCATGCCCCAGGCGGCGGCCTGCTGATGGCCGGCCCAGAGGCGGGCGTAGTGGCCGCCCGCGGCGACGAGTTCGGCGTGGCGGCCGCGTTCGGCGATGCGGCCCTGGTCGAGGACGACGATCTGGTCGGCGTCGGTGACGGTGGACAGGCGGTGGGCGATGACGAGGACGGTGCGGCCCCGGGTGAGGCGGGCGACGGCCTGTTGGATGGCGGCCTCGGTCTCGGGGTCGGTGAAGGCCGTGGCCTCGTCGAGGACGACGATCGGGGCGCGGGAGAGGATCGCGCGGGCGATGGTGACGCGCTGCCGCTGACCGCCGGAGAGAAGACCGCCGCGCTCGCCGACCTGGGTGTCGTAGCCGTCGGGGAGCTCGCGCACGATGAAGTCGTGGGCGGCGGCGGCCTCGGCGGCGGCGCGGACCTCCGCGTCGGTGGCGTCGGGGCGGGCGAGCCGGATGTTCTCGGCGACGGTCCCGGTGACGAGGAACGGGTCCTGGAAGACGAGGGCGACGTGCCGCAGCAGGACATCGGTGGCGATGTCCCGGACGTCCTCACCGCCGACGCGCACCGCGCCCGAGTCGACGTCGTGGAAGCGCGGGATCAGCCGGGCCAGCGTGGACTTGCCGGAGCCGGAGGGACCGACCAGGGCGCACACGGTGCCCTCGGGGATCTCCAGGTCGATGCCGTCCAGAGCCGGGCGGCCGTCGCGGCCGGGGTGGCGGAAGGTGACCGACTCGAAGTGGACGGCGGAGCCGTGCGGTTCGCGCGGATCGTCGGGTTCCGGGAGCGGTGGCGCGTTCAGGAGTTCCGTCACGCGGACGGCGCCCGCTTTGGCGTCGTTGATGTGGTTCGTCAGGTGCATCAGGGGTGAAACCGCCTCGATGGGCATGGTGCCGATGAGGAGGGCGAGCAGCAGGTCCGTGAGGGAGATCCACCCGGCGTCGAGCATGGGCACGCCCGTGGCGGCGACGATCAGCAGGGTGGGCAGCGGCACGATGAACAGCCGGTGCAGCAGGCCCGAGGAGCGGGTGGTGGCCATCCAGGCGGCGACGGCGTCCGTGAACTCCTCGACCGCGGTGGAGAAGCGGCCGAAGGACGCCCGGCCGTCGTCGAAGGTGCGCACGACCGGCATGCCCTGGACGAACTCGACGACGGCCGCGTTCACGTTCTCGTTCGCCGTGTTGTAGCGCTCGCGCTGGGCCCCGTAGTCGCGGGCCATCAGCGAGAAGACGGCGAACGCGATGGGGATGATCAGGAGCACGGCGAGCAGCATCCGCCACTGCACCACGCCCAGCGCGATCAACGCGGCCACGGGCTGGGCAACGCCCGAGCCGAGGAACGGCAGCGCGTCGGCGACCACGTTGTGCAGGGACTTCACGTCGTCCTGGACGATCTTCTTGATCCGTCCGGCGCCGAGCCGCTGCACCTCGCCCAGCGGCATGCGCGCGAGGCTGTCGGCGAGCCGGCGGCGCAGCACGACCTCCAGCTCGTAACTCGCCTCGTGGGCGAGGTGCTCGGCGAACCAGCGCGCGCCGAAGCCGCCGAGCAGGCCGGCGAGCGCACCCAGCGTCCAGCGGGTGACGACGGCCCCCGACGGGTCGTCGGCGAGGAGTTGCCCGACGGCGTACGCCACGCAGACGAAGCCCGCGACGGCGCACACGCCGCTCAACAGACCGAGTGTCGCGGCCTGCCCGAGTTGCCGACGGACCCGCTGGGAGCTCGCCGCAAGGTCCACAACGGTACGCAGGGAACTCATGCGCTCACCTGCCGGATGAGCGCGGCCTTGTCGACCTTGCCGAGGGCGGTGCGGGGGAAGGAGCCCAACGCCTTGACCTCATCCGGGAGTTTGAAGGCGGCCAGGCCGCGTCCCGTGAGATGGGCGATCAGGTCGGCGCGGCTGGGCGGCGTGCCGCGGGGGACGACGCAGGCGCAGGAGCGCTCCCCCAGCCGCGTGTCCGGCAGCCCGACCACGGCCACGTCCAGGACGGCCGGATGGGCGAGCAGATGGTTCTCCACCTCCTCGACCGGGACCTTCTCCCCGCCGCGGTTGATGACGTCCTTGATGCGGCCCTCCACGACGAGGTGCCCGCTCGGCAGGCGCCGTACGAGATCGCCGCTGCGGTAGAAACCGTCCTCGGTGAAGGCCCTGGCGTTGTGGTCGTCGGCGCGGTAGTAGCCGCGCAGCGTGTACGGGCCGCGGACCAGCAGCTCGCCCACCTCGCCGTCCGGCGCCTCGTGGTCCTCGGCGTCGACGATGCGGAGCTCGTCGTCCTCGGACAGCGGGCGGCCCTGGGTGTCGAGGACGAGGTCGTCGCGGTCGTCGAGGCGTGTGTAGCAGAGCAGTCCCTCGGCCATGCCGAACACCTGCTGGAGGCGGCAGCCCAGCTCGGGGCCGATCCGCCGGGCGGCCTCGGCCTTGAGCCGGGAACCGCCGACCTGCAACAGCTCCAGGCTGCCGAGATCGTCATCGGCCCACTCCGCCGCCTCCAGCCACAACAGGGCGAGGGAGGGCACGAGGGCGGTGACCGTGACGCGTTCGCGGGCGATCAGCGGGAAGGCCGTGTCCGGGCTCGGATGGGGGCACATCACGACGGTGCCGCCCGCGTGGAGCGTGCCGAGCAGTCCGGGGCAGGCGAGGGGGAAGTTGTGGGCGACCGGAAGCGCCGCCAGGTAACGGGTGCCGGAGGTCAGGCCGGTCACGGCCGCGCTGGCGGCGGCGTTGTAGAGGTAGTCGTCGTGAGTGCGCGGGATGAGTTTCGGCGCGCCGGTCGTGCCGCCGGACAGGAGCAGCAGCGCCACGTCGGACGGGTCGGGCTCCGGCAGCGGGCGCGGCTCGGCGGACAGCGATGCCAGAGCGGTGAACTCCTGAGGATCGCCGGCGACCAGGACATGACGCAGGGCCGGCGCCTTCTGTCCTACGGTGCGGGCCAGCGGGCGGTGGTCGAAGCCCAGGTGTGTGTCGGGGATGACGTACGCCACCGCTTCGGACAGGGCCAGCAGGTGTCCGATCTCCGCCTCGCGGTGGGCGGGCAGCGCCATGACGGGGAGGGCGCCGAGCCGGAACAGGGCGAAGGACAGCTCCAGGAACTCCGCGATGTTCGGCAGGTGGACGAGCACGCGGTCACCGGATGCGAGGCCGAGGCCGTGCAGTCCGGCCGCCAGCCGGTCGGCGCGCTCATCGAGGTCGCGGTACGTCCAGCGTCGGTCGCCGTCGACGACGGCGATCGCTTCGGGGGTGGCCGCGGCCCGCTGCCGCAGCAGCGAGCCGAGCGTACGACCGCCCCAGTGACCGCGTTCGCGGTAGCGGTCGGCGAACTCCTTCGGCCACGGAGTGAATCCGTCCAGCATGCTCAGCCCTCCTTCGGGACGACGTAGGGGGCGACGCTGCGGAGTTTCTCGCAGGTCTCCTCGTACTCGCGGGCCGGTCGGGAGGCCCCGACGATGCCCGCGCCCGCGCGCAGCCAGGCCCGGTCGCCGCGCTGGTAGACGGCGCGCAGCACCAGGGCCGCGTCCAGGGATCCGTCGCTGCCGGCTCGGAGCACCGCGCCTGCGTAGAGTCCGCGCGGCTCCTCCTCCAGCTCGTGGATCAGCTGGTACGCGGCCTGTTTGGGGATGCCGGACGCGGTCACCGGAGGGAAGACCGCGCCGAGCGCGTCCCAGGCGCTGCGGCCCTCGGCGAGGTCGGTGGTGACGCGGGAGGCGAGGTGCTGGACGCTGCCGCGTGGTTTGACGGTGAGGAACTCGCCCACGCGGGTGCTGTGCGGGACACCTACGGAGGTCAGCTCCTCCACCGCGAGCTTCACGGAGGTGGCGTGCTCGTAGACCTCCTTGGGGTCGCGGTGGAGTTCGGCGCGCAGGGCGGCGTCCCTGTCCGGGTCGCCGGTCAGGGCGCGGGTGCCGGCGAGTGGCTGGGTGACGGCGGTGCCGTCGCCGGACACCTCGATCACGGTCTCGGGGCTGAAGCCGGCGGCCTGTGTCCCGCCCAGGTCGAGCAGGAAGGAGCGGGCGGGAGTGTTGGCGGTGCGGCCGGTCACGTAGGTGGCGGGCATGTCGACGGTGAAGGGCACGGGGACGGTGCGGGAGAGGATGACCTTGTCGAGCCTGCCGCGGCCGATCTCGGTCACGGCGTGGGTGACGTGTCCGTGGTACGGGCCGTGGGGCGCGTGGATGTCGACGGGCTTCGGGGACCGTGGTGTCGCGTACGCCGGGGCCTCGGCCAGGGTCTTGCGGAGGCGGTCGGGCAGGTCGGGGTCGACGGTACGGACCTCGACGCCGTCCTCGGTGACGGTCAACTCCGTGCCGGGCACGATGAGATGGGCCAGCAGATCCTTCTCCTGCCCGGCCCGGTTCCCGCTCGCGAGTTCGAACGACAGCCAGCCGTAGGCGTTCCAGCCGTCGACGGGGGTCTTGTCGAGGGCGGACCGGATCGGCTCCCAGGGGGTGCCCGCCCAGGCGAGTTGGTGCTGGAGTCGGGGCGCGGTGAAACGCGTACGTACGGTGTGGGCGTCGACGCGTATCTCGCCGATCGGGTTGCCCGCCACGTACCAGTGGCGGTCGTGCTCGTAGACGACGTACTCGGTGATCAGTCCGGAGCCGACGAGGTGGGCGACGGCGGCGAGGGGGTCGAACGGTCCGTCGATGTGTGTGTGGTGGTACTGCTCGGTCATGGCGCGGTCTCCTGGATGTGGTCAGCGGCTGCGCGGCGCGCGCAGCGGGGCGGCCACGAGGTCGGCGACATGGGCGACGTTCGGCTCCTCGATGCAGCTGAAGTGGTTGCCGTCGATGCCGGTGACGGGAAGGTCGCCGATGCACACGTCGCGCCAGAAGGCGAGCGTCGTGTCGTCCATTCCCGGCGCGAAGCCGGAGGCGCCGCGAGGCAGCAGGAAGCGGATGTCGCCCGCGAACGGGGGCGGGGTGAACCGGGCTGACAGGAAGCTCTGCCGGAAGACCCGGAACATCGCGGCGACCATCTCCGGCGGCATCTCCTCGCCGCTCGACTCGGTGGCCGTGCGGGCGTACGCGGCGAACCGCTCCTCGCGCGTGTGCGAGCCGAGCCTGCGGAAGAACTCCCCGGCCCGGTCGAGATCGGGATCCCCGCCGACCTCGGCGAGCGCACCGAGCGGTACCTTTCCCCCGTTGTGCTCGATGACGTGCATGAAGCCACGGACGACGGTGTCCGCGTCGATGTCGCCGAATCCGGTGCTGTCGAGCGAGATGTGCAGGTTGGGGACGAACAGGATCTCGATCATCAGGTCGTCCTCGACGTCGACCACGACCGGATGGCTGCTGATCAGGGTCAGGTCCTCGACGGTCACGCCGCGTTCGTCGAGGCGCCGGGCGACCTCGGTGGCGTACAGGCCGCCCAGGCAGTAGCCGATGAGCTGGACACGGTCGTGCCCCTCGGCGATGACCCGCTCGGCGTAGTCGTCGGCGGCGCGCTCGATGACGGTGGCCGGATCCTGGGAGAGGTAGCGCTCGGTGTCGTCGATGACGACGCCGAGGACCGGGCCGAGATCCTGCTCGACGAGGCGGGCGGCGAGCGGCCGGTAGCAGTCCATGGTTCCGAGTCCGGCGTGGAACATCACGCGCAGGGGGCCTTCGCCGGTGGCGCTGAAGGACATCAGGGCGGCGTTGCTGCCGGTGGAGGCGCGGCGGAGGGCGGGCTGGGCTCCGGTCTCGCCGCTGGTGCGCAGGAAGGCCGCGAGGTCGGCGAGCGTGGGGTGGTTGAGCAGCCGGCGCAGCAGCGTGTCGAAGGGGATGCCGGACGCCTCGGGGACCTCCTCGCGCAGGCGGCCGGCCATCCTGGCCATGATCAGGGAGTCGGCTCCGTGGTCGTAGAAGCTGTCGGTGCGGCCGACGCGTCCGCTGGGCAGCGCGTCCGCCCACAAGGCGGCGAGGCGGGATTCGAAGGCGTCGGCCGGCGCCTGTGCGCTCTGCTCGGGTGCGGTGTCGGTGAGAGTGGGCCGCCAGCCCTGGAGCGCGCGCCGGTCGACCTTGCCGTTGCCGGTCAGGGGGAGGGCGTCGACGATCTGGAGGTGCGACGGGATCATGTGGGCGGGCAGACGGTCGCGCAGGTGCGCGGCCAGGTCCGCCTCGGTGACGTACGCCCGGTCGGTCTTCATCCGCGCGGCGTACAGATGGACGCCCTGCGGAGCGAGTGCGTGAGCGTCGTCGGGCAGGCACAGGATCTGCTCCGCGCCGGCCTCGGCCAGCAGGTCGAGCCAGCGTTCGCGGTCGAGGTACGACGGGCCGCCAAGGGCCCGTTCGTCCTCCGGCTCGGTCATCATGAACGCCTGGGAGGCCAGGATCCACGGGTGTTCGCGGGTGGGTTCCGTAAGGATCAACCAGCCGCGTGGAGCGACGAGTTCCACCAGCCGGGCGAGGGATGCCCTGATGTCGCGGGCGTTCTCCAGCACTCCGGCTGCGAGTACGACGTCGTAGGCGTTCGGGGCGAGCCCCTGGGCTCGGTGGTCGCTGTCGACGTCGAAGAGGCCGAAGCGTGTCTCCGGGCGGTCACGGTCGCCGAAGCGCCGCCTGGCCTCGGGCAGGAAGAAGCCCGCCACATCGGTGAAGTGGTAGGTGCCGTACCGATCCGCCAGCGCCGCCAGGGCGTCCTCGGTCGTGCCTCCGGTGCCGGCGCCGGCTTCGAGGACGCGCAGCGGGCTGTCGGCAGGATGCTCGGCGGCGATGTGCTCGAGGACGCCGGCGACGGCCCGGTTCATATAACGGGCGGTGGCGTTGCGGCGGTAGAGCGCGTGCGCGGTGTCGAAGTCCCCCTCTGGGAAGAGGAGTTCGACCGGGTCCTGGCGGCCGGTCAGCAGTTGCGGCAGTCGGTCGGCGTGGTTCTTCACGTACGTCAGGAAGTCACGGGAGGCGATGTCGTCGCTCCAGGCCGCCTCGGCTTCCTTCCACAGCGCGTTCACGGTGCGGTCGTCGACCTGGCCGGTGCCCCGCTCGTCGAGGACGGCGAGCCAGCGCCGCACGAGCCAGTGGTGGCGCTGCTCGATCCCCGCGTCCCGCACCTCCCTGTCGCCGGCGGCCGGGAACAGGCCCAACTCCCCCAACGTGCGCGCCATGGACGCCAGCACGGCCGTGTCGAAGGCGTCGACGTGGGCGGACACGCGGTCGCGGCCGACTCCGGGGACGGCGGCGTCGGCGGCCACCCGCACCGCGGGTGCCAGGGTGGCGGCCCCTTCGGCGGACCGCTCGGCGGGCGCGGCCTCGACGGCCCCGAGGAGCGCCCGTTCCTCGCCCGTACCGTCGACGACGACGGCCGCTGCGGACACGGCCGGGTGCTCCAGCAGCGCGGCCTCGATCTCGCCGAGCTCGATGCGGTGCCCACGCACCTTGACCTGGGTGTCTTCGCGGCCGAGGAACTCGATCTCGCCGCCGGGCAGATAGCGGCCCAGGTCGCCGGTGCGGTACAGGCGCTGACCATCGCGGGGATGGGTGACGAACCGGTGGGCGGTGGTCTCCGGGTCTCCCAGGTAGCCCTGGGCCAGCCCGTGCCCGCTGATGTACAGCTCGCCGGCCACCCAGACCGGGCAGTCGCGCAGCTCCGCGTCCAGCACCCGGAATCCCTGGTTGGCGAGGGGCAAGCCGTACGGGACGCTGCTGCTGCCCTCGTAACTGCCCTTGCAGCGGTGGTAGTTGGACCAGATGGCCGCCTCGGTGGCGCCGCCGAGCGCGACGACGTCCAGGTCCGGCAGGCGGCCGGCCAGTGTGCCGGGCAGGGTGACGGGGATCCAGTCGCCGGACAGCAGGGCCAGGCGCAGTGCGGACAGGTCGAGATCCGGCTCGGTCTCCAGGTAGGTCGCGAGCATCTGCATCAGGGCCGGTACGGAGTTCCAGACGGTGATGCCGTGTGCGGCGATCAGGTCGGCCCAGTGGGAGGGGTCGGTGCGCCGCTGCGGGTCGGGCAGCACGAGGGCGCCGCCGGCCGACAGCGGGCCGAAGATGTCGTACACGGACAGGTCGAAGCCGAGACCCGCCAGGCCCAGGACTCGGTCGTCCGCGGTGATGCCGAAGCGGCGGTTGATGTCCGTGATCGTGTTGAGCGCGGCCCGGTGGCTGATCACGACGCCCTTGGGGCGGCCGGTGGAGCCCGAGGTGTAGATGACGTACGCGGGTGCGTCGGGGTCGCCGTCGGACGGGGTTTCGGCTGCCTTCCGCGCCGGAGCGAGCGTGTCCACGGCGACGGCCCGGCAGCCCTCGGGCCAGTCGGCGTCCAGCCACGACTGGGTGAGGATGTGCCGGACGTCCGCGTCGGCGAGCAGGGCGGCACGGCGCAGCGCCGGCTGCGCGGTGTCGACCGGAAGGTAGACACCACCGGCGAGCAGGGTGCCCAGGACCGCGACGACCTGCTCGGGTCCCTTGTCCATGACGATCGCGACCCGCTCACCCGGGGCGCAGCCCGCGTCCCTGAGTCGCTCGGCCACGGTCGTGGCGCGGGTGGCGAGTTCGCGGTAACTCAGCACCGAGGTGGAGCCGATCACGGCCGGCCGGTCAGGGGTGCGGGCGGCCTGGTCGAGGACGCGGTGGTGGAGGAGGCCGTCGGGCAGGTCGGTGGAGGTGTCGTTGGCACGGCGGCGTTCCTCTGCCTGCCACGCCGGCAGCGCCACGACGTCAGCGGTGTCCCAGAGTCCGTCGCAGTCGGCGAGGCCGCGTATCAGCGTGTCGAAGGCGTCGAACATGTCGTCCACGAGACCGTCGGGGAAGACCCCGTCGCGGACGTCCCAGTTGACCTGAAGGCCCTCCGCGTCGTCCATGGCCTGGCAGTCGATGAACACCTGCGGGGTCTGGGTGATGCCGAAGCCGTCCAGACGGCCCTCGGCCCGCTTGCCGGTGCCGGCGTCGCCGAGCCCGATGGCGCTGGTGAACACGACCGGCATGAGGGCGGCGTCCCGGCCACGCCTTCGGGCGAGCTCGCGCAGCACCTCGACGCCGGAGTACAGGCGGTGGTCGAGGTCGTCGAAGAGCTGACCGGCGAGGGTGCGCGTCCGCTCGGCGAAGGGCGCGCCGTTCGCCGCCTCGACGGCGAGGAGGTTGACGGTGGTGAAGTCGCCGACGACGCGGTCGATCTGCTCGTGCAGCGGCAGCCTGTTGAGCACCGTCAGGTTGAGGCAGAAGCGCGGACTGCGGCTCCAGCGGCCGATCACCGCGGCGTAGGCGGCGAGGACGACGGAGGACGGGGTCAGGCCCCGGCGCGTGGCCCGGTCCTTCAGACGCTCCCAGGCGGCCGAGTCCAACTTCAGGTAGCGACGGCGAAAGCGGGGCTGCTGGCGTGCTCCGGCTTCGGCGAGCGGCAGGTCGGGGGCGGGCGGGAGCGTGTCGAGCCGCGCCGACCAGTAGTCCTTGTCGCGCTGGTGGGCCGGGGACTCGCGCAGGCCGCGTTCGGCGAGCAGGTAGTCCCGGAACTGCACGTCGAGAGGCGGGAGTTGGGCGGCGGGGTCGGCATGCAGGGTCTCGAACTCGGCGAGCAGGAGCCAGATGCTGGCCCAGTCGGCGATCAGGAAGTCCATCGACAGGTGCAGGACGGCCCGGGCGTCGGTGCGGGTGACGCGCAGGTCGAACAAGGGCCAGCGGGTGCTGTCGTACACGCGATGGCCCATCTCCTCGCGTGCCCGCAGCAACGCGGCCTCCGCGTCCGCTGCTCCCCGCGCGTCGGTGACGGCCACCGTGAGCCGCGGCACGGTCGGCAGGATCTGCTGGTGACCCGCGGGGTCGATGACGGCGCGCAGCATGTCGTGGCGTTGGACGAGCCGGTTCCAGGCGTCCTCGGTGCGGGTCGGGTCCAGGTCGGGGTAGGTGACTTCGAGGTAGACGTGGCAGGCGACGCCGCCGTATTCGAAGACCTCGTTGCGGCCCAGCAGATAGGCGGCCTGCACGTCGGTCAGCGGGAACGGCTCGTGGCGGGCCCCCGGGTCGGGTGTGAGCGCGGCGGGCCGGGCCTCGGCCCGCAGACACTCCAGTACGGCGGCCTTGTGGTCCTTGAGCGCCTGAAGCTGCCCGGCGCTCAGGGTCCCCTTCGGGGCGCGGTAGCGCAGGGTGCCGTCTTCGTCCCACAGCTGTACGCCCGCCTGCCGCAGGTGTGCGATCAGCGCGGCCGGGGTGGATGCGATGGTCATCGGTCGGTCTCCTTGGCCCCGGCCGCGAGCGGCGGGATGTTGGCGTTGAAGCGGAAGAGGTTGTCCGGGTCCCAGACGGCCTTCAGGCCGGCCAGCCGCGCGTAGGTGGCGTCTCCGTACGCGGCGCGCACCCACCGGGCCTCCGGGTCGGGCAGCAGGTTGACGTAAGGGCCCTCGGCGACGTCCTGGAGTGCCTGCCAGCCGGTGCGGGCCGGCTCCAGGTGCTCGCCGTCGTCGGCGGCGCCGTACCACTGGGCGCAGATCTCCACGAACCACTGGGCGCCGCGGTGCGTGAACGCGGTCGGTCCTGCCGGAGCCCGGGAGATGGCGCCCCCGAGCGCCCCCAGCACGACGGAGAAGTTCGGTCCGGCGGACTCCCAGTGGTCGAGGATCCCGTCGAGCGTGGCGTCGGTCAGTTCGGTGAGGAGCTCGCCGCGGTTGTAGACGTGCTGACGGGCGAAATCGGGCGGGGACGGCAGGAGCCGCTGGTAGGCGGTGTACGGCAGCTCGGTGACGCCGTCGGCGATCGGGCGGGCGGCGCCGTACCGCAGGGGTGCCAGCACCTCGTCGGCCTGCTCGGGAGGCCCGAACCAGCTCGGGATGAGAACGGCGCACCGCTCGAAGTGCAGGTGCTCGGGCACGAACGGCAGCGGCGGCGCGGTCCAGACGACGGCGACGAGTGAGGCCGCGTCGGGTGCCGTGGCCAGCCAGTCCCGGGCCGTGCGCAGGGCTGTGCGCGTCTGGGAGGCGGGATGGACGAGAGCTCCGGCGACGACGCCCCTGACAGGGTGCAGCCGGAAGCCGAAACGGGTGACGACCCCGAAGTTGCCGCCGCCTCCGCGCAGCGCCCAGAACAGCTCCGGGTGATGTTCGGCGTCCGCCCTGAGGTGTCTTCCGTCGGCGGTCACCAGCTCGAAGAAGGTGACGTTGTCGCTGGTGAGCCCGTACTGGCGGGACAGGTCGCCGACGCCGCCGCCGAGGGTGTGGCCGGCGATGCCGACGTCGGTGTTGCGCGGGCCGGGCACCGCGAGCCCGAACTCCTGGGTGGCGGCGTCGAATTCGCCCCACGTCAGGCCGGGCTCCGCGACCGCGGTACGGGACAGGGGATCGACGTCGAGGCGCTTCATCGCCCCGAGGTCGAGGACGATGCCGTCGTCGCAGGTGCCCCAGCCGGCCACGTTGGCTCCGCCGCCGCGGACGGCGACCGGCAGAGCCAGGGTGCGTGCGTGGGCGAGGACGGCGATCACGTCGTCGACGTCGGTGCAGCGGGCGATCAGGGCGGGCCGGCGGTCGACGCGGGCGTTGCGGACACGGCGGGCGCGGTCGTAGCCGGGGGCGCCCGGCGTGAGGATCCGGCCGCGGAATCCCGGAAGGGTCACGGCAGCAGTGGTCACCGGTCAGTCCTTCCGTGCGGGCGAGGTGAGGACCGCGCCGTGCAGCCGGGTCGGGTCCAACGGACGTGTGAGTCCGTCGAGTTCGGCCGCGATGACGCCCGTATGCTCAGCCCCCTCCACGGCGAGCAGACCGTCCCCGCGCACATGGGCGGTGAGCGCGTCGAAGGCGGCGCGGTCATGGTCCGCCACCCCCATGCGCACCCGTGTGATGCGCCGTGCGCCGTTCGGGTGGTGCACGGCGGCGGGGCGCTGCGGCGGGTCGTAGGCGGAGACGACGAACGGCAGCCGGGCCGGGCGGGCGGCGAGGAACTGGTAGCGCACGCGGTCGCCGTCCGGCCGGGTGCGGCGGCCTTTCATGACGCGCGAGACGCGGAGCTGGCCGGCGCGCAGCGCCGAATGAACGCCGGCCAGTTCCGTGTCGTCGGTCTCCAGCGCCAGGTCCCGCCAGCCCTCGCCCGGGCGGGCCCAGCGCACCAGCCGCTCTCCGGCCGCCACACCGTTGACGGCACTCATGGGCCACTTCAACAGACGGAAGGCAGGAGGCAGTTGGAAGAACTCGATGAAGGGTCCCTCCTCGAACCACACCAGCGCGTTGTGGGCGCGTTCTGGTGCGCTCCCCCACTCGACGGTGAAGCCGAGCTCTGTGTAGTCCCGTACGACCGACCGGACGTCGTCGACCTTGCACAGGACGTGGCTGCATCTCAGCACGGTGTTCTCCCCCGACGTGATCAGTTGGTACGGGCCGCGAACAGCCGCTGCCCCAGCGGTACCAGCGGATGGTCCTCGTCCGGCGCGGTGACGACATCTCCGAGTCCCGCTCCCGCCAGGACGTCGAGCCACTGCCGACGGGAGAGGAACGTGGTGTCGGAAGTCCGTCGGGCGTCTTCGGAGGCGGTCATCATGAACGCCTGGGAGGCGAGGATCTCCAGGTGTTCGCGGGTCGGTTCGGTGATGAACAGATGGCCGCCCGGAGCGAGCAGTCCGACGAGTGACCGCACTGTCGCGTCGGTGTCTCGCGCGTTGTTCAGGACGCCGGCGGCGATGACGACATCCGCGCTGCCGGGCTCGAGCCCCTGGGCAGCCGGGTCCTGGTCGATGTCGTACAGGCCGTGGCGGATCCAGCGGTGCCCGGCGTGGCGCTCCTTGGCCGTGGTGACGAAGAAGTGGGAGACGTCGGTGAACAGGTAGTCGACCGGCGGCCTGCCGGGTCCGTTCTGCGTGAGGGCCTGGGCGACGGCCTCCGTGGTTGCCGCCGTCCCCGCCCCGACCTCGACGACCCGCAGCGGGCGGGCGGCGTCGCGCACCGCGGCCAGGGAGCGTACGGCACTGGCCACAGCGGTGTTGAGGTAGCCGGCGGTGATGGTGTCCCGGTACACGGCGTCCGCCACCTCGGTGCGGCCCTCGGGGAAGAGCAGCAGTGCCGCCTGCTGCTCGCCGGTCATCAACTGGGGCAGCCGCTCGGCGTTGCGTCGCAGGTACGTGACGAACTCCGGTGTGCCGAGGCCGCGTTGCCAGGTGGCGGCGGCCGTGTCCCAGGCCCGGCGCACCGCGGCGGGATCCACGGGCGAGGCACCGCGGAATCCGTCTCCGTCCCGCTCGATCACCTTGCGGTCGGCGAGGATGCGCAGCCACCGCCGGATCAGGGTGTGATGGGGCGGTGCCACGCGGGCGGAGGCCAGTACCTCTTCGGCGGTCTGTGTACGCCCGGGGTCACTCAGTGCGTCGGAGTGCTGTAGCGCGGCGAGCATCGAGGCGAGCACCGCCTCGTCGAGCTGCCGTACGAAGTCGTCGGCCAGGCGGGGATCGACGGTGCCGACGCGGCGGTCGGCCTCGGTCGTCGCGTACCGCACGAGTTCACGCAGGTCGGATCCCGCGCTGGTCAACTCGGCTGTGCGGAGTGGCTGATGGGACTGCCCGGGTCGCAGCGTCGGATAGCCCAGCTCCTTCGTCAGGTCCTGCCACATGCGGCACAGCGTCAGGTGGTACTGGTCGGGCCGCTCGGCATCCGGGTCGCCGAGGATCGCGGCGCGTGCCGCCTTCAGGTCCGCGCCGATGGCGGCCGGCCACTGCTCGCGCAGCAGGTGCCGGTAGTCGGGCGGACCGGCTGCGCCCAGCGGGGACGTGCTCGGCTCGTCCAGGTGCTCGGTGCCGGGAGCGTCGAAGTCGAAGCGGTTCCTGACCGGTTCAGGGATGTGCAGGCGCGGGCTCCACAGCACCGGGCCGTGCGGATCGGTCAGGGTGAGGCTGCCCCCAGGGGTACCGAGGGTGACGCGGTGCAGGAGATGCAGGTGGTTGTCGGGGTCGTCGGGGTCGACCTGGTTGTGCACGCGGAGTGTGAGCGGTGCGCCGGCGATGGTGCCGGTGAGGACCGCGAAGGGACCGCCGCTGTCGGTGGAAGCAGCCTTCACCTGCCAGGGCCGTAGACCGCCGAGTGCCTCTCCCAGGATGTGCAGCAGGGGGAAGGCGACCTGCGAGGCGCATGCGGCGTCGACGTAGGCCACGGGTTGCCGGGCGAGGGCCGTACGGGCGGCCTCGGTGAAGCGCCGGACCTCCGGCAGACGCACGTAGAGATCGCTGAGCCGGTACCGCACGCCGTTCCTGCGCGACTCGCGCAGGCAGGCGACCAGGTCGTCGTGGTGCACGGGCTGCTCCTGCACGACGTGGACGCCGCGCCGCAGCAGCCGTAGCGCCAGGTCGGTGCCGACACCGCCCAGGACTCCGGAGCGGACGACGACGCAGGCGAGGTCCACGTCGTCGGGCACCTGGTCGACGTGGGTGTACAGCGGTACCCGGTGCCGCGCGGCACACGCCACGGACCGCTCGCTGCCCGCGGCCAGCACACCGACGATCTCGAAGTCGGCGGGCATGCCGGCCAGGGCGGCCAGGTAGAACTGCCCGAACGTCGTCCCGCAGACCACTGTCTTCAGCCGCGTGTTCACAGTGCGCCTTCCTCGATCGTGGCGAGTTCCGAGATCGCCGTGTCGTGCACGGTCACGTCGCACAGCCCGGGCTCGGCGCGCAGGCGCGCGACGGCGGACCTCGGGTCGAGTGCCGTGTCGGCGCGGTGGGTGCCGCGCGGCACGTCGCCGCGCAGGGCCGCCAGTGCGGCCACGGCTGTGACGGCGCCGGTGAGTTGTGAGATGCCCGGCGCCCGCAGGATCGCCGTGCGTGTCACGCTCCGGCCCGCGCGGGTGCCGTCGAGCTGCGCGAGGAGCGTGACGTACGGGCTGCGGCCGGCGGTGTCCAGCGCGGCGGCCCGGCACAGGGCGACCACGGCGTCGGCCCGGTCGAGGGAGCGGGCCGCGTCGAGCGCGGCGGCCAGGTGTTCGCCGTCCACCGCCGTGAACCAGTTCCCGTGGGTGAGCGACAGGTCGCGGGCCAGCCGCTCCCCTTCCGCATCCAGGTACGGGAGGGTCACCACTTCCCTTGCGAAGTGGGGCAGTTGCTGCCCATTGAGCCGCTGCAGAGCGCCCCCGCGCCGGGCACCGTCCCGCCAGGCGGCGAGGGGTTCGGTCGTGCCGTCGAGCACCCCGTCGAGGTAGTCGTGCGCGCCGGTCTCTGTGAAGCGGTCCAGCACTCCCGCATACGCGGTGAGTCGGTGCACCGAGTCGAAGTGTTCGGCTGCCAGCCAGCGGGGCAGCAGCCCCGAAAGACCGGGCAGCGCCCCGGCGTCGTACAGCGCGGTGCGCTCCCCGACGGCCGTCCGCACGCGGTCCAGTCGCCCGCCGCCTCCGGCGTCGACCATGTCGGCTCCCGCCATCAGCGCGGCGAAAGTGACCCGCTCCGAGGTGCGGTGCGAGGGGCCCGCACAGTGCACGACAAGGTCGCAGCCCCGGACGAACGCGGCGAGCGAGGCCGCGTCGTCGACGTCCACGGCGGCCGCCTCCGCCTCCGTACCGGCCAGGTGGGCGGCGACGAACCGCTTGGCCCGTACGTCGTCGCGGCCGCCGATCCGCAGGGGCCCGGCCCCCCACCGGGCCAGCAGCCGCGCCGCATGGCCGCCGACGGCGCCGTATCCCCCGAGTACGCCGATCACAGCGCGCCCTCCTCGGTCTCCGCGCTCTGTGCCGACTCCTGGGCGAGGGCGTGCGCGACCCGCTCCGGTGTCGGCCCCGCGAACAGCCTCCGCAGTGGCAGCTGCACCCCGAACCGCTGCTCCGCCAGCGTCAGGAAGCGGGTCGCGAGGAGGCTGTCGCCGCCGAGTACGAAGAAGCTCTGCCGGCGGCCCACGGCCGACACGCCCAGCAGGTCCGCCCACATGGTCGCCACGGCCTGCTCCAGCTCGCCCTGCGGTGGCTCGTCCGGATCCTCGTCCCGCGCCGCCGCGGCGAGCGCGGCGACAGAGGCGCGGTCGACTTTGCCGTTGGCGCCGAGTGGCAGCCACGGCAGCACGGTGATCTGCTCAGGCACCATGTGCGCGGGCAGCCTGGCCGCCGCGTGGTCGCGCAGTGCGGCCGGATCGAGGTCGACGGCGTCCTGGGGCCTGCGGGCCGTCAGTATCTCGACGAAGGAGTCCGCGAGGGGCTGATGCGCAACCCCGTCGAATCCGGCACCGGTCAGCAGCTCGGCCCAGCGCGCAGGAGGCAGAATCGGGGTGCCCGCGGTGCGCCGCTCGCGGTCGAAGTGCGCGTATCCGCCGTCCAGCAGGGCGGCCGTGAGCAGGGCGACCGGTGTGAGTTCGGACCGTTCGACGGCCAGCAGGACGCCACCGCGTCGTGCCAGCAGCCCGGCCAGGGCGGGCCCGTGGGACGGGTCCGGGCTGCGGTGCAGTGCCTGGTCGGCCACGACGACGTCGAAGCGGTGCCGCAGGTCGTCGGGGACGACGATGCCGTGCTGCCGTCGGCAGGTGACCTTGTGCGGCGAGGCCGCGAGTCGGCGCTCGGCCGCATCGACGAGGGCCGGATCACTGTCGAGCAGCGTGTAGCGCACCTTCTCGGGTGCGAGGCGGCCCAGGAGTCGTTCGGCACCGCTGCCGTCCCCACCGCCGAGTTCCACGACCTCTATGGGCCCGTCTGCCTCGGTGGCCAACTCGTCTATTCGGAGGGCGAGTTCGTCCATCGCACGCTCGCTGCCGGGGTCGGCGGCGGCGAGTCGCGCCGGAGCGAGCACGTCGTCCTCGAGCAGCACGGTGGCGGCAAGGCGCCCGGCGAGGATGTCCCGGAAGTCGCCGAGGCGTTCGGTCAGGCGCTGACGCGCGCGGGTGATCAGGGCTCCGTAGGTGTCCTGTGCGCCCTCCGCCTCGGCGTCTCCCAGCCGGGGGCCCACGGCGTACGTTCCCCCGTCCTCCACGAGGACCTTGCGTTCGGCGAGCCAGCGCAGCCACAGCCGCAGAACCGGCAGGTGCTCCCCGGCGACCTCCAGAAGGGCTGCCCACTGTGCGGGAGCGAGACCGGAGGGCTGCCCGGCACGTGCGTGCAGGTCCAGAAGGCGAGTCAGGAAGGACTCCGCCGCCGCGCTCTCCACCCGACGGGCACGCTCACGGAACTCCCGTGTCGATGCCCCCGGTTGCGCGTCGGCCACGTTCCCCTGCGCGGAGCCGGGGGCCGGAACGACCGCGGCGGCCAACCGTCGTGCCGCGCCCTCCCCGGCCACCGTGACGACGGCACGCCCCGCGCCGGGCGCGTCCCGCAACGCCGCCTCGATCTCGCCGAGTTCGATGCGGTGACCGCGGATCTTGACCTGGTGGTCGGCACGGCCGAGGAACTCCAGGGTGCCGTCGGGCCAGTAGCGTCCGAGGTCGCCGGTCCGGTACCAGCGGTCCGCTCCCTCGGCCACGAACTGCCTCGCCGTCAGCTCGGGCGCCCCGCGATAGCCCCGGGCCACCCCCGCACCACCGATCCACAGCTCGCCGGGGACCCAGTCGGGGCAGTCGCGGCCGTGGGCGTCGACGACGCGGAAGCGCTGGCCGCGCAGCGGACGCCCGTACGGGATGGAGCGCCATTCCGGGTCGATCGCCTCGACCTCGCAGGCGTTGGACCAGATCGCGGCCTCCGTCGCACCGCCGAGCGCGACGAACCGGCACCACGGGCACTGTTCGGCGAGCCGGCCGGGCAGGTCGAGGCCCACCCAGTCGCCGGAGACGAGCACGAGCCGCAGCGGGTCGGGCGGCTGAGCACCCTCGGCGACGGTGAGCAGCATGTCGAGCAGGGCGGGGACGGTGTTCCAGAGCGTCACCTGATGGCGGCGCACCAGGTCGAGCCAGCGGCGCGCGTCGCGCCGGTCCTCCTCCTCGATGAGGACGAGCGCGCCCCCGGCCGACAGCGGCCCGAAGACGTCGTACACGGACAGGTCGAAGTCCAGCGCGGACACCGCGAGCACCCGGTCCGCCTCCGTCACGCCGTAGCGCTCGTTGATGTCGGTGACGGTGTTGGCGGCGGCCTGGTGGGTGATCTCGACGCCCTTGGGGTCGCCGGTGGACCCGGAAGTGAAGATGACGTACGCGAGTGCGTCGCCGGGTACGTCGACAGGGGCGGCGGCCACGTCCGTCGAGGGCGCCGCGTCGACCGGCACCGCCTGGACCCCCTCGGTCGGGGCCGTCTCCACCTCGCCGACGACCAGGCGTACGCCCGCGAGGCGGTGGATGCGCTCGCGCCTCGCCCGCGGCTGGTCGACGCCGACCGGCACGTACGCGGCCCCGGCGGCCAGCACGCCCAGAACGGCCACGATCTGGTCCGGGCCCTTGGGCAGGCAGACGGCGACCGTCTCGCCCCGCCGTACCCCGCGCTCCGCGAGCACGGTCGCCAGTCGCAGGGCCCGGTCGGCGAGTTGGCCGTAGGTCATCCGCTCGGTCCGTTCGCCGTCGTCCCGGACGAGAGCGGTGCGGTGCGGCTGGTCGGCGGCGCGGCGGAAGAAGTCGCGGTGGAGCAGGCCGGGCACGCCGGCGCCGGTCGCGTTGACGGTCGCACGGGTGGCGCGCTGCGGGGCGGGCAGCAGATCGGGGGCGGGTGCGGTCCAGCCGGGGCCCGTGGCCAGCCAGTCCACCAGCCCGAGATAGGCGTCGAACATCGCGTCGACGAAGCCCTCGGGAAAGAGTTCCTCGACGACGTCCCAGTTGAGGCGGACAACGTCGCCGTCCTCGGTGACCTGGTGGTCGAGCCACACCTGCGGGGTCTGCGAGACGCCCCACACCTGCCGGTCGAAGGGCGCGCGCGGAGTCTCGCCGCCCACCCCCAACGCACTCGTGAAGACGACGGGCATGGTCAACTCGGGCTCGCCACTGCGACGGGCCAGTTCACGCAGCACCCAGACGGCGGAGACCTCCCGGTGGTCGAGAGAACGCCAGAGTTCCTCCTGAACGCGGCGGGCCCGCGTCAGCCAGCTGTCCCCGGCCTGCGGGCGGGACGAGACGAGCATCAGCGAGGTGAAGTCACCGAGGACACGGCCGATGTCGGGATGTACGTCACGGCGGTCGAACAGGGTCAGGTTCAGGGTGAGTTCCGGACGGGCACTCCACCGGCCGAGCACCTCGGCGAAGGCGGTGAGCAGCACGCCGGAGGGGGTGAGTCCGTGGTCACGGGCCCTTTCGGTGAGGGCCTGCCAGCGATCCGGTGCGATGCGGGCCTCGCGGCGGGTGAAGTGAGGGCGCTCGACGGTGGACGGGTCCTTGGCCAGCGGCAACGCCGGGGCCTGAGGCAGCTGTGGCAGCAGTTCGGTCCAGTAGTCGCGGGCCGAGGCGATGGCTTCCGGGTCGGGGGCGGTGGAGCAGACGTAGTCGCGGAACGACACGTCCACGGAAGGGAGTTCGGCGTCGGGATCGGCGTACAGCGCGGCGAGTTCGGCGTAGAAGACCAGGATGCTCAGCGCGTCGAGGACGATGTTGTCGATGCCGATGCCCAGTCGTGTACGACCTCCCGCGCGCACCCCGCGTACGGCGAACAGCGGCCAGACGGCGGGATCGAACACCTGGTGCGAGGCGGTCTCACGCAGTTCGGCGAAGGCGGCCTCGGCATCGGGGCCCGCATCGGTGATCTCGACGGTGAACCGCGGCACCTCGGCCAGGATGCGCTGCTCGCCGTTCTCGTCGACGACGGCGCGCAGCATCTCGTGGCGCTCGACGAGCCGGTCGATGGCCGCTTCCAGCCGTCCCGCGTCCAGATCCTCGACGTCGTACTCGCGGTAGAAGTGGCAGCCGATGCCGCCCAGCGTGAAGTCCTCGCCGCGCCCGAGCCAGTAGGCACGCTGCACGTCGGTGAGCGGGAACGGTTCGTGGCGGTGCTCGGGGGCGGCGGTCACCGCCCGCTCGGTGCGGCCCGTCCCGTCAGGGCGCAGCCGTGCGGCGAACGCGGCGAGCACGGGGTGCGTGAAGAGGTCGGCGAGGCGTACGTCGCCCCATCCGCCGGTACGCAGCCGTGCGACGAGGCGGGTGGCCAGCAGCGAGTCGCCACCCAGGGCGAAGAAGTCGTCCTCTCGTCCGATGTCACCGACGCCGAGGATCGCCGACCACGCCTCGGCGATCTGTCGTTCGCGCTCGTCGCGCGGCGGTGTGACGGCCCGAGCAGCCGCGGCGCCGCATTCCGCCACCCGCTGCGCGATCGCCTTCCGGTCGATCTTCCCGTTGGGGGTGAGCGGCAACTCGACCAGGACGACGACGCGTTCCGGCACCATCGCCGCCGGCAGTGACTCTGCGACCCAGGCACGCAACTGCGCGGGATCGGCGACACCGGTGACGGCGGCGCCGAGGCGCCGGTCCTCGCCGACGACCGCCACGGCCTTCTCCACCCCGGGCACCGCGGCCAACGCGGCCTCGATCTCGCCGAGTTCGATGCGGTGCCCTCGCACCTTGACCTGATGGTCGGCACGGCCGAGAAACTCCAGGCTGCCGTCGGGCCGGTAGCGGGCACGGTCACCGGTGCGGTACCAGCGCACCCCGTCCACATCGGTGAACCTCTCGGCCGTGCGGACCGGATCCCCCCGGTAACCGCGCGCCACTCCGGCTCCGCCGATCCACAGTTCGCCGGGCACGAAGTCCGGGCAGTCGCGGCCGAGCGGATCGACGACACGGCACCGGACGCCCCGCAGCGGTGTCCCGTACGGCACCGACACCCACTCGGCGGGCACCTCGCCCACCTCGCAGACGGTGGAGTGGATGGCGGTCTCGGTCGTGCCGCCCAGCGCCACGAAGCGGCAGTCCGGTGCGACCGTCCGCACGCGGTCGGGCAGGTCGAGCGGCACCCAGTCGCCGCCGAGCAACGCGAGCCTCACCGTGGGCAGTCCACTGCTGCCCGCGGCTGTGACCAGCATGTCGAGCAGAGCCGGTACGCAGTTGACGACACTCACGCCATGGGTGCGGACCAGATCCGCCCAGACGGTGGCATCCCTGCGAGCGGGTTCCTCGACGCAGACGAGTGCGCCGCCGGCCGCGAGGGTGCCGAAGACGTCGTACACCGACAGGTCGAAGTCCAGCGCGGACAGGGCCAGGGTCCGGTCGGCGGACCCGATGCCGAAACGATCATTGAGGTCCGCGACCGTGTTGACGGCGGCCGCGTGCGTCACCTCGACGCCCTTGGGCTCTCCGGTGGAGCCCGAGGTGTAGATCACGTACGCGAGGTCGGCCGGGCTGCCGGGGAGGGGTGCGGGGAGGGGCTGGGTGCTGTCCGGCACTGTGGTGTCGTCGAGTACGAGGCGTATGCGGGCC
Organism: Streptomyces sp. NPDC088254; assembly: GCF_044740925.1. NCBI lineage: Bacteria > Bacillati > Actinomycetota > Actinomycetes > Kitasatosporales > Streptomycetaceae > Streptomyces > Streptomyces sp. NPDC088254. The sequence continues at coordinate 364,927 of NZ_JBIURQ010000001.1, read as the reverse complement.
GCGGTGTGGATGCGCTCGCGGCGGGCAGTGGGCTGGTCGATGCCGAGGGGGAGGTAGGCGGCGCCCGCGGCCAGGACACCGAGTACGGCGGTGATCTGGTCGGGTCCCTTGGGCAGGGTGACGGCCACCAGATCTCCTGGGCCGACGCCACGGGTCCGCAGGTGGCCTGCCAACTCAAGTGCGCGCGAGGAGAGTTCGCCGTAGGTGAGCGACTCACCACTGCCCCACAGCAGCGCGGGCGAGTCGGGCCCGATCGCCGCCCGCGCGAAGAAACCGTCGTGCAGGCGCACGTCGTCCGGCCGCCACACCGTGTCGTTGACCACTGCCCGCACCTGTGCCTGCGCGTCGGGCAGCATGGACGGCACAGGCTCGGTCCACGCCGCCGGGTCGTGCAGCAGCCGGTCGAGCTGACCGCTGTAGCCGGCGAACATGGCATCCAGAACGCCCGGCGCGAATGCGTCCTCGCGGGCGTCCCAGTTCACGAGCAGCCCGCCGCCCATCTCCGTGACCTGCGCGTCGAGCCAGACCTGCGGTCCCTGCGAGATGATCCAGGACGCCTCGCCGAAGCTCTCCCGCACCTCCTGCGCGAACAGTTCGCCCAGGCCCAGAGCGCTGGTGTAGACGACGGGAGCGAGCATGCGTTCGCCGTGCAGCCGGGAGGCGTCGCGCAGCACCTCGACACCCGAGTACCCGGCGTGCGCCACATCCTGGTGGAAGCGCTCCTGCAGGCGGGCGGCGCGCTCGGCGAAGGTTCCGGGTGTCCCTCCGTGCCAGGCCAGCAGCACGGACGAGGTGAAGTCGCCGACGAGTGCCGCCACGTCGTCGTGCAGCGGCTCGCGGTCGAACAGCGGAAGGTTGAGCAGGAACTCGGGCTCCGCGCCGAACGCCTGCAGCGTCTCGGCGAACACCGCCGCGAGCGCCATGGCGGGGGTCAGACCGTGCCGGCGCGCGGCCTGCTCGAAGCGCCGGGTGCGCTCGGCATCGAGGTGCAGATGACGTCGTACGACGGTGACGGCCTCGGCGTCCCCGGCGGCGACCGGGAGTCGGGGTGCGGCAGGCAGATCCGGCAGCCGTTCCCGCCAGTACGCGCGGTCGGCCTCCAGCGCGGCCTTGCGGGCCGTCGAGTCGCGGGCGGCGCGGCGTTCGGCGAGGTAGCGGGGGAAGCTGTAGCCGAGCTCGGCCAGGGGTGTCGCGGGGTCGGCGTAGGCACGGGCCAGGTCGGCGAGCAGCACCCGCAGGCTGAGCGCGTCGGCGGCGACCATGTCGAGGTTGACGTGCAGCCGCGTGCCGCCCGGCCGCAGGGTGTCGGGCAGCAGCGACAGCTGCACGTCGAGGACCTCCGCGGCCGTGATGTCCAGGTGGCGGTGCGAGAGGTCGCGGCGCAGGCCGGCGAGGCGCTGCTCGGCGTCCACCCCGGAGAGATCCCGGAGGTCGTGCACGAGCAGTCCGGGCCAGGGACTCTCGGGCAGGATGCGCTGGCGCCCGTCGTCGAGGACGCACACGCGCAGCATGCCGTGCCGCGCGAGGACGGCTCGTACCGCGGCCTCCAGACGCGACGGGTCCACGTCCCGGCCGTCGAACTCGTGGTAGAAGTGGGCTGCCACACCGCCGAGTTGCTGCCCGTCCGCCCGCCCCACCCAGTAGGCGTGCTGCATGAGAGCGAGATCGAAGGGCTCCGCCTCGTCCACGGCAGCCGTCTCGGAAGCCGGGCCCTCGGTGCGCCGCTCGGCGACGAGCCGCCGCCAGGCCGCGAGTGTCGGCTCGGCGATGAGATCCGCGAATCCGATGTCGAGGCCGGCGCGCCGACATCGCCCGGCCAGTCGCATCATCGCCAGTGAGTCCAGCCCGAGGTTGATGAGGTGGACGTTGTCGTCGATCTCCTCGGAGCGCAGCCCCAGAAGTTCGCCGACGGCTCCCGGCAGATCCATGCCCTCGTCCGTGCGTTCCTGTGCCACCTGAATGCATCCCCCTCGAGTCACGGTCCGTTCCGGCCAAAGCCCAAACTAATGGAAACGATTTTCATTTACAAGAGCTGGGTTTCTCGCTAGCGTCAGCTCGCACGGACAACTGGAGAGGAAGGCCATGGCTGAAGCCGAAGCCACCCAACAGGGAGGCAGTGCACCGGAGTTGAAGATCGAACACCAGGAGGAGACGCCACCGGACGTCCGCAGCGCTCGGCACTGGACGACCGCCGTGACGGCGCTGGCGGCCGCACTGATGACGCTCGACATCACCGTCGTCAACGTGGCGATGCCCGAGATCGGCGCCGACCTGGGTGCGTCGCTGGACAGCCTCCAGTGGATCGTCAACGCCTACACCCTGAGCTTCGCGGCACTGCTGCTCACTGCGGGATCCGTGTCGGACCTCATCGGCCGCCGGCGCATCTTCCTCGCCGGCGTCGCGGTCTTCACCCTCGCCTCGGCGGCCTGCGCGCTGGCCCCGAACGCCGGCGTGCTGATCGCGGCACGGGCCGTTCAGGGAGCGGGTGGGGCCATGGTTCTCGGTACGTCGCTCGCCCTGATATCCGGCGTCTTCGAGGGAGCTCCGGCGCGGGCGCGCACGACGGCCATCGGCCTGTTCACCGCCGGAGGCGCCGTGTCGGCGGCGCTGGGCCCGCTGGTCGGCGGATCCATCGTGGAGTGGCTGAGCTGGCCCTGGCTCTTCGCCGTCAACGTGCCGCTCGGGCTCCTGATCATCTACGGCACCGTGCGCAAGGTCCCCGAGGGCGGCGGCACCGGCGGCTCGCGGCAGATCGACTACGCCGGAGCGATTCTGGCGGTGCTGGCCCTCTTCCTGCTCAACTACGGCCTGCTGGCCGGCTCGGAGGACAGCTGGTCGCAGGCGGACGTACTGGCCTCGCTGATCACGGGAGCTCTGCTGGCCGTGGCGTTCGTCGCCGTGCAGTGGCGGCTCGGCGAGCGCGCGATGCTGGACCTGCGGCTGTTCACGATCCCCACCTTCGCCGGTGCGCTGCTGCTCAGCTTCGCCGCCCGGATCTTCAGCTTCGGCATGCTGCCCTTCATCACCCTGTGGCTCGGCGGGATGCTGCACCTCACCCCGATCGAGGTCGGCCTGGTGCTGCTCGCCCAGTCGGTCGCGATCATCATCGGCGCACCGCTGAGCGGGCTGCTGACCAAGGTGGTACCGGTGTCGCGCGTGCTGGCCCTCGGTATGGCGGCGGTCGGGACCGGAGTACTGCTGACCGTGGGCATCTCGCCGGACGACGACTGGACGGCGCTGCTTCCCATGCTGGTCCTGATCGGTGTCGGCGCCGGTCTGACGCTGCCGCATCTGCTGTCGCTGGCCGTGAACGTGGTCCCGCCCTCGCGCGCCGGCACCGCCTCGGGCGCGGCCAACAGCTTCTTCCCGCTCGGCACCGCCACCGGCGTGGCCGTCTTCGGCGTCGTCCTGACGAGCAAGGTGAACGACGTCATGTCCGCGGGTGCCCTGGGTGAGCACGCTGTTCCCGACTCGGCCGGCGGGCAGCTGCGCCGCCTGGTCACGGCGGGTCAGTTCGACGCGGTCGCCGCGGCCGTGCCGGGGACGGCCCGCGGCCCGGTGCTCTCCCTGGCCCGCAGCGCCTACACCGAGGCGCTCTCGCAGATCTTCCTGATCGCGGGGATCGCGGCCCTGGTGGCGGCTGCGGCGAGCCTGGTGCTGGTCCGTGACAAGGACACCTACGAGACCCCTGTCACGCAGGAATGAGCAGGCGGCGGCGTACGGCATCGACCACCGCCTGCGGCCGGTCGGAGAGGTAGAAGTGGCCGCCGGGGAAGGTCAGCAGCTGGAAGGGGCCGGTGGTCCACTTCTCCCAGCCCGCTGCCTCCTCGGCGGTCAGCTCGGTGTCCGCCTCGCCGATCAGCGCGGTCAGCGGGCACGGCACCGGACCCTGCGGATCCGCCGCGTACGTCTCGATGAGCCGGTAGTCCCCTCGGACCGCGGGCAGTACCAGTCCGCGTACCTCGGCCATCGCGAGCAGCTCGGGGGAGGTCCCGCCGAGCCGTATCAGCTCGGCGGCCAGGGCGTCGTCGTCCAGGAGGTGCACGGTGCCGCCGCGGTGGTGCTGCGGTGCCTCGCGCGCGGAGACGAAGAGGTGCTCCGGCGCCCGGTGGCGTCCTCTCAGCAGCCGCAGGACGAGCTCGTGCGCGACCGTGGCGCCCATACTGTGCCCGAACACCGCCCACGGCCGGTCGAGCAGCGGCTCCACCGCCCGGGCGAGCCCCGCCACCAGCTCAGGCAGCTCCTCGGGCAGCGGTTCATCCATGCGGTCCTCCCGTCCCGGCGGACAGACCAACACCGGCTCGACCTCCGGTGGCAGCAGGTTTTTCCAGGAGCGGTACAACGCGGTCGACCCGCCGGCGTGCGGCAGGCACAGCAACCGCACCGCCGGGTGCCGCTGCGGACGGGGGCGGCGCAGCCAAGCGCTTTCGAGACGGTTCACGGACCCGTCCTTTCGTAGGTCGTCGAACTCGGCAACTGAGGTACGGCGCTGAGCAGTTGCACGGTCACAGGGTCCAAGGGCGCGGCGACGACGCGTTCGACGGGCCCCGCCTCGCGGATCGCGCCATCGACGAGGACCGCGAGATCCCCGCCCAGCCGTACGGGAACCGTCATGTCGTGCGTGACGACCACCAGCGCGAGCCCGAGGTCCCGTCGCAGCTCGTCGAGGAGCGCCAGCACCGTGGCCGCCGTGGGTGCGTCCAGCGCACTGGTCGCCTCGTCGCACAGCAGCACCCGCGGTTCGGCTGCCAAAGCCCGGGCCAGTGCGACGCGTTGACGTTGTCCCCCGGAAAGCCGTTCGGGCCGCACGGCGGCGTGGGCCGCGTCCAGGCCGACCCGCTCAAGGAGCCGGTGCACCTCGGCCCGGCGCGCATCTGCGTCGAGTTCGGGCCGGTGCAGGTGCAGCGGCCGGGAGACGATCCGCTCCACGGTGTGGCGCGGGTTGAGGGAGTCGTACGGGTCCTGCGGCACGAGTTGGAGCAGGCGCAGGTCGTCGCGGGTCCGCCCGCGCACACCGTGCTCCACGTTCCGCCCGTCCAGCCGGAGTTCGCCGGCCCAGTCGGGGTGCAGCCCGGCGAGACAGCGCAGCAGCGTCGTCTTCCCACCGCCCGAGGGGCCCACCACCGACAGGCAGCCGCTTTCGGCGACAGTCAGATCGACACCGCTGAGCACGTTCCGTCGGCCGCGGTCGGCACTCAGGTCGCGTACGGACAGGACGGTCGGGCCCTCCGCTCGACCGCCCACAGGCCGGGGCGCCATGGCAGCACGTGCGGCGACGACCAGGCGCCGGGCCGGTTCACTCGCCGGCCGCGCCAACACCGCCTCCACCGGCCCCTGTTCCACCACTCGACCCCGCTCCAGGACCACCACGTCGTCGGCCACCGCCGCCACATGCGTCAGGTCGTGGGCGATCAGTACGACGGCCGGTCCGCCCTGCTCACGGATCCGCCCGAGGTCGGCCAGGAGCCCGGCGGCCGTCACCGGATCGAGGGCGCTGGTGGGTTCGTCGAGAACCAGCAGGTCGGGGCTGTGAGCGAGGGCGGCGGCCAGGGCCACGCGTTGCCGCTGCCCGCCGGAGAGCTGGTGCGGGCGGCGGCGCAGGAAGGCGTCGTCGTCCGGGAGCCGGGCGCTGCGCAGAGCCATCCGCACACGGTCCTGCCGCTCGGCGCGCGGCACGCCGCGGGCCCGCAGGAACTCCCCGATGTGGTCGCCCACCCGCAGGGTCGGCGCCAGCGAGGTGCGCGGGTCCTGGGGGACGTACGCGGCATGCCGGGCACGCAGCTGCCGCAGCTGCCGGGGGCGCAGCCCGAACACGGACGTCCCGGCCAGATGCACCGTGCCGGATGTCGCCGCGAGCCCGGGGCGCAGTTCGCCGAAGGCGGCGAGTGCCAGGGTCGTCTTGCCGGATCCAGAGGGGCCGACCAGGGCGAGGACGCGGCCGCGGGGGACGTCGAGTTCGATGCCGTCGAGGACTCGCATCCCGTCGGCCTCGACGGTGAGGTCTCTGATGCGAAGCGCCGCGTCGCCGGCGTCGATGTCCACGGCCGTACCACCGACGGAACCTGGCCGGTGGACACGAGCCGTCGGAAGCACCGCGTCGACCAGGAGGTTGGCGCTCAGCAGCAGGACCAGGATCCCGGTGGCGGGCACGATCACGGCCAGGGGCTGCAGCGCGAGGCCGTCGCGGTTCTCGAGGATCATCAACCCCCAGTCGGCGGCGGGCGGTTGGGCCCCGTAGCCGAGGAACCCGGCGGTGGCGACCGTGAACGCCGCGCCCACGAACCGCACTCCGGCGTCGGCGGCGAGCACCGGCGCCAGGTTGGGCAGCACCTCGCGGGCGAGGACATGGCCGGTCGTCTCACCGCGCGCGACGGCGGCCTCGACGTAGTCGTGCTGGAGGGCCTGGAGCGTCGCCGCCCGCACCACCCGCACGATCTCGGGGAAGAGGACGACGGCGGTGGCGACCGCCACCCCGCCGGCGCCCCGCCCCACGGCCACCACGACCACGCTGAGCAGCAGGAAGGAGGGCAGGCTCAGCAACACGTCCACCAGGCGCAGCACGCCGGCGTCCACGAGCCCGCCCCGCAGCGCCGCGACCATGCCCAGACCGGCTCCCAGGACGTACGCGACGGCAAGGGCGCCCACAGCGAGCAGCACCAGCGCGCGCCCGCCCGTCAGGAAGCGGCTGAGCACGTCGGAGCCGAGGTGATCAGTGCCCAGGGGCGCATGCCCGCTGCGCGGCGCGTACGGCATGTCCAGGACGGCACCCGGCGTGTGGGGGGCGAGCCAGGGCCCGATGAGCGCCAGCAGCACGACGGTGGCCAGGACCACGCCCGCTGCCACCGCGCCCGCCCGGCGGGACAACCGGGCGGCCGCCATGCGGCGCACCAGACGGTTCAACTCGGCCTCCTCGTCGCCGGGTTGAGGGCGGCAGCGACAGCGTCCGCCAGCAGGTTCAGAGTCACGGTCACGGCGGCTACGAGCATGCTGACGCCGAGGACGACGGGGGCGTCCCGGGCGGCCGTGGCGTTCACCAGAGCTGCGGCGAGCCCCGGATATCCGAAGAGGGTCTCGGCGACGAGCGTCCCGCCGAGCAGGTACGCCAGATAGCGGGCGAGCACCGGGACGGCCGGGACGACCGCCGCCGGCAGCACCCACCGCAGCACCACACGGTGTTCGGGCACCCCGCCGAGCCGGGCCGCCCGCACCGCGTCCGAACCCACCGCCTCCGTCACCCCGGCCCGGATCAGGCGCACGTTTTGGGCCAGGCAGACCGACAGCAGCGTGAGCACGGGCAGCACCAGGATCTGCGGCTGGGACAACGGCCCCTCGCCGGCGGGCGGCAAGGACACCGCGGGCAGCCACCCGGTCCCGACGGCGAAGATCTGGATGAGCACGGTCCCGATGACGAACTCGGGGAGGCTGACCAGCGCCAGCGTGGCCGTGGACACCACCCGGTCCGCGGACCGCCCGGCACGCAGCCCCGCCCACAGCCCCAGCCCCACGGCCGACGGCACCAGCAGGACCGCCGCCACCGCGCCCAGCGCCAGGGAGTTCCCCGCCCGTTCGGCGATCAGCCCGGAGACGGTCTCCCCGGTGGCGTACGAGCGGCCGAGGTCACCGTGGAGCGCGCCCCACAGCCAGCTGCCGTAGCGCTCCCAGGCGGGCCGGTCCAGGCCCAGGCTGTGCCGCAGTCCGGCGATCTGCCGCGGACTGGCGCCCTGCCCGGCGAGCCGGGCCGCGGCCGCGTCGCCCGGCGCGAGCAGGGTCGCGCCGAAGACCAGCACGGAGGCCGTGAGCAGGGTGACGGCAGCGATGCCGGCCCGCCGCAGCCACCACGCGACGCCCGGTGTGCCGGTCACGAGGCGAGGTAGGCGTCACGCAGCGACGGATAGTCGAAGAAACCGTATGCCTGCACCCCGCGCACGGCCGGCGTCGCGCCCGCCACCGTGGGGACCCTCACGAACACCGCGTCGCCGCCGTGCTTGTACAGGTACTGCTGAACGTCGTGCACGGCGCCGGTGCGCCTGTCCTCGCCGACTGCGGCGCGCATGGCGCTCATCAGCCCGTTCAGGGTGTCGTCGGACGGGCCGGTGAAGGGGTAGGACGCCTGCGGCCCGTAGTACGAACTCAGGGCGAGCGGCAGCGGAAGCGGGTGGTAGAAGCTGGTCTTCAGCGGCGCGCCCAGCAGGGATTTCATGTCGGTGTAGAAGTCGGCGGGCGGCACCTTGTCCACGGCGACCTTCAGCCCGGCCGCCCGCCCCTGCTCGACGAAGGCGGTGGCGGCTTCCAGGGGCCCGTACTCGTAGTTGCTGGTCCGGATGGACAGTTTCGTGCCCTTGAGACTCCCGGAGGACATCAGCCGCCGCGCGCGGTCGGGGTCGTGCGGGACACGCGGCAAGGAGCTGTCGTACCAGGCCTGGTGACGGCCCATCGCGTCGTCGGCGGCCTCCCCCTTGCCCAGGGTGACGGTGCGGACCATGGCCTCGCGGTCGATCGCGTACCTGACCGCCTGGACGGCCTCGGCCTGGGTGAAGGGGTCCGTGGAGAGGTTCATGGAGAAGGCCAGTTCGCCCCAGAGCTCGCGCGGAGCGGTGGTGATGCGCAGGCGGGAGTTGTTCGCCTCGGCCCGGGTGGTGGGCAGGGACAGGGCGCCCGCGTAGTCGAACTGCCCGGCCTTGAGCCCGTTCAGGCGCGCCCCGGCCTCGGTGACGGACAGCAGCTCGATCTCGTCGAGATACGGTCCGCCGCTCCCCCAGTAGTCCTTGCGGGCCGTGAGCAGACCGCTCTTCCCCCGGGACCATGTCTTGAGCACGAAGGGCCCGGAACCCGGCGCCTTCGCGAAGTCCTTCGTACCGTCCGGGAACACGAACATCGACTGGGCGAGCGCGAGGTCGAAGAAGCCGTCCGCGCCCTTCAGGTGCAGTTCGACCGTGCGCTTGTCGCGGGCCTTGGACGCCTTGGTGTCGAGTCCGGCCAGGAAGGCGCTCTGGGTGGTGGGCTGCGTGGCGAAGGTGCGCAGGGTGAACAGCACGTCGTCGGCGGTGAGGGCCTTGCCGTCGCTGAAGGTGATGCCGTCCCGGACGCGCACCGTCCACACCGTCGCGTCGTCGTTGGGCTCGACGGACTCGGCGACCCGCCATACCGGCTTGCTGTTCTCGATCTCGCCGATCGTGTCCCAGACGATCCGCGCCCGCACGTAGTCGACGGGCGTCGAGGTCGCCTGGAGGACGCTCGCCGATTCCGCGCTGGACCCCGTGAAGGCCGCCCGCAGCCGCCCGCCGTGCCGGGGCTTTCCGTCGTCCGCCGCCGGCGTCGCGCCACCGCCGTCACCACCGCAGGCGGTCACCAGACCCGTGGCCGCGGCCGCGGCCACGGAACCGCCGACCCCCCGCAGCACCGTCCTGCGCGCAATATGCCGTTCCCCCACCGTCGTTCCCTTCCCTCGAACCGGACAGCCAGTGCGTCAAGCCGTCGAGCGCAAGCTAACAGGAAACGAAAACGATTTTCAATAAGTATCACGAGGTCAGCTTGGCACATTTCGGGCCCGCCGGGGACGACCGCCCCGACGACGTCGCCCGCAATGGTCGCGCCTACCAGCGACCGCCTGGACGGTCCAGCGGTGTCGACGTCGTACGCGACGAGGCGGGCGAGCGGCTCCGTCGTCGGCGCCCCGACGACGGCCACCGCCACCACCTGATCTGCCGCAGCCGCTGCCCCAGTCGGCCGGTCGACTCGGAGGTCGTCGAGCGGTGGGCCGGACGGATCGCCGCCGACGCCGGCTTCACCACGGTGGAGCACACCGTCGAACTCGCCGGCATCTGCGCCGGCTGCCGACCCGCCCCGGACGAAGGAGAACCCCCGCCGTGCCACTGGGAGTCCGCCCGGGACGACCTGGGCCGAGTCCGCGCGAGCCGAGGGAGACCGTGCGCACGTTGCTCGGCCTCGACGAGGACACCGCGGTCGTGATCCGGGAACCAGCCTGCACCGAGCCGGGCTCCCGCCGCTGAAGACGGTCGTCGCCGTCCTGCCCATGGACGGCGAGTCCCGCCGCTGGACTCAGCACCGCCCCGCCGGACAGATTTCCGAGGACGACCTGCGGGCCACCGCGCGAAGGAGCCTGTCACCTTCTCGGCCGTGAACGGCCGAGCTTGTACGGCTCCGTTCCACGCCTGCTCGCGCTCCCCACCGCCCCCTACGACAGGACGGTCACGGGTCGCATCTCCCCTCGGCGGCCTCAGTCCGAGCTGGTGGAAGGGCCGGGAGGAGAGCGTGCCCCGCTGGTCGTGTCGCAGCCGTACCCGGCCCGGAGCCCGTCGAGTTCCTCGACGGCGATCCTCCGGCCGGTGCTCCCCCACTGCCTTGAGGGCATGGGAGGCACCCCCGGCGACGGACAGGGTCCATCCACGACCCGGCTGACCTCAGGTCACCGCGACAGCCCCATGCGGACGCGGTCGCCCGAGGGCGAGCACACCCGCGTGGACAGCGGTGGCCACGGCGAGGATCGCGAAGCTGGGCGGCAGGGACGGCACGGCGTAGCCGAGGGCGAGGCCGGTCCACATCTCTACGACCGCGAGCCCGGCCGACAACAGCAGGGCGCGGAACGGACGTGGGGTGACCCGGTGCGCGGTGCCGGCGGGTGCGGCGAGCAGGCCGAGGAGCAGCAGCGAGCCGACGGCCTGGGTGGCCTCGGCGGCACACGCGCCGACCAGGACCAGGAAGGCGATGCCCAGGACCCGTACAGGCACCCCGCGCGCCGCCGCGACCGCCTCGTCCAGCGAGGCGAACAGCAGCGGTCGGGCCATCAGCAGCACGGCCGCGCAGATACCGGCGGCCACCAGCACCGCGACACCCGCCTGACCGCCCGACAGGCCGAAGATCGATCCGAACAGCACGCTCACCCCCGCCGTGCCGTGGCCGGCGCCGCGGGAGGTCGTGTAGAGAGTGAGAAAGAAGGCCCCCAGGCCCAGCAGCCATGAGAGGACGCTGCCGATGGTCACGTCGTCGGCCCGCCCCCGGCGGCCCATTACTCCAATGAGCACGGCCACCCCGATGGTGGCTGCGAACAGCCCGAGCCGCAGATCCACTCCCGCCGCGAGGGCGGCCAACGCGCCGGTGAACGCCACATGGCTGAGCGCGTCGCCGGTGAACACCTGGGCCCGCAGCACCAGGAAGTAGCCCACGAGACCGGCGGCGAGCGCGATGGCTGTGCCCGCCAGCAGCGCGTGCACGAAGAAGGGATGGTCGAAGGCGCTCATCGGGTGCCCCTGACGGTCACGGTCCGGGCGAGCCGCGTACCACTGAACCTCACAGCCCAAGCCGGCCACGCGCCCCGGACCGTCCGGACCAGCCGGGCGGCGACATGGACGGCGAAGGCGAAGGTCGTCACGAAGAACCCGATCGGATACGGCGAGTGGTACGCGGCCACCAGCCCGCCCCAGATCACCACGAGCGCAAGGAACACAGAGACGGTCAGGCTCAACACCGGCCGTGCTGTGAGCTGCTGGGCGGTCGCGGCCGGCAGCACCAGTAGCGCGAAGACGAGCAGGCTGCCGGTGATCTGCGACGCGCCCGCCGTCGCCAGACCCAGCAGAACCAGGAAGGCGGCCGACAAGGCCCGTACCGGCACGCCTCGTCCGGCGGCGGCATCCGGGTCGACCGACGCGAACAGCAGCGGCCGCCCGATCAGCGCCAGCACCCCCAGCCCGACCACGGCGACCACCGCGAGCGTCACGACCTGGGCGTCGGTGATGCCCAAGAAGCTCCCGAACAGCAGGGAGTTGATCCCGCCGAGGAAACCTCTGTACAGAGCGACGAAGAGATAGCCACAGGCCAGCAGGAAGGCTTGGACGGTGCCGGTGAGCGCCGCGCCCTGGCCGTCCTGGCCATCACGGCCGGACCGCGGCAGGACGGCGATGACCAGGGCCGCACCCACGCAGAACGCGAAGTAGCCGAAGGTCGCGCTGATGCCGAGCAGCGTGGCGCCGGCGGCGCCCGGAAAGCTGACCATGGCGAGGCTGTGCCCGGCGAAGCTCTGCCGCCGCAGCACCATGAACCACCCCATGACCGCCGCCAGCACGGCCACCACCGTGCCGGCCCGGAAGGCGTTGACCATGAAGGGATACGCCCAGATCTCGGCCGGCCCGCTCACAACGCGTGCCGATCGGCGTGCACGGCGGGCGGTTCGGGCATGCCGACCACGACCAGCCGTCCGTCACGGGCCCGCAGCACCTCCACCGGAGCGCCGTACAGGCGCGTGAGCGTCTCGGTGGTGATGACCTCCTCCGGCGGCCCCGCGGCGACCCCGCCCTCGGCGATGTACACCACCCGGTCCAGCCACGGCAGGATCGGGTTCACATCGTGCGCGACCATCACCACACTGATCCGCCGCTCCCGGCAGATCCGTCCGAGCAACGCGGCAACCGCACCCTGGTGGGACAGATCCAGGCTGTCCAGCGGCTCGTCGAGCAACAGCAGCTCCGGCTCTCGTACGAGGGCCTGGGCGATCAACAGCCTCTGCTGCTCACCGCCCGAGCACGCCCCGATCGGACGGTGCGCGTACCCGCTCGCCCCCACCAGCTCGACGGCCTCGGCGACGCGTCGGCGTTCCGTGCGGCGGCGGGTGCTGAAGCGGGCGGGCAGCGGCAGAGGCACGCCCCACCGGTGGCCGTCCAGACCGAGTCGTACGACGTCGGTCCCGCGGATCCGCAGGGATGCGTCGAAGTGCCGGCGCTGCGGGAGACAGCCCACGCGGTCGCCGGTGCGGCCGGGCGCCTCGCCCAACACCCGGATCTCGCCGGCGGCGGGCGGGAGCATCCCGAGCAGCATCTTCACCAGGGTCGACTTGCCCGCCCCGTTCGGCCCCAGGACCGCCACGAACTCCGCGGCGTGGACGTCGAGTTCCACCCCCGACCACAAGGGCCGCCCGTCGACCCTGGCAGCGACGTCCCGCATGCGGATCACCGGCGGCACGGAGCATTCCGCCCGAGGCGCGGGGACCCGGCGGCGTACGGTGTCGAAGCTCATCGCCGGCCCGTCGCCTCGGCCAGCGCGCTGTTCAGCTCGCGCAGCTGCCGTACCTGCCACTCCTGGAAGGAGGCGCCGGCCGGGGTGAGCGTCTCGGTCACCGTGACCACCGGGATGCCCCGCGCCTTGGCCTCGTTGACCTGAGCCTGCACGTCAGGGGTGGAGTTCTGGCTGTTGTAGACGTAGATCTTGATCCTCTTGTCGGCGATCTGCCGGTCGATGGCGGCCTTGTCCTTGGCCGTCGGGTCGGTGCCGTCATTGACGGCTTCGAGGAAGGACTCGGGGGTGAGCATCTTCAGGCCGAGGTTGTCGGCGAGCGGGCCGACGATGGACTCCGAGGCCCCGATCGGCGTGCCCGCGTAGGTCTTCGTGATGCCGGATATCAGCTCGTTGTACGGGGCGAGGGTCTTGTCCTCGAACGCCTTCTTGCGGGAGTCGAAGTACGCGGCGTGGCCGGGGTCGATCTTCTTGTAGTCGGCGGTGATCTTCTCGATGACCTTGTCGACGTCGTCCGGGGAGTACCAGCGGTGGGGGTTGTCACCGGGCTTGAGTCCGACGACGTCTCCGACCTCGAGTTCCGCACGGTCGCTGTTCGGGTTGGCGGCCAGCAGCTTGTCGGCCCAGGCGTCGTAGCCGATGCCGTTGACGATGGCGTAGCGGGCGGTGGCGACGCTCCGGCCGTCGGCGGCGGTCGGTTCGTAGTCGTGCGGGTCGGCGTTGGGGTTGTTGATGACGCTGGTGACCTTCACCTGGCTGCCGCCGAGCTGCTGGGCGATGCTGCCCCAGAAGTTCTCCGCGGCCACCACCTGGATCGGCCCGTCCGAAGACGTGGCGGAGTCCGAGGAGGCCGCCGTCGAGCAGGCGCTCGCGCCAAGTCCCAACAGGGTGACCGCGAGTGCGGAGTGGGTGCGGCGGATCAGGGCGGGGCGCATGGCGGGGATCTCCTTCTGTGGGCGGGACGCCACACAGGGTAGATGAATATGATTTTCAAAACCATTCCACGGCTCACTCTCCCCCGCGAACCGCCGCCGACCCCTTGACCTACCACTTAGTAATGGATCCCATTTTCATGTAGCGTACGTGGCGCCCACCGACCGAGGAGACCCTCATGGCCGTTCCCAAGCGGAAGATGTCCCGCAGCAACACCCGCCACCGCCGCGCCCAGTGGAAGGCCGCCACGCCGCAACTCGTGCCGATCACGGTCGACGGCTCCACCTACCTCGTCCCCCGACGGCTGGCCAAGGCGTACGAGCGCGGGCTGCTGCATCCGGAGGGCTGACCGGCGATGGACTACGAGCGACTGCCCGTCACCGTCCTGTCCGGGTTCCTCGGCGCGGGCAAGACGACCCTGCTCAACCACGTCCTCGGCAACCGTGAGGGCCTGCGCGTCGCGGTCATCGTCAACGACATGAGCGAGGTCAACATCGACGCCGCCCTCGTGCGCGGCGGCGAGGCGGCCCTCTCGCGCACGGAGGAACGCCTGGTCGAGATGACCAACGGCTGCATCTGCTGCACCCTGCGCGACGACCTGCTGGAGGAGGTCGACCGGCTGGCCCGCGAGGGCCGCTTCGACTATCTCCTCATCGAGTCGTCCGGCATCTCCGAGCCCATGCCCGTGGCCGCCACCTTCGCCTTCGCCCGCGACGACGGCGCCACCCTGGACGACCTGGCCCGCCTCGACACCATGGTCACGGTCGTCGACGCCGCGAACTTCCTGCCCGAGCTGGCGGGCGGCGACGAACTCGTCGAGCGCGGCCTCGACCAGTACGAGGACGACGAACGCACCGTCAGCGACCTGCTGATGGACCAGATCGAGTTCGCCGACGTCATCGTCCTCAACAAGCTCGACCTGGTGGACGCCGACACCGCCGACCGGCTGCGGGCGACGCTCACCCGCCTCAACCCCGTCGCCCGGATCGTCCCCGCCGTCCACGGCCGGATCGCTGTCCGGGACGTCCTCGGCACCCGGCTGTTCGACCTGGAACGCGCCCAACAAGCACCCGGCTGGGTCATGGAACTCAACGGCGACCACGTCCCGGAGACGGAGGAGTACGGCATCTCCTCCACCGTCTTCCGCTCCGAACTCCCCTTCCAACCCGACCGGTTGTGGTCGTTCGTGACCAAGGAGCTCGACAGCGGCGCGTACGGGCAGATCCTGCGCTCGAAGGGCTTCTTCACGCTCGCCAGCCGCCCGCACGTGACGGGCCTGTGGTCGCAGGCGGGCTCCGTCGCCCGCTTCGAGCCCTCCGCCGCACGCGACGACGACAGCCCCGGCGGCCAGGAACTCGTCTTCATCGGCACGCACCTGCACTCCGAGGCACTCCGATCCGCCCTCACCGACTGCCTCATGGCGGACGGCGAGACCGTGTCGGGCGATCCGTTCCCCGCGTGGGACGCGTACGGCATCGATGACACCTGCGAGCACGAGCACATGGAGCAGACGCCGGTGCCGATGGCACAGGTCTGAGGACTCCGGACCGGGCGGAGGTTCGCAGCCACGGCTCCGCCCGGCCCGGTACACCCCGAGCGAGGGAGGCCCACCATGACAGAACGCGGCGTGCACCTGGGTAAGGTCCAGGAGACACTCCTCATCCCGCTGTACGGCCGCGCGGTGGAGAACCGCAAACCGCAACCAGCGCTGCGCGACCCCCGGGCTGAGGACATCGTCGCGTCGATCGACTACGACTTCGCGCGCTTCGACAACCTGCCCAGCCTGATCGGCACGGTATTGCGCACCAGCCTGTTCGACCGGTGGGTCGCGGACTTCCTCACGTCCCACCCGACCGGAAGCGTGGTGGAGATCGGGGTCGGACTCAACACCCGCCACGAACGCCTCGACAACGGCCAGGCACACTGGTTCGACCTCGACCTGCCCGACGTGATCGACCTGCGCCGGACCTTCTTCACCGACAGCCCGCGCCGGACGATGATCGCCGCGTCGGTGACGGACGAGGCATGGACCGACGCGGTGAAATCCCCGGGCCCGTATTTCTTCTCCGCCGAGGCCGTGCTGCCGTTCCTGAGCGAGGCACAGGTCCGCCACGTCGTCGACCTGATCGCCGGACGCTTCCCCGGTTCGCTGCTGGCCCTGGACACCGCCGGCCCCGGCATCATCGACACCCAGGACCAGCACGACGCGCTGAGCAAGGTCGAGGCCCGGATGCAGTGGACCTGCGCGGATCCGGCCGAACTCACCATGTGGCGACCGGGAGCCCGGATCCTCGCGTCCCAGAGGCTCAGCGCTCTCCCACCCCGGATGTACGACGAGCTGCCCGCCGCGTACCGGGAGATGCTGGCCGGCCTAGCCGAGCAGCGGCTGCCACAGGTCGAGGAGTACCGGCTCAACCTCGTTCAGCTGCCTTGAGTATCAGTCGGCCGGCGGTCAGGGCGATTCCGGGCCGCTGACCGCTGAGAAGGGGCGGGAGGGACGTCCAGCCCTCCCGCCCCGCCGGCTCGGTATCGCTGAGGAGGGCCGCGCCCGACAGGCGCCCGGCGGTCGGTCAGCGCCGGGCGCCTCGCCAGCGACGGCCCCGAGGGCACCACGGCGCCGTACGCCGTTACCGACGGGCACGTCGCCCCCGTCGTGCTGGACGCCATCCGGCATGCCCAGGGACTGCCCGTCAGTTGAGGTGGGCCACCCGCCCTGGAGCGGGGGCCGCGCGGAGCCGGTCGGGCAGCGTGCCGTCGTCGGGCATTCCGGCCCGCAGCCAGCTCCCGACCTCCTCGGCGTCGGCCTCGGTGACGAGTGGACCCAGGCGCACAACGGCACCGGTGGGCCTGCGGTCGGCCGCGCACGGCTGCACGGCGGCGTACAGACCGCGCCCGCTCCGGCAGTGCAGCACCTTCTCCAGGCAGCCCGTGGAGACCATGACGGCGTGCGGGCAGCCCCGGACCACCCGGCGCAACGCCCCCCTCACCCGTCCGGCAAGGGCAGCGTCACAGGCCCCGCAGACGACGAGCGTGAACGGACGGGCCCGAGGGTCGCGTACGGCGTCACTCATCTCCGCCTCTCCTTCGCGATGGTCAAAGAGACCCCCTGTTTGCGCCACGAGAACCCCAACTCGCCTGGTAGGCAAGGAAGTTGAGGCGCGAGTGATTTGACACCGGTTCCGTGCACCCATCAGCCTATGCTCATGACATCCATTTCCAATAGGGGTCGCTAGCGATGCGCGTTGCCTTCGTGGGCAAGGGCGGCAGCGGCAAGACCACCCTGTCCGCCCTGTTCTCCCGTCACCTCGCGCGCTCGGGCGCGCCGGTCGTCGCGATCGACGGCGACATCAACCAGCACCTGGCCTACGCGCTCGGCCTCGACGAGGACGAGTTGTTCACCGCACCGCCGCTCAGCGCGCGGACCGGGGAGATCAAGGACTACCTGCGGGGCTGCAACCCGCGGATCCCGTCCCGTGACGCCATGGTCAAGACGACCCCGCCGGGCCGCGGCTCCCGTCTGCTGCGGCTGCTGGGCGACGACGAGGTCCACTCCTCTCACGTGCAGGAAGTGGCCGGCGTCCCGCTGATGGTCACCGGCGCCTTCGACGAGAGCGACCTCGGAGTGGCCTGTTACCACTCCAAGCTGGGCGCGGTCGAGCTCTACCTCAACCACCTGGTCGACGAGGCGGGCGAGTACGTCGTCGTCGACATGACCGCCGGCGCCGACGCCTTCGCCTCCGGCCTGTTCACCCGCTTCGACATGACGTTCCTGGTCGCCGAACCGACCCGAAAGAGCGTCTCCGTCTACCGCCAGTACCGCGACCACGCCGCCGAGTTCGGCATCCCCGTCGCGGTCGTAGGCAACAAGGTCACCGGCGAGGACGACCTCGACTTCCTCCGCACCCACGTCGGCGACGACCTGATCGCCCACTGCGTGCAGTCCTCCTACGTCCGCGCCCAGGAACAGGGCCGCGAACACGGCGAGTTGGAGGCGCACAACATGCGCACGCTGGATCGGCTCCGCGCGGCCGTGGACGCCCGCCCCAAGGACTGGGCCGTATTCCAGCAGCATGCCGTCGAGTTCCACCTGCGCAACGCCACCGCCTGGGCCGACGAGGCCACCGGCCAGGACCTCGCCACCCAGGTCGACCCCGACTTCCAGCACGGACCCCAGGCTCTCGGCGCGCTCGCCTGAGCCCGCCCCGCCCGCCCGCCCGCCCCAAGAACAACACCACAGAACAGGAAAGACCTCCATGTCACTCGACGTCTCCCCGCAGCTGCTCGCCGAAGCCGAGAACGGCGAGGTGCGAGAGCAGGACTTCGTGGAAACGGTCCGCACCTCCCTGCCCTACGCCTACGACCTGGTCGCCCGTCTGGTCACCGAACTGCGTTCCGGCACCGGGGAGTTCGCCGACAACCGGACCCCTCCGCCCTCCGAGAGGGAACGCGGCCAGCTGCTGCGTGCGCTGTCCAGCGACGCCATCCGCGGCAGCCTGGAACGGCACTTCGGGGTGGCGCTGGCCTTCCAGAACTGCCACCGCGTCGCGGTCTTCCACCCCGAGGCACGCGGCGGCGAGACCCACACCCGCTTCACCTCACTGCGGTCACAGATCCTCAACCAGTCACCGGAGTTCCGCGACTGCTGAGACCGGATACCTCACGCCCTCACCTCGCCGGGCGGCGCCGCCGCCGCGACAGCGGCGCCCTCGCGCGGGACCGGGCCATGCATGGCACGGACAGCGGTCAGTTGCCGCCTGCGGCCCGGCGGGGCGAGTTTGACAGTAGTCATGGAAATCATGTTCAACTAACCTGGCACGACAAATCGGCCCCAGCATCGTGGGAGGTGCGCCGTGCACGGCTCGTCGACCGGGGAGCGGCTGCCGGACTGGCGTTTGACCCGGCAGCGGTACGCCGTGCTGCGCGTACTGCACGACTCCCCCGGCTTCATCTCCGCCCGGGAGTTGCACGAAGCACTGACGGCCGGAGGAACAGCCGTCGGGCTCACCACGGTCTACCGGACCCTCCGGACGCTGGAGCGGGACGGACACGTCGACGTCGTACGAGAAAAGGCAGGCGAGCGCCTCTATCGCCCGCGACCCGCCGACGGACACCGGCACTATCTGGTCTGCCGTCACTGCGGCCTGAGCCGGGCCGTGGACGCGGAGGTCGTCGAGCGATGGGCGGACGACGTGGCCACAGGCACCGGATTCGCCCAGGTCGAGCACACCGTGGAACTCACCGGCATCTGCGACCAGTGCCAGGAGAGGTCAACGCTTGGCAACGATTTTCATAATGATCAGACTGAAAGCTGGTCTTGACATTCGTTTCCACCTAGCGTTGGCGGTGACATCGCCCCATCTGTCGTGGAGGATCCATGCCCGCGTCCCCGTCCCGTCGCCTGGCGGCCCTGATATCCGGTGCCGGTCTGGCCCTGCTGGCAGGCTGCGGCAGCTCGTCGGACTCCGGAAACGGCGGGGGCGCCTCGGCGAGCCCGGCTTCCGACTCCGTTGTTCCGGTGGTCGCCTCCACGAACGTCTACGGCGACATCGTCAAGCAGATCGGCGGCGACAAGGTCGGCATCACGTCGATCATCAGCGACCCCGACCAGGACCCGCACTCCTACGAGGCCAACACCCAGAACCAGTTGGCCCTGTCCAAGGCGAAGGTCGTCATAGAGAACGGCGGCGGCTACGACGACTTCGTCGACAGGATGCTGAAGAGCAGCGACAACTCCTCCGCCGAGGTCATCAACGCCGTCAAGGTCTCCGGCAGGACCGCCCCCGAGGGCGGTGAACTCAACGAGCACGTCTGGTACGACTTCCCCGGCGTCGCCAAGATCGCCGACCGTATCGCCGCGGCCCTCGGCAAGGCCGACCCCGCGAGCGCCGCGACCTTCACCAATAACGCCGAGACTTTCAAGGCGAAGCTGAAACCGCTGGAGACCAAGGAAGCGGACATCAAGAAGCAGCACGGCGGCGAGGCCATCGGCATCACCGAGCCCGTGCCGCTGTACATGACCGAGGCGAGCGGCCTGGTCAACAAGACGCCCGAGGAGTTCAGCGAGGCCATCGAGGAGGGCGACGACGTCTCCCCGAAGATCCTCCAGGAGACGCTCGCGCTGTACAGCGGCAAGCAGGTCAAGGCGCTCGTGTACAACGCGCAGACCTCCGGACCGCAGACCGAGAAGGTCGAGGACGCCGCCAAGGCGGCCGGCATCCCCGTCGTGCCCGTCACCGAGACCCTGCCCAAGGGCAAGGACTACCTCGGCTGGATGACGTCGAACGTCGACGCGCTCGCCGCGGCCCTGAACAAGTGAGGCATCCGGTCATGGCCCCCGTACCACGGGCCCGTGCGGACGGGCCCCGCACCGAGAGGGGCGGCGCCGGCGCCGCGCCGGTGATCAGCCTGCGCGGTGCCGCGCTGTCCTACGGCGCGCGCACCGTATGGCGGGGAGTCGACCTGGAGGTACGGCCAGGGGAGTTCCTGGCCGTGCTCGGTCCGAACGGGTCGGGCAAGACCAGCCTGGTGAAGGCCCTGCTGGGCCGGCAGCAGCTGTCCGCCGGCACGCTGACGGTCATGGGTCACTCGCCCCGAGAGGCGAGTCGGCACCTCGGCTACGTGCCCCAGCAGGCGACGCTCTCCGCGCACGCCATGCTGCGGGCCCGCGACCTGGTGCGCTTCGGGATCGACGGTCACCGTTTCGGCCTACGGCCGCGTACCCGCGCCGTCCGCAGCCGGGTGGACGAGATCCTGGAGGCGGTCGGGGCCACCGCCTATGCCGACGTCCCCCTCGGCCTGCTGTCCGGCGGTGAACGCCAGCGCGTCCGCATCGGACAGGCCCTCGCCACGGACCCCCGCATCCTGCTGTGCGACGAACCGCTGCTCTCCCTCGACCTGAACCACCAGCGGGCCGTCACCGAACTGATCGACGCCCGGCGCCGCTCCCACGACACGGCGGTGGTCTTCGTGACCCACGAGATCAACCCTGTGCTCGACCTGGTGGACCGCGTGCTCTATCTGGCACCGGGCGCCCACCGCGTCGGCCCGCCCGAGGAGGTCCTGACCTCCGAGTCGCTGTCCCGGCTCTACGGCACGCATGTCGACGTCGTCCGGGTGCACGGCCGGATCGTGGTCGTCGGAGCCCCGGACGAGCCGGCCGTCCAGCCTCACCACACCGAGGAACTCCACAAGACCGACGGAATCCGCCCATGACACTCGCCGACGGGATCTGGCAGCAGATCTTCAGCTACGACAACTACGGCGAGCTCCTCGCCCTGGTCCGCAACTCCCTCATCGCGGGCGTCGCGCTCGGCCTGATCGGCGGCCTGGCCGGGGTCTTCGTCATCATGCGGGACCTGCCCTTCGCGGTGCACGGCATCAGTGAGCTGTCCTTCGCGGGGGCCTCGGCCGCGCTGCTGCTGGAGACGAACGTGGTGGCAGGCTCGATCGTCGGCTCGCTCGTCGCGGCCGGCGCGATCGGCGTCCTGGGCGCGCGGGCCCGCGATCGCAACTCGGCCATCGGCATCCTCATGCCGTTCGGCCTGGGCCTCGGGGTGCTTTTCCTGGCCCTCTACAAGGGCCGGGCGGCGAACAAGTTCGGCCTGCTCACCGGGCAGATCGTCGCGGTGGACACCCCGCAGACGGCGTGGCTGCTGGGCACGTCGGCGGTCGTGCTCGTCGCGCTGGCGGTGATGTGGCGGCCGCTGACCTTCGCCAGCGCCGACCCCGACGTCGCCGAGGCCCGCGGCGTACCGGTGCGCGGCCTGTCCTTCGCCTTCATGATCGTGCTCGGGCTCGCGGTCGCACTGTCGGTCCAGGTCGTCGGGGCGCTCCTGGTCCTCACCCTCGTCGTCACCCCGGCCGCGGCCGCCGCCCGCCTCACCGCCTCTCCGGTGCTCCTCCCCCTGCTGAGCGTGCTCTTCGCCGTGGCTTCGATCGAGGGCGGCATCCTGCTGGCCCTGGGCAGCTCCATCCCCATCAGCCCCTACGTCACGACGATCTCGTTCACCATCTACGCCGTCTGCCGGCTGGCGGGCAGCTACCGCACCCGCCGGTGGGGCGCCAGGAGGACGGCCCCACAACCCGCCTGAGCGTGGGTGGGACGTGCGTCCGCCTCCGGCGCCTGAGCTGGTCCTTCGCCCGTCAGGCGCCTCACTCTCAGGGCGGTCGACATCGGGCCTGGTTTGCGAGGCGCCTCCCGATGCCTCCCACAGGTATCGCAGCCGGAACAGCCGGCCGTCCTGCGCCAAGCCGCATCGCTCGATGTGAGAACGGAGGGCGCGGACGAATGGCGGCGGGATGGGCGCCGGACGGATCGCGGTCACCGCACGCCGCCCTACCGGTCGCCGTTCAGCGGGCCGGGTGCCGTAACTCGCCCTGAGCCGCCGATGCCGGCCAGCCGCAGGGCGCTGCCCGAGGCGTACCCGGCCCGGAGCTGCGGTTGCGCCCCGTCCGTCTGTGGGGGCCAGGCCCGTAGGATGCCGTGCCTGGCCCCGGTGGGTCAGTTCTCCAGGCGCCAGTGCTGGTTCGCGCCGCCCGAACAACTCCACAGCTGGATCTTCGTCCCGTTGGCGGTCCCCTGACCGCTGGCGTCCAGGCAGAGCCCCGACTGCGCCGCGGTGATCGTGCCGTCGGGGCTGATGTTCCACTGCTGGTCCGCCTGACCGTTGCAGTCCCAGATCGCCGCCGGCGTGCCGTTGCCCGCCGCCTGGCCCACGCCGAGGCACTTGTTGCCGTAGACCACCAGCTGCTTTCCGGTGCTGTAGGTCCACCGTTGGTTGGTACCGCCGTTGCAGTCCCACAGTTGTGCCTGCGTGCCGTTGGTCGTAGTGAGGTTGTTGATGTCGAGGCAGCGCCCGGACTGCTGACCGACGATCTTCTGGTTGCCGGAGGGCTCTGGCGGCGTCGGCGTGTTCGAGCCGAACTGTGTGAAGAACTGCCACACCGCCGCCGACGTCCAGGTGCGCCAGCCGCTGCCGGTGGAGCCCTCCACGGGACCGGGGTCATGGCCGCCGTCGAACGCGGCCCAGACGACCGGGTATCCGGACCGGCACCCGGAGTACGTGGTGATGATGTGTGTCAGGCTTCCCTGACGGGGCTCGGGCGGGTTCTGCCGGGTGCAGCCGTTGTTACGGACGAAGGTGTCGCGCAGTTCCCGTCCCAGTGAGATGGGCAGCACGTTGTCCCTGATGCCGTGCAGACCCATGTAGGCGATGGGCTGCGTGCCGCCGTTGCACCCGCTGAGGTTGGCGCCGGAGTAGACCGCGACCGCGCGGAAGACCGTGGCCCGGGAGCAGGCGAGGGCGTACGACATCCCGCCGCCGTAGCTGAAGCCCCCGGCGAACAACTGGGTGGTGTCGACGCACAGGCCGGCTTCGATCTGGTTGACCAGGGCGTCGACGAAGGCCAGGTCCTGGCCGCCGGGGTTGGCCCAGCCGTTGCCGTTGCCCTGGGGCGCGACGAAGATCGTGCCGTTGTTCGCGTTGTCCGCCAGGCGCCTGAGGCCGTAGTAGGACCAGTTGTACCCGTCCGTTCCGCCCGAGTCGACGTCGTTCGCGGTGCCGCCCCGCCAGTGGAAGCCGAAGATCAGCCGGTAGGGGCGGTTGCTGTCGTAGCCGGCGGGGACCCGCAGGATGTAACTGCGGTTCTGGCCGCCGCTCTGGATCGTGTGGTTTCCACTGGTCAGCGCCGGGGGCTTGCCACAGCCGGTGCTGGCCGCGGCGGTCCTCGTCACCGACGTGGGTGCGCCGAGGCCGCTGCTGAACGACGTGCCCGCGGCCGCCAGGACGAGAAGCAGCGCGGCCACGAGGGACATCAAGAGCGGTTTGCGTTTCATGCTCTCCTTCTTCCGTGGTCAGGGGAGTGACAGGGAGCGCGGGTGCTCATACGGGGGTGATGGTCCATTGGTTGTTGGTGCTGGAGTTCGGCGTCCACAGCACCGTGGTCGAACCGGACGTGGTGCTGCCGCTGCCGTCGAGGGCGGTGCCGGTGGCGCGGTTGACGATCTGGTAGCGGTTGTTGCCCAGGCTGCCCAGCGACCACTGCTGGTTGTCGCCGCCGTTCCACGCCTGCTGGCGGGCGGGCGCACCGTTGGCGGAGTTTCCGTAACTGTCGGCGACCATGCCGTTGGTGCGGTTCACGATGCGGTGGTAGCCGTTGCCGAGGTCGATCAGCTGCCACTGCAGGTTGGGGCTGCCGTCGGAGTTCCACTGCTTGAGGTTGGATCCGGAGGCGACGTTGCCGCCGCTGTCGAGCAGCAGCCCGCTGGTCACGTTGGCGATCTTCACCCAGGTGGTGGAGCCGCCCGGCGCGCCCAGGACGGGGATCTCACCGGAGAAGGTGAGTTTGACCGTGTACGCCAGGGCGCTGAACGGCGGGTTGGACGAGGGCATGGTGAGGTGCAGGCCCGAGGCGTCCTGGGTGGGTGCGGGCAGGTCGATGTAGGCGCCGGCGGTGTTGTCCAGCAGTTGCGCGCGCGTCAGGCTGCTGAGGTTGATCTGGTTGGAGTTGAGCGTCGTGATGTTCATGGTGCCGCCCTGCCAGCCCAGCGCGGTGGCGTAGAGGACCTTGTTGTCCTTGCTGCGGGTGAACCGGACGTCCTGCGGTTTGCCGGCCACCGGTCCGCTGAACGAGCCTCCGCCCATCTTGGTCGGGCCCTCGCCGTAGCTGGACCAGGAGCGGGTGGAATAGACCGCCTCTCCGAAGCGGCCGAGCCAGTCGCCCATGGCGAGCAGGATGGACTGCTGCCCGGAGGGGATGGTGCCGTCGGCCATCGGGGCGATGTTCAGCAGCATGCTGCCGCCCTTGCTGACCCGGTCGATCAGCGAGTGGAGCATGGCCTGCGTCGAGTAGTAGCCGATGCCGACCGTGTAGCACCAACTCGAGGAGGAGATGCTGTCGTCGGTCAGCCAGTAGGGGGTGAGCAGCCCCGCGGGGCCGCCGCGCTCGAAGTCGAAGACCTCACCCTTGTTGTTGAAGCCGTCCTTGTAGGTGGCGACGACGTCCTTGTTCCACGCGACCGCCTGGTTGTAGTAGTGCGCGAGGAACTGGAGCCGGTAGGACTCCTGCACCTGGTTCAGGGCGAAGTCCTGCCAGACCAGGTCCGGTCGGTAACCGTCGACGACCTCGATCAGCTTGTCGTACCAGAGCTTGTTCTCCGCGGACGCGCCCTGCTGGCCGTACAGGATGCGGAGCGTGGGGTTCGACTGGTACGGCACGTGGTCGTAGAAGCCGGTGAAGTGATAGGCGTGGTGCAGCGAGGCCATGAACTTCAGCCCCTGCGCGCGTATGGCCTGCGCGTGCAGCCCCACCAAATCGAGCCGGGGACCGTGCTGGACCGAGTTCCACGGGTTGGAGCGGCTGTTCCACATGGAGAAGCCGTCGTGGTGTTCGGCGACCGGGCCGGCGAACCTGGCGCCCGCGGCCTTGAACAGCCGCGCCCAGGCGTCCGGATCGAACCTGCCGCCCTGGGAGGCGAGCTTGGGCGAGAACTGCACGTGGTTGCCGGCCTTGTCGCGGGCGCCGTCGATGAAGTTGCTGTACGGCCACACGGAGGGGTCGCCGTAGGTGGCGATGTGGTGCCGGTTCTCGGCCGAGCCGCCGATGTACATGTTGCGCGGATACCACTCGTTCCCGAACGCGGGAACGCTGAAGGCGCCCCAGTGGTAGTAGATGCCGAACTTGGCGTCCTGGAACCAGGCCGGGGCCGGGGGGTGCTGGTCCACGGAGGACCAGCTCGGGGTGTAGCTCTGGGGGCCCTCGGTCGCGGCGGCGTCGGGTGCGAACCGCAGCAGGCCGACGGCTGTCGCAGCGCCGGCCGCCGCCAGCAGCCGGCGCCGGCTGAGCGGCAGGGAGGAGGAAGACATGGATGGAGGCCTCTCGGGGACTGTCGGAGCGGGAATCTCGGAGGAGGTGCGGGAGTCGGGGAGCGTCGAACCGGCACCGGATCAGTCGCGCGTCCACTTCTGGCTGCTGCTGCCGTTGCAGGTCCACAGCTGCAGCGGCGTGCCGTTGGCCGTTCCGGCGCCGGTGGCGTCCAGGCAGAGACCGGACTGGACACCGGTGACGGTGCCGTCGGCGTGGAGCGTCCACTTCTGGTTGGCGCCGCCGTTGCAGCCCCAGATGGTCACCTTGGTGCCGGGGCTGGTGCCCTGGCCGGCCGCGTCCAGGCAGTCGCTGCCGTAGACCCGCAGCTCACCGGCCGAGGTGTTCGTCCACTGCTGGTTGCTGCCGCCGTTGCAGTCCCACAGCGCCACCTGGGTGCCGGCCGTGTGCGACTGGTTCGGCACGTCCACGCACCGGCCGGAGGCGGCCCCGACGAGCGCGCCGGTCGTACCGCCGTCGTTTCCGCCGCTGCCGGGGGTGATGGACAGGTTGTCGAACTGCGCCGTCTCGCCCTGGCTGGTCCCGTAGCCGATCTGCCCGGTCGCCCAGGTGCTGTCGTTCGCGGAGCCGACCGTGGCACCGTCGACGACCGCGGTGATCGTGGTGCCGGAGAAGGTGAGGCCCAGGGTGTGCCAGCGGTTGGTGCCCAGCGCGGCGGTCGTGCCGCGGGCCAGGGTGGAGACGGTGCCGTTGGTGTTCGAGTTGAGGATCGACCAGGCCCCGGTGTCGCTCACCCGCAGACGGTAGGCGTTCTGCCCGCCGGTACGGTCGTAGTCGTGCCCTCCCGCACGGCCGATCAGCTCGACGTAGCCGGGCTGTTCGAGCAGCGCGTCCGACGAGAACGTGTAGTTGCCCCAGCTCACGTCGCCGAACAGCGCGTGCGGATCGGTCAGCGTGTCCCAGGTGATCGGCTTCTGTGGGCTCATCTGGCGCACGCACATCCCGCCGCGGCCGCCGCCGCAGCCCACCGCCTCGAAGGCGCCCTGCCAGTCCATGAGGTACTTGGCCTCGGTGCCGGTGGCGTTGCCGTCGAAGGAGTCGCTGTACGGCAGCTTCAGCGGGGCCTTGGCCGGGCCGGTGGCGGTGCCCTTTCCCTGTCCGGTCGTGGTGGTCAGGGTGTACATGTGCCCGGGCCGGACGGTCAGGCTGAAGGTGCCGCCGGACGGGGTGATGTCGGCGGCGTGCACGAAGTGGTCGGCTGTGTTGCCGGACCTGACGTCGGTGGACCAGACGTGGACGGTTCCGGTGGACAGCCCTCCGGCGACGTTGAAGTTCAGCGTCTGGTCGCCGCCGGCGTCCATCGTCTCGATGACCGTGGAGTAGTCGGAGTTGCTGGGGGACTTGAGCGACACGTAGCTTCCGTTGGCGCGGTTGCCTCCGATGTAGCCGCTGGAGGAGTCGAGGTAGCGCCACCCCGGGGCGGTGAACTGGCTGGTGTGCGCCATCACCCAGGCGTTCTTGCCGATCGAGTAGGCACCGGACCACGGCTGCGAGGCCAGGGCGAGACCCATCGTGGGGTACGGCAGGTTGGGGGTGAGGGCGGCGACGACCGGCCAGTTGAGGTAGGCGGTCATCCGTCCGTCGATGTACCCGCGGTTGATGCCGCGGGCCACGGCCTGCGCTCCCCCGTTGTAGTCGTCGGAGCCGTTCTCGCTCGCCCACAGGGGCTTGCCGGACGCCAGGGCGGCCGACGGGACCGAGCAGTTGGACTGAGCCGACCGGTAGCCGCAGGGATAGTGCGTGCCGATGGCGCTCACCCCGGCGGCGAACGCCGGGTTGGAGTTGATGTCGTTCGCCACGGCCCAGTCCGAGTCGGCGGCGACGATCTTGACGCTGCCGTAGCCGTTGCTGTTGAGGGCGCCGCGCAGCTGCTGGTACCAGGAGACGTTGTAGCCGCGCTCGTTCCACCCGCCGAGGTAGTCGATGCTCAGCCCGTGTTTCTTGGCGCAACCGAGCCAGGAGAGCGTGTAGTTGACCATGTCGGTGGACCAGAAGTTCCCGCCGCCGATCCAGCCGGGCGCGCCCCAGGCGAGCCCGTACAGCTTGATGCCTGGGTTGCGCGCCTTGGCCTGCTCCATCAGCCACCATTCGTAGCCGCGGTCGCAGTTGAGGTCGGACCGGGTGTGCTGGTGACTCGGTTCGGCCCCCGAGGTGGAGTTGGTGTCGCCGCCGATCTCCGCCTTGAGCATCTGGAGGGAGGCGCCGTAGCCGGGCCGGAACAGGTGGTCGAGGATCTGGCCGCGCTGGGGCTCGGGGTAGTCGACCAGGAGTCTGCTGTTGCCGCCCCCGCCGCTGATCGCGCCGACGCCGTCGAAGGTCCGGCCGCCGGACGCGCCGTTGATCGTGACGGAAGTGGCGGCCTGGGCCGGCGCGGCGGCCGTGCCGACGATGCCGCCGGCGGTCAGGAGGAGGCCCGCGAGCACGGCCGCTCCGGCGCGCAGGCGCCGTAACGGCCGTCCGAATGCTGACACGGTGGGTTCCTTTCGCAGGTGGGGTGGTCCGTGGCCGGTGGTGGCGGGTCCGGCCGCAGGGTGCGATGGCTGTGCGGTCAGCGGACGAAGAAGTCCTGGTTGGTGCCCGGCGTGTTCTTGCACTGCCACTGGTCCAGTTGCTGCCCCGGGTTGCCGCCGGCGCCGTAGACGTCCAGGCACAGACCGCTGTTCCTGTTCCGGAACGCGTAGGAACCGTCGGACTGCCGCACGGGCAGCCACAGGCTGCTCGCCGTCGTGCCGGGAGTCTGCCGGACGATGTTCGGGACGCCCGCCGTCGTGGAACCGCCGGCCACCGCGATGTCCAGGCCGGAGCGCCGGGCCCGCACTTCGCCGTAGCCGCCCGAGGCGGGCACGAACCGGAACTGCTGGTTGCCCTGCCCGTTGCAGGTCCACTGGTCGATCGCGGCACCCGGGTCGGCGGAGTCGCCGTTCACGTCCAGGCACAAGCTGTCGTGCGCCACCACGAGTTGCTGGTAGCCGTCCGGGAAGCCCCCGGCCCCGGACGAGACGGGGGTGAGATAGACGGCGAAGGCGTCGTGCGGGCCCTGGAACGTGAACGGCACGGTGATCGAGCCACCGGCGGTGCTCACGTTCTGGTCGTACACGGTCTGGGGGGGCCGCGAGTGGCGCCTGGTCCGGGATGCGGTGCACAGTGACGTGCGCACTGCCGTCGTTCGCCGGCCACGGCACCGACGACAGCCCGTTGAAGGTCACGGACGCCGCGCCCGTGTACCCGTTGGAGTCGCCGACGACCGCGACCGCTCGCCTCGCGGAGGCGTCCACGGCGGCCGAGATCGCCGTCGAGCCGACCTGGCCGGAGGTGTCGACGAGGGTCAACGGTCATGTCGGCGTAGTCCCGGAGCGCCCACCGGTTGCCGGTGGGCTGCCAGCTGCCCCCACGCCCGTCGACGGCCCGCGGGGCGACGCCAGGTTCACGCTCAGCGCCTTGCCCTCGGTGGCCTGGCTCAGGGGCGTCGACAGCAGCGGCAGCACGAGTGCCAGGACGAGGCCGGCCAACAGTGCCGGACGGCCGCGTCTCGCTCTGCTTCTCGTCCCCGTTCTCATCCTCGTCCTCATCCGATCCTCCTGTGATGGGGCGTGAAATGAGCTCAGCGGTAGCCGGCCGCGGTGATGTCGGCCTGTACGGCGTTGTCGGTCGCGTCGGAGGGGTAGCCGACGACGATGGCTCCTTCGTAGAAGGTGCCGGCGCTCAGGTTGGCGCCGCCGCCGGGCTTGCAGCAGTCGCCGCCGCTCCCCAGGACGATGGCCCCTTGCTTCTTCATGGGGCTGTATCCGCCGGGAAGTCCGCCGTCCCACAGCGTGGTCAGGCCACCGGACTGCGCGTTGCCGCCCTTGAGCGCGAACCTCGACGTGCCGTTGTTCTTCAGCATCGCCGACACGAACTTGCCGGGAAACGCCCGCTGGTTGGGGTTCCAGGACTGACTGCCGCCGGGATACAGGCCCCACTCGAGATCGGCCTGCACCCAGGGGCCGCTGCCGGCGCACCCGCCGAACCAGCACTGGGTACCGAAGTTGATCGCGTCCATCGCCCCGGCGGCGTCGGCCTTCCGGCTCGTCTCGCTGTTGCCGTAGTCGAAGCAGCAGCCACTGTTGACGTGGGTGCCGCTGGTCACCATGTACGCCCCTTCCGGAGCGGCACCGGTCGGCACTCCCGTCAGGTGGCCGTCCCGCCAGTAGCTGTTCCCGGGGTTGATGTACAGCGAGTAGGCCTTGGTGCCCCCGGCCGTGAGCGACTCGGAGGTCGCCTTCGCGGGGCTGCTCTGACTCGACCCGGGCACCTGGGCCGATCCCTGGTACCACAGGTCGTTGCCGTGTCCGGACTGGTCGCGTACGACGGTGATCACGCATGAGGTGTTGACGCAGAACGAGTCCTGCGCCGCCGCGTCGGCGAAGCCGCCGGGCACCAGCACGCCGATGTCCCTGGTGGCGTTGTCCGAGGAGCGCCTGACCTGGTACAGGGAGCCGTTGTACGAACGCTGCAGTGCCCGCACGGTGCTGTGCGCCGCCACGCACGGCGTGCCGCCCGCGGCGTAGATGTCGCAGGGGCCGGACCCGCCGGGCGGAGGCGGAGGCGGGGGCGCCGGGTTGCTCCACTTCTGGTTGCTCTGGCCGTTGCAGGTCCACAGGATGACCGCGGTGCCGTTGGCCGTTCCCGCTCCGCTGACGTCCAGGCAGAAGCCGGATGCCGCACCGGTGACGGACCCGTCGGAGTTCCGTCGCCACACCTGGGCCGGCCGGCCGTCGCATGCCCGGATGACCACCGGGGCTCCGGGAGTCGTCCGGTTGTCGTAGGCGTCCACGCACCGGGTGCCGCCCATCGTCCTCAGCTCACCCGCCGACGTGAGCTCGAAGGCCTGATTGGCCTGGTCGTTGCAGTCCCAGATGTCCAGCGCCGTTCCCGGCGTGTCGACGTTGCCCTTGACATCCAGGCACCGCCCCGACGCCGAGCTCACCAGGGTCGCCGCCGACGCCGCTGACGGCCAGGACGGCGCGGTCGCGACCAGGATGGCCAGCAGTGCCATGACGCATACGGTGGCGGCCGCCGGTAAGAGTCGTCCGAGAGCCGCGGGGCTCCGGGGCGGAACGAATGAAGGCTGCATTCTGTTCCTTGATATGTGGGGGAAGGGGACAGAGAGTGCCGTGCCTGTCCGAAGGGGCCAGGACGCTCTGGAGCATCCACAGGGAACCCTCAGACATCCCATGTCGATAGTGATTCCATACGCCTCTCGCGCTGTCAATAGACGTGTCGCTCTACGTCAGAACCCCATCCATCCCATGTATACGGGACTGAGCCGCTGTCAGGGCATGGCGAAACCCGCGTCCGGCGACGGTCGCCGTGCCGGGCGCGGGTGTTCGTTCACCTCACCTGAGGTTCACCGGGTCAGGAGGCCGGCAGAGCCGTCCACTGCTGGTCGGCACCGCCGTTGCAGTCCCACAGGACCAGTTGCGTTCCGTCGGCGGCGGACGCGCCGGGGATGTCGAGGCAACGGCCGGAGACCGGGTTGCGGTAACCGCCGTTGTACGCCCGCCACTGCTGGTTGGCGCCGCCGTTGCAGTCCCAGACAGCGATTCTCGTGCCGTTGGCGGTACCGCGGCCGGTGGCGTCGAGGCACTTCCCGAGGGCCCGCAGGGTGCCGTCGGAGCGAGCGGACCAGAGCTGGGCGTCGGAGCCGTTGCAGGACCAGACGTCCACCGCGGTCCCGTTGACGCTGTTGCCGCCGTTGACGTCCAGGCACTTCCCCGCGATCCCCGAGCGCACCTCGCCGCCCGCGGAAGCCGGCGGCTTGATCCAGCCGGCCGCGTCCGCGGCCTTGATTCCGGCGTTGAAGGCGTCCGCCATCTTGCGGTAGCCGGTGTCGTTGGGGTGCAGGGCGTCGGCCAGGTCCGCTCTGGTCAGGGCGCTCATGTCCACCAGGCGTACGTGCTTGCCGGCGGCCTGCGCGGCCTGGACGATCCCGGGGATCCTGGCGTTGAACGCGGGCCGGTTGGCCTCCTCCGTGCCACTGGTGGAGATGATCACGGTGCCGACCAGGACGGTCGCGTCGGGGGCGGCGCCGGTGATCCGGTCGATGAGCGCGCGGAGCCGGTCGGGGGCGGTCGGGATCTGGTAGTTGCCGTTCAGGTCGTTGGTGCCGATCTCCAGAGTGACCACGTTCGGGCGGTAACGGGCCAGCACGGAGTCCGCGATGCCGGTGATCTGGTCGATCCGCCAGCCGGAGTGGCCTTCGTTGTCCGGGTCGGACATGGTGCCGTTTCGACCCGAGCCGACGAAGTCCAGTGCGTGTCCCTCGGCCGCCAGCTGGTTCCGCAGGAAGCCGCGGTAGCCGTTCCCCGACGAGCTGCCGACGCCCCAGGTGATGGAGTTCCCCAACGGCATCAGCCGCAGGGCGGTGGGCGCGGCGGCCCGTACGGCGGAGGGCGGCGGCTCGGTGCCGGTGGCGGCCGCCGCGGGCAGGGCGGCGCCCGGACCGAGCGCGGTCGCCAGCGCCGCGACCCAGGGTGCCAGGTACTTCTTCATCAGCGTTCCTCACTGGTGCGGGTCAGTGGGTGGGGGGTGAACGAGCACGCGGGCCGGTCAGCGGGGCGTGAAGTCCTGGTTGCTGCCGGCCGTGTTCTTGCAGGGCCATCGGTCGAGCTGCTGGCCGAGGTTGCTGCCGCCGCCGTAGACGTCGAGGCAGAGGCCGCTGTTCGTGTTCTGGAAGGAGTACGAGCCGTCGGACTGCTGTACCGGCAGCCACAGACTGCCGGCCGCTCCGTCCGGGAGGCCTGCTGCACGATGTTGGGCCTGCCGACGCGTCGGCGCCGTACGACCAGAAGACGGGACAGCGCGCGACAGACGTCGACGGAGTGGAGCCAGGATGATCCTGGCCCCACTTCATGGTGCCGGCGCGTCACTGGAACTGTGCGAAGAACCTCCAGATCTCTCCCTTGGTCCAAGTGGTGACGCCGCTTTCGCCGGTGGAGCCGTCGACCGGACCGGGCATGTGGCCTCCGTCGAACGCGGCCCACTGGACCGGGTATCTGGCACGGCAGCCCGAGTAGGTGGTGGTGATGTGCGTCCGGCTGCCCGGCGCGGGCTCGCGCGGGCTCTGGCGGGTGCAGCCGTTGTTGCTGACGAACTTGTCGCGCAGGGTCCGTCCTTGCGCGATGTTGAGGACGGAGTCGCTGACGCCGTGGATGCCGAAGTAGGCGATGGGCTGGGTGCCGCCGCTGCACCCGCTGATCTCGGCGCCGGAGATGACCGCGACGGCCCTGAAGACGTTCGCCCGGCTGCATGCGAGTGCGTAGCTCATACCGCCGCCCCAGCTGAAGCCCGTGGCGAAACGCTGTGCCGGGTTGACACAGAGGCCGCTCTCGATGCGCCGGAGCATGTCGTCGACGAAGGTGACGTCCTCACCGCCGGCATTGCCCCAGCCGTTGCCGAGCCCCTGGGGGGCGACGAGGATCGCGGTGTTGTTCGACTGTTCCTGCTGGCCGTAGTAGGACCAGGAGGTGCCGCTCGTGCCGCCCGAGGCGACGTCGCCGGCGGTTCCGCCCCGCCAGTGGAACGCGAAGATCAGCCGGTAGGGGCGGCTGTTGTCGTAGTTGGCGGGAACCCTGAGGATGAAGCTGCGGCTCTTGCCGCCGCTCTGAATCGTGTACGTACCGCTCGTCAGAGTCGGTGCGCTGCCGCATCCGGCGCTGCCACCGCCGCCACCGCCACCGGACGACACCTTGATCATCTGCCATTGCTGGTTGGCGCCGCCCCGGTCGGTGTACTGGACGACGTTTCCTCCGTCGGCGGTGGAACCGCCCTGCACCTCCACCGCCTTGCCGCTGGTGCGGTTGATCAGCCGGACGTGGCCCGCGTCGGAGTCGGCCAGGCGGAACTGCTGGTTGGCTCCCGCGTGGTCGGTCCACTGCTGGATCGCGGCACCGTCCGCGGTCGAGGCGCCGGCCACGTCGAGAACCTTGCCCGAATGGCGGGCCTTGAGGCGGTAGAAGCCGTCGCCGGAGGCCACGAACTGCCACTGCTGGTTGGCTTGGTCGTTGCGCGTCCACTGGCCGACCCGCGCGCCGTCGGCGGTGGACGCGCCGGAGACGTCCAGCGCCTTGCCGCTGTTGCGGTTGACCAGGACGTACCAGGCACCGGTGTCCACCGTCGCCGCCTCGGCGGGCGACGGTTTCACCACGGCGAGCAGGCCGATCGCGAGGGTCGCCGCCACCAGGGCGGCGACCCGGGACCACCAGCGATGCCGTGGCGGAGGGGCGGGCGAAACCGCACCATAGGTCTTCATCGACTCACCTTTTCGTTCGTGTCAGTTCCCATCAGGTGCGGGTCCAGCGCTGGTTACTGCCGTTCGAGCAGGTGTAGAGCTGGATCAGGGTGCCGTTGGCGGTGCCGCCCCCGACGGCGTCGAGGCAGAGGCCGGACTGGACGCCGACGATGGATCCGTCGGAGTTGAGGCGCCATTTCTGGTTGTCGCCGCCCCAGCAGCTGTAGATCTGGGCCTTGGCGCCGTTGCCGGTGCCGGCGGCGTCCAGGCATTTGTCGCCGTAGACCCTGAGCTCGCCGGCCGTGGTGTACGTCCACTGCTGGTTGGTGCCGTTGTGGCAGTCCCACAGATGGAGCTGGGTGCCGTCGGTGGTACTGGTGCCGGGCACGTCCAGGCAGCGGCCCGAACCGACGCCCCTGACCGGTCCGGAGTCCGAAGGCGTGGGGGGATTCGGGGTGGAGCCGCCGTTGAGGGCGTTGAGGACGGCGGTGTAGGCGGGCTTCTTGCTGCCGTTGCCGTTGAACAGCAGCGGTGTCTGCTCCGATCGCCAGGAGTCGGTGTCGCGCACACCCCAGACGGTGATGCCGAGGCAGCGCGAGACGGCCAGGCAGTCGTTGGTCACGTTGGCGTAGGTCGTGGCCGAGGCGCCCTGGATGTCGAGCTCGGTGATGGCCACATCGACGCCGAGGGCCGCGAAGCTCTGCAGGGTGGTGCGGAAGTTGCTGTTGTACGGGCTGTCGTTGTTGAAGTGCGACTGGAAGCCGACGCAGTCGATCGGCACGCCGCGCTGCTTGAAGTCGCGGACCATGTTGTACACGCCCTGGGTCTTGGCCCAGGTCCAGTTCTCGATGTTGTAGTCGTTGTAGCAGAGCTTGGCGGCCGGGTCGGCGGCGCGCGCGGTGCGGAAGGCGACCTCGATCCAGTCGTTGCCGGTGCGCTGCAGGTTGGAGTCGCGCCGACCTCCTGAATTGCCGTCGGCGAAGGCCTCGTTCACGACGTCCCACTGGGCGATCTTGCCCTTGTAGTGGGCCATCACGCCGTTGATGTGGCTGATCATCGCCTGGCGCAGTGCGCTGCCGCTGAGGCTCTGCATCCAGCCGGGCTGCTGGGAGTGCCAGGCCAGGGTGTGGCCGCGCACCTGCTTGCCGTTCTGCACCGCCCAGTTGTAGACACGGTCGCCGGCGCTGAAGTTGAACTGGCCCCGCTGCGGTTCGGTGGCGTCGATCTTCATCTCGTTCTCGGCCGTCACCGAGTTGAACTCACGGCTTGCGATCGTCGTGTACGCCGAGTCGCCCAGCCTGCCCGAGGCGATGGCGGTGCCGAAGTAGCGGCCGCTCTGCGCCGCCGCGGCGCCGAGCGTGTTCTCGGCGGCGTGTGCGGTCGGCGGCGCGACCAGTGCGGCGACCACTCCGAGGACACCGGCGACCAGCGCCCACAGCAGGCCGCGGACCTTCCGGCGGACAACGGGTCTGGGAAGGGCATACGAACCCATGAATGTGCCTCCAGGGTAGGCGTCGAAGAAGGACTGAAGTACGGCGGCCAGCGCATGGTTCGCCGCATCGCGAGGAGTGCGTCGCCGCTCCCACTCGCAGTCGGACGGGGCGGTCCGAAACCCGGGCAGCTCGGAACCACCGGACACCGCGCTCAGGGGACGGAGACGATCTCGACCGGCACGGACGGCACGCGGCCGGTCGCCGGGTGACGTACGGCGGGTGGGACGTGAAGGGGTGGCGCAGGCTTTGGTGTGCGGATCTGTCGTGCAGCTGTGCCTGGGTCTGCTCTGCAGCACTGAATCGGTTCGACGTCGCGAACCATGAGCGGCCTCTCAGCCAGGGATGATTGAGGCATTGACGATGCATCGTCAATACTCACCGCAGAAGAAATTTCGATCCCTCGACCGAAACTTCCGGGATCCCGGCAGGCCGAGCGGCGACCCACGGCGCCGCCGTCGACGGATGCCGCCGGGCCGGGGCCGCGTTGTCGGCCGGTTCGACAGCTTGCCCGACCCGAAAGGAGGCGCTGTTTGTGGACAGATCGGTGACAGACCTTGACCAGAGGGCCCAACATTCCTAGCTTGTGGCGTCAAAGCTTCCGGGAGTTTCTCGAATGTTTCGAGATCCCCCCTCCTCTTCCCGGAACGTCCGCTCCGCGGTTCATCGGGGACACCTCACCCCCGCCCCCCACAAAGGAGGCCCTCTTATGTGGTTTCGCCACCCACCCCCGGTCCGCATGAGGCGATTACTCGCCGTCCTCGCGCCTTTGCTGCTCGTATCCACCTTTCTCGGCGCCCAGCCTGCCGCCGCGGCGACCGTAGACCCCAACGCCTCGTATGTGCTGGTCAACCGCAACAGCGGCAAGGCCCTGGATGTGTACAACATGGCGACCGGCGACGGCGCCCGCATCACTCAGTGGACCAGGAACGACCAGAACCAGCAGCAGTGGCGGTTCGTCGATTCCGGGGGCGGCTACTACCGCATCGTGTCCCGCCACTCGGGCAAGGTCCTGGACGTCCAGAACAGGTCCACCGCGAACGGGGGCCCGATCGTCCAGTGGGCCGACCTGAACGGCACCAACCAGCAGTGGCGGCTCTCCGACAGCTCGGACGGCTACGTGCGGCTCATCTCGCGCCACAGCAGCAAAGCCCTCGAAGTACAAGGCGCCTCCACCGCCGACAACGCGAACATCGTCCAGTACGACGACTGGGGCGGCGCCAACCAGCAGTGGCAGCTCGTCAAGGTCGGCGCCGACATCCCCGGCCCGTGCGACCTTCCGTCGACATACCGCTGGACGTCGACGGGCGCGCTGGCACAGCCCAAGCCGGGGTGGGTCTCACTCAAGGACTTCACCGTCGTCCCCTACAACGGCAGGCAACTCGTGTACGCGACGACGCACGACACGGGGACGCGTTGGGGTTCGATGAACTTCGGCTTGTTCACCAACTGGTCGGAGATGGCCTCCGCCGGCCAGAACACGATGTCGGCTTCCACCGTCGCGCCTACGCTCTTCTACTTCGCACCGAAGAACATCTGGGTGCTTGCCTACCAGTGGGGCGGGACCGCCTTCTCCTACCGGACCTCGAGCGACCCCACCAACCCCAATGGCTGGTCGGCCCAGCAGGTGCTCTTCTCCGGAGGCATCTCCGACTCCGGAACAGGACCCATCGACCAGACGCTCATCGGCGACGGGACGAACATGTACCTGTTCTTCGCCGGTGACAACGGCAAGATCTACCGGGCCAGTATGCCGATCGGGAACTTCCCCGGCAGCTTCGGCTCGACCTCGACAGTGGTCATGAGCGATTCGACGAACAACCTGTTCGAAGCCCCGCAGGTCTACAAGCTGCAGGGCCAGAACCGCTACCTCATGATCGTCGAGGCGATCGGCGCGCAGGGCCACCGTTACTTCCGCTCGTTCACGGCCACCAGTCTGAACGGCTCATGGACACCCCAGGCCGCGACCGAGAGCAACCCCTTCGCCGGCAAGGCCAACAGCGGCGCCACCTGGACCAACGACATCAGCCACGGCGCACTGATCCGCACCGGCCCCGACCAGACCATGACCGTCGACCCCTGCAATCTGCAGTTGCTCTACCAGGGCCGCAGCCCCAACTCCGGCGGCGACTACGGCCTCCTTCCCTACCGCCCGGGTCTGCTGACACGGCAGCGCTGACCGCGTGGCACGAGTCCGGCTCCGGTACGGAGCCGGCGTGGCGGGCTCGGCCGAAGGCCGGGCCCGCCCGGTCACGCTCGCCGGTGCCGGGGCCGTCCGGTCACGCTCGCCGGTGCCGGGGCCGCCCATGAACGCCGGTCCGGCCGGGCCCAGGGCGACCGGATACAGTGCGCGGGACGGCAGCCTCGTCAGGGAGGGCAAGCGTGACCGACACCAGCAGCACCCGGCCCGGCGAGGGTGAGGCGCAAGCGCTGCGGAAGAGCCGACTGCACCGCCTGATGCGCTACATCCCCCTGATCGCCCCCGTCCTGCTGTGGGCCGTGCCCTGCTGGGTGCTCCTCCACAGCGGCCAGCACTGGCCGCTCCCCGTCACTCTGACCGGCACCGCCCTGTTCGCCCTGGGCCTCATCGGTATGCCGCTCGCGATGGCGCGCGGCCACGGCCGGCGCCGGCAGGACCGGGCGGCGATCACCGGTGACACCCTCCTGGGCGCCAGTTGGGTTCTGTTCACCTGGTCCGTCCTGCTCGGCGTCCTCCTGAGGCTCGCCCTGACCGTGACCGGCGTCGGCGAAAGCCAGGACCGGGCCCGGATCGTCACCTGGGCCGTCCTCGGCGTGACCGCCGTACTGCTGGCATGGGGGTACGCCGAGGCCCGCCGCGTGCCCCGCGTGCGCCGGCTCGACGTGCGACTCCCGCGGCTGGGTCCCGGGTTGGACGGCCTCCGCGTCGTCCTCATCACCGACACCCACTACGGCCCACTCGACCGCGCCCGCTGGTCGGCACGGGTGTGCGAGACGGTGAACACCCTGGAAGCCGACCTGGTCTGCCACACCGGCGACATCGCGGACGGGACGGCCGAACGCCGCCGCGACCAGGCCGCCCCACTCGGCACCGTGCGGGCGACCCGGGCCCGGGTCTACGTCACCGGCAACCACGAGTACTACAGCGAGGCCCAGGGCTGGGTCGACCTGATGGACGAGCTGGGCTGGGAGCCGCTGCGCAACCGCCATCTGCTGCTGGAACGCGGAGGCGACACCCTCGTGGTCGCCGGCGTGGACGACGTCACCGCCGAGACCTCCGGCGTGGCAGGCCACCGTGCCCACCTCGCCGGAGCCTTGCACGGCGTCGACCCCGGCCTGCCCGTCCTGCTCCTGGCGCACCAGCCCAAGTTCGTCGACCGGGCGGCAGCCGCCGGCGTCGACCTCCAACTCTCCGGTCACACCCACGGCGGCCAGATCTGGCCTTTCCACCACCTGGTCCGCATCGACCAGCCCGTCGTCGCGGGCCTGAGCCGACACGGCACCCGCACCCTCCTCTACACCAGCCGCGGCACCGGCTTCTGGGGCCCGCCGTTCCGCGTCTTCGCCCCCAGCGAGATCACCCTGCTCGTGCTCCGCACGCACCTGCCCACCTCGCCGTAGCACCAGGTGTGCCACCCCTCTCCGGCCACGGAGCGGTCCGGCGCGGCCCACAACCGGACATGACGGCTGGAGGCGGCCGAGCGAGCCGTCGTCGAGCAAGGGGCCCAGCAGTGACGGAAGTCAGTGGAGGCCTTGTCACCCGCTCTGTTACGGTCCTGTCGCCGGCCGCGGGACTCCGGTGCGACTTCCGGAACCTGCCTATGAAGCAATGATTCGCAGCTCGTGCCCCCATTCCCCGGCCGGCACCGCAGGCGTGAGGAAGATTCGGATGGCTTCGTACGGGGACCTCGTCGCGGCTGAGGACGTGCTGCTCTTCGTCAACGCGGCGATCACCTCCACCGGGCAGCGTGAGTTCCACAGTGACGCGGACGAGCAGCGGCTGTCCTTGGACTTTCTCCACGCGTACATGCTGGGCAACTACCGTGACCTCTACGCCGGAGTCCTTGCCCTCGACATCAACGACCACAACGCGGGCCTCATCATCCTGCGTCTGCTGGAGACCGCCCACGAGGCCGCCGCCGGCCAGCGTCGCAGCGAGGGCCGTCTGATCGCGGCCCGTCTGGCGATGCTGCCGCCGCAACGCGTGTACCGGCTGTTCGACGCACTGCGCCGGGCCAGGGTGAACAATCGCCGCACCCGCGCGATCATGCGTGACTGGCTGTCCGCCCGTCCGGACCTGGCGTTCGATGCCGTGAAGTACCGCAGCGGGCTCAAGCGGGCGCTTCGCCACGCACACCTGGCCCCCGTCGCTGAGGAGTTGGGACCGTTCGTCTTCGCGCCGCTGACCCGCACGCGCTATGCGACACCCCTCCTGGAGACATGGCGCCGCGCACACTACGAAAAGGCCGCGCTGTACGAACTGCCCTTCACGGCCGCCGAGGGCTTCGCCGCCCAGCACGGCATCCCCCGGGATGTCTTCCTGCAGCGCATAGCTCCCCGCATGACCCGACTGGAGACGCTGCGGCTGCAGGAGTCCGCGCACCAGCGCGGGGCCACAGATGTACGAGCGGACCTGACCCGGATGCCCCTGACCAGGCTGGCCGCCTATGTGCTGTCGCTGCCGGTCGAAGACCGCCTGCGCCGACGCCATGAGCTGACCCACGCCCTGGAGTCGGCCGCGGGTCAGGTGGCCGGCTCACACAGGGGCAGCTGGGGCAAGGTCACCGCCGTCCTCGACGACAGCTTCTCCGCCTCCGGCTCGGCCCACAAGCGTCGTCGACCGCTGGCCGTGGCCCTTGCCTGCCACTACCTGCTCGCAGCCCTTGCCACCGACTACACCGCGCTGTGGACATCGGGGCGGACCGACGCCCTGCTGACCCATCCGTACGGGCCGACGCCGCTGGGGCGGCGGATCCTCGACGCGCTGGACACCGCCCCGTCCAGGCTGGTGATCGTCTCCGACGGATGGGACAACGCACCCCCCGGCCTGGCGGCCGAAGTGCTGCGCATCTGGCGGACCCGGCTCGACCCCGAGCGTCGCACCAGCGTCGTGCACGTCAACCCCGTCCACGACGCGGCCGACTTCGACGTGCGCCGACTCTCCGCGACGGTGCCCACCGCGGGCATCCGTGACGCC
Source organism: Streptomyces sp. NPDC088254 (assembly GCF_044740925.1). Classification (NCBI taxonomy): domain Bacteria; kingdom Bacillati; phylum Actinomycetota; class Actinomycetes; order Kitasatosporales; family Streptomycetaceae; genus Streptomyces; species Streptomyces sp. NPDC088254. Next base: position 324,153 of record NZ_JBIURQ010000001.1, on the reverse strand, counting down.
GAGGACCTTCCCGCTCTTGTGGAACTCGCCCAGTTCACGGAAGGCCGGACCGGTCTGGCCGAACTGATCACTTACATGGACACCCGTGCTGCCCGCATGCTGAGCGGCCACGACCACGAGCAGGCGCGATGACCACGCTGGACCTGACCGGACTGGAAACCCGCCCCTCCCAGGTCTGGGGCGCCGTCCGCGTGGTGCCGCTCGTACGCGACGAACCTCTCCACGATCTCCGTCTGCGCCCGGAACTCTACGGCGACGTGGCAGGTCTGGTCCAGGTCGGCCCACGCCATGCCTACGTCTCCTACATCCCGCACGGATTCGTCGCCACGTGGACCGATGACGGCACGCCGGCAGCCGCTTATGGCACCCAGATGTCCGCCGGCGGCAACGCGGCTCCCGCTGCCATGATGCGCCTGCGTTTCCACCGCAGAATGGCCCGTCGCCAGGCCAAGGACCGGCTGCGGTTCCTCCCCGTGCACCTGGCGCTGGAAGGTTACCTGGCACTGCACTTCGGCGGCCCCTCGGTCGCCTGGGAGGAGTGGTCGCAGCGGGCGATCCGCCAAGGTCTCTCCCCTCGCGTCGAAGAAGCGTACGTGGGCGCCGACGTACGTGGACTCGGCGACGCACTGCGCGTCTTCGAGATCCATCCCGGCCAGTGCGGCGTGATGCTCTACGTCGCCGACGCACTCGCGGCCGTGTTCGCGGTCCCGCATCCCGACGACTACCGCGCGCTCCACCCGACCCTCCTGCAGGATCTGTACGGCGAACTGATCCACCACTACGCCACGCTGATGCCGCCGGTGCAGGAGTTCCGGGCGCGCATCCCCGACGCGCGGATCCGCTCCCTGGCCCACCTGCGCACGGCAGTCGCCGACCAGGAACGCGCCTGGTCGCGTTTTCACGACACGACCATGGCCACCGGCCTGCTGGAGCACACGTACACCTGGCAGACGGTCCACCGGATGGGACGCTTCACCCTCTCCCGCTTCCTGCCTACGTTCCGTCCCAAGCAGGAGAACCACATCGGTGAGGCCATCACCGACGACAGGGGCAGGATCGCCTACCTCAAGACGTTCCGACTGTCGGAGAACCAGGTCCGACGCGGCCACCTTCTCAGCCGACTGGCGGCCAAGGACTGGCATCTGGCGGACACCGCGGCCGACTTGAGTATCGACGAGGCTCAACTGGGCCTGCGGCTGGAGTCCGCGGGCTTCGGCTTCCTGCTCCGCCAGGACGTCCTGGACGCGTACCGCAAGCAGGAGCGAACCCGGTTGCGCTGATGAGTCCTCAAGTGGGTGGCTGCGTAGCGCTGTTGCCGCCCAGGCGATCCCGTGCGGCAACAGTGCCCGGCATTCGATGTCACTACTTCGCACCGGGGGAAGGGGCGGTCCGGGAGCGGAAGGTGCGGCGGTAGGTGTCCGGGGGCACGCCGAGGGTGCGGTTGAAGTGCCGGCGCAGGGTCGTGGCCGTGCCCATGCCGGTGGCCGCGGCGATGGCGTCGATGCTCTCGTCGGTCTTCTCCAGCAGTTCCTGGGCGTGACGGATGCGTTGGGTCAGCAGCCATTGCAGAGGTGTGGTGCCGGTCGCCGCCTGGAAGTGGCGGCCCAGGTGGCGTGAGCTCATCCGTACGTGGCGGGCCAGGTCCTCCACGGTCAGCGGCTGGTCGAGCCGTTCGATGATCCAGGGGAACAGGGCGGCGAGCGGGTGGTCGCCCTGGGTGGGCACCGGGGCGGTGACGAACTGGGCCTGGCCGCCGGCCCGGTGCGGTGGTACGACGAGGCGGCGGGCGACGGCGTTGGCGATCGACGAGCCGTGGTCGAGGCGGACGAGGTGCAGGCACAGGTCGAGTGCGGCGGCCTTGCCCGCTGAGGTGAGCACTCTGCCGTTGTCCACGTAGAGGACGTCCGGGTCGACCTCCACGTCGGGGTGGCGGGCGGCCAGGACGTCGGTATGCGCCCAATGGGTGGTGGCGCGCCTGCCGTTCAGCAGACCCGCGGCGGCCAGCACGAACGCACCCGTGCACAGGGAGACCACGCGGGCGCCCGTGTCGTGGGCCGTGCGCACCGCCTCGACCAGTTCGACGGGCGGGGCCACGTCGACGTCGGCCCAGCCGGGGACGATCACGGTGTCGGCGCCCCGGAGCCGGTCGAGGCCGTGGTCGGGCTCCAGCCGGAACCGGCCGAACCGCACCGTGCCCGGCCCGCAGACGGAGACGTCGTACCAGGGGACGGTGACTCCGGCCGGGGCGGAGCCGAAGACTTCGTGCGCCACGGACAGTTCGAAGTGCAGCATCCCGTCGGTGACGGCCAGCGCGACAGTCTTCATGTCCGGAATTGTATGGGGCATGTCGTTCCAGACACTCACGGTTGCGTCTTCGAACCCGCCAAGATCGTCGCAGTGGATCGGTTCGAGCACAGGGGAGACGTCATGGCGGCGGGGCAGACGGTGACGGTGTACGGCGCGTACGGGCACACCGGACGGTTCGTGGTGGCACATCTGCGGGAGCGCGGGTTCGTCCCGGTGCTGTCCGGCCGCGACGCCCACAAGCTGAAGGGGCTGGCGGGCGAGTACCCCGGGGTCCAGGTCCGCCCTGCTTCGGTCGACGATCCGGCGTCCCTCGACCGCGCGCTGGCGGGTGCGGCAGCCGTCATCAACTGTGCGGGTCCCTTCGCCACGACGGCCGCACCGGTGATCGAGGCGGCCCTGCGTGCCGGGATCCCGTACGTCGATGTGGCGGCAGAGATCGAGGCCAACGCCGACACGTTCGCGCAGTTCGCGGACCGTGCCCGCGAGGCGGGGACGGCGATCGTCCCCGCGATGGCCTTCTACGGCGGTCTCGGCGATCTGCTGGCCACCGCGACGATGGGCGACTGGACCGAGGCGGACGAGGCCCACATCGCGTACGGGCTGAACGGCTGGGCCCCCACGGACGGGACGCGCGCGGCAGGCAAGGTCTCCGTCGAGCGGCGCAACGGCCGCCGTGTCCGTTTCACGAAGGGGCGGCTGGAGTACCACAACGACGACCTGCCCACCCTGCAGTGGCCTTTCCCCGCCCCGCTGGGGCCCCGAGACGTCATCGGCGAGTTCACGATGGCCGACGTCGTCACCGTCCCGAGCCATCTGCCCATCCCCGAAGTGCGCACCTACATGACGACCGAAGCGGCCAGGGGCGTGACGGCACCGGACACGCCGACTCCCACCGCGGTCGACGAACACGGGCGGTCCGCGCAGACCTTCCTCGTCGACGTCGTCGTACGCCTGGGCGGCACCGAACGGCGCGCCGTGGCCGTCGGCCAGGACATCTATGCCGTCACCGCACCCCTCGCGGTCGAAGCGGTCGACCGCGTCCTCACGGGCCGGACGAGGACCGTCGGCGTCGCCTCCGCCGGCGAGATGTTCGACGCGACCGACTTCCTCCGCGCGCTGTCCCCGCACATCGCCTTGAAGCCGGCTCCCTAGTGTGCCCCCGCACCTGACCCAGCCGTTCATCGCCTGCTGAACCACACGGCGGGGCCGGTCATTCGACCGGTCAGCCGTACATCGCCGCGTGGCAGAGGGCCGCGAGCGCGCCGTCGATGGGATGGGGCAGTGGCATGCCCGAAGGGTCGAGCCTGTTCCACAAGGTCACGCCGGACGGTCTTGCGCCCCTGCCGACGGGGGCTGCCACGGTGTAGCGATCACGACAGGGGCCCGGTCAGGGTGAGCCGAAACCCTGTGGAGCCCACCTGCACGGCGTGGAATGCTCTTGGGCGACTGCTGACGGAAGGAAAGGTTGAGAAGGTGTACGTCCCGTCATCTGCACGGTCTCTCGATGATGACGAGCGTGAGCTCGTGGAACTGGCACGCCGCACCATAGACGCGCAGACCGACGCCGGGCCGAACGAAGACGGGATCCACACGATGGGCGCCGCGGTCATGGCCGCCGACTACCGGATGTTCGTCGGCGTGAACCTCTACCACTTCACCGGCGGACCCTGCGCCGAACTCGTGGCTCTGGGAGCCGCGCGAGCCCAGGGCGCCCGCCAGATGCGCTGCATCGTCGCTGTGGGAAACCACGGGCGCGGGGTCATCGGCCCGTGCGGGCGCGATCGGCAGGTGTTCGTGGACTACTACCCCACCATGCGCGTCATCGTGCCCACGCCTGAGGGGCTCAGGTCCGTTCTCGCCGCCGACCTGATGCCGCTGGTCCAGCGATGGACCCCGGAGGCGGGCATGAACGGTCTCGACCCGTCGCTCCACCAGGACCCCGAGACGGCAGGTCCCCCGATCATTCGGTTCAACCCCCGCTACCTCGACGTCGTCCGCTCCGGCGCCAAGACCAGGACCACCCGCTTCCGTGACCCGGCGCGGCTCGGGCCGGCACGGCTGGTGTTCGAGAGCGACCCCGAAGTCGTCCTGTCGGCAGAGGTGACCGACATCAGGCACTGCCCGGTCAGCGGCCTCACCGACCAGGACGCTCAAGCCGAGGGCCTGACGACCGCAGCCGAACTCCGGGAGGTCCTCAAGGGCCACTATCCGGATCTCGCGGGAACCGACGAGGTCGACGTCGTCACCTTCCAGATCAACGACCCGACGGGCGCTGCCTGAATCCGTCCGTGGAAGGTCATGAGGCCGACTGCGGCGGGCGTCACCCGGGCGGTGGAACCTGCGGCTCGAAATACATGCCTTTGCGGGGCAACGGCGCAAGGCTGTCTCTGTCGGTCGTCGACACGGCGGCCGCTTCGCACCGCGTACCCCCACGGCTGATGGAGCTGAGATGTCCCACGTGCCCAGCGATCTCAAGTACACCGACGAACACGAGTGGGTCCGCACCGAGGGCGGGACCGTCACCGTCGGCATCACCGATCACGCCCAGAAGACTCTCGGCGACATCGTCTTCTTCGATCTGCCCTCCGTCGGCAAAGTGGTCGAGGCGGGGGACCCCGTCGGCACGGTGGAGTCGGTCAAGGCGGCTTCCGACCTGTTCAGCCCGGTCGGCGGGGAGATCGTCGCGGTCAACGAGGACGCCGTGGACAATCCCGAGGAGGTCAACAGCGACCCGTACGGGATGTGGCTCTACAAGATCAAGGCCGCCTCGAGCCCCTTCGACAACCTGCTCGACGCCAAGGCGTACCAGCGGCTCGTCGGCGGGGAGTGACCCCCGCGGTGTCCGCGTCCGGCGGCCGGCGCCTCTCAGCGCCGACCGCCCCAGGCGCAGCCCGTCGTCCCCCTGACCGGTGCGGGAAGCCGGAGGTCGGCGTCTTCACCCCGTGGCGGGCCGTGGTGACGTCCTGACCTCCAACGCGACCCCGCACCACCCATGTGACACACCGACCGGGAGTAGATGCGGACGGTCAACTCCCGCGTCACGAAAGGCGGCGGGACCGGCCATGACGTGGAGCGGACCGCACGCCTGGCTCCAGGGGACCGCGCCGCTCGGGACAGCGCCGGGCTACCGAAGCCGGTCCGGGTGACGACCGACAACTGGCCGGTCCCTGCGCCCAGTCACCGGCCAGAGGGCGTCAGTCGTCGCCCTTCGTGGCGACGACGGCCCAGGTGCGGTGCGGGACCTGGATCACCTCGCCGGGGAAGCGGTCGTGCAGCACGCGGCCGAGGGCGTCGTCGAAGCGTTCCACCTCGTGGGGCGGCATGCTGGCGCCGACACCGGCACTGGCCCGGATCCGGCCCCGCCATGCCTCGGGCGGATAGGGCACGGTCAGGTCGAAGGAGAACGTCTCGATGCCGGTGAAGCCCGCGGTGGCCAGGTCGGTCAGCCAGCGGGGGTACAGGCCCGTGCCGCCGCCCATGGTCCAGGCCGGGTTGAAGGAGAGGATCAGTTCCTCGGTCGCCTCGACCACGTTGCCCGGCAGCGGCAGCCAGTCGAAGTGGGCGATGACCGCCCGGCCGCCCGGGCGCAACAGCCGCCGTATCTCGGCGGTGGCCTTCGGGGCGTCGAACCAGTGCCAGCACTGGCCGGCCGCCACCACGTCGTACGAGCCGTCCGGCAGGCCCGTCGATTCCGCCGTGCCCACCCGGTAATCGGTCTCCACCCCGGCTTCCCTGTCGAGCGCCCGGGCCTGATCGAGCAGCGGTCCCGCCGGGTCCACGCCCGTCACCCGTGCCCCGGCCTGCGCGAACAGCCGGGCGAGGGCTCCGGTGCCGGTCCCCAGGTCGAGGACGTCCTTGCCGGGGAAGGCGATGCCGTGCCGGTACAGGTGCGTGACGATCTGCGGGGGGAAGCCGGCACGGTGGCGGCCGTAGTCCTGTGCGGTGAGCCCGAAGTCCGGACGGAACGTGCTGGTCATGGCGGGGCTCCTCGCAAGGGCTCGCGGGCAGGGGTCCGACGACCGTCGTGGAACGGCCGCTCCGGCCACGCAACGCACCCGAGCCGGCCGGCACGACCCACCCTGCCACCCGTCGCAGATGATCAACAAGGCCGTACCGGCGGACCCCACCCGGCACGAACCACGCTCGCGCGGTCGCCGTTCGATCGCGGCGGGCGCGGTGGCCCGCGGTCGGCTTCCTGGACGGCAGGAGGATCCCGTCCTCGTGCCGTCCCGGCCGATCGCCCCGATCCCGCCCGTGGGCGGTACTCGCGGCGATGCCTAGTCGTACTCGTGTCAGCGAAGGGCAGCCGCTGGAGGCCCTTCTCGGCCGCACCCGCGCGAGCATCCTCCAAGCCACCGCCACCGGAGCCACCACGACGGAGGCCGCTCAGCGTGCCGGGGTCTCGCCGGGCACCGCCACCCACCACACCACGGCCTTGCGCAACACCGGACTGATCGGCAGCGCACGTCGGGCCAACACCGTCCTGCACACCGTCACACGCCTCGGAGCCGCTCTCCTCACCGGCAGCTCACCGGATCGGTCGTGAGCGCCTGAGCGGTCACGTCGTACGCCCGCCAGGCGCTCACGCCCTCTCGCACGAGTCAGCCGGTCACGGTGAGCGTGGAGTTGCCGCTGCTCCGGTAGCCCTCGGTGGCGAGGATCATGTAGTACCGGAAGCTGCCGAGAGGCATCCCGGCCCTGGCCCAGGCGTCGAAGTGGTTGCCGGTGGTGATGCTTCCGCCCGTCCTCCTCGACTGGCGGACGCTCCAGTACTGGTCGAACGTGCGGACCCCCTCCACCGAGGGGGCGTTGTAGCGCGTCGTGCGGTAGATGTCGTACGTGCCGCCGTCGCTGGTGACGGTGCCCCGGTAGGTGCCGGTGGGCCGGTAGGAGCCCCAGTTGTCGACGATGTAGTACTCGACCAGCGGGTTCGACGTCCAGCCGTAGAGGGCGAGGTAACCGTTGCCGGACGGGGAGAAGCCGCCCGAGTAGCGGACCGTCCTGCGTCCGCCGTTGCTCCAGCCCTTGCCGCAGACGAAGTTGCCGCAGTTGGTCCACGAGGTCCGGTAGGCGCCCCCGGACGACAGCGTCATGGAGACCGCGCCGCCGCCGTCGGTCCAGAACGAGTAGTAGTAGCCGTTGTCGAAGCCCGTCCGGTTGGTGGTGATGGTCGTGTCCGCGCGGGCCGTGCCGGGCAGGATCAGTCCCGACGTGACGGCGAGCGCGGCGGCTCCCGCGCCGCCGATGAATCGCCTGCGGCCCAGCCCAAGAGGCGGTATGTCACCGTTGTGCATATCTGCTCCTCGTGAAAGCCGACGGAGGGCGCGGACCGACGGAGTTGCTCGTGGATCCAGCCGCGGCTGCCCCGATCCGGCGGTCGGTGGGGGGTCTGTCGCCGTCGTCAGTGTTGGACCGGCCTGATGGACTGTCAACACTTTCGACGCGAGGACCGAATGTTTCGAACCGGCTCAGCGACTCCGTACGGCGCCGACGGCCCTGAGTGTGCGCACCGCCGCCCGCTTCAAGGACGGGTGGTCCCGCACGAGCCGGTGTGCGGCCCTCGTCGGTTCGCTGCGGAGCCAGTGCAGGGTGCCGCCGGGCCCGGTGGTGCGCAGGGCTCCCTCGTGGACGAGGAGGTCCCCGGTCTTGAAGGAGTTCTTGTAGGCGGCGTCGCCTCGTCCGAAGTCGAACAGGCGGATGCCGGACGCGGCGGCGGCTTCGATCATGCGGAGGTAGAGGACGCGGCCGGGCGAGTAGGTGGCCAGGCTGCGGTCGTAGGAGGGGAACCAGCAGGAGAAGACGGTCTGCGAGCGCAGGCCGAAATGCGCGGCGACCGGTCTGTCGGCCGCGTACAGCACGGAGAGGATGCCGGAGCAGTGCGGTGAGGTGGTGTGGGCGAGTCGGTCGACGAGCTCGGTGATCCAGGGCTGGGCGAAGGGGTCGCGGCGGCCCGTGCGCCGGTAGTGGGCGGACTTCCAGGTCAGGAGTACGCGCAGGGCCTCGGGGTTGCGTTCGTCGTGGACGAAGCGCAGCGGCCCGAGTTGGCGGCTCATCCGGCGTTCCTGAGCACGTGCCGTCTTGACGAAGCGGCGTGAGTGCGTGCGCAGATGGTCCTCGTACCGTGCGAAGCCGTGCGTGAGGTCGACGACCGGTGAGGCGAACTGGCCGGTCGCGTAAGGCAGGAAGAGGTCCTGACCGCTCTCGAGGTGGTTGAACTCCCACGCGTTCAGGGAGCAGGCGCGCATGAGGTGCAGCGGATCGAGCTGGGCGTCGGGGTGCAGCACGGCGCCCTGGCAGTCGGAGACGCCCAGACCGACCGCACGGCCGTGGCCCCATCTGCTGCGCTGGTAGGGGAAGTAGCCCAGCCGTTCTCTTCTGCGGTGCAGGACGGCCACCCGTGTGTCGGGCCGGACCTGGCCCATGGCCCGGGTGAACTGTGCGCTCATGAAGGGGTTCACCGCGTCCGCGGTGGCGGTGCTCAGTTCGCCCCACAGTTCGAGGTCCCCTGGTGTCAGGTCGTCGGGGTGCACGACGTGGATGCGCGGGAGGCGGGGTGTGGACATGTGGGCTCCTGGTTCGGCGGCAGAGCGAGTGGTGCGGCTTCGCCGGGTGAGGTGCGCGGGCGGCCGCCGCCGAGGGCGGCTGTGCGGGCGCGGAGGGTGCCCCGGCGAGCACGGGGGAACGCCGGCAGACGCCGAGGGGCTCGGCGGTGTGCGGAGTCGCTTGCGGCGGGACGGGCGCGGTCAGCGCTCGGTGACCTGCCCGGGTGGTGCGGACGCGCTGTGCTTCGGGGGAGGACCCCGACGTGCCGCCGCACCGGTCGGCAGCACCTCGGGAACGGGCGTGTCGTGGCGGTCGCCGCCGGCGCCGGTGAGCGGGCCGCTCCGGACGCCGGGCGCCGGGGTCCGTGCGGACGCCAGGGCGCAGAGCCGGTGGGCGAAGGCTCTCAGCGCTTCCTGCATCATGACGGACAGCGGCGGCCCGGAGGGCACGGCGGCGCGCAGGGCGCCGGTGGTCACCAGCGTCATCACCAGGTAGAGGGCCGCTCCCATCTCCCCGTGCAGCGCGGCGGCCGCGGGGGTGGGATCGCTGAGACACGCCAGCCAGCAGCAGGCGGACGCCTGCGCGAGGAGCATGGCTCCGAGATCCGCGGCGAGGGACCGTTCCCTGGGCGGGCGCAGCAGACGGCCCACGAAGAGCACGAGCGCCACGGCGAGGTGTCCTGCGACGGGGGCCGTGCCCGCGAACGCCAGGTGGTGTCCGGCGGCTGCCAGGGGTGTCGCCAGCGCCGCGAAGGAAGCGGCCCCCAGCACTCGCGTCCGGGCCGCTCCGCTGGGCAGCGGGCGGCTCGGCCGGGTGAGGAGGCATGCGTGCGGGCTCATGACGTGACCATCGTCCGTGAGATGTCCGGTCGGCGTTCCTGAACGGAAAAACTTCCCCGCGCGAACGTCCGCTCGATGGCTCACCTGTACGGGTGAGTCTCCCGGCCGTCCGGATCCGCTCGGGACGGAGGGTGTGCAGGCGTCCGCCTCACCTCCCGGTGTTCGTCACCTCGTCGCGGTTCCCGGCGCCGTCCGCTCCCCCCGCACGGGCCTCTCGGCGCCGGCAGTGGTCGCGGGCCAGCAGGAGGTAGCTGCTCGCGGTCCAGGTGTAGGCGCGGTCGCGGAGGCCCTGGCCGGTCAGGGCGTCGAAGTTCTCGGCGAAGCCGGAGGCTTCGCACAGGGCGCGGAAGCGGGCGCTGATGTCGTCGGCGAGGCGTTCGTGGCCGGCGCGGCGCAGGCCGTCCTCGACGAGGACGGTGGCCGGCGCCCAGATGGGGCCGCGCCAGTAGCCGTCGGACTCGTAGTGAGGGGAGCCCGGTTGTTCGGTCGCCAGGCCGAACTCGGTGAGATGGGTTTCGATCCGCTCGGCCAGCCGGTCGCGCACCTCTGGGGGGAGGCGGTCGCCGAGCACGACGGGCATCAGGTCGAGCAGGCCGGCGCTGCAGGAGGGGGGTCCGCCGTGGGCCGGGCGGCTGGTGAACCGTTCGCCGTCCCACAACTCCTCCAGCAGGGCGGCCTGGAGGGCGTCGGCCGTCCCGGCACGACGCCCGGCTTCATCGTGGAAGCCCAACTCCGCCGCCGTGCGCGACAGTTCGTCGAGCTGGAGGATCAACACGGCGGCGAGGTCGGCGGTGACGGCCACGCGGGCGGGGTCGAAGGTGGTGGCGTTGTCCCAGCCGCTGTCGTTGCCGTGCTGGTAGTGCGGGAGGGCGGCGGAGGGTGCGCGCCGCGCGGTGAGCCAGAAGTCGGTCCAGCGCGCCAGCCTGCCGTACGCCTCGGTCAGTTCGGCCGGGCCGAGGGGCGCGGGGAGCCGGTCGCGCAGGCCGCGCAGGGCCCAGCCGTGGATGGGCGGTTTGACGAAGTTGTACAGGACCTCGGAGTGGGTGACGGAGTCGGGCAGCGCCCCCGTCTCGTCCTGGTGGTCGAAGGGCAGGGCGAACTGGTCCCAGGCGAGCTCGGGACAACCGGGGGCCAGGGCCAGGGCGTTGAAGCAGTGGTCCCAGCTCCAGACCTTGTCCATCCAGTGCTTGGACATCAGTACGGCGGGCCGGGTGACCAGTCCCGCCGGGGCCACCGTCGCGGACCACACCACGTAGGCGGCGAGTTCGGCTGCCGGGGTGTCGGCCGAGCGCCAGGGGGCGACCGTGTCGGCGAACTCGGCGAACGACCGCCGGGCGGTCTCCGTGATCTCGGCGAACGTCGCCGAGGGGCGGTGGGGCGGTCGCGCGCTGTCCAGTTCCTCGACCGCGATCTCCCACGGGGCGCCCGACTCGGCGGTGACCGTGAGACCGCGGTCGCCGGCGCCGAGCGCCTGGGAGCCGGACACCTCGGCGACCGTGCCGGACAGCACGGTGATCCGGTAGCGGCGGCCGGTCTCGTAGGAGGTGAACGTGTGGGCGCCGTCGACCGGGTCCCGGAAGAAGTAGGTCCCGCTGAAGGGGGTGAGGGTCCGCGCCGCCGCGGTGACGCGCAGCCCGAGCCCTTCGCCGCGCACGCGCACGGTGTCGGGCGAGGCGTAGGCGAGGTCGATGCGGCCGCCCGCACCGGTCCAGGTGAGCAGGCTCGGGGTCGCCCGCACATCGGTGTGCGCCCGCCCTGCGGTGGCCGGGTCGAGGGGGGCGAGGCGCAGAGCGGCGTGCATGCCGTTCTGGTGCGAGACGAGGTGGAGGTCCTCGGCGCGGGTCTTCTCCGCCAGCACGGGCGAGATGCCGAACCAGGAGCCGTGTGTGCTGAAAGGGATGTCGTGGACGGAGAAGGCCGGGCCGGACGGGGCGGCGGTCATGGCGCTGACTCGTTTCTCGAGCGGGGGCGGGGCACGGTGGGCGGCTCAGTCCTTGACGGCGCCGGTGGTCACTCCGGCGGCCACGTAGCGCTGGGCGAGGACGAGGATCACCGCGGCGGGCAGTGAGGCGACGACGGCGGTGGCCATGATGGCGTTCCACTCCTGGTTGTTGTTGCCGATGTAGTGGTAGACGCCGAGCGTGATCGGCTCGTGGGCGCCGCCGTTGACGAGGGTGTTGGCGAAGACGAAGTCGGACCAGGACCACAGGAAGGCGAAGAGCGAGACCGTGACGACGGCGTTGCGGCTCATCGGCAGGACGACGGACCAGAAGACGCGCCCGGCTTTCGCTCCGTCCAGCTGCGCGGCCTGGAGCAGTTCGCCGGGGATGCCGGACATGAACGCGGTGAAGATCAGGACCGCGAACGGGACGGCCAGGGTGGAGTCGGCGACGATGAGGCCGGGGACGGACTGGAGCAGGCCGAGCTGGAGGTAGACGGCGTAGAAGCCCATCGCCATGATGATGCCGGGGATCATCTGCGCGGCCAGCAGGAGGAAGCCGAGCAGACCGCCGCCGCGTGGGCGCAGTTTTGCCAGGGCGTAGCCCGCGGGTGCGGCGAGGGCCACGGTCAGCGCGACGGTGCCGAGGGCGACGACGAGGCTGGTGGCGAGGTAGGGCAGTTGCTCGTCGAGGACGGTGCGGTAGCCGGCCAGGGTGCCGTGCAGGGGCAGCAGGTCGGGCGGGCTCTTGCGCATGTCCTGGTCGCGGGTGAAGGAGACGTTGATCATCCAGTAGACCGGGAAGAGCATGATCCCGGTCAGCAGCAGGCCGACGGCGGTCTTCCCTCCCGTGCGGCCGGAGCCCCGGTTCATGACAGCGCCTGCTTTCGCTGGATACGGAGGTGGATCAGCCCGAAGACGAGGGCGGCGACGACGAGCAGGTTCCCGACGGCCGCGCCCGGGCCGAAGGCGGGCAGGAGGTTGCCGAAGCCGAGCCGGTAGGACCAGGTGGCGAAGGTGGTGGACGCGTCCGCGGGGCCGCCCTTGGTCATGATCCAGATGATGTCGAAGACCTTGAGCGTGTAGACAAGTCCGAGCAACAGGGTGATCGCCGAGACCGGGCGCAGCAGCGGGAAGGTGATGCGCCAGAAGCGCTGCCACGCGTTCGCCCCGTCGAGGGCCGCGGCCTCGTGCAGCGCCGCGGGGACGGACTGCAGGCCGCTGTGGAGCACGACCAGGTTGAAGGGGACGCCGATCCAGATGTTCGCGACGATCACCGAGGTCAGCGACCAGGACGGCGAGGTGAGCCAGTCGACCGGGCCGACGCCCACGGCGTGCAGGGCGGCGTTGACGATGCCGGAGTCGCTGTTGAGCATCCACGACCAGGTGGAGGCCGACACGATCAGCGGCAGCAGCCAGGGCACCAGGAACAGGGCGCGCAGGGTGGCGGAGAGCCGGAAGTGCTGGTGGAAGAAGACGGCGAGGGCCAGTCCGATGGCGTACTGGAAGACCAGACATACGGCGGTGAAGACGACGGTGTGCAGCAGGGCCGGCGCGAAGGTCGGGTCGGCGAGGACCTTGCGGTAGTTGTCCAGCCCGGTGAAGGGCGCGTCGCCCTGGACGAAGGAGCGGACGGTGTAGTCGCGCAGGCTGAGGTCGAGGTTGCGGTAGAGCGGCCAGGCGTAGAAGCAGGCAAGGTAGAGGGTCACCGGGGTGAGGAAGGCCCAGGCGGTCCACTGCGGGGAGGCTGGGCGTCGCGTCAGTGCCCGGGTCGGGGCGGCGGTGGCCGCCCCGGTGGGGTGGTGTGCGGGCCGTCGTCGCGGCAGCTGTGTCGTGTGGTTCATCCTGGGGCCGCGATCCCGGATCACTTGACGGCCGACTGGGCCTCGGCCAGCGCGTCCTTCGGCGACCGGGCGCCGCTGAGCGCGGACTGGACGGCCTTCCACATCTGTTCGGAGATCTTGGGGTAGCGGGTGCCCAGGTCGTCGCTGGTGCGGCCCTTGGCTCCCTTGACGGCCTGCACCCACGGCTTCAGTTCGGCGTTCGCCGCGACCTGCTTGTCCTGGACCTCGCCGGTGGGCGCCACGTACGACAGGGTCGTGTCGGTGTCGTAGAGGTTGTCGGTGCTGGTCAGGCAGGTCACCAGTTTCCGCGAGGTGGCGTGGCGGGCGGTGTCGCCCTGGACCGGCAGGGTGACGAACTCGCCGCCGGTCGGGGCCGCCGCGGCGCCGCCGGTTTCGGCGGGGACGGGCAGGACGCCGTACTCGAAGCCGGTCTCGTGGGCGGCCGCGAGCTGCCAGGTTCCGTTCTCCGCGAAGGCGTAGTCGCCACTGGCGAACTCCTGCCAGCTGGTCGTCTGGGTGTTGTTGAGCACGGAGTTGGGGGCGTAGCCGCTCTTCAGCCAGTCCTTCCACAGCGACAGGGCGGACACGGCCCGGGCGGAGTCGAGTTCGGTGAGTTTCGCGCCCGAGCCCCAGAACCAGGGCAGGAACTGGAAGCTGCCCTCCTCCGTGCCGATCGCCGAGAAGGTGATGCCCTTCTTGCCCGCCTTCTGGACCTTCTCCAGCGCGGCCGTCAGCGACTTCCAGTCCTTGACCGAGGCGATGTCCACCCCGGCCTCCTTCAGCACCTTCTTGTTGTAGTAGAGGGCGAGGGTGTTGGCGCCGATCGGCGTGCCGTACGTCTTGCCGCCCGCCTGGCCCGCGGCGAGCAGGTTGGGGTCCACCTTCGAGGTGTCCAGCTTGTTGTCGTCGGTGGTGGTGAGCACGCCCGCCTCGGCCAGGGTCGACACCACGGGGTTGTCGACGATGAGGACGTCGGGCGAGTTGCCCTGCTGGGCCGCCAGCAAGGTCTTGTTGGCCAGATCGCCGGTGTCGAAGGCGGTCCGCTTGATCTTCACGCCGGCCTGGGCACCGCACCGGTCCAGCAACCGCGTCCAGGCCGACCCCTTGGCGAACTGCGGGTAGGGGTCCCAGACGGTGTACGTGCCGCTGTCGGCGTTCTTCGACCCGGCGACGCCCGAGCCGGAGGAACAGGCGGTGGCGCCGACGGCCACTGTCAGGAGGGTCAGGGCGGCGGCGGTCAGACGGCGCTGTCCGGAGGTGCTGGGCATGGCGGATCCTTCACTTCTGGGCAGCACGGATGTGCCGCGGGAGGGGTGACGGACGGGAGGAGGAGGGCGCGGCGAACCGCGGCGGCGGGGGCAGGGGGGTGCCGTGGGGCTGTGCGGTCGGCCCCCGAAGCGGCGGCCGTGGCTGTGGGGTCGGCCCGGGGCAGAGGCAGTAGGGCTGTGAGCCGGCCCCGGAACCGAGGGTATGGAGCCGGCTGTGCGGTCTGCCCCCGCGGCGCGGTTGCGAGGCGCGGTGTGAGGCCGCGGGGCTCGGACGGGAGGTGGGGCGTTGTGCGGGCTTCGAGGTTCAGGCGGTGCCGGCGGCGGGGCCGGTGCTGCCCCGCAGGGAGATCGGCGGGGTCAGGAGGTGGTGCCGGGGTGGTGCGTCGGGGTGGTCGAGCCGTTCGACGAGGAGGTCCACGGCGCGGCGGCCCAGCTCCCGCGCCGGCACGTCCGCCGCGGTGAGCTGCGGGGTGACCGTCTCCGCCCACCGGCCGGCGACGAC
The DNA here is from genome assembly GCF_044740925.1 of Streptomyces sp. NPDC088254. NCBI lineage: Bacteria > Bacillati > Actinomycetota > Actinomycetes > Kitasatosporales > Streptomycetaceae > Streptomyces > Streptomyces sp. NPDC088254. The sequence continues at coordinate 308,911 of NZ_JBIURQ010000001.1, read as the reverse complement.
TCCGGTGACGGAGAAGTCGCGCGGCACATGGCGGCCCGCCCCGGCGAGCCCCCGGTACAGACCGCCGAGGGCGGCCTCGTTCAGTGTGACCAGGCCGGTGGTGGCCGGGTCGTCCCGCAGGATCCGCTCCACGCACGCCTGGCCCGACGCGGCGTCGTCCCCGCACGTGTACGTCCGTACCGTCAGCCCGCGTTCGGCCGCGGCCTTGGTGAAGCCGTCCAGGCCGCGGTGCGCCGACTCGTATCCGGCCCGCAGGAGTTGCTCGGGCCGGTTGACGAGGGCGACCGTGCGGTGGCCGAGGTCGGCGAGGTGGTGGACGCAGGCCGCCGCGAGCGCGGTGTGGTCGAGGCTCACCCACCAGCCGCCCTCGGGGCGGGCGGTGCGGCCGATGGTGACGGAGGGGAAGTCCAGGGCGGCCAGGTGGTCGGCCCGGTCGTCCTCCAGCCTGATCTCCATGAGGATGGCGCCGTCGACGCGCCGCTCCCCCAGCATCCGCTGGAACGAGCGGTCGCTGTCGACGCCGCTCGGGGACAGCAGCACGTCGTAGTCGCGGGCGGCGGCGGCTTCCACGACGCTGCCGATGAAATCCAGCTGCATTCCGGTGTAGTGGTCGCCGGCCGGCGGGAAGACCAGGCCGATCGTGCTGGTCCGGCCGTTGGCGAGGGCGCGGGCGCTCGCGTTGGGCCGGTAGCCCAGTTCGTCGATGACCCGCTGGATCTTCCGCCGGGTTCCGTCCGAGACGGGGCGTTTGCCGCTCAGCGCGTAGGACACGGTGCTGCGCGAGACACCGGCCCGCCGGGCGATCTCACCGATGTTCACGGATGACTCCTTCGTCGCACCGGTTCGTCCGCGACCGGCCGTCGAACCGGTTCGCGTGAAGTGAACGTAGGAACAAGCCCGGCGGCTGTCAACATCCGCGACGGCACTCCCCCCGCATCTTACCGAGGCTGCTCCACCACCGGACTCGGCTCGTGTCCGGGGTATTGCTGAGGGATTTTCCCGGGTGCTAGCTTCCAGCGAACCGGTTCGATGAAGTGATCGTTCCGGCGGCCCCGGAACCCTCCTCGCCGACGGCGGCACGCCGATGCGCGGCCGGTCCCGCGGGCCGGCCGGACCCGTTGCTCAAAGGATTGAGGACGCACTCCATGTCATCCGCTGACAGTTCCGCCCGGCGTCGGAAGGCGCCGGCCGCCGTGGCCATGGCCCTCGGCGCGGGGGTGCTGGCCACGCCGGCCGTCCCCGCGCAGGCGGCCGGCGCGCCCCCGCCCACGGTCCGCTACACCTTCGACCAGGACGACCTCGCCTCGGGAAGGATCGTCGACAGTTCCGGCAACGGCCTGACGGCGAGCCTGGTGAACGGGTCCACCGCACGGTCCGTCGACGGCGCGGACGGCGGCAGGGCGCTCGCCCTGCCCGGCGGTGCGCCCACCTCCGACGGGGCGTACGTCCGGCTGCCGCGCGGGGTGCTCGCGGACGCTACCGATCTGACGGTGTCCGCCCGGGTGAGGTGGGGCGACGACCGGTCGCCCTGGCAGCGGATCTTCGATCTCGGCACCGGAACCGGCAAGTACCTGTTCACCACCCCGTCCCACGACGGTGGCGTCCTGCGCACGGCGGTGACCACCGGCGGAGGGGGCGGGGAGGCCCGGGTCTCCGGGTACGCGGCGCTGCCGGCCGGAGCCTGGCGGACGGTCACCGTCACCCTCGACGCTTCCGCGGGCCGGGTCACGACCTATCTCGACGGCGTGGCGGTGTCCTCCGCCGCGACGACCGTCAAGGCCGGTGACCTGCTGGACGGTTCGGCCGCGGCCGCCGGTTGCATCGGCAGGTCCTTCTACCCGGACCCGCTGTTCAAGGGCGCGGTCGACGACTTCACGGTCTGGCACGCGGCGCTCACCCCCGAGCAGGTCGCCGGCACGGTCGCGAACCCGCCCGAGCTCCGGGATCTCTCGCGGGCGTCGTTCGCGGTGCGTACGACGGCCGGTACGGCTCCCTCGCTGCCGGCGGCGGTCCGCGCGTCCTTCTCCGACGGCTACGACCGTGACACGCCCGTCGTCTGGGACGCAGTGCCGCCGGAGAAGTACGCGCGGCCCGGCACGTTCGGCGTGGCGGGGACGGCGGCGGGGCGGGCGGTGGAGGCGTCCGTCACGGTGGTCCGCGAGGGGCAGTTGACCGTCGACCTCGGCTCGGACACCGGCGCGTTCCACGGCGGCGCGTCCGGCACGTTGTACGGCGTGTACGGGCCGGACGTCCCGACCGGCAACCTCATCGAGGGGATGGGTCTGCGCACGGTCTCCACCAAGGCGCAGGACGGCCCGCAGCACCCGGGGGCGGACGCGCTGGAGGTGGTGAGGCCGCTGGCCGACTCCACCGACGGCGACGTGTACATCTACATGACCGACATCCACCGCGGCTTCCCGTACGAGTGGCCCGGCGGCACCCCGGCGGAGAAGCTGAGGCTCTACCAGGAGAAGATCGCCAAGCAGGTCGACCAGGTGCTGAAACTGCCTGCGGAGTACCAGGACAACATCGTCTTCGTGCCGTTCAACGAGCCCGAGGGCAACATGTTCGGTACCGGGCAGTGGAGTTACGACAAGGTCAGCTGGCTCGACGACCCCGACGACTACTTCGCCGCCTGGGACAGCTCCTACCGGATCGTCAAGGACAGGATGCCCGGCGCCCGTGTCGCCGGACCCAACACCAGCGTCCTCTACGACCAGGTCAAGGGCTTCCTCTCCCACGCCCTGGCCGCCGGCACGCTCCCGGACGTCATCACCTGGCACGAGCTGAGCCACCCGGAGGCGGTGCGTGACAGCGTCGCCAAGTACCGGGATTGGGAGCGGGAGTTGTTCGAGGGGACGGACAGGGAAGGCAGCCGGCTCCCCGTCAACATCAACGAGTACGCCTTCAACTACCACACCTCCGTGCCGGGTCAGATGATCCAGTGGGTGTCCGCGATCGAGGAGTCCAAGGTGGACGCCGACATCGCGTATTGGAACATCGACGGCAACCTCTCCGACTCCGCCGTGCAGTCCAACCGCGGCAACGGCCAGTGGTGGCTGCTGAACTCGTACGCCTCGATGAGCGGCCACACGGTGCGGGTGACCCCGCCGTTCCCCGGCGAGAACTACACCATGCAGGGCGTGGCCACGCTCGACGAGGGGAAGAGGCAGGCGCGGCTGATCTTCGGCGGCTCCACCGGCAAGGGGCACATCACCTTCGCGGGCGTTCCGCGCGAGTTGTTCGGTGACCGCGTCCACGCCTGGGTCCGCGAGATCGAGTGGACCGGGCAGGTCGGCGACTCCGCCGGCCCGAAGCTGCTCACGGAAACGAACCTGACGGTCGATCAGGACGGTACGGCGGTGGTCGACTTCGGTGACGGGGCGCTGCCCGCGCTGGAGGAGTCCTCCGCGTACGAGATCGTCCTCAGCCCGGCCGGTACGGCGAAGGCGGCGCAGGCCGCGCCCGTGCGCTGGAAGGGGTCGTACGAGGCGGAGGACGCCGCCCACACCGGGTCCGGCCATTCGAAGAACGGCCCGGAGGGCTCCCCGCGGGACGTGTCGAAGTTCTACACCTCCGGCGGCTACGACGTGGGCGGCCTGCGCGCCGGCTCCGACCTCACGCTCGACTTCGCCGTGGACGTCCCCGAGGACGGCGTGTACGACCTGAGCGTCTTCGCCAACTCCCTCAACACCTACGACAAGGTGGCCGAGCAGGGCCCCACCAACGTGTTCCTGCGGGTGGACGGGCAGGCGGACAGCGAGCAGGAACTGCATCTGCCGCTCGGCTACAAGTGGGTGGTGTGGGACCACACCGACACCAAGGTCCGGCTCACCGAGGGCAGGCACACCCTGACCCTCGCCGCGAGGAGCGCCGACGGGACCCGCGCCACGAAGGGCGACGCCATCGTCGACCGCGTCACCCTCGCTCTTCCCGAGGCGTCGGCGGACACACGGGTGTACGAGGCCGAACTCGCCTGGCTGGACGGCGGAGCACTGCCCGTCTACCACCTGCCGGAGAAGGCCGACAGGCCCGCCACCGGCTCGGGCGGGGCCCTGATCGCGCGGGACCAGAGCGCCACGTTCTGGGTGTACTCCCCCGCCGACCGCGAGGCCACGCTCCGGGTCGACACCCTGGACGGCAAGGGCGCCCGGCTCTCCGTCAACGGGCATGAGGTGCTGCGTCTGGCCAAGAGCAGGACCAGCGTGGCGGTTTCGCTTTCCGGCGGCGTGAACAAGGTGACGCTGACGGGGGGTTCGTCCGCCACGCTCGTCGACCGGCTGACGGTCACGCCCACCGACGGCGCGCTCGGCTCACGGACGTACGAGGCTCAGGACGCGCGACTCGGCGGCTCGGCGACGCTGGTCCCGCTCTCGCTCGCCACGAAGGGCAGCGCGATCACCGGCGTCGGCGGCGACCCGGGCAACGGCAACACGGCCACGTTCACCGTCACCGCGGACAAGGCCGGTCTGCACGCGCTGCGCATCCGCTACTCCAACCCCGAGCAGTCCCCGGCCACCCACTACAACCCGGACCCGCTGGCCCGTTACGCCGACCTCACCGTCAACGGCGGCGCGACACGGCGCGTGGGTTTCCCGCACACCTTCCACCAGAACAACTTCTGGGAGCTGACCGTCCCGGTCCAGCTCGGAAAGGGACGGAACACCCTCGTCCTCCGGGCCGAGGAAGTGCCGAACTTCGACGGCACGACATACGCCTCGGACACCTTCCCGGGAGTCCTGCTCCGCTCCCGCTACGCACCCCTGATCGACCGCATCACCGTCACGCCCTTCGCGAAGGAGGTGCGATGAGGTGATCCGGGCGCACGGCGGCCGTCCTCATCCCTCGCGCAGCGCGGGCCCGAGCGTCTTCAGCCAGGTGTCGCGGACGGCGGCCCTCTCCTCGGCGCAGCCTCGGGCACGGGCGAGGGGGAGGACGTCCGGGCGTACCAGGTCCTGAGGCCGGCCGGGAGCGGAGCCGTAGAGGTGGCAGAACGCGCTGACGGCACGCTCCCGGTCCGGGGAATGCTCGTCCTCGGTGTCGCCGTCGGCGTTCTCGGCCGTCGCCGCCAGGAGGTTCCACGCACCGGCGGCGCGCAGGCGCCGCTCGTCGGCGGCGCCCTGCCGCAGCAGCATCAGGGCGGCGAACCGGTCGGCGAAGTCCTCCTCCCGGCCCGTCGTTCGCACGTCGAGGGCGTCGACGACGGCGTGGGCTGTCTCGTGGAACACCGTCTCCTGGAGCACCGCCGCGACCGCGTCGTCCGGGTCCTGCCGCCGGGCCCGCCCGAACAGGCCCCTGCTTCGGAGACTTCCTCGTAGCAGATGTCGATCCGGCGGGATTCGGGGTCGTAGGAGGAGCCGTCACCGTCACAGGACCGGACGACGAGGGGGACCGGCCGGTCCAGCGTGAGGAGGTCGGTGACCGCGGCGGCGGCCTGTGCCACCGGTCCGTGCTCCCGCAGGAAGGCGGCGGCCGCCCGGTCGGAGCGGGCCGGTTCCTCGGACCGGACCACGAGGACCGGGCCTTGAGCGCCGGGACCGGGCACCTCGGCGTTCCCGCACGCGGCGCCTCCGGTCGTCGACGTTCACGCTGTACCTGCCGCTGCAAGGGCGGCCGGCGCCACCAGCCATGCGCGCGACCAGCCCGTCAGGGTGGCCCGGCTCCCCTGTGCTCCCGCTCCGGTTCGCATGGCTCCCCCGACTCCCGTTCCCCGGACGGTCCGTTCGCTCAGCCGCGCTGTGCGGCGTCGTAGAGGGCCTGGGCGGTCTTGTCGAAGGCCGGCCCGTACATCGGGGAGCCGCCGTCGCCCGCGCCGTGACTGTTGACCGAGACCAGGGTGCCCTTGCCGGTGGCGGAGTCGAAGCCGGCGAGCCAGGGGCCGCCGCTCGCGCCGCCGCCGAGGTCGCAGGGCACGCGCTGCTCGTTCTCGGGCGCGACGGCGGACGTGCCGACGCAGTACAGGAGTTGCTCGCCCCGCTGGGGCGTCGTCCCCGGGTAGCCGAAGGTGACGATCCGCTCGCCGGCCGCGCGACCGAAGGCGATCTTCTGCTCCCCCACCGCGTCGGTGAGCCGCTTGCCGCCGGCCGGGGTGGCGACGACCATCGCCGCCACGTCGCCGACCGTATTCTCCACCCAGGAGCGCGGTGTCATCGTCGCCTTGACGGCGTAACGGCCGTACGGTGTCTTGCCCTTGGCGTAGCCGGGGGCGAAGACCATGTCGGTGAAGGTGTTGAAGGACGACGAGCCGACGCGTGCGCAGTGGGCGGCGGTCATGATCACCGATCGGTTGCCGCTGGTGACGGCGCTGGCCGTGCACCAGCTGTCGTCGCCGCGCGAGTTGACGAAGAAGAGCCGGCCGATGCTGGGGATCGCCTTGCCGGCCCAGGTCTTGGTGAGCGGCCCGGTAGCGCCCAGGTCGACGGTGCGGCCGGCCTGTGTCATCCGAGCGGGCGTCCAGTACGACAGGGCGGCGGTCTGCTCGGCCGCCGTGTAGGCGACCGTGCTGACCTGCCCGGTTCCGGCGGCGGCCGCGGCCGGCGCGGCTGGAGCCGCCAGCGGTCCGGCCAGGGCCAGCAGGGCGGCGGTGGCGAGACCGGAGACGGTGCGGCGGACGCCTCGGGACGGGATGTGCGGCATGGATGTCCTCTCGGATGATCAAGATCGTGCGATCACCCGGGAGGACGCGATCCGGGCGGGCGGGGTGCATCCGCCGGGGGTACTTTCGTCGGGGTCACGTGGGGTCGGGGACGAAGAGGTACACACGGTAGAAGGCCGGCTGCGGCGGGCGTCCGCACGACTTGTCGATGCGGACCGTGGTCAAGTCGACGGGTTCCGCCCCCGTGCCCAGGCGGCGCAGGCGGGCGCGCAACTCCGCCGCGTCCTGCGTCTCGAAGACCGCTTCCCAGCGTCCCGGTCCGTGGGTCACGGACCGTCGTCTGGCGTCTTCCTGCTGTCGCTTCCTCTTCCGTTGTCCCGGCACGGGCCCACCCTGGCCGAACGGGGCCGCAGGGACAAGCAGTCCGGTCCGAACCCGGGCGGCGACGGCGGACGTCCCCGCCGCCGGCGAGATCATCGGCTGGACCCCGGGCGTGGAGGAACTCCTCGGGTACGCACCGGAGGAGGTCGTCGGCCGCTCGGGGGCGTTCCTGTTCGCAGGGTCCGAGGACCGCGCCCGGACGGCGAGGATCCTCCAGCGGTGCCGCACGGGGCCGGGGTGGAGCGGCGCGACGACGGCCTGCCGCCGCGACGGCCGGACGATGACGGCGAACCGGCCGCCGCCGCGCTGCAGCCGAGCCGGGCCTCGCAGCCCGCGTCCGCGCGAAGCCGCACGTGAAACAGGCGAACCGCGCATTGATGGGATTCATTCAAAGATGGAGGCGACACAAGTTGGGCTCACCCGGAGAGCCGAGTGCCGATTTTCAGGGCTTCTCTCGTCAGGCATCTAGACAGCCCGCCCATGCCGCCCCTATAAACATCCCATCTCTCCATGAGCGACATCCCACCGTCGCACCGTGCACCACGCCGCTTCGGGACCAGCGCGAGGAAGTACCGATGAGACTCAGAACAGTCCTCTGCTCCACCGCCTCCGTAGTCTCCGCCCTGGCGCTGCTCAGCGCCTGCGCCGGCGGCTCCCCGACCGCGTCGTCGGGCGAGCCGCTCGTGGGCGTCGACTACCCGCGGTCCGACACCGACTTCTGGAACTCGTACATCAAGTACACGCCTCAGTTCGCCAAGGAGCTGGGCCTGAACCTGAAGACCACCAACTCGCAGAACGACGTCGCCAAGCTGACCGCCAATGCCCAGACGTTCATCAGCCAGGGCGTCAAGGGCGTGGCGACGGCCCCGCAGGACACCGCCGCCATCGCGCCGACCCTCGCGCAGCTGGAGGCGAAGAAGATCCCGGTGGTCACGGTGGACACCCGCCCCGACACCGGCAAGGTCTACATGGTCGTACGCGCCGACAACCGCGCCTACGGCGAGAAGGCCTGTCGGTTCCTCGGCACGAAGCTGGGCGGCAAGGGCAAGGTCGTCATGCTCCAGGGCGACCTCGCATCCGTCAACGGCCGTGACCGCACCGAGGCGTTCAACGACTGCATGAAGAAGGACTACCCGGACATCAAGGTGTTCGGCGAGGCCACCAACTGGGACGGGGCCGTGGCCGCGCAGAAGCTCCAGACCGACCTGACCGCCCACCCGGACATCAAGGGCGTCTACATGCAGTCCAGCTTCGCCCTGTCCGGCACCCTCCAGGTGCTCAAGCAGAAGGGCCTGCTGGTCGGCCCGCGGGACGAGAAGCACGTGTTCGTGGTCTCCAACGACGGCATCCCCGAGGAGCTGAAGGACATCGCCGCGGGCAAGATCGACGCCACCGTGTCCCAGCCGGCCGACCTCTACGCCAAGTACGCCCTGTACTACCTGAAGGCGGCGATCGGCGGCAAGACGTTCCAGCCCGGCAGGACCGACCACGACAGCACCATCATCCGGGTCCGTGACGGACTGCTGGAGGACCAGCTCTCCGCACCGCTCGTGACGGCCGACGGCGCGACCTACGGCGGGGTCGCCAGCCTCAAGAGCGACGACAAGTCCCTGTGGGGCAACAACCTCGGCTGACCCGCTCCCATCAGGCAGCCAACGGCTATGGAGAACAAGGCGGTTGAGATGAGCGACGGGGAGCGGGAAGTCACCCCCGCGTCCGCCCCGGAGGACGGCGGACGGGCCCCAGTGGACCCGCCTGTCGTCGAGGCGGCGGGCATAGTCAAACGATTCGGTCCTACGGTGGCCCTGAACGGCGCCGGGATCACCATCAGGCCCGGCGAGACCCACGCACTCGTCGGCCGCAACGGGGCCGGCAAGTCGACCCTGGTGTCCGTGCTCACCGGCCTCCAGGCCCCCGACGAGGGCACGGTCTCCTTCGGCGGCGTCCCGGCGCCGCGGCTCGCCGACCGCGACGGCTGGCGGCGACGGGTGGCGTGCGTCTACCAGAAGTCCACGGTCATCCCCACGCTGACCGTCGCCGAGAACCTCTTCCTGAACCGGTACGACCACGGCCGGGGCCGCCTGATCAGCTGGCGGGGCGTACGCGGCCGCGCCCGTGACCTGCTGGCCGCATGGTCGGTCGACGTCGACCCGCAGACCCTCGCCGGCGATCTGAACGTGGAGCAGCGGCAGTTCGTGGAGATCGCCCGGGCGTTGTCCTTCGGGGCGCGGTTCATCATCCTCGACGAGCCGACGGCGCAGCTCGACGCGGCGGCCATCAACCGCCTCTTCGACCGCATCCGTGATCTGCAACGCCAGGGCGTCACCTTCCTGTTCATCAGCCACCACCTCCAGGAGGTCTACGCGATCTGCGACATGGTGACGGTGTTCCGCGACGCCCGGCACATCGTGACCGCGCCGGTCGCGCAGCTGCCCCGCACCGACCTGGTCGCCGCGATGACCGGCGAGGCGGCCGCCGGCCGGCGGGAGGACCGGGTGAGCAGTCATGTGCCCGCCGCCGAGGCCGCGTTGAGCGTGCGCGGGCTGAGCGGCGAGTCCTACGGCGACGTCGGCTTCCGGATCGGCGCCGGTGAGATCGTCGGGCTGGCGGGGGCGGCCGGCAGCGGACGCACCGAGGTCGCCGAGACCGTCGTGGGGCTGCGTTCGGCGGCGGCGGGCGAGGTGGAGATCGCGGGGACGCGGCCCCGGCCGGGCAGTGTGCCCGCCGCGCTCGCGGCCGGGGCGGGGTTCGTCCCGCAGGACCGGCACCACCAGGGCTTCGTCCCGGACATGTCGATCGCGGACAACGCCACGCTGTCCGTGCCGAAGAGGCTGGGCCGGGGCGGGCTGCTGGACCGCGGCCGCCGGGACCGGCTCGCCGAGGTGATGATCGAGAAACTGGCGATCAAGACGCCCGGCCCCGATCTGCCCGTCTCCGCCCTGTCCGGGGGCAACCAGCAGAAGGTCGTGATGGCCCGAGCCCTCGCCGACGACCCCCGGCTGCTGGTCCTGATCAGTCCCACCGCGGGCGTGGACGTGCGCTCCAAGGAGTTCCTCCTCGGCAAGGTCGAGGAGATCGCGGACACCGGGACCGGGGTGCTCATCGCCTCCGACGAACTCGACGACCTGCGTATGTGCGACCGGGTCCTGGTGATGTTCCAGGGCCGGGTGACGACCGAGATGGCCCGCGGCTGGCACGAACACGACCTCGTGGCCGCGATGGAAGGAGTGGACCTGCATGCCTGAGGCAGTGCCTGAAACGGTCCTCGCGCACCCGCCCGCGCCCCCGGCAGCCAAGCCGCGGCTCAAGCGGACCGCGCTGCTGGGCGGCCGGGTGCCGCTGGCCCGGCTGCGCGACCTGGCGCTGGTTCCCGCGATCGTGGTCATCGCCATCGTCGGTCAGATCGTCAACCCGGTCTTCCTGCAGACGGACAACCTCATCAACGTCCTGCAGACCATGTCGGAGATGGCGCTGCTGGTCCTCGCCCAGACGATGATCCTGATCGTCAAGAAGATGGACCTGTCGCTGGAGTCCACGATGGGCCTCGCGCCCGGAGTCGCGGCCTGGCTGGTGGTCCCGGTCGGCGCCGGGCACGGTCTGGGCCTGCTCTCCGGAGCGTGGGCCGTTCCCGTGACGCTCGCCGTGGGCGCGCTCGTCGGCGTGCTCAACGCGCTGCTGATCATCCGCTTCGGCCTCAACGGCTTCATCGTCACCCTCGGCATGCTGATCGTGCTGCGCGGCGTCCTCACCGGTGTGTCCGGCGGCCAGACGTTCTTCCAGCTGCCCGAGTCGATGCTGTACCTGGGGACCGCGCAGTGGTTCGGGATGCCGGCGTCGATCTGGATCTGCCTGGCGCTGTTCGCCGTGGCGATCGTGGTGCTCGGATGGACGAGTTTCGGCCGGTCCCTGTACGCCATCGGCGGCAACGTCGACGCGGCGAAGGCGGCCGGCATCCGCACCGACCGGGTGCTGTGGATCGTCATCGTCACCGGCAGCGTGCTCGCCGCCCTCGCCGGTCTGATGCTCTCCGGGCGGCTCGCTTCGGTCGCCTCGGCGCAGGGCAACGGCTACATCTTCACCGTCTTCGCCGCCGCCGTCATCGGCGGGATCAGCCTCAACGGCGGCAAGGGCACCATGTTCGGGGCGTTCAGCGGCATCCTGCTGCTGTTCATGATCCAGAACGTGCTCACCCTGGCCGGCGTCCCCGCCCAGTGGATCGGCGCCCTCAACGGCCTGATCATCCTGTTCGCCCTGATGATCTCCCGCATCACCGGCGGCAAGGTCCAGGACTGACCGGGCGGCCCGCGCCCCGAGCCGTCTTCCCATGTCCCGTCGCGAGGGGCCGCACGCCCCTCGCCCCTCGCCACTCACAGGAGTTGCCGCCATGTCCTCCGCTGTGTCCCCTTCCCCGGCGTCTGCCCGCATCACCGCCCTGGACGTGCTGGACGTGCGCTTCCCGACGTCCGAGCATCTCGACGGCTCGGACGCGATGAACCCCGAACCGGACTACTCGGCCGCCTACGTCGTCCTGCGCACCGACGCCGGCGACGGTCTTGAGGGCCATGCGCTGGCCTTCACCACCGGCCGGGGCAACGACGCGCAGGCCGCCGCCATCGCCACTCTCGCCCCGCATGTGGTGGGCCTGTCCGTCGAGCAGGTCTGCGCGGACCTCGGCGCGTTCGCACGCGGTCTCGTCCACGATCCCCAACTGCGTTGGCTGGGACCGGAGAAGGGCGCCATCCACATGGCGACCGGCGCGGTCGTCAACGCGGCCTGGGACCTCGCCGCCAAGCGGGCCGGAAAGCCCGTCTGGCGCTTCCTCGCCGAGATGACGCCCGAGGAGCTCGTCGCCCAGGTCGACTTCCGCTGGCTGAGCGACGCCCTGACCCCCGAGGACGCGCTGGAGATCCTGCGCCGCGCCGAACCGGGCCGCGAACGGCGTACCGGCCTGCTGATCGACGAGGGCTATCCCGCGTACACGACCACCCCGGGCTGGCTCGGCTACTCCGACGAGAAGCTGGCCCGTCTCGCCCGCGAGGCCGTCGCCGACGGCTTCACCCAGATCAAGCTGAAGGTCGGGGCGTCGCTGGCGGACGACACACGTCGTATGCGGGTGGCGCGCGAGGCGGTGGGGCCGGACGTCCGCATCGCCGTCGACGCCAACCAGAGATGGGACGTGGGCCCCGCCGTCGACTGGATGCGGGAACTCGCCCCGTACGACCCGTACTGGATCGAGGAGCCGACCTCCCCCGACGACATCCTCGGCCACGCGGCCGTCCGCGAGGCGCTGGCGCCGATCAAGGTCGCCACCGGTGAGCACGTCGCCAACCGGGTCGTCTTCAAGCAGCTGTTGCAGGCGCGCGCGGTGGACGTGGTGCAGATCGACTCGGCCCGGGTGGGCGGCGTCAACGAGAACATCGCGATCCTGCTGCTGGCGGCGAAGTTCGGCGTGCCGGTCTGCCCGCACGCCGGCGGGGTCGGCCTGTGCGAGATGGTGCAGCACCTGTCGATGTTCGACTACGTCGCCGTCACCGGCACCACCGAGGACCGGGTCATCGAGTACGTCGACCATCTGCACGAGCACTTCGTCGACCCGGTGCGCGTCGTCGACGGCCGCTATCTCGCGCCGACGCGGCCCGGGCTGAGCGCGCAGATGCACCCGGAGACGCTGAAGGAGTACCTCTACCCCGACGGCCCGGTCTGGTCCGCCCGTGTCTGAGCCGCTGCCCCTGGTCGACGCCCACCACCATGTGTGGGACCTGTCCCGACGCCCCCAGCCCTGGCTGGACGAGCCCGGCCTCGAACCGATCCGCCGCACCCACGACATGGGAGACCTGCGGCGGGCCGCGGGCCGGCCCCTCGCGGGACGGCGGCTGACCCGGACGGTGCTGGTCCAGTGCGTGACCTCGGTCGCCGAGACGAGGGAGCTGCTGGCCCTCGCCGAACGGGATCCGCTGGTCGGCGCCGTCGTCGGCTGGGCGGACCTCACCTCGCCCACGGTCGGCGATGTGCTCGACGAACTGCGTGCCGGGCCCGGCGGCGGACGGCTGCGGGCCCTGCGCCACCTCGTCCAGGGCGAGTCGGACCCTCAGTGGCTGCAGCGGCCGGCCGTCGAACGGGGCCTGCGCGCCGTGCGGGAGCGGGGGCTCGGGTACGACGTGCTCATCCGCGGCCACCAGTTCCCGCAGGCCGTCCGCCTCGCCCGGCGGTTCCCGGACCTTCCGCTGGTCCTGGACCACGCCGGCAAGCCGCCCGTCGGCCGGTCCTCGCTCACCGAGTGGACGCGGCAGGTGCGCGCACTGGCCGACTTCCCCCAGGTGCGGTGCAAGGTGTCCGGCCTGATCACCGAGGCCGACCACCGCACCTGGACCCTCGACGACATCCGGCCCGTGTGGGAGACCCTGCTGGCCGCCTTCGGCCCCGGCCGGCTGATGTTCGGCTCCGACTGGCCCGTGTGCGTCCTCGCCGGCGGCTGGGACCGCTGGGCCGCCGCCGTCGAGCAACTGCTGCACGACTGCTCCGCCGACGAGGCCGGGATGATCCTGGCCGGCGTGGCGACCGAGTTCTACCGTCTGAAGGACGCCCCATGCTCCTGACCGAACTGCTGCACCCCGGCATCCTCCAAGCGCTCGCGGGAGCGGGGCACGGCGCCCGCGTCCTGCTCGCCGACGGGCACTACCCCGCGAGCACCGCCGTCGGGGAACGGGCGCGGACCGTCCACCTCAACCTCTCCCCCGGCGTCCTCAACGTCACCACCGTCCTCGGGGTGCTGCTACGGGCCCTGCCCGTGGAGTCGGCGCAGGTGATGGTGCCGCCCGAGGGCGAGCCGGAACCGCCCGCCGTCGCCGAGTACCGCTCGCTGCTCGCGCCCGTCGCCGTCGACGACCTCGGCCGCTTCGCGTTCTACGACGCCGCCCGCTCACCCGACCTGGCCCTGGCGATCGTCACGGCCGACACACGGACCTACGCCAACCTGCTGCTGACCATCGGCGTCCGCGCGGAAGGGACCCTGACCCCGCGATGACACTCGCCGTCCGCTACACCCGCGCCCGCACCCTGGACACCGCGCCCGCGCTCATCGCGCCGCCCGGTCCCGGTGAGGTGGAACTCGCCCCCTCCTATGTCGGCATCTGCGGCACCGACCTGCACATCTTCCACGGCGACATGGACGCCCGGGTCGCCGCGCCCGCCGTCCTCGGGCACGAGATGTCCGGCCGGGTCGTCCGGGTCGGGCCCGGCGTCGAAGGATGGCGGCCCGGTGACGCGGTCACCGTGATGCCGCTGCGCTGGGACGACTCCTGCCCCGCCTGCCGAGCGGGTCATCGCCACATCTGCCGGCACCTGGACTTCATCGGCATCGACTCCCCCGGCGCGATGCAGCAGCGGTGGACCGTCCCCGCCTCCACCCTGGTACGGCTGCCCGACTCCCTGCCCCTGGACCAAGGCGCCCTGGTCGAGCCCACCGCGGTCGCGGTGCACGACGTGGGCCGGGCCGGGGTGCGCGACGGCGACCGGGTCGTCGTGGTCGGCGGCGGCCCGGTCGGCGTCCTCATCGCGCTGGTGGCGCGGGCCGCCGGCGCCGACGTCCGCGTGGTCGAACTCAACGCCCATCGGCGGCTGCTCGCCGAGGACCTCGGCCTGACCGCCTGGGACCCTGCCGCCCACGACATCCCCGAACTCGTCGCCCGGTGGACCGGCGACGCGGGCGCGGACGTCGCCTTCGAGGTGTCCGGCGCGGCGGGCGGCGTCGACACCGCGGTCGAAGTCCTCTGCGCGCGCGGGCGGTTGTGCCTGGTCGCCATCCACCCCAGGCCCCGCGAGGTGAACCTGCACCGCTTCTTCTGGCGTGAACTCACCCTTGTCGGGGCCCGGTTGTACGACCGGGACGACTTCGAGCAGGCGGTCACCCTGGTCGCCCACGGCACCGTCCCCGCCCAGCGGCTGATCAGCAAGGTCGTGCCCCTCACCGAGGCGTCCGCCGCGTTCGAGGCACTGGAGAGCGGCGGCGACGTGATGAAGATCCTGCTCGACTGCGCCACCGCCCCGCAGGGAGCCGCCGTATGAACGCCTTCGACCTCACCGGCAGGCTCGCCGTCGTCACCGGTGCCCGGCGCGGGATCGGCCGGGCCATGGCCCGCGCGCTCGCCGAGGCCGGCGCGGACGTCATCGGCGTCAGCGCCTCGCTGGAGGAGTCCGGCAGCGAGGTGGAGAAGGCCGTCACCGCCGCCGGCCGTGCCTTCGAGGCGATCCGCGCCGACTTCGCCGACCCCGACGCCGTCCGCGCCCTCGGCGCCGAACTCGCCGCGCGAGAACGCCCGGTGGACATCCTCGTCAACAACGCCGGCACGATCCGCCGCGCACCGGCCGCCGAACACAGCGACGCTGACTGGGAGTTGGTGCTCCAGGTCAATCTGAGCGCACAGTTCGCCCTCACCCGTGCGGTCGGGACGGCCATGATCGCCCGCGGACATGGCAAGATCGTCTTCACCGCATCGCTGCTCAGCTTCCAGGGCGGCATCACCGTCCCCGGCTACACCGCCGCCAAGCACGGCGTCGCCGGTCTCACCAAGGCGCTGGCCAACGAGTGGGCGCCGCACGGCGTCAACGTCAACGCCATCGCCCCCGGATACATCGCCACCGACAACACCCGGGCACTGCAGGACGACCCCGCCCGCAGCAAGGCCATCCTCGACCGCATCCCGGCCGCCCGATGGGGCAGCGCCGACGACCTCGCCGGCGCCACCGTGTTCCTCGCCTCCGACGCGGCCGACTACGTCCACGGCGCCGTCATTCCGGTCGACGGCGGATGGCTCGGCCGGTGAGCGGCGTCGGCATGGCGGCCGTACTGGCGGGGTCCCGGCTGCTGCCCGTGCTGACGGTCGCCTCCGCCGCGAGCGCCGGTCCGCTGGCCGACGCGCTCGCGGCGGGCGGCGCCCGGTGCGCCGAGGTCACCCTCCGCACGCCTGACGCCGAACAGGTCCTCAAGACGATGGCGGCGCACGGCGCTCTGACCGTCGGGGCCGGCACCGTGCTCACGCCGGACCAGGCCGAGCGAGCCGTGGCGGCCGGCGCGCGGTTCCTCGTCTCCCCCGGCTTCGACGGCGAAGTGATAGACAAGGCTCAGGAGTTGGGGGTACCGGTCGTGCCCGGTGTGGCGACGGCGACCGAGTTGATGTGTGCGCTGAAGGCGGGCCTGGACACGGTCAAGCTGTTCCCCGCCGAACCGCTCGGCGGCACCCGGACGCTCCGGGCCCTCGCGGCGCCCTTCCCGCAGGCGCGGTTCGTGCCCACCGGCGGCATCGGCCCGGACCGGTTGGCCTCCTACCTGGCCCATCCGGCGGTCCTGGCCGTGGGCGGCAGCTGGATGGCGGCCGACGGCCACTTGGAGCGCGGTGAGTACGCGGAGATCCGCCGGCTGACCGCCGAGGCCGTGGAGAGGAGCGCGCCGTGACCGACGTGATCGCCCTGGGCGAGGTGATGCTGCGCTTCGACCCCGGAGAGGGACGCATCCGCACCACCCGCTCCTTCCGGGTCTGGGAGGGCGGCGGGGAGTACAACGTCGTACGGGGACTGCGCCGTTGCTTCGGGTGGCGTACCGCCGTGGTGACCGCGCTCGTCGACAACGCGGTGGGCCGGCTCGTCGAGGACCTCGTCCTCCAGGGCGGTGTCGACACCTCGCTGATCCGCTGGACGCCCGACGACGGCGCCGGCCGCACCGTGCGCAACGGACTCAACTTCGTCGAGCGCGGCTACGGCGTCCGGGGCGCCCTCGGCGTCAGCGACCGGGCGAACACCGCCGTGTCCCGGCTGCGCGAGGGGGACGTCGACTGGGACGCCGTCTTCTCCGGCCCGGTGCGCTGGTTCCACACCGGGGGCGTCTTCGCCGGCCTGTCGGACACCACCGCCGACGTCGCCGACGAGGCGATGGCCGCCGCCCGCCGCCATGGGGTGACGGTCTCCTACGACCCCAACTACCGCCCGAGTCTGTGGGCCGGCCGGGGCGGGGCCGACCGCGCCCGTGAGACGGACCTGCGGCTCGCCCGGCACGCCGACGTCGTCGTGGGCGCCCTGGGTCTCGCGGGCGCCGGGCCTGACGCCGGCCGTCTGACACGGGACGAGGTGCCCGACGCGCTGACCGAGGTCGCCGGTCTGCTGCCGGGCGCCGGGGTGCTGGCGACGACCGTGCGTGAGGTCCCCTCCGCCGGGGTCAACGACTGGTCGTCGGCCGCCTGGTCCGCCGCGACCGGCGTGGTGACCGGCCCCCTCATGCCCGGCCTGCACGTCCTGGACCGCATAGGCTCGGGAGACGGGTTCGCCGCCGGGCTCATCCACGGGCTGCTCACGGGTGCCGGCCTGGAGCGCGCCCTCGCCTACGGCACCGCGCACGGCGCGCTCACCATGACCACGCCCGGGGACGTCTCCATGGCCACCCTCGACGAGGTCGAGGCGCTGGCCGCGGGCGCCCCGGCCCACGTCCGACGCTGACCGGACCGGTACCCGGAAAACCGCACCCGCACGACCGAGGAGAACGTCTTGCACCACCGGAAGATCCGCGGCACGGCGGTCACCGTCTCCGAACTCGGCTTCGGCGGCTCGGTGATCGGCAACCTGTACCGCGTCACGCCGGCCGAGGAGGCGGCCGCCGCCGTCGCCGCGGCCTGGGACGCCGGCATCCGCTACTTCGACACCGCGCCGCACTACGGCCTCGGCCTGTCCGAACGGCGTCTAGGCGCCGCCCTGCGCGGCCGGCCCCGCGGCGAGTACACCGTCTCCTCCAAGGTGGGCCGGCTCCTCGTCCCCAACGAACAACCCCGGGGCGTGGACAGCGAGGGCTTCGCCGTCCGCGACGACCTGCGCCGCCGGTGGGACTTCAGCCGCGACGGCGTGCTGCGCTCACTCGACGACACGCTGGAACGCACCGGCCTGGACCGGATCGACGTCGTCTACCTGCACGATCCGGACGACCACTGGCGGCAGGCCGCCGACGAGGCGATGCCCGCCCTCGCCGAACTCCGCGACCAGGGCGTCGTCGGCGCGATCGGCGCGGGCATGAACCAGTCCGCCATGCTCGCCCGCTTCCTGCGCGAGACCGCCGCCGACGTCGTCATGCTGGCCGGCCGCTACACCCTGCTCGACCAGTCCGCCCTGGACGACGTCCTGCCCGCCGCGCAGGAGCACGGCAGGAGCGTCGTCGCGGCCGGCGTCTTCAACTCCGGTCTGCTCTCCCAGGACCGGCCCGCCGAGGGCATGAAGTACGACTACCAGGACGCCCCGCCCGGGCTCGTCGCGCGGGCCCGCGCGCTCGCCGAAATCTGCGAGGCCCACGGCACCACCCTCCCCGCAGCCGCCATCGCCTTCCCCTGGACGCACCCCGCCGTCGTCGACGTCACCCTCGGCATGCGCGACCCCGGCGAGGTCGCCCGCAACGCGCGACTCCACCGCGACGCCGTCCCCGACGCGCTGTGGGACGACCTGCGCGACCGGGGACTGATCAGGGCCGACGTGCCCTCCGGGAGGAGCACCCCGTGTCCCTGACCGACAAGGCGATCACGAGGATCCGCGAGCTCATCGCCACCGGCGCGTTGCCCCCGGGTTCCAAGCTGCCCCCGGAGCAGGAGCTGGCCGCTCAGCTCGGCCTCACCCGCAATCTCGCACGGGAGGCGGTGAAGGCCCTCTCCATGGCCCGTGTGCTGGAGGCCAGACGCGGCGACGGCACCTACGTCACCAGCCTCCAGCCGAGCCTGCTCCTGGAGGGCCTCGGCGGCGCGGTCGAACTCCTCCAGGGCGACCCCGGCGCGGTGCTGTACCTCATGGAGGTACGGCGGCTGCTGGAGCCCGCCGTCGCGGCGCCGGCCGTCGCCCGGATCTCGGACGACGGGCTGGCCGGGGTGAGACGGCACCTGGACGCCATGCGGGCGGCGCGACGACATCGAGCGGCTGACCGTCCGCGACGCGGCGTTCCACCGGGCCATCGCGGACATCACCGGCAACGAGACGCTGATCATGCTGCTGGAGGGCATCGCGGGGCGCACCCTGCGGGCCAGGATCTGGCGCGGCCTGGTGGACACCCGCGCCGCGGGACGCACCCTCGCCGAGCACGAGGCGATCTACGCGGCGCCGGCCGCGCGGGACGCCGGCCTCAGTCAGGCCGCCGCGCTGCAGCACGTGAGCAACACCGAGCAGTGGCTGCGGGAGCACCTGGCGGCCGGCGGCGCCCGGCGCGAGACGGCCGCCGCGTCCACCCTCGTGACACCGGACCGCCGTACGCCGCCCCACGAGCGGAACGGGGTCGGGCCGCCGACAGGGCGGCCTCCGATCCGCGCCGGACGCACGGCTATCATCGACGTCACACTTCAGGGCCTTCCCGCCCGGGACTCGACGAGACGAACAGGGCCCGTGCGCGCGGCGCACTCGCGGAAAGGAGCTCCCGTTGTCCCTGACCGACAGGGCCATCGAGCAGATCCGTGAGCTGATCCGCTCGGGCGCGCTGCCGCCGGGAGCGAAGCTGCCGCCGGAACCCGAGCTGGCGGCGCAGCTGGGGCTCTCGCGCAACCTGGCCCGCGAGGCGGTCAAGGCGCTGGCCGTCGCCCGGGTCCTCGAAGTCAAGCGCGGTGACGGGACGTACGTCACCAGTCTCCAGCCGAGCCTGCTCCTGGAGAGCCTCGGCGGCGCGGTGGAACTCCTCCAGGGCGACAACGGGGCGTTGCTGGACCTGATGGAGGTGCGGCGGCTGCTCGAGCCGCTCGCCACGGGGCTCGCCGCGAGCCGGATCTCGGACGCTCAACTGGGCGAGGTCGAGCGCCACTTGGACGCCATGCGTGAGGCGCGTGACGACGTGGAGCGGCTCAACGCCCATGACGCGGCCTTCCATCGCGCCGTCGTCGCCGCCACCGGCAACGAAACGCTGCTCACGCTGCTGGAGGGCGTCTCGGGCCGCACCCTGCGCGCCCGCATCTGGCGCGGGCTGGTCGACGACCAGGCGGCCGGGCGGACCCTCGCGGAACACGAGGCGATCTTCGACGCGCTCAGCGCGCGTGACGCCAACTTGAGTCAGGCCGCCGCCCTGCTCCACGTCGGCAACACCGAGCGCTGGCTGCGCGAGCACCTGCGCTCCGCCGGCTTCGAGCGGGAGCCGCGCTGACAGTCGACGCAGGTCGTCGACGAACCCGCCTCGACGTAACCGGCCCGCCTGCACGCCATGCACCTCGAGGAACACCTGCCCGGACCGGTCGTCGCCTGAGGGCATGGTCACGGGACGGTGCCCTTCTCGCAGACGAGGCGGGCCACCTCGCGGAGTTTGACGTTGTTCTCCTGGGAGTAGCGGCGCAGAACGTCGAAGGCCTGGTCCTCGCTGATGTGGTGACGGCCCATCAGGATGCCCATGGCCTCGCCGATGAGGTGTCGGGTGGCGATGGCCTGTTCCAGCTGGGCGTGGGTGCGGGCACTGGAGAAGGCGACCGCCGCGTGGGAGGCGAGCAGCCAACCGGACAGCTCGCTGGCCTCGGTGAACGCGCCGGGGCGGCGGGAGTAGAGGTTGAGCGCGCCGAGGCGCTCCTCCTCGGTGAAGAGCAGGAAGCCCATCATGCTGCCCACGCCGAGGGCTCGGGCGCGCGGGGCGTAGGCGAGCCAGCGGGGCTGCTCGGCGGTGAAGTCGGCGATACGGAAGACCCGCTCGCCGGTCGCGGTGCGGGCGGCGTCGAAGCAGGGCCCCTCGCCCAGCCGCGCCTGCAGCCGGTCGCTGTCGACGACGAGCTGGTCGGTGGCGGCGAGGGTCTCCACCTCGGAGCCGCGCAGCAGGAGGATGCCGGCCGCGTCGCACCCGTCCACCAGTTCGGTGGCGGACGCGGTGATCCGCTCCAGGGTCGCGCCGACGGACTCCTGTGCCAGGAGGTCGCGTGCCATCGACGCCATCTTCTGCGCGAACCGGTCCCAGTCCACCGGCGTCTCCCTTGCTTTCTGTCGGGCGGATGTCCGCCCGACGGGGAACCTCGTACCCGCCTACTCGCCTCGCGCCTCATGGCGGGTTCTCAGTCGTCGTAGTCGGGGGTCCACTGGGCGGCGTCGATCGCAGCGCGCAGCTCGTCCTCGGTGGCCTTCGGGGCGACGCCGTCCTCGACGGCCGCGAGGGCCGCGGCGAGGGCGATCTCGCGGGCGGCGTCCCGCATCCGGCCCAGCGGCGGCAGCAGGGGCGCCGGGGAGCCGTCGTCCGGCGCGGAGCGGGCGGCGCAGCGGCCCACGGCGCGGGCCGCTGCGACCATCATCCGGTCCGTCACCCGGGTGGCGCGGGCGGCGGTGACGGCGAGGCCGATCGCGGGGAAGACGTACACGTTGTTGGCCTGCGCGACCGGCACGTCACGGCCGTCGATCCGCAGCGGCGGGAACGGGGACCCGGTCGCGACCAGCACCTTCCCGTCGGTCCAGCGTGCCAGGTCGGCGGGGTCGGCCTCGGCGTGCGAGGTGGGGTTGGACAGCGGGAAGACGACCGGGCGTTCGCAGCCGGCGGCCATGTCCCGCACGATCTCCTCGGTGAACGCCCCGTGCGCGGTGGACAGCCCGATCAGCACGGTGGGCCGCACGCGGTGCACGACCTCGGCGAGGCCGGGCGCACCGTCGCCGTCCCAGTCGCCCACCTCGTCGTCGTCGCGGGCGTAGGTGCGCTGTTCGTCGGTGAGGCCGGACCGCGACGCGAGCAGCAGTCCGTCGACGTCCACGAACCAGAAGCGGGAGACGGCGTCGTCCGCCGACAGCCCTTCCTCGTGGAGGGCGGTGCGGATCATGTCGGCGACGCCGACGGCCGCGGATCCGGCGCCGAGCACGACGAAGCGCTGGTCGGACAGGCTGCCGCCGGCGATCTCGGTCGCCGTGGTGAGCGCGCCGAGCGCCACGGCCGCCGTTCCCTGGATGTCGTCGTTGAAGGTCAGCAGCCGGTCCTGGTAGCGGGTGAGGATCGGACGCGCGTGCGCGGTGGCGAAGTCCTCCCACTGGAGGAGGGCGCCGGGCAGTTCCGCCTCGACGGCCGAGACGAACAGCTCCACCAGCTCGTCGTACTCGTCGCCCGTGACCCGGCGGCGGCGGGTGCCGAGGTAGTGCGGGTCGGCCAGCAGCTCCTCGTTGTCGGTGCCGACGTCCAGTAGGACGGGCAGGGTGCGCGCCGGGTGGATGCCGCCGATGGCGGTGTAGAGGCTGAGCTTGCCGATGGGGATGCCCATGCCGCCGACGCCCTGGTCGCCGAGGCCGAGGATGCGCTGGCCGTCGGTGACGACGATGACGTCGACGTCGGCGTGGGGCCGGTTGCGCAGGATCTCCCGGAAGCGGTGCCTGTCGTCGTACGACAGGAACAGTCCGCGCGGCCTGCGGTAGATCTCGCTGAAGCGGCGGCAGGCCTCGCCCACCGTGGGGGTGTAGACGACCGGCAGCATCTCCTCCAGGTGCCGGGTGACCAGCCGGTGGAACAGCACCTCGTTGGTGTCCTGCAACTGGCGCAGGTAGATGTGCCGGTTGAGCGGCTTGTCGTAGCCGAGGAACGCTTCGTAGGCACGGTCGGCCTGCTCGTCGAGGGTTTCGACGGCGGGCGGGAGGAGCCCGTCGAGGCCCAGTTCGGCGCGGTCGCGCCGGCTGAAGGCGGTTCCCCGGTTGCGCAGGGGGTCGGAGAGCAGTGCCGTGCCGCGGGTGGTGTCGCTGGCTGTCATGCCGGTCGGCTGCCCGGGATGTCGTGGTCCGCACCCCAAAACTCGGTAAGGCGCGGGAGCCCGGCCGTCACAGGAAGCGGCGTATGGGCTGTACGACGGTTTCGTAGGCGCGCTGCCGCAGCGGGCGCTTCTTCCAGCGGCCGGGCACGATCGGCGTGCTGACCGCGGTGTCCTCGTCGAAGTGGGCGTCGAGGACGGCGGTGAAGCGTTCGTCGAGCACGGCGAGCATGACCTCTTCGTCGTGGTCGAGGGAGCGCCGGTTGAAGTTGGTGGAGCCGACGAGGGCGGCCGTGCGGTCCACGGTGACGATCTTGGCGTGCAGCATGGTCGGCTGGTACTGGTGGATCTTCACTCCGCAGGCGAGGAGGTCCTCGTAGAAGTGCTGGCCGGCGAGCTGGCAGACGCGCTTGTCGGTGTGCGGGCCGGGCAGCAGGATCTCCACCTCCACGCCGCGGCGGGCGGCGGCGCACAGCAACTCGACGAAGAACGCGTCCGGGGAGAAGTAGGCGGTGGCCAGCCGGAACCGCTGCTCGGCCGACTCGATCATCACGCGCATCAGGGTCTGCATGTCCTGCCAGCCGAAGCTCGCGGAGCCGCGCACCACCTGGACGACGGCGTCGCCCTGCGGGCGGTGCCCGGCGAAGCGGTCGCGGTCGTCGAACAGCTCGTCGTGGCACTCGGCCCAGTTCTGCGCGAACGCGGCGGCGACGCCGTCGACCGCGGGACCGGCGAGCCGTACGTGCGTGTCGCGCCACTCGCCCGGGTTGCGGGCGTCGCCGCACCACTCCTCGGCGATGCCCACCCCGCCGGTGAAGGCGACCTGTTCGTCGACGACGAGGACCTTGCGGTGGCAGCGGTGGTTCTGTTTCAGCGGGGACAGGTAGAGCGGTCTGCGGAACCAGGCGACCTGTACGCCGGAGCGGCCCATCTCCTCCAGCAGGTCCTTCTCGATCAGGCGGCTGCCGAAGCCGTCGAGCAGCAGCCGTACCCTGACGCCCGCGCGGGCCCTCTCGGACAGCGCGCGGGCGAACTGGCGGGCGATGTCGCCCTTCCAGTACACGAACGTCATCATGTCGACGGTGTGCTCGGCGGACCGGATGCTCTCCAGCATCGCCGGGAAGATCTCGTCCCCGTTGCGCAGGACGACCAGGGCGTTCCCCTCGGTGGCCGCGATGCCGATGAGCCGTTCGAGCCGCCGCCGTATCCGGGCGGCCCGCTCGTCGAAGTCGGACCGCCCGGTGTCCCCGGACTCCCCGGCCTCGCTGGTGGACACGACGGGCGCGTTCTCCTGTGTGCTGGTCATCCCTGCCCCTTGCTCTGCCGGCCCGACACGAAACAACCGCGGCCGCCGGCGAGGCCCGGCGCGGTGCACGGCGACTGTAGCGCCGGGCCGGCCGGGGGTGTCGGGAGGCCGGGGTGCGAGAGGGATCACCTGTCGGTGTGAGGGGGGCGGGGTCGCGACGCGCGGCCGCTCAGCGGTCACCGGGAGGGGGCTCCACCGGCTGACCGGCGAGGTCCCTCACCCGTCAGCCGGTGGGGCCGCCTCGCTCGCTCCGCGCGCCCGTTGCCAGGCCCCCTCCGTCAGCAGGCGCAGGCCGTTGAGGCCGACGAGGACGGTGGAGCCCTCGTGCCCGGCGACGCCGAGCGGCAGGGGGAGGGTGCCGAGCAGGTCCCACAGGACCAGGGCGGCGATGAACGTGCCCGCGATCGCCAGGTTCTGCGCGACCAGGCGGCGTGCGCGCCGGGAGAGCGCGATCACGGCGGGGACGGCGGCGAGTTCGTCGCGGACGACGACGGCGTCGGCCGCGTCCAGCGCGAGGTCGGAGCCGGTGCGGCCCATCGCGACGCCGGTGTGCGCGGCGGCCAGCGCGGGCGCGTCGTTGACGCCGTCGCCCACCACCAGGACCCGGCGGCCGTCGCCCTCCAGCTCGCGCACGGCGGCGACCTTGTCCTCGGGCAGCAGCCCGGCCCGCACGTCGGTGATGCCGACCTCCTCGGCGAGGCGACGAGCCGCGCGCGGGTTGTCGCCGGTGAGCAGGACGGGCGGGCGGCCGGTCAGGGCGGTGAGGCCGCGGGTGGCCCGGCCGGCGTCGGTCCGCAGCCGGTCGGCCACGCCGAGCAGGCCGGCGGGCGTGCCGTCGACGGTGACCAGGACGGCCGTGCGGCCCTCTTCCTCCAGTCGCCCGGCCGCGACATGCGCGGGGTGCCCGTCGGGCAGGAGCCGGGCGGGGCTGCCGACGCTCACGGCGCGGCCGTCGACGACGGCGGTGACGCCGGCGCCGGGCACCGAGCGGAACCCGGTCGCCTCGGGCAGGGTCAGCCGGCGACTGCGCGCGGCCTCGGTCACGGCGCGGGCCAGCGGGTGCTCGCTGGCATGCTCGGCCGCCGCGGCGAGCCGGAGCAGCTCGTCCGGGTCCGTGCCCCCGTCGGGCAGGGGGCGTACCTCGGTCACGCGGGGCGCGCCCTGGGTGAGGGTGCCGGTCTTGTCCAGGGCGACCGCGTCGACCTGCCCGAGGCGTTCCATGACGACGGCGGACTTGACGAGGACCCCGTGCCGGCCGGCGTTGGCCATGGCCGACAGGAGCGGCGGCATCGTCGCGAGGACGATGGCGCAGGGCGAGGCGACGATCATGAAGGTCATGGCCCGCAGGAGCGCGTCCCGCAGATCGCTGCCGAGCAGCAGCGGAACGACGAAGATCAGGACGGTGGCGGCGACCATGCCGACGCTGTAGCGCTGTTCGACCTTCTCGATGAACAGCTGGGTGGGCGCCTTGGTCTCGGCGGCCTCCTCGACCATCTTCACGATGCGGGCGAGGACGGAGTCGGACGGGTCGCGTTCGACGCGGACGCGCAGGGCGCCGGTGCCGTTGACGGTCCCGGCGAAGACCTCGTCGCCGGGTTCCTTGGGGGCGGGCAGGGGTTCGCCGGTGACGGTGGCCTGGTCGACCTCGCCGGCGCCCGCCACGACGCGGCCGTCGGCGCCGATCCGCTCGCCGGGCCGGACGAGGATGACGTCGCCGGGGGTGAGACGGTCGGCCGGGACGGTCTCCTCGCCGCCGTCGGTGAGCCGGGTCGCGGTGTCGGGCCCGAGGTCGAGCAGGCCGCGCACGGAGTCGGCGGTGCGGGCGGTGGCGACGGCTTCGAGGGCGCCGGACGCGGCGAAGATGACGATCAGCAGCGCGCCGTCCAGCACCTGGCCGATGGCCGCCGCGCCCAGCGCCGCGACGACCATCAGCAGATCGACGTCCAGGGTCCTCTCCCGCGCGGCCCTCAGCCCCTCCAGGGCCGGCTCCCAGCCTCCGGTGACGTAGACGGCGGCGAACAGCGGTCCCCACGTCCACGCGGGCGCGCCGAGCAGGTGCAGCGCGAGGGCGGGGAGGAACAGGGCGAGCGCGGCCAGTGCCCAACGGGCCTCGGGCAGCGACAGCAGGCGAGTGCGCCGGCCGGGCGGCGCGGGGCTCGGGCGCGGGCCGGTCAGGCCCGGGGCGGGGCGCTGGTCCAGGGCGGAAGGCATGACGATCGACCCCTCGGGGGCACGGCGGCAGGGACCCCCACACCATACAGGAACATATGAACAGGTCTTCATATGTCGTCGGTATGCTGTCCCCCATGGGCCATGGAAGCGTCACCACCAGCACCGCGACCACCCGCGAGCGTCTCGACGCCGTCGGCACCGCGGACGTCGCCGCCACCCTCCAGGCCCTGGCGACCCCGTCACGGCTGCACATCCTCGCCCGGCTCCAGGAGGGCCCCTGCTCGGTCGGGGACCTGGCCGCCGCCGTCGACATGGAGCCGTCCGCCTGCTCCCACCAGCTGCGCCTGCTGCGCAACCTCGGCCTGGTGACGGGGGAACGCCGGGGGCGGTCCATCATCTACGCCCTCTACGACCGGCACGTCGCCGAACTGCTCGACCAGGCGCTGTACCACGTGGAGCACCTGCGCATGGGGATCCGCGACATGCCGGCCCCGGGCTCCGCCGACGCCCCGGACCCCCTGGGCTGACGGGGCCGGCCCCTTCCCCGGCCGGGCTCAGTCCGCGGCCGCCCGCTCTCCCGCCGGGCGCCTGCGCAGCGCGGGCTCGGTGAGCGGGCGGGGCTGCCAGACGCCGTCGGCGCGGTACAGATCCGTGCCGGGCGCCACGATCTCGTCGATCCGGTCGAGCGTCTCGTCGTCGAGCAGCAGATCGGCCCCCTTCAGCAGCGAGGTCAGCTGGTCCATCGTGCGCGGGCCGATGATCACCGAGGTGACGGCCGGGTGCACCAGCGGGAAGGCCACCGCCAGTTCCGGCAGGGTGCGGCCCAAGTCCTCCGCCAGCAGGGCGAGTCGCTCGGCGGCCGCGAGCTTCTCGGCGTTGCCGGGGACGGCGGGGTCGAAGCGGTGCGGGGTGAGCTTGGCGCGGCCGGCGGTGAGGTCGACGGGGCGGCCCTCACGGTAGGCGCCGGACAGGAAGCCCGAGGCGAGCGGCGCCCAGGTCAGCACGCCCATGCCCAGGCGGCGCGCAGTGGGCAGCACCGACCGCTCGACGCCGCGCGCGAGGATCGAGTACGGCGGCTGCTCGGTGCGCAGTCGCATCAGCCCCCGCCGCTCCGCCACGTGATGTGCCTCGACGAGGTCCTCGGCGGGGAACGTGGAGCAGCCGAACGCGCGGATCTTGCCCGCTCGCACCAGATCGCTGAGGACGGACAGGGTCTCCTCGATGTCGGTGGTGTGGTCGGGGCGGTGCACCTGGTAGAGGTCGATCCAGTCGGTGTCCAGGCGGCGCAGACTGTCCTCGACGGCCTTGAGGATCCAACGGCGTGAGTTTCCGCCGCGGTTGCGGCCCTCCCCCATCGGGAAGTGCACCTTCGTGGCGAGCACGACGTCGTCGCGCCGGCCCTTGAGCGCCTTGCCGACGATCTCCTCGCACTCCCCGGCCGAGTACATGTCGGCGGTGTCCACGAAGTTGACGCCGGCGTCGAGGGCGGCGTGGACGATGCGCGCGCTGTCCTCGTGGTCGGGGTTGCCGACGGCGCCGAACATCATGGTGCCGAGGCAATGGGTGCTGACCTCGATGCCGGTGGTGCCGAGGACTCGATAGCGCATGCCGCTTCTCCGTGTCGGGTAGGGCCAACTGGGATCGTCACTCTAGGAGTTGGAGCGCACTCCAACGCAAGGGCGTTGAGACCGGAGCGAAGGAGGCAGGATGCTCACATCGGCGGAGGTCGCCGCGGAGCCCGCGCTCCTCACCCGGCGGGTGGGCCTGGGCGACGGCACGGAGGTCGTCTTCCGGCCGCTCACGCACGCCGACGCGGAAGGGCTCGCGGAGTTCCTGCGGGAACTGTCCCCCGAGTCACGGCGGTTCAGTACGTTCGACGGGTACGATCTCGCGTTCGCGCGGGAGTTGTGCGATGCCACAGCGCGCTACGACAGCTGAGGCTCGTGCTGGAGGAAGCGGGGTCCGGCAGGATCGTCGGCCTGCTGGAACCGGCCCTCGATCTGCACCCGTCGGACATCGCCCGTCACCGCGAGGCCGGTATCGCCCTGACGGCGGCGGACTGCCGTCTCGGACCGACCCTGGCCGACGACCACCAGGGCAGGGGCGTGGGCACCCTGGTCTTCCCGCTCGTCGCGGACGTCGCCCGGCGGTTCGGCAGGACGCGGATCGTCCTGTGGGGCGGCGTCCTCGCCGACAAC
Source organism: Streptomyces sp. NPDC088254 (assembly GCF_044740925.1). Classification (NCBI taxonomy): domain Bacteria; kingdom Bacillati; phylum Actinomycetota; class Actinomycetes; order Kitasatosporales; family Streptomycetaceae; genus Streptomyces; species Streptomyces sp. NPDC088254. The sequence continues at coordinate 280,573 of NZ_JBIURQ010000001.1, read as the reverse complement.
GCGCGCGCCGTCCGCTTCTACGAGAAGCAGGGCTTTCGGACCGTGGGCGCGTTCACCGCGGCCGACGGGACGCGTGCGCTCGACATGGTCCTCGACCTGCCCGCGCCGCCGGACGGCTGACGCCGCCCCACGCGCTTCACGCCACCACCCGCCCGTCTCATGCCGCGGGAGCGAGCGCCGCCTCGATCAGCGTTTCGAGCTGCTGTGCGACCTGGTCCAAGGGGTGCGCGTCGCGCTTGGCGCGGCACATCGCGGTCGCGCCCTCGACGGACGCCACCACGAGGGCCGCGAGGCCCTCGGCCCGGTCGGCGTCCACCCCCTGTCCGCGCAGCGAGTCGGCGAGCAGCCGCTCCCAGTCCTGGAACGCCTCGGCTGCGGCGAGGAGGGCCGGCGGGACCTCGTCGGCCTGCGGTTCCTCGACGGAGACGGCCAGCACCGGACAGCCCGCGCGGAAGCCGCTGTCGACGACGATGCCGCGCCACAGGGCCAGGAACGCCCGCAGTCCCGCGACCGGGCCCGCGTCCAGTCCCCGGCGCAGGACGCCGGTGACCGCCTCGCCCGCGTACCGCACGGCCTCGGTGGCCAGTTGACCCTTGCCCTGCGGGAAGTAGTGGTAGGTCGAGCCGAGCGGCGCTCCGGCGTGTTTGGCCAGGTCACGGATGCTCGTGGCGTTCAGGCCGCGCCTGCTGATCAGATCCGCGGCACCCGCCACGATGCGCTCGCGCGACGGCGCACTGGGTTTGGCCAAGGCTCCGCCCCCCTCTGGATATAACGGACGTCATAGTCTACCTCGACCCCCACTATGACGACCGTCATCGGCCGACCAGCCGCAGCGCCAGGAGCGCGACGTCGTCGAGGCGTTGGGCGCCGACGCCGGCCTGGCCGAGCAGTGTGTCGACGAGCGGGTCGATGTCCTGTTCGCGGGCCTGCGCGAGGTGGCGGGCGAGGTCGGCGATGGCGTCGTCCAGGTCGACGCCGGGCCGTTCGACGAGCCCGTCGGTGTAGAGGACGAGCATCAGCCCGGCGGTGAGCGGCATCTCGGTGACGGGGAAGACGGCGTCGGGGTCGATGCCCAGCAGCGGGCCGGGCGGGACGTCCAGGGGCCGGGCGTCGCCGCCGGCCGGGCGCACCAGCGGCGGCGGATGGCCGGCGCTGGCCAGCGTGGCGCGGCCCGCGGCGAAGTCGAGATGGGCGTAGAGGCAACTGGTGAACAGGTCGGGGGCGAGGTCTGTGAGGAGGCGGTTGACGCCGGACAGGACCGCGTCCGGGGCGCCGGCGACCGAGTGCGCGTGGACGGCCGTGCGCACCTGCCCCATCAACGCCGCCGCGGCGACGTCGTGGCCCTGGACGTCGCCGATGACGGCGGCGACGGCGGTGTCGCCGAGCCGGATCAGGTCGTAGAAGTCCCCGCCGATGTCCATGCCGTGGGTGGCGGGCAGGTAGCGGGCGGCGACGTCCAGTCCGGGGACGGCGGGGAGGTCGTGCGGGAGCAGGGCCTGCTGGAGACCGTGGGCGAGCTCGTGCTTGACGTCGTAGAGGCGGGCCCGGTCCAGGGCCTGGGCGATGAGCCCGGCGAGCGAGGTCATGACGGCGCGGTCCTCGGACGGGAACTCGCGGGGTTCGTCGTAGGACAGGACACAGATGCCGACGGGCCGGCCGGAGACGATCAGGGGGAGGAAGGCCCACGCCTTCTTGCCGCTGACCTGCTGCGCCTCGGGGTAGATGCGCCGCATCTCCTCGGGGTTCGCGAAGAACGCGGGGATGCCGCTGCTCAGGACGCGGCCGGCGGGGGTGAACAAGGTGCCCAGCGGCAGGCCCTGGAGCCGTTCGATGACCTCGGGGGGATAGCCCCGGTAGCCGGTGATCCGCAGCCGGCCGGCCTCGGCGCTCGACAGGACCAGGCCCTGGGCGCCGAAGGCGGGCATGATCTGCTCGGCGACCAGGTCGACGACGTCCTGGACGCCGACGACCTCGGTCAGCGCGGCGGCCAGGTGGGTGAGCTGGTAGAGACGGCCGGCCCGGGCCGGCACGGTCGGCAGCGCGGGATGGTGGGAGGCGGGCGAGGACGGCGGGGGGTCGCCGCCCGGGACGATGCGGACGCTGATGCCGCTGGCGTCGGGGAAGAGGTGGAAGTCCAGCCATTGGTCGGGCGGGCGGCACGCGGTGAAGGCGACGGGTGCGCGACTGATCACGGCGGCGCGGTAGCGGTCCTCGTAGGTCGGGTCGTCGAGCCATGGCAGGCTCTGCCATGGCAGTGTGCCCAGCAGCCGGCCGGCGTCACGGCCGAGCAGTGCGCAGGCGCCCTCGCTCAGATAGGTGAAGTGCCCTTGCAGGTCCAGGGCGCAACTGCCGCCGGGCAGGCGTTCCACGAAGTCGGCGGCGGCCGCCTCGGAGCCCGACCGCAGCCCCGCCCCCGCGGGCAGGGCGCGCGGGGGCCCGGTACAGGCCGGCGGTTTGCCGTGGTCGAGGGCTTCCTCCAGCAGCCGCGCCAGCCGGCGGCAGCTCGCGAGGACGTGGTTCTCCTCCCGCCGGGTCATCCGGGGCGGGCGGGTGGCCGGCCACATCAGCAGCAGCGACCCCCAGGTGCGGACGCCGGTGACCGGGGCGGCGGCCAGCGACAGGGGGTAGGGCAGCGCCACCGCCGTACGGGGGTAGGAGTGGGCCAGCTTCCCCTGGTCGGCCATCCACACCAGGCGGCCCTCACGGACGGCGTCGGCCACCGGCGCGGGCGATGCCGTCGACACCCTGGTCCACGGCGCGGCGAAGTCCGCGGGCGCCCCGCACAGCACGTCGAGGCAGAGCACCTGCTCGTCCGGCGCCAGCAGGTACAGCGCGCCGATGGACGCGCCCGTCCTGCGGACCGTCTCCGCCAACGCGGCGTCGAGCCCGTCGGCGGGGGCGGCGTCGAAGCCATCCGGGCCGCTCACTCGGCACCTCCAGCACGTGAGGCGTTCGCCGTGGCGTCGTTCTCCCGCCCACGTGCTTCCCGGCCTCACCCACATGTGGACGCTACGCCTGCGCACGGCGGTCGGCACCCCGCGCTGCGAGAGCCCTCGACGAGCGGCGCCGGGCGCGTGGTGCGCACGCCCGGCGCCGACGGCTCTGCGGGGTCGGCCTCATGGTTCACACCCCCGCAGCGGGCCGGCCCGGCACGTCGCCGGAGGGCGTGCCGACGGACGGCGGGTACTCCGGGACGGCGGGCGCCGCCGGTGTGGCGGTCTGTGCGACGTCCGTGGCGGAAGCCGCCGGGACGGCCGTGGCCGGGTCGCTCAGCGTCATCTGCCGTGTGTCCGCGGCGAGTTCGCGCCGTCCCGTCCCGGACGACGTGTCGGCGCCCGAGGACATGTCGGCCTTGGCCGCCACCTTCGTCAGACGGCCGACGGCCGTCCCCGCCGGCAGGGCGCCGCCCAGGAACGCCCCCGGACGACGGCGGGCGAAGGCCGGCACGTCGGAGAGGACGCCTCGGACTCCCTGCTTCTCCAGACGGTCGGCGGCCCGGTGTCCGCCGTCCGCCGCATGTGTCGTGAGACTGCGGGCGGGCGAGTCGCCCGGGGCGTTCTCCGCCAGTCCGGCGAGGTCGTCCGCTCAGTCGTGCAGCGCGCCGGCGGCCCGCCGGGGCTGCGTCTGGACCTCGTCAGCGTGCGGCTCCGCAGGTCGCCCGCGGCGGTGCCGACCTGCTGCCACGCCTCCCCCGCCGCGGACTTGGCCTGGTCCACGGCTGTGTCCGCGACCTGACCGGCGGCCTGCTTGGCCTGGCCGGCCGTGGCCGAGGCCTCCGCTCCGGCCGTCTCACCGGTCTGCCGCATTCTCGTCGTGTCGCCCTGCACTGTGCCACTCATCAGGCCACGCCTCCCCGTACGTGTCAGTGATAAATGCACTTGGCAAGTAAATGACTGTTTTGTTCCGGTTCGCACCCATACGACAATCGAAACTGAGGGCTCCTGACGGACCCCCGCCCGGGTGCGCCCACAGCTCGACCTCACGGCCTTGGTTTGCCGGGGATGCGAGCGCGGCACTCGGGGCACCCCTGGGCGTGCACCCCTAGAGGGTCGGAAACAGAGGCGGCCGATGACGACGATCGGTGTGGAAGAGGAGTACCTGCTGCTCGACCCGGTCACGGGACTGCCGGTGCCCCACGCGGACAAGGTGCGCGTCGCCGCGGGGCTGGGGTCGCTCACGGCCGACCGGGAAGTGCAGAGCGAGCTGCTCCAGGCGCAGGTCGAGGTGGCCACGCCGGTCTGCGGCGACCTGGAGGAGGTCGGCGGGCATCTGCTGCGGCTGCGGCACGCGCTCGGGGCCGCCGCCGAGGCGCACGGCTGCCGGATCGCGGCCTGCGGGACGCCGCCGCTGCGCCACGGCAGGCCGGTGGCCGTCACCGACCACGCCCGCTACCGCGCCATGGCCGTCCAGGCGCCCCAACTGGTGGCGGAGCAACTGGTCAACGGCATGCATGTGCATGTGGCCGTGCCCAGCCGGGAGGCGGGCGTGCAGGTGCTGAACCGGATGCGGGTGTGGCTGCCGACGCTGACGGCGATGTCGGCGAACTCCCCGCTGTGGGACGGCCACGACACCGGGTTCGCCAGCTGGCGAACGGTGATCTTCAGCCGGTGGCCGGTGAGCGGCGTCCCCCCGTTCTTCCGCGACGCGGCCGACTACGACCGGCGGGTGGGGCGCCTCCAGGAGAACGGTCTGATCTCGGACACGGGCCAGTTGTACTGGCAGGCCCGTCTGTCGGACCGGTATCCCACGGTGGAGGTGCGGTGCCTGGACGTTCAGCTGCGCGCGGACGATGCGGTCATGTTCGCCGGCATCGTCCGCGCGCTGGCGGAGACCGCGCTCGCCGAGGCCGCCGCCGGGGCGCCCGCCCCCGACTGCGCCCCCGAGCTGCTCCAGGCCGCCATGTGGCACGCGGCCCGCCACGGCCTGAGCGACGCCTTGATCGATCCCGGGGGCGGCCGGGCCCGGGCCGGTGACGTGCTGTACGAGCTGATGCGGCACATCGGCCCCTCCTTGGAGGAGGCAGGCGACACGCGCGAGGTGACGGCCCTGATCCACCGGCTCCTCCAGGACGGCACCGGAGCGGACCGCCAGCGCACGGCCCTCGCCGCCGGAGGCCTCCGGGCGGTCACCGACCTGATCTCCGTCGAGAGCACGACCCCGTGAGTCGAGAGCACGGCCCCGTGAGTCGAGAGCACGGCCTCGTGAGCGGAGGCCGCGAATCGGTGCGTCGGGTCGTGCACCGGCCGGCCGCTGCCCCCCGGCGTCGGCCGCGCCTGCGCTTCGACGGCTGGATCGCGGGCGTCGGCACGTCCTCCGGGACGCGGATCGTGCTGGGGCACTGGCAGCGGTCGCCGTTCGGCCCCTTCAGCGACGTGATGCTCGAACGGCCCGACGGACGACGCCTGCTGCTGGCGCCCACCCGGCGGACGGCCGACTTCATCGGTACGGCGTACACGTTCGACGCCGTCGAGGTCACCCCCGTCGACGTACGCGTCGTCGGCGACACATGGACGGTGTCCGCCGGGCCGCTGGAGCTGCGTCTCGTCACCGGGCGGCGGGGGCTCCTGGGGTGCCTGCTGCGGGCGGTGCCCGGCGGCCTCGCCGGCCGTCCGGCGTGGAGCGCGCTCACGGACACGGTCGCCCGCGTCCTGCTGCCCGGGGTGCGCACGCGCGGCCGGGGCGCGTCGGGCCGTCGTGCCTGGTACGGCGCGCGGGACCTACGCCCCGTCCGCGGTGTGTCGGCGTCCTTCGAGGGCCGCGACATGGGCCCGGCGGCCCCCGTGGACCCGCCCGTCCGCTTCGGATTCGGATCGGCGCCGCGCACGCCGGCGGTCACCCGCATCACGACGACGGTGGAGGCTTGAGGGCGCCGGGTGAGCTCACCCGGATGAGTGGATCACCCGGCCGTTCGGCGCAGGAACCGCGGTCTGCGGGAGACGGCCGCACCGCGCCGAGGCTAGTTTCCGCTGGGCTGGTCACGCGCGGCCCACCGCTCCCACGCGCCGCCCACCACGGCGTACCCACCGAGGGGAACCATGGCGACCTATACCGAGCCCGTCGCTCCGGTGCCGGCGGCGGAACGCCGCGGCCGGGGACAGGTGATCGTCTCCTGGCTGAGCACCACCGACCACAAGAAGATCGGCCACCTCTACCTGATCACCTCGTTCGGCTTCTTCCTCGTCGGCGGGCTGCTGGCGATGGCGATCCGGGCGGAACTCGCCCGGCCGGGCATCCAGATCCTGTCCCAGGAGCAGTACAACCAGGCGTTCACGATGCACGGCACGGTCATGCTGCTGCTGTTCGCGACCCCGACCTTCGCGGGGTTCGCCAACGCGATCATGCCGCTGCAGATCGGCTCCCCGGACGTGGCGTTCCCCCGGCTGAACATGTTGTCGTACTGGCTGTTCCTCTTCGGCGGCCTGACCGTCGTCAGCAGCATCATGGTTCCCGACGGCGCCGCCGACTTCGGCTGGACCGCGTACACGCCGCTCAGCGGCGGCGAGCGCACCACCCAGCTGGGCGCCGACCTGTGGATCATGGGTCTTGCGTTGGCAGGGTTCGGCACGATCCTCGGCGCGGTCAACTTCGTCACCACCATCATCTGCATGCGCGGCCCCGGCATGACCATGTTCCGGATGCCGATCTTCACCTGGAACGTGCTGCTCACCTCGGTGCTGGTACTGCTCGCCTTCCCGGTCCTGGCGGCCGCCCTGTTGGTCCTGGAGGCGGACCGCAAGTTCGGGGCGCAGGTCTTCGCCCCGGAGAACGGCGGGGCGGTGCTGTGGCAGCACCTGTTCTGGTTCTTCGGCCACCCCGAGGTCTACATCCTCGCCCTGCCGTTCTTCGGCGTGGTCACCGAGATCCTCCCGGTGTTCTCCCGCAAGCCGATCTTCGGCTACATGGGGCTGGTCGGCGCGACCATCGCCATCACCGGTCTCTCCGTGACCGTGTGGGCGCACCATATGTTCGCCACCCAGGCGGTGTTGCTGCCCTTCTTCTCCTTCATGAGCTTCCTGATCGCCGTGCCGACGGGGGTGAAGTTCTTCAACTGGATCGGCACGATGTGGAAGGGCTCGATCTCCTTCGAACCGCCGATGCTGTGGGCGTGCGGCTTCCTCGTGACGTTCCTCTTCGGTGGCCTGACGGGTGTTCTGCTCGCCTCGCCGCCCATGGACTTCCACGTCACCGACAGCTACTTCGTCGTCGCGCACTTCCACTACGTGCTGTTCGGCACGATCGTCTTCGCGATGTTCGGCGGGTTCAGCTTCTGGTGGCCGAAGATGACCGGCACGATGCTCGACCACCGGATGGAGAAGGTCCACTTCTGGACGCTGTTCGTGGGCTTCCATACCACCTTCCTCGTCCAGCACTGGCTGGGCGCGGAGGGCATGCCCCGCCGCTACGCCGACTACCTCGCCGCCGACGGCTTCACCGCGCTCAACACCGTCTCCTCCATCGGCTCGTTCCTGCTGGGTCTGTCCACGCTGCCGTTCCTCTACAACGTGTGGTGGACCGCGCAGCGGGGCCGGCGGGTCGAGGTCGACGACCCGTGGGGGTACGGCCGCTCCCTGGAGTGGGCGACCTCGTGTCCGCCGCCCCGCCACAACTTCGTCACCCTGCCGCGCATCCGCTCCGAGTCCCCCGCGTTCGACCTGCACCACCCCGACCTGGCGGAGGCGGAGTACCTGGAGCACGGCGGCCGACGCGACGCGCTGGACGCGGAGAGCCACCGGGGCGAACCGAAGTGAGGCGCGGTGGGCGGCGGACCTCGGGCGAGGTCGCCGGCGGTGCGCTGGCCAACACGGTCGAGGGGTACCTCCTCGCGCGCGCCCACCACGACGAGGCACGCCGCGAGGCGGAGGAACTGTGCGACCGTCTGCCCTGGCTGACGACGGCCCAGGCCGAGGACGTCAGCCGGCACTACGTCCGTCAGCGCGTCGGCCTGACCCGCCGGATGCTGCGGACGACGGTCGACCGGGCCGCCGAACTGCGCCAGGAGTACGAGGCCCGCTACGCCGCCCTGCGGCGCGAACTGCTCCGGCGTCACATGGCGTTCGCGTCCGCGACGCTCGCCTGCGCGGCCGGGATCGGCGTGCTGGCCGGCCTGCTCAACCGCTGACGCAGTACGCGACCCGGGGCCGCGGTCAGCCGGTGCGCCCCTGGGTGCCCGACGTCTCCTTCCCGCTCCACTTGCCGTTCGCCTCGCGCAGGCCGTCGCGCCTGAGGCGCACCTCCACGTGGCCGTCGGTGATGCGGGTGTCGAAGGCGGGCTGGGGCGCGGTGGCGGGGCCGCGGACGTTCCAGCCGTCGGAGAGGCGGAAGACGCTGCCGTGCCAGGGGCACTGGACGCACCCGTCGGCGACCGTGCCCTCGGACAGCGGTCCTGCGAGGTGGCTGCACCGTTCGGCGAGGGCGTGGATCTCTCCGCCGGTCTCGCGGACGACCAGGATCGGCACGTCGTCGACGACGCGCCGTACGGGTTCGCCGGCAGGGAACTCGGCGACCGCGCCGACGCGGTGCCAGGTGTCCCGGATCACGTGCGGGACTTCTTCGGCGTGGTTGGCGCCGGAGGCCTGGCGGTAGGCGAGGTGCCCGCCGAGCATGCCTCCGACCCCGACCGCCGTCAGCCCCAGGAAGCCGTATGCGCGGCCGGCCGCCGTGCGGCCCTTGACGCGGCAGACGAGGGAGGTCGCGTACAGGCCCACGGCCGCCCAGTTGGCCATGGCGTGGACTAGTCCCACGCGGGACTGCTCTCGGTGGAGTTCAGCCCAGTCCACGGCTCCCGCCAGAGCCGCGGGAGCCGCCGCGGCGAGGCCGACGCCCACCAGGAGACCGGCCTCACGGGAGCGCCCCGGCCGCATGTCGAGCACCGCAGCGGACATCCAGCTGCCCACCGGTACCTGAACCAGCAGCGGGTGGACCGGATGCCCGAGCCACCTGCCGTGCAGCAGGTCCCGGCCGCGCCCGAGCGGCAGGGAGCGGATCCCCGACTGGAGGGTGTCGATCAGCCGGTCGGCCCTCGGTTCACGCTCCAGGCGGTCCAGGAGGGCCAGCACTCGGTTCTGCTTGGTCCGAAGGCGACGCTGCGTTGCGCTCATGCGCCGCCGGGTTCCCCGCCCGACCCCGGACAAACGGAGCGGACGGGGAGGAAGCGGGGGTGAACACCTGCGACGAGGCCGGTTCACGTGTCATGTCGTGGGTCATCGTGGAGGAACGGCGACGTTCGAACGGCTCCGCCACACGCCTCGGCACACCCACCCCGCCACCCCCGGCCCCCCTGCTGATGGTGCGCGAGTCACCCTCCGCCGTGACGTCATGCGGCCCCCCGGCGGCCCCGCGTGCGGTCAGAGGTCGGGTGCCGGGCGGACCGTCACGTCCTGGTGGACGGTGACCTGGTCGATGTCGGTGAGGCGGACCGTGAGAGCCATCGTCCAGGCGCCGGGCAGGGCCAGGCGGAGCCTGTCGGCGGCCCAGTAGCCGTCGCGGTCGACGAGTTCGGCGTCCAGCGGGCCGATCTGCTGCTCGCGGTGAGTGAGCGTGAGCCGGACCTCAGGGACCGACAGGATGCCGCCGTCCGCCCCGTACACCAGGGCCTCCACGGTGTTGTCGCCGACGCGCGCGGGGGCGAACGTGATCTGCACCTTGCCACTGCCGTTCGCGATCCCTGTGTCGAAGGGCACCATCACCATCCGCGCCGTCGGCGCGTGGGCCTCGGCGGCCATGGCGGCGTTGCGGACGGCGGCCCGGCTGGGCTCGGTGCCGGTGAGCAGCGTGGTGATCGCCAGGACCAGGACGCCCAGGACGGCTTCGAAGGCGACCGAGCGGCGCAGGGAGCGGCGGTGGCTCGCGGGCTCGGGGGCCGGGTCGGCGGGGGCCGCCGGCGTCTGCTCGGTGTCGGCTACGGCACCGGCGTCGGCTTCGACGGGGACGGCGGCTTCGGTTTCGGCCTCCACGGAGGCGGGGGTGGCGGCATCGGAGGGCACGTCGGCGGGCGGCGGGCCGGCCGGGACGGTTTCCGCCACTCGCCGGCGGGCCGTCTCCGGGACCGCCTCGAGGGCCGCTTCGGGGACGACCTCTGGTGCCGAATCGTGTGCTGTCCACGCCGGTTGCAGCTGGAGGAGCCGGGCGGTCAGCTGGCGGGAGAAGGAGGCCACCGTCAGCACCAGGACCACGGCGCTGGCCTTCAGGGTGAGGAGCCGGCCGTAGTCGGTGGTGCTCAGGGCGTCCAGCGAGCCGACCTGACGCCAGGACTGGTAGAGGCCGGTCACGACCAGGACGACGACCGAGGCGAACGCCAGCCGCGAGAAGCGGGCCACCGCCGGCGCCGGGACCTCGGAGCCGGCGGGCGCCCGGTACAGGGCGACCGCCAGCGCGGCCAGGCCGCCCAGCCACACCGCCATGGCCAGCAGATGCAGCACGGAGACCGGGATCGCCAGCGAGACCTGGATACCGGCGGACGCGTGCTCGGCGGCCGCCCAGGTCAGGGCGAGGGCGACGGCGGTCAGTGCGCCCGCGGTGCGGACGCCGGCGCCCGGCGCGTCGCCGAGCCGGGCGCCGTACTTCCTCAGCGCGACGCCGGCCGCGGCGAGCAGGACCAGCCGGCCGCCGAGCGCCAGCCCCGTCCTGCCGGTGATCGTCCCTTCGAGGAGCGACGGGTCGAAGACGGAGGCGAGGCTGCCGCCGGACTCGTACGGGCCGCGCAGCAGCAACAGCAGGGCGGTGGCGGCGGTCAGCGTCGCCCAGCCGGCCGTCAGCAGCCGGCGCAGCGGACGCAGGCCGGCGCCGGCCGGCCAGCACGCCGCCACGAACAGGGTGACGCCGATCAGCAGAGCCAGGCCGCCGTAGGCGACGTAGCGCACGGCGTCGTAGAGGCGGGAGGCGGCGATGCCGTCCGGGGAGTCGGCGGCCGGCACGTCGGTGGAGAAGGAGGGCCGGCCGAGCGAGAAGGTGAAGGCGCCGGAGATCGGGTGGCCGTCGGCGGAGACGACCCGCCAGCCCACGGTGTAGGTGCCCTCGGGCAGCTTGTCGGCCAGCCTCACCTCGGCGGTGTCGGCGGTGCCGGGCGCGTGCCGCACGGGCCCTTCGTCCACGCGCAGGCTCTCCGGGGACAGCACGCGCAGCGAGCCCGCGGAGAGGCCGACGGTCTCGGAGAAGGTGAGGGTGATCCGGTCGGGCGCGGTCTTGATCACCGAGGAGTCGGCCGGGACGGCGCGCACGAGCGTGGAGTGGGCGGCGGCCGGGCTCGCGCCGCCGGCCAGGACGGCGAGCACGGCGCCCGCCAGGAGCAGGAGGGCGGTCAGCCGGGAGCGGGACGACCGGCGCGTTGCCGGGGCGGCGAGGGCGGCCGTCATGACGCGCTCGGAGCGGTGGTCGGGGCCGTGGTGGGTGCGGTGGTGGGGGCCGTGGACGAGCCGATTCCGCCCATTCGGCGGATCGTTCCGCCGAGCTTGGTGCGGAACCGTTCCAGCATCTCGGGCTCCTTCGCGCTGACGATCCACCGGGTGCCGACGAGGTAGGTGCCGCCGTAGACGGCCGCGGAGTCCAGCCAGGCCTCGGTGAACCGGTCCTCGGGGAAGGTGGTGATGAGGTAGTCGACCTCGGGGGTGTGGCAGACGCCCTGGCGCAGTTCGTCCGCCTCGATGCGGATCTCGGGTGTGCAGCCGGTGAGGCCGGCGATCACCTCGACCTTCGCGGGCGCCACGACGTCGGCCGCGGGGGCGGCGGAGATCTTCGCGGGATCGCCGTCGCCGGCCGCGTTCCTGTCCGTGCCGCCGTCGGCGCCGCTGCACGCCGTGGCCAGGGGCAGCAGAGCCAGGCTCAGGGCGAGGGCTGCGCCGCGTATCGAGCGGGCGGGGTGGGGGATCCTGCCGGTGCGTCCTCGCTGCGGCTGTCGTGGCACGTGCCTCTCCGTATCAGGTGGGGTCCTGCCCGTGGGGGCGGGCAGGGGGCGGCTTTTGCAGGGGGTACGGATGAACGGGATGCGGCGTTCACCCCGGTATGTGACCCCGGTATGTCACCCAGGTGCCGTGCAGGGGGTACCGCGAGCGACGGGGCGGGCGAACGGGGGTGCACGGGCCCCGCAACGGGGGGTGCGGGGATGCGACGGCTCAGCGGCGGAAGGACTGCAGGGCGCTCAGCGCGGGCGCTCGGCCGCCGCCCGGGTCGCGGACGTCCCGCGCGGCACGGGGGTGCGCGGGACCGAGCGCGGCGGAGGACGCGTGGGCCTCGTCCGCGCTCACGTCGGCGGCGAGCGCGGACGTCCCGTCGGGGTGTCCGGAGCGAGTGGGCAGGACGAGGGCGTCGGACTGGGCCTCGTGGTGCGGGGCGCCGAGGGCGCCGCCGTGCAGCGCCGCGGCCACGGGCACTTGGCCGGCGTCGGACCTCTCGGGCCCGGAGGCGCCGTCGTGCGGCGTGCTCTCCCCGTCGCCGGGAACGACGGTCGCCGCCACCGGGTTCAGCGGGGCGGCGAAGAAGTGGTGCGGTGTGCCGAGGTGCAGCAGGACGGCCGCGGCGAGCAGCACCACGGCTGCGGCCATGCGACGTACCACCACCGACGCCCCGACTCCTCGACCTGCTCGTGAGCGCTGACCGCTCTCGGCCGCCGGCTGGTGCCGACGGCCTGAACGTTACCGGTCCGGGCCCTGCGGGCAGCGCGAACGCCTGGGGAGCGGGAGTGACATGGACAACACCGGCAACGCCACGGGGTCAGACCACGGGTTCGCGGGCGACGTAGCAGTCACCGGCGTCGTCGGCGACGGCGCTCGCCCCGCCCCCCGCCGTCCCGCCGCCGCTCGTCCCGTCGCCTGCCGATCCTCCCCCGGCCGGCGGCGTCGCGGCGTCTGCCGGGGGCAAAGGGGGGAACTGGGGGGTACGCGCCGCCTCCGCCAGGACCCGTACCTTCAGGCACTCCGGCGGGGGGCGGGAGGCCGCGAGGGCGAGCCAGGCCGCGGCCTCCTGGTGACGGACCGTCTCACGGGCGCACTCGGGGCACTCGGCGCAGTGGCGGCGGAAGGCCTCCCGTTCCTCCTGGTCCAGCGCGTCCATGGCATAGGCGCCGGTGAGGTCGAGCGCGTCGTCCTTCGTCATCGTGGGGCTCCCAGGCAGTGCCTCATACGGGTCAGTGCCCTGCGCAGACGGCTCTTGACGGTGCCCAGCGGCAGGGACAGGACTGAGGCGACCTCCGCATGGGTCAGGCCCCGGTAGTAGACGAGCAGCACCGGCTGAAGGAGTTCGGCGGTGAGCTGCCGCAGGCAGCTGCGGATCTCCTCGCGTTCGCCGAGCGCCTCCACGGCTTCCGCGACGTCGTCGAAGGCGGGCACCGACTCCCGCTGGGAGACGGTGCGTTCGCGTTCGGCGGCACGGCGCGCGGTGCGGACGCAGTCGACGGCGCGGTGGTGGGCGATGGTCATCATCCAGGTCATGGCGTGCCCGCTCTCCGGCCGGTAGCGGGGGGCTGTCTGCCACACCTCGAGCATGACCTCCTGGGCGACCTCCTCGGCGCGGGCCGGGTCCCGCAGGACCTGGCAGGCGATTCCGTAGATCGGGCCGGCGACCGCGTCGTACAGACGGGTGAAGGCGTCCTGGCTGCCCTCGGCCACGGACAGCAGCAGCCGGTCGGTCTCGGAGGCGCCGATGTGCTGGGCCCAGGAGGCTTGTCGCTTCGCCACACCCTCTCCCGCCTGCGCGCCTGCCCCGGCCTCGCCGCCGGGTTCATGTGTCCCTCTTCACAGTCTCCGAGGCACGGTCGTCGACCGCATCTCGCAGGGGCGTGGAGTCCGCCGTCCGGGAACCGGTCCAGGCGTCGTCGTCCTGGAGGGGGCGGCCGGTCCACAGGTCGGGGGAGGCGACGGGGGGCGCGGTGCGGGCGGCGAGGGAGCCGGCGGCGTCGGACTCGACGGGGCCGAGGACCTCGTCGCCGTACAGGGCCTGCACCCAGTTGGCCTGGTAGACGGTTTCGAGGTAGCGCTCCCCGAGGTCGGGGGCGATGGCGACGGCGGTGAGGCCGGGTGTGCCGTGCCGGGCCAGCCAGCGCATCGCGCCGCTGACCACGGTGCCGGTGGAGCCGCCGAAGAGGAAGCCGCGCCGGGCCAGTCGGCGGCAGGCGCGGATGGTGTCCGCCTCCTCGACGTGGACGGCCTCGTCGACGTACCCCTCGTCGAGGAGCGGGGGGCGGACGCTCATGCCGAGACCGGGGAGCATCCGGCGGCCGGCCTCGCCGCCGAAGGTCACCGAGCCGACGCTGTCCACGGCGACGATGCGGACGGGGCGGTGCCATTGGCGGAACCAGCGGGCGCAGCCCATCAGGGTGCCGGTGGTGCCGGCGCCGATGAACAGCACGTCCAGCCGGGGGAACGAGCGGGCGATGGCGGGGGCGGTCTGGTGGTAGTGGGCCTGCCAGTTGCCCGGGTTGGTGTACTGACTGAGCCACAGGTAGCGGTCGTCCGAGGCGCAGAGCGTGCGGACGTAGTCGATGCGCGCGCGCAGGAAGCCGCCGTGGGCGCTCGGCTCGGTGATGACGTGGACGTGCGCGCCGAGGGCTTCCATCAGGAGCCGTGTGGACAGGTTGCAGCGGGAGTCGGTGACGCACAGGAACGGGTAGCCCTTGCTCGCGGCGATCATGCTGAGGGCGACGCCCATGTTCCCGGAGGAGGACTCGAGCAGGACGGACCGCGATGTCAGGGCTCCCTGGCGTTCGGCGGACTCCACCATCTCCGTGGCGGGTTTCAGCTTGATCGACCCGGCGAAGTTGAAGCCCTCGCACTTCAGGAAGAGTTCGCCTCCCAGCACCGATCGGAGATCGACGTAGAGGTCCTCCTCGTTGAAGGTGTAGGGGTCCGATATGACTGACACGATGGCCTCCGCGGGTTGAAGGTCGGCCGGGGGCCGGATGGTGTTCATCCGTACCTGTTCAGTTCGTGGAAGAAGTCGTCGACTATGTGCAGCTCCCGGGAGGCGGCCACCTCGTCGTGGACGTACTTGCCGACCGCGAGGTCGAGCACTCCGAGGCCGAAGGGCGAGAACACCGTCGTCCGGTCCGTCGGGGGCGTGAGGCGTCCGGCCAGCACGTCCGCCAGGGTCCCGGTGACGAAGTCGCGTCGGCCGGTCAGCTGTTCGGCGAGGTGGACGGAGGTCTGCGCGGTCAGGCAGTGGTCGACGTCGTCGACGAGGTTGGCGGAGGCGAGGACGACCTCGGGGGCGAGGTCGCGCAGGGACAGGTGCAGTACGAGCGGGTGGTGGGCGAACCACGAGGGCGCGTGGATGTGCGGCCGGGCGGCGACGGTGGCGAAGACCACCAGGTCGCTCGCGCGGATCAGCGCCTCGGGGCTGTCGTGCACGACGATGTCGCCCGGGGCGCCGGACCTCTCCAGGTAGCCGCGGAACCCGTTCGCGCTGTCGGCGGACAGGTCGTGGACGCCGATGGCGTCGAAGGACCAGCCGGTGCCGGTGAGGAAGGTGTGGACGTAGCGGGCGATGAGGCCGCAGCCGATGAACCCGACGTGGGCCGGGCGGGGCCGGCCGGCGCTGAGCCGGTCCGCGGCCAGCGCCGCGGACGCCGCCGTGCGGGTGGCGCTCACGATGGAGGCCTCCATGCAGGCGAAGGGGTAGCCGGTGTCGTGGTCGTTGAGGATGAGCACCGCCGACGCCCTCGGCACTCCGGCCGTCACGTTCTGCGGGAAGCTGGAGATCCATTTGATTCCGTCCACCGGTGTCCGGCCGCCGATCGAGGCGGGCAGCGCGATGATCCGCGAGGTGGGGCGGTCGGGGAAGCGCAGGAAGTTCGACGGCGGGTTCACCGTGTCGCCGGCGTCGTGGAGCCGGTAGACGGCCTCGACGAGCTCCACGATCTGCTTCTCCCGCCCGCGCAGGGCGTCGCGGACCTGTGCGCCGGGGACGACCGCGAAGGGCGGCACGGCGGCCGGGGTCGCGTCGTCGCGGGGGGCCGTCGTCATACGGGGGTCACCTCCACGGTGGGCGAGCAGTCGGCCAGCCGGACGGGGTCCGCCATCGCGACGAGCACCTCGCGCGGCCCCTCGTAGGGCTCCCGGCTGTGGGCGGTGCGGACGTTGTCGACGAGCAGGACGTCGCCGGACTGCCACGGCTCGCGCACGGTGTGCGCCTCGTACACCTCGTTGAGCAGGCGGACGGTGTCCTCCTCCAGGGGGGTGCCGTCCCCGTAGCGGGTGTTGAACGGAAGCCCGTCAGCGCCGTAGACGTCCACCAGGTACTCACGGATCTCGGGGGCGAGGGTCCACTCGTTGAGGAAGGCGATCTGGTTGAACCAGCAGCGCCGGCCGGTGACCGGGTGGCGTACGACGGCGCTGCGGCGCTGCCGGGTGCGCAGTCCGCCGTCGGGCTGCCACTCGAAGGCGATGGCCGAGGCGCGGCAGTAGGCCTCGATCGCGGCACGGTCCTCGGTGCCGAAGGAGTCGGCGAGGGAGGCGCCGATGTCCTCGTTGTAGGTGCGGGTGAGGAGCCAGCCCTGCCGCAGGAAGCGTTCGACGAGGTCGGTGGGCAGCGCGCCGAGGACGGTCGGCGCGTCGGCGAGGGCGGTGGCTCCGCCGGCGGCGGGAGCCTCGATGCAGGCGAACAGCATCAGCCCGGGGAACTCCAGGGTGTAGCTGAGTTCATGGTGCATGCACATGGGCTGGCTGGGCGGCCACTTGGCGGAGGAGTAGACGCCGCCGGGGTAGGTCCGCCGGGCCGCGAAGGCCTCCTTCTCGGTCATGGGCGGGCCGCCGGCCAGCTCGCGCAGGACGGCCCCGGCCGTGTCCGGGTCGCCGACCGCGAGGCCGCGGACGAGGACCGCGCCGTGCTCGGTGACGACGGCGCGCAGCGCGCCCCGGTGCTCGGCGGCCCAGCTCGCCGCGTCGCCGGTGAGGTCGGCGCGCAGGACGGGAGGTCTGCCGGGCCGCAGGTCGACGCCGGGCGGCGACAGGGGGATCGAGGACGGCATCTCGGTCTCCTTCCGGAGGCGGTGGGGCTCGGACGGTGGCGTCCGGGCCGTGTGGTCCGCGCCGTGCGGTCTATGTCGTGGTCGTACGGTCCGGGCGGCGCGGATCGGGGGAAGCGGGTGCCGGCGTGGTCTGCCGTTCGTCGACCGTGCGGGCCAGGTCGGCGAGGACCGGGTGGCGGGTGAGGTCGGTGAGGTCCACCGCGCGGTCGAGTGCGATCGCGAGCCGGACGGCGGCGAGGGAGGTGCCGCCCTGGTCGAAGAAGTGGTCGTGGCGGCGGACGCGGTGCTCGGGCATGTCCAGCACCTGGGCCCATGCGGCGGCCAGGCGCCGCTCGGTCGGGGTGCGGGGGGCGTCCCGGTCCGGGCCGTCGGCGCCGGACGCGGTGGTGGGCGCCCCGGTGGCGGGTTCGTCGGCGCCGAGCCGGGCGGCGAGCGCCGTGAGCGCCTTGCGGTCGGTCTTGCCGTTGGCGGTCAGGGGCAGTTCGTGCCGCCAGTGGAACTCGGAGGGGACCATGTAGGCGGGCAGCGACTCGCCGAGCCGGGCGCGCAGGGCGGCGTCGTCCAGCGGGTCCGGGCCGGCGTAGAAGGCCGCCAGGCGTCCGCCTCTTCCGGTGCCGTCGGCGGCCACCACCGCTCCGTCGCGCACCCCGGGTACCCGCAGGAGGGCGTTCTCGACCTCGCCGATCTCGATGCGGAAGCCGCGGATCTTGACCTGGTTGTCCCGGCGGCCGAGGAAGTCGAGCTTCCCGTCGGGCAGCCAGCGGCCGTGGTCGCCGCTGCGGTAGAGCCGTTCGCCGGGGCGGTGCGGGTCGGCGGTGAAGGCGAGCCGGGTGCGCTCGGGGTCGTTGACGTAGCCGCGTCCGACGCACACCCCGGAGAAGACGATCTCGCCGGGCGCGCCCAGCGGCACCGGCGCCAGGTGCTCGTCGACGACGTACACGCGAACGTTGTTGACGGGGCGGCCGAGCGGGACGCGGTCGCCGTCGGGCGGCCGGTCCATCACCTCGTGGTTGGTGTCGTCGGAGGTCTCGGTGAGCCCGTAGGCGTTGACCAGCGGGATCCGGGGCTGAGCCGCGAACCAGCGCTGGGCCTGCTCTTTCTTCAGGGCCTCGCCGGTGACCGACACGCGGCGCAGGGCGGGCAGGGTCCGCGGGTGGCGTTCCAGGTAGGCGAGGACGGCGTCGAGGTACGAGGGGACGACCTGGAGCACGCCGACGCGGCCGCGCTCGACGGTGTCGACGAACCGGGGGACGTCGAGGATCGCCTCCTGTTCCACCAGCAGGGTGCTTCCGCCGGCCAGGAGCCCGGCCAGCAGCTGCCACAGGGAGATGTCGAAGCACTGGGGCGCGGTCTGGGCGACCACGTCGTTCTCGCCGATGCCGAGGTCGTCGATCTTGGCGTGGAGGTGGTTGAGCAGGCCGGCGTGCTCGCACATGGCGCCCTTCGGTTCGCCGGTGGAGCCGGAGGTGAAGAAGAGGTAGGCGAGTTGTCCGGCGGCGACGGGCACGCCGAGGTCGCCGGCGGGGTGGTCCTCCGCGTACGCCTCGCTGACGGGCAGCGCCCGGACGGCGGGCAGGACGTCCAGGGCCCGGTCGAGGCCGGCGGCGGCACCCTCCTCGGTGAGCACCAGGCGGCAGTCGGCGCGGGAGAGCATGGTGGCGATGCGGTCGGCCGGGAAGTGCGGTTCGACGGGCAGGTAAGCGCCGCCCGCCTTGAAGACGGCGAGGACGCACGCGGCCCAGTCGAGGGTGCGTTCGGTCACCACCGCGACCACGTCCTCGGGGCGGAGGCCGCGCGCGAGCAGGGCGCGGCCCAGCCGGTTGGCCCGCTCGTCGAGTTCGCGGTAGGTCCAGCGACGGTCGCCGCGGGCGACGGCGACCGCGTCGGGGTGGGCGCGGACGCGTTCCTCGAACAGTTCGTGGACGCGGCGGTCGGGCAGCTCGCGGCGGGGACCGGCGAGGCCGTCGAGCTGGAAGCGGAGCTCCTCGGGCGAGAGCAGGCTCTGCCGGTCGTGCGAGGCGTCCGGGTCGGCGGCGATCAGCCGGAGCGCGGTGAGGTGGTAGCCCGTGATGCGGGCGGCGCTCCCGGCGTCGAGCGCGTCGGTCCGGTAGCGCAGGCGCAGCAGGGGGCGGCCGTGGTGTCGTGGGAGTTCCAGGCGCAGCACGGCGTCCTCGGGCAGTTCGCCCGCCGCGCCGGTCGGGTCGAACACGGCCTCGGTCGAGGGTCCGGTGCGGCCGAGTTCCCTTCGGAGCGCGTCCACGGGGAAGTCCTGGTGGATCACCAGGGCGACGGTGGCGCGGTGGGCGTGTTCCACGAGCGCGCGCCAGGGGCCGGGGTCGACGGTCAGCCGGCAGGGCAGCGGCCGGCCGCCCTCGGCGACGACGTGAGCGGTGGTGACCTCCCGCTCGCCGGAGAGGGCGGCGAGCACCTTGGCGTGGGCGGCCAGCAGCACCGAGCCGAGGAGGGGGTCGCCGGGCAGGCCGGTCGTCCGGAGCGCGGTGAGCAGGTCGTCGGGGATCGGGGTCTCGTGCACGGCGGTCCCGCGGGCGGCCGGGCGGCCGGCGCCGGGGGTCCGCCACCGGGGGACGATGGTGGCCCCGCCCGAGGCCAGGACGTTCTGCCAGTGCTCCCGGCCGGCCTGGGTGATGAGCGTGGGTGTCGTTGTAGCCATGCGGACCTACCTCCCCTCGCCGCTGCGGGACGGGCTCAGCGCCGTGGCCGGGTTGCCGCCCCACCGGGCGTCCTGGGGGACGAGCTCCCCCTTCATCAGGAAGGAGTCGGGGGCGAGGACCGCGCCGTCGCCCACCATGACCCCGTAGTGCACGAACGCGCCGACGCCGAGGGTGCAGCGGGAGCCGAGGGCGCTGCGGTCGGACTTGAAGGTGCCGTCCTCCTGCGAGTGGCACTGCACGACGGTGCCCGCGTTGAGCGTGCACGCGTCGCCGAGGGTGACCAGGGACCGTTCGGTCAGGTAGCAGCCGTCGTCGAAGACCCGGCGGCCCAGGCGGACGCCGAGCAGCCGCCAGACCAGGTTCTTGTAGGGGGTGCCGTTGAAGATGCGCAGGTAGGTCTCGGAGGGCACCTTCCAGTAGCGCTCGTGCCGCCAGAAGCGCGGGTCGTAGATCGAGCAGAGCAGCGGGCGCAGCGGGACGACGGCTGTGAGGGCGCGCTCCAGGAACACGAAGTACGCGACGGTGAAGACCAGGCCGAGCACGTCGGCCAGGGCGATCGCCGGCGCGCCGAAGGCGCCGTACCACTCGGTGGCGGCGGAGGCGAGCAGGACGAGGCCGAAGGCGTACATCCACCGGGTCCCGAGGTACCACAGCATGGTGGAGGCGTTGTGCCGGTTCTTCGCGGCGAGGGCGGGCCGCAGCTCCTCGGGGCTCGTGAACCGGTCGAACCGGCTGTCCCTGAGCACCGTGCGGGGGATCTCGAAGCTGGGCGAGCCGAGCAGTCCGACGCCCTCGCGGACCTTCCCGTCGATGGGCACCATGACCTTCGTCGCCAGGAGGCAGTTCTCGCCGGTTCTGCCGCCGGCGGGGTAGGCGATGCGGTTGCCGAGGAAGTTGCGCGGGCCGATCGCCGCCCGGGAGACGCGGAAGGCGCTGCCGGAGTAGTCGGCGTTCATGATCGACAGCCCGTCTGCGACCATCGTGCCGCGTCCGACGAGGCTCAGGTAGGGCGTCTCGTGCTTCATCTCGGTGCCGAAGTTCGAGCCGGTCTGCTCGACCCTGGACAGGTCGTAGCCGAGGCACCGCAGATAGTGGACGATGGCGGAGCTGTCCCCGAACAGGCGCTTGAGGAAACGCCAGTTGGTGAGGAGCGTGATGGTCCGGTGCACCCCGTGGTGGAAGCCGTACAGGGGGTAGACCCGGTCCGGCTTCACGGTCTTGGCGAGCAGGCGGGGCACGGTGGTCATCACGAGGAGTCCGGCGGGGACGGCGCCGAAGACGAGCACGAAGGAGAAGGCGAGGGCGTCGCGGTAGAACGTCCAGTCGCCGAAGACGGCGGGTCCCGGTTCCAGGGCGGTTCGGATGTCCGGGGTCTCGGCGAGCAGCGCGTGCAGGCCGCCGACCGCGATCGGCAGGTACACGGCCAGGGCGACCAGGAGTTGCAGCACGCTGTGGACCGTCCGGCGCAGCGGGCCGCAGGGGACCGAGCCCACCCTCCGGTAGTCGGCGTCGGCCGGCTGGGCCGGGGAGCCGTGCCAGTGCTCCCCTGCGGGCACGGTCTGCCCGCGGTGCAGCGAGGAGGCGTGGCCGAGCTGGGCGCCGTCGCCGAGACGGGTGTCGATGTCGAGCACCGTGGCCTCGCTGACCAGCACGTCGTTGCCGAGGGTGACGGGGCCGGTCTGGATGAGTCCGTCGTGGGCCCGGTAGCAGGTGAAGGAGGAGTCCTTGCGGACGACGGTGTCGTCGCCGATGGTGAGCAGGTCGGTGCAGACGGGCACGGTCCGGGAGAGGACGACGGAGCCCCGCCCCACCTTCGCGCCCAGGGCTCTCAGATAGACGAGGTAGAGCGGCGATCCGTGGAACAGCACGAGCGGGTCGGAGCGGATGAGCGCCTTGACGATCCAGAAGCGGACGTAGGCGAGGCTCCAGACGCGGATCTCCTGGGGCTTCCACCGGCCGACGAGCGCCCACTTGGCGACGACGGGCAGCGCGCACAGGGTCACGAAGGCGGCGGCGCCGAACAGGACCGACCGCAGGTACACCTCGGCCGCCGAGGAGCCCGCGGAGATCCACTCGTAGCCTCGTTCGGCGATCAGGGCGATGAGGTAGGCGTAGGCGAGGAAGGCGAGGAGCTGGAGGGCGCCGCACATGACGTAGTGCGGGGCGCCGGCCGGGGGTGGCGTCACCGGCCCCGCAGGGGCGGGGGCGGTCCTCGGGGCCGGCTGCGCGTCCGGGGCTCCCGCGGCGGCCGCCTCTGCCCGAGCGGCGGTGGCCGTGGCGTCGGCGAGGGCCGTCGCGAGGCTGCGCAGCGTCGGATGGCGGTACACGTCCTTCATGGACACCGGTGGCAGGTCGCCGCGTTTCCTGATCATGGCGCAGAAGTGCGCCATGACCAGCGAGTCTGCGCCCAGCTCCTCGAAGAAGTGGGCGTCGGCCGGTATCCGCTCCATGCGGACGACGTCGGCCAGTACGGAGGTGAACTCTTCTTCGAGTACGGCCGGGTCGCCGTACCCGTCCAGCAGGACCGTGGACTCCTCGCGTGCAAGGGGCAGTGTCTCCACCGGCTTGTCCGCCATGTCAGCTCCGAAGGTTCCGAGGAAGTGCCGCTCGGCACTGGCCGGTTCGCGTGGCACACCGGTGTCGGCCAGGGTCGTGGTCGTACCCATGTCCTTCATTCGGCACGGAAGGGTGAGCAGATCTCCGAACCGGTATTTTTCTCGTATTCCGGACATCGTCTCGAGTGGTGGGACGGCATCGGCAGAGGGGGCGCACGGACTCACGCCCGGACTTTCGGTCCCATGCGGGCGGCACCGAGGGAGGCGAAGAAGTTGCGGTACGCGCTCTCGGCGCCCCGCAGGGCTGCTGCCGGGCGCGCCCCGAAGGACGTCGACGGGGGCGACCGCACGCGCACCACGGTCCCGGTCACCCCTGTGGCCGGGCTCGTCGAGGTCACGGGCGTCCCGGTCCGCGCGCTCGCGGCACGGGGCCCGAGGCCGTGTCGGCGGGCGGGGCCGGGGCCGCGGCGGCGAGCGTCGCCGCGGCCAGCAGCGCAGCCAGGGCGACGCCGGGCCACGTTCCCCTTCTGCTGTGCGTCGCGTTCATGGGCGGACCGTGCGGACCGGGCGGACCGGGCGGACCGGGCGGACCGGGCGATGCTCACAGGAACGCAGCGACAGGTGGCGCGTTTGTCACCGGTCGCCGACCGCGTCGTGGGAGAGGTTCCCGCCCACCGTCTTGACGTGTTCATTTCCGTCGTTGAGCATGCCCTGAGCGCGGCTCATTCTGATCGTTTCTGTTCGCCCTCGTGTGGTGAAAGGGAGTGTCGTGACCCAACGGCAGCTCATCGTCCGGGGCTTGGCGGCCGCGGTTCCTCTCCTGCTCGGCGCGGGACTGGTCGCCGCGCCGACGGCGTACGGGGATCCGTCGCCCTCGCCGGCGACATCGGCGTCGTCGGCCCCGTCACCGCCGAACGCGGTCACTGTGCGCGTCGACCCGTCATACCGCCAGCAGAAGTTCGAGGGGTGGGGGACGAGCCTCGTGTGGTTCGCCAACGCCACCGGCGGCTACCCGG
Source organism: Streptomyces sp. NPDC088254 (assembly GCF_044740925.1). Taxonomy (NCBI): domain Bacteria; kingdom Bacillati; phylum Actinomycetota; class Actinomycetes; order Kitasatosporales; family Streptomycetaceae; genus Streptomyces; species Streptomyces sp. NPDC088254. Next base: position 257,376 of record NZ_JBIURQ010000001.1, on the reverse strand, counting down.
ACGCCCTGCGCAAAAGACTCGTCGACCTGCTGTTCGGCGAGGACGGGCTGCGGCTGAACATCGCGCGGTACAACATCGGCGGCGGCAACGCGCCCGACGTCCGCACGGACTACATGAAGGCCGGCGCGACCATGGAGGGCTTCTGGAAGGCCCCCGCGGGAACCACCCGGCAGGACATGGACTGGTGGAACCCCGACGACCCCGGCCACTGGAACTGGAACGCCGACGCCGGCCAGCGCTGGTGGGTGGACCAGGTCAAGGACAAGGTGACCCGCTGGGAGGCGTTCAGCAACTCGCCGCCCTGGTTCCAGACCGTCAGCGGTTACGTCTCCGGAGGCTTCGACTCCGGCGCGGACCAGATCCGCCCGGACCGCGTCGACGAGTTCGCCTCCTACCTGGTGCGCGTCACCGAGCGCCTGGAGCGCGAGCACGGTATCTCCTTCGACACCATCGACCCGCTCAACGAACCCAACACCACCTACTGGGGGACCCAGTTGGGCGCCGACGGTCAGCCGACCGGCGGACGCCAGGAGGGCGCGCACGCGGGCCCGGCGCTCCAGCAGAAGGTGATCCTCGCCCTCGACGAGGCGCTGAAGCACACCACCACCGGCGCGAAGGTCTCGGCGATGGACGAGACCAACCCCGGCATCTTCACCCAGAACTGGAACGCCTACGCCGCCCCCGCGCGCGCCGCCGTCGACCAGCTCAACGTGCACACCTACGGCACCGGCATGCGCACCAGCGCCCGCGACATCGCCAAAGGCGCCGGAAAGAAACTGTGGATGAGCGAGGTCGAGGGCACCTGGGGCGCCGGAACCGACTTCACCGGCATGGAACCCGGTCTCGGGATCGCCACCCGCATGGTCGACGACATGCGCGAACTGGAGCCGTCCGCCTGGGTGTTCTGGCAGCCGATCGAGGACGCCCTGCCGCAGGCCGCGGCCGGCAAGAACTGGGGCAGCATCCACGTCCCCTTCAACTGCACGGCCCGGGACACCCCGCGGACCTGCCCGATCCGCACCAACTCCAAGTTCCACACGATCCGCAACTTCACCCACTACATCCGCCCCGGCGACCGCTTCGTGAAGGTCGACGACACCGACACCGTCGCCGCGGTGCGCGCCTCGGGCGACGCGGCGAGCGTGGTGCACGTCAACAGCGGCACGACGGCACGCTCGGTCACCCTCGACCTCTCCCGCTTCCGGAAGATCTCCGCGCAGGCCACCGTCACACCCGTGGTGACCAGTGCCGACGGCGCCCTCGTGCGGGGCACCCCGGTCGCGGTCGCCGCCGGCTCGGCCACGCTCACCGTCCCCGCCAAGTCGGTCACCACCTTCCTCGTCGACGGCGTCAGCGGCGTGGCGAAGGACGCCGCGCTCGTCCAGCCCGGACACGTCTACCGGCTCACCGGAGCGCAGAGCCGCAAGTCGCTCGCACCGGCCGCCGACGGCAGCGGCGTCGCCGTCCGCACGACCGACCCGGCCCGCGCCGAACAGCTGTGGAACGTGATCCCGTCGGCCGGAACCGACCACCGGGCGCGGTACTCCCTCACCGGCGCGAGCACGGGCCGCAGGCTCGCCGTGCGGGACGGCCGGGCCGTCCTGGAGGACCCGGCGGCCGGAGCGGCCGACGGCGCGGCGCAGTGGATCATGTCCACCACCGGCGACGGCAGTTGGACGTTCGTGAACGCCGCCACCGGCCGACTGCTCGACGTCAGCGGCCAGTCCACGGCCGACGGCGCCAAGGTGTCGGTGTACACGCCGACTTCGGCGGCGAACCAGCGCTGGACCGTGACCGACGAGACGGTGCGGAGCACCGAGACCGCCGAGGCGTTCACCGTGCCCGGGCTGCGGCCCGGGCTGCCGTCCACGGTCACGCCGGTGTTCCCGGACGGCGCCCGGGGCTCTCTCCCGGTGGTGTGGCGCCTCCCGGCGGACCGGGCCTGGCGCAAGCCCGGCAGCGTACGCGTCAAAGGCCGGGCGACCGACGCGCTCGGGCGCGAGGTCGCCGCGACGGCGGTCGTCACCGTGGACCGGATCGTCTCGACGCTCCCCGGCGGTGCCACGACCTACACCGGCGGACGGCCGGAGCTGCCCACGACCGTCGTCGGCGTCGGCTCGCACGGCGGCCGGGCGGTCCTGCCGGTGACCTGGGACCCGGCGCCCGACGGCGCGTTCGACACGGTCGGCGTCGTGACCCTGCACGGCCTCGCACGCGTCGTCGACGGAAGCACGGTCGACGCGAGCGTCCAGGTGCGGGTCACGGAGGCGGTGGAGACCAACGTGGCCCCGGACGACGGCGTCTCGGTCGACGCCACGTTCACCGAGAGCGGGTACTCGGCGGAGCGGCTGCGCAACGGCGACCTCACCGAGAAGGCCTGGTCCAACTGGAAGCCGGGGACCGCCAAGAACCCCTCCGACACGATCACGTTCACCCTGCCGAAGGCCCGCGACCTCACCCGGATCGTCGCCCGCTTCCACCGGGACGGCGCCAACGCCTCCTTCCCCGAGAGCCTCAAGGTGCAGGTGCGGTCGGCCGACGACGTCTGGAGCGACGCGAGCGACACCGTCCCGGTCGGCACCGAAGGCGCACCGATCGTCTCCGTACCGGTGACGGCCCCTCCCGCGACCGCCGTCCGCGTGGTCATGACCGCCCGGCCGGGCGGATACATCACCCTGAGCGAGATCGAGGTGTACGCCAAGGCGCCCCTCACCCGGTGACGCGGCTCGCCCGGCGCCGGGGGCGGGTTACCGTGGGCCCGGTGAGGCGCCGGGCCCACGGGACGGCTCAGCCGTCCTGCAGACGCCGGCCGGCGTCCCTGAGCAGCTCGTGACCGAACTTCCGCGCGGCGGGGGTGAGGGGGGCGTACGCGGGGAGCAGGGTCAGGGGGATGTCGTCGCGGAGGACCTTGGCGGTGACGGCGCGCAGGGTGTCGTACTGCTCCTTCTGGAGGTTCCAGCGGGGGACGGCCCGGCCCCGCGCGGGCCGCAGCCCGGCGCCGAGGTCGGCCAGGGCGCGCAGGAGCGGGGAGTCGACCGGCCGCTGGCGGGTGTCGAGGACGATCCGGTCCGCCGAGGGCAGTCGTCCCACGGCGGCCAGCAGGGCGCGGGCGACCGGCGCGGCCTCCCGCTCCCCCTGCTGCCCGGCGGGCCCGCCGTCCCAGACCGCCAGGCCGTAGTCGACGAGACTGCCCAGCTGGTTCTGCGTCAGCTTCGGCCGGATCTCCACCGAGCGGAGCCTGCGCCAGTCCCCGCCCGTCGCGCGGTGTCGCTCCGGGCGGGTCAGCCACTCGGTGACGAGCGCCTCCACGTGCAGCGAGCTGACGGCGCGGTCGCCGAGCCGGCTGAGGAGGTACGCCTGCCATCCCCGGCTCAGGCCGAAGGCCTGCTGCGGAATCCGGGTGCCCAGGGAGCACGCGGCGAGGGCGGGGGCGAGGTCGACGGGGGCGTCGCGTTGCAGGACGAAGTCCCTGCCCTCCGGGGAGCGCAGCCAGTCGAGGACGGCGCGAACGGCCTGCTCGTGCACGTCGGCGGTTCGCGCCGCCTCGTCCGCGGTGCCGTCGTGGCCGTCATGGCCGTCATGGCCGTCATGGCCGTCGGGGAGGGTCTCCGTCGCGCCCATGGCGCGCAGCAGGAGGTGCGCCGGGGAGGGCGCTGGGCCGGTGAGCGCCGTGCCCTGTCGGCCCTCGTCCATCGCCGCCCCGTACTCGGCGAACCTCGGCGGGATCAGGTTCGGCTGCGCTTCCGCCTTCGCGAGCTGATGGGGGACGTACAACTCGCCCAGCGAGCTGGACATCCAGACGGGCAGATCGACCACCGTCAGCCTGCTGCCCTGTTCGACGAGGCGGAGGGCGGTGCGGCCGGGGCCGCGTTCCAGGCGTGACACCTCGGCCATGAACGTCTCGCCTGGCGCCGGGAGCGCGTTGCCGTCGGCGGGCGTGTACTCGGCGAGCATGCCGAGCGGCTCGACCGAGACCAGGCAGCGGCCGGTGGCCTGCGACGCGTCGGCCGCGGCAGCGCTCTCGTCGCCGCCGGCGTCCGTGCCCGGCGCGGCGGGCTCGGACAGGACGACGCGGACGTGGCGCAGTTGTCCGGGCTCCAGCCTGTCGTACTCGCGGGCGACCGGCGGGTGCCCGCACAGGGTCACCGTTCCCGGTGCGTCGCGCAGGGCGGGCAGGTGCTTCACGGCGCGCAGGTGGGCGAGGAGGACCTCACCGGGGACGTGACGGGTCCAGGCGGCCTTGCCGGCCGGCAGCCAGCACAGCTGCTGGGTCTGTTCGTCCCGGCAGACGAGACCGAGGCAGCCGTCCTGCGGGGTGTCCACCGCGGCCAGCGGGACCACGCTGGTCTCTCGCCGGTCCCGGTCCTGCGGTCCCGCCTCGGGGCCGCAGGTGAGCGTGTCCGTCTTCGGGTCCCAGTGCAGGCGGAGCAGTCCGCCCCGGGCGACGAGCGCCGCGGCGGCGGCCGACGCGGCGGCCGCCCCGCCGGGCAGGCCCCGCAGGAGCGTGCGGACGGGGACCTGGATCAGGGCGGAGCCCGACCGCACCGCCAGGTCGCCCTTGCCCAGGTCGGCGACCGGCTCGGCCAGCACGGAGCCCTTGGGCCAGGTGCCGCGCGGCTGGGCCCGCCGGGACACGGTGAGCACGGGCTCGGCCCCGGTCTCGACGCGTTCGACGGTCATGGGCACACTGCCGAGTTTCGCGAGCAGCCGGCCCGTCCCGGCGGCGACCGCCGCCAGCGCGTCGCGCAGCCACCGTGTGCGGGGCGGCCAGGCGCCCTGCGCCGATTCCGGCGCCAATCTCACCCGCGCCGCGGGCAGTCCGAGGACGCGCAGCTCACCGGGCACGTCCGACGCGGCGACGAACACGACGTCGCCTTCGCGCACGGGCGACTCGCCCAGCGGGGTCAGCGTGTTGGCGTCGTCGAGCCACACGGCGCCCCCGGCCGGGTGGGCGTCCAGGACGTCCCGTGCCGCGGGATGGCGGACGGTCATGGGGCCCTCGCCCAGGTGCAGGGCGCCCTTGACCTCGTCGACCTTGTCGACCGGGAGGAGCATCCTGCGGGCTGCGGACGCCGCGAAGGCGCCGCGCGGGCCCGGCCGCCACCGGGTGAGGACGAGGTGACCGCACTCGTTCACCCCGCCCTCCACCCGTCCCTGTACCAGGTCGCCCGGGCTGAACAGGGAGCAGTCGAGGTCGGCGAGGGAGCGTCCGTCGGTGAACTGGAGGAGTTCGGCGGACACTTCGGCGATCCGCCCCGGGGCCAGCTCCAGCCAGAGGCTGTCCCGGCCGCCGGCGGCGACGACCCAGCTCCCCCGGGTCCGCGAGGCGCTGTCCTGGTGGGTGCCTTCCAGCAGTTCCGCTGCGGGGAAGCCGAACTGGCGCAGGGTGTTCTTCCGGTGCCGCAGCGTCCAGCCGGCGGCGGTGCGGGAGAAGAAGACCGGTTCCTCCACTGAGCGGGCGGGCTGCCTGAGCCAGGGGCGGTCGTACTTCTTCCGGGCCGGCAGCCAGGTCCTGGTCCGGGTGTCGTGGTAGAGCCAGCCCCGGTCGTGGCAGGCGGCGGCGATCTCCTCCGCGGTGACGTCCATGAACGACAGCTGGGCCCACGGCACGACCGTGTCGGAGGCGGCCGGTTCGGTGCCGGCTGCGCCCTTCCAGAGCACCCGCGCGCCCCGGACGGCCTGCCCCTTCCTGCAGGACACGACACCGCCCTGCCCCTGCCCGAGCGGCACCAGCCGTACCTCGGGACGGCCGCCGTCCGGCCCCTCGCGGACCACTCCGGCGATCTTGGGGTGGTCTCCGCACAGCAGGACCTTCGCCAGGTCCCCCGGTGCGGTGGCGCTGATGCCGGGCAGCCCGGCGACGGTGAAGCCGCCGCGACGCGTCCCCGCCTTCAGGTAGTCCTGCTCGGTCCGGAAGTCGTCCTTGGGGAACACCACGGCGGGACGCGGCCGTTCGTCGAGATAGCTGACTTCCGAGGCGATCGCCTGACGCGCGGTCACCCCGTCGGTCCCGTGGAGCCGCAGGCGCACCACGGAACGGGGGGCGAGCCGGTAGGGGGTGTGCATGCCGGCCACCGGGAAGAGCACGCCGGGACGGACCTCCACCTGTTTGCCGGTGTCGGTGACCACGGCGAAGCAGTCGCCGCCGCGGCTCACGAGATGGCTGCGCAGAATGTCGAGGCGGCGTTCGGGCGCCTGTTTGGTCGCGCCGTACCAGTGGTTGTCGCCGCCGGGCCCGCGGTCGGTGAGGCGGACGAGCATCTTCGCGTGCTCGTACTGTTTCTCCGCGGCGAGCCGCAGGGCGCTCTCCCGGTACGAGAAGTGCCGTCGGCTCACCGTCACCTGCAGCGGATCGCCGTCGACGGCGGTGAGTTCGGGGAGGGTGAAGGGCAGCAGACGGTCGTTGGCCGTCTGCACGATCCGGCCGGCGACGAGGTAGAGGCTGTCGCCGGCGCGCAGTCCGGGCTCGTCGCCGCCCTCGGGCGCGGCACGCGGGGGGACGAGGACGAAGCCGAGCCGCGGCCCGGAGTCCCCGGCCCGCCCGGGGCGGACCCTGGCCAGGACGCGCTGCTCGCGGGCGGCGTCGGGGCCGAACAGGGCGATCAGTTTGCGCACGCTGTCGTCGTCGAGGCAGGCGCTGATCTTGACGGCTTTCACCTCGGCGTCCTCGCCGCGCCGGGCGCGTTTCGGGTTCGCCGTGTGGGCGCGCAGGACCAGGACCCGGCTCCTGGCGTGGTCGATCTCCACGTCCAGCAGATGGACGACGGGCCTGCGCTTGTCGGTGCCTTCCAGATAGAGGTGGTGCTCGTCGCCCTTGTCGATGTCCCCGGGGGCGATGTCCACGGTGACGGCTCCGGCCGTGGCGGAGTCGTCACCGGGGTGGAAGGACATGGCGTCGACGCGGTCGCCGTGGAAGAGGGTGATGCCGGTGGGGTCGACGGGTTCCCCGCTGACGGTGAGCTTGTCCCCGGGGACGTCGAGGAACCAGCCGTACCCGAATTCGAAGCGGTGCACGGTGTCCTGGCCGACGGCGGTGGCTCCCACGTAGTAGGGGCGGCGTTTCCTGCCGTGCTGGTCCTTGATCTCGTGACGTCGTCCGTCGACCCGTGCGCGCGGCATGACCTCCTTCATGAACTCCGCGAGGGACACCGGCGGTACGCGCAGGAAGGACGCCCGGGCTCCGCGGCCGTGTGCCACGGGCACGGCGCGGACAGAATCGGTGAGGTAGTCCTCGACGGCCCGCCCGGCGACCAGCGTGCGCGGCTCGTCGCACAGCGCCAGCCAGGGCTGGTGGCGGCCGTCGTCGTCGGGAGCGAGGCGGGGGGCGGGGGCGCTCGGTTCCACCCTGTTCCGGGCGAGGGAGCCGGTCACCGTGGGCGCGGGTCCCGCCATGAACAGGTTCCACTCGGAGGCGGGGTCGAGGACGCGCCGGGGCGCGGGCTTCGGCGCGGCCGACCGTGACCGGGCGGCGGGCGAGAGGAGGAACATCCTACGGACGTCCAGGTGGCCGGCCGGCACCTGCGACGCGGCGTCACCATGCCCGTACGCCTCCAGCCAGGTCCGCTCCACACGCACCGGCTGGAAGTCCTCCGTCAGGTCGACACCGGCGGCTTGCCCCACCAGGTGGTGGCCGTCCTGCTGCACCACCGCGGGGACACCGTCCTGCCGCTGCGCCTGCCCGCGCCGACCGGCCTTGACCTGGGCTCTGGCGGCGGTACGGGGGTCGGACGGGGGCCCTTCGGAGAGCAGGGCGCTGTCCGAGTGCTGGTAGAGCTCGTGGAGGCCCTGCTCGTCCTGGTACTGGCCCACCGGTGACCACTCGTGGGGCTTGCGCCGGTCGTCCGTCAGCTCCCACAGGGCGCGCAGTTTGAGCCGCCGGGGATGCACGTGGAAGGTCCAGCCCCGGGCGGTGCGCTGTCCGGCCACGTGGTCGCCGACGGAGGGCATGTCGTGGTCGAAACATTCGACGGGGACGAGCGCCACGACGACCCGTGTGTCCAGGTTCAGCCAGACGCGCAGGTGCGAGAGCCTGCCGCTGTCGTCCCGGATCCGGACGGCGACCATGCCGGCCAGGTCGCCGCGGTCGAGGATCGTCGGCTCGTCCAAGCCCGTACAGTGCGCGGCCAGTTCGTGCGGTGGGAGGGGGGCCGGGACCTGCTTGGGGCGCCACAGCGGTCTGGGCTGCGGGTCTTCGAGCACGATCGCCTGGCGCCTGGTGGTCTTCGTGCACTTGGGGAACCGGCCGGTCAGCGTCAGCGAGTCGGTGGCGGCGAAGCCGACCAGCCCGGAGGCCAGCCACACCCGGTTCTCGCTCTGGAAGTCCTTGGTGTCCGTCCCCACGAGTTTCACCGTGGTTCCGAGCGGCAGCCGGACCAGTTCCCGGTACCGCTGGACGTCCGGATCGTAGGTGATGCCGTCCTCCTGGAACGGCTCCACCAGCGCCGTCGCCTTGCGGGCCTCGGGTTCCCGCCAGGACTGGATGCTGCACAGCAGCGACTTGCGATGCCGTGGTGAGACGAAGCCCTTGGGCGGGCAGGCCTCCACCTGCCGGGGGAATCCGTCCACGGCGGGCACCTCGATCTGCCAGCGGCCGTCGTCCCCGCGGTGCGCGAGCCGGGGTTCGGCGTCGTCGGCAGGCTCGTCGTCGGTGTCCGTGCCCGTGCCGGTTTCCGCGTCGGTCCCGAAGACCGCGAGCCAGCGCAGGTTGCGGTCGTCGAAGTACGAGCCGCCGTCGGGGGCCGCCGCCAACCGCAGGCGGCTCTCGCCCGGCCGGAACTCGGCGTGGACGATCAGTCCGGCGGGGTCGCGCAGACACGCCTCTTCGAGGATCTCCCAGTCGGACGGCTCCCAGGCCGTCGGGCCGAGCACGAAGCACCGGCCCGGGAGGGTGACGAAGCGGTGGGCGGGTCCGAACCCGGTGCGATCGGTGGCGTGACCGCAGAAGACCAGGCGGACCCTGGTACGCCCGGGTTCGTCCGTGGCCCCGCTCGCCGCGGCCTCCACGGCCAGTTCGGGCAGGCCGGCGTCCACCGGCAGCCAGCGCTCCACCCGGGCGTCCCACGCGGCCAGCGTCGTGTGCGCCACGCATCCCCCGCCGCCGTCGGCGAAGGCCCGGGACAGGTCGGGGTCCCAGAGCCGTCGGGCGGCGACGTCCCGGCCACTGCCGCCCATGGGGTAGCGGTAGTTGGCCGCGCCGGTGATGTCCAACGTGAGCCAGGGGTACGCGTCAGCGGGCGCGATCCGGGCGGCGCGTACCTCCCCGTCCTCAGGCTGCGGAGCCGCGAGCGGGGCGACCTGCGACGCCTTGCTCTCGCCGGGCCGGACGTACACGGCCAGGGTCTGACCGGTGCGCCAGGACCGGTCCTGGGCGGAGCGGCCGAGACGCACGGTCACGGGTCTGGCGAGACCGCAGTTGATCCACAGCAGCCGGTGGGTGTCCGCGTCGCGGACGGCCCACACGGTGCCGACCACGAACGCGCCCCCCTTCGGCAGGTCCGCGTCGGTGCCGGTGGCGAACAGATCACGGACAGATGGCCGTTTGCCACCGAGGTCCGCAACGTCCAGGCGGCTGTGCTGCCGGTAGACCACGGCCTGACCCGTGCGCCGGTCGACGGTGGCGGCCACCACCAGCCGGGGGTCGGCGGTGAGCGCGTCCGCGTCCTGACGGTGCGGCGGGAGGGGCGCGGGCTGGTGGCTCTGCCGCCACAGCTGGGTCATGATCGCGGCGAGGGGTCTGCCCGTCGTCTGGACCCGCAGGTCGGCGGTGTCGCGCAGGAACTGGGCGAGCGCGAGCTCGGTGCCCCGCGCGGTCACCCGGCTGCCGTACACGCCGAAGGGATTGCCGCGCTCGGCGGCCAGCGGCCCGTGTCCCCACTTGCGGTAAAGCGACCGGATCGTCAGCAGGCGCAACCGGTTGGCGCTCTCCGCGCGCAGCCGCGTGTCGGCGAGTTCTTCGAAGAGGCGTTCGTAGAAGAACTGCGCCCGGCCGCTGATGTCGACGATGGCCCTGACCACGTGTTCGAGCACGCGCAGCAGTCGCTGCTGGGAGCCCTCACCCGCGACCGGGGACCGGAACATCTCCAGCATCCGGCCGCGTACGGGGCGCGGCAGATGGGCGGCGCTGTTGAGGGAGCCGACCAGGTCGGTCCAGGCCGTGACCCAGTCCTCGTGGTCTCCGCGGTCGCCGAGGTCGGGCCGCTGGAGCAGCGCCGCGAGCCGCTGGGTGCTGAGGGTGATGGGCGTGACCCCGTAGGTGTCGGTGGCGGCGACGAGGTCCCGCAGCCCCTTGTCCATGCGTTCCCACTCGCCCACCGAGAAAAAGGGGCGGTCCTCGTCGGCGGGGCCGCTGAGCACGAGCGCACGGGGAAGGAGGGTGTACGTGTCGCCGGGCGGCGGGACCAGGAAGCGCGGGCCCGTCTCCTCCCAGTCCCAGCGCAACAGGCCGTCGCGTTCCTCGCCGTAGATCTCCCGGCGCAGCAGAGCCGCGTCGATGGCCGTGCGGGTGAAGGGGTGGTCCTGCATTTCGAGGGCCAGGGACAGCAGGTCGCCTGCGGGCGGCTTCTCACCGCTGAACCATCGTCCGCCGGCCTCCGTCCGGTGCGGGCCGACTCCGCCGGAGGAGGTTTCGAGCACCCACAGCAGCGCCGCGTTCAGGGCCTGTCCGTTGCGTACCAGCAGGCGTTCGAGCGCGCCGGCTCCGGGCGCGTCCGGCTCCGCCGTGTAGAGGCCGGTGATGACGCGCACGATCTCGTCCGGCGGGACCATCGGGCGCTGTCCCTTGCCGATGCGGTCGACCTGGCTTCTGACGTGCAGGAGCAGCGGGGCGAGGTGGCCGGTGAGCTCGCCGTAGCGGCGGGCGTCGGACTGGGCGAGGGCGAGCAACGCGTTGCGGCGGCTCATTATGTCCCGGATGTGGACGACGAGCAGCAGCAGGTGGTCGGGAAGCGGGCCGGGGCCGGCCGTGACGGTCAGGAGCCGGGCCGTCAGCATTCCGGCGGCGAGCAGTCGCACGAGTTGCTCGGGTTCGACGCCGCCGAGCCGGAGCCGGGCGTTCTCCTCTTCCTCCCTCCGCCTGCGTCCCTCTTCGCCGGGGACGGAGTCGGGGTCCGCTTGGGCGCCCTGGGACGCGCGGGGCGTCCAGGGCGGCGGGATGATCCAGGGGGACCAGACCGACGCGGCGTCGCGTGCCGTGGTCTCGGCGGCGGGGCCGTCGGTGAGCAGCAGGTTCGGCGGCTTCTGGTGCGGGGCGCGCAGCCGGTGCAGTCCGCCCACGTGTTTCTGTACCAGGGCGTAGTCGTCGTACGGCACCGAGATCCGGCACGGCTGCTGGTTCTGGATCTGCTTCGGCTTCGTGGGCGGGGTGTCCGGTGCCTGCCACCAGCGGGCGAGACGGCGGGCCGTCGCCCTCGGGGCGAGTTCGGCGGACAGCGTCCACAGCGACGCCTGCCACAGCACCGACGGCATGGCCGAGTGCTGCTGTGCGCCGGTGCCGCCCAGCCGGGCGTAGGCGGCTTGCCGTGCCCGCAGGGTGTCGGCTCGCGCCGGGGCCGTCTTCGACGACCGCCACTTCTCCAGCCGGCGCAGTAACCGGGTGCCTGTCAAGGCCTCGGTCTCCAACGCGTCGAGGATCTCGTCCGGTACGCCGGTCTCTTCCTCCGAGTCATCGGTTTCCAGCGGGACTTGGGAGTCCCTGGTGTGCGGGACGGTGTCGGGCGCGAACATGACCCGGGCGGCCGTCATGAGGAGGTCGGGTTCCAGGTCGAGCGCTCCCTGCGAGGCCTGGGCCAGCTCCTCCCAGACCTGGTCGGCCTCGTCCGGGGCGAGTGCCGCTCGCAGCTCCGCCGCCTGGAGCAGGGCCAGTCGGCCATGACCGCCGGCCAACGCCCTGTCCACCAGGGACGCGTGGTCCTCGACGGTTTCGCGGACCGCGCGCGGGTCGAGCCGGGCCAGGAACCGGGCGACGATCAACGCCAGTGTGGGCAGCGTGTGTTGCAGCAGGTCGAGGTAGGGCTGGGCGGAGGTGCTGTGGGCGTCCGCTTCGCCCGAGGCCTCGCTCAGGACGCCGTCCAGCAGCCCGGCAGCGTCCGCCGTCGCTCCGCCGGCTGCGGTGCGAAGCAGGTTCGCCGTACCGTGCTGTTCCTGGGACGGGACCACGGAGGCGAGGTCGCGGTAGAGGTCGCCGGCGTGGTCCGAGACCTCCCTGCTGATGTCGGCGAAACGGTGGTGTGCGGCGAGGACATGGGGCAAGGCGTGCAGCGCGGTCGCCGTCCCCGCCCGGCCGAGTTGGTCGAGGGCGGCGCACACCACGTCGTCGGCGTGGTCGGCGTCGGCCGGCTCGCCCAGGGCGGCGATGACGTCGAGATGGGCGGCGGCGTCCTGGGGGGAGAGGCCTAGGGCGGCACAGAAATACCAGTTGTCGAGCACGCGCGTCCCCTTCGCGTTCCGGCAGATCCGCGTTCACTACCAGGCGGCTGCTGATGTCTTTTGGTGATGCCTGATCAGAATATGGAGTGAACTTCGGCCAAACATCACTTTCTTCCGGATTGACCGTGAGAAACGGTGTATCAGGTAGGGTGCGGCAGCTCCGGCCGGAAAGCGGTCCGGCACTCGCGGAGGTCCTCTTCGAGCTGGTAGTCGTAGTCCCCGGTGTCCGGTTCCAGTCCGGCGAGACGACGCCGGGCCGGCACCATGCCCCACAGCCACTCCGCGTCCTCCTCGGTCGGCTGCCGCCGGGCCAGCAGCGCCCAGCTGCCGGGTCGCAGACCTTCGGGGTCGAGTTGCCGGAACCGGGCGGGGAGAAGCCGGGCCCGGTCGAGCGCGATCGCGCGGTCCGCGTCGCTCAGGTCGTCTGCGGTCACGCGGCCCTCTTCCACGTCCGTGGCCGCCGCCGCGATGTCCATGGCCCACCGCACGGGTTTGGACAGTCCCTCGTTCGCCCATGCGGCGAGCGCGGCCTTCCGGCCCGGGGCGTCGCCGCGGATCAGCGCGAGGGCCACCGCGTCGATGACGGTGGAGGGGACCTTCAGCCCTCGGAAGTCGTCGGGCACGGGCAGCCCGCCTTCATGCGCCGCGGCCGCGCTCAGCCAGCGGTCCAGTTCCGCGTCGTCGGTGGCGGCGAGACACAGTGAACCAAGGAGGGCGGCGCCCGCGCGGCCGCCCCTGACGTCGTGCCCGCCCGCGCCCTCGCCGCCCAGCGCGTGCGCCTTGACGACGTACTCGGGCAGCCTCAGCTCCCGGGCGACGGTGTCGGCAGCGCGCCGGACCGTGTCGATGCGCTCGCCGGGATCGTGGAGCTGGACGACGATCATTCGCAAGTCCCAGTCCAGCATGGGAAGTTGCCGCAGGTCCCGAACGAAGCCGGGGCCCGTCGCTCCCGCGGCCTTCTTCCGCACGACGAGGCCGATCCCGCGGTGCGGGGGCTCGTCCGGGTGCCGCTCCCTGGGGCGCGGCCGGTACGACTCCCCCAGGGCGCGGGCCAGTTCGTCATGCCCGTTCGGCACCCGTCCGCCCTGCGCGTCATGGTCGAAGGTGTGCCAGCGGCGCGGCTCACGGAGCGGCCGATCGCCGCCGCGTCCCGCCCGGTGCAGCATCTTCTCCCACTCGTTCAGCGGCTCCGCGAGGTCGCCGCATGAAGGATCGGCCAGGACGTCATAGACGCACGGCTGACCCTCGTCCGGGGTGAACAGAGTCCAGCGTGTCTCCAGGGAGACCCGGAACCGTTCGTCGGGAAGCACCGGTTCCTCGCAGCCCTGAGCGACCCGGTGGGCGTCGGTGGAGCCGGGCGGTGTGGGGCGGGGTGTCTCGTCGAGTGCGATGGACATCCGCCGGCCGCGACCGCTGTACAGGACCGGCCGGGCGGTGGACCCGGCGAAGGCGTGGGACGACGCACCGAGCGCCACGTCGATGTCTTTCCGGGCGGCGAGGCTCGCGAAGAACGAGCCGGCGAAGTCGGCTGCCTGCTGGTGACTCACTGTGCCCTGGACGGCGACCACATGAGGCACACCGTCACGCGCCATTCGCTCTGCGAGGGGAAGCGGCCTCGTCCCGCCATCGGATTGCGCGGCCGGGCCCGCGCTGTCGCAGGCGAGCAGCACCGCGAGGGGCACCTGGAACTCCAGCAGCCACTGGGTCAGCGTGCCGCCGTCGAGCAGCGCGGCCTCGGTCGAACCCGGGCGGTCGGCGACGACGAGACCGCCCTCGACGTGGTGGCCGCCGAAGTAGAAGGCCCCCGCGCCGGCGACGAGCCATCGGCGGATGGTGTCAGCCGAGGCCGGCGACGGGACGGCGTCGGCCTTCAGGTGCGAACGGTCGAGCACCGATCTCACCAGCCCGCTGTCGGTTGCCGCCGCCTCTCGGTCACCGGGTCGCTTGACGGTGCACGTCCCGGAGGGGGTGCGCACACGTCCGTGGACCTCTGTTGCGTCGGCGATCACGACGCGGCCGTACGCCCGCGGCGTACTCGTGGTGCCCCGCCCGGCGGGTTGGACTTCCCGGACCAGGGTGAACCGCTCGTCTCTTCCCAGTTCGGCGAAGGGTACGGGCGACCGCTCCAGGTCGCGGACCCAGCCGTCCCAGACCCCGGGTCCCGCGTCGGGTCCGGGCACCCGCACGGCCTCCCAGGGCAACTCCGCCAAGGAGAAGGCCTGTTCGCCCGTCGGTGTCGGCAATCTCAGCCGGATGCGGAGTCTTCTGTCACGGCCCAGCGCCTCCACGGCGGCCCGGAAGCGGGGCCGGGTGCTCGGCGGGAACAACGCCTTCGCCAGGCGCGTGCGCAGGAGTTCGTTGTCGTCGGAGCCCCACAGGTCCCTCAGCGCCGCGCCGACCCGCGCAGGGGCGTCCGGCGGCGGACGGTCGTCGCCGTCCACCACGACGGCCGTGATCCTGCGCGGGCCACTGCTCGGTTCTTCGAGCTGGATGATCAGCTCGTCCACAAGACCCACCACGCCCAGCCTCCCCCGGCACCGCACCCGTGCGCCGTGTCGGTCATCGCCCACAGAGGCGAAAACAGCTCATCTGCACCTGTGTTGTTCCTTCACCATGCCATCATCACTCCATCCCCGCCCGTCACCGCCGTCCGGTCGGCGCACATCTCTTCAGGGAGTGCAGTTACATGACCGCCCCCGCCTACCCCTGGGAACCGCGGTGCGCGCTCGAGACCGAACTGCGCGCGTTCAGGGCCTCGGACCGCTTCTGGGGCGACGAGGACCTGGAGGACGAGGCGCGCCAGGAGCTGGAAGCCCTGCTGACCGACCCGAACCTGCCGCCGGAGTCCCTCCAGGACGCGCTGGACGGCATCTGGGTCGACCACCTGGGAGCGGCGAGGCTCTGGAACACCTTCCACCGGCAGTACGAGCAGGAGCACCGCTCGGCCACCCCCACCGACCCGCCCCTCTCCCCCGTCACCATCACGTCGCGCCCTGCCCTGGACGACCTCGACGGCTTCGACGTCGTGGGCGACGCCGCGCTCCCGTCCGAGGACACGGCGGCCGACCGTTTCCTGAACCTCTGGCTGACCTGGCCCCTGTCCCAGGCCCGCGTCCCCGCGGACCGTTGCCTTGCCGTCGGACGGCGTTACGAACTGCTCATGAACATCGGGAAGTCACTCGCCGAGAGCCTGCTGTCCGGGTCGGCCCAGCCCTTCCCCGACGATCTGCTGGACCCGGCCGACGGGCACTGGCTCACCGTCTCCGTGTGCAGTGACGACTTCTCGGTCTCCCCCGCTCACCATCACGTCTTCCTGCCGAAGGAAGGCGGCAGTTGGGTCTGCGAGTGCCCGCCCGACGGCCCGGGGCACGTCTGTGAGAACGAGCACCGGGGACCGTACCTGCGCGTTCCCGTGGTCGCCCCGCCGGAGTCGGGCCCCGCCCGGTTGCGGCTTCTGGTCGCTCATCGCGGGCACCAGCTGCAGTCAGCGACGCTCACCGCCATGGTCGCGCCCCGCGAGACGCGGCTCGAGGGCGCCGAACTCGTCTCGGCGAAGATCGACTACACGCTCACGCCCGGTTTCACGGGCATCGCCGCTCTGCCGCCGCGCACCGCCGCCATCCGGATCTCGCAGGCGGGCGACCGCTCACTCACGGTCGACGTCGACGGGGCGAGCGGCGTGGTGAGCACCTTCCGGCTCGGCGAGCTGCAGACAGCCGGGGCACTGGACCAGGCCCGCACGGCGCTCATGGCGGCCCACGTCGAGGTGAAGGACGGGAAACGCGTGAACCAGCTGACCCCGGACAACCGCAAGCCCGGGGAGGCTTTCCTCACCGACTTGAAGAACCTGGCGGGCATCGGCTGGGACCTGTTCGTCCTGATCGCCCCGCGCAGCGCCCAACGACAGGCGCTGCGCGACGTCCTGGGCGGCGCGGCACAGGTGCAGATCTGCCGTCAGGAGGGCATGGACCTGACCTTCCCCTGGGCCCTCGTCTACGACATCCCGGTCGTGCGGGGCAGCCGCTGGGTGCACTGCGAGCAGGGGCTGGACCCGGAACTGCCCTTGGGCACCCGGGAGTGTCCGGGCGCGGACGGCCATCAGCTCAACACCCTGTGCCCGTTCGGCTTCTGGGGCTACCGGCACATCATCGAGCAACCGCCGTCACGCTCCGACGGACAACGCCTCGCGCTGGTGGCGGGGAGCGGCGAGGGCGATCCCGCCATGACGGTCGCCCTCAGCACGGCCCTCGACTTCGACGAGACGGAACGCCATGTGACGGACCTCCACCGGCGGTTCGGTGGACGGCTCACCGACCACACCGCGAAGGACGCACTCATCGACGCGCTGGTCGACGCTCCGGACTGCCTGTACTTCTACTGCCACGGCCGTGAGCCGGAGAAGGGCCGTGAGGCGCCCGGCCACACGGTCCTGGAGATCGGCAAAGAGGACCGGATCGAGCCGGGTGATCTCCCCGCCCTGGAAGACACCCACTGGGCAAGCTGGCGCGACGTGTCGCCGCTGGTCTTCCTCAACGGCTGTCACACGGTGGACAGCGGGCCCGCCACCTGGCTTTCCTACGCCGACGCCTTCACCGACCTGCACGCCTCGGGTGTCGTCGGCACCGAGATCTCGGTGGCGCAGACGCTGGCGAGCGAGGTGGCCGAGCTGTTCTGGCAGGCCATGCTGGACCGACGGTCGGTGGGGGCGGCGCTGCACTCGGCGCGCATCACCCTGCTCAAGAAGCGCAACCTGCTGGGGCTCGCGTACACCGCGTACTGCTCCAGTTCCCTCACCCTCAGGCCGACGGCGGCCGCCGGCTGACCGGTAGCCCGCTCGCTCCGTCCGCGGCAGTCGCGCGGTCAGCCGGTGTCGCCGTCAGCCGCCGTCAGCCGGTCCACGGCCGGCCGGCGATCACAGTCAGCTCGTCGCCCGCACCGCGTCGCGGATCAGGTCGGCGACCTGCTTCGGCTGGGAGACGGCCACAGCGTGCGAGGCGCCCTCCAGTTCGACGACCGTCGCGCCGGCCCGCTTGGCGCCGAAGCGCTGGACCTCGGGGTTGATCGCCTCGTCGGCGGCGGCGACGAGCGCCCAGGACGGCTTGGTCTGCCAAGCGGCCGTTGCCGCGGTCTCGTCGAACACGGCGGCGGCCAGCGGGCGCTGGGCGGCGGCGAGCACCTTGGTGACGTCCGTGGGCACGTCGGCGGCGAACACCGAGGGGAACGCGGCCTCGGCGATGGTGACCTCGACGGCAGGCTCACCGCCGGGACCCGGGTACGTCCACTCCCTGAGGTTGCTGACCAGCGGGGCGAGGGGGAAGCGGCCCTGCAGCGCGCCGAGGCTCTCGCCCTCCTCGGGGACGTACGCGGCGACGTAGACGAGGCCGACGACGTTCTCGGTGGCGCCGGCGACGGTGATGACGGCGCCGCCGTAGGAGTGGCCGACGAGGACGACGGGGCCGTCTATCTGGGCGGCCACGGAGGCGATGTAGGCGGCGTCGGAGGCGAGTCCGCGCAGGGGGTTGGGCGGGGCGATCACCGGGATGCCGTGGCCCTGGAGTTCGGCGATGACGCCGGACCAGCTGCCGGCGTCGGCGAACGCGCCGTGGACGAGGAGGACGGTGGGCGTGGTGGTGGTCATGTGAGGCTTCTCCCGGGAGGTCAGGCGGTGTGCAGGGCGGTGCGCAGGGTGCCGACGGCCAGGGTGATGGCGGCTTCGGCGGCGAACGTCGAGCGCAGGGCGTCGAGCATGACGAAGTCGTGGATGATGCCCTGGAAGCGGACGGCGGTGACGGGCACGCCGGCGGCGCGGAGCTTGTTGGCGTAGGCCTCGCCCTCGTCGCGCAGGACGTCGGCCTCGCCGGTGATGACGAGGGCCGGGGGCAGGCCCTGGAGCTGCTCGGAGGTGGCGCGCAGGGGGGAGGCGGTGATCTGGGCGCGCTCGGCGGCGTCGGTGGTGTACTGGTCCCAGAACCACTGCATGCCGTCGCGGCGCAGGAAGTAGCCCTCGGCGAACTGGTGGTAGGAGCCGGTGTCGAAGGCGGCGTCGGTGACCGGGTAGAACAACACCTGCTGCACCAGCGGGATGCCGCCGCGCTGCTTCGCCATCAGGGTGAGCGCGGCGGTCATGTTGCCGCCGACGGAGTCGCCGGCCACCGCGAGCCGCGTCCCGTCGAGGTTCTTCGTCGTCCCCTGGTCGACGATCCACTGTGCGACGGCGAAGTTCTGCTCGATGGCGACCGGGTAGCGGGCCTCGGGCGAGAGGTCGTACTCGGGGAAGACCACCGCCGCGCCGGCGCCGACGGCGAGTTCGCGGACGAGGCGGTCGTGGGTGTGGGCGTTGCCGAACACCCAGCCGGCTCCGTGGATGTAGAGGATCACCGGCAGGACGCCGCCGGCGCCGGCGGGCCTGACGATCCGGGCGCGGACGCTGCCCGTGGGGCCGCCCTGGACGGTGATCCACTCCTCGTCCACGGCGGGCTTGTCGATCCCGCCGGACTGCACCTCGTCGACGGCCTTGCGCCCCTCCGACGGCGGCAGTTGGAACAGGTACGGCGGGTTGGCGGTCGCCTCGGCGAACGCCGCGGCCTCGGGCTCCAGAACCGGCTTGACCGGTTCGACGACGTCGGACATGGGCATCTCCTGCTGTGATCGGTGTGCTGAGCGGTGGTGCGGTGTGTCGCGCCGTCACGCTAGACGCGGCCGTCGGCCCCGGATTGCCCGTGCGTGCACGGCCGTTGTGCTCACAGTGCACACCGGGCCGTGCGCTGTGGGGAACCCCCCGGTGCGCTCCGGGAACACACGGGCTGCGGCGGCGGGGGTGGGATCGCTAAGTCCCTTCCTCACCACTGTGCCGAAAGGTTCTCACCATGGTCGACATCTCCGAGGTCACCGCGTCCCCCAGCCCCGACCTGCTCACCCCGGACAACTGCGCGATGCTGTTCGTGGACCACCAGCCGCAGATGTTCTTCGGCACCGGCAGCGGGGACCGCACCGCGATCATCAACTCGACGGTGGGTCTGGCGAAGGCCGCGAAGGCGTTCGACGTGCCGGTGGTGCTGAGCACCGTGGCCGCCGACTCGTTCTCGGGTCCGATCCTGCCGCAGCTCGCGGACGTCTTCCCCGAGCAGAAGATCGTCGACCGCACGACGATGAACGCCTGGGAGGACCTCGCCTTCGTCGAGGCCGTCAAGGCGACCGGCCGCGAGAAGCTGGTGATCGCCGGTCTGTGGACCGAGGTGTGCGTGGTCCTGCCCGCCTTGTCCGCGCTCGCCCAGGGCTACGAGGTGTACGTCGTGACCGACGCGTCCGGCGGGGTCAGCCCGCAGGCCCACGAGCACGCGGTCCAGCGCATGGTGCGGGGCGGCGCGGTCCCCGTGACCTGGGTGCAGGTGCTGTTGGAGCTCCAGCGGGACTGGGCGCGCACGGACACGTACGAGGCCACCACGGGCGTCGTGAAGGAGCACGGCGGCACCTACGGTCTCGGCATCGTCTACGCGGGGGCCGTCCTCGGCGCGCACGCGGCGGGCTGACCCACGCGCACCGCCTATGGGATGTCCCGCCACTGGCTGGGGGACATCCCGTAGGCGGTGCGGAAGACGCGGCTGAAGTGCGTGGCGCTGGTGAAACCCCAGCGGCCGGCCACGGCCGCGATGGTGCGGCTTCCCCGGCCGTGCCGTCTCAGGTCGCGCCGGCACTCCTCCAGGCGGCGGCGCAGGATCCAGCGGCCGACCGAGGTGCCCTCGTCCTGGAACAACTTGTGCAGGTAGCGCACGGAGATGTGGTGCGCGCGGGCGATGCTCTCCGGCGACAACCCCGTGTCGGTCAGATGGAGTTCGACGTACTCCAGGATGCGGCCCAGCACCGGCGGCTGTCCGTCCGGCGCCCCGGGCCCGCCCGCGCCCAGTTGCTCGGCGGCGAGGGTCGCCACGAGGTTCACCGCGTTCCAGGCGAGCATCTCGCCGACCGGCGGCCGGGCCTCCACAGCGGTGCGGGCGAGGTCGGACAGCAGCGGCGACAGCAGTGCGCCGAGCCGGGAGGCAGGCGTCACCGGCGTGCGGGTGAGACGCCGTAAGTCCAGGGGCGTCAGCCCCAGCAGATCGCCCGGGACGAGGAACACCGTCGCCCGGAACCGCTCGGGGAAGTCCAGCCTCGGCGGGCGGTGGACGTCGTAGAAGCAGACGTCGCCCGGGGCGAGGCGGGCGCTGACGGGCTCGGCCCCGGCGGGCAGGGCGGGCGTGCCGCGCAGGCCCACGAACAGGTACTCGCCGCCCTCGCGGGCGTGCAGCCGCTGCCGAGGGTGCGGCGCGCCCTCGCCCGGCAGGGGCCCGGGGCCCCGCTCGCCGGTGAGGATCTCCACGCCGGCGGGCGTCGGCCGTGCGGGGGCTTCGATGGTGCTGGTGATGGACATCTTCCGCTGATCCCTCCTGAGCGACGGTCGGTCCGGTCGCTGGGACGGTAGGTCGGCAGATGTGCAAAAGGAGTGACAGTGAAGTGACAACGCCTGGTGGGGCGGCGGCCGTTGCCGCCACTACGACTCGAACGGGCCGTCGGGTGAGCCGAGTTCGGTGGCGTGGGCGCGCAGCAGGGGGTGCAGGATGTAGCGGGCGGGCGCGTGCTCGGTGACGAGGTGGGCGTCGGCGAGTTCGCCGAGGAGGATCCGGGCCCGGCGCAGGGGCAGTCCGGCGAGGTGGGCGGCGGCCGTGGCGGTGAGGTCGGGGCCCGGGTGGCGGGGCAGGAGGCGGAACAGGCGCTCGCCCTGCGGGGAGAGGCGTCGGGACGAGGCGAGAAACGCCGTGCGGACATCGGGTGTCGCGCCGGTGACGTCGTCGAAGGCGTCCAGATCGCCCTCTTGGGCGCGCAGTTGCGCCGCCAGGGCGGCGAGGGTGATCTCCGGCTGGTGCGTGAGGCGTCCCGCGACGGCGGTCAGGGCGAGGGGCAGACGGCCGCAGCGGGCGGCGATCTCGCCGGCGGCCGCGGGTTCGGCGGCCACCCGGCCGGCGCCGAGCCGCCGGGTGAGGATCTCGCGCGCGTCGGTGGCGGTCGGCGGTTCCAGGCGCAGCGGGCGGGCGCCCGAGGCGACCAGGCCGGGCAGGGCGTCGCGGCTGGTGACGAGGGTGAGACAGCCCGGCGAGCCGGGCAGCAGCGGGCCCGTCTGCTCGGTCCCGGCGGCGTCGTCGAGGACGACGAGGACGCGGCGGTCCGCCAGCAGGGTGCGGTAGAGACCGGCGCGCGCGGCCTGGCCCTCCGGGACTTCCGACGCGGGGACGCCCAGCGCGGTGAGCATCGTGCGCAGCGCCTCCCCGGGGTCCAGGGCGGGCCGTGCGGGGTCCGTGCCGCGCAGGGGGACGTACAGCAGGCCGTCCGGGTAGCGGCCGGCGATCCGGTGCGCCCAGTGCACGGCTAGGGCGCTCTTGCCGACGCCGGCCATCCCCACGACCGCGAGTACCGTCGGCCCCGGCTCCGCCGACCGCGCGGCCAGCCAGTGCAGTTCGGCTTTGCGACCGGCGAACTCATCCGCAGCGTGGGGTAGTTGAGTGGACGAATGGGGGTCCGGCGGAGTCCTCAGGTGGACGACGGGTGCGGCGCGGTCGAGGCGCACGGTCGGTCCGGAGCGCAGCCGGCCCACTTCCTGGCGGAGGACGCTCGTGTGGGCGGCGGCGAGTTCGGGGCCCGGACTGACGCCGAGGTCGGCCGTCAGACGCCGGCGGACCTCCTCGTACGCCGCCAGGGCGTCCGCCTGGAGGCCGCAGGCGGCCAGCGAGAGGATCAGACGCGCGTGCAGGGGTTCGTCGAGCGGGGCGAGCGCGGTGGCCCGGCGCAGGGCGGGCAGGACCTGGTCGGCCCGGCCGCACCGCAGGGCCGCGTCGGCGGCGAGGACGGCCGTGTGCAGGAGTTCGTGTTCGACGGCCGTGAACTGCACGTGCTCGCGGGCTCTTTGGGGGATGCCCATGGCGATGACCGGGCCGCGCCATTCCCGCAGCGCCTCGGTGAAGCGTTCGGCCGCCGTCTCGGGCCGCCCGGTGGCCGCCGCGCGCTTGCCCTGCCGGGTCAGTTCCCGGAAGCGCAGCAGGTCGACCTCGTCGTGGGCCGCCTGAAGCAGATAGCCGCCGGGGCGGTGCAGCAGACGTCGGCCGGGGGCACGGGGCGGTGACTCCGGTTCCAGCAGCCGCCGCAGCGCGGCCGCGTAACGGCGCACGACGTTGTGCGCGCTGGCGGGCGGCCGTTCGGCCCAGAGCACGTCGAGGATCTCGGACGTCGGCACGGTGCGGCCCGCGTGGGCCAGGAGCAGGGCGAGCAGGGCGCGTTGCTGGGGGAACCCGAGGCCGAGTTCGCGGTCCGCCCTCATCACCCTTACGGGGCCGAGCAGTTCGAAGCGCAGCCTTTCCCTGGGGTCAGCCGGCACCGGCGCGTCCATCCCGTCCGGTGAGGCGGGCCTCGACCCGTTCGGCGTCGGGGTGGTCCACGTCTCTGAGGAGGGTGAGCGCCTGCCGCCAGGCGGCGCGGGCGCTGTCGTGGTCGCCCATGGCCTGGTGGGTGTCGCCGACGCGGGAGAGGATGTCGGCCTCGACGTACGGCGCGCCGAGGTCGCGCAGCAGGGTCAGGGCGTTGCGATAGCCGAGCAGGGCGTGCGAGTGGCGGCCGAGGTGCTGGTGGACGTAGGCGATGCTGTCCCAGGTCGCGGCCTGGCCGTAGCGGTCGCCGAGGGCCTGGAGCATGGGCAGGGCCTCGAAGCAGTGCGCGAGGGCCTGCCGGTGCTCGCCGAGGAGGGCGTGGTACCAGCCGACCGAGTTCAGGACGCTGGCCTGCGCGGCGCGGTCGCCGAGCGCGCGGAACAGGTCGAGAGCGAGCTGGTTGTGGTGCAACGCGCCGGGCAGATCGCCGAGTTGCTCGCGTTCCCAGCCGAGGCTGCGGTGGGTGTTGGCGCGGCCTGTGTCGTCGCCGAGCCGCACGAACAGTCGCAGGGCCTCTTCCAGGCGGGAGACGGACTGTGCGTGCAGGCCCAGCCGGCCTTCGACGCGGGCCAGTCCGCGCAGTCCGCGGGCCTCCAGGGCCGGATCGGCGAGCCTGCGGGCGGCGGCGAGGGCGGTGCGCTGGACGGTGAGCCCGTCGTGCCAGTGGCCGCGCCGGTCGAAGAACGGCTCCAGGGACCAGGCGAGATGGCAGGCTACGCGTTCCTGCCCGGAGGCGGCGGCCGTGTCGACGACGGCCAGCAGCACGGCGTGCTCGGCGGTGAGCCAGGCCAGGGCCCGGTCGTCGTCCGCGAGGGGTTCGGGGCGCACGCCCTCGGGGGCGGGGGGCGGGGGCAGCGGGTCTGAGGTGGGGGCGAGGAGCCGGTCGGCGGTGTGCGCGGTGTGCAGGTAGTGGTGGTGCAGCCGGTGCAGGGCGGTGCGTCGTTCGCTCTCGGTGCGGTGTTCCTCGACGAGTTCGGCGGCGTGGGCGCGGAGCAGGTCGTGGAAGGAGTAGCGGGCGGGGCTGTGTTCGGCGACGAGGTGCAGGCCGGTCAACTCGGCGAGCAGCGGCCGTACTCGGCGTGCCGGCAGGCCGGCCAGGGCGGCGGCGGCCGGCAGGGAGAAGTCGGGACCGGGGTGCAGCGCGAGCAGTTCGAACAGCCGCCGGGCGGGTGGTGACACGGCCCGGGAGGACCAGGAGAACACGGAGCCGACGTCCACGGACGCGTCGGAGCGGGCGAAGGCATCGAGGCTGCCGTGCGCCTCGCGCAGTTCGGCGGCGACGGCGGAGAGGGGGAAGCGGGGGTGCGCGGCGGCGCGGGCGGCCACGCAGGCGAGGGCCAGCGGCAGGCCGGCGCACAGCTCGCCGATCTCGTCGGCGGCCCCCGGCTCGGCCTCGACCCGCTCGACGCCCAGCCGCCGGACCAGGAACGTCCGCGTCTGACCGGCGTCGAACGGGCGCAGGCCCAGCGCGTGCGCGCCCTGGCCGGCGACCAGCCCCGACAGCTCGTCGCGGCTGGTGACGAGGGTGAGGCAGCCCGGCGAGCCCGGCAGCAGCGGGCGGACGTGGTCGCTGTCGCGGGCGTTGTCCAGGACGACGAGGACGCGGCGCCCCGCGAGCACGCTGCGGTAGAGCGCGGCCTGCGCGTCCAGGCCGTGCGGCACCCGGTCGGGCGGCACCCCGAGTGCGTCGAGGAACCCCCGGACGGCCTCGCCGGGCTCCATGACTGCGCCGGACGGGCCGAAACCGCGCAGATTGACGTAGAGCTGCCCGTCGGGAAACCTGCCGGCGACGCGGTGCGCCCAGTGCACGGCGAGCGTGGTCTTGCCGACGCCGGCCATACCCCCGATCACCACGACCCGCCCCTCCTCAGCCGCGAGCACCCCAGCGACTTCGTCCCCGCGTACGGCGAACACGGCTACGTCATGGGGCAGTTGCCGGGGGACGGGCGCGACGGGGCCCGGTGCGGAGGCTGAGTCAGGGGGAGTGTCCGGCGTGGATGCCGGGGCGGTGACCGGCAACAAAGTCGCGCTCGGGGCGGAGGCGTCGCTGCCCGCCCCGGAGCCCGGCGCCCCGCCGACCGCACTCGATGCCCCCGCCCCTCGTACCGCCTCCCCCGCCTCCCGGAGTTCCGGTCCGGGGTCGATGCCGATTTCCTCGGAGAGGCGGGCACGGACGGCGTCGTAGACGGCGCGGGCCTCCCCGTGGCGGCCCGTCGCGGCGAGGGTGAGGATCAGCGCGGCCTGGGCGGGTTCGTCCAGCGGCTGCGCCGCCGCGGCCCGGTACAGCTCGGGCAGGACGACGTCGGGCAGTCCCGCGCGCAGCGCCGCGTCGGCGGCGGTCCGTACGGCGGTCAGGCGCTCGCGGTCTGCCGCGCCGAACGCCGGGTGGGCGCGGGCGTGGTCGGGGAGCCCGGCCGCGGCCGGCCCCCGCCACAGCGACAGCGCCTCGGTGAACAGCTCCACCGCCCGCGCGGGCGACTCACTCGCCGCCCGCCGTCCCGCCTCGCACAGTTCCCGGAACCTCAGCAGATCGAGGCAGTCACCGTCGGTCACGAGACGATAGCCGCCGGCCGCCCGGACCAGCCACCGCCCCTCCGCGCGCACGGCGAGCCCCGGCTCCAGCAGACGCCGCAGCGAGCCCGCGTGCCGTCGGATCACGTTGACCGCGCTGCGCGGCGGCTCCGCCCCCCACAGCGCGTCGACGATCTCCTCAAGGCCGACCGGGTCTCCCGCCCTGACCAGTAGCAACGCAAGGAGGGCGCGCTCCTGCGGCCCTCCGGGATCCAGCTCCGTCTCCCCCCGCCACACCCGCACGGGCCCCAGGACCGCGAACCGCACGGACTTCAGCGGCACGTCATTCCCCCTCCGGTGTTCCGCTCCCCGCAGTGGACTCTACGTCAGGGGGAGCGTCACCGAGAGTCAGTGGGAGTCAGCGCGGGAGTCGCCCCGGGAGCCGATGCCCGGGTCGGGCAGGGAGCCCACGCCGGAGTTCCCACCGGCACCGGATCGCGGGTCCGTGCGGCTCAGCGCCGAGACGAGCGCGTGGTGGATCTCGTCGGGCAGCCAGCCGCAGTGGGCGCCCTGCACCACGTACTCCGCGACCTCACGCAGCTTGGTGTTGGTGTGCTGGGAGATCTCCTTGAGGACCTCCCAGCCCTGCTCGGGGCGCAGACGCCCGACGGCGATCACGACACCGATCGCCTGGTCGACGACCGCGTGGGAGACGACGGCCCGCTGAAGCTGGTCGACCTCCGCTTCCAGGGCGGCGATCCGCTGCTCGGACTGCTCCCGGGAACCACCCGTCACAAACCGTCGTCCTCCCTCTCTCGCGCCCTCGCACCCGTCAGCCCTCTCCGTCATCTTTCCCAGCCTTCAGGCCGGGCCGGGCCCCGGCCGCACACAGAACGAACGACACCGCCGGGGCCGTCCGAAAAACGAATGCGATCCCGTTTGCGGGGCATCTGGGCTACGCCGGCGGTCGCCGGTCGTCTCCCCACCGCGGGACGTCCGACATCGAAGGGATCCGGTATCCGGGATGGACACGCTTTTCTTCGACAGTGACGACTTGGGCCGGACGGAGGACTTCCTCAGCCAGGCCTACGCCAGGATGCGGATCGGCAGCGGCGCCGCAGAGGCGGGCCGCGCGCGGATCAGCCGCAGCGCCATGCCGTCCGTGACCGTCGACGAACTCGACCTCGACTTCGAGATGAGCTACTCCGTCACCCCGCTGGGCAGGATCTGCCTCTGTCTCGTCCACGACGGGACGGTCGAGGACCATGCCTTCGACGGCGTCCAGGACTCCTTCGGCCCCGGTGACGTGGTGTCCTTCGCCCCGCCGAACCTGCCCTACTCGGGCCGGATCTGCAACGCCCGCTACAACATCACGATGCTGGACACCGACCTGCTCGCCCAGGTCGCCTCCGCCGCGCCCGGCCGCAGACCCGAGCCGGTACAGCTGACCGGCCACCGGCCCCACTCCGCCGCCGCGGCCCAGCACCTGCGGCGCAGCATCGTGTACGTCCGCGACCACATCCTGACCGAGCCCGAGCTCGCCGACCAGCCCCTGGTCGCCTCCACCGCCGCCCAGGGCCTGGCCGCGGGCGTGCTCGCCGCCTTCCCCAACACCGCGCTCACCGAGCCCACCGCGACCGACCGCAACGACGCACGCCCCGCCGTGCTGCGCCGCGCGCTGGCGTACATCGAGGACCACGCCGGCGAGCCCGTCACCGTGGCCGAGATCGCCGGGGCCGCCCATGTCACGGTCCGGGCGCTGCAGTACGCGTTCCGGCGGCACATGGACACCACCCCGCTGGCCCATCTGCGCCGGGTGCGGCTCTCCCACGCACACGCCGACCTGGTCGCCGGGACACCGTCGGCCACGACGGTCACCGAGGTCGCCGCCCGCTGGGGCTTCTTCCACCCGGGCCGCTTCGCCACCCTCTACCGCGCGTCCTACGGCCGCCCGCCCCACCGCACCCTCGGCGAGGACTGAACCCCCCTCCGGGCGGCCCACCCCCGGCGGACCCTATTCGTCCTCCGCCCGCTGCCGGCCGTCCGTCGCCCGCCGCTGGTCGTCCTCCATCCGCCGCTGGTCCTCCTCGGTCCACGCGCGCGTGTCACGGGGCGGTACGTAGGGCTCCTCGTCGTCGGGCAGTCCACCGGCGACGGCGCGCTGCCGCGCGAGTTCCGCGTCGAACTCC
Source organism: Streptomyces sp. NPDC088254 (assembly GCF_044740925.1). Lineage (NCBI taxonomy): Bacteria > Bacillati > Actinomycetota > Actinomycetes > Kitasatosporales > Streptomycetaceae > Streptomyces > Streptomyces sp. NPDC088254. The sequence goes on along the minus strand of NZ_JBIURQ010000001.1, from coordinate 229,802 downwards.
AGGCCGAGCAGAATGGCGATGTTGCTGATCCACAGCCACACCAGGAACACGATCACGCCGGCGAGCGTGCCGTAGGTCTTGTTGTACGAGGCGAAGTTGGCCGCGTAGAACGCGAAGCCGGCGGAGGCGATCAGCCAGATGAGCAGAGCGAGCACGCTGCCCGGGGTGATCCACTTGAAGCCGCGGCCCTTGACGTTCGGCGTCGCCCAGTACAGCAGGGCGATCATGATCGTGACGAGGACGACCAGCACCGGCCACTTGGCGATCGACCACACCGTCAGCGCGGTGTCGCCGATGCCCAGGGTCTCGCCCGCCCGGCGGGCCAGGTCACCGGTGAAGACCACGATCAGCGCGCTGATCACGGCCAGCACGAGCAGCGTCACCGTGACGCCGACACGGACCGGCAGCACCTTCCATACGGGGCGGCCCTCCGGCATGTCGTAGACGGCGTTCGCGCTGCGGATGAACGCGGCGACGTAGCCCGAGGCCGACCACACGGCGAGGACGATGCCGACGACCGCCATGATCGACCCGACCCCGCCGCGGCCCTGGAGCTGGGTCACCGCGTCGCTGATGATGTCCCGGGCGGAGCCGGGGGCGAGCTTCCTGACGTTCGCGAGGACCTCGTCGGTCGCCGACTTGCCCGCGACGCCCAGCAGGGACACCAGCACCAGCAGGGCGGGGAACAGCGACAGGATGCCGTAGTAGGTCAGCGCCGCCGCCCGGTCGGTGAGCTCGTCGTCCTGGAACTCCTTGACCGTCCCCTTGAGCACCGCCCCCCAGGAGCGCTTGGGCAGCTGGGTGGGCTCGTCCGGTGCCCGCCGTTCCACCGACTCGTCCGGGCCGGGCTCGCGCTCCGGGCCGGTCTCGCTGGGGCCCTCGATACGGTGATCGGATTTGGATGTCCGTGCCATAGCACCGGAGTAACCCTCTGGGCAGTGGAATAACATGCCCGCTTGCCAGCACGTTTGTATGGGCACTACTGTCACCACGCCTTGGTGAACGGGAAATCCGGTGTGATGCCGGTGCGGCCCTCGCCACTGTGATCGGGAAGTCCGGCTCCGGCCCTCACGGGCAGCCACTGGGTCCTTGCGACCCGGGAAGGCGGAGCACGGGCGGTGGTACCCGTCAGCCAGGAGACCGGCCAGGGCGCGTCAACCATCCACGAGGTGCTGGAGAGGGTCTGCCAAGCCATGCACATTGCCGAGGGTTTCCTTCCTCCGGCGCACGCGGTCGCCTGGGGTGTCGCGTCGGCGCCGTTCGTCGTCCACGGAGTGCGCCGCCTCAACCGTGAAGTGCGCGAACACCCCGAGAGCACGCTGCTCCTGGGCGCGTCCGGAGCCTTCACCTTCGTCCTGTCCGCACTGAAACTGCCGTCCGTCACCGGGAGCTGCTCCCACCCGACCGGGACGGGGCTGGGCGCCATCCTCTTCCGGCCGCCGATCATGGCGGTGCTGGGCACGATCACCCTGCTGTTCCAGGCGCTGCTGCTCGCCCACGGCGGTCTGACCACACTCGGCGCCAACGTGTTCTCCATGGCGATCGTCGGCCCCTGGGCGGGCTACGGCACGTACCGGCTGCTGCGCCGCTACAGCGTGCCGCTGATGGTCGCGGTGTTCTTCGGCGCGTTCGTCGCCGACCTGTCCACCTACTGCGTCACCAGCGTCCAGCTCGCGCTGGCGTTCCCCGACCCCGGCAGCGGGTTCCTCGGCGCGCTGGGCAAGTTCGGCTCGATCTTCGCCGTCACGCAGATCCCGCTGGCCGTCAGCGAGGGGCTGCTCACGGTGCTGGTGATGCGTCTGCTGGTGCAGTCCAGCAAGGGCGAGCTGACCCGGCTCGGCGTGCTGCTCGCCGGCCGGAAGACCGAGGCCGGCGTCGACACCGAGGCGGTGGCCCGGTGAAGCGCAACACGAAGATCAACGCGCTGCTGCTCCTCCTCGTCGTCGCCCTGGCCGTGCTGCCGCTGGCCCTCGGCCTGGGCGACCACAAGAAGGAGCCCTTCGCCGGCGCGGACGCCGAGGCGGAGACCGCGATCACCGAGATCAAGCCCGACTACGAGCCCTGGTTCTCCCCCCTGTACGAACCGCCCTCCGGCGAGATCGAGTCGGCCCTCTTCGCTCTCCAGGCCGCGCTCGGCGCGGGCGTGCTCGCCTACTACTTCGGGCTGCGCCGCGGCCGCCGCCAGGGCGAGCTGCGGGCACTGACCGAGGCGGAGGGCCCCGACGGCACGCCGTCCGAGGGCGTGTCGGCACGGTCCGCCTCCGAACCGGCCTGAGCAACTCGTGCTGCCGATCGACGCGGCGGCGCACAGCAGTCGCTGGCGCCGCCGCCACCCCGTGGACAAGGCCGTGCTCGGTCTGGGGCTGACCGTGCTGGCGATCTCGCTGCCGCCGTGGCCGGGAGCGGCCCTGGTGCTGGCGGCGGCGCTCGCCGTGCTGCTGGGCCCGGCGGGCGTCCCGGCCCGCCGGTTGTGGCGCGCCTACCGGGTGCCGCTGGGCTTCTGCGCGACCGGCGCGGTCACCCTGCTGGTGCGGGTGGGCGGGCCCGGCGGATGGGTGGGCTGGGCCGACGGCGGACCGGCCCGCGCCGGAGAGCTGATGCTGCGCACCTCGGCGGCCTCCCTCGGCGTCCTGCTGTTCGCGTTCACGACCCCGATGTCGGACCTGCTGCCCCGCCTGGTGAAGGCCGGGGTGCCGGCGCCGGTCGTCGACGTCGCGCTGGTGACGTACCGGATGAGCTTCCTGCTGCTGGACTCGGTGCGCCGGATCCGGGAGGCCCAGGCGGCCCGGCTCGGCCACACCGGCCGGGCGGCGGAGTGGCGTTCGCTCGCCGGGCTGGGCGCCACCGCGTTCGTGCGGGCCTTCGACCGGGCCACGCGGCTGCAGGCCGGGCTCGCCGGACGCGGCTACGACGGCACCCTGCGCGTGCTGGTGCCCGAGGCGCGCGTCTCCGTCCGTTTCGTGGCGGCCGCCCTCGGGCTCCTCGGGGCCCTTGCCGTCCTGACCCTGATCCTGGAAAGGCCTCTGACATGAGCGAGCTGGTCGCGCTGCGGGGCGCCTCCTTCGCGTACGAGGACGGCCCGACCGTGCTCGACGGTCTCGACTTCGAGGTCCGCGAGGGGCGCGCGCTCGCCCTGCTGGGCCGCAACGGCAGCGGCAAGACGACGCTGATGCGGCTGCTCAGCGGTGGACTGCGGCCCCGGAACGGGGAGTTGAGGGTCGACGGGCGGCCGGTGTCGTACGACCGCAAGGGGCTGACCCGGCTGCGGACGACCGTCCAGCTGGTGGTGCAGGACCCGGACGACCAGTTGTTCGCCGCGTCCGTCTCCCAGGACGTGTCGTTCGGGCCGCTGAACCTAGGCCTGTCCGACGGCGAGGTGCGGGCCCGGGTGGACGAGGCGCTCGCCGCGCTGGACATCGCCGCGCTGGCCGACCGGCCCACCCATCTGCTGTCGTACGGGCAGCGCAAGCGGACGGCGATCGCGGGCGCCGTCGCGATGCGGCCCCGGGTGCTGATCCTGGACGAGCCGACGGCGGGGCTCGACCCGGACGGCCAGGAGCGTCTGCTGGCCACGCTGGACTCGCTGGGGGCGTCCGGCACCACGGTGGTGATGGCCACGCACGACGTCGACCTCGCCCTCCGCTGGGCCGACGACGCGGCCCTGCTCACTCCGTCCGGCGCCCACACCGGCCCCGCCGCCGCGGCCCTGGCCCGCACGGACCTGCTGCGACAGGCGGGGCTGCGGCTGCCGTGGGGGGTGGCGGCGGCGCGACTGCTGCGCGCGCAGGGCGTGCTGGACGCGTCCGAGCCGGGTCCGCGCAGCCCCGAGGAACTGAACGCCCTGACGGCGGCGCCCCTCGCGGCCCCGCGTCCGGCCGACTCCTGACGGCCGGACCCGGGGGGTCCGCGGCGGGAGGCCCGTGTCAGCTGCTGTAGACGCCGACCTCGTGGAGCGAGTAACCCCACTCGGTGCCGCGGGTGACGCCCTGGACGCGGACGTAGCGGGCCGGGGTGCCGGTGAAGCGGGCCGTGTCCAGGCCGCCGTCGCCGGCCGTGGTCGACCAGGCGGTCCGCCAGGTCACGCCGTCGGTGGAGAGCTCGATCCGGTACGCCTTGCCGTAGGCACGCTCCCATTGCAGGGTGACGCGGCTGACCAGGTGGGTGGCGCCCAGGTCGACGCGCAGCCACTGGTCGTCGCTCCAGTCGCTGGCCCAGCGGGTGCCGGCGTCGCCGTCGACAGCGCGGCTCGGGGCGTAGCTGGTGAAGGGGTTGAACTCGGCCGAACTGGCAGTCGCCGCCGCCCCCTTGGCGAGGTCGACGCCTGCCTGGTGCCGCTCGGTGCCGCCCCAGGTGCCGAGGTAGGACTCGGCGCCGCGCAGGAGGTCGTCCACGACGTCCCGGCCGCCGACCAGCCGGATGTCCTCGATCCAGTCGGGGATCATGCCGGCGTGGGCGGCGCCGTCGGTGTTGACGTCCCAGGTGCGCTCTCCGGTGGTCTGCCGGTCGATGACGGAGCCGCCGTCGGCGCTCCTGAAGGGGTAGACGACCTTGTCGGCCGCGTCCGCGCCGCGCGGGGCGGGGTGGTCGCCGATGCCGTTGAAGTCGGTGCCGTAGCCGTAGCCGACGCCGTACTTGTCGCGCAGCGCGTCGGTGCGCTCGGCCTCGGCGCTGAACTCCTTGGAGCCGTGCATGTACTGGGCGACGAAGCCGCCGACGGCGTAGACCCGCTCGGTCCAGTCGGCGTCCATCCAGCTGTGCGAGGAGATGACGCCGGGGTAGGACTCGGCCTCCAGGATGTCGAGCACCCGGCTGGTGCCCTTCACGCTCATGTGGTCGATCTCGACCATCATCTTGCGTTTCATCAGGCCGCGCAGGGCGTACTCGCCGAGGCCGGTGAGCCCGCGGACGTTGCACCGGGCGTCGGCCGCGTAGCGGGGCGCCTCGGTGCCGGCCGGGAGGTCGGCCGCGGCCTTCGAGGCCGCCACGTCGCCGATGGGGTTGTCCTTCTGCGGGCCGGTGCACTTCTCGGTCTTCCAGAAGGTGCCCGTGGACAGGAACTGGCCGACGTTGATGGCGGTGCCGAGGCCGTGCTCGTCGAAGCGGACGCCGCAGAGCGCGTTGTCGAGCTTGTGGCACAGGAACATGCTGCGCACGCCCAGCGCGTACAGCTCGTCCAGGCCCTTGTCGATGTCCTCCTTGCTGCACTGTGCGATGTCCAGGACCTGCTTGCAGCCGAACGGCTCGGAGGTCTCCACGCCCAGCACGACGGCGAGTTTGCCCTGCTGGATGACCTGGCGGGCCTGCGCGCTGTCGGTGACGACGCGGAACCAGCCCTTGCCCGTGCCGCCGTACATCTTGTCGACGTAGGCCTGGAGGTCGTAGGTCAGCTTGGCCTGGAGCCGGATGGAGGTCATCTCGTCGCAGCCGCGGTCCTTGAAGAAGTAGACCGAGCAGATCACGCCGTTGGTGACGAGGTCGTTGACCAGGACGCGCTGGCCGCCGCGCCAGGCCCGCTCGACCCAGGCGTAGTAGTTCGCCTGGTGGGTCATCGAGTCGTAGGCGGGCCAGTCCTTGAAGGTGGGCCAGCCGGCCGGGTCGTGGCGGCCGTCCCCGCCGTGGGTGATGTAGTCGAAGACGGCGAGGGTGCCGTCCGGGTAGTGCTCGGGACAGTCCTTGAGGGCGTCGGCGACGCCCGCGGCGGAGAACGGCTTGCCGCAGATGAGGCGGCCGCCGAACGCCTCGTTGGACATCAGGTGGTTGTGCGCGTCGACGAACCCGCGCACCTTGCCCTGGGCGTCGGTCCCGGTGAACGGCTCACCGGTGACGTCGATACCGGAATCCGGCGCGGGCCGGGCGGTGGGCGTCCACCAGTCGGCCGCGGCGGCCGAACTCGGGGTGGGTCCGAGCACCATGGCGAGCACCAGGAGGAGCAGCGACACGACGGTGACGTCTTTGCGTCCGCGGTGCGGGCGTCGAGCCTTGGCCACTGCTCACGTCCTTGGGTTGTCATGACCGGTACAGATATGCGATGAGGATCACCACTGCGGCACGCCGCGTCAAGAGGTCGAAACGGAACGGGAGTTGATCGATCAGCACGGCATGCGCGAGCCGGCCGGCCCGAGGCGGCGGGCGACGGCAGGGCAGGGCCGCGGGTGGGACCGTCAGAGCCGGGAGGCGCCGTCCGGGGTGAGGTCCTGCTCGGCCCAGATGCACTTGCCGTCGTCCATGTAGCGGGCGCCCCAGCGGCGGGAGAGCGCCGACACCAGGTACAGGCCCCGCCCGTTCTCGTCGGTCTGCGCGGCGCGGCGGATGCGCGGCGTGGTGAGGCTGCCGTCGTACACCTCGCAGACCAGCGACCGGCTGCGCAGCAGTCTGAGGCTGACGGGCCCCTTGGCGTGCCGGATCGCGTTGCCGACGAGTTCGCTCACCACCATCTCGGCGGTGGCCTCCAGTTCGTCGAGCCCCCACTCCTCCAGCTGACGCCGGACGTGCCGCCGGGCCTCGGCGGCGGCCCTCGGGTCCGCCGGGAGCGGCCAGGAGGCGACGTCGCCAGGGGCGGCGGCCCGGGTGTGGACGAGGAAGAGGGCGGCGTCGTCGACGGCCCGCGGCCGGTCGCCGGTCAGCGCGGCGGTGACCATGCCGCACAGTTCGTCGAGGCGCTCGCCGGCGTCGGCGGCCTCGTCTGCGGGGCGCCAGGGCGCGAAGTAGCCGGTCCGCGCCACGGCGTCGCGCACGGCCCAGGTCAGCCGGTCGACCCCGTCGTCGCTGTCCCCGTCCATCGAGCGGACCAGCCCGTCGGTGAAGAAGACGAGCACGCTCTCCTCCGGCAGGCGCACCGCGCCGGTGTCGAACGGCGGGCGGGCAACCCCCAGCGGCGGGTTCGCGGCCGGCTCGGGGTGGTGGACGCTTCCGTCGGGGTGGACGACGACGGGCGGCGGATGGCCGGCCCGGCAGAAGGTGCAGATCCGGCCGACGGGGTCGAACACCGCGTACAGGCAGGTGGCGTAGCTGTCCTCGCCGAGCTCCTCGACGACGTCGTTGAGGTGGACGAGCACCTCCTCCGGGGGGAGTTCGAGGTCGGCGAGGGTGCGCACGGCGGTGCGCAGCCGTCCCATGGTGGCGGCCTCGGCGATGCCGTGGCCCATCACGTCGCCGACGACCATGGCGACCCGGTCGGCGGACAGCGCGATGAGGTCGTACCAGTCGCCGCCCACCGCGGCGCCCTCGCTCGCCGGGAGGTAGCGGGCGGCGGCGGTCGCGGCCGGCAGAGAGGGCAGGGAGCGGGGCAGCAGCCCGCGTTGCAGGGACTGCGCGCGGTCGTGCTCGGCGTCGTACAGCCGGGCCCGTTCCAGCGCCTGGCCGACGAGCCCGCCGAGGGCGGCCAGCAGGGTGCGCTCCTCGTCACTGAAGGTGCGCGGCAGGGCGAAGGAGACGACGCAGCAGCCGATGTCGCGGCTGGACGCGACGAGCGGCAGGAACGCCCACGCGTTCTTGTCGGGGTGGGTGAGGGCGCGCAGGCCGGGGAAGCGGCGCAGGAACTCCTGGGTGCTCTCGACCAGCAGCGGGCGGCGCAGCCGCAGCACCTCGGCGACCAGGACGTTGGAGTCGGGCGGCACTCCTTCGATGTGGCGGTCGAGGAAGTCCTGGCTGTAGCCGACGGACCCGACGACATGCATGCGGCCGTTCTCTATCGCCTGGATGACGAGCCCGTCGGCGCCGAACGGGCCGAGCACATGGCGGGCGACGGCGTCGACGACGTCGGTCGCGGTGACGGCCTCGGCGAGTGCCGAGGTCAGCTCCGTCATCCGGGCGGCCCGCAGCGCCCCGCCGAGCACGGGATACGGCCGCCGCCCGAGCCGGCCGGCCATCCAGCGCGCCACGGCGGTCAGGAAGGACCGCTGGTGGGCGTCGGGCGCCTGGGCCTGCCAGAGCAGCAGGGTGAGGACGCCGAGCCGCCCGTCGGCGCCGTGCAGCGGCACGGACACCATGGCGCGGCAGCCGCTGCACGCGTCCTTCACGGCTTCCCAGTGCAGCGAGCCGTCGCGCATGGTCCGCGCCGGGGTGGTGTCGCGCTCCGCCGACAGGTGCGCCCACTCCTCGATGAGCCGGTCGGGGAGACCGCCGGCCACCACCAGGCGCATTCCGGCGTCCGTGTCGCTGCGCAGATGGACGAACCCGCCGAGGGCGCCGGTCCCGGCCGTCGCCTGCTGGAGAGCCAGCGTCAGCGCCTCGTAGGGCGAGAGGTCGTGGCTCTGCGCCTCCAGGAGGGCCAGCCTGGCCGCCGCGGAGGGTTCCGTGAGGGTGAGAGGTGCGTCGTCCGTCGTCATCGGGTCACCCGTCCGGGCCGCGGCTTCGCGCCGGCGTGGGCGGCTGCCGGAGCATCGCGTTCATCGGACTGCTCCAGCTTACGACGGGGGGCGCGGGCCGACCCGTCCAGCGGCCGGGGCGTGAATGTGTTGCCCCGGCGTGCGTACTGTGACTCAATCGGATAGCTGACAGCACGGATCTCGGCGGTACCCCTCGCCGCGCCGGCGTGCCGGAGGGAGCGGCTCGTATGTACGGGGATGTGACCGAGGGCGGTGACGAGATCACGGCGGCGCCCAGCGGGCTGCTGGACCTCCTCAAGGTCGCCGCGGTGGTCCTGGACGCGGTGGGGAACATCGCGCTGTGGAGCCCCGAGATCGAGCAGCTGCTCGGCTACCCGGCCGAGGAGGCGCTCGGGCAGCGCGGTGACCTGCTGCTGGTCGCTCCCGAGAACCGGCAGAAGGTCCGGGATCTGTTCGCCCAGGTCCGCTCGGGCGCCCGGTGGGCGGGCGTGTTCCCGCTGCGGCACCGGGACGGCACCGAACGCGCCGTGGAGTTCCGCACGATGCGTCTGCTGGACACCGAAGGCCGGCCCCATCTGCTCGGGCTGGCGACGGACGCGCGGACCGTGCGGCTGGTGGAGCGGGACCTGGCCCTCTCCCACAGCCTCGTCAACCAGACTCCGCTGGGCATCGCCGTCTTCGACAACGACCTGCGCTGGGTGGGCGTCAACCCGGCGCTGGAGCGCATCAACGGCCTGCCGGAGTCGGCCGTGGTGGGCCGCCGGGTGGGCGAGGTGCTGCCCGACCTGGACGTCGAGGCCATAGAGAACCGGATGCGGCACGTCCTGGCGACCGGCAGGCCCCTGCTGGACCAGCAGACGGTCGGGCGGACGGCGGGGGACGCCCGGGAGCGCGCGTACTCGGAGTCGTACCACCGCATCGAGGACACCAACGGCAGGGTCCTCGGTCTCGCGATGGCCGTCCTGGACGTCACCGAACGCCAGCAGGCGGCCACCGAGATCGCCCAGGCGCGGCAGCGGCTGTCGGTGCTCGCGGACGCCGGGGTGCGGATCGGCACCACGCTGGACCTCCAGCAGACCGCGCGGGAGCTCGCCGGGGTGGCCGTGCCGCACGTGGCCGACCTGGCCGCCGTCGACATCCTGGAGTCGGTCGTCGCGCACGAGACGATCACGCCCGTCAGCGGCGACGCCCCCGCGGAGTTCCGGGCGCTGGCGGTGGCGGCCGGGTACGCCACCGACGCCATCCACGCCGCCGACCCGGTCGGCGAGCTGGCCACCTACGGCCCCTCACGGATCATCACCCAGTGCGTCCGCGAGGCCCGTCCGGTGCTCGTCGAGCGCGTGGACGGGCGGACCATGCGGCGCATCGCCCGGGACGCGCGCGCCGCGCAGGCGCTGCACGAGGCGGGCGTGCACTCGTACATGGCGCTGCCGTTGCTGGCGCGGGGCAAGGTGCTCGGCACGCTCAGCCTGTACCGCACGGTCAACGAGTCGCCCTTCGACGAGCAGGACCGTGTCCTCGCCGCGGAGATCGCCGCCCGGGCCGCGATCTCCATCGACAACGCCCGCCTCTACGGCCGCGAGCGCGCCACCGCCCTGACCCTGCAACGCAGTCTGCTGCCCTCCGCACCGGCCCGGCGGGAGGGCCTGGACATCTCCGCCCGCTACCGGCCGGCGCTGAGCGAGGTCGGCGGCGACTGGTACGACGTGCTGCCGCTGGGGCCCGGACGGACCGGGCTCGTGGTGGGGGACGTCATGGGCAAGGGTGTCCAAGCCGCCGCGATCATGGGGCAGTTGAGCACGGCCACCCGGGCGCTGGCCCGGCTGGACCTGCCGCCGGCCGAGCTGCTGCGGCACCTCGACGACATCGCCGGCTCGCTCGGTGACGCCATCGCCACCTGTGTGTACGCGGTGTGTGATCTGCGGGTCGGCAGTTGCGCGCTGTCGAGCGCCGGTCATCTGCCGCCGGTACTGGCCTCGGCGGGGGGCGAGGCACGGCTCGTCGATGTGCCGGGCGGAGTGCCGCTGGGGGTGGGCGGGGTGGACTTCGGCACCGTGGAGCTCGAACTGCCGCCGGGTTCGCTGCTGGCCCTGTACACCGACGGGCTGGTGGAGAACCGGGCCGAGCCGATCGACGCCGGCCTCGGCACGCTGACCCGCCTTCTGTGCAGCCCCGCTCCGAGCCTGGAGCGCACGAGCGACGCCCTGCTGGACGCGCTGCGCCCGGAGCCCGACGACGACGTGGCGCTCCTGCTGGTCCGCACCCGGAGCTGAGCGCCCGCCTCCCCGGGCGTGCGGGGACCTCAGTCGAGGAGCCCCGCCCGGTCGCAGGCGGTCCGCAGCTGCCGGGTGCAGATCTGGGCGACGGTGTAGGCGCCGGAGTCGACGAGGGCACGCTTGACGGTGCGCGCGGTCACCGGGGTGGCGCTGAGCAGCACGGCCGGGATGGCCTGGTCGGTGGGGCTGTCGACGGTCGTCGTGGCGACCTTGCTCGGGTCCCGGCCGCGGCCGAGGGCGACGGCCATGGCCGCGGCCGCGTCGGCCTCCTTCTTGAAGGGCTTGTAGACCGTCATGTACTGCTCGCCCTTGACGATGCGCTGCACGGCGTCCAGGTCGGCGTCCTGGCCGGTGACGGGCGGCAGTTCGGCGACGCCGGCGTTCTTGAGCGCGGAGATGACACCGGACGCCAGGGCGTCGTTGGCGGCGAGGACGCCGTCGATCCGGGCGGCGCCGAGGGCCGCGAGGGCCGCCGTCATGTCGGTGTGGGCGTTCTGCGCGGTCCAGCCCTCGGTGTCGTACGACCGGGCGATGCGCACCCGGCCGGTCAGGACGGACAGCGCGCCCTTGCGGAACCAGGCGGCGTTGGCGCTGGTGGGGTCGCCGTTCATCATGACGACGCTCGCCTTGTCGGCGGAGCCCGTGGGGCGTTTCGCGTCGACCGCGCCGAGCAGCGCCTCGCCCTGGAGCCGGCCGATGCGCGCCCCGTCGAAGCTGACGAAGCCGGAGATCGGGCCCTCGGCGAGCCGGTCGTAGGCGAGGACCGGGACGCCCGCACTGCGGGCCTCCTGGATCGAGGAGCGCAGCGCCCTGGTGTCGGCGGCGTCGAGGATGAGGACCCTGACCCCCTTGGTGATCATGGAGAGCATCTGCTGCCGCTGCCGTGTGACGTCGCCCTCGGCGTTGGCGTGCTCCATGGTGCAGCTGGGGCACAGCTCCTTCACCCGCTTCTCGATCAGCGGTTTGTCCTGGTTCTCCCAGCGGGGCGTCACCCGGTTGGGGAGGAGCAGGCCCACGGCGAAGCCGTCCGCGCGTGACTCCTCCTCTCCCCCGCACGAGGTCAGGGACACGATCATCAGCGCGGCGGCGAGGGTCGCGGCGAGGTGCCGGGCGCGGGCTCTCACGGCGGACCTCCCGGGTGCGGGCGGGATCCGTCGCCGGCCCCAGCGGGCTCGCCGTCGGGCGACGGCGGCACGGAGATCTCGCAGTAGACCTGTTTGCCGCCGGCCACCGGCACCGACCCGAAGGACTCCGACATCGCCTCGACCAGCAGCAGACCCCGGCCGCCGGTGGACTCCCAGTCCACGATCACCGGTTTGGCGGGGGCACGCGGCGAGGAGTCGCTCACCGAGACGCGCAGCCGGTCCCCGCGCAGCATCAGGTCCAGCCGGACCGAACCCTGGGTGTGCACCAGGGCGTTGGTGACGAGTTCGGAGACGACGAGGAGGACGGCGTCGGCCGCCTCCCCGACCTTCCAGCGGCGCAGGGTGCGGGCGGTGAAGCGGCGGGCGTGCATGACGGCGTCGGGGAGACGCCAGACCATCCAGCCGGACCGGATCGGCCGGGTCTTCATGCCGTCGTAGCGCAGCAGGAGCAGCGCCACGTCGTCCTCGCGCCGGCCGATGTCGCCGAGCAGGTCGTCGGCCGTGCGCCCGAGGTCGGCGGGATCGGCGGCGGCGAGCGCGACGCGGGTGCGCCGCATGCCCTCGTCCAGGGGGAGGTCGGCGGCCTCGACGAGGCCGTCGGTGATCAGGGTGAGGACGGTGCCGGGGGCCAGTTCGACGGCGGTCATGGGGAAGTCCGCCTCGGCGACCACGCCCAGCGGGGGGCCTCCCTCGACCTCCACCTCCTCGGCCGTGCCGTCGGGGCGGCGCACCAGCGGGGAGAGGTGCCCGGCCCGCACGACCAGGGTGGTGCCCTCCTCCATGTCGAGTTCGACGTAGCAGCAGGTCGCGAAGAGGTCGGTCTCCATGCCGACGAGGAGGCGGTTGGCGTGGGAGACGACCACGTCGGGCGGGTGGCCCTCCATGGCGTACGCGCGGACGGCGGTGCGCATCTGGCCCATGATGGTGGCGGCGCCGGCGCTGTGGCCCTGTACGTCGCCGATGACCAGCGCGACCCGGTCCTCGGACAGGGCGATGACGTCGTACCAGTCGCCGCCGACCTGGAGGCCGCGCCGGGCGGGCAGATAGCGGGCGACGGCGGCCCCGCCGGGCAGTTCGGGCAGCCGTCGGGGCAGCAGGCTGCGCTGGAGCATCGTCGCGAGTTCCTGCTCGGCGTCGTGGGCGTGGGCGCGTTTGAGTGCCTGGCCGACGAGGGCGGCGGTGGCGGTGAGCAGGGAGCGCTCCTCGGGCACGAACTCGTGCGGCTGGTCCCAGCCGACGACGCAGACCCCGGCGACGCGGCCCTTGGCGGGCAGCGGCAGGACGGCCAGTCCACCGGCGCCGACCTCGGCGAGGCCGGGTTCCAGGGCGGTGCCGGCCGGCCACAGGTCCATGCGGCCGTCGGCGAGGGCGGAACGCAGGGTGGGCAGGGCGCGGACGGGCGCGTCGGGCCATTCGCTGCGCCACTCCGCCCGCCACGCCTCGGGCCAGGCGGCGGGCTGCGGCGGGTCGAGCAGGGCGACCATGAGGCGGTCGTCCTGGAGGGCGGCGAGCGCCACGTGGTCCGCGCCCAGCGGCTCGCGCAGGGCGGCGACGACGACCTGGCCGACGTCGCTGACGGTGACGGCCTCGTCGAGGGCGGCGGTCAGCCACTGGATGCGGGCGACGTCGTCGGTGCCGCGGGGCAGCACCGGGGTGGCGGTGACCACGCCGAGCACCCGCTCCAGCCGGTCCCCGGCGGCGGGTTCGACCCGGCAGCTCATGCTCAGCCAGCGCGTCTCCCCGGTGGGGCAGCGGACCCGGAACTCCAGTTCGCGCCGGCCGGAGGTCTGGGCGGACGGTTCGAGGACCGACATCAGCGCGTGCATGTCCTCGGGCAGGGCGTACGCGAGCAGGGTGTCGGCCTTGCCGTCGAAGTCGTCGGGGGTGATGCCGACCAGGTCGAGGAGGGTGTCGTCGGCCTCGACCAGACCGGTGTCGGGGACCAGGGCGAAGGCGCCGACGCCGAGGCTGCGCAGGGCAGGTCCGAGCAGCGCCGGCGGCGGGCCGTCGCCGGAAGGGAACAGGTCGGTGACGGCGTCGGCGTACCGCTCCAGGAAGCGGCGCTGCTCGGGCTCGAAGCCGTCCGTGACGTCGGGGGGTGTCCCCACGACGACCAGGCAGCCCCGTCGGGGGCCGTCCCCGCCGAGGGGCAGTGCGCCGAGCGAGGCCCCCGCGCGGGGCGGGACGGGGCCGCCCTCGGGGCACAGGGAGAGCGCCTCGGGGTTCAGCCACAGCGGCCGGCCGGTGCGGAAGGCCTGGGCGGCCGGCGAGCGGCCGGCCAGGGACAGCCGCTCGGGCAGGTGCGATCCGGGCAGGGAGGAGCCTGCCGTGTCGACCAGCCCGAGTTCTCCGGCGCCGGCGCCGAGCGCGTAGACCGCGGCCAGCGTGGCACCGGCGAACTTCAGGGCCCACTCCCCGGGGCAGGTCCGCGCCGAGGGCCGGACGCCGGTGTCCGCCGGGCCGGCCTCGGACGCCCACAGCTGTGAGACCCCGGCGTGGGCGCCGCCGTCGTGAGGCATGTCCGCTACGACCTCCCGTCCATGCCGCAGGTGCCGGGTTGAGAACGGGGCACCCGGACACCAGAATCGCATATACGGACCAACTGAACATTTCCACCCTATGGCCGTCGACGGCAGACGCCCGGCGGCCGCCCGGCACTCCTGTGAAACCGTCCCGTGAGCGCGATCCCGCCCCATGCGCCCCTCCGGCCACGCCACGCGAGGAAGGACGAGGGCGGACGAGGGAGGCATCACATGAAGGCCCGCATCCACCCCACCCCCCGCCTCAGGGGGGCGGCCGCCGCCGTGACCGCGGTGTCGGCGGCCGTCGCCCTCGCGGCCTGCGGACCGAAGGCCGCGGACGGATCCGGTGGGGGCGACGCGCCGAGGATCGCGGTGCTGCTGCCGGACAACACCACGGCCCGCTGGGAGACCCAGGACCGGCCGCTGCTGGAGAAGCGGATCAAGGAGCTGTGCGCCGACTGCGTGATCGAGCACGTCAACGCCAGGGGCGAGGTCGCCGTCCAGCAGGCTCAGATGGACTCGATGATCACCAAGGGCGTGGACGCCATCGTGCTCGTCGCCGTGGATGCCCGCTCGCTCGGCGCGACCGTCGCGCAGGCCCAGCGTGCGGGTATCCCCGTCATCGCCTACGACCGTCTCGCCCACGGCCCGATCTCCGGTTACGTCTCCTTCGACGGCGTGGAGGTCGGCAGGCTCCAGGGCCGGGCGCTGCTGCGGGCCATGGGCGACAAGGTGCCCGGCGGCCAGATCGTCATGATGAACGGCGACCCCAGCGACCCCAACGCGGTGTCCTTCAAGGAGGGCGCCCTGTCCGTGCTGCGCGGCAAGGTGCGCATCGGCAAGTCCTACGACACCGCGCAGTGGCGGCCCGAAGCCGCGAACACGAACATGGCCGCCGCGCTGTCGAGCCTCGGCGCGGACGCCGTCGACGGGGTGTACGCGGCCAACGACGGTCTCGCCGCCGGGAGCGTCTCCGCCCTGAAGGCGAACAAGGTGGCCCCGCTGCCCCCGGTCACCGGGCAGGACGCCGAACTCGGGGCGGTGCGGCGGATCGTGGGCGGCGACCAGTACATGACGGTCCTGAAGCAGTTCGAGCCGGAGGCCTCCGCCGGCGGGACCATGGCGGTGGCCGCGGCACGCGGCGAGCGCCTCACCGAGACGGCAACGGGCGAGGTCCGCGCGAGCGACGGGCACAGCGTCCCCGCCGTGCTGCTCACCCCCGTGCCGGTCACCGTCGACAACATCAAGGAGACCGTGGTGAAGGGCGGAGTCCACACGATCGGGCAGATCTGCGTCCCGGACCTGCGGGCCGCCTGCGAACGGGCAGGACTGACCTGACGCGAGGGCGGGACGCGCCCCGCGCGAGGACGGCGGCGGGAGCGGCCTCACTCGTGCGCCGCCCCGGAAAGGAGATGGTGTCCGTGCCGGACCCCCCACTGCTGGCTCTGCGCGGCGTGTGCAAGCGCTTCGGCGTCGTCGAGGTCCTCACCGACATCGAGCTGGAGATCCACGCCGGTCAGGTCGTGGCACTGCTGGGGGACAACGGGGCCGGCAAGTCCACCCTGGTCAAGGTGATCTCCGGGGTCCTCCCCGCGGAGAAGGGCGTCATCGAGTGGGAGGGCCGGGCGGTCCACATCCGCCGCCCGCACGACGCCCGCGACCTCGGTATCGCCACCGTCTACCAGGACCTCGCGCTGTGCGGGAACCTCGACGTCGTCGCGAACCTGTTCCTCGGCCGCGAAATCCGCCGGTACGGGTTCCTCGACGAGGTGGAGATGGAGCGCCGCACCCGGCAGCTCCTGGAACGGCTCACCAGGCGGCTGCCCGACCTGCGCGGCCCCGTCGTCTCGCTCTCCAGCGGCCAGCGGCAGACCGTCGCCATCGCCCGCTCGCTGCTGGCCGAACCGCGCGTGCTGCTGCTGGACGAGCCGACCGCGGCGCTGGGCTTCGAACAGACCACCGAGGTTCTCGACCTCGTCGACCGGCTCCGCGACCGCGGCCTGGGCGTCCTGCTCATCAGTCACAACATGGGCGACGTGAAGGCGCTCGCCGACCGCGCGGCGGTGCTCAGGCTCGGCCGCAACAACGGCTTCTTCGACGTGAACACCGTCTCGCAGGAGCAGATCATCTCCTCCGTCACCGGTGCCACACAGAACATGCCCCGCAGGACGGCCTCCCGGGAGGCGCGGTGGTGAAGAACATGCGCGACCGGCGTGAGGCCCGAGAGACCCCGGACAGTACCCGGGCCGAACCGGTCGCGGGCGACGCCGCACCCCGCGCGCCGCGCGCCGGGCACGCCCTGGTGAGGGCCGCCGAGGGCGCGGCCGGGGCCGTACGGCGCAAGCTGAGCGCCGGCGAAGTGGGCTCGCTCCCGGTGGTGCTGGTCCTGGCCGTCGTCTGGATCGTCTTCCAGTCCATGAACGACAACTTCCTCTCCCCGCGGAACCTGTCCAACCTCAGCGTCGACATCGTCGGCACCGGGCTGATCGCGGTCGGCATCGTCTTCGTGCTGCTGCTCGGCGAACTCGACCTGTCCGTCGGCTCGATCAGCGGCCTCGCTGCGGTCGTCTTCGCCGTGCTCAACGTGCAGCACGGGGTGCCGGAGTGGCTCGCCCTGGTCATGGGGGTGCTCGCGGGCACCCTGGCGGGCACGGTCCAGGGCTACTCCATCGCCCGGACCAGGGTGCCGGCGTTCGTGGTCACACTGGCCGGACTGCTCACCTGGAACGGGCTGATGCTGTCCGTCCTCGGCGACAGCGGGACCGTCAACCTCGACGAGAACGGGCTCGTCGCCCGGCTGACCAGCTACTACTTCACCCATGACGCCGTCGCCTACGGGGTGGCCGCCCTCGCCGCGGGCGCCGTCTTCCTGGTGGCCGACCGGGACCGGCGCCGCCGCAGGGCCGTCGGCATGCCCCACCGCTCGCTGCGGGACATCGCGGTCCGCTCGGGAGGGCTCGCGGTGCTCGCCTTCGCGATCGCCTATCTCCTCAACCGCTTCCAGGGCCTGCCGCTCGCCCTGCTGATCTTCCTGGTGATCGTGGCCGGCCTGGACGTGCTGCTGCGCCGCACCCACTACGGGCGCCAGGTGTACGCGCTCGGCGGCAGCCTCGAGGCGGCCCGCCGCGCCAGCCTGAGCGTCACCCGGGTGCAGACGGCGGTCCTCGCGATCTCGGGCACCATGGCCGCCGTCGGCGGTCTCTTCCTGGCCTCGCGGATCACGTCGGTGAGCCAGAGCTCGGGGCAGGGCGTCCTGCTGATCAACGCCATCGCCGCGGCCGTCATCGGCGGCACGAGCCTGTACGGGGGACGCGGGACGACCTGGTCGGCGGTGCTGGGCATACTGGTCATCCAGTCGATCGCCTCCGGCATGGCCATCACGGACACCCCGACCGCCGTCCAGTTCGTGATCACCGGCGGGGTGCTGTTCGCGGCGGTCGTCATCGACTCGCTGTCACGACGCTCGCAGGAGGCGCACGGGAGGGCCTGACCGGGGGCGCGCGACAGGCGCGACGGGCCTGACCGGGGGCGGTGCGACGGCCTGACCTGCGGGAGCGGAGCCGGCGCTTCCTCACCCTGGGTGAGAGCCCCCCGCAGCCCGTGTGCCATACTCGGCGCCGCTTGTCGCAAGATCCGACCGGGGGGCTTTCCGTAATGCATGCCGTATCTCTGGATGCCCCCTACCTGGACACGGACGCGGATCAGCTCTGCTTCTCCCTGGACCTGCCCGAACGGCCCGCGCTCGCCGAACGCGAGGTGCGGGTGGGCGGACTCGACGTCCGGCTGCGCCTGCTCGGTGCCTCCCACCAGGTCTTCGCCGGCCCCGTACGCGAGACGGTGGCCTGCCTCCAGGGGGCCGACCGGGGCCTGCCGGACAGCCACACCCGCGAACTGCCCGGTTGGAGCTACGAGTTCGGGGCGCACACCCGGCGGCTCGGCCCCGAGGAGTTCAGCGCCCGGGTGGCCCGCGTCCTGGACCTGGTCGCCGCCGACCCCAACAGCCTGTGCGGGGTCTTCCCCGGCTCACCGGAAGCGGTGACGGCGGTGGTCGTGGAGGCGATCGGCACGGACCCGGACAGCGCGGAGACGGACGCGCGGGCGGCCGCCGGGCTGCTCTGGCGCACCTGGCACACGTACCCACAGCACGGCCAGATCGTATCGACGTACACCCGGCTGGAGGCCCGATGAGAAGCGCCCGACTCGTCCGCGCGGGGATGGCTGCCACGCTGTCCGCGGTCCTGCTGACCGCCTGCTCCTCCTCCGACGGACAGAACGGCGTCCCGCTCGGCTGGATCAAGAAGACGTACACCTCCAGCGGAACGGCCTGGATCGCCCCGCACAGCGCGCCCGCCAAGGTCGCCGACGCCATCCACCACAACCGCGCGGCGCTCGACCGCGCCTCGGGCGACCGCATGGAGTTCCTGCGCTACGGCGACGACATGGTCACCGTCTCCCCGTACCGCAGCGGCAGCCGCATCGAGATCGAGGACTACCGCAACGGCTACCGGCGGCACAGTCGGCACCTCGGCCTCTGGCCCGACCCGAACAGTTCCAGCTTCCGGGGCGGCGGCCCCGGCGAAGGCAAGTGACACCCGCCCGGCTCCCCTCCCGCCCCACCGACGCGCTTCGAAGAAAGGCAACGCAGTGACCGAGATCCTCGAGTCGACCGGCCAGGCCCTGCTCTACGGAGTCGTTGGCCTCGCGGTGATGGCCGTCGGCTTCATCGCCCTCGACCTCGTCACGCCCGGCAAGCTCTTCCACGTCGTGTGGACGGACCGCAACCGGGGCGCGGCCGTCCTGCTGGGCAGCCAGTCCCTCGCCGTCGGCCTCGTCATCATGGAGGCCATCCAGGCCAGCGAGTCCGAGCAGGGAGTCGGCAGGGGTCTGCTGAGCACGCTCCTGTACGGGCTGGCCGGAGTGCTGGTGATGACGGTCGTCGGCATCGTGATCGGCCTGCTCACCCCCGGCCAGATGGGCGCCGTCGTCCTCGACGACCGTGAGGACCGCCCGCACCCCGCCGCCTGGGTCCAGGCCGGCATGTACCTCGGCACCGCCTTCATGGTCGGCGCGGCACTCTCCTAGGCAAGGCCCCATGACCGGCACCGCATCCACGTCCGCCACCGCCGCGGTCCCCGCAGACGCCGCCGACGCCCCGCACGGTCCCGGCCCCGCCGGTCCCCCGGCCCCTCGCCACACCCGCGGGGCGCGTTTCCTGCTGCTGTTCGCCGTCTTCCTCTGCGCGGCCTGCGGCCTGGTGTACGAGCTGGCGCTGACCGCGCTGGGCAGCTACCTCATCGGCAACTCCGTGCTGCAGACCTCCGTGGTCATCTCCGTGATGGTCTTCGCGATGGGCGTCGGCTCGCTCGCCGCCAAACCGCTGCGCCGCCGCCCGGTGGGGGCGTTCGCACTGGTGGAGGGGATGCTGGCGCTGGTCGGCGGACTGTCGGTGCTGGTGCTGTACGCGGCGTTCGCCTGGCTGCGGCTCTACACCCCGGCGATGGTCGTCGTCGCCCTGGTGGTCGGCCTGCTCATCGGGGCCGAGATCCCGCTGTTGATGACGCTGCTGCAGCGGATCCGCCGGCAGGAGGCGGGCAGCGCCGTCGCCGACATGTTCGCCGTGGACTACATCGGCGCCCTGGTCGGCGGACTGTGCTTCCCGCTGCTGCTCCTGCCGACGTTCGGGCAGCTCAAGGGCGCGCTGGTGGTGGGCGCGGTCAACGCGGTGGCCGGCGTCATCGTGGTGGTGTTCATCTTCCGCCGGCAGACCCGGCGGCGCGTGCGGATCGGTCTGCTCGCCTTCGTGACGGCGGTCCTGGGGGTGCTCGGCACGGCGTACGTGTTCGCGGACGACCTGGAGGTCACGGCGCGCCAGCAGATGTACCAGGACCCGATCGTGCACGCCGAGACCACCCCGTACCAGGAGATCGTCGTCACCCGCTCCACCTCCTTCACGGGCGGGGCGGACATGCGGCTGTTCCTCAACGGCGACCTCCAGTTCAGCTCCGTCGACGAGTACCGGTACCACGAGTCGCTCGTCCACCCCGCGCTGTCCGGCCCCCGTGGCGACGTCCTGGTCCTGGGCGGCGGCGACGGGCTCGCCCTGCGCGAGGTGCTGCGCTACGACGACGTACGGCACGTCACCCTCGTCGAGCTGGACCCGGCGATGACCCGGCTGGCGCGTGACTTCCGGCCGCTGCGGGAACTGAACGGCGCTTCGCTGACCGACCCGAGGGTGAAGGTCGTCAACGCCGACGCCTTCAACTGGCTGCGGGACGCGCGCGGGACGTACGACGCGGTCGTCATCGACTTTCCGGACCCCGACACGGCCGCCCTGGCCAAGCTGTACTCGGTGGAGTTCTACCATCTGCTCGGCCAGGTCCTGACTCCGCGCAGCAGGGTGATGGTGCAGAGCGGTTCGCCGTTCTTCGCGCCCAAGACGTACTGGTCGATCGACAGGACCATCGAGGCGGCGGGCTACGCGACCACCCCGTTCCAGATCGACGTGCCGAGCTTCGGCAACTGGGGCTTCGTCCTGGCCGCCCCCCGCACCGCCGCTCCCCCGCCGCTGCGGCTCGCGCCGGACACTCCCCCGCTGCGCTACCTGGACGACGCGGTCCTGAAAGCGGCCACCGTGTTCCCGCTGGACCGCCGCCGCCAGGACGTACGGCCGAGCACGCTGATGGATCCGGCGGTGCTGGAGTACGTGCAGAACGAGTGGGAGAACTACTGAGCCGTCGGCCGGGGAGGCCGGTTCAGGGGCCGGGCGTCCCGTCGTCGAGGTGCGTCGCCGGGGTGCCGCGCGCGGGCACGGCGGTGGGCGGCACGGGCGTGGCGGAGGCGGGCCGGCGCGGTGCCGAGGAGCGTGGCCGCACCCGGGCAGCCGAGCCGGAGGGCGTCGCGCTGTCCGGCCCAGGTGAGGGTGCCCGGCGGCGGGAGCGCGAAGCCGTTGCGCAGCAGCCAGCACAGCAGCGCCGTGCCGGGGGCGGCGGTGAAGCGGGCGCAGCGTCCCAGCAGCGCCGCCAGCAGGCGCCGCGCGGCCAGCGCGGGCCCGGGGCGGTCCGGCCCGAGCAGCGCGTAGTGGGCGGCCGGCAGGACCACCGCGTCCCCGGAGGCCGTCGCCCACACCAGCGGCGTGGCGAGGGGTGGGGGCACGGGCCTGGCTCCCACCCTCATCGGCACCCATTCGACCATCTCCCGCTCCTCCTTCCGCCCCGTCAACTTTTTCGCGGTCCTGCAAGAGGGCCGCTTGCCTCCGGGCCCGGCACGACTGTTGCCCCCTGTCGAACGGATCCCGGATTCTCCCACCCGCCGCCTTCCGCCCGGCTTCCTCCAACCAGTCGAAAAACAGAGGCAGTTCGAGTCCCGCCCCGGCAGGATGCCCGGCGTGAACCATGTCGTGAACGGGCTCGCCGTCAACCCCGCCCTGCCCGGCGAGCTGACCGACCGGCTGATCGAGATCGCGGACGCCGAGCTCGCCGGCCGCCTGACCGACCGCGAGGACCTCAGCCGCGCCCAGGCGGTCGCGCTGCTCTCCCGCGTCGACGACGGCGGCGTATCGCTCGCGTACGGGGGCCGGTTGACGGCGGCCGACGTGGACCCGGTCCAACAGCCGCACGCGGCACTGGCGTTGCTGGACCAGGGCCTCGGACGCCCGGAGTGGCCACGGATGTTCGCGGCGGATCCGGAGGTGCGCATCCGGGAGAAGCTGGCCGCCTGCCCCGGGTTGCCGCCGGACGTGGCGGAGAGGCTCGCCGCGGACCCGGACGTCGGGGTCGTGGTGGAGCTGGCCCTGTGGACGCGGGAGCCGGGCGTGGCCGCCCCGCTCGCGGCGCATCCGCACACCGAGGTCCGCCGGGCCGTCGCGGCCAACGAGGCGACGCCCCCTGCGGTGCTCGCCGCGCTGCTCCACGGCGAGGGACTGGCCCCGGCGGAGCGGTGCCCGGTGTGCGACCGCCCGAACGCGCCGGGCGCACAGGCTCCCGACGGCCCGTGCCCCGCCGACCGGGACGTGCCGCCGGACGCCTCCTGCGACGGCTCCCACGCGTCCGCGTCGCACGACGTCCGATGGGCTGCGCTGGCGAACCCGGCCACGCCCGCCGAGGCCGCCGCCGGCTTCGCCGGCCATCCCGATCACCGGCTGCGCCGCGCCCTCGCGGCCCACCCCGGCCTGCCGGTCGAGGCGGCGCGGCGTCTGGCGGCGGACCCCGACCCCGGCGTCCGGGCGGACCTCGCCCGGAACCCCGCCGTCGACGAGACGTCGATGCGCCGGCTGGCCGAGGACGAGGACATGGACGTACGCCGTGCCCTCGCACTCAATCCGCGCGTGCCGCTCGACGTGCTCGTGCCGCCGGCGGGGACCGCGCGGATCGCCTCCACGCTGCTGCCGCGGATCGCGCCGGCCTCGCCCGAGGAGGTCGGGCAGCTGGCCGCGTCCCCGGACGCGGCGGTGCGGATGATGGTGGCCCAGCGGCGGGACCTGCCGGCCGCCGTCCGTGACGCGCTGGCGGCCGACCCCGACGCGAAGGTGGTCAAGTCGGTGGCCCCGCACCCGGGCCTGTCCGAGGAGCAGCTGCGCGCCATGGTCGACCGGCACGGCATCCACGTCGTCACCCCGGCCGCGCTCAACCCGGACGCGTCCGCCGCCCTGTTGGAGACGCTGGCCCGGCACGAGCCGCCGGTGCACAAGGCGCTTCGCGAGATCGCCCGGCATCCCCGGGCCGGCGCCCCGGCGCTGCTCGCCTGTCTGACGGACCGGCGGGCCCGGCCCCTGGCCGCCGCGCATCCGGCGCTGCCGCCGCGCGTTGTCACGGAGTTGCTCTCCGACCCCGACGAGTCGGTGGCTGAGGCGGCGGCCGCCAATCCGGCGCTGCCGCTCACCGTGATGCGGTCGCTGATCCCCTGATGCGGCCGGGCATGGGTGGACGGGGTCAGGAGATCAGCGAGCGGCCCGTGGGGGACAGCAGGAGCAGCTGGGGAGGCGCCGTCTGCTCGCGCTCGATGCCGGGCAGGATCTCGTTCCGGGTGCGGGGGTGGGCGTGGACCGCGGTGAGGTGGCGGCGGTGCGCGTTCGCGTCGGGGTAGGAGGCGATGACCACGACGACGTTCTCCCCGGTGCGCACCGGCAGCCTGGGGAAGGTGTTCGGCGATGTCTCGGTGGTCAGGGCGGCGACAGGCGCGGGCCCCGTCTCCCGGAGCGCGGGGAGGAGTCCGTCCCGGACCAGTTCGACGCCGGCCTGCCGTGCGGGAGGGAAGGAATAGACGGTGGCGGTCACGAGCCGGGCCGGGGCGGGAGCGCCGGGCCGGGGGCGCTCGGAGGGGAGGACCTCGATGCCGCTCCCGGTCGTCAGGGGCCGCAGCAGGAGGACGTCGTCGGAGTCGACCATGGTGGCGTTCGCCTGCGGACCGTGCTCGGCCCACACGGGTCCGCCGTAGAAGTCCGTCAGTGCGCGTCGGCGCGCCGCCATGTCCGGGAAGCCCCGCAGCCACACGAAACGGTCGGGATCGCCGACGTCCCTGAACTGTCCGAGCACGGCCATCCCGGTCTCTTCCTGGGTCTCGACGAACTCACGGTCGAACAGCTCGATGAGCTCGTCGCGTCGGCCGGGACGCAGGGTGTACTGGCGCAGCTCCAGCACGGCGGGGCGGACGACGAGGGGGGTCGGTGGCACGGGGACTCCTGTTCGGTGCTCGGGCTCCGGGCGCGGGTCGCGGGTCGTTCGACGGCGACCGGGTCGACGCTAGGACGGCCGTGTGCCAGGTGCTGTCAGGGTTTCCGAGGAGAATGCCGGCATGTCTGCCGCTCGCCTGCTGTCCCTGCTGCTCCTGCTGCAGTCCCGGAGCCGTATGTCAGCGCGGGGGATCGCCGACGAGCTGGGGGTGTCGGTGCGGACCGCCTATCGGGACCTGGCGCGTCTGCAGGACGCCGGGGTGCCGGTGTACGCGCTGCCGGGCCGCGGGGGCGGCTACCAGCTGCTCGACGGGTATCGCACCCGCCTCACCGGGATGAGCGAGGGCGAGGCGCGGGCGCTGTTCTTCGCCGGGCTGCCCGGCCCCGCCGCCGACCTGGGGCTGACGGCGGAGGTGACGGCGGCACGCCTGAAGCTGCTGGCCGCGTTGCCGGCGGAACTGCGCGAGGAGGCGACGCGGACCGCGGCGGTGTTCCACCTGGACGCTCCCGGCTGGTACCGGGAGCCCGAGGAGACGCCGCATCTCCCCCTGCTGGTGGACGCGGTGCTCACCCGGCGCGCGGTGGACGTGCGCTACCGCCGCTGGCGCGCCCCTCAGGAGGTGACCCGCCGTCTCCGGCCCTACGGCCTGGTCCTGAAGTCGGGCGTCTGGTACCTCGTCGCCGCCGGCGGGAGCGGGACCGCGACCTACCGGGTCGCCCAGGTCCTCGACGCGGTGCCGAGCGAGGAGAGGTTCGACCGGCCGGAGGGCTTCGACCTCGGCGCGTACTGGGCCTCCTACCTGGACGAGTTCCGCACCCGCCGCTACAACGGCACAGCTACCGTCCGCCTGTCCCGGCAGGGGCGCCGACGCCTGCCCGACAACGTCCCCGCGGAGGTGATGGCGGCGGTCGAGGCCACCGCGACCCCCGAGGGCGACGACGGCTGGATCGAGGCGGTCATCCCGACCGAGAGCACCGAGCACGCGTGCGGCGAGCTGCTGCGGCTCGGCGTCGACGTCGAGGTCCTCGCGCCTCCCGAACTGCGCGAGGCCATGGCGGCCACGGTCCAGGTGCTCTCCCGGGCCTATGGACTGCGGTGACGGAACCGGCCGAGCGGCGCTCACTTCGTGCGCGGCTCTGGCCGGGCCGCGCGACGCGTGACATGCTGGCGCGGTCGCTTCCACGGCGTCGCCGGGGCGCCCGAGGCCGTCGGCCGAACCAGCGGGAGCAAGAGGCGGTGCAGGCGGCAGCCGCACGCGTGGCGCACGATCGGCGTCCTGAGCAGTCCCCGCTGGAACCCGGCACCTTGTCCTCCGGATCCCCGCGCCTTCGCTCCGGGACGTCCCCAAATTGGCATGAGCACGTAATTATAATCTTTTGGTTTTATAATAAGTACCCCATGTGTCGGTTATCGTCCGCTGTAGGGCAGGATGGGCGCGATGACGCGATCCGGAACCACCGGGAACGGGCCTGCGGCGCCTCCGGCGCAGGCAGACAGCGGCACGACCACCGCGAGAGCGGTCGTGGACGCGTTCGGTGTGGTGACCGGATGGAGCGAGGGCGCGCAGCGACTGGTGGGGTACCGGGCCTCGGAGGTCACGGGGCGGCCGGCGACCGTGCTGCTCGCCGACGGCCTCACCGGTCCGGCGCTGAGATCCGTCGTGGGCACGAGCCGCTGGAACGGCACGGTGAACCTGCGGCACCGCGACGGCCACCTCCTGGCGGTCAGTCTGCTCGCCCACCGCCGCGAAAGCGGCCCCGCCGCGAGCCATGAGTGGCTCATCGTCGCGCCGATGCCCCCCTCCAGTCCCGAGTTCGACGAGGAGCACCTGCTCGGGTGGTCCATGGTCCACTCCCCGTGCACCATGGCGCTCTACGACACCGGGCTGCACCTGCTGCGGGCCAACGCCGGCATGGAACGCGTACTGGGCCTGACGGAGGCCGAGATCCGGGGGCTGCGCGTCTCGGAGATCGTCCTGGACCCGGAGAGCGAGCGCACCGAGCGCCTGATGCGCCGGGTCGTCGAGACCGGCGAGCAGCAGCACCTGCGGGCCGCCCTGCGACTGGCCGGCGACCGGCACGAGAGCGCGTGGTCGGTGTCGCTCGCTCCGGTGCGGGACGGGGACGGCACGGTGCGGGGCGTCCTGCTGTCCGCGCACGACACCACCGAGGAGCACCTGGCGAGACAGCGGCTCGCCCTGGTCGCCGAGGCCGGGGTGCGCATCGGCACCACCCTGGACCTGACCCGCACCGCCCAGGAGCTCGCCGACGTCGCCGTGGGGCAGCTGGCGGACTTCGTCACCGTGGACCTGCTGCCCGACATCGACGACGACCAGGAGCTGCGCGCGGAGGCGCTGCCCAGTCCGGTGCTGCTGCGCCGCGTGGCCAACCAGTCGGTGCTGCCCGGCTGCCCCGAGGCGGTGGTGCCGCTGGGCACGGTGGCCGTCTACCCGTCCACCTCGCCGGCTGCCGAGTGCCTGGCCTCGGGAGAGGCCGCCATGCACCAGGTGACCGTGGCGGGCATGGCGAAGTGGGCGTCCGAGGCGCCGGAACGGGCGGAGAAGATGCGCCGGTTCGGCTTCCACTCGGTGCTGGCGGTGCCCATGCGCGCACGGGGCATCACGCTCGGCGTGGCGACGTTCTCCCGGCACCGGCACCCGGACCCCTTCGAACAGGACGACCTGCTGCTCTGCCACGAGATCACCGCCCGGGCCGCGCTCAGCATCGACAACGCCCGCCGCTACTCACGGGAGCGGGCCACGGCCCTGACCCTGCAGAGCAGCCTGCTGCCCCAGCGGCTCCCGCGGCAGCTCGCCGTCGAGGTCGCCACCCGCTATCTGCCGGCCACCGCGCAGACCGGCGTGGGCGGCGACTGGTTCGACGTCATCCCGCTGTCCGGGGCGCGGGTGGGGCTCGTCGTCGGCGACGTCGTGGGGCACGGCATCCAGGCCTCCGCCGCGATGGGCCGGCTGCGCACCGCCGTACGGACCCTGGCCGACGTCGACCTGCCGCCCGACGAGCTCCTGACCCACCTCGACGATCTCGTCAACCGGCTGTCCGCCGAGAGCGACGACCCGACCGGCAGCGCCGCCGACATCGGAGCCACCTGCCTGTACGCCGTGTACGACCCGGTCAGCCGGCACTGCTGCATGGCGCGGGCCGGACACCCGACGCCGGCGCTGCTCACCCCCGGCAGACCTCCGGAGCTGCTCGACCTGCCGGCCGGGCCGCCGCTCGGGCTCGGCGGTCTGCCGTTCGAGGCCACCGAGTTCGAACTGCCCGAGGACAGTCTGCTCGCGCTCTACACCGACGGTCTGGTGGAGGCCCGGGGCCGGGACATCGACGAGGGCGTCGACATCATGCTGAAGGTGCTGGGCCGGGCGACCTCCTCCCTGGAGAACACCTGCGACACGCTGCTGCGGGCCCTGCTCCCGGAGAAGCCCGACGACGACGTGGCGCTGCTGCTGGCGCGTACGCACGCCCTGGACTCCCGTCATGTGGCCGCCTGGGACGTGACGCCGGAGCCGGAGGCGGTGGCCGAGACCCGCAGCCGCGCCACCCGGCAGCTGCTCGAATGGGGCCTGGAGGATGCATCGTTCGTCACCGAGCTGGTGGTGAGCGAACTGGTCACCAACGCCATCCGGTACGGCGAGCCGCCCATCGAGCTGCGTCTGATCCTGGACCGCAGCCTGATCTGCGAGGTGTCCGACGCGAGCAACACCTCACCGCATCTGCGCCGGGCCCGTGACTACGACGAGGGCGGCCGGGGCCTGCTCCTGGTCGCCCAGCTGTGCAGCAGCTGGGGCGCCCGGCACACCTACCGGGGCAAGACGATCTGGGCGGAGCAGTCGCTGTCGACGGGCTGACTCCCACTCGGTGCGCCCTTCGGGCACGGTGGGCACTGCGGACTGACGGGTGCTCAGAGGGAACACAGGGTGTGCGGGCGCCCGCCGGCGGGGTCATTCACGCGCAGGCTCCGTGGCGCGGGAGACGAGGGTGATCTGGGCGGCGCCCGTCTGAGCGACTCGCCGGCGGTGGCGGTGCACAGCCGGGTGTTGCCGTGGAGGTGGTTGGTTGGAGGTCGGTGCGGGCCGGCCAGCGGTCGCCGGGTCCGTAGGGCGTCCGGGCCCTCCAGGGGGCCTCGATGCGATCCGGTCGTTCCACCACGCCTCCTCCACGGCTCGTACGGGCGCGCCACGAGTACCCCGCCCCGCAGGTGGCAAGAATCCCCGCACCGTCCGCTGCCCGTCCCAGGAGGCCGCCCATGCCGCACGTCCACACACCGGACGACCCGGAGGCCGCCAACGCGGCCTGCTGGCAGGCTTACGCCACGCATCACCTGCGGCGCGGCACGGTCGTCGAGGAGGTCGAGCGGATCGACTGGGGGTTCCCCGGCGCGGGGCCCGACGACGCGTTCCTCGGGGAGCTGAAGGGGCGGCGGGTGCTCGACCTGGGCTGCGGGACGGCCCGGCACGCGGCCCACTTGGTGCGCTCGTACGGCGCCGAGGTGGACGCCGTGGACTCCGCGCCCGGCCAGATCGAACGCGCCCGGGCCCGCTACGCCTCCCTCTCCGGTCTTCGTCTGGTGCACGCGGACGCGGTGACCCACCTGCGCACCGCCGAGCCGTACGACGTCGTCTACGCCGTGGGCGCGGTGCCGTTCGCCGACCCGCGCCGGCTGCTGCCCGCGCTGGCGACGGCGCTGAAGCCCGGCGGGACGCTGTGCTTCTCCGCGCTGCACACGAACTCGCACGGCGACGGTCCGTCCTCCGAGCTCGTTCCCCGGCCGGAGACGCTGCACTTCGCGGGCGGCGGCAAGACGACGGGCTATATGTGGGTGCCGACCGAGGAGCGGTGGCGGGAGCTGCTCACCGATCATGGGCTGGACGTCGAGGAGGTCGTGACGGTGAGGTCACCGGACCCCGCACATCGCGCCGAGTACCGTGTCTTCCGGGCACGGCGGCCGGTGCGCGTGTCCTCCCGGCCGCGCTCGGCGCAACCGCCCGCCGCGCACGCCGCCCTGGGGGTGGGCGTCGTCGTGCACGGCCCGCGCGGGCTGCTCCTCGGCCGGCACCGCCGGGGCACCTGGGAGCTGCCCGGAGGCACGGTGGAGCCCGGGGAATCGCTCCAGGAGACGGCGGTGCGGGAGCTGAGGGAGGAAACCGGGCTGCGGGTGGACGCGGCGGACGTGCGGTTGCTGGGGACCCTCCTCGACCACAGCGAGGGCGTCGTCCGCATGACCGTCGCGGCCGTCGTCACCGCCTGGCACGGCGAGCCCGCCGACCAGCCGGGTGAGCGCGTCGGCGGCTGGCGCTGGCATGCCCTGGACCGGCTGCCGCCCTCGCTGTTCGTGTGCAGCGCCCAGGCCCTCACCGCCTGGCGTCCCGACCTGCCGATCGATCACGCACCGGCCCACTTCACGCCGTACGCGCCTCGGTGATGCGTGGCCGACGACGCGGCTCACGTGCTTGCATACGGCGATGATCGCCCACCTCACCCCGTCCGCACCCCTCTCCACCAGGCCGCGTGTCCCGTCCGACCTGGCCGGTTGTGTGACCTCCCTCGCGCTGGTGCACGAGCACAGCGGCTACCCGATCAACTGGCCTGTGTCCCCTGAGGCCTGGCTGACGCCGCCCGCGCTCCTCGCCGCTTGGGCGGCCGAGTGGGACGGGCGGATCGTCGGGCACGCGGCGCTGTGCCTCGGGCGGGACGACGAGCCGGCGACGGCCCTGTGGCAGGCGCGCCGGCCGGGAGCGGCGACCGCCTCCGTCAGCCGGCTGTTCGTCTCACCCGAGGCGCGCGGGCTCGGCGTCGGGGCGGCCCTCATGGACCGGGCCGTCGAGGAGGCCGGCTCCCGCGGTCTGCAGCCCGTGCTGGAGGTGGTCGCCACCCACCCGGCGGCCGCCTTCTACGAGCGCCTCGGCTGGGAACTCCTCGGCGAGGTCGAGGACTTGTGGCCGCAGGACCAGCGCGTCCGGCTCCGCTGCCACGCGGCGCCCGCCCCCGCCGACCAGCTCGTCCAGGGCGTGTTTCGAAAGTCCCTCCCCCCACTGCCTTGAGGACGTGGGAGGTACCCCCGGGCTCGCGACGCCTGGCACGGCGCCTCGCCGCGTTGTCGGGATCGCCCGCGTACAACCAGTACGCGGACGACCCTCCGCCTTGCGATGCTCCCCCACTGCCTGAAAGGCGTGGGAAGTGCCCCCAGCACCGGACGCCGCGAGCCCCGCCCTCCGGGCGGACGACGCCACTTTCGAAACCCGCCCTAGCACGTCCTCGTCCCCGGCGCGGGGCGGCCGGCTGCGAAAGCACCCGGATCCGTGTCTTTCCTCATCCCTTCTCGTGGTGTCCGGGCCGATGGGCCCGGGTGGGGCCCGCGAGCCGTGTGAGAGTTGCCGCTCGCACGAGTTCTGGGGGATGTGTGACACGTACGCAGACGGTCTCGCGGGCGCGCGGGATGCGGCTGGCCCTGCTGACGGCGCTCGCCGCGCTGGCCGGCGCGGCCCTGACGGGGGCGGCGTCCGCGGGCGCCTCGACCGGGGCGGGCACCGCCGTCGCGCCGGGGGTGGCGTACCGGCAGTACGACCTGCGGGCGACGGCCGGACTCACCCATGTGCACGTCGTGAGCGTCGATCTGACGCACGCCCGGGTGCGCCTCGGTCTGCTGCACCCGGGGAAGGTGGCGGCGCGCGCTCCCCTCTCCCGGCTGGCCGCGGCGCGCAAAGCGGTCGCGGGCGTCAACGGCGACTTCTTCGACATCAGCGAGGCCCAGCATCCTGGCGTCGCCGCGACCGGTGCGAGCGTGGGCCCGGCGATCGCGGACGGCAGGGCGCTCAAGGGCGCGGTGCCCACGGCGCAGCGCTTCGGCCCCGAACTGCCGCCGGGCACGGACACCGACGCCGTGTTCGGCGTGGGCTCGGACGGCCGGGCCCACATCGACGCGCTGACGCTGAGGGGGTCGTTCACCGTCGACGGCCGGCGGCAGCCGCTGGGCGGGCTGAACCAGTACGCGCTGCCGGAGAACTCCGTCGGCGCGTACACGCCGGACTGGGGCGTCGTCTCCCGCAAGCGCGCCACCTGCGGCTCGGACGCCGACCGGGCCGCGGCGTGCGGGACGCGGACCTACCAGGTGACGGTGAAGGCGGGCAGGGTGGTGTCGGCCTCGGCCGTGCCGGGCGCCGGGCCCGTCGCGGCGGGCAGCACGGTCCTGCTGGGCCGGGAGGGGGGTGCCCGGCGGCTGCGCGGGCTGGTGCGGGGCCGGTCGGTCGCGGTGCGGTACGCGCTCGCCTCACTGTCGGGCCGCGCCTACCGTTTCGCGGTCGGCGGCTATCCGGTGCTGTCCGGCGGACGCCCGCTGCCCGGTCTGGACGCGCGGACCTCGGCCGTGCGCACCGCCGTCGGCATCGCGGACGGCGGGCGGCGGGTGCTGCTGTTCGCGACCGACGGCGCGCCCCGGTACCGCACGGGCCTGACGATCGCGGAGGTCGCCGAGGAGCTGCGGAACCTGGGGGCGACGGGGGGCTTCAGCCTGGACGGCGGCGGCTCGACGACCCTGGTCGCCCGCGCGCCGGGCGCCGCCCGGGTCACGGTGCGCAACCACCCCTCGGGCGGGACGGAACGCCCGGTCCCCAACGGCATCGGGGTGTTCCTCCGCTAGCCGGCCTCACCCTACGGCTGGATGCTGCCGACGATCTCCGCCGTGGCCGTGAGGCCGCTGTGGATGGTGGGGGCCATGTTGGTGCCGGCCAGGAAGAAGCCGAGCAGCAGACAGACCAGGGCGTGCGAGATCTTCAGTCCGCCGGTGCGCAGGAAGATCACCGCCAGGATCAGCAGCAACAGCACCACGGAAATGGAAACGGCCACGACAACCTCCTCCGCCACGCCCGTTCGGTGGCGTTCGGCCGCAAGTGTGGCGTAAGGGAGGTTTCGTCCGTGCGACTGACCTGTCCGCCGAACGAGCGAAAAAGCCCGCCCCCGGGTGGGGACGGGCTTCTCCGGGGTTTCCCGCGTCGCCGGTCAGGGGGCGCGCAGGTCGACCAGCTCGGCAAGGGCCTCCCGGTGGGCGCCGGCCGTGCCGTAGGCGATCGAGTCGGCCTTGGCCCGCTTGAGGGCGAGGTGGACCGGGTGCTCCCACGTCATGCCGAGTCCGCCGTGCAGTTGCAGCGCCTCCTCGGCGGCGTGGACGGCGACGGACGCCGCGTAGGCCTGGGCGACGGCCACGGCCAGGGCCGTCTCATCGGCGGACTGACCGCCGCCGAGCGCGTCGGCCGCGTTGCGTGCGGCGGCGCGGAGGTTGACGACCTCCAGCCACAGCTGGGCCAGCCGGTGCTTGAGCGCCTGGAAGCCTCCGACGGGCCGGTTGAACTGCTTGCGGTCCTTGAGATAGCGGACCGTCTCGGTCAACGCCCACTCGGCGAGGCCGAGTTGCTCGGAGGCGAGCAGTCCTGCGCCGGCGCGCAGGGCCCGTCGGACGGCCGGTGCGGCGTCGCCGAGGCGGCGGCCGGGAGCGCCGGTGAGGGTGACGGTGGCGAGCGGGCGGGTCAGGTCCAGGGAGACCTGCGGGGTGACGGTGACCGAGGACGTCTGGACCGCGTACAGTCCACCGTCCTCGGCGGGCACGAGCAGCACGTCGGCGACGGCGGCGTCCGCGATGCCGGTCAACTCCCCGTGCAGCGAGCCGTCTTCGATCCGTACGGCGGCGAAGTCGGCGTCGGGGGCGATGTGCAGCCCGACCGCCAGGGCGCCGATCGTCCGCCCGGAGGCCAGCCGGCCGAGCAGCTCCTCGTCACCGCACTCCAGCAGCGCCTCGGTGGCCACCACGGCACTGGTCAGATAGGGCACGGGTGCGACCGAACGCCCCAACTCCTCCAGCACCACGGCGACTTCGCGGTGGGTGGCACCCTGTCCGCCCTGCGCCTCGGGCACCAGCAGGCCGGCGAGGCCCATGGCGTCGGTGAGCGCCTTCCAGGCCGCCAGGTCGTGCGGGGCGTCGGACTCCGTGCGGGCGATCACGCCGGGCGCGTCGCAGTGATCGGCGAGCAGGTCCCGTACCGCCGACCGCAGCGCCTCTTCCTCCTCGGAGTAGAGAAGATCCGTCATCGGGCGAGGTCCTTCCAGGCGACGTCCTTGTCGGTGCGCGGCTCGGCGGGCAGGCCCAGGACGCGCTCGGCGACGATGTTCAGCAGGACCTCGCTGGTCCCGCCCTCGATGCTGTTGCCCTTGGAGCGCAGGTAGCGGTAGCCGGCCTCGCGTCCGGTGAAGTCGACGAGCTCGGGCCGGCGCATGGTCCAGTCGTCGTACAACAGGCCTTCCTCACCGAGGAGTTCGACCTCCAGGCCGCTGATCTCCTGGTTGAGGCGGGCGAAGGCGAGCTTCATGCCGGCGCCTTCGGGGCCGGGCTGGCCCGAGGCGAGCTGCTGGCGCAGCCGTTCGCTGGTGAGGCGGGCCACCTCGGCGTCCACCCACAGCCTCAGCAGCCGCTGGTGCAGATCATGGGTGCGCAGTTCAGGCCGCTCACGCCAGGTTTTGGCGACCGGACCGATCATGCCTCCCTCGCGGGGCAGGCGCATGCCTCCGATCGCGACGCGTTCGTTGTTCAGCGTGGTCTGCGCGACGCGCCATCCGTCGCCGGTCTCGCCGAGGCGGCGGGAGTCGGGGATGCGGACGCCGGTGAGGAACACCTCGTTGAACTCGGCCTCGCCGGTGATCTGGCGCAGCGGGCGCACCTCGACCCCGGGGTCGGTCATGTCGCAGACGAAGTAGGTGATGCCGGCGTGCTTGGGCACGGTGGGGTCGGTGCGGGCGATGAGGATGGCCCAGCGGGCGATGTGGGCGCTGGAGGTCCACACCTTCTGGCCGTCGACGACCCAGTCCTCGCCGTCGCGGACGGCACGGGTGCCGAGGGCGGCCAGGTCGGAGCCGGCGCCGGGCTCGCTGAAGAGCTGGCACCAGACCTCCTCGCCCGTCCACAGGGGCCGCAGGAAGCGCCGCTTCTGCTCGTCGGTGCCGTAGCGCAGGATGGTCGGCGCGGCCATGCCGAGGCCGATGCCGATGCGCCGGGGGTCGTTGTCGGGGGCGTCGGCGGCCTCCAACTCGGCGTCCACGACAGCCTGGAGGGAGCGGGGCGCCCCGAGGCCGCCGAGGCCCTCGGGGTAGTGCACCCAGGCGAGTCCGGCGTCGAAGCGGGCCCGCAGGAAGTCCAGCCGGTCGGTGGTGGCCGGCGGGTGCGCTTCCAGCAACTCCCTGGTCCGGCGGCGGAGTTCTGCTGCGTCGGTCATGCGGAGGCTCCGTTCTGCGCGTGCTCCGGGCTCGTCAGTCCCGGCACGACGGCGACGCGGCCGGTGGTGTGGCCGTCGCCGACCCGCTGGACGGCGGCGGCGGCCTCGCTCAGCGGCACGCGCTCGCTCACCAGGGGCTTGATCGCACCCCGGGCGGCCAGTTCGGTGAGCTGCTCGTGGCAGTGCTGGACGAGTGCGGGGTTCTTGGTGTTGTAGAGGCCCCAGTGCAGGCCGAGGATGGAGTAGTTCTTCACCAGGGCGTGGTTCAGCGCCGGGCTCGGGATGGCGCCGCTCGCGAAGCCGACGACCACGATCCGGCCCTCGAACGCGACGGTCTTGGCCGACTGGGTGTAGGCGTCGCCGCCGACGGGGTCGTAGATCACGTCGGCGCCCCGGCCGCCGGTGGCCTCCTTCACGGCGGCGACGACGTCCTCGGCTCGCCGGTCGATGACCGTGTCGCAGCCCAGCTCGCGGGCGACGGCGGCCTTGTCGGCACCGCCGACGACGCCGATCACCCTCGCGCCCGCGGCCTTGCCGAGCTGCACGGCCGCACTGCCGACCCCTCCGGCGGCGGCGTGGACGAGCAGCGTCTCGCCGGCCTCCAGGCGGGCCCGGCGGTGCAGCCCGAACCAGCCCGTCTGGTAGCCGATGTGCAGGGCGGCGGCCTCGGCGTCGTCCAGCGCGTCGGGGGCGGGCAGCACGGCGGCGGCGTCCGCGAGGGCGTACTCGGCGAAACCGCCGTGGGGCAGCGCCGGGTTGGCGATGACCCGCCGCCCGTCCTCGGTCTCGCCGCAGATCTCCACGCCCGGGGTGAACGGCAGCGGGGGCCGGACCTGGTAGTGGCCCCGCGCCATCAGCACGTCCGGGAAGTTGACGTTGGCGGCGAGCACCTTCAGCAGGACCTGGCCCTCGCCGGGGGTCGGCCGCGCCACCTCCTCCAGGCGCATCACCTTGCCCGGCTCGCCGTTCTCGTGCACTTGCCATGCCTGCATGCGGAGCCTCCACGGGACTGCGTCGTCCGACTCGGGTGACCGGCTGGTCGGCGACCGGCCTCGTTTGCATACTAAGCGGTCGCTTGCCGATCAGGGAACCGTCTTCCGCGTCACGTCCGCCGGGACCGCGCCCGTACGTGCATCCGCTCCCCCTGCGGCCCGAACAGGCTGAGGAACTCCGCGGGCCCCTCCCCCGCCGACCCGAACCAGTGCGGCACCCGGGTGTCGAACTCGACGGCCTCCCCGGACCCCAGCACGACGTCGTGGTCGCCGAGGACCAGCCTGAGCCGTCCGGCCAGCACGTACAACCACTCATAGCCCTCGTGGGTGCGCGGGTCCGGCTCGTCGGGCCCCTGCGGCACCAGCACCTTGTACGCCTGGAGACCGCCGGGCTGACGGGTGAGCGGCCAGTACGTGCGCCCGTGCCGCCGGACGGGCTGCGACCGCACCTGCGGATCGCGCACCGCCGGCGCGCCCACGAGTTCGTCGAGCGCCACCTCGTGGGCCCGCGCGATCGGCAGCAGCAGTTCCAGACCGGGCTTGCGCAGGCCCGACTCCAGCCGGGAGAGCGTGCTGACCGAGATGCCGGTCGCCTCGGACAGCCCGGCCGGCGTCGCGCCCCGCGCCTTGCGGAGGCGCCGCAGCCGCGGGCCGACCTCCGCGAGCACTTCCTCCATGGCCTCCACCTCGCGGTCGCTCACCGGTCCGTCGTTCACGGGTCCGTCGTTCACGGGTCTGTCGCTCGCGGGGGTGTCGTTCACGGGGGCGTCGTTCACGGGCCCGTCGTTCACGGGGGCGTCGTCCATGGGGTCATGGCAGCACACGTGCGATGCCCCGTGAGGCGTTGCACCATGGCTGCATGCTGCTGTCCCGGCTCGCCGACGTGTCACGGGAGGTCGCCGCGTCCTCGGCGCGCTCCCGCAAGATCGCCCTGCTCGCGGAGCTCTTCCGGGAGGCGGAGGCCGAGGACGCGCCGATCGTCATCCCCTACCTCGCCGGACGGCTCCCGCAGGGCCGCCTCGGCGTGGGCTGGAAGGTGCTGGGCCGCCCGGTCGCCCCAGCCGTCGACGCCACTCTGACCGTGCGCGAGGTGGACGCCCGGCTGACCGAGCTGGGCAAGGTGTCGGGTCCCGGCTCCCAGGCCGAACGGGCCAGACTGGTCGAGGAGTTGATGGGCGCGGCCACCGGGGAGGAGCAGCGCTTCCTGCTCGGGCTGCTCACCGGCGAGGTCCGGCAGGGGGCGCTGGACGCGGTCGCGGTGGAAGGGCTGGCCGGGGCGACCGGCGCGGCGGCGGGGGACGTCCGGCGGGCGGTGATGCTCGCCGGGGCGCTCCAGCCGGTGGCCCAGGCGCTGCTGGCGGACGGCCCGGCGGCCCTGGAGCGCTTCCGGCTCACCGTGGGCCGCCCGGTCCAGCCGATGCTCGCGCACTCCGCGACCTCGGTTGCCGAGGCGGTCGGCAAACTGGGCGCGTGCGCGGTGGAGGAGAAGCTCGACGGCATCCGCGTCCAGGTCCACCGGGACGGCGACGCCGTGCGGATCCACACCCGCACCCTCGACGACATCACCGACCGGCTGCCCGAAGTGAGCGCTGCCGCACTGGAGTTGCGCGGCACGCGGTTCATCCTGGACGGCGAGGTGATCGCCCTCGACGCGTCGGGGCGGCCCCGCTCCTTCCAGGAGACGGCCGGGCGGGTCGGCTCGCGGGTGGACGTGGTGACGGCCGCGGCGGCCGTCCCGGTCTCCCCCGTCTTCTTCGACGCGCTCTCGGTGGACGGCCGGGACCTGCTCGACCTGCCGTTCGCCGAGCGGCACGCGGAGCTGGCCCGGCTGACGCCCGAGCCGATGCGGGTCCGCCGGACGCTGGTGTCGGGACCGCCGGACGTGCCGGTGGCCGAGGAGTTCCTGAAGGAGACGCTGCTGCGCGGCCACGAGGGCGTCGTCTTGAAGTCCCTGGACGCCCCCTACAGCGCGGGCCGGCGCGGCGCGTCCTGGCTGAAGGTCAAGCCCGTGCACACCCTCGACCTGGTGGTGCTGGCCGCCGAGTGGGGACACGGCCGCCGCACCGGCAAGCTGTCCAACCTGCACCTGGGCGCCCGCACCGCCGACGGCGGCTTCGCCATGCTCGGCAAGACCTTCAAGGGCATGACCGACGCCCTGCTCACCTGGCAGACCGACCGGCTGCGGAGCCTCGCCGTGCGGGAGGAGCGCTGGGGGGTGACCGTGCGACCGGAACTCGTCGTCGAGATCGCCTACGACGGCCTCCAGCGCTCCACCCGCTATCCGGCCGGCGTCACCCTCCGCTTCGCCCGGGTGATCCGCTACCGCGAGGACAAGCGGCCGCAGGAGGCGGACACGGTGGAGACCCTCCTCGCCGCGCACCCCGAGGTGCGGCCGTGACGGCGAGGCACAGCGCCGGCCTGCTGTTGTTCCGGCACACCGACGACGGCTTGGAGGTGTTGCTCGGGCATATGGGCGGCCCGTACTTCGCGAAGAAGGACGCCGGCGCGTGGACCGTCCCGAAAGGCGAGCACGACCCCGACGAGTCCGCGTGGGACGCCGCCCGGCGGGAGTTCCGGGAGGAGCTGGGGCTGCCCCCGCCGGACGGCGAGGCGGTGCCGCTGGGCCGGGTGCGGCAGACAGGCGGCAAGATCGTGACGGTGTGGGCCGTCGAGGCGGACCTGGACCCGACCGCCGTCGTGCCGGGCACGTTCGTCATGCAGTGGCCGCCCCGGTCCGGCCGGACGGTGGAGTTCCCCGAGCTGGACCGGGTGGCCTGGTTCGGCCTGGCACGGGCGCGTGAGGTGATCGTCACGGCGCAGGCCGCGTTTCTGGACCGGCTGGCGGAGCACTCGGCCTGAGCAGACGCGTACGCGTTGCGTCCCTCGGCGCGGCGCGCGAAGGTCGAAGCACAGCCAGCTTTCCAGGAGGTCGGTCATGCCCATCGCGACGGTGAACCCGGCGAACGGCGAGACGCTCAAGACGTACGAGGCCATGGGCGAGGAGGAGCTCGAACGCCGGCTCCAGCTCGCCGAGGCCACGTTCCGCACGTACCGCACGACGGCGTTCGCGGAGCGGGCCCGGCTGCTGAACCGGGCCGCCGACCTCCTCGACGAGGACGCGCCGGAGATCGCCCGCGTGATGACCACCGAGATGGGCAAGCCGGTCAAGCAGGCCCGCGCGGAGGCCGCGAAGTGCGCCAAGGCGATGCGCTGGTACGCCGAGCGCGCCGAGGGCCTGCTCGCCGACGAGGAGCCGGCCGAGTCGGACGTGACGGACTCCGGCGGCTCCCGCGCCCTGGTGCGCTACCGGCCGCTCGGGCCCGTCCTCGCGGTGATGCCGTGGAACTTCCCGCTCTGGCAGGTGGTCCGCTTCGCCGCGCCCGCGCTGATGGCGGGCAATGTGGGCCTGCTCAAGCACGCCTCCAACGTCCCCCAGACCGCGCTGTACCTGGAGGACCTGTTCCACCGGGCCGGCTTCCCCGAGGGCTGTTTCCAGACCCTGCTGATCGGCTCGGGCGCGGTCGACGACATCCTGCGCGACGACCGCGTCAAGGCGGCCACCCTCACCGGCAGCGAACCCGCGGGCCGCGCCGTCGCGGCCACCTCCGGGCAGATGATCAAGAAGACGGTGCTGGAGCTGGGCGGCAGCGACCCGTTCGTCGTCATGCCGTCCGCCGACGTGGACCGGGCCGCCGAGGTCGCGGTCACCGCGCGCGTGCAGAACAACGGGCAGTCGTGCATCGCCGCCAAGCGGTTCATCGTCCACACGGACGTGTACGACCGGTTCGCCGAGCGCTTCGTCGAGGGGATGAGGGCGCTGAAGGTCGGCGACCCGCTGGAGGAGGACACCGAGATCGGTCCGCTGGCGAGCGAGCGCGGACGCGAGGACCTGGAGGAGCTGGTGGACGACGCGCGGCGCGGCGGCGCGAGCGTGCTGTGCGGCGGCGAACGGCCGCAGGGGCCTGGCTGGTACTACCCGCCGACCGTCCTCGCCGGCGTCACCCGCGAGATGCGCATCCACCGCGAGGAGGCGTTCGGTCCGGTGGCCACGCTGTACCGGGCCGGCGACCTCGACGAGGCGGTGCTCCTCGCCAACGACTCGCCGTTCGGCCTGAGTTCCAACGTCTGGACCCGCGACGAGGCCGAGGTCGACCGGTTCGTCCGGGATCTGGAGGCGGGCGGGGTGTTCGTCAACGGCATGACCGCGTCCCACCCGGCGTTCCCGTTCGGCGGCGTGAAGCGGTCCGGATACGGCCGTGAGCTGTCCGGGCACGGAATCCGGGAGTTCTGCAACATCACCACGGTTTGGCACGGTGCGTGACGCTCGCGCGGCTACGATCCCGGGTGTGAACCGCGAAGTGACCCTGCCTCTGATCGTCGACGACCGCGGGACCTTGCAGGTGTCCGCGGCCGACGTGAGCAAGCTGCTCCGCACGTTGGGCGGGCGGTGGCTGCACCTCGTCGAGGCGGGCACGGAGGGGCTGGACGAGGACACGGTCGCCGCGCTGACCATCGAACTGGCCAAGCTGGCGGACCGCATCGACGTGGCGTGCATCGCCCACAGCAGCGGCAGCACTCCGTAGAGGGCGCGGATTCGTCGCCGGGTGCCGGTCGGGTGGCGGCTTGTCGCGCAGCTCCTTGAGCCGCTTGAGCAGTTGCACCGGACGTACCTGAGGGGCGCGGGGAACCGCGCGATCGGCCACGGACGGCCCGCAGACCGAATCGCGCAGAAACCCCCGCCGCCTTACCGGATCGGCATGCCGGACAGCGTCCGGGCGATGACGAGCCGCTGGATCTCGCTGGTGCCCTCGAAGATGGTGTAGATCGCCGCGTCCCGGTGCATCCGCTCCACCGGGTACTCCCGGGTGTAGCCGTTGCCGCCGAGGATCTGGAGGGCCTGCGCCGTCACCCTCTTCGCCGTCTCGCTCGCGAACAGCTTGGACATCGAGCCCTCGGCCGCCTTGAACGGCTTGCCGTTGACCGCCATCCAGGACGCCCGCCACACCAGCAGCCGCGCCGCGTCGACGGAGGTCGCC
This sequence comes from Streptomyces sp. NPDC088254, assembly GCF_044740925.1. Classification (NCBI taxonomy): domain Bacteria; kingdom Bacillati; phylum Actinomycetota; class Actinomycetes; order Kitasatosporales; family Streptomycetaceae; genus Streptomyces; species Streptomyces sp. NPDC088254. The sequence continues at coordinate 189,563 of NZ_JBIURQ010000001.1, read as the reverse complement.
ATGTCGGCCAGCTGGAAGGCGACGCCCTGGTTGTCGATGATCGGGCGGCCGAACTGCTCGCGCGTCTTCGCGTAGTCGAGGGCGACCTCGTACGCGGCGCGGGCGGTGCCGACGGCCATCGCGCCGACCGCCGGACGCGAGGCCTCGAACGTGGCCATCGCCGCGTTCTTCACCCGCTCGCCGCCCGCCCTGGCCCGCTCCCGGGCCCGCGCCAGCCGCTCGTCCAGCTTCTCCTTGCCGCCGAGCAGGCAGGAGCCGGGGACGCGCACGTTCTCCAGGACGACCTCGGCGGTGTGCGAGGCGCGGATGCCGTGCTTCTTGAACTTCTGGCCCTGGGACAGTCCGGGCGTGCCCGGCGGGATGATGAAGGAGGCGTGCCCCTTGGAGCCCAGCTCGGTGTCGACGACGGCGACGACCACGTGGACGTTGGCGATGCCGCCGTTGGTCGCCCAGGTCTTCGTGCCGTTGATCACCCACTCGTCCTTGGCCTCGTCGTACACGGCACGCGTGCGCATGGAGGCCACGTCCGAGCCGGCGTCGGGCTCGGAGGAGCAGAAGGCGGCGACCTTCACGTCGCTGGCGTCGCCGTACATCTGGGGGATCCAGGTGCCGATCTGCTCCTCGGTGCCGTTGGCGAGGACGCCCACGGCGGCGAGGCCGGTGCCGACGATGGACAGGGCGATGCCCGCGTCGCCCCAGAACAGCTCCTCCATGGCCATGGGGATGCCGAGGCCGGTAGGGTCGAAGTACTGCTGGGCGTAGAAGTCGAGGGAGTAGATGCCGACCTTGGCGGCTTCCTGGATGACCGGCCAGGGAGTCTCCTCACGCTCATCCCATTCGGCGGCCGCGGGGCGGATGACGTCGGCGGCGAAACCGTGCAGCCAGTCGCGGACCTCCTTCTGTTCGTCGTTGAGCTCCATGGTGAACTCGGCCATGACCCCTCCAGCGGCGGCCGCACGCCTTGACGTGCGTGTTACTTGCGGTAACGCGAGTCTGTTACCGGTCGGTAGTGAAAGTCAACTCCCGACGACCGCCCGTCAACCCGTTCGATGTCAGGCTGCTGTCAGGTGTTAGTTTGCGCAGGCGCCATCGAAACAGCACGGGTGGGGAGAGATCATGGACACCACGCAGCGGACCGAGCAGCAGCGATCCGCCGACCGCCGGCGGCGGGAGCTGTTGGAGGCCGCGGACCGGGTGGTGCTGCGTGACGGCCCGCAGGCCTCGATGAACGCCATCGCCGCCGAGGCGGGCATCACCAAGCCGATCCTCTACCGCCACTTCGGCGACAAGGGCGGACTTTACGCGGCATTGGCCAAACGGCACACGGACGCGCTGCTGGACTCGCTGCGGGCCGCGCTGGACGCGCCCGCCGACCGCCGGGACCGGGTCGAGGCCACTTTGGACACCTACCTCGCGGCGATCGAGGCCCGGCCCCAGGTCTACCGGTTCCTGATGCACCCCGCCGAGGCCGGCCACGGCGGTGACCAGGGGTTCGACGTGGGCAAGCATTCCATTCCGCTGCTGCGGCGGATGGGTGAGGAGCTGGCCCAGGTCATCGAGGACCGGCTGGACCTCGGACCCGGGAGCCAGCAGCTCGCCCGCGTCTGGGGGCACGGGATCGTCGGGATGATGCACGCGGCGGGTGACTGGTGGCTCGGCGAGCGGCCGTGCAGCCGGGCGGAGCTGGTGCGCAGTCTCGCCGACCTGCTGTGGGGCCGGCTGGCCGCCGCGGGGGACAGGATCGGCGGCCCCGGCTTCTGACCGGCCCTCACCCCCGCCAGGAGGCCCGCGCCAGCTGGCGCGTCAGCCTGCGCCCACGCCACCCCGTGACCCGGTCCGCGTACACCGTGCCGTCCAGGTGGTCGCACTCGTGTTGCAAGCATCTGGCAAAGAATCCCGTGCCGTGGACGCGCAGGCGCTCGCCCGTCACCGTGAAGCCCTCGACCACGGCGTGGTCGTGGCGCTCCGTGGCCGCCTCCAGGCCCGGCAGGGACAGACAGCCCTCCGGTCCCCGGAACACGAGCCCGTCCGCCTCCACCAGGCGCGGGTTGACGACATGGCCCAGATGGCGGACCTCGTCGTCGTCCGGGCAGTCGTAGACGAACACCCGCAGGGACTCCCCCACCTGGTTCGCCGCCAGGCCCACGCCCCGGGCCGCGTACATCGTGGCGAACATGTCCTCGACCAGACGGGCGAGTTCGGGGCCGAAGTCGGTGACCTCCCGGCAGGGTTCCCGCAGAACGGGATCACCGAGGAGGATGAGGGGCCGGACCCGCCCTCGGGCGCCCGGGATGGAGCCGTGTCGCATGGCGCAAGGGTACGGTCCTTCCTGACACGCGCATGCCGTGCGTGACGTCGAACGGTGCCGGGATTCGGGAGTGCGATTGGATCTCGATAGGCTGACCACCTACCAGGTGCCGACAGGCTTCAAGCGCGGCGCGTACGCAAGGAGGATCGAGAACTGATGGCAGGCAACTCGGACCCGCTCACGCCGCGGGCCAAGCTGGCGGTGACCGCAGGCAAGGCGGTCGCGGCGGCGTCCCGCGCCGCGGGGCGCGGCAGCGGTTCGGTGATCGGCGGCCGGGTGGCGCTGAAACTCGACCCCGACCTGCTCGCCCGGCTCGCCCAGAACCTGGACGTCGTCCTGGTGTCGGCGACCAACGGCAAGACGACCACGACCCGGCTGATCGCCGAGGCGCTGCGGGCCGCGGGGCCGGTCGTCTCCAACGCGCTGGGCGCCAACATGCCGGCCGGCATCACCTCCGCCCTCGCGGGCAGCTCGGAGGCCAGATACGGCGTCATCGAGGTCGACGAGAAGTACCTCGCGGGCGTGGCCCGCGACACCGCCCCCAAGTGCATCGCCCTGCTCAACCTCTCCCGCGACCAGCTCGACCGCGCCGCGGAGACCCGCATGCTCGCGGAGAACTGGCGTGAGGGGCTGGCCGGTTCCAAGTCGGTCGTCGTCGCCAACGCCGACGACCCGCTGGTGGTGTGGGCCGCCTCCTCCTCCCCCAACGTCGTCTGGGTCGCCGCCGGGCAGATGTGGAAGGACGACGCCTGGTCCTGCCCGTCCTGCGGCGGTGTGATGCAGCGTCCGGGCGACGACTGGTTCTGCGGCGAGTGCGGCTTCCGCCGCCCGACGCCCAGCTGGGTGCTCTCCGGCGACCACGTGCTCGACCCGCACGGCTCCGCCTGGCCGATCCACCTCCAGCTGCCGGGCCGCGCCAACAAGGCCAACGCCGCGTCCTCGGCCGCCGTCGCCGCCGTCTTCGGGGTGCCGCCGCAGGTGGCGCTGGAGCGGATGTACCAGGTGCAGGCCGTCGCCGGACGCTACGACGTCGTCCAGTTCATGCAGCGCGACCTGCGGCTGCTGCTGGCGAAGAACCCGGCCGGCTGGCTCGAGACGTTCAGCCTGATCGACCCGCCGCCCACCCCGGTCATCCTGTCGGTGAACGCGCGCGGCGCCGACGGCACCGACACCTCCTGGCTGTGGGACGTCGACTACACCCGGCTGACCGGCCATCCGATCTTCGTCATCGGCGACCGCAAGCTGGACCTCGCGGTGCGTCTGGAGGTCGCGAACCAGCACTTCCAGGTGTGCGAGGACATCGACCAGGCCGTGCAGATGGCGCCGCCCGGCCGGATCGAGGTCATCGCCAACTACACCGCCTTCCAGGACCTGCGCCGCCGCGTCGGCAACTGAGCACGAGGGACGATCACTTGATGAGCGACAACCAGCTGCGGGTCGTCTGGATCTACCCGGACCTCCTCAGCACCTACGGCGACCAGGGCAACGTCCTGGTCGTGGAGCGCCGGGCGCGGCAGCGCGGCCTGGACGTGGCACGCCTGGACGTGCGCAGCGACCAGCCGATCCCCACCTCCGGCGACATCTACCTGATCGGCGGCGGCGAGGACCGTCCACAGCGGCTCGCGGCCGAGCGGCTGCGCCGCGACGGGCACCTGTACCAGGCGGTGCAGAACGGCGCGATCGTGTTCGCGGTGTGCGCCGGCTACCAGATCCTCGGCCAGGAGTTCGTCAACGACCTCGGGCAGCGCGAGCCGGGCCTCGGTCTGCTCGACGTCACCACCACGCGCGGCGAGGGCGATCGGTGCGTCGGCGACGTGCTGGCCGACATCGACCCGCGCCTCGGGCTGCCGCCGCTGACCGGGTTCGAGAACCACCAGGGCATCACCCACCTCGGCCCCACGGCGCGCCCGTTCGCACGCGTGCAGCTCGGCCGGGGCAACGGTACGGGCGACGGCACCGAAGGCGCGTACAACGACACGGTGTTCGGCACGTACATGCACGGCCCGGTGCTGGCCCGCAACCCGCTCATCGCGGACCTGCTGCTGAAGCTGGCGCTCGATGTGAACGCGCTCCCTCCGATCGACGACCGCTGGTACGAGGCGCTCCGCAACGAGCGCATCGCCTCCGCGCAGCAGCCTGCCTGAGCACCGGCGCGCGGCCACCTGTGCGACGGTGTGTTCACCTGCTCTTCAGCGCAGCGTCAGCAGCCCGTCTGACGGTGCATCCGCACAGGTGAGCGGGCACGTCCAGCAGGCGGACGTGTGCTTCGGCCCCGCCCCCTCCTGCCGCTAGGGTGGCGGGGTTCGAGCCGGACAGCGTGGTCCGGACCCGGCCCCCATGGAGAAGGTTTATCGGGCTATGCGCATTGGTGTCCTCACGTCCGGCGGCGACTGCCCCGGCCTGAACGCCGTCATCCGGTCCGTCGTGCACCGTGCCGTCGCCGACCACGGCGACGAGGTCATCGGCTTCCGGGACGGCTGGAAAGGCCTCCTGGAATGCGACTACCTCAAGCTCGACCTCGACGCGGTGGGCGGCATCCTCGCCCGCGGCGGAACCATCCTCGGCTCCTCCCGTGTCCAGCCCTCCCATCTGCGGGACGGCGTGGAGCGGGCGAAGGGCCACGTCGAGGAGCTCGGCCTCGACGCCGTCATCCCGATCGGCGGTGAGGGCACGCTCAAGGCGGCCCGGCTGATGTCGGACGCCGGGCTGCCCGTCGTGGGCGTGCCCAAGACCATCGACAACGACATCGCCGTCACCGACGTCACCTTCGGCTTCGACACGGCCGTCGGGGTCGCCACGGAGGCCCTCGACCGGCTGAAGACCACCGCGGAGTCGCACCAGCGGGTGCTCGTCGTGGAGGTCATGGGGCGGCACACCGGCTGGATAGCGCTGCACTCCGGCATGGCGGCGGGCGCGCACGCCATCGTCGTGCCGGAGCGTCCGTTCGACGTCGAGGAGCTGGCCCGTCGGGTCGGGGAGCGCTTCGAGGCGGGCAAGCGGTTCGCGATCGTCGTGGCGGCGGAGGGCGCCAAGCCGAAGCCGGGCAGCATGGCCTTCGACGAGGGCGGCAAGGACATCTACGGCCACGAGCGGTTCGCGGGGATCGCCCGGCAGCTGTCGGTCGAGCTGGAGTCCCGGCTCGGCAAGGAGGCCCGGCCGGTGATCCTCGGGCACGTGCAGCGGGGCGGGACGCCGACGGCGTACGACCGGGTGCTCGCGACCCGCTTCGGGTGGCACGCCGTGGAGGCGGTGCACCGCGGTGAGTTCGGGCAGATGACGGCCCTGCGGGGCACGGACATCGTGATGGTGCCGCTGGCGGAGGCCGTGGAGACGCTGAAGACCGTGCCGGTCGAGCGGTACGAGGAGGCCGAGACCGTGCTGTAGCCCCGTCTCGCGGGTGCGGTGCCGTCGTGGCTCGTCGTGCCCCTTGGTCGGCAGTCCTGCCCCCGGTCACAGACGTGGCCGGGGGCAGTTCTAGTCTGGGTTCGGACAGACAGCACAACCCCCCACGAATCAGGAGCCGGCGCAATGGATCACAGCGGGCACGGCACGACCATGGATCTGCCGCCGTTCACGCTGGGGCGGGGTCTTCACTGGTCGGCGGACCCGTTCTTCCTCGTCGCCTGCCTGGTGGGGCTCGGCCTGTACGCGTGGGGCGTGCTGCGGCTGCGGCGGCGCGGGGACGCGTGGCCCGTCGGGCGGACCGTGTCCTGGGTCGCCGGTGTGCTGACCATCGCGCTGATGATGTGCACCCGGCTGAACGACTACGGCATGGTCATGTTCAGCGTGCACATGGTGCAGCACATGGTGATCAGCATGCTGTCGCCGATCCTCCTCCTGCTGGGCGCTCCGATCACGCTGGCGCTGCGCGCGCTGCCGACGGCGGGACGGGGCCGCAAGGGGCCGCGCGAGCTGCTGCTGATGCTGCTGCACAGCCGGTACATGCGGATCGTCACCCATCCCGCGTTCACGATCCCGCTGTTCATCGCGAGTCTGTACGCGCTGTACTTCACGCCCGTCTTCGACTTCCTGATGGGTTCCAAGGCGGGCCACGTCGGGATGATGGTGCACTTCCTCGCCGTGGGCGTGGTCTTCTTCTGGCCGATCATGGGCGTGGACCCGGGGCCCGACCGGCCCGGCTATCTGATGCGGATGCTGGAGCTGTTCGCCGGCATGCCGTTCCACGCGTTCTTCGGCATCGCGTTGATGATGGCGACCGCACCGATGGTGAAGTCGTTCGAGAACCCGCCCGCCTCCCTCGGCGTCGACCCGCTCTCGGACCAGAACGCGGCCGGCGGCATCGCCTGGGCGTTCAGCGAGATCCCCTCGGTGCTGGTGCTGATCGCGCTGCTGTTCCAGTGGTACCGCTCGGAGCAGCGCCAGGCCAAGCGCAAGGACCGGGCCGCCGACCGCGACGGCGACAAGGAGCTGGAGGCCTACAACGCTTATCTGGCCTCCTTGAACGCACGCCGGGGCTGACGGGGCCGAACCGAGGCACCATGGTGGGGGACACGCCCTGAGGAGGGTGTGCCGGAGGAGGGTGTCGCGATGCCCGGTTCCACGGACGGTTCGACGAAGACCATGGGGGTGCTCACCCTCGGCGGTCTCGTGGTGGTCACCGCCTACACGGTGGCGCTCGGCAGCAACGGCTGGCTGTGGTTCGGCTGGGTCGTGCTCGGACTGGTCACGCTCGCCCTGGTGGTGACACGCGCGAGCTGATCACTGCTCGGGGCGGGCGGCGGAGTGCACGCCGGGCTGGTACTTCGGCAGCCGTGCGGTGATCTTCATGCCCGCCCCGGGCGCCGTCTCGATGACCAGGCCGTGGTCGTCGCCGTACACCTGGCGGAGCCGGTCGTCGACGTTGGACAGCCCGATCCCGCCGGAGGGGCTGACCTCCCCCGCGAGGATGCGGCGCAGCAGGTCGGGGTCCATGCCGGCGCCGTCGTCCTCGATGACGACGAGGGCCTCGGCGCCGGTGTCCTGGGCGGTGATCCGGATGTGACAGGTGCCGGCCTTGCCCTCCAGGCCGTGCTTGACGGCGTTCTCCACCAAGGGCTGGAGGCAGAGGAAGGGCAGCGCGACCGGGAGCACCTCGGGGGCGATCTGCAGGGTGACGGCGAGGCGGTCGCCGAAGCGGGCCCGGACCAGCGCCAGGTAGTGGTCGATGGCGTGGAGTTCGTCGGCGAGGGTGGTGAAGTCGCCGTGCCGGCGGAACGAGTAGCGGGTGAAGTCGGCGAACTCCAGCAGCAGCTCGCGGGCGCGTTCGGGATCGGTGCGCACGAACGAGGCGATCACCGCGAGCGAGTTGAAGATGAAGTGCGGGGAGATCTGGGCGCGCAGGGCCTTGATCTCGGCCTCGATGAGCCGGGTACGGGACCGGTCGAGGTCGGCCAGTTCCAGCTGGACGCTGACCCAGCGGGCCACCTCCCCGGCGGCGCGGACGAGGACGGCGGACTCGCGGGGCGCGAAGGCGACGAGGGCTCCGTGGACCCGGTCGTCCACGGTGAGCGGGGCGACGACGGCCCAGCGGACGGGGCAATCGGGGGTGCGGCAGGTCAGCGGGAAGGCCTCGCCGCGGCCGGTGTCCAGCGGGCCGGTCAGCCGCGCCATGATCTCCCGGCGGTGGTGCGCGCCGACGCCGTCCCAGACCAGGACCCGCCGGTGGTCGGTGAGGCACAGGGCGTCGGTGCCGAGGAGGGTGCGCAGCCGGCGGGCGGACCTGCGGGCGGTCTCCTCGGTGAGGCCGGCCCTGAGCGGGGGCGCGGCGAGGGAGGCGGTGTGCAGGGTCTCGAAGGTGGCGTGCTCGACGGGGGTGCCGAGACCGCCGAGGCTCTCGGGGCGGGCGGTGCGCCGGCCGAGCCAGAAGCCGGCGGCGAGGAAGGGCAGGATCGCGATGCACAGGCCCGCGAGGAAGCCGCTCACCCTCTCACCTCCCGCAGTTCCTCGGCGCGTAGTTCCTCGGGCAGGTGGAAGCGGGCCAGGATCGCCGCCGTACCGGCCGGGACCCTGGCCGGGGTGGCCAGGGAGACGAGGATCATGGTGAGGAAGCCCAGGGGCACGGACCACAGGGCGGGCCATGCCAGCAGGGCGTGCGGGGTGCCGGTCACGGGCAGGCCCGCCATGGTCGCGGCGACGGCGGCGAAGGCGGAGCCGCCGCCGACGAGCATCCCGGCGGCGGCGCCGGGCGGGGTGAGCCGCCGCCACCAGATGCCGAGGACGAGCAGCGGGCAGAACGAGGACGCGGAGACGGCGAAGGCCAGCCCCACCGCGTCGGCCACCGGGAGTCCGCCGACCAGCAGGCTCGCCGCGAGGGGCACCGCCATGGCCAGTGTGGTGCCCAGCCGGAAGTGGCCGACGCCCCGGGCGGGCAGTACGTCCTGGGCGAGGACGCCGGCCACGGCCATGGTCAGGCCCGAGGCGGTGGACAGGAACGCGGCGAAGGCCCCGCCGGCGACCAGCGCGCCCAGCAGGTCCCCGCCGAGGCCGCCGATCACGCGGTCCGGCAGCAGGAGGACGGCGGCGTCGGCGTCGCCGGTGAGGGTCAGCTCCGGGGCGTAGAGGCGGCCCAGGGCGCCGTAGAGGGGCGGCAGCACGTAGAAGCCGCCGACGAGGCCGAGGACGGCGACGGTGGTGCGGCGGGCGGCGACGCCGTGCGGGCTGGTGTAGAAGCGGACGACGACGTGCGGCAGGCCCATGGTGCCGAGGAAGGTGGCGAGGATCAGCCCGTACGTGGCGTAAAGGGGGCGTTCCTCGCGACCGGCGGCGAGGGAGGTGGACATGCCGCCGCCGTCGCCCCGGCCGGCGGCGGGGACGGCGGAGCCCTCGGGGAAGGTGAGGCGTGTGCCGCCCTCGACGCGGTGGGCGCCGGTGGCGAGGCGGAGCTCTGCGGCCTCGTGGCGGCGGCCGTCGACGGTGCCGTTGACCGTCACGGTGAGGGGCGCCGCCAGCCGGAGGTCGAGGGTGTCGTCGACGCGGACGGTGCGCTGTTCGCGGAGGGCGGGCGGTTCGGCGAAGGCGTGCCGGGGGGCGCCGTCGCCCTGCCAGGCGAGGACCAGGAAGAGGGCCGGGACGAGCAGGGCGGTGAGCTTGAGCCAGTACTGGAAGGCCTGCACGAAGGTGATGCTGCGCATGCCGCCGGCGGCGACGGTCGCGGTGACGACGACGGCGACGATCAGTCCGCCGAGTGAGTCGGGCGCTCCGGTGAGGACCGTCAACGTCAGTCCGGCGCCCTGGAGTTGGGGCAGCAGGTAGAGCCAGCCGACGCCGACGACGAACGCGCCGGCGAGGCGTCTGACGGCCGGGGAGGCGAGGCGGGCCTCGGCGAAGTCGGGGAGGGTGTAGGCGCCGGAGCGGCGCAGCGGGGCGGCTGTGAAGAGGAGCAGGACGAGGTAGCCGGCGGTGTAGCCGACCGGGTACCAGAGCATGTCGGGGCCCTGGACGAGGACCAGTCCGGCGATGCCGAGGAAGGAGGCGGCGGAGAGGTATTCGCCGCTGATGGCGGCGGCGTTGAGGCGGGGGCCGACGGTGCGGGAGGCGACGTAGAAGTCGGAGGTGGTGCGGGAGATGCGCAGGCCGAAGGCGCCGACGAGGACCGTCGCCACGACGACGAGGGCGACGGCGGGCACGGCGAACGTGGGGTTCATCGGGCGACGGCCCCCGAGTCGCCTGGTTCCGGGCCGTGTCGGTGGTTCATCGGTCCTCGACCAGGCGCACCAGGTCGCGTTCGTTGCGTTCGGCGCGGCGGACGTACCAGCGGGCGAGCAGGATCAGAGGGATCTGCAGCCCGAAGCCGAGGACCGCCCACTGGAGGCGGCGGGCGTCGGGCAGCGCCGCGAACAGCAGGGGCAGTGGGCCGACGAGGAGGGCGAGGACGGCGAACGCGGTGAGAGCGGCGCGCAGTTGGGTGCGCATGAGGGAGCGGACGTAGGTGTGGCCGAGGGTGGTCTGCTCGGCTATCTCGGTGCGCGGGCGGTGGTGGTCGAGGGCGCGCCGGTTGCCGCCGCGGGGCGGGCCGGTGACGACGACGCGGCGCTCGGCGGGGTCCTGCGGCACGGCTACGGCCTCCTCATCAGCAGGTCCCGCAGCTCACGGGCGTGGCGGCGGCTGACCTGGAGTTCCTCGCCGCCGGCGACGACGCTGACCGTGCCCGCGTCCAGGCGGAGCTCGCCTATGTGGCGCAGGGCGACGAGGTGGCGGCGGTGGATGCGGACGAAGCCGCGGGCGCGCCAGCGTTCCTCCAGGGTGGACAGCGGGATCCGTACGAGGTGGCTGCCGCGGTCGGTGTGCAGCCTGGCGTAGTCGCCGCGGGCCTCGACGTGGGTGATGTCGTCGACGGCGACGAACCGGGTCACGCCGCCGAGTTCGACGGGTATGTGGTCGGGATCGGGTTCGTGGACGGGTATGCGGGGGGCCGAGCCGCGCAGTTCGGCGGCCCGGCGCACCGCCTCGGCGAGGCGTTCCCTGCGGACGGGTTTGAGGACGTAGTCGACGGCCTTGAGGTCGAAGGCCTGGACGGCGAAGTCCTCGTGGGCGGTGACGAACACGACCAGCGGCGGGCGGGCGAACCCGGTGAGGAGCCGGGCCAGGTCGAGGCCGTCGAGGCCGGGCATCTGGATGTCGAGGAAGACGACGTCGACGGCCTCCGGGCCCCCGGGGCCGGACTCCAGCGCGCGGTTGATCCGGCGCAGCGCCTCGGTCGCGTCACCGGCGCCCTCCACGCTGCCGATCCGGGGGTCGGCGTCGAGGAGGTACAGCAGCTCCTCCAGCGAGGGACGTTCGTCGTCGACGGCGAGGACACGCAGCATGGACGTGGAGTCTAGGCGCGATCGCGGGGCCTGGACACGGACCGGACGTGGACGTGTCCGCCGGATGCGGTGCCGGGCCGCGGCCGCGGCCGCTCCTGCCGGGGCACTGGGTACAGTCCCCGCATGAACAGCGGACCCGCCCTCTTCGACGAGCTCGACCGGAAGATCCTCACCGCGCTGATGGCGAACGCCCGGACGAGTTTCGCCGAGATCGGGACGGCGATCGGGCTGTCGGCGACTGCGGTCAAGCGGCGGGTGGACCGGCTGCGGGAGTCGGGGGTGATCACGGGGTTCACGGCCACGGTGAAGCCGTCGGCGCTGGGGTGGCGTACGGAGGCGTACGTGGAGGTGTACTGCGAGGGGGCCGCGCCGCCGCGGCGGCTGGCGGAGGTGGTGCGCAACCATCCGGAGATCACCGCGGCGATGACGGTGACGGGCGGCGCGGACGCGTTGCTGCATGTGCGGGCGCGGGACGTGCAGCACTTCGAGGAGGTGCTGGAGCGGATCCGGGTGGAGCCGTTCATCCGCAAGACGATCAGTGTGATGGTGCTGTCGCATCTCCTGCCGGAGAGCCCGGAGGCCGGCGCCACCCATGCCGCCCCGGACGACGCAGCAGATGTGCGCTGAGCGGCGTCGACACGCAGTGATCGTGCGTTGACGCGCAGCACTCGTCGCTTGTGGGGCGTCCCTCTCGCTTCCTACCGTGGTGTCAACCCCACGTCGACACCGGCGACGCCGGCGGAGCGCCGTGGGAGACAGCGAAGCGGAGGGACCCCTCTGTGACCGACACCGTGACCGGCACCCGCACGCCCCGCTCCAGGCGCTTCCTGGTCTGCGAACCCAGACACTTCGCCGTGCGGTACGCCATCAACCCGTGGATGCGCCCCGACACCCCCGTCGACGTCGACCTCGCGCGGGAGCAGTGGCAGTCGCTGATCCGCGCCTACCGCGCCCACGGCCACACCGTGGACTCCGTGGAGCCGGCCCCCGGCCTGCCCGACATGGTCTTCGCGGCGAACTCCGCGGTCGTCGTCGGCGGCCGGGTCTTCGGCTCGCTGTTCCACGCGCCGGAGCGGCGCGGCGAGTCCGCCCACTACGACACCTGGTTCCAGTCGGCGGGCTACGAGGTCCACCGGCCCCGGTCCGTGTGCGAGGGCGAGGGGGACCTGGTGTGGACGGGCCGGTACGTGCTCGCCGGCACCGGGTTCCGCACGACCCGGGAGGCGCACCGGGAGGCGCAGGAGTTCTTCGGCCACCCGGTGATCAGCCTGACGCTGGTCGATCCGCACTTCTACCACCTGGACACGGCGTTGTTCGTCCTCGACGACGAGAACGTCTCCTACTATCCGGAAGCGTTCTCGCCGGGCAGCCGGGCGGTGCTGGCGCGGCTGTACCCGGACGCGGTGCTCGCCACCCGTGACGACGCGTTCGCGTTCGGCCTGAACTCCGTGTCCGACGGCCGTCATGTGTTCATCGCCCCGCGGGCCGAGGCCCTCGCCGCGCGTCTGGAGGAGCGCGGTTACGTTCCCGTCCCCGTCGACCTGTCCGAGTTCCAGAAGGCCGGCGGTGGCATCAAGTGCTGCACTCAGGAGATCCGTTCATGACCGCTCCCGCCCGTGTCACCGCCCCCGCGCGCACCTCAGCCGAGCTGATCCGGGCCGAGGAGCCCGTCCTCGCGCACAACTACCACCCGCTGCCCGTGGTGGTGGCCCGCGCCGAGGGAGCGTGGGTGGAGGACGTGGAGGGCCGCCGGTATCTCGACATGCTGGCCGGCTACTCGGCGCTGAACTTCGGCCACCGGCACCCGGCGCTGGTGGAGGCGGCGCACCGCCAGCTGGACCGGCTGACGCTGACGTCCCGCGCGTTCCACAACGACCGGCTCGCCGAGTTCGCCGAGCGGCTGGCGGGGCTGACCGGGCTGGACATGGTGCTGCCCATGAACACCGGCGCGGAGGCCGTCGAGAGCGGCGTCAAGGTGGCCCGCAAATGGGCGTACGAGGTGAAGGGCGTGCCGGCCGACCGGGCGACGATCGTGGTCGCCGCGGACAACTTCCACGGCCGTACGACGACGATCGTGAGCTTCTCGACGGACGAGACGGCGCGGTCGGGGTTCGGTCCGTTCACGCCGGGCTTCCGGATCGTGCCGTACAACGACCTCGCGGCGCTGGAGGAGGCGGTCGACGAGACGACGGCGGCGGTGCTGATCGAGCCGATCCAGGGTGAGGCGGGGGTGGTGATCCCCGACGACGGCTATCTGACGGGGGTGCGGGAGCTGACCCGCCGCAAGGGCGCCCTGTTCATCGCGGACGAGATCCAGTCGGGCCTCGGCCGGACGGGGCGGACGCTGGCGGTGGAGCACGAGGGGGTCGTCCCCGACGTGGTGCTGCTGGGCAAGGCGCTGGGCGGCGGGATCGTGCCGGTGTCGGCGGTGGTGGCGCGGCGGGATGTGCTGGGCGTGCTGCGTCCGGGCGAGCACGGGTCGACGTTCGGCGGCAACCCGCTGGCGGCGGCCGTGGGCACGGCGGTGGTGGAGCTGCTGGAGACGGAGGTGTTCCAGCGGCGGGCGGCGGAGCTGGGGATGGTCCTGCGGGAGGGCCTGGCCGCTCTGGTCGGCCGGGGCGTCGTCGGCTTCCGTGCGCGCGGGCTGTGGGCGGGGGTCGACGTGGACCCGGCGGTGGGGACGGGACGGGAGATCGGGGAGCGGCTCCTGCGGGAGGGCGTCCTGGTGAAGGACACCCACGGTTCGACGATCCGGCTGGCCCCGCCCCTGACGATCACCGAGGAGGAGCTGACGGCGGCGCTGGGGGCGCTGGCCAGGGTGCTCGCATGAGGAGACCCCTACCGGAAGGGCATCTTCCAATTCTCTCGCCCGGCGTGCGGCGCCGGTGAGGTGGGTGAGGACGGGGGCCGGAGACGGTAGACCACTCTCAGCGACAGAGAGGTCAGCCGTGGGCTCACACGACGAGGACGGCGTCGCCCGTCGGGGATATTCGGCGTGGCGGACGCCGCGCCGCTGCTGCTCGACGCGCGGGGCGTGGTGACCAGTTGGACCGGGGACGCCGAGCGCCTGCCGGGGTACGCGGGCGACGAGGCGGTGGGCAAGGACCTGGCCGGGCTGCTGACCGTCGGTGACGCCGGGCGGGTGCCGGACGTCCTGGAGCGGTGCCGGCGGGACGGCGGGTGGGCGGGGCTGCTGTCCGCCCGCCGCAAGGACCAGGAGCCGCTGCCGGTGATGGCGCGGATCACCTCGGCCGACGAGCCCGGCGGCCCGGCCCGCCGGCTGGCGCTGCTCATCGAGATCGAGGGCGCGCCCGGCTGGAGCATGAGCCGCCCGGTGCTGGAGCAGATGGTGGACGGGGCTCCGGTGGGCATCGCGGTCGTCGACACCGATCTGCGGTTCGTGTGGTCGAACGCGGCGCTCGGCCGGTTCGGCGGCGGGCCGCCCGAGCGCCGGCTCGGGCTGCGGCTGGCCGACGTGCAGCCGGGCTTCGACGCCCGGGCGGTCGAGGCGCAGATGCGGCACGTCCTCGGCACCGGGCGCTGGTGCGCGAGGTCCACGACGGCGGCGCCACCGCGCCCCGTCCGCGCCATCCGTGCACGACGGACGAGGGCGGCCGGGGGCTGCTGCCGGTCTCAGCTCACCCGGCGCTGGAGCACCCGGTTCACCCCCGAGGGGAAGATCATCCGGGCGGAGCAGTCCCTGACCTCGCCCGACGCGTGACCTGACGCCGCCCCGGTCCTTTTCCGCCTGCGAACCCGTGCCCCACCCCCATGAGAAAATGATGCAAAAGCGGCAGATGGGGCACGGGTGATGAACGACACGGAGATCGACTACGCGGCGGTGTTCCAGGCCCTGCCCGGGATGGTCGCCCTGCTGACCCCGCAACTGGTGTACGCCGACGCCAACGAGGAGTTCCTGCGGGTGGCGGGGCGCCGGCGCGAGCAGGTGATCGGCCGCCATGTCTTCGAGGTCTTCCCGGACAACCCCAACGACCCCTCCGCGAGCGGCATGCGCAACCTGGAGGCCTCGCTGCACCGCGTGCTGGCCACCGGTGAACGCGACGCCATGGCGCTCCAGCGCTACGACCTCGAGTCCCACGACCGGCCCGGGGAGTGGGAGGAGCGCTACTGGAGCCCCGTCAACGCGCCGGTGCTCGGGCCCGGCGGGTCCGTGGCGCTGGTCGTGCACCGCGTGGAGGAGGTGACGGAGCTGATCCGCGCCCGCGGCGGCCGCGGGGCCGGGGACCGGGCCCCGACCCGGTCCCGGGTGCTGGAGGCCGAGCTGTACACCAGGGCCCGCGAGCTCCAGGAGCTCAACGAGCGCCTGCGGCTGGCCCACGCCCGCGAGCGCGAGGTGGCCCTCGCCCTCCAGGAGGCGATGCTGCCCGCACACACCCAGGTGCGGCACCTCGGAGCCGCCGTGCGCTACCGGCCCGCGGTCGGCGCGCTCAACGTCTGCGGGGACTGGTACGACCTGGTGGACCTGGTCGGCGGACGCCGTGTCGGCGTGTCCGTGGGGGACGTCGTGGGGCACGGCCTGGAGGCCGCCGGGGTGATGGGCCAACTGCGCAGCGCGCTGAGCGCCACCTCCCGGGTCGCCGTGGGACCCGCCCAGGCGCTGGACGTCCTCGGCCGGTACGCCCATGTCGTGGACGGCGCCGAGTCGGCCACCGCGGTCACCACGTTCATCGACTTCGACCACCACACCATCGCCTACAGCAGCGCCGGCCATCCCCCTCCGGTGCTCGTGCACGCCGACGGCCGGGTGGAGTTCCTCGACCGGGCCACCGACCCCCCGCTGGACGCCCGCCCCGACCCCGTCCCCCGCCCGCAGGCGACCACCTCCTTCGACCCGGGCGCGACCCTCGCGCTGTACACCGACGGCCTGGTGGAACGCCGCCACGAGGACCTGGACACCGGCCTGACCCGCCTCGCCGACTCCCTCGCCCGCCACCGCGCCGACGACCCGGAGACCCTCGCCGACGCGGTACTCCTGGAACTCCTCCCCCACGGAGGCGCGACGGACGACACGGCGCTGGTGATCGTGCGGTTGTGACCCGTCGTGACGGGCCGTTCAGCCTCGATCAAGCCGGCGGCGTCGGGGAGTTGCCCGTGACCTGGAAGGTCCCGTGGCGTTCCCGGGGTTGCTGGGGGGTGGGCGGGAGCAGGACCCTGTTCAGATGGCCGTTCGCCGATCCGCCGGAGTGAGGAGCAACCTTGTTCTATTACGTGCTCAAGTACGTCTTGCTGGGGCCCCTGCTGAGACTGGTCTTCCGGCCGCGGATCGAAGGCCTCGAGCACGTGCCGGACTCCGGAGCGGCCATCGTCGCGGGCAATCACCTCTCGTTCTCCGATCACTTCCTCATGCCGGCGATCCTCAAGCGGCGCATCACGTTCCTGGCCAAGGCCGAGTACTTCACCGGCCCCGGGATCAAGGGGCGGCTCACGGCGGCCTTCTTCCGCAGCGCGGGGCAGATCCCCGTCGACCGCTCCGGCAAGGAGGCCGGGCAGGCGGCGATCCGTGAGGGGCTTGGGGTGCTGAGCAAGGGCGAGCTGCTGGGCATCTATCCCGAGGGCACCCGCTCGCACGACGGCCGCCTCTACAAGGGCAAGGTCGGCGTTGCGGTGATGGCCCTGAAGGCGGGGGTGCCGGTCGTGCCGTGCGCGATGATCGGCACCTTCGAGGCACAGCCGCCCGGCAAGGTGATCCCCAACGTCCACCCGGTGGCGATCCGCTTCGGCGAGCCCCTCGACTTCTCCCGCTACGCCGGGATGGAGAACGAGAAGGCCGTGCTGCGCGCGATCACCGACGAGATCATGTACGCGATCCTGACGCTGTCCGGGCAGGAGTACGTCGACCAGTACGCCGCCGTGGTCAAGGCGGAGGAGGCCGCGGCGAAGGAGAAGGCGCGCAGGTTCCCGCGGCTGCCGCTCAGGTGACGCGTCGTGAGGCATGGAAGAGGGGCGGACCGGATCACTCCGGGCCGCCCCCTTCCGTGTCCGCAAGCGGCGCTTACGGCTTGGGCGTGGCGTGCGGGGCGCAGGTCACGTCCGCGCCGTCCAGCTTGCCCGTGAGGAGGTAGGCGTCCACCCGGGTGTTGATGCAGGAGTTGACCAGGCTGGTCACCCCGTGGGAGCCGGCGTTCTTCTCGGTGATCAGGCGCGAGCCCTCGAAGCGCTTGTGCAGTTCGACGGCGCCGCCGTAGGGAGTGGCCGCGTCCCGCTCCGACTGCACGATGAGCACCGGCGGCAGGTCCTTGTTGCTCTTGACGTTCACCGGGGTCTGCTGCTTCGCCGGCCAGAAGGCGCAGGGCAGGTTCATCCAGGCGTTGGCCCACGTCATGAACGGGTGGTCCTTGTGCAGCCGGGTGTTGTCCCGGTTCCAGGTCCGCCAGTTCGTCGGCCACTTGGCGTCGGCGCACTCGACGGCCGTGTAGACGGCGTTGCCGTTCTCGGAGGTGATGTTGCCGGCGGTGTCCGTGAGGTCGGGGGCCGCCGCGTCGACGAGCGCCTGGGTGTCACCGGCGACGTACTTGCTGAAGACGGTGGCGACCGGGATCCACGAGGAGTCGTAGTACGGGGCGCTCTGGAAGAAGGAGATCAGCTCGGCCGGGCCGACGACCCCGCCGATGGGGCTCTTCTTGGCGGCGGCGCGCAGGGAGAGCCACTTGGCCTGGACGGCGTCACGGGTGGCGCCGAGGTGGAAGGTCGCGTCGTTGGCGGCGACCCAGTCCTGCCAGTCCTTCCAGCGGCCCTCGAAGGCGACGTCCTGGTCCAGGTTGGCCTGGTACCAGACCTTCTCCCTGGACGGGTCGACGACGCTGTCGACGATCATCCGGCGCACGTGGCCCGGGAACAGCGTGCCGTAGACGGCCCCGAGGTAGGTGCCGTAGGAGACGCCGAGGAAGTTGAGCTTCTTCTCACCGAGGGCGGCGCGGATGACGTCCATGTCGCGCACGGTGTTCGGTGTGGTCATGTGGGGCAGCATCTCGCCGCTGCGCTCGGCGCAGCCCTCGGCGTACTCGCGGGCGAGCTTGATGTGGGCGAGCTTGTCGGCCTCGCTGTCGGGGACCGGGTCGCTCTTGGGCGCCTTGACGAACTCCGTCGGGTCGGCGCACGAGATGGGCGCGGACTTGCCGACGCCGCGCGGGTCGAAGCCGACGAAGTCGTAGGCCTTGGCGACGTTGGCCCACACGGGCGCCTTGGTCGTGACCCGGCGCGGGAAGCGCAGGCCGGAACCGCCGGGGCCGCCCGGATTGTAGACGAGGGCGCCCTGGCGCTCCTCCTTCGTGCCGGTGTTGCCGATGCGGTCGACGGCCAGCTTGATCTGCTTGCCGTCGGGCTTGGCGTAGTCGAGCGGGACGGTGACCCAGCCGCACTGGATCGGCTTCTCCAGGCCCCAGTCGGCGGGGCAGTCCCGCCAGTCGACGCCGGCCGCGGCGGCGCGCTCCGCGGCGATGGCGGCGCCGCGCATCTCCCGGTCCTGACCGGTCTGCGCGCTCTGCCCGCTCACCGCACCGGCCGCGCTCGCGGTGGGCGCTGCGACCGCGCCGGCGATCAGCGTGGCGGCGACGAGCGCGCCGGCCGAGCCGAGTGCCGCGGTCCGCCTGTTCGGTCGTATGTCCCTCAAGTGGGAATCTCCCGTGTCTGGTTGTGACAGTCACCGGGGATCCTCGCGGCTGTGAGGCCGCCGGGAACAGGTGTCGCCGAGGTTCTTTGCCAATCCGATAACCGGAGAAACGCGCCCGCTGAACGGATGAACGCCCGGATCAGACAACCCGGTTGAGGGCTTCGTCCAGCAGCCGCCGCAGGCGCAGGCCGTCCGGGGCGACGGCGGTCACCAGCGCGGCCGGCCCGGCGAGCGGCATGAGCGCGGCGCCGTCCCCGAGGCTCCGCGCCGGCACCGGCCGATCCGCGAACTCCGGCGCCACCAGCACGATCTGTCCGACCGCGCGGTTGCCCCCGAGCACCGCGGGCCCGTCCCAGCCGCCGGGCGCACCGGGTCCGCAGGCCAACTCCTGGTCGAGCAGGGTCCGTCCGCCGACCCGTACCACGAGACGGCTGGTGAGCCGCCCCGGTTCCTCCCCCGCCCGCCCGAGCACCTGCTCCTCACGCAGCACCAGCCGCGCCTTGGGCGCGAGGTCGGCGTGGGTGACCACGTGCAGGTCGCTGCCCCGGGCGGAGATCAACGGCTCGGGCAGCCAGTGCAGTTCGCCGCCGTCGGCGACGTCGATCCGTACGCCGTACCGGGCCTCGTCCTTGGTCTGGCCCGGCAGCGCGATCGTGGCGGCGGCGGAGCCGACGCGCAGCCGGGCACCGCTGTCGACGACGGTCTCCACCGCGAAGCGGTCACCGCCGAGGGGCCCGCTCATCGCCCCGACGAGCACGACCCGGGCCTCACCGCCCGGGGCCGCGCGGGTGCGCCGCAACGCGAGCGGACCGTCGCTCTCCAGGACGGGCAGCGAGGTCCCCCCGCGCCCGTCCGCCGCCGCCCGGATCCGCGCGGTGGCACGTACAGCGCTCATGTCACGCCGTCCACGCGGCGAGCCGCGCCCGCACCCACGCGGCCACGTCGGCCACCCCGGTCTCGCTCCGCAACGACTGGAAGACGACGGGCAGTTCGGCGCGCTGCGCCTTGGCGTCGGCGGCCATCCGGGCGAGGTCGGAGCCGACGTACGGCGCGAGGTCGGTCTTGTTGACGACGAGCAGGTCGGCGGTGGTCACGCCCGGGCCGCCCTTGCGGGGGATGTCGTCCCCGCCGGCGACGTCGATGACGAAGATCTGCGCGTCCACCAGCCCCTTGGAGAAGGTGGCGGTGAGATTGTCCCCGCCGGACTCCACGAGCACGAGGTCGAGCGGCCCGACCGCGTCCTCCAGGTCCTCCACCGCTTCGAGGTTGGCGGAGATGTCGTCCCGGATCGCGGTGTGCGGGCAGGCTCCCGTCTCGACGGCCGTGATCCGCTCGGGCGGCAGCACCGCCTCCCGCAGCAGGAACTCGGCGTCCTCACGGGTGTAGATGTCGTTGGTGACGACGGCGAGCGCCAACTCCTCCCGCAGCACCCGGCAGAGCGCGGCGACGGTGGCGGTCTTCCCCGACCCGACGGGCCCTCCGAGCCCGATCCGCAGAGCCCTGCGCCCCCCGTCGGCCCGCCGGGCGTCGGCACTGACAGCGGCGGGACCGTGATGAGAATGATCAAGATGCATGTACGACTCCTCCAAGGTGAGTGCTCCAGCCCGTCTGGGGGTCCCCCTCTGGGGGAATTCGAGGACGAGGAGCGTCCAGGGCCGAAGCGGGGGTTTGGGGGGCGCCAGCCCCGCTGTGGACGGGACGGCAAGGGGCGGCGGGGGCGAACCCCCCTCTAGGAGGCGAACAACCGCACAGACCACTCCGCATGCACCTCCGCCCCGATCTCCGACAACGGCGCGGAAGCGGAAGGAAGCACCCCCACCCCCTCCCCCAGGGCGGCCACCCCCGCGGACACGGCCAGGTCCACCACCCGATCGAGCGACGGCGCCAACCGCGCCAGCACCCCGGTCGCCTCGAACGGATCCAGGCTCAGCAGTCGCACCACAGCCGACGCCGGCCCGCTCACACTCTCGTACCCCGCGCAGTACGCGGCGTCCTCGGGCCCCAGCCCCGCCGAGCGCGCCGCAAGCCCGAGCACCACCGCCTGGTGCGCGCCCTTGGGGAACTGACCTGCCACGGCGTCGAGTTCGGCGCCTGGCCAAGCCGCGCGAGCGGCCCGCATCAACTGGCGGCCCAGTTTCCGGGCGACCAGCCGCAGCGCCGGCGACGGCGTGCGCGCGTCCGCGGCGGCGTCCAGCTCCGCCGGGTCCGCCCCGGCCGCGGCCGCCGCGGCGAGCGACGCCGCCACCAGGCCCGCCGTGTGCAACCGCCCCCGGCAGAAGGCCTCCAGAGACGCCGCGTCGGTGATCCGCCCCGCCTTCACGGCCTCCTCCGCCCCGCCGGAGTGGGCGTGCCCGCCGGCGGGGAAGCGGCCGTCGGCGAGGATCAGAAGTGCTGCCCGTGTCATGCCGTCACACCGTCAGAAGAGGAAGTAACGCTGTGCCATGGGCAGTTCGGCCGCCGGTGTCGCCTCGACGAGTTCGCCGTCGACGCGCACGGCGAAACTGTCGGGATCCACCTCCACCCGCGGCCGGGCGTCGTTCTCCCGCATGTCCGCCTTGGTGACGCCGCGCGTCGAGTCGATGGCGACGAACCTCTTGCCGAGCTGGAGCCGCTCCGGCAGCCCGTCCTCGATCGCGAGCGGCGCCACGAAGTTGAACGAGTTGGCCGCCGGGGCCCGCCCCGTCGCCCCGTACATCGGCCGGGGCAGGATCGGCTGCGGGGTCGGGATGGAGGCGTTGGCGTCGCCCATCTGCGCGTACGCGATCTGCCCGCCCTTGATGACGAGGTGCGGCTTGACGCCGAAGAACGCGGGCTCCCACAGCACGAGGTCCGCGAGTTTGCCGGTCTCCACCGACCCGATCTCCCGCGCGAGCCCCTGCGCGAGCGCCGGGTTGATCGTGTACTTGGCGACGTAGCGCCGCACCCGCCGGTTGTCGGCGCGCCCGTCGCCGGGCAGCGCGCCCCGCCGCCGCTTCATCACGTGCGCCGTCTGCCAGGTCCGCATGACGACCTCGCCGACCCGTCCCATGGCCTGGGAGTCGGAGGAGATGATCGAGATGGCGCCGAGGTCGTGCAGGACGTCCTCCGCCCCGATCGTCGAGGGGCGGATGCGGGACTCGGCGAAGGCGAGGTCCTCGGGAACCGCCGGGTTGAGGTGGTGGCACACCATCAGCATGTCGAGGTGTTCCTCGGCGGTGTTCACCGTGAACGGCCGTGTCGGGTTGGTCGAACTGGGCAGCACGTGCGGTTCGGAGACGACGGTCATGATGTCCGGCGCGTGCCCGCCGCCCGCGCCCTCGGTGTGGTAGGCGTGGATGCCGCGTCCGGCGATCGCGGCGAGCGTGTCGCCCACGAAACCGGCCTCGTTGAGGGTGTCCGTGTGGATGGCGACCTGGATGCCGGTCCGCTCGGCGACGGTCAGCGAGGCATCGATGACGGCGGGCGTGGACCCCCAGTCCTCGTGCAGCTTCAGGCCCAGCGCCCCTCCCCGGATCTGGGACAGCATCGCCTCGTGCGAGACGGTGTTGCCCTTGCCGAGGAAGCCGATGTTCAGCGGGTACTGCTCCATCGCCTCCAGCATGCGGGCCAGATGCCAGGGGCCCGGCGTCACGGTCGTCGCCTTGGAGCCCTCCGCCGGTCCGGTGCCGCCGCCGACCAGCGTGGTGACGCCCGAGGCCAGGGCCTCGTCGGCGATCTGCGGGCAGATGAAGTGGACGTGCGCGTCGATCGCGCCGGCGGTGAGGATGCGGCCGTTGCCGGCGATGACCTCGGTCTCGGGGCCGATGACCAGCTCGGGGTGCACGCCGTCCATGGTGTCGGGGTTGCCGGCCTTGCCGATGCCGGTGATCCGCCCGTCGCGGATGCCGACGTCGGCCTTGACGATCCCCCAGTGGTCGATCACGACGGCACCGGTGACGACGGTGTCGGGCGTGCCCTCCGCCCGGGTGGCCCGGGACTGGCCCATGGACTCGCGGATGACCTTGCCGCCGCCGAACACCGCCTCGTCGCCGGCGAGTCCGGGCCCGCCGCAGCGGTCCTCCTCGATCTCGACGATCAGATCGGTGTCGGCGAGCCGGATGCGGTCCCCGGTGGTCGGGCCGAACAGGTCGGCGTAGGCGTGGCGTGAGATCTCAGGCATCGAGGGGGCCTCCGGTCTCACCACGCAGACCGGGCACCACTCGGGCGCCGGTGAGCGGCACGAGGGTCACGTCGACGGGCAGGCCGGGCTCGAAGCGCACCGCGGTCCCGGCGGCGACGTTCAGCCGCTTGCCCCGGGCGGCGGCCCGGTCGAACTCCAGGCCGGGGTTGGCCTCGGCGAAGTGGTAGTGGGAGCCCACCTGCACGGGCCGGTCGGCGGTGTTGAGCACGGTGAGCCGGGTGACCTCGCGGCCCTCGTTGTACACGATCGGGTCCTCGCCGAAGAGGATCTCGCCGGGAATCATCAAGCCCCCTCAGACGATCGGGTCGTGGACGGTGACGAGTTTGGTGCCGTCCGGGAAGGTCGCCTCCACCTGGACGTCGTGGATCATCTCGGGCACGCCGTCCATGACGTCGTCGCGGGTGAGGATCTTGCGGCCGGAAGCCATCAACTCGGCGACCGTGCGGCCGTCCCGCGCGCCTTCGAGGATGTGGGAGGTGATGAGGGCCACCGCCTCGGGATGGTTGAGCCTGAGCCCGCGGGCCCGGCGCTTCTCGGCGACGTCGGCCGCCACGTGGATCAGCAGCCTCTCCTGCTCGTGCGGGGTCAGTCGCACCTTCCCACCTCACATCCTCGCTCCGGACCGTGCGGGGCCCGGCTGCCGCGGCCACGGGCGACGCGCCTGGTGGCGTGGAGGGGCAGGCTAGTTGGACCGCGTTTCGCGGACGTTAACCATGCTGTGATCATCCGGCGTCCGGCGTCCGGCGTCCGGCGCACGGCGTCCGGCGCACGGCGCACGGCCGGGTGCGGCGTCCGCGCACGGCCGGGTGCGGCGTCCGGCGCAACGCTCCCCGCGACCTCCGGCGCACGGCCGGGTGCGGCGTCCGGCGCAACGCCCCGCGCGGGGCCGGGCCATGGCTCAGGAAGCGCCCGGCCTCCGGTGTTCCGCGGCGATGCCGAACCGCCGCTGTTCGCCGGGAGCGGACGGCGCCTGGTCGCGGACGGTGGAGACCGAGCTGATCACCTGCTCCTCGGCCGGCGCGTCGAGCGCGTCCAGCCGCTCCAGATCGGCGGCGGAGACCAGGGCGACCAGCGGCTTCCCGTGCCGCGTCACGACGACGCGCTCACCGCCGTACACCACCCGGTTGATCAGGTCGGCGAGTTCGGCCCGGGCTTGTGTCACCGGAATCTCGTAGGCCATGACCCCATTCTAACGTCACGTACATACTGTACGTTCTGTACAGAACAGAAGGAGGGGCACCCATGACCCGACCGCTCGCCCGCCACGTCCTGCCCGAGTTCACCGAACGCACCGGCACCGGGTACATGACCCTGGACCCCTACTCGAAGCTCCTGGAGGGGCGGATCGTCCTGCTGGGGACGCCGGTCGACGACACCGCGGCGAACGACGTGATGGCCCAGCTCATGTACCTGGAGCACCGGGACCCGGATCGCGACGTCTCGCTGTACCTCAATTCCACCGGCGGTTCGTTCAGCGCGATGACGGCCCTCTACGACACGCTCCGGTACGTCGGCTGCGACGTGGCGACCACCTGCCTCGGCCGGGTCGGCGCCCACGCGGCCGTGCTGCTGGCGGCGGGCGCGCCCGGCAAGCGGTACCTGCTGCCGGGGGCCAGGGTGGTGCTCGGCCAGCCGGCGCTGCCGGAGCCGGTGCGGGGGCAGCCCAGCGACCTGGCGATCCAGGCCGAGGAACTGATCCGCACCCGCACCCTGATGGAGGAGCTGCTCGCACGGCACACCGGGCGCAGCCCGCGGCAGGTGGCCGCGGACCTCGAACGGGACCAGATCCTCGACGCGCGGGAGGCCGTGGCGTACGGACTGGCGGACGGGATCGTGCCGGACCGCCGGACCGGCCCGGGCGCGAGGTGAGCCGCCGATGCTGCCCGAACTGCCGCCGCTGCCCGCGCTGACCCGCGCAGAGGCCGAGCTGATCGACGGTTACCTGGCGGCGGTCGACCTGCTCGGCCGCATCAACCCCGCCCGCCACGGGGACACCTACCGTGGGCTGCGCGCGGCCCAGGCGCTCGTGGGCCGGGCGGTGGCGCTGCGGGACGCCCTGACGCTGATGCACCAGCGGGGCGAGCACGAACTGCACGCGCCGACGCTCGCGCGGGCGCTGCGCGTGCTGGACGGGGAGCGCAGGGCGGCGCGCGTCGCGATGCCGCCGCTCTCGGACGGCTGACGGGGTGCCCGCCGGACCCGGACGGGTGGCCCGGCGCGCCCCTCGTCCGGCCCGGAGCCGAAACGGACCAAATGGCGTACGGCTGTTCGGAGGAGTTGTCGCTGCTCCTTATGGACCCTTGCGGTTGCGCGCCGGGACCGCCGAGCGGGAGACGCGAGGGATTCCGGTGCTGGTCGGAGGCTCACAGCGGCCGGACATCTGATCGATCATCAGCTTGTTCACCCGAACAGGTGAGTGGTGAGTAACCCCACAAATACCCGGTTCCGTTGGGATTTTCGGACATCGATAGGCCAAGATCCCTGACTGACGACAAGACCCCGCCACAAGCGGCGGGGCGATCCGCGCGGACGCCGAGTCCTGCCGCCGTTCGGATGACAGGTCGACAGAAGTGCATCGGCAGGAGTGGAGGACCCAAGCACGACGGGTCGCCGGCACGGTCGTCTCCGCACTGGAGGCGCCGGGTCGAGCAGCCCTTGGGGTGAAGCCGCGCGAGCGGCCGGGCAACTTTGTCAGCCCGAATCCGACAGGTCATCCTTCACAGGCGGCTGACGAAGGGTTGCGCATGACTGCGCTCAATCGTGTCCCGTCGCTCATGGCCCGGGCCGGTACGGCCTCGGCGTTCGCCATCGCCGCCGTCGGCGGCTCGATCATGGTTCCGGGCATCGCCGCCGACGCCGCGGCCGCCACGCCGGCGTCGAAGGCACTCCAGGTCGCGGCCTCGAAGAAGGGATCCCCGTACAAGTACGGTGCCACCGGCCCGAACAGGTTCGACTGCTCCGGGCTGACGATGTACTCGTACAAGAAGGCGGGCAAGACGCTGCCCCGTACGGCGGCCCAGCAGTACAACAAGACGCGCCACATCGGGGCGTCCGGCCGCAAGGCCGGAGACCTGGTGTTCTTCCACTCGGGGTCGAACGTCTACCACGTCGGGATCTATGCCGGGAACGGCAAGATCTGGCACTCGCCGAAGACGGGCGACGTGGTGCGGCTCCAGAAGATCTGGACCAAGAGCGTCTGGTACGGCCGGGTCAAGTAGTCCCGCTCTTCGGCCCCCCGCCGGCCGCCAGGGCCTGTCCGGCGCGTCATGCCGCGGGCGCGGGGCTCGGCGGAACCGGTTCCGCCGGGAGGGCCCACGGAAGCTCGATCGACACCGTCTTGCCGCCCTCCCGGGTGGGGCGGACGCGGAGTCTGCCGCCGTGCTCGGCGGTGAGACAGCGGATGATCACCATGCCCCGGCCGTTGTCCTGCTGGACAGCGGCCGGCAGGCGTCTGGGGAAGCGGGGGTGGCTGTCGGTGACGCCGATGCGCAGGCGCTCGTCCCGGTCGAGCACGAGGTCCACCGTGAACGTGGGCGACAGCCCGAAGGTGTGCTGAACGGCGTTGGTGGCCAGTTCGGAGACGATGAGGCGGATGGTGTCGGACACGTCCGCGTCCGCCGGCAGTCCCCACTCCCCGAGGGTGTCGAGTGCGAAGGCGCGGGCCGTGGACACCGAAGCGGGGTCGCTCGGCAGAGTGAGGGAGGCTTCCAGATGGTCTGCCATGGCGACGTCGTCCCTTTCCCACGGGACCGGAGTCCGACACGGTGCGGATGGTTCGAGTACGGTCCCGGACTGGTGCTTCGTCGCCAGAGTGCCATCACCGCCTCACGCCCGGGCGGCGATCCACCAAGAAGTGCATATATCTGTCGCCCGATGCGGTGAACTCTGCTACGGCAGAGCGTATTTGCACGGCCCCCAGGAGTGAGGAGCGCTCCATGCAGCACGGTCCCGCGGTGCGCCGCCGGAAACTGGGCGCGGAACTGCGGGCGTTGCGCACCGGGGCCGGCCTCACGAGCGATGAGGCCGCGCGGCTCGTGGGCTGGCACCAGTCGAAGGTGAGCCGGATCGAGACCGGCTCCAGCGGTGCGAAACCGGCCGATGTGCGCTCACTCCTCGACGCCTACGGCGTGGGCGACCCCCAACTGCGCGAGGTCATGCTCGCGTTGGCCGGCCTGGACGACGGCGCCGGAAGGGACCACTGGTGGCACGCCTACCGGGGTGTCCTTCCGCCCACCTACCGGGACTTCATCAGCCTGGAGTCCCAGGCCCGCGCGATGCGCACACTGGAGACGACCGTGGTCCCGGGCCTGCTCCAGACGGCGGAGTACGCCCGCGCGGTGACCCGGGCCGCCGTGGGGGGAGTTCCGGAGGAGCGGCTGGACACGCTGGTGGAGGTGCGGCTGACCCGGCAGGAGGTGCTGCGGGCCCGTCCGCCGCTGGAGCTGGACGCGGTGCTGGACGAGGCGGTGCTGCGCCGGGAGGTGGGCGGTCCCGAGGTCATGGCACGGCAGCTGGAGCGGCTGATGGAGGCGGCTCGGCTTCCCCAAGTGAGGCTGCAGGTACTGCCGTTCACTGCCGGGGCACATATCGGCGTCACCGGCCCCTTCGTCGTCTTCTCATTTTCGAGCACTTCTGATCTTGACGTGGTTGTTCTCGACCACTTGACGAGTACTCTCTACCTCGAGCGGAAAGAAGACCTCCGGGTCTACACGGAGGCCTTCAACGCCCTTCAGGCGAACGCGCTTTCGCCCGAGGACTCCCTGGAATACATCGCCGCGATAGGTGACGGCGTGTAAGGAGGCACCATGACCGCACTGCCTCGGCACGTACCCTCCAGCACCGAACTCGCCGACCTCTGCTGCCCGGACGGTCTGCGCTGGCTGCGCAGCAGCCACAGCACGGGGGCCAACAACTGCGTGGAGACGGCCCGCCCCCGCTCGGGACCGTGGTCCGGCCTGCTCGCCGTACGCGACTCCAAGGACCCGGACGGTCCCGCCCTGCTGTTCTCCCCCGAGAGCTGGACGGGCTTCACCGCCGCGTTCCGCTGATTCCTTCCCCTTCTCCCCGGCGCACGGCCGTGTCGCACCCGCTCACGGCCGTGTCCCGTCGATCACCCGTACAGCGTGTTCGATCTGCCGCTCGGTGAGGTCCGCGCGGGCGGTCAGCCTCAGACGTGAGACGCCGTCGGGCACGGAGGGAGGACGGAAGCAGCCCACGGCCAGGCCGGCCGTCCGGCAGTCGGCCGCCCAGCGCAGAGCCAGCTCCGGGGACGGGGCCCGCACGGAGACGACCGCGGCGTCCGGACGCACCGCTTCCAGGCCCGCGGCCGTCAGCCGGGCGTGCAGCTCACCCGCGACCGCACGCGCGCGTGCGGCGCGTTCCGGTTCCCGGCGCAGCAGCCGCAGGGCCGCCAGGGCCGCTCCCGCCGCCGCCGGGGCGAGTCCCGTGTCGAAGATGAACGTCCGGGCCGCGTTGACCAGGTGGTCGATCACGCGCGCGGGACCGAGCACGGCCCCGCCCTGACTGCCCAGCGACTTGGACAGCGTCACCGTGACGACCACGTCGTCCGCGCCCGCCAGTCCCGCCGCGTGCGGGGCGCCCCGGCCGCCGTCGCCGAGCACCCCGAGGCCGTGGGCGTCGTCCACGACCAGACCGGCGCCGTGCTCCCGGCACGCGCGCGCGAGGGCGGCCAGCGGGGCCGCGTCGCCGTCGACCGAGAAGACGGTGTCGGAGACGGCGACGGCCGGGCCGTCGTGGGTGCCGAGCGCCTTGCGCACGGCGTCCGGGTCGGCGTGCGCGACGACCTGGGTGACGCCGCGGGCGAGCCGGCAGCCGTCGATGAGCGAGGCGTGGTTGCCCGCATCGGAGACGATCAGCGAGCCGTGCGGTGCCAGCGCGGTGACCGCGGCCAGGTTGGCGGCGTAGCCGGAGGAGAAGACGAGCGCCGCCTCGGCGCCGCAGAACGCGGCGAGTTCGCGCTCCAGTTCGGTGTGCAGCTCGGTGGTGCCGGTGACGAGCCGGGAGCCGGTGGAGCCGCCGCCCCAGGTCCGGGCGGCACGCGCCGCGCCCTCGGTGACCTCGGGATGGCGGGCCAGCCCCAGGTAGTCGTTGCTCGCGAGGTCGAGCAGCGGGGAGTCGGCCGGCCGGGGGCGCAGGGTGCGTACGAGTCCGGCGCGGCGGCGCGACTCCGACTGCTCGTCGATCCAGCCGAACGCCATGGGTCCTCCGGGTCTTTTGTAGGTAGCGGACAGACACTAGCGGCCCGGCCGGTCCCCCATGGTGTGGCAATACCCACACGTCGAAGCGGGTGTGTTGTCCGGTCCCTACCTTGGCCCGGAGCGGGTCGGTAGGACAGGATCGGCTCTCATGGACCTGCTGAACACGCTGGTGGACAAGGGGCTTCGGCGCGAGCTGCCGACCCGCGAGGAAGCGCTGGCCGTGCTGGCCACCTCCGACGACGACCTGCTCGAAGTGGTGGCCGCGGCCGGCAAGGTGCGCCGGCACTGGTTCGGCCGACGGGTGAAGCTCAACTACCTCGTCAACCTGAAGTCGGGGCTGTGCCCCGAGGACTGCTCCTACTGCTCCCAGCGGCTGGGCTCCACGGCCGGGATCCTCAAGTACACCTGGCTCAAGCCAGACGAGGCTTCCGAGGCGGCCGCCGCGGGGCTGGCCGGCGGCGCCAAGCGGGTGTGCCTGGTGGCCTCCGGGCGCGGCCCGACCGACCGGGACGTGGACCGGGTCTCCAAGACGATCCAGGCGATCAAGGAGCAGAACGAGGACGTCGAGGTGTGCGCCTGTCTCGGGCTGCTTTCCGACGGCCAGGCCGAGCGGCTGCGCGAGGCGGGCGCCGACGCCTACAACCACAACCTCAACACCTCCGAGGCCACGTACGGCGAGATCACGAGCACACACACCTACGCCGACCGGGTGGACACCGTCCGCAAGGCGCACGCGGCGGGCCTGTCGGCGTGCTCCGGTCTGATCGCCGGAATGGGCGAGAGCGACGAGGACCTCGTCGACGTGGTGTTCTCGCTGCGTGAGCTGGACGCGGACTCGGTGCCGGTCAACTTCCTCATCCCGTTCGAGGGCACCCCGCTGGCCAAGGAGTGGCACCTCACCCCGCAGCGCTGTCTGCGCATCCTGGCGATGGCGCGGTTCGTGTGCCCGGACGTCGAGGTGCGCATCGCGGGCGGCCGGGAGGTCCATCTGCGGACGATGCAGCCGCTCGCGCTGCACGTGGCCAACTCGATCTTCCTGGGCGACTACCTGACCAGCGAGGGCCAGGCGGGCAAGGCAGACCTGGAGATGATCGCGGACGCCGGGTTCGAGGTGGAGGGCGCGGGCGAGGTCACGCTGCCCGAGCACCGGGTGGCGGCCGGCGGGGGCGGTGGCTGCGGCTCGCACGCCGACGCCGGGGCCGGGTGCGGATCCGCGCAGGGCGCGGGCTGCGGTTCCCACGCCGGCGGCGGTTGCGGCTCGCACGAGGGCGGCGGGGTGTGCGGCTCGCACACGGCCGCCGAGGAGGTCAAGAGCGCGGGCGTCGCGGGGTCCGTCGGCGCGCCGGCGGCCGGCGAGCCCCGTACGGACCTGGTCGCCGTGCGCCGCCGGGGCACCGGGACGGACCTCGCGCCCAATGCCTGAGCTGGGCGTGCCGGAACTGCTGGACCTCGACCGGCGGCATGTGTGGCATCCCTACGGCCCGATGCCCGGCCGGTCCGAACCGCTCGTGGTGGAGTCGGCGAGCGGGGTCCGGCTGCGGCTCGCGGACGGCTCGGGCGAACTGGTCGACGGCATGTCGTCCTGGTGGTCGGCGATCCACGGCTACGGCCACCCGGTGCTGGACGCGGCCGCGCGGGAGCAGTTGGCCCGGATGAGCCACGTCATGTTCGGCGGGCTCACCCACGAGCCCGCCGTACGGCTGGCGAAGCTCCTCGTCGACATGACGCCCGACGGTCTCGAGCACGTCTTCCTGGCCGACTCGGGATCGGTGTCGGTCGAGGTCGCGGCCAAGATGTGCCTGCAGTACTGGCGCTCGCTCGGCCGCCCCGGCAAGCAGCGGCTGCTGACCTGGCGCGGCGGCTACCACGGCGACACCTGGCAGCCGATGTCGGTGTGCGACCCAGACGGCGGGATGCACGACCTGTGGACGGGGGTGCTGCCCCGTCAGGTGTTCGTGGACGCGCCGCCCGCGGAGTACGACGAGGCGTACGCGGAGCGGCTGCGCACCGCGATCGAGCGGCACGCGGACGAGCTGGCCGCGGTGATCGTGGAGCCGGTGGTGCAGGGCGCGGGCGGGATGCGGTTCCACTCCCCCGCGTATCTGCGGGTGCTGCGCGAGGCGTGCGACGCGCACGACGTGCTGCTGGTGTTCGACGAGATCGCGACCGGGTTCGGGCGCACGGGCGCGCTGTTCGCGGCGGAGCACGCGGCGGTGACGCCGGACGTGATGTGCGTGGGCAAGGCGCTGACCGGCGGCTACCTGACGATGGCGGCGGCGCTGTGCACGCCCCGGGTGGCCGACGGCATCTCGCGGGGCGAGGTGCCGGTGCTGGCGCACGGGCCGACGTTCATGGGCAACCCGCTGGCCGCGGCCGTCGCCTGCGCCTCGATCGAGCTGCTGCTCGGGCAGGACTGGCTCGCCGAGGTCCGGCGGATCGAGGCGGGGCTGCGCGAGGGGCTGGCGCCGGCCGCCGCGCTTCCCGGTGTGAAGGACGTCCGGATCCTGGGCGCGATCGGCGTCGTCCAGCTCGACCACGAGGTGGACATGAAGGCCGCCACGGACGCGGCCGTGCGCGAGGGCGTGTGGCTGCGGCCGTTCCGCGACCTCGTCTACACGATGCCGCCGTACGTCACCGGTGACGCGGACGTGGCACGGATCGCGCGCGCGGTGTGCGCCGCGGCGCGGGAGGGATGAGCATGCCGATCCTGGTGATCACGGGGACGGGCACAGAGGTCGGCAAGACCGTCACCACGGCCGCCGTGGCCGCGTCCGCCCGGTCGGCGGGCCGGTCGGTGGCCGTCCTGAAGGCCGCGCAGACCGGTGTGGGGCCACACGAGCGCGGGGACGCCGACGAGGTCGCGCGGCTCGCGGGTCCGGTGACGACGGCTGAACTCGCCCGCTATCCCGACCCGTTGGCGCCGGCGACGGCGGCGCGTCGGGCGGGCCGGCCGGCGGTGCGTCCGCAGGCGATCGCCGAGGCCGCCGCCAAGCTGGCCGCCGAGCACGACCTGGTCCTGGTGGAGGGCGCGGGCGGTCTCCTCGTGCGTTTCGACGAGGCGGGCGCGACGCTGGCCGACGCGGCGGAGCTGCTGCGCGCGCCGGTGCTGGTGGTGGCCTCGCCGGGCCTGGGCACGCTGAACACGACCGAGCTGACCTCCCGTGAACTGCGTTCACGCGGGCTGGAGTTGCTGGGCGTCGTGATCGGCAGTTGGCCCGACTCCCCGGATCTGGCGATGCGGTGCAACGTCACCGACCTCCCGGACGTCGCCGGCGCGCCACTGCTGGGCGTGCTGCCCGGGGGCGCCGGCTCGCTCACGCCCGCCGACTTCCGTACGCGGGCCCCGGGTTGGCTGGCGGCGCGGCTGGACGGAACCTGGGAGGCGGAGGCGTTCCGCAACCGGGCGCAGGCTTAGGGCCCCTCAGTACACGTTCAGGCATTGTGTTCGTCCTCCAGCAGGCGGACCAGTTCGATGCGGGAGCGGATGCCCAGCCGGGTGAAGACGCCGCGCAGGTGGTGGTCGATGGTGCGGGGGCTGAGCGCGAGGGAGGTGGCGATCTCGCGGTTGGTGGCCCCGTCGGCCGCCATGCGGGCGACCCGGAGTTGCTGGGCGGTCAGACGGGGCGTCCGGTTCCGCGGCGGGTGCGCGGTGTCGGCGGGGGCGCCGAGGGCGCGCAGTTCGGCGCGGGCCCGTTCGGCGCAGTGCGGGGCACCGAAGGCCTCGAACGCCTCCCGGGCGCTGTGCAGCCGGTCGCGGGCCTCGGCACGCAGGCGCAGGCGGCGCAGCGCGGCGCCGAACAGGAGTTCCGTGCGGGCCCGTTCGAGGGCTCGGGTGCCCCGGTCGTGGAGGTCGAGGGCGGTGCGGTAGTGCTCGACGCCGTCCGCGCCGGGGGTCAGCAGGGCGTGGCAGCGGGCGCTGAGGGCGAGGTCGTCGGCGCTGCGGACGGCGTGGGCCCAGCGGTCGTAGTCGGCGTGGGCGGCGCGGGCGATCCGGGTGTCCCCGGTGTGGACGGCGGCCTCGACGTAGTGCGGGGTGGCCAGGTGGCGGACGGCTCGGTGTCCGTGGCCGGGTCCGAGGCCGGCGAGGGCGCGCAGCCGTGCGGCGGCGGAGTCGAAGCGGCCGAACCCCAGGTCGAGCAGGGCGAGCGCCCACTGGGCGAGGGCGGCGGGCAGCCCCAGGCCGTGCGCGAGGGCGTACGAGCGGGCGGCGGCGGCCCGGTCCCGGCACACGGCGGCGTCGCCGGCGAGTGCGGCGAACATCGCCAGGGCGGCCTGGAGGTGGCAGGCGCCGTTGTCCTGGCCGGTGGCGTAGGCCTGGCGCAGCGCGTCCAGGGCGGCGGCCTCGGCGGCGCGCAGGCGGCCGGTCCACAGGTCGGCGTGGGCGCGGAACTCCATGGCCTGGGAGACGAGGGGCGTGAGCCCGCGGGCGCGGGCGGCTCCGGCCGCGCGGACGGTGGCGGTGGCGGCGCGGGTGTGGTCGCCGAGCATCAGGGCGGCGATGCCGGCGTGCAGCAGGAGGGTGGGGTCGCCGCCCGGTCCGCACCGACCGGCGGTGGCCTCCAGCAGATCCCGGGCGTCGTCGTAGCGCCCGTCGACGGCGGCGGCGAGTGAGCCGAGGACGCCGGGCGGCTCGATGCCGAGCCGGTGGGCGAGGTGGACGGCCTCGCGGCAGCGGCGCAGATCGCCGGTGTAGACGACGGCTTCGGTGGCGCGGGCGACAAGGTGGCGGGCGTGTTCGCCGGCCCGGTCCGAGGGGCCGTCGGCGGCCCGTGCGGCCCCTTCGGTGAGCGCGTCGAAGGCGTCGCCCGCGTGCCCCGTCCGCAGGGCGAGGACGCCGTCGAGGGCGGGGGTGTCGGTGCGGGCGGCGAGGATGCGGGCGCGGTCACCGTCGCCGGAGTTCCAGGCGTCGGCGGCGGCCCGGGCGAGCAGGCGGGAGCCGGCGTGGGGGGCGGGGGTGAGGTCCGCGGCGCGTTCGGTGAGGACTGCGGACAGGGCGGGTTCCCCTGCGCCACGGGCCTGCGCGGCGGCCGCGGTCAGTTCGGCGGCGAGCCGGGCGCTGGGGCCGAGCGCGGCGGCCGCCCGGTGCCAGGAGCGGCGGGGGGACTCGCCCGCGCCGTGCAGGACGCGGGCGAGCAGTCGGTGGGCGTCGCGCCGGTCGGCCGGTGCGGCGGTCTCGTAGGCGGCGACCCGGGTCCAGGGGTCGGCGAATCCGACGCCGCCGGGGGTGGCGTGGGCGAGTCCGGCGGCCTCCGCGGCCTCCAGCGGACGGGTGTCGAGGCGGGCCGCGGCGACGGCGCGCAGGAAGGCGTGGGTGGCGACCGGGTACTGGTCGGCGGCGGCGAGGAGGAGCAGCAGCCGGGTTCCGTCGGGGAGGGCCCGGACGGCGTGGCGGTACGGGGCGAGCAACTCGGGCAGCAGCGCCGCGGGTTCGGGAGGCAGGGGGTCGGAGCCGGTCAGCTGACCGTCCGTCAGGCGGACGGTGAGGGCGGCGGCGGCGCGCGGGTCACCGTGCACCGAACGCAGGATCCGCACCCGGACCCCTTCGCGGAGAGCGAGGGCCGGGGGCGGTGGTGGCCAAGTGCGGTCAAGGCGTGGGGGGTTCACCGGAGTCACCACACACATCAGGTTACCGACGGGTTATTTGAACCGTAAAGACCGGCGACTTCACCGATGCGGCGCGCGTAGACCCGGCCGGACACTCCTGGCTACCCCACACGTTCCAGGAGGCACCATGCAGCGCTCCCGGCGTCGCATCGCCACGGCCCTGTCGGCCCTGGCCGCATCGCTCCTCGTGTCACTCTCCCTCACCGCTCCCCCGGCGCACGCCGCGGCCCGCAACCCCGTCGTCTTCGTGCACGGCTTCAACGGTTCCGGCGGCAGCTGGAACGCATGGGCGGCCTCCTTCAAGGCCGACGGTTACACGGCGGCCGAGCTGGACGCCTGGTCGTACACCTGGTCCCAGTCGAACGCCACCACGGCACGGCAGTTGGCCACCGAGGTGCAGAACGTGCTGGCGCGGACCGGCGCGAGCAAGGTCGACCTCGTGGTGCACTCCATGGGCGCGCTCAGCTCCCGCTACTACCTCAAGAACCTCGGCGGCACCGCGTACGTCGACGACTTCGTGTCCGTGGCCGGCACCAACCACGGCACCTCGGTCGCCTCGCTGTGCGGGTGGCTGTACACCTCGTGCAACGAGATGCGGACCGGCAGTTCGTTCGTCACCGCGCTCAACTTGGGTGACGAGACGCCGGGAAGCGTCTCCTACGCGGCCTACTGGTCGAACTGCGACGCGGCGATCGACCCGGACGACTCGGCGCTGCTGAGCGGGGCGACCAACGTCGGCGTCGGCTGTGTCTCGCACACCGACATGAACAGCGACCCGGGCGTGTACGCGCAGGTGCGCGCTTTCATCCAGTAGGGGGAGCACGGCGACAGCACGGGCGCGGCGGACCCACGCGGGCGGAAGTCCCGGCGGGTCCGCCGCGCCCGTGCTGTCGCCGTCGGACCGGGGTGCTGAAAGCCGGACCCGAGGCGCGGTGAGCCGGAAAACCGTTCCAGGTGTGGACCCGGTCACATTAGGCTCGGCCGGACAGGAACGTCTGCACGTCCACGCGAGCGAGGAGGCACCTTGTCCACACCTGCTGCGGAGCACGCCCCCGGTCTGGCCTCGGCCCACGACGTGGCGGCCCGCGCCCGCGGGCTGACCAAGGCCTACGGCTCCGGCGAGACGACCGTGCTCGCCCTGGACTCGGTGGACGTGGACGTCGTGCGCGGCCGCTTCACCGCGGTCATGGGCCCGTCGGGTTCCGGGAAGTCCACGCTGATGCACTGCCTGGCCGGGCTGGACAGCGTCTCGGCCGGTCAGGTGTGGCTGGGTGACACCGAGATCACCGGCCTGAAGGACCGGGAGCTGACCCGGCTGCGCCGGGACCGGATCGGCTTCATGTTCCAGTCGTTCAACCTGATCCCGACGCTGAACGCGGCCGAGAACATCACCCTGCCCATGGACATCGCCGGGCAGAAGCCCGACCGGGAGTGGCTGGACCAGGTGATCGACACACTCGGGCTGCGGGACCGCCTGAAGCACCGGCCGTCCCAACTGTCCGGCGGCCAGCAGCAGCGCGTGGCCTGCGCGCGGGCGCTCGCCTCCCGCCCCGAGCTGATCTTCGCGGACGAGCCGACCGGCAACCTGGACTCGCGGGCCGGCCTGGAGGTCCTGGCGTTCCTGCGGGAGGCCGTCGACGACCTCGGCCAGACCGTCGTCATGGTCACCCACGACCCGGGCGCCGCCGCCCACTCCGACCTGGTGCTCTTCCTCGCGGACGGGCGGATCGTGGACGAGATGCAGCATCCGAGCGCCGAGGCCGTGCTGGAGCGCATGCGCCTGTTCGCCGGGGGGAACACCGCCCGCGCCGCCGAGGGGGACGGCGTCGCCGTCCGGGCCGGCGAGCCCGCCGGGGAGGACTGACCCGTGCTCAGAGCGACCCTGCGGAGCTTCCTCGCCCACAAGGGCAGACTGCTCCTGTCCGCGCTCGCGGTGATCCTCTCGGTGGCGTTCGTCGCGGGCAGTCTGATCTTCTCCGACACGGTCACCCGCACCTTCGACCGCCTGTTCGCCTCCACCGCGGCCGATGTGTCCGTCGAGCCGAAGGACGACATCACCTCCTCCGTGCCGACCGGCGCGGTGCGGACCCTGCCCGCCTCGCTCGCCGGCACGGTGGCGAAGGTCCCCGGGGTGGCGTCCGCCCACGCCGACGTGGGCGTGCAGAACATCACCGTCGTGAACAGCCGGAACCAGTCCGTGGGGCCCACCACCGGCGCCCCCACCATCGCCTCCGGCTGGAACGTCACCGACCGCAGCCCCGTGGAGCTGACCTCCGGTCACGCCCCGCAGGGCGCCGGCGAGGCCCTGCTCGACGCCGACACGGCCGACAAGAAGCACGTGCGGATCGGCGACACGCTGACCGTGATGGCGCAGCCCGGCTCGTTCCGGGTCACGGTCGTCGGCATCGCCACGTTCAAGACCACCAACCCGGGCGCGGCACTGGTCTTCCTCGACCAGAAGGTCGCCGCGACCGAGCTGCTGGGCTCGCCCGGCCTGGCCACCGCCGTCTCCGTGACAGCGGCGGAAGGGGTCACCGACGAGCAGCTGAAGACACGGGTGGCCGCCGCGGTCGGCGCGGGCCCCTACGACGTGAAGACCGCGGACGAGCAGGCGAAGTCGGCGGCGGAGAATCTCGGCGGGTTCCTCGACGTCATCAAGTACGTGATGCTGGGATTCGCCGGCATCGCCGTGCTCGTGGGCGTGTTCCTGATCGTCAACACGTTCTCGATGCTGATCGCGCAGCGCACCCGTGAACTGGGGCTGCTGCGCGCCCTGGGCGCCGACCGGCGTCAGGTGCGGCGCTCGGTGCTCACCGAGGCGGTGCTGCTCGGCCTGGTCGGCTCGACGCTGGGCCTGGCGGCGGGCATCGGCCTGGCGGCCGGCCTGATCCGGCTCATGGGCACGCTCGGCATGAACCTGAAGACGACGGAGATGGTCGTCGGGTGGGTGACCCCGATGACGGCGTACGTCGTCGGCGTCGGCGTCACCTTCGTCGCGGCCTACCTCCCCGCGCGTCGCGCGGCGGGCGTGTCGCCGATGGCGGCGCTGTCGGACGCGGACGTCGCGGGCGTCGGCCGGCCGCTGAGGACGCGGGCGGTGGTCGGGGCGGTCGTCGGCGCGCTCGGCGCGGCCGCGCTCGCCGGCTGCGCGACCGCGTCCCGGACGGCGACCTCGGCGTCCCTGCTGGGCCTCGGCGTCGTCCTCACGCTGATCGCGACCGTCATCGCCGGACCGCTGCTGGTGCGGCCGGTGATCCGGGTGCTCGGCGCGGCCTTCCCCGCCCTGTTCGGCTCGGTCGGCCGGATGAGCCAGCGCAACGCCCTGCGCAACCCGCGCCGCACGGGCGCCACCGCTGCCGCGCTCATGGTGGGCCTCGCCCTGGTGGGCGGCATGTCGGTGGCGAGCGCCTCGATGTCGAAGTCCTTCGACGAGCAGATCGACAAGACCCTGGGCGCCGACTTCGTCGTCCAGAACGCCAACTTCACGCCGTTCCCGCGGGAGGTCACCGACCAGGTCCGCGCGACCGACGGGGTCGGTCTCGTCGTACGGCAGCGGTTCGCGCCGCTCGCCGTGCGGCTGCCCGACGGCAAGCGGGTGGAGACCACGGCCGCCGGGTACGACGACCGTGTCGACGACGTCGCCCATGTGACGTACGCGGCGGGTGGCGCGGCGGCGGCGCTGGCCGACGGGGCGATGGGCATGGACGTGGACTTCGCGGAGGACCACGGGGTGCGCCTCGGCAGCGTGCTGCCGGTGTGGTTCCCCGGCGGGCGGACGGCCTCGCTGCGGGTCGGCGCACTGACCGACCAGGACGCCGCCGAGGGCTACGGCATGCAGGGCGGCCTGTTCGTCGGCATCGCGACCGTGGAGAAGTACGTGCCGGGCGGTCAGGACTCCGCGCTGTACGTCAACGCGGCCGACGGCGCGGACGCCGACGCGCTGCGGCCCCGGCTGGAGCGGACGCTCAACGCGTACCCGCAGGTGCAGGTGCGCGACCAGGCCGACTACAAGGACCTGGTGCACGACCAGATCGCCGTGTTGCTGTACCTGGTGTACGCGCTGCTCGGGCTGGCGATCGTCATCGCGGTGCTCGGGGTGGTCAACACGCTGGCGCTGTCGGTGGTGGAGCGGACCCGGGAGGTCGGGCTGCTGCGGGCGATCGGGCTGTCCCGGCGTCAGCTGCGCCGGATGATCCGGCTGGAGTCGGTGGTGATCGCCGTGTTCGGCGCGGTGCTGGGGCTGGGGCTGGGGCTGGTGTGGGGTCTGTGCACGCAGCGGGTGCTGGCCCTCCAGGGGATGAAGGCGCTGGCGGTCCCGTGGGGCACGATCGTCGCGGTCGTCGTCGGTTCGGCGGTCGTGGGCGTGGTGGCGGCGCTGCTGCCGGCGCTGCGGGCGTCCCGGATGAACGTGCTGGCGGCCATCGCGCACGAGTGACCGGCGCGCACCGGGGCGGTCTGCGTGCCGCCGCCCCGGTCACCTTCTCGCGGGCTCGCCGGGCCGGTGTTCCCCGGCGCCGGGCCCGGCCGCCCCGGGGGCGGGGGCGTTCCCGCCCTCGACGTCGATGCGGGGCAGGATCCGGTCGAGCCGGCGGGGCAGCCACCAGGCCCGGTCGCCGAGGAGGGCCAGGGCCGCGGGCACCAGGGTCATCCGGACGAGGAAGGCGTCGACCAGGACGCCGAAGGCCAGCGCGAACGCGATCGGCATGATGTCGATGGCGTGCGAGAAGAGGAAGCTGACGAACACCGAGATCATGATGACGGCCGCCGAGGTCACCACCCGGGCCGAGGTGCGCGCCCCCGCGGTGATCGCCGCGCGGGCGTCGCGGTGGCGGACGTAGTCCTCGCGCACGGCGGACACCAGGAAGACCTCGTAGTCCATGGAGAGGCCGAAGAGGACGGCCATGACGATGATGGGCACGAAGCCGGCCACCGGACCCTGACTGGGCACGCCGAGCGGGCCGGCCAGCCAGCCCCACTGGAAGACGGCGACGGTCGCGCCGAAGGCGGCGCCGATGGACAGCAGGAAGCCCAGGGTCGCCTTGAGGGGGATCGCGACCGACCGGAACGCCACCAGCAGGAGCAGCAGGGAGAGGCCGATCACGACGACGGCGAAGGGCGCCAGCGCACCGCCGAGCCGGGCGGAGACGTCGACGCTGACGGCGGTCTGTCCGGTCACCGCCACGTAGGCGTGGTGCGCGTCGCCGACGGACCGGGTCGTTTCCCGCAGCCGGGAGACCAGACCGGCGGTCTCCTGGGTGCGGGGTCCCGTGCCGGGGACGATCTGGACCCGGGCCGCTTTCCCGTCCCCGGCCACCTCGACGCCGCTGACGTGCGCGATGTTCTCGACGCCCGCCAGCTCCTCCACGACGTCGGCGGCCGTGGCCCGGACGGTCTCCGGGTCGGCGTCCTCGACGACGACGACCAGCGGGCCGTTCGCGCCCGGCCCGAAGGCGTCGCCGATCATGTCGTAGGCCTGACGGCCGGAGGTGCTGACGGCCTGGGAGCCCTCGTCGTTGAGGGCTAGTTCGAGCCGTACGGCGGGAATCGCGATGGCGACGAGGACGGCCGTGCCCAGGATCAGGGTGCGCAGGGGGTGGCGCAGCACTCCCTCGGTCCAGCGCACCCCGAGGGCGGGCTCGCCGTCCGTGCGGCCGGCCTGGAGGGCCAGGCGGGCGGCGCGTGATCCGGGCCGGGGGACGAGTCGATGGCCTGCCATGCCCATCAGCGCGGGCAGCAGGGCGAGCGCCACGACGACGGCGACCGCGACGGCCCCGGCGGACGCGAGGCCCATCGAGGTGAGCATCGGGACGCCCGCGACGCACAGTCCCGCCAGCGCGATGACGACGGTGACCCCGGCGAAGACGACGGCGCTGCCCGCGGTCGCGGTGGCCCGGGCGACGGACTCCCGGACGGGCACACCGGCGGCGAGCTGGGCGCGGTGACGGGAGACGATGAGCAGGGCGTAGTCGATGCCGACGGCCAGGCCCAGCATGACGGCCAGGGTCGGGGCGTTGTCGGCGATGTCGAACACCGACGCCAGTCCGGTCAGGGCGACCATCGTGCCGAGGACGCCGAGGACGGCGGTGATCAGCGGCAGACCGGCGGCGAGCAGCGAACCGAACGTGATCACCAGAGCGGCCAGTGCCACCGCGAGGCCGACCGTCTCGGTGGGGCCGAAGGGTGAGCTGTGCGGGGCGTAGGCCTCGCCGCCGTACGCGGTGACGAAGCCCGCCCTGCGGACCTCGGCCCCGGCGTCCTCGACGGCCCGCAGCGTCGCGCCGGGCACCTGGCCGTCCCGCTCGGCGAAGAGGATCTGGGCGACCGCGGTGCGCGCGTCGCCGGAGACCTGGCCGCTGGTGGCCGGGTCGCCGACCCGGATCACCCCTTCCACGCGTGCGGCCGCGTCGAGGGCGGAGGCCAGGGACTTGCGCAGGCCGGGCTCGGTCACCCGGTGGCCCGGCGGCGCCTGGAAGACGATGTGCCCGGACGTGCCGGCGGGCGCCGGCCAGTGCCGCTCCATCCGGGTCAGCGCCTGCTGGGTCGGGGAGCCGGGGATGGAGTCGCCGGCCTGGAACGCGCCGGCGAAGGAGACGCCCAGGGCGGCCACGGCGCACAGAACGAGGAGCCAGCCGGTCAGCATCGTTCGCCACCGCCGGGCACCGAAGGCGCCCAGCCGGTAGAGGAGCGTGGCCATACCTGTTCCTTCCGTCAGGAGAGGGGCGGGACATGGCTGTGCCGCGAGAAGGCGAGGGTGGCCGTGGGCCGGCCCGGCTCCCGCCGGTGCGCAGGCTCCTTCCCAGTCTGTGCGTGCGAGGTGCACCGGCAAGTCACGGCAGGCCACCGGGGTGAACGGGTGACGCCGTCGGCGTGCCGGCCGTCACCGTCCCCGTTCCGAGGGGTACGGGGACGTCTCCCTGCCACCCTCCGGGGTGTCCTCGCCCTGTCGCAGCGCCCACAGCGCGACGGGGGCGCCGGCCCCGACCAGCGCAGCCGCCATGCAGAGCCCGATCTTGTAGCCGGAGAGGAAGGCGTCCGTCTCACCGGCTCCCGCGGCGACGGCGCTCTGTTCCACGAACGACACGACGGCGCCCACGAGGGCGATCCCGACGACTCCGGACGCCTCCCGGATGGCGCTGAACAATCCGGCGGCGATACCGGAAAGGTGGCCGGGCGAGGATTCCAGGGCGCGGGTGGTGAGCGGAACGGCGAGCGCGGAGCCGAAGCCGACGACGGAAAGCCCGGGCAGGATATGGACGACGGTTCCTCCCAGGCTCCCCAGCGCGATCAGCAGCAATCCCGAGCCGACCAGGAGAAGGCCCGCGGCGGACACCCTGCCGGGCCCCCAGCGGTTCGC
Organism: Streptomyces sp. NPDC088254; assembly: GCF_044740925.1. Lineage (NCBI taxonomy): Bacteria > Bacillati > Actinomycetota > Actinomycetes > Kitasatosporales > Streptomycetaceae > Streptomyces > Streptomyces sp. NPDC088254. Next base: position 147,486 of record NZ_JBIURQ010000001.1, on the reverse strand, counting down.
GATCCGACCGATGAAAGGGGCGGTGACGAGTACGGAAAGAGCCAGCGGGACAAAGGTGAGACCAGCCGATGTCGGGGTGAGTCCGAGGCCGTTCTGGAGGAATTGCGACGTGAAGAAATAGACCCCGCTGACACTCAGTCCGCCCAGCAGTTGGGTGATGACTCCGCCGAGGTAGGGACGTTGCCGGAAGAGAAGCCGCAGCGCCGCGTTCCTGCGGAGCGTCAGTTCGTACGACAGACCGAAGGCCGAGGCGGCGAACACGGTTCCCGAGACGACGACGGGAATGCCGGTGAACCCGTACGCGGCTCCTTCGATCAGCCAGTGGGCGAGGGCCGCCAGCGCGCAGCAGGCCAGTGCGACGACGCGCAGGGACAGCGTGACCGTTCGCGCGGACGGGGAGCGGCCGAAGGGGGCGCGCCGGGGGACGGCGCAGCCGAAGAGGAGGCTGACGCAGCCGAGCGGCACGTTCATCGCGAACACCGATTCCCAGCCCAGGTGTTGGGTCATCACACCGGAGACGACGGGTCCGCAGGCCAGCGCCGTGGCCAGCGTGGCGGTCATGGCGCTGAAGGCGACGTTGCGCGAGCGGGCGGGGAGGTCCTGCGCCATGACGGCCAGCGACGCCGGCAGGATCAGCGCGGCGCCGGCGCCCTGGAGCCCCCGCAGGGCGATCAGCACCTCCCCCGAGGCGGCCACCGTGCCGCCTGCCGAGGACACGCTGAAGAGGGCGACGCCCAACAGGAGCGTCGCGCGCCGCCCGACGATGTCGGCCAGGTGTCCGCCCAGCAGGAGAAAGCTTGCGAGCGTGAGCGGATAAACAGCCGCGACCCATTTCAAGTCGGCGTCGGTCAAGACGAGTTCGGCTTGAATTGCGGGCAGTGCCACATTGACGATGGTGTTGTCCAGGGCCGTCATGAACGACGGCAGGAGAACGGCCACGAGAAGGGCGATGACACGCGGTCGGCTCACGATACCTGCCTCGTGCGACGGTGGAAGGAAGCGGAAAGGGGAGCCGCGTTCTCAAATCCCCTCCTGCATACGCCGCACCCCGGACATATCGAGGGCGACTCGCGGGTATTCCGCCGAGCTTTTCGGCCCGCGGTTCGCCTCGGCGTGTCACTGGATGCCCGGCATCCCTCCGTGTTTGGCTGTTCCTTCACCACTGCCAGGAGTCAGCCCCCTTCCTCAGACAAAGGTTCGGTGACTTAGTGCTGGAAACCGTGAGAGACACGATCAGTCACTATCTCGCTCAAGCCGCGGCCCGCACACCCGACGAAACGGCGTTCACCTTCGTGGACTTCGCCGGCGACCGCGGGGGCGTCCCCTCCAGCCTGACGTGGGGCGAGCTGGAGCGGCGGGTGGACGCGCTCGCGAGCGCGCTGCGCCGCGCCGGCGCGGTCGGCGAACGGGTCGCCGTCGTGGCGCCGCAGAACCTGGACTACGTCGTCGGCTTCCTCGCAGCCGCGTGCTCCGGCGCGATCGCCGTGCCGCTCTTCACGCCGGACCTGCCCGGCCACGCGGCGAAGCTGGGCGCCGTCCTCACCGACGCCGACCCGGTGCTCGCGCTCACCAGCCCGGACTCGCTCCCGAGCGTGGAGAAGTTCTGCGCCAACCAGGACGGGCTGCGCGTACGTGTGGTCACCGAGCGGGACTTGGTCTCGGAGCCGGCGGCCGGGGGCCCGGCGGCGGGCGGGGAGACCGCCCCTGTCCGGCCCGGGGACTGCGCCTACCTGCAGTACACCTCGGGCTCCACGCGCGTGCCGTCCGGCGTGGAGATCACCCACGCCAACGTCTGCGCCAACGCCCGCCAGGCACTTGAGGCTTACGGCATCCGCCCGGGCCACAACTGCACCGTCGGCTGGCTGCCGCTCTACCACGACATGGGGCTCGTGCTGGCGGTGGTGCTCCCCCTCGTCGGCCATGTCCCGTCCGTGCTGATGGACCCGCTGGCCTTCGTCCAACAGCCCGTCCGCTGGCTGCGGTTGCTCACCGCGCACCAGGGCGCGATCACCGCCGCCCCCAACTTCGCCTACGACTACTGCGCGCGCCGCGTCACCGACGAGGAGCGCGGCGAGCTGTCGCTGGGGTCCGTCGCCGCCATGGTCAACGGCAGCGAACCGATCTCCGAGCAGACGCTCCACCGGTTCCAGCAGGCCTTCGCCCCGGCCGGCGCGGTCCCCACGGCGATGCGCCCGTCGTACGGGCTCGCCGAGGCGACCGTCTTCGTGTCCGCCTCACCGGCGGGCGAGGAGCCCACCGTCACCCCTTTCGACCGGGACGCGCTCGCGGCCGGCGTCGCACGCGTCGCCGAGGGCACAGGGGCCGTCACCCGCCTGGTCGGCTGCGGCCTGCCCACCGGCCAGGAGGCGGCCGTCGTCGACCCGGTCACGCACGTCCGTCTGGAGGACGGTCACGTCGGCGAGATCTGGCTGCGCGGCCCCAACATCGGGCGCGGCTACTGGGGCAGGCCGGAGCAGAGCGAGGCCACGTTCCGCGCCGCCCTCCACGGCGACGGCCCGGACGGCGGGACGCGGGGGTGGCTGCGCACGGGCGATCTGGGGCTGCGCCACCGCGGCCAGCTCTACGTCACCGGGCGCATCAAGGACCTCGTGATCATCGACGGCAGCAACCACTACCCGCAGGACATCGAGCAGACCGTCGAGAGCGCCCACCCGGCCGTGCGCCGCCATCACACTGCGGCGTTCTCCGTCCTCACCGACGACGGGGAACGCCTGGTCGTCGTCGCCGAGCACGCCCGCGACCTGGCGGACGCCGACGGCGTCCGGGAGGAGGCGGCACGGGCCGTGCGCGCGGCGGTCTCCACCGGCCACGGCGTCGCCGTCCACGACTTCGTCCTGGCCCCGCCCGGCACCGTGCCCCACACCACGAGCGGCAAGGTCGCCCGCGGGGCCTGCCGCGAGCACTACCTCCAGGGCGCCTGGAGCGACGACACCCGAGCACAGAGGGAGACCGGCACCGCATGAAGCGACCAGGCGGAGACCAGGAGCCCGTGGAGGACGTCCGGACCACCCCCGTCACGCCAGACGCCCGCTCCGGGCCGGGTTCCGAGGCGCTGCGGACGGTACTGGTGCGGCTGGTGTCGGACCTCTGCGGCATCTCCCCGGAACAACTGGACGACGCCCGCCCTCTGGCGGAGTACGGCTTGACCTCCCGCGACGCCGTCGGGCTGACCGGTGAGCTGGAGAAGGTGCTCGACCGGCCGCTGTCCGCCACCCTGTTGTGGGAGAACCCCACCCTCGCCCAGCTGGTCGGCGCGCTGACGGACGACGAGGACGCCGGCGCGGAGGAGGCCCGCGCCTCCGCCGACGCGGGTACGGGGGCAGCCGCCTCCGACGCCGACGACGAGGACGCCGTCGCCGTCGTCGGCATCGGATGCCGGCTGCCCGCGAACGTGCGGGGTCCCGACGCCTTCTGGGAGCGGCTCATGGCGGGAGCGGACCTGGTCGGCCAGGTCCCCGAGGAGCGGTGGCGCGACTTCGCCGGCACCGCCTCCGACGTCACCGCGCTGATGGAGGCCACCACACGCTGGGGCGCCTTCCTCGACGACGTCGCGGGGTTCGACGCGAAGTTCTTCGGCATCGCCCCCCACGAGGCCGAGGTCATGGACCCCCAGCAACGGCTGCTGCTCGAGGTGGCCTGCGAGGCGCTGGACCACGCGGGAACGCCCGCCCACTCCCTCAGGGCCACCTCCACCGGCGTCTTCGTCGGCCTCAGCGCCCTGGAGTACGGGCAGCTGACGACCTCGGACCCGGCGCGTCTGACGCCGTGGACGAGCACCGGGGCCGCCGGCAGCATCGTCGCCAACCGGGTCTCGTACTCGCTCGACCTGCGCGGCCCGAGCATCACCGTCGACTCGGCCTGCTCGTCGTCCCTCGTGGCCGTGCACCTGGCCTGCCGCAGCCTGCGCGGCCGGGAGTGCGACACCGCGCTGGCCGCGGGCGTCAACGTGCTGCTGTCCCCGGCGGTCACGGCGTCCTTCCAGCAGGCCGGCGCGCTGGCCGCGGACGGCCGGTGCAAGCCGTTCGACGCCTCGGCGGACGGGATCACCCGCGGTGAGGGCTGCGGTGTGGTCGTGCTCAAGCGGCTCGCCGACGCCCGGCGCGACGGCGACCTGGTGGTGGCCGTGATCAGGGGCACCGCGGTGAACCAGGACGGCCGCTCGGCGGGGCTCATGGCGCCCAACCCGGCCGCCCAGGAAGCCTTGTTGCGCGACGCGCTGCGGGACGCGCGGCTCGACGGCGCGGACCTCGACTACGTCGAGGCGCACGGGACGGGCACGCTTCTGGGGGACCCCATCGAGGCGACGGCTCTCGGAGCGGTCGTCGGAGCCGGGCGGCCGGCCGACCGGCCGCTGCTCCTCGGGTCGGTCAAGAGCAACCTGGGCCACCTGGAGGGCGCGGCGGGCATCATGGGGCTGATCAAGACCGCCCTGGCCCTGCGGCACGGCCGTATCCCGGCCGGCCTGCACTTCCGCACGCCCAACCCGCACATCGACTTCGCCGAGCTGGGCCTTCGGGTGGTCACCGAGCCGACCGAGTGGCCCACCGCCGGACAGCGGCCCGCACGGGCCGGCGTGTCCGCCTTCGGCTTCGGCGGCACCAACGCCCACGTCGTCCTGGAGCAGGCGCCGCCGCCCGCCCCGGGGACCGCGCGGACGCCCGCCGACGACGAGGACGCCGGGCGCCCGCACGTCCTGGTGGTGTCCGCCCGGTCCGCCGACCGGCTCCCCGACGTCGCCGCGAGTCTGGCGCGGTGGGTGGCGGCCGACGGCGCACCCGCCCTCACCGACCTCGCCCATACGCTCGCCACCCACCGCCGGGGCCCGTCCTGTGCCGCGGTCGTCGCGCGGGACCGCCGCGAGGCGGCCGACAGGCTCGCCGCGCTCGCCCGGGGCGAAACGGTTCCCGGAGTGGTCGCCGCGTGCGCCGACGCCGCGGCGGCGCAGCCGTCCACACCGCGCCGGCCGGTGTTCGTCTTCTCCGGATACGGCTCGCAGTGGGAGGGCATGGGCCGACGGCTGCTGACCGAGGACTCCCTGTTCGCCGCCGAGGTGGCCGCCCTCGACCCGGTCTTCCTCGCGGAGACCGGCTCCACGCTGACCGACCTGCTCACGACCTCGCACGACGGGACGGTCGACCGGGTCCAGCCGATGCTCTACGGCATGCAGCTGGCCCTGGCGCGGACCATGCGGGCGCACGGTGTGGTACCCGCCGCCGTCATCGGCCACTCGATGGGCGAGGTCGCCGCCGCCGTGGTCGCCGGAGCACTGGGCGCCGAGGACGGACTGCGCGTCATCGTCCGCCGGTCCGCCCTCCTCGCCACCATCGACGCCGGCGCGATGGCCGCGATCGAGCTGCCCGCGGCGACCCGGGCCGACGTCCTCAGCCGGTTTCCCGGCGTCGAGGTCGCCGTCCACTCCTCTCCGCAGCGCTGCACCGTGGCCGGACCGGCCGACGCCGTGCGCGACCTGGTGGACGAGCTGACCGAGCAGGGCCACCTCGCCCGGCTGCTGGAGGTCGGCGGAGCCGGGCACTCCGCCGAGGTCGACCCCGTCCTGCCGCCCCTGCGCGAGGACCTGGCCGGACTGCGCCCGCGCGTGCCCGCCACGCCGTGGTACAGCACCGCTCTCGACGATCCCCGGACGGACATCACGGCCGACGCGGAGTACTGGTGCGCCAACGTCCGCCGTCCCGTCCGGCTGCAGCAGGCGGTGGCCGCGGCCGCCGAGGACGGCCACGGCCTCTTCCTGGAGATCTCGCCCCACCCGATCGCCGTCGTCCCGCTCGCCGAGACCCTCGACGCGATCCCGGCGGGGGGCCAGGCCCTGGTCGTCGCCACCATGCACAAGAACACCGACGACACCGTCGAGCTGCGTGCGGCGCTGACCCGGCTGCACTTCGCCGGCGTCAGGCTGGACACGGGCCTGTGGCCGGCCGGAGCGCGCACCTCGCTGCCCACACCGCCCTGGCGGCACGAGCGGTTCTGGTTCGCCCGTGCCGTCCGCTCCGAACAGGTCGTGGGGCATCCGCTGCTGGGGGTGCGCACCGACGACCCGAGGAGCGGCGCCGCGCTGTGGCAGGCGGACGTCGGCACCCGCCGGCACGGCCTGCGGGGCACGGTCCACGACAGAGCGATCCTGACCCTGGCGGACGCGGCGGAACTGATGATCGAGGCCGGACTGGACCTGTGGGCCCGGGAGGGCATCACCCGGCTCGGCGTCGAGGACCTGCGGATCCACCAGTGGCTCGCCCTCTCCGACAGCACTCCGGTGACCCTGGTCTGGGAGCCTGCGACCGGTACGGAGGGGACCGTCTCCCTGCACGCCCGCGGCGCCGGCCCCACCTGGAGCTGTCACGCCTCGGCCCGCGTCACCCGTGACGGCGCCGCCGAGGGGCGGCAGCGCCCGGCCGCGGAACGGGAACCGGTCCTCGTCGAGCACTTCGCCCTGATGGACGTACAGCATCCGCACCGGCCGTCCTACGCCCAGCTGCTGACCGCCATGCTCGAAGCGGCGCGTTCCGCGGACACGGAAGCCGGCGTCCCGGTCGGCGTGGCGTCCCTGCACGTCAAGGGGCCCGGCGTCTTCGACACCGCGTACGACATCCGCTGCACCCCCGCGGACGGCGACGACGCGGCGGAGCCCGCCGTCAGCCACTGGGACCTCACCGCCCGGGGTGACACCAGCGAGATCGTCGCCCGGCAGGTCAGGCTGCGTCCCGTCGAGCGGCACGAGGTGCCACGGCCGCTGGAGACGAGCGCCTACGACGTCCAGTGGGAGAAGTCCACCGCTCCCCTGCCGCTGGGCCGACCGCGGCGTGTCCTGCTCGTCAGCGACGAACCGGACGCCGCGAGCGGCGTCACCGGCTCGCTCGCATCGGCCCTGGAGGCCAAGGGCGCCGCCCTCACCGTGGCCGACGCCCGGGACGACGCCGTCGACGGCGCGCTCGACGCCTGGCTGGAGGCGGCGGAGGACGGCCCGAGTGCCGTCGTGCTGTTCTTCCCGCAGTGCGACCGCGACGACGACATCCGGCCGCTGCGCACGGCGGCCCGGCTGGCCCGCCGCCTGGCCGCCGACACCCGCCGGCAGCCGCCGCGCCTGTGGATGGCCACGGTGCTGGCGCAGTCGACAGGGCCCGGCGAAGCGGGCACGCCGCACCTGGCCTGCCTGCGCGGCCTCGTCCGCGTGCTGGCGCTCGAACAGCCGCAGCTGAGGGCGTCCTCGGTGGACGTCGACCGGCAGACCGGCGCGGTCGACGATCTGGTGGAGGAGCTCCTCGCCGACGGGGAGGCCGACGAGATCGCCTGGCGGACCGGGACCCGGCTCACCGCCCGGCTCGCCCGTGCCGACCTCACCCCCCGGCGCGGCGACGAGGTGGTCTTCGCCCGTCCCGACGGCGCCTACGTCGTCACCGGCGGCCTGACCGGGCTGGGGCTCGCGACCGCGGCCCGGCTCGCCGAACAGGGAGCGGGCCGCGTGGTCCTCAACGGACGCCGGGACCCCGGCCCCGAGGCCCTGGAGGCGCTGGCCGGGTGGGAGGCCCGGGGCACGTCCGTCGCCGTGGTCCAGGGGGACATCGCGGAACCCGGCGTGGCCGAGGCCCTGGTGAGCGCGGCCCTCGCCGAGGGCCACACGCTGCGCGGTGTCGCGCACTGCGCCGGCGTCCTGCACGACCGGGTGATCACCGACCTCGAACCGGGCGACGTCGACACGGTGCTGCGGCCCAAGGCCGTCGGGGCCCGCAACCTGGAGGCGGCGATCGCCGACCACGACCTGGACTGGTGGGTGAACTACAGCTCCGCCGCCGCGCTGCTCGGCTCACCGGGACAGTCGGCCTACGCGGCCGCCAACGCCTGGCTCGACGCCGTCGCCCACCGCCGCCGGGCCGTCGGCCTGCCGGCGACCTCCATCGCCTGGGGCCCCTGGGAGAACGTCGCGTCGACGGCCGGGAACCCGGCGCTGGCCCTGGAGCCCATCCGGCTCGGTGAGGGCATGGACGCCCTCCAGTCGCTCGTCGTCCTCGACCGCACGCACGTCGGAGTCGTCCACCTCGACGCGGACCGCGTGCTGGCGGCGTTCCCCGGCCTGTCGGCCATCCCCTTCTTCACCGACGTCCTGGAGGACGACTCGGTCGTCGTCGACGACTGGATCGGCCCGGACGGCATCGCGGCGCTCGGCGGCTCCGCCCCGGACGCGGTGTACGCCCGCCTGGTCCGGCGGACGGCCGGCATCATGGGCTTCAGCGTCCACGAGCTGAGCGAGACGGCCCCGTTGACCGAGCTGGGGCTGGACTCCCTGATGGCGGTGCGCATCCGCAACGCCGTCCGCCAGGACTTCGGCGTCGACCTGCCCGCCCCGCAGCTGCTGCGCGGCGCCTGCCTCCGGGAGCTCGGCTCCGCCGTGCTGGAGCGGCTCGGACTGGACCCCGCGGCGCCCCTGGCCGCCTCCGCGCCGGACAGCGTGCGACAGGCGCAGTCGCCCCCGCCCTCGCTGCCGACCTCCCTCGGCGCGAGGGACGCCGCGGAGCGGCTGGTGGCGAGCGCGTGGGCGGAGGTCCTCGGGCGCGGGCCGAAGGACATCCGCGAGGACTTCACCGCCGCCGGCGGGGACCTGGCCGCCGCCTCGGCCATGGCGGGCGTCATCAGCCGGCGGCTCGGCGACGATCCGCAGCTGGCGCTGACGGCCGACGCCGTCCTCGCCCACCGCACGGTCATGGCCGTCGCCGAACTGATCCGGCCCGTGGTCAACCGGACCGGCGCCTCCGCGGTCACCACCCTGCGCCCGGCGCCCGCGGGATCGCCGCGCCCCCCGCTGTTCACGTTCCACCCGGCGGGCGGGCCGACCTCGGTGTACCTGCCTCTGACGCAGCTGCTGCCGGCCGGGCTGCCCGTGTACGGGCTGGAACGCGTGGACGAGTTGAGCACGATGGAGGACAAGGCGGCCCACTACCGCACGCTCATCCGGGGCATCCAGCCGAACGGCCCGTACCACCTGCTCGGCTGGTCCTTCGGCGGCTGCCTCGCCTACGAGGTGGCCCGTCAGCTGAAGGAGGAGGGGCAGGGCGTCGGGTTCCTCGGGCTGATCGACACCATCCTGCCCGCCGCCCTGCAGCAGCGGGAGTCGCCGGAGTTCCTGCTCGAACGGTTCGGCCGTTTCGCCGAGTACATCGAGCAGACGTACGGCCACCGTCTGGAGCTTCCCTACGAGGAGCTGGCGGGCACCCCGGACGAGCAGCAGATCGAGGTGATCATGCAGCTCGTCGCGGAGGCCGGTCTGGAGATGAGCCCGGGAATCATGGAGCACCAGCGGACCTCGTACGTCGACGCCCGCGTCGGCGAACGGTACGTCCCCCGTCCTCACGACGGTCATGTGGTGCTCTACCGGGCGCAGCAGCCGCAGCGGCTGACCACCGCTCTGGACCCGCGCTATCTGCGGGAGGACGCCGACCTCGGGTGGGCGCCCCTGTGCCCGTCCCTGGAGATCGTCCCCGTCGGCGGCGACCATCTGTCCGTCATCGACCCGCCCCACGTCGAGACCATCGCGGAGCACCTCATCCGTGCTCTGGGGCTGTCCGCCCGGTGATGCGCGCGCCGCGCCCGTTCCGTGGTCCTACCTGCGGAACAGGCGCAGCCGCTCCTCACCGATCCGGGCCCGGGCCTCGGGGTCGGTGACCCCGAGGCCGGGGCGGGGCGCCAGACACAGCACGCCGACCTTGCCGATGTGCTCGTTGGCCTGGACGGTCCGGGTGGCGGCCCCGACCTCCGCCAGGGGGTAGGTGACCGACAGGGCGGGGACCACGCCGCCCAGGGCGATGAGCCGGTTGACCTCGCACTGCTCGTACAGGTTCGCTCCGTGGCTGCCGATGATCCGCTTGAGCCGCATCCACAGGTACCGGTTGTCGTAGGTGTGCTCGTAGCCGGTGCTGGATCCGCAGGTGACGACGGTCCCGCCGCGCCTGGCCAGGAACACCGACGCGGGGAACGTCTTCCTGCCGACGTGCTCGAAGACGATGTGCGGGTCCTCGCCGACCGCGTCGCGGATCGCCCTGCCCATCAGCTTCCACCCCTCGGCGCGCTGCAGGAGCGAGTCGTCGCCGCCGAGGATCTCCTCGCGGTTGATGACGGCGTCGCAGCCGAGGGATCTGAGCAGTCGCGCCTTCTCCTCGGAGTTCACGACGCCGACCGGGATGCCGCCGCCGTTGCGGACCAGTTGGACGGCGTAGCCGCCCAGTCCGCCGGTCGCGCCCCAGACCAGCACGATGTCGCCCTGCTTCATCCGCGCGCCGCGGTCGCTGACCAGCATGCGGTACGCCGTGCTTGCGCACAGGGGGTTGACGGCGGCCTCCTCCCAGGTGAGCGCCGGGGGTTTCGGCATCAGCTGGCTCGCCCGCACGACGGCGTAGTGAGCGAGGCCGCCGAAGTTCGTCTCGAACCCCCAGGCCTTCTGCCCGAGCCCGAGCATGCCGTCCTGGTGGGTGTCGGGGTCCTGCTCGTCGACGTAGGCCGGCGAGATCGAGACATGATCGCCGACCTTCCACTTGCGCACGGAGGAGCCGGTGCGGACGACGACGCCCGCGGCGTCGGAGCCGACGATGTGGTAGGGCAGGTCGTGCCGCGCTTCCCATCCGCCGCCTTTGCCCATGGCTTTGAGGAACTGGAAGGTGGGCAGCGGCTCGAACATCGCCGTCCAGACCGTGTTGTAGTTGATCGCGCTCGCCATCACGGCGATCAGCGCCTCGTCGGGAGCGAGCTCGGGCATCGGCACGTCCGTGACGTGCAGGGACTTGCGCACGTCCTTGTCCTCGACGCCCTCGAACATGTTGACGTCGGCGGCGCGCACACAGGCCGCCGGGAAGTGGTCCGGGAGCGGGAGGGACTTGAGGGCCTCAGCGTCCGCTCCCGCGATGACCGCTTCTGACAGGGGCGATGTCATGTCGGCTCCATTCATGCTCACTTCTCGCGACTGTTCCCACGAGAACCGCTGACCTGGGGCGCCGCAACCGCTGCTCTGCCGTACGGGCGACTGCCCTCGGCCGGGCGGAGTGTCTGCGGTTGACGGGCGGTGAGTTTCGTCATGCTCCGAGCCGTGTGGCTCTCTCTTGCGAAGTGTGCGAAAACGAATCTGGTGTGCCTGGGGCTCGTGGCAGCTCTCGTCTCGGCCGAGACGGACGCCGTCGCGCGGGACCGGGAAGGCACGCCCGGGTCTCCCCGTGCGGAGGCCCGTGTCACTGCCGTGAAGACGCTCGACGAGCGAACGCGCGACATCACGGTCAGTTCACCGGCCATGGGCAAGTCCATTCCGGTCCGCGTCATTCTTCCCGCGAACTGGGACCGGAGGCCGAAAGCCACCTTCCCGGTTCTCTACATGCTCCACGGCGGTGACGACAACTACACGGCCTGGACGCGCGAGACGGACCTGGAAGAGCTGGCGCGGAAGTCCGACGTGCTCATCGTCATGCCCGACGCGGGAAAGGACGGCTACTACAGCGACTGGTTCGCCGGTCCTCCCCGGTGGGAGACCTTCCACACCGGCGAACTCGTGCGGCTCATGGAGAAGGAGTACCGGGCCAGTTCCTCGCGCGCCGTGGTGGGGCTGTCCATGGGCGGGTTCGGAGCGCTCAACTACGCGGCACACCACCGCGGGCTGTTCCGGTACGCGGCGGCGATGAGTTCGTACGTGGACCTCGACGACCCCGCCGTGCGTCTGGCCATCGGGCTCGGCTCCCAGCGGGTCGGCGTCGACATGAAGAAGGTCTGGGGCGACCCGGTGCGCAACGCCGACGTCTGGCGGTACCACAATCCCGCCGCCATGCCGCGCTCCTTCCGTGGGACGCGCGTCCATCTGTCCGTGGGCAACAGCGCTCCCGGCCCCATGGACCTGGGCCGCGCCCCTGACGTGGTGCTGGCGAGCGTGGTGGGCGAGGCGGCGCTCCCGGCGCAGATCAAGAAGTTCGCCGCGTCGCTGCGCGAGGAACGGGTGCGGGTCACGACGCACATGTACGCGCCGGGGACGCATTCCTGGGCGTACTGGCGCAAGGAACTGCACCACATCTGGCCCGCGCTGATGGGCTCTCTCGGCAGCCGGGCCGGCCGTGCCGGTGAGGCGGGTCACTCCTCCTTGCGGGCGAGGATCCGGTAGGCCTGCCCGCCTCGCAGCGCCCCCAGGAAAGGGGCGACGGCGACGTCGGCCGCGGCCGCTGCGGCGAACAGCGGGACGGAGGTCGTCCAGATGGCCGCGTGGGCGAGGGCGCGGCCCCGGGACGGGGGTGTGCGTGACCACGGGTGGCGGGGACTGGGCGTCCAGGAGCGGAATCGCTCCACGACGGCGCCGCAGAAGTCCCCGCCCGGCCGTCCGGTGACACGTTGCTCGGCCACCGTGACGAAACCCCGCTCCAGCAGCGCCTGTTCGAGATTGGTGAAGGGCATCAGGTGCACGTGCTGCGGCTGCATCCAGGGGATCCAGTGGCGGCCCAGCAGCCGGCCGAGGGAGCTCTGCGGGTCGGGGACCTCGATCACCAGGTGCCCGCCCGGCTTGAGGACCCTGCGAGCCGCCTCCAGCTCTGCCCGGGGGTCGAGGGTGTGCTCCAGGTAGTGGAACATGCTCACCACGTCGTAGGCGCCTGCCAGGCCTTCGGCGAGTTCGGGGAAGCTTCCTCGGTGGCTTCGGTGCACCCAGCCGTATCGCGCGGCCCGCTCCACGGCCTCGCTTCGGTCCAGTCCGTGAAAGACGGTCCGCGGCCACACGTCCTGGGCGACGAGGCAGAAGTGTCCGTGCCCCGCGCCCACGTCCAGCCAGGTCCGGGGCGCGGTGTGGGTGGGCAGCAGCCGGGCGCGGGCGCGGTAGGCGGGGCCCTGGAAGGCGAACACCTTCTCCATCTGCCGCTCGCCGACGCCGTCGTAGCAGTCGCGGTAGTAGAAGTCGAGGCCGTCCGGGTTCAGCCGCGGGTTCTGGAAGGTGTGGCCGCAGCCCCCGCACTCCTCCAGGGTGAACCGGCCCGGCTTTCCCTGGTACATGTCCCGTGCCGTCACCCGGTGTCTCAGGTCGGACGATCCGCACCACGGGCAGGAGCGGCGGCGCGGCTCGAAGAACCGCTCCAGGCCGCGGGCGATCTCCGCCTGGTACCGCGGCCGGAGCGCGGCATGGGGGTCGGCAGGACCGCGCTGGGCGTGCACGGCCCGCGCCGTGCGCAGCCAGTCGCCCGGACCCCGTACGGGCCTGAGCAGCGCGGCGCGGTACCGGTCGGCGCGCGTTTTCCCGAAGCCGCGCACCAGGGTCGGCTGCAGTGCGTATCCGGCCAGTGCGGCGGTCCCCCATGCGGGGGCTTTCGCGAGGCAGGCGAGGGTGAGGGCGCCGGCGGCCAGGCGCGCGGCCAGGACGGCCGGCAGCGGCACGAAGGTGTTGTCCGGCCGTGCGGCCACCCGTTCACGGGCGGTGCGGCGGACGCCGCGCAGTCCGGGCGCGAGCGCGAACCCGGTCGTGTTCGGCGCACACTTCTTCAGGGACCCGAGCAGGTCGGTGAGTTCCGCGGCGGACAGCCCGGAGAGGTCCGTGCCGGCGGGGAGAGGTCTGCCGAGCCGCTCCAGCACGGACGCCTCCACGACGACGGCGTGCAGGGCGCTGCGTCCGAAGGCCAGCCTGTCGCGCCGGAAGGAGCGCGTGTCCACCAGACGGGCGAAGTCGAGCAGCTCCTCCGTGGGCAGGTCGCCCGGCACCAGATCGAGCACCTTGAGCCCTTCGCGGGAGGCGAAGGCACAGGCGGCGCGGCGCGTCTCGTCGTCCAGCCGCACGCCGGAGGCCAAGGCGAACCGGAAGTCCGGGGAGGGCTGCTCCGCCGAAGGCTCCAGCGGGCGCAAGCCGGTCAGCCGGCGGTCGAGCCGTACCGCGTTGAGGGCGAACCCCGCGCCGAGCGCTGCCGCAGTGACGTGGGCCATGGTCCGTGGCATCAGCTTTCCCTCCCGCAAGGGGTGGCATTTTCCACATGCTTGCACCATTTGTTCTGTAATGGATCTCTCACCCTGTCCCAGGGGCTGCCGATCGGGTGACGGGTCCGGCGGGCCCGTCCGGCTCGTCACATCGGCACCACCGGACGCCCGTCACTTCGGCACAACCGGAAAGAGGAACGGCATGCCGCGCACAGTGGTGATCTTCGCCGGGGGGTCGCGGGGCGATGTCCAGCCCTGCCTGGCACTGGGGCGGGCGCTGACCCGGCAGGGCGACACCGTCAGGATCCTCGCCAGTGCGCGCTACCTGCCGCTGATCGCCGAGGCGGGGCTGGAGTTCCACGCCCTGCCTGCCGATCCCGCGGAACTGGTCGAGTCCCCCGAGGGTCAGGAGCTGCTCACCGGGCGAGGCAACCCGGTGGCGTTCATCCGCGGCATGGACCGGCTGCTGCGCCCCCTCATGACGCCGATGCTGGAGCAGACGGCGGTGGGCGCGAAGGGGGCCGATCTGGTGCTGGCGCCCACGTTCGCCTTCCTCGGCGTCCACCTGAGCCAGTACCTCCAAGTCCCGCACGCCGTCGTCCACTTCCAGCCGAGCCAGCCGACGAAGGCCTTCCCTCACCCGTTCGCGCCCGCGGCCCGGGCACTGGGAGGCTGGGGCAACAGGCTCAGTTTCGACGCGGTCGACGCCGGTTCCTGGCTCGTGTGCCGGAAGTACGTCAACACGTGGCGCCGGGAGAGTCTCGGCCTGCCGGAGCTGTCCATGGCGGCCGCTTTCCGGCAGGCTCGACGCGCGCCCGTGCTCTGCGCGTTCAGTCCCGCGGTGGTGCCGCAGCCGTCCGACTGGCGGCCGAACGTCCATGTGACGGGCTACTGGCACCACGATCAGCCGCAGTGGCGGCCCCCGCGGCGGCTCCTGGACTTCCTGGCCGCCGGGCCCCCGCCCGTCTACGTCGGGTTCGGCAGCATGAGGACCGCAGACCCGGAGGCGACCGACGCCGTCGTGCGGGCGGCGCTGCGTCGCGAGGGGCTGCGCGGGGTGCTCGCCGGCGATCCCGCCACCGGCGAGGACGACATGCTCGTGGTCGGCGACACCCCTCACGACTGGTTGTTTCCGCGCACGGCCGCGGTCGTCCACCACGGCGGGGCGGGCACGACGGCCTCGGCGCTGCGGGCCGGCCGGCCCTCCCTGACCTGCCCCTTCTTCGGCGACCAGGCGTACTGGGCGGCGCGGGTGCGTGATCTCGGCGCGGGGCCCGCCCCCTTGCCGGCCCGGGATCTGACCGTGGCCGCCCTCGCCGGCCGTCTGCGCGCCCTCACCCGGCACGCTCCCTACGCCGAGGCGGCGGACCGGCTCGGCCGGGCGTTGGCGGCCGAGGACGGCACCGCCCGCGCCTGCCGTGTGCTGGACCGTCACGTGGGCCTTCGGGACTGATCCGGCAGGCGGTCGCTCGCGGGCGGTGTGACGCCTCACCGGTGCGTGCCGAAACGGTTCGCCAGACGGGCGGGCGCTCTGCTTGGCTCGCCCCATGAGCGATCTCCACATCCGCCACGCCACCCTCGCCGACATCGACACCGTGCTGCGCTTCTGGCGCGAGGCCGCCGAGGGGACGAGCATCAGCGACGACCACGACGGCGTGGCGCGGCTCATCGCGAGGGACCCCGAGGCGCTGCTTCTCGCGGAGCGCGACGGTCTCCTCACCGGCACGGTCATAGCCGGGTTCGACGGGTGGCGGTGCTCCGCCTACCGCCTGGCCGTCCACCCGGGCCACCGCCGGCAGGGCATCGCCACCGCCCTGCTGGAAGCGGCCGAGCGGCGTTTCGCCGCCCTGGGCGGGCGACGGGTCGACGCGATGGTCCTGGAGGCCAACGAACGGGCGCACCACACCTGGGACGCGGCCGGCTACCAGCGGGAGGACCACTGGCGGCGCTGGGTCAAGCCGCTGTAGGGACCGCCGGGCGCGGCCTTGCCGGCGGGGCGTGGACGCGGTGGTCGCGATCCGTGCGGACGGGGCGTGGACGCGTTGGCCGCGGTCCGTGCCGACGGCGCCTCATGCGGGGCGCGCGGCGGGGTACGCGGCGAAGGAGACCGCACTCACCGCCGCTTTGCCGATCCTTTACCATTGGGGGACCGTGTGGACCTTCAAGGTCCCTCTTCGACCTCGACGAAAGGTGTGAGCGTCCGCCCATGGGCGAGCCTCCCAGTATCCGACATCGCGCACTCCTCCCTGCCCTGGCCGACGATGGGACGGAGGTGACCCGATGATGGAAGTCGTCCTGCTGCTGGTGGCGATCCTTCTGTCGCTCGCGTGCGGCGCGTTCGTCGCCGCCGAGTTCTCGCTCACCACGGTCGAGCGCGGCGAACTGGAACGCGCTGTCGAGCGCGGCGAGCGCGGCGCGGCGGGCGCCCTCGAAGCCGTCCGCAACCTCACCTTCCAGCTCTCCGGCGCCCAACTCGGCATCACCGTCACCAACCTGGTCGTCGGCATGCTCGCCGAGCCGTCGATCGCCGAACTGATCTCCGGGCCGCTGGAGTCCGTCGGCCTGTCGAGCAGCGCGGCGAGTTCGGTCGCGCTGGTGCTGGGCACCGCCCTGTCGATCGTGTTCCTGATGGTCGTCGGCGAACTCGTGCCCAAGAACTGGGCGATCTCCTCGCCGCTGGCGGTGGCCAAGGGGGTGGGCAACGCCCAGCGCTGGTTCAGTGCCGCGTTCCGCCCCTTCATCACCCATCTCAACAACACCGCCAATCGCGTCGTACGCCGCTTCGGCCTGGAGCCCGCCGAGGAGTTGGCCTCCGCCCGCAGCCCCCAGGAGCTGGCCGCGCTGGCCCGGCACTCCGCCAGGCAGGGCGCACTGGAGGCCGACACCGCCGAGCTGTTCGTGCGCACACTGAACCTGGCCGACCTGACCGCGGAGAACGTGATGACCCCGCGCGTCCAGGTCGTCGCCCTGGAGACCCAGGCGACCTGCGAGGACGTCGCGAACGCGACCCGCGCCACCGGCCTGTCCCGCTACCCGGTCTACCGGGGCAACCTGGACACGGTGGTCGGCACCGCCCACATCAAGGACGTCCTGGCGGTACCCGCGGAGCGCCGCACGCGCGTGCCGGTCGCCGAGATCATGCGCGAACCGCTGCTGGTGCCCGAGTCGCTCACCGTGGACCGGCTGCTGGACCGGCTGTCCGGCCGGCGGACGATGGCCGTGGTCATCGACGAGTACGGCGGCACCGCGGGCGTCGTGACGCTGGAGGACATCGTCGAGGAGGTCGTCGGCGAGGTCCGTGACGAGCACGACCCGCACGAGACGCCCGACCTGGCCCCGGCGGGCATGGACGACGAGGGCCGCGTGCTGTACTCCGCCGACGGCGCCGCCCGCATCGACCAGCTCTCCCGCGTCGGACTGAACCCCCCCGAGGGGCCGTACGAGACGCTCGCCGGGCTCGTCGCCAACGAACTGGGCCGTATCCCGGCCGTCGGCGACCGGGTGGAGATCGGCGGCTGGCGCATGGACGTGGTGGACGCGTCCGGACGCAGGGCCGCGCGGGTGCTGCTGCACGCGCCGGTCGAGGACGCCACGGAACAGTCGGAACAGGAGGTCGGCAAGTGACCGCCGTCCAGTTGCTGATCGGCCTGGCGACCCTTGTCGTCAACGCCTTCTTCGTGGGTGCCGAGTTCGCGCTGATCTCCGTGCGCCGCTCCCAGATCGAACCGTACGCCGAGGAGGGCGACCGGCGGGCCAAAATCGTGCTGTGGGGGCTGGAGCACGTGTCCGCGCTGATGGCCGCCGCGCAGCTCGGCATCACGCTGTGCACGCTGGTCCTCGGCGTGGTCGCCGAACCGGCGATCGCGCATCTGCTGGAGCCGGTGTTCCACGCGGTCGGCGTGCCCGAGGGCGCCGGTCACGCGGTGTCCTTCGTGATCGCGCTGACCCTGGCGACGTATCTGCACATGCTCCTCGGCGAGATGGTGCCGAAGAACATCGCGCTCGCCGAGCCGGTGCGCAGCGCGCTGCTGCTCGGCCCGCCCCTGGTGGCGCTCTCCCGGGCGCTGAAGCCGGTGATCTTCGCGATCAACGCGTTCGCCAACGCGCTGCTGAAGCTGCTGCGGATCGAGACCAAGGACGAGGTCACGGCCACGTTCTCGGACGCGGAGCTGGCCCAGATCGTCAAGGACGCGGGCGAGGCCGGCCTCCTGGACGACCGCGCCCAGGAACGGCTGCGCGACGCCCTCGAACTGGGCCGGCGGCCGGTGCGGGACGTCGCCCTGCCGCTGGAGCGCGTCGTTTACGCGCGCGTGGGCGTCACCCCGGAGGAGCTGGAGAGGCTGGCCGCCGCGTCCGGGTTCTCCCGCTTCCCGGTCGTGGACGAGCAGCGTCGGATCGTGGGCTACCTGCATGTGAAGGACGCGCTGGACGCCTCACCGCGGAACGTACCGTTCCGCGTTCGCGACCTGCGGCCCATCGCGCGCGTGCGGGAGACGACCCCCATGGACGACGTGCTGACCGCGATGCGCGGCAGCCGCACCCACCTGGCGGCGGTGCTGGGCGGCGACGGCCGTCTGGCGGGCCTGGTGACCATGGAGGACGTCCTGCGGGAGCTGTTCGGACAGCGGGTCTGAGGGACGACCCCGGGGGTGCCCTTCAGGGGCGCCCTCAGGGGGTCCCGCGCCCTGACGGGCCTTGGTCCCGGGGCGACCGACCGGCGGGTATGGCGGCGGGTTACCATCGCTGACGCCATGCAGACGAACACCACACCCCCGTACTCCAGCCTCGTCGCGGTCGGCGACTCCTTCACCGAGGGCATGTCGGACCTGCTGCCCGACGGGACCTACCGGGGCTGGGCCGATCTCCTCGCGGGACGGATGGCCGCCCACGCGCCCGGCTTCCGCTACGCCAACCTCGCGGTGCGGGGCAAGCTGATCGGTCAGATCGTCGAGGAGCAGGTGCCCGTGGCCGCCGCCATGGGCGCCGATGTGATCACCCTCGTCGGCGGCCTCAACGACACTCTGCGCCCCAAGTGCGACATGGGCCGGGTGCGCGCCCTGCTGACCGAGGCCGTGGAGACGCTGGCCCCGGCCTGCAAGCAGCTGGTGCTGATGCGCAGCCCCGGCCGGCAGGGCCCGGTGCTGGAGCGGTTCCGGCCGCGCATGGAGGAGCTGTTCGCCTGCGTCGACGACCTGGCCGCCCGGCACGGCGCGCTCGTCGTCGACCTGTACGCCGCCCCGTCCCTGAGCGACCCGCGGATGTGGGACGTGGACCGGCTCCACCTGTCCGCCGAGGGCCACCGCCGGGTCGCCGAGGCGGTCTGGCAGGGCCTCGGACACGACCCGGAGGACACCGAGTGGCGCACGCCGATGCCGGCGACCCTGCCGCCGGGCTGGCTGCTGCGACGGGCCGAGGACGCCCGGTTCGCCCGGCAGTACCTGCTGCCGTGGATAGGCCGCCGCCTCACCGGCCGCTCCTCCGGCGACGGCCTGCCGCCGAAACGCCCGGACCTGCTCCCGTACGAGCCACCCACTGCCTAGTGCCCCGGCAGGCATGACCGGGTGACGTGGGTCTCGTAGGTTCCGCCGAACGAACCCGCGGCGCTGGCCTGCACGAATCGCCAGTAGACTCCGTGCACGTGACTTCCGCTCCCGCCAAGCCCCGCATCCCGAACGTCCTCGCCGGACGCTACGCCTCCGCCGAGCTCGCCACGCTCTGGTCGCCCGAGCAGAAGGTGAAGCTGGAGCGTCAGCTCTGGCTCGCCGTGCTGCGGGCACAGAAGGACCTCGGGATCGAGGTGCCGGACGCGGCGATCGCCGACTACGAGCGTGTCCTCGACACCGTCGACCTGGCCTCGATCGCCGAGCGCGAGAAGGTCACCCGGCACGATGTGAAGGCCCGCATCGAGGAGTTCAACGACCTCGCCGGGCACGAGCAGGTCCACAAGGGCATGACCTCCCGCGACCTGACGGAGAACGTCGAGCAGCTCCAGGTCCGGCTGTCGCTGGAGCTGATCCGCGACCGCGCGGTGGCCGTCCTGGCCCGGCTGGGCAAGCTCGCCGGCGAGTACGGCGAGCTGGTCATGGCCGGCCGCTCGCACAACGTGGCCGCGCAGGCCACCACCCTCGGCAAGCGTTTCGCGACCGCCGCCGACGAGCTCCTCGTGGCGTACGGCCGTATCGAGGAGCTGCTCGGCCGCTACCCGCTGCGCGGGATCAAGGGCCCGGTCGGCACCGCGCAGGACATGCTGGACCTGCTGGGCGGCGACGCGGGCAAGCTGGCCGAGCTGGAGGACCGCATCGCCGGTCACCTGGGCTTCTCGCAGGCGTTCACCTCGGTCGGCCAGGTGTACCCGCGCTCGCTGGACTACGACGTCGTGACCGCGCTGGTGCAGTTGGCGGCGGGTCCCTCGTCGCTGGCGAAGACGATCCGGCTGATGGCCGGGCACGAGCTGGTGACCGAGGGCTTCAAGCCGGGCCAGGTCGGCTCGTCGGCGATGCCGCACAAGATGAACACACGGTCCTGCGAGCGCGTCAACGGCCTCATGGTCATCCTGCGCGGGTACGCGTCGATGACCGGCGAGCTGGCGGGCGACCAGTGGAACGAGGGCGACGTGTCCTGCTCGGTGGTGCGCCGGGTCGCGCTGCCGGACGCGTTCTTCGCGCTGGACGGGCTGCTGGAGACGTTCCTGACGGTGCTCGACGAGTTCGGCGCCTTCCCGGCCGTCGTCGCCCGTGAGCTGGACCGCTACCTGCCGTTCCTCGCGACCACCAAGGTGCTGATGGGCGCGGTGCGCGCCGGCGTCGGCCGTGAGCTCGCGCACGAGGCGATCAAGGAGAACGCGGTCGCCTCCGCGCTGGCGATGCGCGAGCAGGGCGCCGAGCGCAACGAACTGCTCGACAAGCTCGCCGCCGACGACCGCATCCCGCTGGACCGCGCGGAGCTGGACGCGCTGATGGCGGACAAGCTGTCCTTCACGGGCGCCGCCGCCGACCAGGTGGGCGTCGTGGTCGCCCGGATCGAGGAGATCGTCAAGCAGCGGCCCGAGGCCGCCGGTTACACGCCCGGAGCGATCCTCTGAGCCGCTTCACCCAGGCGGAGCTGGAGGCCGCGCGCGACCGTCTCGTCCCGGACGTGGTCGCGAGCGGCCTTCGCGTGCTGTTCTGCGGCATCAACCCGGGGCTGATGACGGCGGCGACCGGACACCACTTCGCCCGCCCCGGCAACCGTTTCTGGCCCGTGCTGCACCGCTCCGGCTTCACGCCGAGGCTGCTCAAGCCCGCGGAGCAGGAGGAGCTGCTGACGTACGGGCTCGGCATCACGAACGTGGTCGCGCGGGCGAGTGCGCGGGCCGACGAGCTGACGGCCGAGGAGTACCGCGAGGGCGGCCGGCTGCTGGCGGAGAAGGTCGTCCGGCTGAAGCCGCGCTGGCTGGCCGTGGTCGGGGTCACCGCCTACCGGGCGGCGTTCGACGACCGCGCCGCCCGGGTGGGTCCGCAGGAGCGGCTCATCGGGGACACGCGCGTGTGGGTGCTGCCGAACCCCAGCGGGCTCAACGCCCATTGGACGACGGCGACGATGGCGGAGGAGTTCGAGCGGCTGCGGCTGGCGGCCGAGGCGCCCCCTGCGGTCACGGCGGATCCGTCTCGGTGACGACGGCGAGGAGCTGGAACGGCAGCTCCTTGTCCCACTGGGACACCCCCAGGGCCAACCAGCGCGCCGTGTCGGGCAGTTGCCACAGATGGACGTCCGGCACGTGAGCGCTGAGCGAGCCCCAGGGCTCGGGTATGTCCTCGCCGTCCAGCGAGCGTTCCAGGACGCTCGCCAGACTGATGTGGTGCGGCGGGCCCCAGCGGTCGGTCAGCCGCTGGGCGAGGCCGTCCCGGTCGGCGTCGTACTGGGCCTGCGTCTGCTCCCATCGCGTCCCGTCGTCCTCCCAGAAGTCTTCGCTGGTCGTTAATTCGGCGACCAGACCGTCCGGACCGGCGGTGCCCACGTCGGTCCTGCCGTGCTCCGCGGGGAAGCCCCGGGTGCACAGCAGGTCGATGGTGTCGAGGCAGCGCGCGATGTCCATGTGCTCCAGTAAAGCGGCCGCCACTGACAATTGGCTGGGCGTCAGCGCCCGGCCGCCTCAGGCGTCCCTTCGCCGCAGCCGCCAGGCTCCCGCCGCGAGGGCCGCCGCCGTCCACAGCGCGGTCACCGCCAGCCCGGACCACGGGCCGAGGGCGCCCTCCCACGTGCTGTGCAGCACCGTCTGGCCGGCCCGGTCGGGCAGGAAGTCGGCGGCGTTGCCGGACACGTCGCCGACCACGAAGGACACGATCAGGAGGAACGGGATGAGAATGCTGAGCGTGGCGACGCCGCTGCGCAGGACGGCCGTCAGGCCGGCGGCGAACAGTGCCAGCAGGGTGAGGTAGAGCCCGCATCCGACGGCGGCGCGCAGTCCTTCGCCCGTGCCGATCACGTCGGCGTCGTCCCCGAGCGCGGCGCTGCCGACGGCCAGGGCCAGCAGACCGGTGGCGAGGCCGACCGCGAGGACGGGCAGGGCGATCGCCGTGAGCTTGGCGGCGAACCAGCGGCCCCGGTGCGGCACGGCGGCCAGGGACACCCGCAGGGCGCCGCCGTGGAACTCGGCGGACACGGCCGTCGTCGCGAAGGCGATCGCCGCGATCTGGCCGAAGTTGACACCGAAGTAGACGGAGGACAACGGGTCGAGCGCGTCGGTCGGGTCGTCGCCGGAGTCGGCCGCGGCGAGCGCCGAGAACGCGACGGTGGCGAGCAGGATCGCGCTCAGTCCGCCGAGTTGCGAGCGCAGTGTACGGATCTTGATCCACTCGGCGTGGAGGGCGGGAGCGAACGCCATGGTCAGGCCTCCTGCGGCTGGGCCGCGAACTCGGTGTCGGCGGCGGTCAGATCGAGGTAGGCCTGTTCCAGCGTGCCTTCCTCGGCGGTCAGTTCGAGCAGCGGGACACCCGCCTCGGACGCCAGGCGGCCGATGTCGTCCACGCGCGCGTGGTCGACGGTGAAGTGCCCTTCCCCGTGGGCGACGCCGTCGTGGCCGTGCCGGGCGAGGGCCTTGCCGAGCGCGTCGGGGTCGCTGGTGCGGACCCGCACCCGGGGGCGTACGCGCGCGTCGATGAAGTCCCGCAGGGGGGTGTCGGCGAGGAGGCGGCCCCGGCCGAGGACGACGAGGTGGTCGGCGAAGGAGGCGGTCTCGTTCATCAGGTGGCTGGACACCAGCACCGTGCGCCCCTCCGCCGCGAGCCGGCGCAGCAGTCCGCGGATCCAGATGATGCCTTCCGGGTCGAGGCCGTTGGACGGCTCGTCGAGCAGCACCACCGCGGGGTCGCCGAGCAGGGCGGCCGCGATGCCGAGGCGCTGGCGCATGCCGAGGGAGTACGTCTTGACGCGGCGGCGGGCGGCCGGGGCGAGGCCGGTCTCCTCCAGCACCTCGTCCACCCTGCGCGAGGGGATGCGGTTGCTCGCGGCGAGGGCGCGCAGGTGGTCGCGGCCGGTGCGGGAGCCGTGCGGGGCCTGCGCGTCGAGCAGCGCGCCGACATGGCGCAGCGGCTCGTCGAGGGCGGCGTAGGGGCGGCCGTCGAGGGTGGCGGTCCCGGAGGTCGGGCGGTCGAGGCCGAGGACGAGGCGCAGCGTGGTGGACTTGCCGGCGCCGTTGGGGCCGAGGAAGCCGGTCACGCGGCCGGGCAGGACGCGGAAGGTGAGCCGGTCCACTGCCCGCCGTGGGCCGAACTCCTTGGTGAGGTCGCGGACGTCGATGCTGGTCATGGGCATCACTGTGGCCGCCCGGCCGGGGCCGGGGCCTCCCCCGCGGGTGGAGTCCGTCTCCCCCGCTCGGGGGAGGCCGGTTGTCAGTGGCGGCTGCCACCATGTGCGCATGGGCCGCTTCCTGCGCCCGCTGCTGCGGGGGACGACGTACACACGGCTGGTGCATCTGTGGGTGCCGATGCTGTTGGTGAGCGTCTGGATGTTCATCGACTCGTCGAAGCCATGGGTGCCCGCGCTGCTGCTGGTGCCGGTCGGGTTGATTCCGGCGGTGCGCCGGGGCGAGGGGGTGCAGGCGGAGCTGCTGTTGACGCCGGGTGAGCGCGACCCCGGGTTCTCGGTGTCGCCGGCGACGGCCTGGCGGGACCGGCTGCGGACGGTGCTGTGGCTGGAAGCGCGCATGGTGTTGGGCGGGGTGACGGCGGTGGCCTGCGTCTGGCTGCCCGTCCTGGCCCTGGAGCTGGTGGCGGCCGCGCGCGGGCTGACGCACGACGACGTCCCGGTCCTCGCGGACGCGGCCCCGCACTGGTGGTACGCGCTGCTCGCGCCGCTCCCCCTCCTCGCGCTCGGCGCGGTCGTCGTCGGCATGGGCGAGGCGGTCACGGCCGTCGCCCGGTGGCTCCTCGGCCCGTCCGCCGGCGAGCGGCTCGCCGCCCTGGAGGAGCGCACGGAGCAGCTTCTGGAGCGCAACCGGATCGCCCGGGAGCTGCACGACTCGATCGGCCACGCGCTGACGGTGGCGGTGGTGCAGGCGGGCGCCGCGCGGGCGGCGGGAGACCCGGAGTTCACGGACCGGGCGCTCGGCGCGATCGAGGAGACCGGCCGGACCGCGCTGGAGGACCTGGAGCGGGTGCTCGGGGTGCTGCGCGAGGCGGAGCGGCCGGTGAGCGGGCGGCCGACGCTGGCCGAGGCCGACCGTCTGCTGGAGTCGGCGCGGACGTCCGGGGCGAAGGTGGACGCGGAGGTGACGGGGGCTGTCGAGGCGCTGCCGGGGCCCGTGTCCCGCGAGGGTTACCGCATCCTCCAGGAGGCGCTGACGAACGTGCTGCGGCACGCGGGCGCGGTGCCGGTGCGGGTCCGCGTCCATGCCGCGGCGGACGTGCTGACCCTGGAGGTCCGCAATCCGCTGACGGCCGCCGTCATCGGCCCCGGGCGGGGCAGCGGGCTGCGCGGGATACGTGAGCGGGCGGCGCTGCTCGGCGGCCACGCGTCGACGGGCCCGGACGCCGGCGACTGGCAGGTGCGCGCGGAGCTGCCGCTGAGCTGATGGTCAGACAGATCCCCGGTGACTCTAAGCTGTGCGGGTGCCGGTTTCCGTACTGCTCGTGGATGACGAGCCGCTGGTCCGCGCGGGGTTGCGTGCCGTGCTGTCCGCCCAGCCCGACATCGACGTCGTCGGGGAGGCGGCGGACGGGGCGGCGGTGATCCCGCTGGTGCGGACGCTGCGGCCCGACGTGGTCGCCATGGACGTACGGATGCCGTTGATGGACGGCATCGAGGCCACGCGCGCGCTGCTGCGGACGGTGGACCGCCCGCCGAAGATCCTGGTCGTGACGACGTTCGAGAACGACGAGTACGTGTACGAGGCGCTGCGCGCGGGCGCGGACGGCTTCCTGCTGAAGCGGGCGCGGCCGGCGGAGATCGTGCACGCGGTGCGGCTGGTCGCCGAGGGCGAGTCGCTGCTGTTCCCCGCCTCGGTGCGGCGGCTCGCCGCCGAGCACGGCGAGGGGGGCGGCAACCGTGCGGCCCGGGACGTGCTGGAGCGGGCCCGCCTGACCGAGCGGGAGGCCGAGGTGCTGCGGCTGATGGCGCGCGGGCTGTCCAACGCGGAGATCGCCGCACGGCTGGTCGTCGGGGCGGAGACGGTCAAGTCGCATGTGAGCGCCGTCCTGGCGAAGCTCGGGGCGCGGGACCGTACGCAGGCGGTGATCACGGCGTACGAGTCGGGGTTCGTGGGGGTGGGCTGAGCACGCACCGGGGGACGCGGGGGGTATCGGCACGCGCGCGTGGGGCGCGGTTCGTGTCGATTTCGTGCTCGTCGGGGTTCGCGGCGCCGAGTACGATCCGGCCCATACGCGCGCGAGCTGGGAGGACGGACGTTGGGGCGGCTGACCGGCGGGGATCCCTCGCTGTTGCGGAGGATCAATTCCGCGGTGGTGCTGCACGAGCTGCGTGCCGCCGACTGCGCGACGCTCACGGAGATCACGCGGGCCACCGGGCTGTCCCGGCCGACCGTCGAGGGGGTCGTGGAGGACCTCGTCGGGGCCGGGCTCGTCGTCGAGAAGGCGGCCGAGGAGGGCGCCGCCCGGCGGCAGGGGCGGCCGGCGCGCCGGTTCAGGTTCCGGGCGGAGGCCGGCCATCTGCTGGGCCTGGAGATCGGGGCGCACCGCGTGGCCGCGCTGCTGTCGGACCTGGACGGGCGGGTGCTGGGCGCGCAGGCCACGGAGGTCGACGAGGGCGCCCCCGCCGACGAGCGGCTGGAGCGGCTGCGCACGGCGGTGGCGGAGCTGCTGCGCCGGGCGGGCGTGCCGCGCCGTTCGCTGCGGGCCGTGGGCGTCGGCACACCCGGCATCGTGGAGGCCGACGGGACGGTGCGGCTGGGCACCGCGCTGCCCGAGTGGACGGGGTTGCGGCTGGGCGAGCGGCTGGGCCGTTCCTTCAGGTGCCCGGTGCTGGTGGAGAACGACGCCAACGCGGCGGCCGTGGCCGAGCACTGGAAGGGCACCGCCATCGGTTCCGACGACGTGGTGTTCGTGCTGGCGGGGCTGAGTCCGGGTGCCGGTTCGCTGATCGGGGGGCGGCTGCACCGGGGGTACGGTGGGGCGGCCGGCGAGATCGGCGCGCTGCACCTGCTGGGGCGGGGTGTCACGCCGGAGACCCTGCTGTCCACGACGGGCGAGCCGTTGCATCCGCTGGACGAGCAGGCGGTCACGCAGGTGTTCGCGCAGGCCCGCGAGGGCGACCGGCGGGCCGGGGCGGCCGTGGAGCGCTTCCTGCAGCGGCTCGTGCACGACGTGGCCGCGCTGGTCCTGGCGCTGGACCCGGAGTTGGTGGTGGTCGGCGGCTGGGCGGCCGGACTGGACGGCGTACTGGAGCCGCTGCGACGGGAGTTGGCGCGCTACTGCCTCCGCCCGCCGCGGGTGGCGCTCTCGCTGCTCGGCGAGGCGGCCGTGGCGACGGGCGCGCTGCGGCTGGCCCTCGATCACGTCGAGGAGCAACTGTTCGCGGTGGAGGGGACGGTGACGGGCCGGGCACCGGCGGGGGGACGCGTGAGCCCGGGCACGAGTTCGTGACGGGCTGTCAGGAGGCCTGGCGCGTGGGGTCGTCGTGGTGGATCTCCACGCCGCCCGACGCGCCGAACGTCAGCCGGCAGGTGTCCGCGCGGTAGGTGGCCGCGGAGAGCGCGGCGGTGCGGCCCCCGGCAAAGAAGCGGGTGGTGACGACGAGGACGGGCGCGCCGGGCAGCCGGTCGAGCTCCTTGGCGTCGTCCGCGCGGGCCGAGCCCAGCTCCACGGCCCGGTCCTGGCTCTCCAGCTCCAGGTGCTGCAGTTCGCGCAGCACCGCACGCGCGCGTGCCGGGCCGGAGGGGGCGTCGATCGCGGTCAGCTCGGGCACCGACGCCTGCGGGACGTAGAGCAGTTCGGCGGCGAGGGGCCGGCCGTGAGAGACCCGGGAGCGGCGCACGATGTGCACGGGCTCGTCGCGTTCGGAGCCCAGGGCGTCGGCGACGGCCGCCGGCGGTACGGCGAGCGCGCAGTCGACCGGGTTCCACGTGTCACCGGACGCGCCGGGCCAGCCGTGCCGCTCCGCTCCGACGTCCACGCGGGGCGGCGCGACCGTGGTGCCGACTCCCCGGCGGCGCTGGAGGCGGCCCTCCAGTTCGAGCTGCTCCAGCGCCTGGCGCAGCGTGGCGCGGGCGACCCCGTACCGGGCGGCCAGCGCACGCTCGTTGGGCAGCACCTCGCCCACGGCGAACTCCGAGTCCAGCGCCTCGGTGAGCACGGTCTTGAGATGCCAGTACTTCGGCTCGGGCACCGTCTCCAGTCGCAAGGTCCCCACCCTGTCCTTCGCTTGCAAGGTCCCCACCCTGTCCTTCGCGATCGCCGTGGCAGGCGGTGTTTTCGTGCCCTTGTTTATTAAGGGTTGTTGCACTTGTCTGCGACCATAAGGCGGCCCTCATCCAGGGTCAAGATCAATCTTCGAACGCTCTCGAAGCCCAAGGGAACAGGAGGGGTAAGCGTTTACGGAGCGTTCGCACCCGGCCCTTTCCGTAGACACGGCGGCACAACAGCCGCAATGAAACGGAGGTTCCCGTACGGGAATTGACGGTGGGTAATCCGGAATCACGACCGCAGGGCGTGCAGCTTGTCCGGGTTGCGGATGACGTAGACGACCCGGACCCGGCCGTCGGCCACGTCGAGCTGGAGGACGGTGTCCGGCTCGCCTCCGGACAGGGTCAGCACGGCGGGTCCGCCGTTGACCTCGAGGAAGCGGAACGAGACGTCGGGAAGGCCCCTGCGGGCGACGCCGACGATGAAGCGGGCGACGTGGTCCGCGCTCCGGAGCACCCGCAGCGACGCCTGGACCTTGCCGCCGCCGTCGCCGACGAGCCGGGCGTCCGGCGCGAGCAGCGCCATCAGCCCCTCCAGGTCGCCCTCCGCGGCCGCGGCGAGGAACCGTTCGGTGAGTTCGCGCCGCTGGGCGGGATCCACGGTGAAGCGGGGCCGCCGCTCCTCGACGTGCCGGCGCGCCCGGCCGGCCAGCTGACGCACCGCCGGCTCGGAGCGGTCGAGGACGGCGGCGATCTCGGCGTAGGGGTAGCCGAAGGCCTCCCGCAGGACGAACACCGCGCGCTCCAGGGGCGACAGGGACTCCAGGACGACGAGGACGGCGAGCGATACCGAGTCGGCGAGCACGGCCCGCTCGGCGGCGTCCGGGACGGTGTCGCCGAAGTCGGTGAGGTACGGCTCGGGCAGCCAGGGGCCGATGTAGGCCTCGTCGCGGGACTTGACGCGGGTCAGGCGGTCCAGGGCGAGGCGGGTGACGATCCGCACCAGGTAGGCGCGCGGCCGGCTCACGTCCGCGCGGCCGGCGGCGGACCAGCGCAGCCAGGCGTCCTGGACGACATCCTCGGCGTCGGCCACGCGGCCGAGCATGCGGTAGGCGACGCCCAGCAGCAGCGGCCGGTGCTCCTCGAAGACCTCGGTCGCGGTGTCTGTGGTCACCGAGCCATCCCATCCGACAGTGCAGCCGGTGTCCAGACGGAGCGCCGCCGGGGGCTACCCGTCGGTAGCAATTGCTGACAAGCTGTCTACGCGACGCCCGGCCACGGCCGCACCGGCCGCCGACACCCGTCCGCCGCGCCGGGCTTGCCCCGAACTCCCCCAGCCAGTAACGCCGTTGAACCAGAGCAACCAGCCGGACCAGTTCGACCGTTCAGCCCGTTCAGACGAGGAGCACCGCCATGTCCGCCGCCACCGTCTCCTTCACGGTCCCCTCCCCCAGCGGCCCACAGCCCGTCACCGTGTCCTATGCGCGCGCGGGGCGCGGCGAGCCGTTGCTCCTGCTGCACGGCATCGGGCACCACCGGCAGGCCTGGGACCCGGTGCTGGACATCCTCGCCACCGAGCGGGACGTGATCAGCGTGGACCTGCCCGGATTCGGCGCGTCCCCGGGGCTGCCCGAGGGGCTCTCCTATGACCTGCCCACGACCACGTCGGTTTTCGGCGCCTTCTGCGAGGCGCTGGAGCTGGAGCGCCCCCATGTCGCGGGCAACTCGCTGGGCGGTCTGCTGGCGCTGGAACTCGGCCGGGAGAAGCGCGTACGGTCCGTCACCGCGCTGTCCCCGGCGGGGTTCTGGTCGGAGGCGGAGCGCCGTTACGCCTTCGGGGTCCTGCTGACCATGCGCCACCTCTCCCAGCGGATGCCGTTGCCGATGGTCCAGCGGCTGTCACGGTCGGCGGTCGGCCGTACGGCCCTCACCAGCACCATCTACGCCCGCCCTGGCCGCCGTTCACCGGAAGCCGTGGTCGCCGAGACGCTGGCGCTGGCCGGGGCCACCGGGTTCGACGAGACCCTGCGGGCGGGCACGAGCGTCAAGTTCACCGACGACGTCCCCGGCATACCCGTCACCGTCGCCTGGGGCACCCGGGACTGGCTCCTGGTGCGTCGCCAGGGCATCCGGGCCAAGCAGATCATCCCGCAGGCCCGTCTGGTACGGCTCCCGGGCTGCGGTCACTGCCCGATGAACGACGACCCGGCACTCGTCGCCCGCGTACTCCTCGACGGCAGCCGCTGACCCCCTCGGCCCCCGACCGGTCACCGGCGACGCACCTCGCCTCCGGGCCAGCACGCCCGCGCCCAGGGCGACTCCGGCTCCCACGAAGGCGCTGCCGGCGGCCTGGGCGAGGCCGTAGGATCCCGTGCCGGCCAGCGGCGCGGTACCGGCGGCGGCGACCGGGATGAGACCGGAGAACAGCGTGGCGCGCTCGGCGCCGATCCGCTGCATGCCCATGTACCAGCACACGAAGCCGACGACGGTGACGACCACCGCCTGCCACAGCAACGCGGCGGTCTCGCCGGCGTCGGGCCGGCGCAGCCACGCGCCGCCGTCGAGGACCGCCCCGAGCGCCGCCGACTCGACGGCGGCGAGCCCGCACACCGTCGCGGACAGCAGCCGTGGGCCCAGCGGCCGCAGCAGGGGCACGGCCAACACCGCGAAGCCGACCTCCCCGGCCAGTGCGCACAGGGACCAGGCGATGCCGGCCGCGTCCGTACGGCCCCAGCCCTGCACGGTGAAGGCGCCCATCGCCACCAGCGCCGCCCCGCACAGAACCGTCCGGCGCGGCCGCCGCCCCTCCAGCAGCGGCACCATGACCGCCACGACGACCGGCGCGCAGCCCACGAAGACGCCGGGGACGGCGGGCTCGGCGGAGCGTTCGGCGGCGAGGACGGCGAGGTTGAAGCCCACCATGCCCGCGGCGGCCAGCAGGGCGAGGCGGACCCACTGACGAGCTGTCAGCGCGCGCAGTCGAGCCCCGGCGCCAGGGCGGGCGAGGGGGACGAGCAGCAGACAGGCGAGGCCGTAGCGCAGGGCCTGCCCACCCGCGTACGGGTAGGAGCCGAGGACGCTGTTGGCTGTGAAGGAGCCGCCGACGAGGAGGCAGGCGAGCGCGGCGAGCAGGGAGCCGCGTGCGGTGGTGGCGTTCATGACGGCGACGTTAGGAAGTGCGGCGGCCCGGCTTAAGGTCCACTTCCATGACGCCATCGGGGACCAATCCGCAAGCACCCGTCGCCGGCGGGTCCGCCTCGGCCGCATGGGAGCTCCTGCTGCCGGCCGTGGCGGCGCCCGCACGCGCGCGGGGGCGTTCGCTCCGGACGGCCCTGCGCGAGGCGGTCCGCTCGGGGCGGCTGGCACAGGGCACCCGGCTGCCGTCGAGCCGGGACCTCGCCGCTGACCTGGGCGTGTCGCGCGGGCTGGTCACGGAGGCGTACGAGCAGCTGACGGCGGAGGGCTATCTGCGCAGCGAGCGCGGCGCCGGGACCTGGGTGAGCGGCGCCGTGCGGGCGGCCCCGCCCCGTGCGCGGGACCTCGCCCCGCGCCCGCCCGGGGTCCGCGCCGACTTCGTGCCGGGGACACCGGACCTGTCGCTGTTCCCACGGGCCGCGTGGGCTGCCGCCCAGCGGCATGTGCTCGCGGAGCTCCCCCACCAGGAGCTGGGCTACCCCGACCCGCGCGGGCTGCCCCGGCTGCGCACCGCGCTCGCCGAGCTGCTCGCCCGGCGGCGGGGCGTGGTCGCCGACCCCGAACGGATCGTCGTCGTCTCCGGTGTGGCGCAGGCGACGGCCCTGCTCGGACTCGTGCTCCACGGGCGCGGGATCGACGCGGTCGGCGTGGAGGACCCCGGCAGTCCGCAGCACAGCGCGCTGTACGCGGCGGCCGGCGTCACCGCCGTACCGCTCCCCCTCGACGACCAGGGACCGGCCCTGGGCCCGCTGAGGGCGTCGGGCGTTCGGGCCGTGGTGACCACGCCCGCGCACCAGTTCCCGACCGGCATCGCCTGCTCGCCGCGCCGACGTACGGAACTTCTGGAGTGGGCCCGCTCGGTGGACGGCTATGTGCTGGAGGACGACTACGACGGCGACTTCCGCTACGACCGCGCGCCCGTCGGCGCGCTTCAAGGCCTCGATCCGGAGCGGGTGGCGTACACCGGGTCGGTCAGCAAGTCCCTCGCGCCGGGGCTGCGGCTCGGCTGGCTGCTCGTGCCCGAGGCACTGGCCGACCAAGCGGTGGAGCGCAAGAGGACCATGGATCTGGGCCATCCCACCCTGGATCAGGCGCTGTTCGCCCGGTTCGTGGAGCACGGCGACTACGACCGTCAGCTGCGTCGGTGCCAACGCGCCTACCGGGAGCGGCGGGACACCGTCGTCGACGCGCTCGGTGAGCACTTCCCCGGCACGCGTGTGTCCGGCATCGCCGCCGGCCTGCACGTCATCGCGACGCTCCCCGAGGAGTACGGCCCGTGGGCACGCTTCGCCGCGCGGACGGCCGAGGCGGGGATCGAGGTGCGGGCGTTGGCCGCGTACGCGCACGCCGGGATGCGCGAAGGCGTGCCCGGAGCCGGCGGCCACGCCGACGAAGTGAGTCTCGTGCTCGGGTACGCGCACCTGTCGCCGGCGCGGATCCGGGACGGCGTCCGGTTGATGGCGCGGGCTGTGGGCCGGCGTTGAGCGGTGGCCCGCGGTGGCCGGCGTCCGCCTCCGCGCCGCGTCCTGATGTTCACGTCCGGTTCGCGTGCCGGCCGTGGCGGGGCCGTAGGTGTGGCTGTGCACACCGGTCGGTTCCGTCTCAGGAGGCCTGTCATGTCACTTCGTCCGCTCCCCGGGCGTCGCAGCGTGCTGCGCGGCTCGCTGGCCGCGTCGGCGGCCCTGACCCTGCCCGTCGCGGCCGGCGCGGCGCCGGCCCTCGCCCTGTCGGGGCGGCCCCGGGCCGGCTGGGGCGTGCAGGCCGGGGACGTGACCACCGACTCCGGGCTGGTGTGGGTGCGCTCGGACCGGCCGGCGCGGATGATCGTGGAGACGGCGGCCACCCCGTCGTTCCGCAATGCGCGCCGTCGGCTCGGTCCCCTGCTGGGCGCGGACAGCGACTTCACGGGCACGACCCGGCTGCACGGGCTGCCGGCCGGCGAACAGATCCACTACCGCGTCCTGCTCGCCGACCCGGACGATCCGCGCCGTACGGGCGAACCGGTGACCGGCACGTTCCGCACGGCGTCCGCGACGCGGCGCGACGGCGTACGGTTCGTCTGGTCCGGCGACCTGGCCGGACAGGGCTGGGGCATCAACCCGGAGCTCGGCGGCTACCGCATCTACCGGGCGATGGCCGCGCTCGACCCCGACTTCTTCCTGTGCAGCGGCGACAACATCTACGCCGACGGCCCGCTCGCCGGGTCGGCGCCGCTCCCCGGCGGGCGGACCTGGCGGAACGTCACCACCGAGGAGAAGGCGAAGGTCGCCGAGACGCTCGCCGAGTTCCGCGGCAACTTCCGCTACAACCTGCTCGACGACAACCTCAGGCGCTTCAACGCCCAGGTCCCCTCCATCGTGCAGTGGGACGACCACGAGGTCACCAACAACTGGTATCCGGGCGAGATCCTCGGGGACGCCCGGTACACCGAGAAGGACGTGGACGTGCTCGCCGCGCGGGCCCGCCGGGCGTTCTCGGAGTACTTCCCTGTCTCCACCCTGCGCCGCCCGAGCGGCCGGGTCCACCGGGTGCAGCGGCACGGTCCCCTGCTGGACGTCTTCGTGCTGGACATGCGCACCTACCGTGACGCCAACTCGCCGGACACCCAGACCGCCGACGCACAAGGCATCCTGGGCCGGGAGCAGTTGGAGTGGCTCAAGCGCGAACTGACCCGCTCCCGCGCGGTGTGGAAGGTGATCGCCGCCGACATGCCGCTCGGACTGGTCGTGCCGGACACCACCGACGGCGAGCCCGACTTCGAGGCGGTCGCGCAGGGCGACCCGGGCGTGCCGCTCGGCCGTGAGCTCCAGATCGCGGAGTTGCTGCGGTTCGTCAAGCACCGGCGGATCACGGGCACGGTGTGGCTGACGGCGGACGTCCACCACACCTCGGCCCAGCACTACGACCCGTCACGGGCGGCGTTCAAGCACTTCGCGCCATTCTGGGAGTTCGTCTCCGGGCCACTGAACGCGGGCGCCTTCCCGGCGAGCGCGCTGGACGGCACGTTCGGCCCGGACCGCGTCTTCGTGAAGGCGCCGGCCACGGCGAACGTCTCGCCCGCCGACGGTTACCAGTTCTTCGGCGAGGTCGACATCGACGGCGACAGCGGGGAGTTGACGGTGCGACTGCGCGAGCAGGACGGCACGGTGCTGTTCACCCAGGTGCTGCAGCCGGGCCGCGTCGGGCAGTGACGGCGGGGCGCCGACGGCCGTGCCGATCACGCCACGCCGGCATGGCCGGAAGCACGCCGAGGAACTCGCGGACGTGGTGAGCCACGTCGTACGGTCGGCCTCGTCCAGGACGTCCCGAACGGGACCCGTGGCGCAGGGGTGACTCCCGTAGTCTGAAGGGGCGTTCCGCGCATCGGCGTCATCTTTCGGTGCGCGGCCCGGCCCCCGGGGAGGACGCAGGACCTCGGTCGACGGCGACGCGAGAGTCCGAACGGCATACGCCCCCATATCTGTACAATCCTTGAAGAAAGGGTCAAATGGTTCCTTTACCCATCGGTCACACACCGTTCGTGATCACGCAACACCGTTCCTTCACAGTGGCTGCATGACTCGAGACATGACTGACGACACGCACTGCGACCCCAAGCGCCCGGCGCGCCGCCTGCTGCGCGCCGCACTGGAGTCCGCCGCCCCTTGGCTCACACGACGCCACGACCACGTGCCGCCCGCGAGCGATACCAGCGATACCGACGCCCGGCCGCCCTCAGCGCCGGGGCCGGCCGGGCAGAAGTCCGAACTCCCCTCTCCCGCCGCCGAGTCGAGCACGCTGTGGCGGATGCGCACGACGGTGAAGGACGAGCCGGGTTCGCTGGCCGCACTCTGCGCGGCCCTCGCCGCCCACCGGGTCGACATCCTGAGCCTGCAGACGCACCCGCTGGGCGAGGACACGGTGGACGAGTTCCTCCTGCGGGCGCCCGGCGCGCTCACGGCGGCGGAGGTCACCGGAACCGTGGCTCAGGCCGGCGGCACGGACACCTGGATCGAACGGGCCGACACCCACGACCTCGTGGACGCCCCGACCAGGGTCCTGGGCCTGGCCACCCGCACCGCTCTCGACCCCGCCGAACTGCCCCTCGCCCTACGCCAGTTGCTGGGCCGGTGCACGATCCGCTCGCTGCCCGCCACAGGCGGACCCGTCGGCCGGAAGCCGGAGCAGGTCCCCGTGGAGGGGGTGCTGGAGGACACCGTCATGCGCCTGCGGGCGCCGGAAGGCGGAGTGATCGCCGTGGAGCGGCCGTATCTGCCGTTCACCCCGACCGAGTTCGCTCGGGCGCGCGCGCTGGTCGAGCTGGACGCCCGGCTCGGTCCGCGTGTCCCGCCCCAGCTCGACGTGCTGACGCTGCCTCAGGGTGACGACATCACCGTGCGCCGGGCCGGCGCCGGAGACGTGAAGGCGGCCAAGGCGATGCACGCGCGCTGCTCGCCCCGCACGCTCGGGCTGCGCTACCACGGGCCCGTCGGCGACGCCGACCGCTACCTCACCCACCTGCTCAGCCCGCGCCACGGCCGTACCCTCGCCGTGCAGACGCCGTCGGGACGCGTCATCGCCCTCGGCCATCTGCTGTGGGACGGCGACGAGACGGAGGTCGCCCTGCTCGTCGAGGACGAGTGGCAGCGGCGCGGCATCGGCGGCGAACTGCTGGGCCGGCTGGTCGCGATGGCCCGGGAGGCGGGCTGCGCGAGCGTCTACGCGGTGACGCAGGCCTCCAACACCGGCATGGTCGCCGCCATGCGCGGGCTGGGTCTGCCCCTCGACTACCAGATCGAGGAGGGCACCCTGGTGATCACCGCCCGCCTGGAGCGGGCCGGCGCCGGGGCGGCCTCCGACCGGTACGAGAGGCAGGCAGCGCACGACTGACGCGGACCGTCCGGAGGGCGGCCCGGTGGCGTACGACGCCGCCGGGCCGTTCCGCGTACGGCGACCCGCGTCACCCACCGGCCGGGAAGCCGTCACACCACCGCGCGGCCGTGCCCGGCCCGTGCGCGGTGAATCGTTTCTGCCTTTGCGGGCTCCCGGCCGGCCCCCAGCGCCGCGTCCAGGTCCGCCCACAGGTCCTCGACGTCCTCAAGGCCCACCGACATCCGCAACAGCCGGTCACCGACCCCGGCGTCCCGCCGGTCCCGTGTGTCCACGATGCGATGGCTGATGGACGCCGGGTGCTGGATGAGGGTGTCGACGCTGCCGAGGCTCACGGCGGGGGTGATCAGCCGGACGCCGGCGATCACCTCGTGCGGATCGCCGTGCACCTCGAAGGCGACCATCGCGCCGCCTATCCGCGGATAGTGCACGCGTGCGACGCGGGGGTCCGCGGCCAGCCGGCGGACCAGTTCGGCGGCGGTCGCCGAGGCGGCTCGCACCCGCACCGCAAGCGTCGACAGCCCGCGCAGCAGCAGATAGCCGGCGAGCGGGTGCAGCACCCCGCCGGTGGCGAACCGTGTCTGCCGCAGCCGCCCCGCGAACTCCTCGTCGCAGGCGACCACGCCCGCCATGACGTCCCCGTGGCCGCCGAGGTACTTGGTCGCGCTGTGCAGCACGAGCCGTGCGCCCTGCTCGGCGGGCCGCTGGAGCACCGGTGTGGCGAAGGTGTTGTCGGCGAGCAGCGGCACGGATCCGCAGGCGTGGGCAACCGCCCGCAGATCGACCTCGGCGAGGGTCGGGTTGGCCGGTGACTCGACCATCACCAGGCCGGTGTCGGGGCGCAGCGCGTCCGCGATCCCGGCCGGGTCGGTCCAGGTGACCTCCGAGCCGAGCAGCCCCGCGGTCAGCAGATGGTCGCTGCACCCGTACAGCGGCCGGACGGCCACCACGTGCCGCAGGCCCAGCGAGCCGCGCGCGAGCAGCACCGCGCTCAACGCGGCCATGCCGCTGGCGAAGGCGACCGCGCTCTCGGTGCCCTCCAGCCGGGCGAGGGCGGTTTCGAAGCGGGCGACCGTGGGGTTGCCCAGCCGGCCGTAGACGGGCGGGCCCTCCGGTTCGGCGCCGGTGGCGGCGAACGCGTCGATGCGGGCGGCCTCGGCACGGCTGTCGTAGGAGGGATAGGTGGTGGACAGATCGATGGGCGGGGCGTGCAGGCCCTGGCGGGCCAGGTCGTCCCGGCCGGCGTGCACGGCTTCGGTGGCCAGTGCGCGGGGCGTTCCCAGGGTGCGTACACCGTCGTACGCGTGTGTGCTCGCGGAGGCAGAGTCCATGGACGGCAGGGTGAACACCGGACGGGTTCGGCGGGGAATCGGCCGTGCTACGTTCGGCCGATGGCCGAATCCGTCGTACTCGACCCGGTGGACCTCCAGCTGCTGCGGCTGCTGCAGAACGACGCCCGGACCACCTACCGCGATCTCGCGGTGCAGGTCGGGCTCGCGCCGTCGACGTGCCTGGACCGAGTGACGCGGCTGCGCCGCTCGGGTGTGATCCTCGGGCACCAGCTGCGGCTCGATCCGGCCAGACTCGGGCGGGGGCTGCAGGCGTTGCTGTCGGTGCAGGTCCGGCCGCACCGGCGGGAGCTGGTCGGGCCGTTCGTGGAGCGGGTGCGGGCGCTTCCGGAGGCGCTCACGGTGTTCCACCTGACCGGGCCCGACGACTATCTCGTGCACGTCGCGGTCGCGGACATGGCCGATCTGCAGCGGCTCGTCCTGGACGAGTTCACGGCCCGGCGGGAGGTGGCCCGGGTGGAGACCCGGCTGATCTTCCAGCGGTGGGACTGCGGCCCGCTGCTCCCGCCCGGCCCGCCGGTCCCACCGTCGCCGCCGTCTTCGCAGGACTGAACCGGCGCGATCAGGCTGACTCGGCGCGCCGTCCGGGGAAACGGGGCTGACGCGGCGCCGGTACGCGTACGAGGATGGCCGCATGTCAGAGATCACCAGCCCGCTGCCCCGAGAGGTCGCCGACGCCTACGTCGACGAGCTCATCGCCCTCGATCCGGTCACCGGCACCTACCTCGGCGCGCCGGAGAGTTCGAGCCGACTGCCCGACCTCTCGCCCGCCGGTCAGGAGGCCCTCGCGCGCCTCTCGCGGGACACCCTGACGCGGCTCGCCGAGGCGGAGCGGCGGCCCGGCGCGGAACGGGACGTCGAGCGCCGGTGCGCGCGCCTGCTGCGTGAGCGGCTCACCGCCCAGCTCGCCGTCCACGAGGCCGAGGAAGGGCTGCGCGCGGTCGGCAACATGGGGATGCCGGTGCACAACGTGCGCGAGGTGTTCACCGTGACGCCGACGGGGACCGACGACGACTGGGCCGCGATCGGCCGGCGGCTGCGCGCGGTCCCGGCGGCGCTGGCCGGCTACCGGGAGTCGCTGGAACTCGGCCTGGAGCGCAAGCTGTACGCGGCTCCGCGGCCGACCGCGGCCTTCGTCGCACAGCTCACGGAGTGGGCCGACACCGACGGCTCGGGCCGCGGCTGGTTCGAGGAGTTCGCCGCCGCGGGACCCGAGTCGCTGCGCGCCGAGCTGGACGAGGCGGCCCGGACGGCGACCGCGGCGGTCGTGGAGCTGCGGGACTTCATGCGCGACGTGTACGCGCCCGCGGTGGAGGGTGCGCCGCAGACCGTCGGCCGTGAGCGGTACGCCCGCTGGTCGCGCTACTACAACGGCACCGACCTCGACCTGGACGAGGCGTACGCGTACGGCTGGGCCGAGTACCACCGGCTGCTCGCGGAGATGAGGCGGGAGGCGGAGAAGGTCCTCCCGGGCGCCGCGTCGCCGTGGGCGGCCCTCGCGCACCTCGACGAGCACGGCAAGCACATCGAGGGCGTCGACGAGGTCCGCGACTGGCTGCAGGGCCTGATGGACCAGGCGATCGACGCTCTGGACGGCACCCACTTCGAACTCGCCGAGCGGGTACGGAAGGTGGAGTCTCGGATCGCCCCGGCGGGCAGCGCGGCCGCCCCGTACTACACGCCCCCGTCGGAGGACTTCTCCCGTCCCGGCCGCACCTGGCTGCCGACGATGGGCCTGAACCGTTTCCCGGTCTACGACCTCGTCTCCACCTGGTACCACGAGGGCGTCCCCGGCCATCACCTCCAGCTCGCGCAGTGGGTGCACGTGGCGGAGAACCTCTCCCGCTACCAGGCCACCGTCGGCATGGTCAGCGCCAACGCCGAGGGCTGGGCGCTGTACGCGGAGCGGCTCATGGACGAGCTGGGCTTCCTCACGGACGCCGAGCAGCGGCTCGGCTACCTGGACGCGCAGATGATGCGGGCCGTGCGGGTCATCGTGGACATCGGCATGCACCTGGAGCTGGAGATCCCCGGGGACTCGCCCTTCCACCCGGGTGAGCGCTGGACGCCGGAGCTGGCCGAGGAGTTCTTCAACGCGCACAGCAGCCGCTCCGAGGAGTTCGTGGAGAGCGAGCTGACCCGCTATCTGACCATCCCGGGTCAGGCGATCGGCTACAAGCTGGGTGAGCGGGCCTGGCTGCTGGGCCGGGAGAAGGCCCGCGAACGGCACGGCGACGCCTTCGACCTCAAGTCCTGGCACATGGCGGCCCTTTCGCAGGGCTCGCTGGGCCTGGACGATCTGGTGGACGAGCTGTCGCAGCTCTGAGCGGATGTCGAGGCGGGGGCCTCAGGGTCCCCGCCGTGCTCGGGCGGCATCAGCGGCCGGTGGTCAGTGGACGCGCTGGCGCACGCTGGAGCCCGTGCGGTCCTTGACGACCTCCAGCCGGGCGTGGATCCGGCGGCGCAGATCGGCCACATGGCTGACGATGCCGACGCTGCGGTCGCGTTCGCGCAGCGAGTCGAGGACGTCGAGGACCTCGTCCAGCGTCTGGTCGTCGAGGCTGCCGAAGCCCTCGTCGATGAAGAGCGTGTCCAGGCGGACCCCGCCCGCCTCGTCGGTGACGACGTCGGCGAGACCGAGGGCGAGGGCGAGGGAGGCGAAGAAGGTCTCGCCGCCGGACAGCGTGGCCGTGTCCCGCTCGCGGCCGGTCCAGGCGTCCACGACGTGCAGCCCGAGACCGCTGCGCCCGCGTCCGGTCCGGTCGTCGGAGTGGACGAGGGTGTAGCGCCCGGAGGACATGCGCTGCAGCCGCGCGGTCGCGGCGGCGGCCACCTGTTCCAGGCGGGCGGCCAGAACGTAGGACTCCAGGCGCATCTTGCGCTCGTTGTCGGCGGAGGTGCCGGCGGTGAGGCCGGCCATGCGGGCGACGCGGTCGTACTCCTCGCGCAGCGGCCCGAGCCGCCGTACGCCGTCGGCGGCGCGCGCGGAGAGGCGGTCGAGTTCCTCGCAGCGGCGGGCGGCGGCGTCCTCGGCGGAGGCGGCCCGGCGCAGTCGGTCGGCGGCCCGGTCGGCGGCCTCCCGGGCGGCGGGGAGGTCGGCGGGCGGCCGCTGGGCGGCGGCCGCGGTCTCCGGTTCGGCGAGGACGGCCCGTACGGCGGTCTCCTCGGTCTGCCGGGCGTCCAGACGGCGTTGCAGCTCGCGGTGCGCGGCGTCGTCGAGGAGGGCGTCGGCGGCGGCCTGCGGGGTGTCGAACCCGGCTTTGAACGCGGCCTGGTCGAGGCGTCCGTCGGCGGTCTTGAGACGGGCGGCCGCGTCCTCGGCAGCGCGGACGGCGTCGGCGGCCTCGGTGAGCAGGGCGGCCTGGCGCTCCAGGTGCCCGATCCGCGCGGCGACGCTCTGCGCGCCGCCTCTGGCATGCCTCAACTCCTCGTCCAGGGAGGCCCGTTCACGCTCCAGGCGGTCCCGGTGGCCGACCCGGGAGGCGGCCCTGATCTGCGCCTCACGCTGGGCGGCGGTGCGCCGCCGGTGTTCCTGCTCGGCGCGGCGCAGTTCCTCACGCGCGGGGTGCAGCGCGGAGGCGTCCCGGCGGGCCCGGGCGTGTTCGAGGTCCAGTTCCTCGGCCTCCGCGGCGAGCTGCTCGGTGGGGGTGTCGCCGGCTTCGGCGACGGCCCCGGCGAGCGCCTCCCGGACGGCGCCGAGGTGGCGTTCGGCGTCCGCGCGGCGCTGTTCGGCGCTCTGCAGGGCGGCGAGGGCCTGTTCCTCGGCCTCGCGGTCGATGTGCCCGGCGTCCTTGCGGGCGGGCGCGGGGTGCTCGGTGGCGCCGCAGACGGCGCAGGGCGCGCCGTCCTTGAGGGTGGCGGCGAGTTCGGCGGCGATGCCGTCGAGCCGCTGCTCCTTGAGGTCGAGCCAGTGGGTGCGCGCCTGGAGGGCGCGGTCGGCCGCGGCGAGGGCGCGGCGCCTGGCCTCCTCGGTGTCGCGGGCCAGCCGGTCGCGCTGCCGGGCGGCGTCCAGCCGGCGTCCGGCGGGCTCGCGTCGCACGGCGAGCTGTTCGGCGTGGGCGGCGGCCTCCTGGGCGGAGTCGATCCGGCGCTGGAGCTCCGCACGGGTGGCGTCCCAGTCGGCGAGCCAGCCCTCCGTCTCCGTGAGGACGTCGTCGTCGGCGCGCTCCTGCCGGTCCAGGTCGGCCCGTTCGGCGGCCAGTTCGGCCAGCCGGCGTTCGCCGCGGCGGGCGGACTCAAGGCCGCCGAGCTCCTCGGCAGCCCGGCGGGCGGCGGCGGCGAGTGCGGCGGCGCCGTCGTCCGCGAACCGCTCCGGCAGCAGCGCCCGCGCGCGCGCCTCGGCGTCGACGGCGGCGCGGTGCTCGGCGTCGGCGGACTCCCGCAGCTCCAGCGCCGGCGCCACCGCCTCCGCCTTGCGCGCCCGCTCCATCCGTGCCTGCGCCTCGCGGTGCTCCCCGGCCCGCTCCTCGAGCACCGCGGCCCGTTCGCGTGCTTCCTCGAACCGCCGCTGGAGCCGGGCGAGTTCGCGGACGTCGGACAGGTCGCGGTCAGCGGCGGCCTGGGCCGCCCCGGCGGCGAGGCGGCCGTGGCGGGCGATGGCGAGCTGCTCGCGGGCGGTGCTGCGGGCGACGGCGGCGGCGCTCAGCACGGCCTCGGCGAGCCCCGGTTCGCCCGGGGTCAGCTCGGGCAGCTCCATGGCGTCGCCGGCGGCCTGCTGCATGCGGTGCGCGTCGGCGAGCAGCGCGGCGTCGGCCTCGCGCACGCGTGCCTCGGCGGTGCGTCGGCGCTCGGCGAGGCGCTTCTCAACGTCGGCGAAGCGGCGGGTGTCGAAGAGCCGCCCGAGCAGCCGGCCGCGCGCCTCGGCGTCGGCGCGCAGGAAGCGGGCGAAGTCGCCCTGCGGCAGCAGCACGACCTGGCAGAACTGCTCGCGGCTCATCCCGAGCAGCTGGCCGATCTCCTCGCCGATCTCCTGGTGGGAGCGGCTGAGGTCCTTCCAGGCGCCGGCGCCGGCGTCGTACTCGCGCAGCCAGCTCTGGGCCTTCTCGACCGTGGTGCCCGTGCCGCGTTTCTTGGGGCGCTCCCAGGGTGGCTGCCGGGTGACTTCCAACCGGCGTCCGGCGACGGTCAGTTCGAGGGTGACCTCGGTGCGGGTGGCGGGGGCGGCGTGGTCGCTGCGCAGGGTCTGGCCCTGGCCGCTCTGGCGGGCGCCGGGGACGGCGCCGTAGAGCGCGTAGCAGACGGCGTCCAGGACGGAGGTCTTGCCGGCGCCCGTCGGGCCGTGCAGGAGGAAGAGTCCGGCGGCGGACAGCTCGTCGAAGTCGACGCTCTGGGCGCCGCCGAAGGGGCCGAAGGCGGTGAGCCGGAGCCGGTGCAGCCTCACCGGGCGACCTCCCGCACCGCGTCGTCGGCGCGCACGGCGTCGAAGGCGTCCCGCAGCACGCCCTGCTCGTGGGCGTCGGGTCCGGCTCCGCGCACGTGTGTGACGAAGTCCTCGGCTATCTCCTGGTCGCTGCGTCCGGCCAGGCGGCGGGCGTAGGAGACGTCCGGGTCGTCGGGGGTCCGCTCGGGGTCGAAGACCAGGCTGAGGGTGTGCGGGAAGCGCTCGGCGAGCCGGGCCATGGGGTCGGCGGGGCGCACGGCGTCGGTGAGGGTGGCCTCGACCCACGCCTCCTCGTGCGGGGTGAGCCCGGGGTCGTCGAGGAGTTCCTCCAGCGTGCCCCGGATCCGGGCCAGCGGGCGGGGCACGGGGCAGTCGATCCGCTCGGCGGCGAGCGATCCGTCGGCGCCGAGGTCGACCAGCCACATCGTCTTGCGGTGCGCGGCCTCCGAGAAGGAGTACGGCAGCGGGGAGCCGGAGTAGCGGACGCGCTCGGTGAGGGTCTGGCAGCCGTGCAGGTGCCCGAGGGCGGTGTAGTCGACGCCGTCGAAGACGCCGGCGGGCACGGAGGCGACACCGCCGACGGTGATGTCCCGCTCACTGTCGCTGGGTTCGCCGCCGGTGACGAAGGCGTGCGCGAGGACGACCGAGCGGGTGCCCGGCGCGCGGGTGGCGAGGTCGGCGCGCACACGGTCCATGGCGGCGGCGAGAACGGTCTCGTGGCCGGCCTTCTCCACCCCGAACTCGTCCTTCACCAGGGCGGGTTCGAGGTAGGGCAGGCCGTAGAAGGCCACGTCGCCGAAGGCGTCCGCCAGCACGACCGGTGTGCCGGCGGCGGCCGGGTCGGTGCGCAGGTGTATGCCGGCGCGGCCGATGAGACCGGCGCCCACTCCGAGGCGTCGCGCGGAGTCGTGGTTGCCGGAGATCATCACC
This sequence comes from Streptomyces sp. NPDC088254, assembly GCF_044740925.1. NCBI lineage: Bacteria > Bacillati > Actinomycetota > Actinomycetes > Kitasatosporales > Streptomycetaceae > Streptomyces > Streptomyces sp. NPDC088254. The sequence continues at coordinate 103,988 of NZ_JBIURQ010000001.1, read as the reverse complement.
GTGGGCACGCCCAGCTCGGCGAGCCGGTGCAGGGCGTCGTCGAACAGCTCGACGGCGGCCAGCGGCGGGACCGCCCTGTCGTACACATCACCCGAGACGACCACCGCGTCGACCTCGCGCTCACGCGCTGTGCCGACGAGGTGGGCGATGAACTCGGCTTGGGCGCCGAGCATGTTCACCCGGTGGAAGGCCCGGCCGAGGTGCCAGTCGGACGTGTGCAGGAACCTCATGATCCTCGAGACTAACGGCCGGGTGTGACATCACGGGCGGTCACTCCCGTATCGCATCATCATATCGGCCACACGGAATCGTCAGACGTCCCCGTACGCCTCCCCGCCCAGCTCGAACCCGGCCGTCCCCGCCGTCGCGTCGGCGAGCCAGTGGCGGAAGGCGTCCACGTCGGCGTCCGGCAGACCGATCTCGATCGTGACCGCCTCGCCGTAGCGGACGTCGCGGACCTCGCGACGCGTGGCGTGCAGGTCGTTCTGGAGCTTGCCGGCGCGCTGGTGGTCAACGGTGACGGTGGCGAGGCGGAAGCGGCGGCGGGTGCGGGTGCCGAGGACGTCCAGGGCCTCGCCTACGGCGCCGCCGTACGCGCGGATGAGTCCGCCGGCGCCGAGCTTGACGCCGCCGTAGTAGCGGGTGACGACGGCGACGACGTACCGCATGTCGCGGCGCAGCAGCATCTGGAGCATGGGCACACCGGCGGTGCCGCCGGGTTCGCCGTCGTCGCTCGCCTTCTGGATCCCGGCGTCGGCGCCGATCACGTAGGCCCAGCAGTTGTGACTGGCGTCGGCGTGCTCCTTGCGAACGGCCGCGACGAAGTCCTGAGCCTCCCGCTCGTCGGCCACCGCCCCGAGCGCACAGAGAAACCGGGACCGATTGACCTCGATCTCATGCACACCGGCACGGGCGACGGTGCGGTACTCGTCCTGCATCCGGCCAGCGTAGACGGTGGCGGGGGACGTGCTGTCGGCGCGATGCGCTGTGCGCATGGGCCGGCGGCGGCACGCAGGGGATGTTTCGCGCGTCACAGTGTCAGGCCGAAGCGCCTCCGGCGCCGTCGTTCGTGACCGCGGCGCGGTGGTCGAGCTCAGGCACGGTCGCGTCCTCTGGGGATGGTGAACGCGGAGAGGAGAGCTGTGCTGGGGGACAAGGTCTGCCAGGTGAGGCCGTGCCAGTCCAGGACTGCGATCGCGGAGGTCGGGAACTTCGTGCGGACCCCGGTGAGGGTGTCCTCGACGCCCTCGGCGGCCAGGGCGAGGATCAGCTCCTCCAGCCCGGGGTTGTGCCCCACCAGCAGCAGGGTGCCCACGTCGGGCGGCGTCTCTTGGGCGACCTCCAGCAGGTCGGCGGCGTCGGCCGCGTACAGCCGGGGCTCGTGGCGGACCGGCGTCGCTGCCTGCCACTCGGCCGAGGCCAGTTCCCAGGTGCGGCGGGCGCGCTCGGCGGTGGAGCACACCGCGAGGTCCGGGATCCGGCCCGCCCTGGCGAGCGCGCGGCCGGCGGCCGGCGCGTCCCGGAGTCCGCGCGGCGCCAGCGGCCTCTCGTGGTCGGGCGTCCCCTCCGGCCAGGCCGACTTGGCGTGCCGCATCACCACCAGCCGCCGCAACGGCACGACACCGGCCACGGCCGGGCTCTCGGGACGAGGCTCCGCGCCGGTCCCCTCCGCCCTCGCGTTCATGACGGCGATCCCAGGTCGCGGGTGAGCTCCAGGCCCAGGAGGCGGTCGGCGTAGGCGTAGGTCTCGAAGCGGGCCCCGTCCGGGAGTTGGGGTCCCGCCTCCTCCACGCGACGCAGTGTGCGCAGCACCTCGGGCACGTCGAGGTCGTCCTCCCACGCGGCCCTCAGCCGTCCGCGCACCTCTTCGGGGACCGGGCGCGAGGGCCGCCGCGCCCAGTCGGCGACCGCCCCGCGCCAGCGGACAAGGGTGTCACGGGCCGCGACGAGAGCCGTCTCGTCGAGGGCGACCGGCTCGCCGTGGCGGTGGGAGAGCAGGGCGAGGCGGAGGACGGCGGGGTCGGTGTCCCGCGACGCCGAGGCGGGGGTGAGCACCGGCCCCACGCCGATCCTGACGCCGTCGGGCGTCTCGGCGCCCGCTCTCACCACGTGCAGGGCCTGCGCCCCGCCCACGCCGTCCCCGGCGCCCCGCCCCTCCTCGAAGGGCCGGATGCCGAGGGCCGCGGCGGCCGCCCGCAGCTTCGCCGGCTCTTCGCCGGCGGTGAGCGTGGCCAGCACGGGCGTGCCTCCGAGTTCCAGGGCGCGGACGAGCACGTCGGCGACGAGCAGGACACGCAACGCGCCCGTGTCGTCGCCCGAGGCGTGGGCCTCGACACGGGTCAGTCCACGGCGGGCGGGGGCGGCGGTGACGTACTCGCCGGTTCGGGCGTCGATGATGCGCAGCACGGGCCGAGCGTAGGCGGCGGACGGCTCGCCCGCAGGCCGACGGCGCGGAATGAGTGCCGCGTGTCCGCTGTTGTCCAGGCGAGCACCTTCATCGGCAGACAGCGCAAGCACACACCAGCTTCAGGAGGCCGCCCGTGTACGGCGACGAGGCAACCGTCCGCAAGATCCTCACCGAACTGGGCGACACCTGGGCGGTGGTGGGCCTGTCCTCGAACTCCCGGCGCGCGGCCTACGGGGTCGCCGAGGTGCTCCAGCGCTTCGGCAAGCGGGTCGTCCCGGTGCACCCCAAGGCGGAGACGGTGCACGGCGAGCAGGGCTACGCCTCCCTCGCGGACATACCCTTCGAGGTGGACGTCGTCGACGTGTTCGTCAACAGCGACCTCGCGGGAGCGGTCGCGGACGAGGCGGTCGCCAAGGGCGCGAAGGCGGTGTGGTTCCAGTTGGGCGTCGTGGACGAGTCCGCCTACGCCCGCACGCGCGCGGCGGGCCTGGAGATGGTGATGGACCGCTGCCCGGCGATCGAGATCCCCCGCTTGCCCCGCCCTTGATGCCCGGCTCGGCGTCGAGTTCACGGGCCGCCGCCACTCGAGGCCCGGGGGTCTCAGGCATCCGCCTCCTGCTGCGGGCTGAGATGCGTCTGGCCACGCTCGCGGTGTGGGACGAGCAGACCGGTGCCCAGATAGCCGCAGTCGGCGATCGTGGTGACCTTGCCGCCGCCGACGGCAGCCTTGGCTACCGGATCCCTCCCACGCCCTGCAGTCGTTGCGGCTACCGGCGAGCGGCCGGCCGTCCACGACGACCGAGCGGGTGTGGCGTCGATGACGACCTGGTGGTCGGTGGAGTCGTGCCGGAAGGTGGGGGCCGTTCACCACGCTGGCGTTCCTGGTCCTGGTCGGCTACCTCATCTGGACGAACCACTGACGAGGACGCCCCGGGCCGCGGCCGGCCGCTCTGCGCCCTTAGCGGGGCGGCGTGCTCCCCTATCGGGATGCTGACCACCCGCGGCCGGTTCACCCGGTGGACCGGACGGGGGTGACCAGCGGGCACCGCCCTTCCAGCCGCAACTGGTCCGGGTGGGTGGTCCCGGCGAATCGGAGTTGGTGAGGTCGATATCGGTGAGCACCAAGTGGACCGCGTCCCCTCCTCGCAGCGATTCGGGGACTGTCAGGCTCACGCTTCTGCCTCGCTGGCGCCCGGTGTCGTGCCGGCCAGCTCGACAAGTGTGGGCAGCAGGATGGCGAGCCCCTCCGTCAGCTGCCGCAAATCGGTGAAGTCCGTGATCGGGTGATAAAGGAAGCCCACGCGATCGACAGTGACTGAGACGGCCGGAGCGCCGAGGTCATGCAGGATTCCGCTCTGCGGGGCGCGGGCTTGCGCAGGCTTTGACGTTGCTTGGATTGCCTCACCTGGTGAGCCGGCGGCAGCACCGAGGCATCCGGGTCGATGCGAGGTCCCGACGCCCTTGCGGGCGATGCGAGGCCCCCGCCCTGGCGTCGCCCGGGCGGCTCCGGCACCACCCGTTGGAACGACTCCCACAACTCGTCCGGCACCAGTAGCTCAACGATCCCTGCCACGGCCAACAGGGCGTCAGGCCTCGCGGACGCTGAGCAAGTCGCCGGGCTGGCAGTGGAGTTCGTGACAGATCGCGGTGAGGGTGGAGAAGCGGATCGCCTTTGCCCGGTCGTTCTTCAGGACGGAGAGGTTGGCCACCGTCACCCCGACCCTGGTCGCCAGTTCGGACAGGGTCATGCCGCGCTCAGCCAGCAGGCGGTCCAGGTGAACCTGGACCCGGTGCTCCTCCTCCGGCGGCATCAGACGAGCCCCTCGACGTCGGCGCGCGTCAAGCAGTCGTCGCTCAGTCGTGCACCGGCTCCCCGCCGAGTCGGTGGTCGGCGACGTTCAGCGCCTCGTCCACCAGGCGGCGCAGGTGGCCGTCGCGCAGCGAGTAGACCACCCTCCGCCCCTCCTTGCGGGTGGCCACCAGCCCCGCCAGCCGCAGCCGCGCCAGATGCTGACTGACCGCCGGACGGGCCGCCCCGCACGCCTCGGTCAGCGTCGTCACGTCCGCCTCGCCCGAGGTCAGGGCGTGCAGCAGAGCGAGCCGGGTGCGGTCGCCGAGCAGCGCGAGGAGTTCGGCGGCGAGGGCGAACTGCTCCTCGCCGAGGGTGCGCGGATGCGCATGGTGTGCAGCTGACAGGTGCATGCGTGCGCTCATACGCACATAATGGCGCTGCGGATGGGCATGAGTCCACCCCGAGCACCGGAAGGGGACCGAGGTGAGCGAGCGGCACACAACCGGCCATGGACACGGCCATGGACACGGACACCAGCATTCGTATGAGCACGGGCACGGGCATTCGCACGACCCCGGCCACACGCTCAAGCACGCCCACCCCCACACACCCTGGCACCGGCACTCCCACGAGAGCGCCGACAAGCTGGACACGGCACTGGAGACCTCCTCCCGGGGCCTGCGCGCACTGTGGGTCTCGCTGGCGGTGCTCGGCGCGACCGCGCTCGCGCAGGCGGTCGTCGTCGCGGTCTCGGGGTCGGTCGCGCTGCTCGGCGACACGGTGCACAACGCCGCCGACGCCCTCACCGCGGTCCCGCTCGGGATCGCGTTCGTACTGGGACGCCGGGCGGCCACGCGACGGTTCACCTACGGCTACGGTCGGGCGGAGGACCTGGCGGGCCTCGTGATCGTGCTGGTCATCGCGGCCTCGGCGGTCTTCGCCGGCTGGACGGCCGTCGAGCGGCTGCTGGCCCCCCGGCCCGTCGAGCACCTGCCGGCGGTGGCGGTCGCCGCGCTGGCCGGGTTCGCGGGCAATGAGTGGGTGGCCCGCTACCGCATCCGCGTCGGCCGGGCGATCGGCTCGGCGGCGCTGGTCGCGGACGGCCTGCACGCGCGCGCCGACGGCTTCACCTCGCTGGCCGTGCTGCTGGGCGCCGGAGGCTCGGCGCTGGGGTGGCGATTCGCGGACCCCGTCGTCGGTCTGGCGATCACCGCGGCCATCACGCTGGTCCTGCGGGATGCGGCGCGGGAGGTGTTCCGGCGGATGATGGACGCCGTCGACCCGGCGTTGGTGGACCGGGCCGAGGGGGCGCTGCGTGAGGTCGCGGGGGTGCGCGAGGTGGGCGAGCTGCGGCTGCGCTGGATCGGGCACCGGTTGCGCGCGGAGGTGACGGTGGTCGTGGACGGTGAGGTGACGGTACGTCAGGCGCACGCGATCGCCGTGGACGCCGAGCACGCGTTGCTGCACGCCGTGCCCCGCCTGACGGCCGCCCTGGTCCACGCCGACCCGGCGGCTGCGCCCGGCGAGGCGGACCCCCACCTCGAACTGGCCCACCACGCGAGTCCCTGACGCTCTGTCACCACGTGCCTGCGTGCGGCGTGCAGTCGCTCAGCGCACCGGCGGCACGGACACGGTCAGCACCAGCTCCGTCGGGGTCTCGCCCCGATTGCCGTACGTGTGGGGCGCGTCGGCGTCGAAGGTGGCGCTCGCGCCGGCCGGGACGCGGTACTCGTCACCCTCGACCGTGAGGGTCAGCTCGCCCGCCGTCACGTGGACGATCTCCACCGTGCCCGTCGGATGCGGGTCGGAACCGCTGCTCTCGCCCGGCATCAGCCGCCACTCCCACATCTCCAGCGGGCCGGGCGCCTCGGTGCCGGCGAGCAGGCGGCTGTAGCTGCCCGCGTCGGTGTGCCACAGCCGGACGACCTGGTCGGCGGGGACGACGCGCACCTTCGGGCCCTGTTCGTAGTCGAGCAGGGTGGTGATGCTGACGCCGAGCGCGTCGCCGATCTTGACGACGGTGCCGAGGCTGGGGTTGGTGCGGGCCTGCTCGATCTGGATCAGCATGCCCCGGCTGACACCCGCGCGGGCGGCGAGCGTGTCGAGGGTGAAGCCGCGCTCGGCGCGCCAGCGCTTGACGTTGCGCGCCAGGGACTGGGTCAGCAGGTCGAGGTCCGACACGTTCCGTCCATGCTCGGGGTTCCACTTACGGGGTCCCGCTCACGGGACCCACGGGCGGGGTTCACCGGCCGCCCGGCTGTGCGTCGCACTCGCTCGTGCAAGGAACTGTACTGCGTGACGACCCGGGCGGCGGCCGGGTGCGCCGGGTCGCGGCGCCGCGACCGGGGGCGGGTCAGCGCTCCGGCTCCAGTTCCGCCAGCCGCGCCGCCGACTCCTCGTCCAGCCCGGACAGCGCGACCAGCTGCTCGGACGTCACTCCGTCCGGGATCGGCACCGGCGCCGGGGTGCGCAGCGGAGGCTGCCAGCCCTCGGCGGGAGTCCAGCGCCGTACGACCCGCGCGGGCGCGCCCGCGACCACGGCGTGGTCGGGCACCGTGCCGCGTACCACCGCGCCGGCCGCCACGACGACGTTCCGCCCGATCCGCGCGCCGGGCAGGATCACCGCCCCGGTGCCGATCCAGCAACCGGGGCCTATCTCCACGGACTCCATCCGGGGCCACTGCTTGCCGATGGGCTCGTGCGGATCGTCGTAGGAGTGGTTGGTGGAGGTGACGTAGACGTAGGGGCCGAAGTAGCAGTCGCTGCCGATGGTGACCGTGGTGTCGGCGATGACGTGGCTGCCGCGGCCGAGCACCACACCGTCGCCGATGCGCAGGATCGGGTCGGGGCCGAGGTCCAGGTCGGGCATCAGACCGGCCGTCAGCGTGACCTGCTCGCCGACGATGCAGTGCGAGCCGAGGTGGATCCACGGCTCGCCGAAGACCGTGCCCAGCGGGAAGGCGAGCCGGGTGGCCGCGCCGATCGCGCCGAAGCGGAGGCGGCCGGGGTGCTCGGCGGTGACGGAGCCGGTGCGCTGCACCCAGGCCCAGCCCGCGTGGACGGCCCGCTGCCCCAGGCGGCGCCGCCAGGATGAGAACGTGTTCTTGCGCTTCGGCACCCGGACACCGTACTCAGCGCGCGACGAGGCGGTGACGCCCCGGGCCTGTGATCTTCACCCCACCGGGTGGCGTACGGTGCCGGTGTACCGCGGACGGACAGGAGACGGTGATGACGCACAAGGCGCTGATCACGGGCATCGGCGGCAGGGAACCGGAGATCCACGGGGAGGCGTTCGTGGCGCCGACGGCCTCGGTGATCGGCGGCGTGACGCTGGAGGCGGGGGCGAGCGTCTGGTACGGCGCGGTGGTGCGCGGGGACGTCGAGTCGATCTCCGTCGGCGCACAGAGCAACATCCAGGACAACTGCACGCTGCACGCGGACCCGGGGTTCCCCGTCACGATCGGCGAGCGGGTGTCCGTCGGGCACAACGCGGTGGTCCACGGGGCGACCGTCGGCGACGACTGCCTCATCGGCATGGGCGCGACCGTGCTGAACGGCGCGGTGATCGGGGCCGGGTCGCTGGTCGCCGCGCAGGCGCTGGTCCCGCAGGGGATGGAGGTGCCGCCGGGCTCCCTGGTGGCGGGAGTGCCCGCGAAGGTCAAGCGGGAACTCACGGAGGAGGAACGGCAGGGGGTCACCCTCAACGGGACCCTGTACGCGGAGTTGGCGGGCGCGCACCGGAAGGTGCACGAGTAGACACGCCCCGGGGGCGGGGCCGGGCTGTCGGCTACTCGGTGGCCCCGACCGGTGCCGCCTGCGCCCCTTCTTCCTCCGCGGTGGCGCCCTGCATCTTCTTGGCCTTGCGCTTGAGCACGAGCATGGAGGTCAGGCCGATGAGGACGGCCGCGACCAGTCCCAGCCAGGAGAACCGCTTCAGCCACGCCTCGGCGACGACGCCGACGTAGTAGATGACGGCCGTCGTGCCGCCCGCCCAGACGATCCCACCGAGGACGTTGGCGATGAGGAACTTCCAGTACGGCATCCGCAGCACGCCCGCGAGCGGTCCCGCGAAGATGCGCAGCAGGGCGATGAAGCGGCCGAAGAAGACAGCCCACATGCCCCACTTCTCGAAGGACCGTTCCGCTGTGGCGATGTGCGCCTCGCCGAAGTGGCGGGGGAACTTCCCGCCGAGCCAGGCCAGCAACGGGCGGCCGCCCCTGCGGCCGATCGCGTAGCCGACGGAGTCGCCGATCACGGCCCCGGCGACGGCGCAGGCACCCAGGATCACCGGGTTGATCTCGCCGTGCTGGGAGGCGAGCAGCGCGGAGGAGACGAGGATGATCTCGCCCGGCAACGGGATGCCGAGGCTCTCCAGCCCGATGACCAGGCCCACCAGCGCGTAGATGGCGACCGGGGGTACGGCCTCTAGCCACTCCTGGACGTGCACCGCCGGTTCCTCCCCATCTGTGACCTACCACCCTGCGTGATCCACGACTGACGACCCCGCATTCCCGGCGCGCGCCTGAGCGGCGCACGCCGGGAAGCCTACCGGGTCACCCGGCCGTACCCACCCGTCCTTGTGTGCGGTGTGACGCGTCAGTGGCCGAAAGCCGAGGTCGCCCTCGTGAGCCGCGCGCTCCCCGGGGCGTCCGGCGGCACAAGGCCGAGCGCGCCGACGCGTGGAACGCGGTCCACGACGACGCCGCCCGGTACGGCGCCCGGCGGGGCCGGCTCGGAGCGGGGGGCCGGGGTCGGCTTCGGGTCGGGCGTCCGGCAGCAGCCCACCTGGGCGAACCGCCCACCGTGGCCGGAGGTGGCGTCGGGGTCGGGCGAGACGGGTGCCGCCGGGGCGTCGTCGGGGGACGACAGGCGTGCAGGGGGCTCCTGTCGTTGCGGGGCGGCCGTCGAGGGTGGCCGCGCCGTGGTCCCGCCGTCCGGGACCGGCGTCGTCTGCGCTTCGCCGGCGTCGAAGACCCACCGCTGCCCCACGGAGCCGTCCCGCCTCATGACGACGACGTACGTCCTCGCGCCTCTCGCGCCGGTGCCCGCACCGGTCGCCAGGACGCCGCCGTCGCGCCGCAGCAGAAGCTCTCCGCGGCCGGTCAGGTCGAACAGGACCTCCCCGGGGCCGGCCGCACAGCCGGACAGCGCGGCCGTACCCCGACCGGGGTCGGCGGTGAGGCAGAGGGCTGGGGCGACGGCGCTGCGCAGCAGTCCGTCGGCCCCGTAGGACCACCGTTGGGAGGCGGCGGACGAGCAGGCCGCGAGGACGGCCGGCATGCCGGCCGTGGTCAGGCCGCCCTCGGTGTCCAGGCACAGGCCGGTGGCCGCGCTGCGCAGCCTGCCGTGGGCGGCCGCGGCGACGCGAGGGACGGAGGAAGCCGGCGAGTCGGTCGACGAGGAGCCGTCTGGCTGGTGGGCGACGCCCGGGAACTCCCGGCCGCCGTCGGCCTCGGCCGCGGACCCCCTGCCGCCGTCGGCCTCGGCGGCGAACTCGCGGACACCGGGCCCGCCGGCGGGCGCGCCCCAGGTGACGCGGGGGCCGGGAGCGCCGTCGCCGTCACCGGCCGGACCCTTGGTCATGACCAAGGTCGCGAGCAGCGCGACGGCGGTCAGGCCGACGCTGGCAAGGGCGGCAGCGCGGCGACGCCTGCCCGGCAGGACGAGCACGCCGTCCGACGTAGTGCGGTGGCGGCGTCCCCCGTCGGCGGGGCGTACCGGTGCGGGCCGGTCCGGCGTCTCGGCGTCGGTGGCTCGTCCCGGACGGGATTCGAGGTAGCGGCGGGCGCCCCAGCCGAGGACGGTCTCGGCCAGCAGGACGTCCAACGCGTCCTCGAAATGGCTGAGTTGCTCGGCGGTGTGCCGGCAGTGACGGCAATCGGCAAGGTGCTCGCGGACATCGGGGAGCAGGGTGCCGCCGCCGTGCGGCGGAACGTCGAGGAGCCGGCCGTGGAAGTGGCATTCGGCCGACGGCGCGAGTTCCCGGTGGGCGCGTACGCAGGCGGCCCGGAATTGCACGCGTGCCCGCTCCAGACCGATCTGCGCGGTGGCGGCGTCGACGCCCAGCAGACCAGCCGGTATGGTTATGGGTTCGGCCTCAACTTCCGTATGCCACAAGAGGTATTGGGATGCGGTGGGAAGGGACCGGAAAGCGTGCTCGGCGAGTTGTCGCCTTTCGGGTGTCCCGGGCCGCGCGGCCCGCAGTCCGCGAGCGCCGACGGGTTTGCACAACTCCGGCAGCATGGCGACCATCGCGTCCTTGCCGGCCCAGTCGCGCACCGTGTTCCGTACGGCGACGAGGAGTCGGGGGCGCAGCGCGCCGCCCGGGCGGCGGCCCGCCGCCATGCCGAACACCTCGTGGAACGCGGCGGCGGCCACGAGTCGCGCCGAGTCTTCATGGCCGGCCAGGCAGACGGTGGCGTAGTCATGGGCCGCCTGCCAGTGCCGGATGAGGAGCAGGGCGACGGCGCGCGCGTTGCCCGCGGTGCCCAGTCGCTCGGCGAGATCCCGGTCGGAATCCCCGGGGGTGTGCCCGGGGCGGGGCGGAAAGGGCGGACGTGGGGGGTTGGCGGACGGCACGCGACGCTTTTCCTTCCTGGCCGACGAGCGGCACGTGAATTGCTCTCCCACCCGATCGAGTTGTGGTACGCCGAACGGACCGGCCCGCGGGGGAGGCTCACCTTCGCACACAGGCATCGCAGGAAACAAGAAGTTCGAGTGACGCGAGTTCAAAGTGCATGCTTTTCCGATAAGTTACCGGCGGTATCCATATCGGTTCTCCAAATTGGTTCGGACCGCGGAGGCCGACTCGCCAGGTCAGCTCGTTCCCGCCGAGAGTCGGGCGGCGCGCACCCCGTCCCACAGGAACCTCTGATGTGGCTCCGGGGGAACTCTCATCGGCGCGGGCCAGCATGATCGGCATGAACGTCCCCCACCGCTCCCCCACGGCCTCGTCCGCGCCGTCCGAACCGTCAGCGCCGCCGGCCTCGTCCGCGCCGTCCGCCGGGCCCGCACCCGGTCGTGCCGGCCGTGCCGTGCGCAAGGCGGTCGTCCCCGCCGCCGGGCTGGGCACGCGCTTCCTGCCCGCGACGAAGGCGACCCCCAAGGAGATGCTCCCGGTCGTCGACAAGCCGGCCATCCAGTACGTCGTCGAGGAGGCCGCCGCGGCGGGGCTGGACGATGTGCTGATGGTCACCGGCCGACACAAGCGGGCCATCGAGGACCACTTCGACCAGGCCTTCGAGCTGGAGCAGGCCCTCGCCGCCAAGGGCGACACCGTCCGGCTGGACGCGGTGCGCGATCCGGCCCGCCTCGCGGACATCCACCACATCCGGCAGGGCGATCCGCTCGGCCTCGGGCACGCGGTGCTGTGCGCCCGCCATCACGTCGGTGACCAGCCGTTCGCCGTGCTCCTCGGCGACGACCTCATCGACCCGCGCGAGACGCTGCTCAGCCGGATGCTGGAGGTTCGGGAGCGGTACACCGGCAGCGTGGTCGCACTGATGGAGGTGCCGCCGGAGCAGGTGCACCTCTACGGCTGCGCGGCGGTGGAGGCCTCCGGTGAGGACGACGTCGTACGCGTCACCGGTCTCGTGGAGAAGCCGACCCGCGAGGACGCGCCGAGCCGGTACGCGGTCATCGGGCGCTACGTCCTCGACCCGGCCGTCTTCGGCGTCCTGGAGCGCACCGCGCCCGGCCGGGGCGGCGAGATCCAGCTGACCGACGCGCTCCAGGAGTTGGCCGCCGCCGGCACGGTCCACGGCGTGCTCTTCTCGGGCCGCCGCTACGACACCGGAGACAAGGCCGACTACCTCCGCACGGTGGTCCGCCTGGCCTGCGACCGCCCGGACCTGGGCCCGGAGTTCATCGCCTGGCTGAAGAGTTTCGTGACGACCCTGGAGAACGCGTCCGCGGAGGGGGCGCGGAGGGCGGCGTGATCCGCGGGGTGCGGTCGATGAAGGTGACGCGGAAGGGTAACCGGATCATCCGGAACCGGTGCCCGCGGCGGTGAACCCCCGCGCCTCGCCAGGCCACCGGCGAGCGGGGCGGCGGTCACCGGCATGCCGTGACCGAAGCCCCACGGCGACCGGCGAGCGGGTCGGCGTTCACCGGCCTACGGCGGCCGATGCCCCCGCCCGCCCGTCGGGGACGCCCTCAGCCGTTCGGCCGCAGCGTCCACACCACCGTCATCTCGCCCGTGACCGCCCCGTCGGCGCGGCGGATCTCGATGGCGACCGGGAACTCGGGGCGGCCGCCCGCGTCGAGTTCGGCGACGACCTCGGCGGCCGGGCGACCCAGCGTGGCGGTGGCCGTGACGGGGCCCATCGCGAGCTTCTTGTAGTGGATCTCCGCGCTGACGGCGAGCGGCACGGCCCGGGAGAGCTGGTCGCCGAACGCGGCGAGGACGATGGCCCCGCTGGCCGACTCCGCGAGCGTGAACATCGCGCCGGCGTGCGGGCCGCCCACGTGGTTGTGGTAGTCGCTCTGGTCGGGCAGGGCGACCACGGCCTTGTCCGGGCTCGTCTCCTGGAACTCCAGCTTGAGGGTCCGGGCCATGGGAACGGTGGCGGCGAGCATCTCGCCGACGGACATCTGGTCTGCGCTCATACCGTGATGTTACCCATGAGTAGCCTACGCCCACCAGCCCCGTCCACCGAATCGGTACGTACCTGACAAGGGGTGGTGACCCATTCAGGTCAGGAACGGCACTAGGGTTTCTGGCCATGTGGCCAGGACAGCAGCCGCCCGGGGGAGAGCAGAACCCGCAGGCGCAGAACAACCCGTACCAGCAGCCGGGATACCAGCAGCCGGGATACCAGCAGCCGAATCCCTATCAGCAGCCCGGCTACCAGCAGCCGGACCCCTACGGCACACAGCCGCAGTGGAACGTCCCGACCCCGGCCGGCCCGCAGCAGCCCGGCGGAGGGGGAGGAGACGACCGTACGAAACTCGTCGCGATCGTGGCGGCCACGGCCGTCGTGGTGGCGGCCGGCGTCACCGGATTCCTGGTGCTGGGCGGCAAGGACGACGGGTCGGACGAGGCAGCCGGCAAGGGCGGCAAGAGCCCGGCCGCGACCGCCGGGACGAGCGGCTCGCCGTCGGCGTCCGCCTCGGCCTCCGCCGCCGGGGGCGACAACCCGCGTGGCACCGAGACGCTCCAGCCGACCGTCCCGGGCTGGAAGGTCGTCGTGAACCCCAAGCGGGGCACCGCCTTCGACGTCCCCGCGGACTGGGAGATCCAGTCGCCGACGCTCAGTCAGGGCTTCGAGTGGGAGGACAAGAGCAAGCCGAACGGCTACGACTCGATCATCCAGTCGGGCACCGCCGAGTACAAGTCCAAGTGGTGCACGTCCGACGACGACAAGGACGGCAAGACCGAGGACTCCGCGCTCGCGGTCGTCGGCACGAAGGGCGCGGAGGGCGCCAAGAACACCGACGAGATCGCCATCAACACCCCCGCGTGGTGGGTCTTCGGCGGCTACACCGAGCCCGACAAGAAGAGCATCAGCTTCGACAAGAAGGCGACGCCCTACACCACCGCCTCGGGCGTCAAGGGCAGTTACGCCTGGGCCCAGTCGACGAACACGCCCGACAAGGGCAAGTGCGCGAGCGACGGCCAGGCGATCACCTTCGGCTTCAAGAACTCCAAGGGCGACTACGTGTCCTGGAACCTGTACACGGCCAAGGGCGTGAAGGGCGAACTCCCGAGGACGACCATCATGCAGATCCTCAACACCGTACGGCTGCACGGGGATCCGACGGAGGGCTGACCGGCGGAGGGCGGACGCCGGGCGTCGATGTCACCCGACGCCGAACGCCCCGGCCGGCGGGACCGGCGACGGGACCGCCTCCGCGTCCGGCACGGGGCGGGCCCCGCCGATGAAGTCCCGCAGGGCTGGGCCGTGTTCGACCCGGGCCGGGAAGGCGTCGGAGGCGGTGCGGCGGGCCAGGCGGCTCACGTCGAGCGGGCGGTGGGCGGCGACGAGGACCGCGTTGCCGAAGCGGCGGCCGCGCAGCACCGCCGGTTCCGCGATGAGCGCGAGCTCCTCGAACACCTCGGCGAACGTGGCGAGTTGGGAACGCAGAAAGGCGAACGGCGCCGCGTCCGCGAGGTTCGCCAGACAGACGCCGTCGGCACGCAGGACCCGTCCGGCCTCACGGGCGTAGGCCAGGGACGTGAGGTGGGCGGGGACGCGGGAGCCGCCGAAGACGTCGGCGACGAGCACGTCGGCTGAGCTCGCCGGCGCCGCCTCCAGCCAGGCCCGCGCGTCGTCGGCGTGCAGTGTGACGCCGGCGCCGGCGGGCAGTGGCAGATGCTCGGCGACGAGGTCCAGCAGCCCGTGGTCGGCCTCGACGACGTGCTGCCGGGAGCCGGGCCGGGTGGCGGCCACATAGCGGGGAAGGGTGAGGGCTCCCCCGCCCAGATGCAGCACGTCCAGCGGCCGGCCCGGCTCCGCCACGACGTCGAGCGCGTGGCCCAGCCGCCGCGCGTACTCGAACTCGAGGTGCGTCGGGTCGTCGAGGTCGACGTACGACTGCGGCGCCCCGTCGACGGTGAGCAGCCAGGCACGCTCCCGGTCGATGTCGGGCATCAGCTTGACAGTCCCCTGGTCGGTGACCCGGGCGACGGGTATGGGCTCGTCGTTCACGCCCTCATTCTGCCCGCGGAACGGCGCTTCGAAGGACCGCGGGGGTACAGCACCCGTACTCGTAAGCGCGGGTGGGGGGCCGCGGGACCGGCCATGACCGGCCCCGCGGCCCCCCACCCGTCCACCGTCCCAGCCGTTCTCACACCACGGCTGTCACCGTCCCGGCGCCCACGGTCCGCCCGCCCTCGCGGACGGCGAAGCCGAGACCGGGCTCCAGCGGCACCTCACGCCCCAGTTCCACGGTCATGCTGACCGTGTCCCCGGGCCGGGCGACCGCCGTCTCCCCCAGGTCCACGTCCCCGACGACGTCCGCCGTGCGGATGTAGAACTGCGGCCGGTAGCCGGTGGAGACGGGCGGCGTGCGCCCGCCCTCGCGCGCCGACAGCACGTACACCTGCGCCGTGAACCGCCGCCGCGGCGCGACGCTCCCCGGCGCGGCCACCACATGCCCCCGCCGGACGGCGTCCCGCGCCACCCCGCGCAGGAGCAGCGCCACGTTGTCCCCGGCCTGCGCCTCGTCCATCGGCTTGCCGAAGGTCTCCACCCCGGTCACGACGGACTCGACGCCCGCGCCGAGCACCTCGACGCGGTCGCCGACCCGTACCGTGCCGCGCTCGACCGCGCCGGTGACGACCGTGCCCCGGCCGGTGATGGTGAGCACGTTCTCCACCGGCAGCAGGAAGGGCGCGTCCACGTACCGCTCGGGCATCGGCACGTAGGTGTCCACCGCGTCGAGCAGCGCGGAGATCGACGCCGTCCAACGCGGGTCGCCCTCCAGGGCCTTGAGCCCGGAGACGCGTACGACGGGAGCGGCGTCGCCGGCGTAGCCGTGCGCGGAGAGCAGCTCGCGCACCTCCAACTCCACGAGGTCGGTCAGCTCTTCGTCCCCGGCGTCGGCCTTGTTGAGCGCGACCACGATGTGGTCGACGCCCACCTGCCGGGCGAGCAGCACGTGTTCGGCGGTCTGCGGCATGATCCCGTCGAGCGCGGAGACGACGAGGATCGCTCCGTCGAGCTGCGCGGCGCCGGTGACCATGTTCTTGACGTAGTCGGCGTGGCCGGGCATGTCGACGTGCGCGTAGTGGCGGGTGTCGGTCTCGTACTCGACGTGCGCGATGTTGATGGTGATGCCGCGCGCCGCCTCCTCGGGGGCGCGGTCGATGCGGTCGAACGGCACGAAGGTGCCGCCGCCGCGCTCGGCCAGCACCTTGGTGATGGCGGCGGTCAGGGTGGTCTTGCCGTGGTCGACGTGGCCCATGGTGCCGATGTTCAGGTGGGGTTTGGTGCGCACGTATGCCGTCTTGGGCATGGCGAAACCGGAGCCTCTCGGAAAAGGATGCTGCGTGACGGCCCCGGCGGCGGCGAAGCGCCGGCCGGGACGGGGACCCCGAGTGATGCGCCGACCCTCCCCCTGCGGGGTCCGCCGGACGATCCGGAGAGGGTCAGCTTCGGGCGCCGTCGACGACGGCCGTGAGAACAGCGACGGCAGCCTTCGGCGCATCCGCGACGGCGGAAGCTGCGAGGAGGAAGGCGTACCGGAACATGTGTCAGATCCTCGCCGACCGCCCGGCGCCTGTCGAACGATTTTCCCGAGGTGGATCCGGGAGTTCAGAGGAGGTTCCTCGTCGCCTCGCGGAGGGACAGAGGGGAGAGCCGGCGGCCCTCGTGGTCGAGGAAGGTACGGACCGCCTCGGGGGCCGACTTGGCGTACTCGCGCAGGGCCCAGCCGATCGCCTTGCGGATGAAGAAGTCGGGGTGGCCGGCCTGGCGCAGGCAGTAGGCGAAGAGGCGGTCGGCGTCGGTGCGCTCCTTGTGGCGGAGCTGGTGGAGCAGGGCGGTGCGGACGAGCCACAGGTCGTCGTCGGCGATCCAGGCGTCCATCTCGGCTCTCAGCCGCGGGTCGGCGGCGACGAGCGCGCCGACGACGTGGGCGGCGAGCAGGTCGACGGTGTCCCACCAGGGGACGGTGGTGACGAGGTGACGGGCCACCGGCAGGAAGCCCGAGGTGCAGCGCCCGACGTGGCGGCGCAGGTAGTCGACGGCGAAGTAGTGGTACTCGCGCTCCGGCAGCCCCCAGCAGCGCAGGGCGATCGCCGTGCAGTCCGTCTCGTCGGGGCGGGGCGTGCCCGCCAGGACCGTGCGGGACAGGGCCCGGCGCTCGGGGGTGGGCAGGCCCAGGAAAGGGGCCACGTCCTTCATGTACGCCCGCATGGCCGCCGCCCGGCCGGAATCGGCCGCGGCGGCGTACGCGGCGGTGAGCCGTTCCAGGACGGTGTCGGCGAGAACGCTGTGCGGTACACCGATCGTTCGTCCACCTGTGACCATCATGAAACGGACCATACGGCGATCACACCTGTTCGTCAGTTACTGTCGCTTGATGCTCGATGCCACCACCCGCTCTGGGGGCACCGCCACGGCCTCTCCCCGGGCCGCCGCCACGGAGCTCGTCGTTCCCGTGCCCCTGCCCGTTCCCCTCGCCGCCGCTTCCGCGCCGGCGCCCGCCGGCCTGGCGGCGCGCTGCTCAAGAGCGCTGCTCTCGCCGTGGGCCCGGTTCGCCCTGCTGGTGGTGCTGCTCGCGGCGGCCGCGGCGAGCGTGCTGCTGTTCGAGCCGCAGAGGCTGCTCGCGGACGGGTGGCCGCCCCAGCTGGGCGGCGTCACGGCGGCGCTCGTCTTCGCCGCCGCGTACGGACTGTGCACGGTGGCGTTCGTGCCGAGGCCGCTGCTGAACCTGGCCGCAGGCGCGGTGTTCGGCTCACAGCTGGGCTTCGGCGCGGCCCTGGCCGGTACGGTGCTGGGCGCGGGACTCGCCTTCGGACTGGGCCGGTTCCTCGGCCAGGACGCGCTGCGGCCGCTGCTGCGGGGCCGGCTTCTGAAGGCCGCGGACGACCAGCTGAGCCGGCACGGCCTGCGTTCGATGCTGGCGACCCGGCTGTTCCCGGGCGTGCCGTTCTGGGCGGCGAACTACTGTGCCTCCGTCTCCCGGATGGGCTGGGTGCCGTTCCTGCTCGCGACCGCGCTCGGCTCGGTGCCCAACACGGCCGCGTACGTCGTCGCCGGGTCCAGTGCCGCCTCCCCGACCTCGCCGCTGTTCCTGATCTCGATGGCCGTCATCGCCGTGCCCGCGCTGGCCGGCGCCGCGCTGGCCTGGCGCAAGCGCCACCACCTGCGTTCGCGCTGACCGCGCGTCATCACCGCGGCCGGTACACGTCCAACCGCCCGCACATCCCGAACTTGCCGTACGCCGAGGGCTGTTCGGCGTGCACGGCGGCGTCGGCGAGGTGGGTGACGTCGCCGTCCGCCAGCCGGTCGAGCTGGTCCCCCGTCGCCGCCGCCGCGGCCGCCGCACCGCGCTGCCAGCGCTCGCGCCACTCGGCGAGCCGGGGCCGTACGAGGGCGGCGGCGGCGCGGTGGAAGGCGGTCAGCGGTTCGGGGCCGTCCGCCTCGCGCAGGATGCGGTAGCCCTCCACGGCCAGGTCGCGGCGGGCGCGGGCGATCCGGGCCTGCTCCTCCTCGGGGGCGTCGGCGGGGACCGTGGTGGCGGCGGCGTACGTCTCCGGGTCCGTCAGGTACTCCGGGGGCAGCGTGAGGACCGCGTCGCCCGCCTCGGGCAGCCCGCTGTTCTGCATCAGGACCGTGATGCGCAGATCGTCCTCGTTGACGAGCCGGTGGATGGTGCCCGGCGTGAACCAGGCCACCGTGCCGGGCGCGAGGGGCGTTTCCTCGAACCCGGAGGCGGTGAGCGTCTGCACGGCCCCGCGCCCGCCGGTGACGACGTACCCCTCCGAGCAGGCCAGATGCAGATGGGGCGTGCCGCCGTGCACCCCGTCGGCGGCGGGCCAGTCGTAGACGCACAGGTGCGAGACGGCGACGCCGCCGGGCAGGCCGTCGTAGGCGCTCACCACGGGTGGGTCTTGAGATAGTCGGTGATCTCCTGCCGCTCCCAGGCCCCGTGGGCCACGACGACGCGATAGCGGCGGGTGAGGGTGTCGCCGGGGGCGAGCTCCAGCTCGTCGAAGTACGCCCAGGACGGGGCGATCCCCGCGAAGGGGTCGTTGCGGACGAACCAGTGGGCCGGGTGGGCGCCCCGCTCGCCGGTGTGGTCGTTCTCGGGAGCGTGGGCGAAGACGACGGTGGCGTGGCCGTCTGCTCCGTCGTGCTCGCCGGACAGCGCGAGCCAGGGGCTCTGGGAGGCCATCAGTTCCGGCCCCTCGCCGTCGGGCCCGATGATGCGGCCGTCACGGAAGGCGCGCGGCCCGCGCCAGAACAGTCCGGTGTATCCGGCCAGTTCGCGTCCCTCGGTGGTCGGGCTGCCGAACCGCAGCGGCTCGTCACGGCGGTTGGTGACGGCGCTCGTCCAGGTCAGCGCCCAGGAGCCGGAGGCCCGGTCGACGTCGTGCACCTCGATCCGGCGGTGTTCGTCGGCCCACAGTTCGCCGCTGTGCGGATGCCAGGTCAGCCGCTCGGAGATGACCGCCCGGCCGGCGTCGGCCGAGATCTCGTCGAAGGCGACGTGCGCCATGGAGCCGACCCGCTCGGGGAGCTCGAGATACCCCTCACCGTGGACGTAGGAGTTCCCGCCCCACAGGTTGGCGCCCGAGAGGTGCGACGCGGTGAGCGACAGGCCCTTGTGCCAGCGGTGGTCGTTGGGCCGGTAGTCGGTGACGACGTCGCCGGCGAGGGTGCGCAGGGGATGGATGTACGGCTTCGGCGCCTCCCAGGCCGCCTCGGGCCGGTAGACGTAGGCGAGCAGTTCGACGCCGCCGACCGGGTCCGTCACGGTGACGCGGTCGCCGTGCGCGTGGACCAGACGCAGGCCGGTCATGCGGAGACCTCCTCGGCGGCGGCGTGGACGGCTGCGGGCGCCCAGCCGGGGGCGCCGCCGTGCAGAGCCGTGTAGAAGGGGTCGCCGGGGCCGATCTCGCCCCGCTTCACCGTCACGTCCGTGAACGCTGCCTTGTAGAGCGCGCTGATCAGCTCCAGGCTGGTGCGCCCGTCGGCGCCGCTGCTGCGCGGCCGTTCCCCGGCGCGCATGCTCGCGACGAGCTCACGCAGCTGCGCCAGGTGCGAGCTGGGCACGTCAGCGCCGAAGTCCTGCCAGGCGGCGGCGCGGTCGCCGGGGACGTCCCGGGCGGGGGTGACGCGCCAGTCGGCGTTGGAGTGGCCGTAGAGGTGGGTGAGCTCCACGGTGGCCAGTTCGCAGTCGATGCGGATGCGGCTGACCTCGTCGGGGCTGAGGACGCTGTTGACGATCGTCGCCATGGCCCCGTTCTCGAAGCGGACCAGGGCGGTGGAGACGTCCTCGGTCTCCACGTCGTGGACGAGCCGCCCGGCCATGGCGCGCACCTCGCTCCACGGGCCGAGCAGGTCCAGGAGCAGGTCCATCTGGTGGATGCCGTGGCCCATGGCGGGGCCGCCGCCCTCGGTGTGCCAACGGCCGCGCCAGGGGACGGCGTAGTAGGCGGCGTCGCGGTACCAGGTGGTCTGGCAGTGCGCCACGAGCGGCCGGCCGAGGGCCTGCTCGGCGAGCAGCCGCCGTACGTGCCGGGAGCCGGACCCGAACCGGTGCTGGAAGACGATCGAGGCGTACGGACCGCCCTTCGTCCCCTCCTCGGCCGCCACGGCGTCGTAGTCGGCGAGGGTCGGCACCGGGGGCTTCTCGCACCACACCCAGGCCCCGGCGCGCAGCGCGGCCACGCTCTGCGCGCGGTGCAGGGTCGGCGGGGTGCAGATGGTGACGAGGTCGGGTCGCTGCTCGGCGAGCATGCGCTCCAGGTCGGTGTAGGCGTGCGGGATCCCGCCCTCCGTGCAGAAGGCCTCGACGGCGGCGGCATCGATGTCGACGGCCGCGACCACCTCGGTCTCCCCCTCCGCGGCGAGCTGGGCGAGCGCGGGCAGATGGGAGCCGCGGGCGATGGCGCCGGTGCCGATGACGGCGGCGCGGATGCGGCGGCCGGCGAGCGGAGCGGATGGGGACATGTGCGTGATCAGCACTCCTCAGACGAACGACCGAACAACCGAGCGACCGGGCGAACGGGCGAACGGGTCGACCCACTGGGCGAACGGGTCGCCCCACTCACACAGCAAGCGCTTTCATTCAGCCAGCAAACTATGCGTCGGCCCCCTGGCCGGTCAACACGTCCGCCCTGCTCAACCGCGCCGCGCCTATCCCCCGCGCCGCCCGCTCCGAAACCCCTGTGCCGGGTCTGTCACCCGAGGGCGCTACGCTGCCCTTGACGCACCCCCTTGATCACCGCGCGCGCGGCGGCCCGCCGTGTCCGCCGCCCCCCGATCGGCACTTGGACTCCGTAACCTCATGTCTTGGTTTGAATCCCTCATCCTCGGACTCGTCCAGGGGCTGACCGAGTTCCTCCCCGTCTCCTCCAGCGCGCACCTGCGGCTGACCGCGGCCTTCTCGGGCTGGGAGGACCCCGGCGCCGCCTTCACCGCGATCACGCAGATCGGCACCGAGGCCGCGGTGCTGATCTACTTCCGCAAGGACATCGGCCGGATCCTGTCCGCGTGGTCCCGGTCACTCTTCGACAAGGAGATGCGCAAGGACCACGACGCCCAGATGGGCTGGCTGGTGATCGTCGGATCGATCCCCATCGGCGTGCTCGGCATCACCCTCAAGGACGCGATCGAGGGGCCGTTCCGCGATCTGCGGATCACCGCGACGATGCTCGTCGTCGTCGGCATAGTCATCGCCGTCGCGGACCGGCTCGCGGCACGCGACGAGAAGGGCGGCCGCCACCGCGCGCCGAAGCAGCGCAAGGGGCTGGAGAACCTGGGCGTGAAGGACGGCCTGATCTTCGGCCTCTGCCAGGCCTGCGCGCTCATCCCCGGCGTGTCCCGCTCCGGCGCCACCATCAGCGGCGGCCTGTTCATGGGCTACAAGCGCGAGGCGGCGGCCCGCTACTCCTTCCTGCTCGCCATCCCGGCGGTGCTGGCCTCGGGCACGTTCGAGCTCAAGGACGCGATGGAGGGCGGCCATGTGGCGTGGGGTCCGACGGCGTTCGCAACGGTGATCGCCTTCGCGTCCGGATATGCGGTGATCGCCTGGTTCATGAAGTTCATCAGCACGAAGTCCTTCATGCCGTTCGTGTACTACCGGGTGGTGCTCGGCATAGTCATCATCGTCCTGGTCGCCATGGGCGCGCTCAGTCCGCACGCGGCTGAGTCCGCGGGCTGAGTCCCCGGCAGGACGCCTCAGGAAGCGGGTGGGCCGTGACCGAGGACATACGGCCTGCGTAGCCGTTCGGCAGCGCACTGTCAGCGCTTGCCCCTAGGCTGTCGCCATGTCCCCCAGTTCCGTGGTCCGTGGTTCCGTGCGCTCCGCCTCCGAGGTGAACGAGCAGATCCGTGCGCTGTGGCAGCGCACGGGCGGCAGTCTGTCGGACCAGGACCGGTCCGAGTACGAACTGCTGGTCGTCGAGTGGGCGACGGCCGTGCGGGACGACGTGGTCAGGGCGGCGTAGCAGGCTGCTCCCCGTCATGCGCGTGCCCGCGCGAGAGCGTTCGGCCTGCCGGGGCAGTCCCGCCGGGCGGGTGCGAGAGGCCCTGATCGCTGGTCGGAGTCGTTTCGCCGTGAGTGGTTGTGGGGACAACCAATTGGCTTCGGCTGTCGAGTACGGGGAGGGCCCGCAGCACATGAGTCGTCGCTCTACTGGTTTCGTCGGCGTCTGGGCCGAGATGCAGCGGCAGCAGCAACGCCAACTGGACGCCGAAGCCAGACGGCGACGACTTCAGGAGCAGCAGACGCGCGCCTACGAGCGGCGGGCCGTGCAGAGCCACCGCGAGTACAGGCAGGCGGAGGCAGTGCGGCGCACGGAGGAACTGGACGCACAGGTCGCCTCCCTGCAAAGCCTTCTCGTCGCGGGCTGCCAGGCCCCTCCCTTCCGGGCCTCCACCCTTCTGCGAGCGGAGGACGTACAGCCCTTCGCCCCGGGTCCGTTGGCGCACCCCGTGCCCATGCCGGAATTCCACCACTACCAGGCGCAGGGCGGCTGGAGCGCGAGTCGCCGGGCGCAGGCCCAGGCCGAAGCGCAGTCCCGCTTCGAGCACGACTGGCGCGCCGCCCAGGCCGCGGAGGCCGAACGGCAGCGTCAACTGGCCTCCTACCAGCGGGAGTACCAGCAGTGGGCCGATGCCCGGCTGGCCGAGGTGCGACGGCACAACGCCGGCGTCACCGCCGTCACCGACGGGGTGCGGCGCGGGGACCCCGAGTCCGTCGTCGAGTACTTCTCCGCCGCGCTGTACGCCTCGACCGCGTGGCCCGAGGCCTTTCCGCGCCAGGTCGCGGCGGCCTACGATCCGGCGGCCCGGCAGCTGGTGCTCGACTGGGAGCTGCCCCCGTACACGGTCGTCCCCGAGACCAAGTCCGTGAGGTGGACGGCCGCGACCGACCAGTACAAGGAGACGCCCCGCCCGGTGAGCCAGCGGCGCGCTCTGTACCGGGAGGTGCTGGCGCAGTGCGTGCTGCTCGTCCTGCACGAGCTGTTCGCGGCCGACGACCAGGGCGCGCTCGAGTCGGTGGCCCTGAACGGGTTCGTCGACGGACACGATCCGACGACTGGCCGCCCGGGCCACATCTTCGTCGCGACCGTCATGGCCGCGCGCTCCTCCTTCCGCGACCTGCATCTGGCCCAGGTGGACGCCGGCAGCTGCCTGGCCGACGCGCTGCGCGGGCAGCTGTCGGCCCGGCCGGACCAGCTCACGCCCGTGCGGCCGGGCCGTCGGCCGCAGGAGGTCGGCAACCCCGTCGTCGCCCACGGCGGCGGCGAGGAACCGGACCTGTTCGCGATGGATCCGGTCGCCTTCGAGGGCCTGGTGGCCGACCTCTTCCGAGCGATGGGCATGCAGGCGGTGACCACCCAGCGCTCCAACGACGGCGGCGTGGACGTCGACGCGCTGGATCCGGCGCCGATACGGGGCGGCAAGATCATCGTCCAGGTGAAGCGCTACCGCAACACGGTGCCGCCAACCGCCGTGCGCGACCTGTACGGGACGGTGCAGGACACCGGCGCCAACAAGGGTGTCCTGGTGACGACTTCGGGTTTCGGCCCCGGCTCGCACACCTTCGCCAACGGCAAGCCGCTGGAACTGGTCTCGGGAGCGGAGCTCGTCGACCTGCTGCATCGTCATGGACTGAGCGGGCGGCTGGGCGACGGGGGCCGGCAGGCCGACGTGCAGCCGCTCCCTTCGCCGCCGGACGCCCAACTGCCGCCGGACTACAACGTCCTGGGCATGTCGTGGACCGGACGCGTCGCCCTGGACGTGTGCGCCCTCGTCTGCCGCGGCAACAGCGTTCTCAGCGACGATCACTTCGTCTTCTTCAACAACCCGGCGACACCGGACGGTTCGGTGCGCGCCCTGCCGGCCACGGCGCCCGACAAGGCCGCGATCTGCGTCTCCTTCGAGGGGTTGCCGGCCGAGGCCGACCGGTTCGTGCTCGTGGCCGCCGTCGACCCGGAGGTCAACCCGGACGCCGACCTCTCCGGCTTCACCGACGCGCGCATCCGCCTCCTCGACCCCGCTCTGACGGAACTGGGGCAGTTGGAGGTCTCCGACGGCCGGCCAGGCGAAACGGCCCTGGTCCTCGGCTCCTTCCGCCGCAGGGCGAACGGCGACTGGGACTTCGTCCTGGGCGGCAAGGGCTACCCGGGCGGCTTGGAGGAACTCGTGCGGGACTTCGGCGTCGAGGTGGAGTGAATTCCCTCGCCTCAGAGACCGCGGTCCGTCCTGCGGGTCCACAGCGAGAGGCCGCTGCTCGTCGCGACGGCGAGGGTCTGCCCCGTCGGTGAGAAGCCGACGGCTCGCAGCTCGGAGTGGTTGCAGTGGTGGACGTGCCACCAGTCGCCGCCGTGCCGGCCGGCGTGCGGCAGGCCGCCGTCGCGGGAGAGCAGGACACGTTCGTGCGGCCAGGCCGGGACGACGGCCTCTACGGTCCAGCCGTCCGCGGTCGTGGTGTGCAGCCCGCCCCCGTAGAGCCCGGCGATGTGCACCCTGCTTCCGGCTACGGGGCCCAGGCCAGGGCACGACAGGTCGGGCGCCGCGTCAGGGGTGCTGTCCTCGGGGGCGGGGTTCCGGTCCCGGGCGATCCTCTCCCCCGTGGCGGCGTCGAACAGACCGTGGCCGTCGTGCGAGACGACCATCACCATGTCGTGGCCGGTGCCGGGGTGCGAGGCGAACCCGATCCCGAGAAGTCCGCCCACCGGCGGGCACACGACCCGGCGCCACGGCTCGGGCGCCGGCAGCACAGGGGCCGCGAGGAGCCGGTCCCGTATCTCCCGCTGGTACGAGGAAAGCCCCGGCTCAGGGTCCTGCGGACCGGCCGGGGCTTTCCTCTTCATCCACTTCGACACACAGCCACGATCCCAGCTCACGAGGGTTTCGCCCCAGTGGATTCGGCCGGGGCGGCCGTCACGCGGAGGCCACCACCTCGCCGGCCACGACCTGCGGCGGGTTGGGGAGCAGCGCCGTGAGGTTCTCCCGTACGAAGTCCGCGGCCTTGGTGATCGATTCCTCGGCGCCGGCCCGGTCCCGGAAGACACTGGTGGAGACCATCACCCCGTCACCGGCGTCGATCCAGTAGTAGGCCACGAATCCGGAGACCTGCTGCATGAGCGGCACGAACCCCTCGTTCACGAGCCGAGCCGCCTCGGCGGCATCGGTCACCCCTTCGTACCGCCGCACTGCTGCGTACATTTCCACGCTCCTCACGGCAATCAGCGTTCGTCCTCTGCTGAGACGCCGTACCCCTGCGACGGCCGGCCCGCCCAGGAGGCGCGCGGCAATCACCTGAAGGGCCGCCTCGGCTGATCCGAACGGCGTCCCCGGCCCACCCCAGCTCTAGCGAACGCCGTTGGGGGCGAACGTCCAGACGGCGTGGCTGCCGGGGCCGACGGTCAGGGTGGAGTGGCCGAGCTGCTGCACGTGCCGGGTCTTCGCGGGGCCGTTGAGGGACATGTCGACCCGCCGCAGTCCCGCTTGTTCGCGCGGGACGACGTCGAGGCGGATCGTGGTACCGCCGTGCTCCGCGACGACGCCCCCGTCCGGCAGGGTCCGGACGGCGAACCCGCCTGCCCGCAGCAGCGGCACGGTGTCGGCCAGGTCGCCCTCGGTGACCGCGAGGTGCACGGCGGTCACGTCACGCATCAGATGGGTGCGGTAGTCGTCCGAGAGGTAGCGCTCCCTGCCGACGTCACCGGGGAAGCTCGCCGGCTCGGTGTTGCCGCGGGGGTCGGCGAAGTACTCCGGCCGGTACTCCATCGCCCAGGCCCCGAAGGCGTCGTACGCGGTGGTGGTGAGGACGGCGTCGAACCATGGCACGGGCACACCGTCACCGAAGTCCCGGGTCTGGAGGAAGGTGACGGGTTCGGGGCCCCCCTCGCCCTTCAGCCGCTGGGTGACCGTCGCCATGTCTCCCGCCCGCTCGGTCGACAGGCCGAGCCCTGCGGAGCCGAGGGTGCCGTCCTGGCCGGCGATGTCACCGACTCCGAACAACTCCAGGTAGGTCTCACGGCCCATCAGGTAGCGGCCGGTCCAGGTCTGTCCGTCCGTGCCGCTCGTGGTGCGGACCTGGAAGTGAGCGAAGTCCCGCAGGTACGCGGAGTGTTCGATGGCGTCGGCGGTCTCCCGGTCGAGGACCCCGTAGGAGTGGTTGTAGAACAACAACTGACGTTCGTACGAGGGGCTTTGTTCCTCGGCCTGTGCCGTCCCCACGCCGCCCCCGATCGCTCCGGAGAGGGCCACCGCGAGCATGACGATCATCCGTAATGTCCGGCGAATCAGCATGCGAGCGATCGTAGGGCGGGCAGGCCGCGCTTGTGGTTCTTTTCGAAGAGCGAGGCGAGCGTTCGTTCGAGCCGCACGGGCCGCACGGGCCGCACGGGCCGCACGGGCCGCACGGTGATCGAAAATCGCTGGCCCGCCGATCCGTCGGGGCCGAAAACTGTGCGCCATGGAACACCCGAACCAAGAGATCCGCGAGATCCGCGCGCTCCACACGGCGTCCACGATCACCGTCTACCAGGCCTACGACCCCGCGATCGGAGTGCCCGCCGCCCGCCACGGCCGCTTCCCGTCCACGTGGCGGCGGAACCGCATGACGTGGATCAAGCCCAGCTTCCTGTGGATGATGTACCGCTCCGACTGGGGCGCCAGTGCCGGGCAGGAGACCGTTCTCGCCGTCGAGATCACTCGCGCCGGTTTCGACTGGGCGCTGCGCCATGCCTGTCTGTCGAGCCACGTTCGCTCCCTGTACCCCGATCGCGGCGCCTGGCAGCGGGAACTCAAGCGGGCGCCGGCCCGTGTCCAGTGGGATCCCGAACGCGACCTGAACTCACGTCCCCTGCCGTACCGTTCGCTGCAACTCGGGCTTTCCGGCGAGGCGTCAGCGCGCTACGCCGACGAGTGGACCGTGTCCATCAGCGATGTGACCCCGCTCGCCCGGGAGATCCGCGCACTCGTCGGCCGCGGCGATCAGGATGCCGCGCGGGAGCTGCTTCCCCGGGAGCGGCCCTACCCCGCCGGTGACGAACTGCTCGCCCACCTGCGGCCCTGAGCGGCACGCACGGCACCCGCACGGCACCCGCACGGTCGCCGGCGGACGTCACGACGGGACGACCGCGCCCTCGGGCGAGGCGTCCGGCTCCGGTTCCTGCGGGGGATCCGTGAGCTGTTCGCGGACGTAGTTCCAGGCCACCGCGACCAGTGCGGCGACCGGTACCGCGAGGAAGCTGCCCACAATGCCGGCCAGGCTGCCGCCCAGCGTCACCGCGAGGAGGACCACCGCGGCGTGGAGGCCGAGGCCACGGCTCTGGATCATGGGCTGGAAGACGTTGCCCTCCAGCTGCTGCACCACGACGATGATCGCCAGCACGATCAGCGCGTCCGTCAGGCCGTTGGAGACCAGAGCGATGAGCACCGCGACGAAGCCGGCGAACAGGGCGCCCACGATGGGCACGAACGCCGAGACGAAGGTCAGCACTGCCAGCGGCAGCACCAGCGGCACCTTGAGGATCCACAGGCCGAGGCCGATGAGGACGGCGTCCAGCAGCCCGACGACCGCCTGGGAGCGCACGAACGCGCCCAGGGTGTCCCAACCGCGTTCGGCCACGGTCGGGACGTCGGTGGCGAGCCGGCCGGGGAGCTGACGGGCCAGCCACGGCAGGAAGCGCGGGCCGTCCTTGAGGAAGAAGAACATCAGGAACAGCGCCAGCACGGCCGTGATGACCCCGTTGACGACGGTGCTCACCCCGGTGACGACGGCGGTGACCGCGCTGCCCATTCCGTCCTGGGCCCGGGCGACCGCGCTGTCGAGACCCTTGGTGATCTGGGCGTCGTCGATCTTCAACGGCGGTCCGGCCGCCCACTCGCGCAGCCTCTGCATGCCTTCCACCACGCCGTCGGTCAGGTCGCCGGACTGCGACGCCACCGGCACCGCGATCAGCGCCACGACGCCCATGGCGACCAGCAGGAACAGCACCGTCACGGTGGCCGCGGCCAGGGCGGGCGGCCAGCCGCGCCGGCGCAGGAAGCGGGTCGGCGGCCAGGTCAGCGTCGTCAGGAGCAGGCCGACGACGAGCGGCCACACCACGGACCAGGTCCGTCCGAGCAGCCACAGGGCGACCGCGAGCATCACGAGGACCAGCAGCAGGTCGACGGATATGCGCGCGGACGCGCGGAGCGCGGCGCGCGTCTTCGTGGGGCTCAGGGTGGCAGGCATGGGGTCACCCTATTGTGCAGCCGTGTGCGGCCTTGCCGAGGGCCATCCCCGCACGGCCCTTGGCTCCGCGAGGTCCATGCCCAACACTCGGGTCATGACGCAGCGTGTGGAGCTCGCCACCGTGATGGACCGGCTGGCCGTCGACGGATTGATCACGGAGTACGCGGTCGCGGTCGACGACGGTGACTGGGCAGCGTACCGGGAGTTGTTCACCTCGGACGGCCGGGCGGACTACCGTTCCGCCGGCGGGATCGAGGGGGACGCCGGGAAGGTGGCCGCGTGGCTCGCCGAGAGCATGCGGCCGTTCTCCATGCGGCAGCACCTGATCGTGAACCGCCGTCTCCGCTTCGGGGTCCTGGAGCGGGACCGGGGCGACACGGCGCACGTCCTGGCCGACTACCTCAACCCGATGCGGCTGGCGGGGGACGCCGCCCGCTTCGACGACACGGGTTCCGGTGCTTCGGCCGGGCCGCCCGACTTCGTCTGCGGCGGCCGCTACTCCTTCGCCCTGCTGCGGACTGACGACGGCTGGCGGCTGCGCGAGGTGGTCGTGGCGGAGAAGTGGCGCCGCACTCCGCGGCCGTCCGGGAGCCGGCCGGGCCCGATGCCCCGGGAGTGACCGACGCCATCTGGTCGGAGATCGTCCGGGGCGCGCACACTGGAGCCGTCAGTGGGTAGGGAGGTGCCGTATGAAGACGTTCGGTCCCTGGCTCACCTCCCCCTGGCGGCGTTCCGCTCTCGCGGCGCTGGCCGGCGCGCTGCCCGTGCCGGCGTTCCCGGCGCCCGCCCTGTGGTGGTGGGCGTGGTTCGCGCTGGTCCCGCTGCTGCTGCTCGTCCGGTCGGCCCCGACGGGCAAACGGGCGGCGTACGACGGCTGGTGCGCCGGGTTCGGGTTCATGCTGGCCATGCATCTGTGGCTGCTGCCGTTCCTGCACGTCTTCATCTTCGTGCTGGCCGCGCTGCTCGGTGCGTTGTGGGCGCCGTGGGGCTGGCTGGTGCGCCGGTTCCTCGGCGGTGCGCCCTCGCGGGGGCGGGCTGCGGCCGCGCTCGCCGTGCTGCCCTCGGGCTGGCTCGCCGTGGAGCTGGTCCGGTCCTGGCAGGCGCTGGGCGGGCCGTGGGGCGTGCTCGGGTCGAGTCAGTGGCAGGTGGAGCCCGCGTTGCGGCTGGCGTCCGTGGGCGGGGTGTGGCTGCTCAGCTTCCTGGTGGTGGCCGTGAACGTGGCGGTGGCCGTGCTCGTCGCGGTGCCGGCGCACCGGCTGCCCGCCGTGGCGGGGCTCGCGGCGACGGCCGCCGCGGCGTCCGCCGCGTGGGTGTGGTCGCCGAGGCCGGACCCCACCGGGCGGGTGGCCCGGATCGCCGTGGTGCAGCCGGGTGTGATCGACGGCCCGGACCGCCGTTTCGACCGGGAGGAACAGCTGACGCGGGGGCTCGCCGGGCAGGACGTGGACCTGGTGGTCTGGGGTGAGAGCAGCGTCGGCTACGACCTCGACGACCGGCCCGACCTGGCGCGCCGGCTGGCGGAGCTGTCCCGTGCTACCGGCGCCGACATCCTGGTCAACGTGGACGCCCGCCGCTCGGACGTGCCCGGCATCTACAAGAGTTCGCTCCTGATCGGCCCGGACGGCCCGACCGGCGACCGGTACGACAAGATGCGGCTGGTTCCCTTCGGGGAGTACATCCCGGCCCGTTCGCTGCTCGGCTGGGCTTCCTCGGTGGGCAAGGCGGCCGGTGAGGACCGTAGGCGGGGCTCGAAGCAGGTCGTGATGGACGCGGGGCGGGGGCTGCGGATCGGGCCGATGGTGTGCTTCGAGACGGCGTTCCCCGACATGAGCCGGCATCTGGCCGGGGACGGCTCGGACGTGCTGGTCGCCCAGTCGTCGACGTCGACGTTCCAGGAGAGCTGGGCGCCCGCGCAGCACGCTTCGCTGGGCGCCCTGCGCGCCGCGGAGACGGGGCGGCCGTTCGTGCACGCGACGCTGACGGGCGTGTCCGCCGTGTACGACGCGAGCGGCCGACCGGTGGGGTCGTGGCTGGGGACGGACGCGAGTTCGACGGCCGTCCACGAGGTGCCGCTCACCGACGGTGTCACCCCGTACGTCCGCTTCGGCGACTGGCCGGCCCACGCGGCGCTGCTGATCCTCGCGGCAGCGGCCGCCTGGGAGGGGACCCGGGCGGTCAGGCGGCGCCGGAAGTCTCCCGCACCGCTCGCACCACCCGCTCGCACAGTTCGTGAGTCGCCAGTGCGTCCCGGGCGCTGAGCAGCTTGCCGGCGCGGACGGCGTCGAGGAAGGCCAGCGCGGCCTGTTCGATGCCGCGCTGCCGGGCGACGGGCACCCAGTCGCCGCGCCGGCGCAGGGTCGGCTGGCCCTTGTGGTCGATCACCTCGGCGAGGTTGACGACCTGCCGCTTGGTGTCCTGCCCGGACACCTCCAGGATCTCCTCGTTGGACCCGCTGAGCCGGTTCATCACCCCGAGCGCGGTGAAGCCGTCGCCGGCGAGCTGGAGGACGACGTGGTGCAGCAGGCCGTCCCGGACGCGGGCCCGCACGGTCACGTCGTCGACCGGCCCCGGCACGAGGAAGCGGAGCGTGTCGACGACGTGGATGAAGTCGTCGAGGATCATCGTGCGCGGTTCCTCGGGCAGTCCGGCCCGGTTCTTCTGCAGGATGATCAGCTCGCGCGGGTGGTCGGCGCACTGCGCGTAGCCGGGGGCGTAGCGCCGGTTGAAGCCGACGGCGAGGCTCGTGCCGCGCTCTTCCGCGAGGGTCACGAGCCGCTCGGAGTCGGCCAGTCCGTACGCCAGCGGCTTGTCGACGTAAGTGGGGACGCCCGCGTCCAGCAACCGGGCGACGATCTCGGGGTGGACCGCGGTCGGCGCGTGCACGAAGGCGGCGTCGAGGCCCTGGGCGAGGAGCGCGTCGAGGTCCCGGTGCCGTTGTCCGGCGGGGAGTCGCAGGGTGTCGGCGACCTGCGCCAGGGTGGCCGGGGTGCGGGTCTGGAGGTGGAGTTCGATCCCCGGCAGCGTGCCGAGCACCGGCAGGTAGGCCTTGCGCGCGATGTCACCGAGTCCGATGCAGCCGACCTTCACGGGGACTCCTTCACTGCTCGTCCGCGCCCTGCGTGTCCTGGCGTGCCTGCCTCCACGGCAGCATACGGGGCCTGCGGGGGCCGCCAGTCGGCGATCCCGTCGAAGCCTCGCAGGACGAGGCCGGGGGCGGCCTTCGACGCCACGGCGAGCACGCCGTCGCGGACGGCCGTCACCGCGCGGCCGCGCGCCATGTTGAGGCGGGCGATCCGCACGGCCTGGCGGCTGATCGACGTCGTCCGGGGCAGCCGGGCGGCCGTGTAGGCGGCGAGGTCGTCGCCGTGATGGGCGAGGACGATCGCGTCCTCGACGGCCTGGTTGCCGCCCTGGCCGAGCGTCGGCGGCATGGCGTGGGCGGCGTCGCCGAGGAGGGCGACCCGGCCGCGGTGGTGGGCGGGCAGCGGTCGCGCCAGGTGGTGGACGTCGTGGCGCAGGACGTCCTCGGGTCGGGCGGCCGCCAGGACGGCGGGCACCGGGTGGTGCCAGTCGCCGAAGAGGCGCAGGAGTTCGGCCTTCTCGTCGTCGGGCGCGTGTCCGCCGGCGGGTGTCATGGCGGCGGCGTAGGCGTAGACGCGGCCGTCCTTGAGGGGGTGGGTGCCCCAGATGCGGCCCCTCCCCCAGGTCTCGTGCGAGGCGAACCGTGCGCCGGGCACGGGGATCACCACCCGCCAGGTGGTGAATCCGGAGTAGACGGGGCCGGGGTGGCCGGGGAAGAGGGCGCGGCGTACGGCGGAGTGGATGCCGTCGGCGGCGACCACCAGGTCGGCTTCCAGATCGCCGTCGGGAGTGGTCACGCGGGCGGGGCGGCCGGAGGGGCCCATATCGCCGGGATCGGCGAGGGCGCCGGGCGTGCCGGTGCGGACGGCGTCCGTCGGGAGCAGGGCGGCGAGGGTGTCGATGAGCGTGGCGCGGTGCAGCAGGACCAGGGGGCCGCCGAAGCGGGCGGCCGCCGCGTCCGCGTCGGAGCGGGACAGCCAGCGCCCGCTCGGGGCGCGCAGCCCTCCGTCGCCCTGCCAGGCGGCGAGGTCGCGGATCCGGTCGCCGACACCGATGACGTCGAGGGCGCGCAGGGCGTTGGGCGCGAGGGAGATGGCGGCGCCGACGGGGGCGAGGGAGGAGGCCCTCTCCAGGACCGTGACCCGCCAGCCGCCGCTGTGCAGGGCCGCGGCGGCGGTGAGCCCGCCGATGCCGCCTCCTATGACGACCGCCCGCCTCGGCCGCTCCTGGCTGTGCGCCATGACTCCTCCTGGGCTCGACCCCTGCACACTACATCCGTAGTGCGCCCACGCCTCGACTGTACTACGGGTGTAGTGAGCGGGGTAGGTTGGCTTCATGTCCGTACGTCCCGCCCCAGACGCCTCGCGCGCCGAACTCGTCGCCGACACCGCCCTCGCTCTGCTCGCCGAGCGCGGCACGCGCGGCCTCACCCATCGGGCCGTCGACGAGGCGGCCGGGCTCCCCCAGGGCTCCACCTCCAACGTCGCCCGCACCCGCCAGGCGTTGCTGGAGCTGGCGGTACGCCGGCTCGCCGACCGTGAGGCCCGGACGCTCGCCCTGCACGAGCTGCCGGATCCGCGGGCCGGCCGGCGCCCCGTGGTGGACGCGCTCGCGCTGGCGACCCACCGGGCGCTCACCCGCGACCGCGAGCTGACGCTGGCCCGCTACGAACTGGCCTTGGAGGCCACGCGCCGCCCTGAGCTGCGGGTCCATTTCGACGCGGCGGGGGCCCGCTTCCGCGAGCAGCTCGCCGCCCTCGTCACGGCGCTGGGATCGACGTCCCCCGAGCGGCATGTGCTCTCGCTGGTCGCTTGGGCGGACGGGCTGATGTTCTCCTGCGTGGCCGGGTCGTTCGGGGCGCGGACCCCGAGCCCGGAGGAGGTGCGGGCGGGGCTTTCGGAGCTGCTGGCGGGGATGCTGGGCGACTGAGGGGAGGGCGCGAGGGTGAGTGCGGGGGCTGAAAAGGCGTGGTGGTCGGGGGCCGACTGCGCGATCATGCGGTCATGACGACGACGCAGCGCACCGAACCCGCCCAGAACGCCGATGAACGCACCATGCTGGAAGGCTGGTTGGAGTACCACCGGCAGACCCTGGCCTGGAAGTGCGAGGGGCTCACCGACGCCCAGTTGCGCACCGCTTCCGCGCCGCCGTCCGAGCTGTCCCTGCTGGGGCTGGTGCGGCACATGGCGGAGGTGGAGCGCGGCTGGTTCCGCGAGGTGCTCGTGGGTGAGGACGCCGAGCCGATCTACTTCAGCGACGAGGACCGCGACGGCGAGTTCCATCTCACCGACGCGGACGGCTGGGAGGAGGCCCACGCCACCTGGCAGGCCGAGATCGAGATCGCCCGGCGCAACGCGGCCGGCTTCGAGCTGGACGACCTCTCCCACGGCAAGAGCCGGCACAGCGGCGAGCCGTTCAACCTGCGCTGGATCTACACGCACATGATCGAGGAGTACGCCCGGCACAACGGTCACGCCGACCTGCTGCGCGAGCGCATCGACGGCGCGACCGGCGACTGACCGAGGGCCTTTCCCGACACGCTCTAGAGAAGGTCGTCCGAGGCGCCCTCGCCCAGGCGCAGTTCCATGCGGCTGATCGCCGCGCGCACGCCGTCGCCGTAGCTGTCGTCGCCGAGGACGCCGGCCGTGCGGCGGGCCCGGCGGAGGTGGCTGCGGGCGGCCTCGGAGCGGCCCAGCCTGGCGTAGTCCGCCGCCAGGTTGAGGTGCAGGGAGGGGAACAGCGCCCGCACCTCCACCGAGGCGTCCTGGTCCTCCGCCGCCGACAGCGCCCGTAGGTCCCAGGCGAGTTCGTCGAAGGGGTCGTCCTGGGTGTCGGCCAGGTAGTGGGCGAGGGTGCAGCGGTGCAGCGGGTCGCCGCCGTCGCCGAGCTCGGTCCACAGGTCGAGGAGGCGGCGCCGGGCCTCCTCGCGGTCTCCGCCGTGGTGCAGCATCACGACCTGGCCGATCCGTGTGAGCACGGCGTCCGGCGTCGCCTGCCCCTGTCGATGCTCCGCCACCGCGCCTCCCTGGACCTGTTGCGAGGACGTCGGGGCCGGTGCGACCGTCCGCCTGCTCCACGACGCGACGAATCTAGCCGCCTGCGGCGGCAATACCGGTCAGGCGGCACCGGGCCGGCCCGGGTGGAACCGGCCCGGCGGCGGTCAGCCCAGGTTCGGGACGGTCCAGTCGATCGGCTCGTGACCCTGCCGGGCCACCGCCTCGTTGATCTGGGTGAACGGGCGGGAGCCGAAGAACTTCTTCGCCGACAGCGGGGAGGGGTGCGCGCCCTTGACCACGATGTGCCGGCTCTCGTCGATCAACGGCAGCTTCTTCTGCGCGTAGTTGCCCCACAGGACGAAGACGGCCGGGTCGGGCCGGCCGGCCACGGCGCGGATCACCGCGTCGGTGAACTTCTCCCACCCCTTGCCCTTGTGGGAGTTCGCCTCGCCGGAGCGGACGGTGAGCACCGCGTTGAGCAGCAGCACGCCCTGCTCCGCCCACGGCATCAGGTAGCCGTTGTCGGGGATCGGCGTGCCCAGCTCCTCGTGCATCTCCTTGTAGATGTTGCGCAGCGACGGGGGAATCTTGACGCCCGGCCGCACCGAGAAGCACAGGCCGTGCCCCTGGCCCTCGCCGTGGTAGGGGTCCTGACCGAGGACCAGCACCTTCACCCGGTCGTACGGCGTCGCGTCGAGCGCGGCGAAGACCTCCTCGCGCGGAGGGTAGACGGGGCCCTTCGCTCGCTCCTCCTCGACGAACTCCGTCAGCTCCTTGAAGTAGGGCTGCTGAAGCTCGTCGCCCAGCACTCCGCGCCAGGACTCGGGCAGCATGGCGATGTCGGTCACGTCAACGTCCTCCGTTGTGCGGTCGCTTCCAGGCCTCAGAACCTACAGGCGACCACTGACAAGGCGGCTGCCCGGTGCGCTCACCAGCTGGTCTTGCGGTACAGCTCGCCCACCATCATGATCGTCGACGGGTCCAGGGACCGTTCGCCGCCGGAGATGTCCTCGTTCGCCGCGAGGTACTGCTTGCCCTGCCAGAGCGGGAGCAGCCGGGCCTCGTCGACGAGGATCTGCTGCGCCCTCTCGAAGTCCTTGACCACGTTGGCGCGGTCGCTGGACTGGCGGGACCGCGGCAGCAGCACCTGGGTGATCTCCTTCTCCGGGTACGGCGTGCCGAGGGCGTTCTGCTCGCCGACGAACGGGGCGATGAAGTTGTCCGCGTCGGGGAAGTCCGGGGACCAGCCGCGGCCGAAGACGGGGTACTCGCCGTTCTGGTAGCCGAGGACGTAGGTGTTCCAGGGGCGGCTCTTGAGGGTGATGCGGAACAGTCCGGAGGCCTCCAGCTGCGCCTTGATCTCCTTGAACTCCAGGGCGGTGTCGGAGCCGTAGCGGTCGGTGGTGTACCAGAGGGTGAGCGGGACGGGCGTGCTGATGTCGGCGTCCGCCAGGATCCTCCGGGCCTTGGCCGCGTCGGGTTTGCCGAAGTCGTCGAAGAAGCCGGTGGTGTGCCCGGTCAGGCCCTTGGGGACCATGGAGTACAGCGGGTCCACGGTGTCCTTGTAGACCTTGTGGGCGATGGCGGGCCGGTCGATGAGCTGGGCGACGGCCCGGCGCACCGGCAGCCGGTCGGCCCACTCGTCCTTGGGGTTGAACACCAGGTAGTTGATGTTGCTGGCGGCGCCCTCGACGAGCTGGAGGTCGCCCTTGTCGCCCTCGCCCTCCAGGGCGACGATGTCGTCGGCGGCGAGCCCCTGGTAGGTGATGTCGATCTGCTTCTTGCGCAGAGCCGCCACCATGTCGCCGGAGTCCTGGAAGTAGCGGATGTTCACCGCGTCGTTCTTGAGCTCGGCGTAGCCCTTGTAGCTGTCGTTGCGGACGAGTTCGGCCTGTCTTCCGCCCTCGTAACCCTCCAGCCGGTACGGCCCGGAGCCGACGATGCCGTTCTCCTTGCGCAGGGCGTTCGCGGGGTAGTCGTCGGGGTCGACGATCGAGCCGGCCGGGGTGGCGAGCACGAACGGGAAGGTGGCGTCGGCCTTGTTGAGCTCGAAGACGATCACGTTGTCGCCGCTGACGGTGATCCGGTCGAGGCTGCCCAGCAGACCGGCGGGGCCGGTGGGGGCGTTGATGGCCTTGATCCGGTCGATCGAGTGCTTGACGGCCTTGGCGTCGAGCTTGTCGCCGTTGGAGAAGGTGAGGCCTTCGCGCAGTTCGCAGCGGTAGGTGCGGCTGGAGGCGTCGGTGAAGCTGCAGCTCTTGGCGGCGTCGGGCTGCGGCGTGGTCGAGCCGTAGGGGTAGGCGAGCAGCGTCTGGTAGACGTTGCGGAACAGCTCCCAGGAGCCGTCCCAGGCGGCGGCGGGGTCCAGTGTGCTGGGGGCACTGGTGGTGCCCACGACGATCGGTCCTGCGTCGTCGGAGCTTTCCTCTCCCAGGAGACTGCATCCGGCCACCAGGGATATGGACACGATCGCCGCGAATCGCTGCAAGGATCGGTTCCGGTTGAACACGCGCACGCTCCTCGATCTGCCATGCCAAGGGTTGGCAGACCATACCGCAGGCCTCCGCCGCGTGGGCGGCGGAGGTGGGGCGGTACTGCTGAGGCCGACGATGACGACGTTGTCAGGGTGCGCGCGGCGGTCCGGGCGCCGCGAGGGCGCCCGGACGCGCGGTGCGGGTCAGCCGACGCCGGCGTTGAGGAAGATGCCTCCGTCGACGACGAGGGTCTGGCCGGTGATCCAGGCGGACTGCTCGGAGGTCAGGAACGCGGTGGTGCCTCCGATGTCGGAGGGCACGCCGAGCCGGGCCAGCGGGTAGGCGGCGGCCGCCTCCGCCTCCCGGCCCTCGTACAGGGCCTGGGCGAACTTGGTCTTCACGACGGCCGGGGCGATCGCGTTGACCCGTACCTTCGGCGCGAACTCGTGCGCCAGCTGCACGGTCAGGTTGATCATCGCGGCCTTGCTGACGCCGTACGCGCCGATGAAGGGCGAGGCCGAAAGACCGGCCACGGAGGCGATGTTGACGATCGTGCCGCCGTTGTCCTTCTGCCAGGCGTGCCACGTGCGCTGGGCGAAGCCGAGGGCGGAGACCACGTTGGTCTCGAAGACCTTGCGCGCCACGTCCAGGTCGAGGTCGGCGATCGGGCCGAAGACCGGGTTGGTGCCGGCGTTGTTGACGAGATGGTCGACGCGGCCGAAGGCCTCCATGGTGCGTTCGACGGCGGCGGCCTGGTGCTCCAGGTCGTGGGCCTTGCCGGCGACGCCGATGACCCGGTCCGCGCCGAGCTTGTCGACGGCTTCCTTGAGCGCCTCCTCGTTGCGTCCGGTGATGCAGACGCGGTCGCCGCGGGCGACGAGGGCCTCGGCGACGCCGTAGCCGATGCCGCGGCTGGCGCCCGTGACGAGGGCGACCTGGCCGGAGAGTGCGGGCAGTTCAGTCATTTCGTGATCCCCAGTGCTTTCTGGTGCTCCCTGGTGGCCTCGGTGGCCCTCTTAGTCGAGCGGTCCGCCGGCGACGTACAGCACCTGGCCGGAGACGAAGCCCGCGGCCTCGTTCGTGAAGAAGGCGATCGCGTTGGCGATGTCGTCGGGCTCGCCGACGCGGGCCACGGGGATCTGGGTGGCGGCGGCGGCCTTGAACTCCTCGAAGCCCATGCCGACGCGGGCGGCGGTCGCCGCGGTCATGTCGGTGGCGATGAAGCCGGGGGCGACGGCGTTCGCGGTGATGCCGAACTTGCCCAGCTCGATGGCGAGGGTCTTGGTGAAGCCCTGCAGACCGGCCTTGGCGGCGGAGTAGTTGGCCTGGCCGCGGTTGCCGAGCGCCGAGGAGGAGGACAGGTTGACGACCCGGCCGAAGCCGGCGTCGACCATGTGCTTCTGGACGGCCTTGGTCATCAGGAACGAGCCGCGCAGGTGCACTCCGAGGACGGTGTCCCAGTCGGAGACGCTCATCTTGAACAGCAGGTTGTCGCGGAGCACGCCCGCGTTGTTGACGAGGATCGTCGGCGCGCCGAGCTCCTCGACCACGCGGGCGACGGCGGCCTCGACCTGGGCCTCGTCGGAGACGTCGGCGCCGATCGCGACGGCCTTGCCGCCCGCGGCGGTGATCTTCTCGACGGTGTCCTTGCAGGCGGCTTCGTCGAGGTCGATCACCGCGACGGCGCGGCCCTCGGCGGCCAGTCGGACGGCGGTGGCCGCGCCGATGCCGCGCGCCGCGCCGGTGACTACTGCGACCCGCTGCTCAGTGGTGGACATTGCTGCTACTCCTCGGGTGAGCGACCGCTTAGTACCTTCAGTACGACGTGACGCTAGAAGCCCTGGCACGCGGTGTCAACGGCATCCGCGTGCGTGTGATCCATTACCTGACGAGCAGATTCAGCAACCGTTCGGTCTCGGCCGCCGGGTCGGCGGTGAGCCCGGTGTGCACGGGGCCCGGCTGGACGACCGTCGAGCGGGGCGCGATCAGCCAGCGGAAGCGCCGTCCCGCGTCGTCGCCCGCCGCCTGCCCCGCCGCCTCGCCGCCGGCGCAGACGCCTTCCACGGCGCGCAGCGCAGCCCGGACGCCGGCTACGTCGGCGTCCGGGTCGAGGGCCAGCAGCCGCGCCTCGTCGAGGTGGGTGAGCGCGCCGACGTAGGACCGGGCGCGGCAGTAGAGGAGCACCCCGGCGTTGATGCACTCGCCGCGCTCCACACGGGGGACGACGCGCAGCAGGGCGTACTCGTAGACGTCCCGGTCGCTCGCCTGTCCGGGCCTGATGAAGTGGCGGTCGTCGCTCACTCGGTCCCCTTGATGCGTTCGTGGATGACGGCGGCGCGCGCGAGCAGGGGCGCCGCATAGGCGTCGCGGAGCGCGTCCGGGGAGTCGAAGCCGGGCTCGTCGGCGAGCCAGGCGTCGGGGATCTCGGCGGTGACCTCGGCGAGCAGTCCGGCGGTGACGCGCGGGGCGAGTTCGGCGGCCGCGGCGGCGACATCCGGCCGGAAGGCGGTGAGCGCGTGGTCGGAGGCGTCGTAGGGGCGGGCCGCGGACGCCTCGGCGGAGGGCCAGTTGTGGTGCCAGATCATGGTGGCGCCGTGGTCGATGAGCCACAGCTCGCCGCGGTGGAACAGCAGGTTGGGGTTGCGCCATGAGCGGTCGACGTTGTTGGTCAGCGCGTCGAACCAGACGATCCGGCCCGCCTCCTCGCGGCTCACCGGGAAGGCGAGCGGATCGAAGCCGAGGGCCCCGGAGAGGAACTCCATGCCGAGGTTGGCGCCGCCGCTGGAGCGCAGCAACTCCTGTACCTGCTGGTCGGGTTCGCCGAGTCCGAGCACGGGGTCGAGGGTGACGGCGGCCAGCGGGGGGACGCGCAGGCCCAGCCGGCGGGCGAGTTCGCCGCAGACGACCTCCGCGACGAGCGTCTTGCGGCCCTGGCCGGCTCCGCGGAACTTGATGACGTAGGTCCCGTGGTCGTCGGTCTCGACGAGCCCCGGAAGCGAGCCGCCCTCACGCAACGGCGTGATGTAGCGGGTCGCGGTGACCTCTCTCAGCATGTCCCTCAGGCTCCCCACCCATGTGGCCTCCGGCGTCCGGAGTCGAATGAGCATAGTAACCGAGCGTGACCGGCCGGAGGGGCGTCGCGGACCGCGATGTAGGTTTCCCGCCATGAACGGCGACTGGCGCGAGGACCGGATCGGGGCCGCGCTGCGCGGGGAGAATCCGACCGTGCTGCGGCGGCTGTCGGCGGGGTTCGCGGTGATCGGGGACGTCCAGTTCCTGCCGGGCTACTCGGTTCTGCTCGTGGACGAACCGGGAGCGCAGCGGCTCTCGGACCTGCCGAGGCCGAAGCGGCTGTCGTTCCTGTCGGACATGGAGCGGCTCGGTGAGGCCGTGGAGCTCGCCTGCCGGCGGCTGGATCCGGCTTTCAGGCGGGTCAATCTGGAGATTCTCGGGAACACGGACCCGTTCCTGCACGCGCATGTCTGGCCGCGGTTCGACTGGGAGCCGGACGGTCTCGTGGGTGCTCCGGTGTGGCTCTACCCGCGTGAGCGGTGGAGTGACGAGCGGTTCAGGCTCGGCCCGCGGCAGGACGTGCTGCGCGAGGCGATCGGCGGCGAACTGGACCGGCTGAGTTCGGCGACCTGCTGAATCCGAACGCCCCCCAGGTCCGGAATACACCCGAGAGGGAGTGTGCGGCCGGCCGGAGGGAGCAGCGATGTCAGGGGTGTCACGGGACGCGTCGGACGGTGACGTCCGGCGGGGGCGGCGGCGTACGGCCGTCGTCGGCAGCGGGGTCGCCGGCCTGATCGCCGCATACGTCCTCGCCCGCGCCCACCACGTCACTCTGTACGAGGCCGACGGCCGGCTCGGCGGTCACGCCCACACGCACGAGCTGACCTCACGGGACGGCACACGGCGGCACGTCGACTCCGGCTTCATCGTGCACAACCGCCGCACCTATCCCAAGCTCCTGCGCCTGTTCGGCGAGCTCGGCGTCGCCACCCAGGAGTCGGAGATGAGCATGTCGGTGCGGTGTGAGGGGTGCGGTCTGGAGTACGCCGGCGCCCGCGGCCCCGCGGGTCTGTTCGCCCGTCCGGGCAACGCCCTGCGCGGCGCGTA
This sequence comes from Streptomyces sp. NPDC088254, assembly GCF_044740925.1. NCBI lineage: Bacteria > Bacillati > Actinomycetota > Actinomycetes > Kitasatosporales > Streptomycetaceae > Streptomyces > Streptomyces sp. NPDC088254. The sequence goes on along the minus strand of NZ_JBIURQ010000001.1, from coordinate 62,744 downwards.
TCTGCGGATGCTCGCCGAGGTCCCCGCCTTCCACCGGGCGGCCCGTCGGCACCTCGCCCGGCCGGACGAAAGCGCCACGACACTGGGCGAGTTCCTCGACCGGCACGGCTTCTCGCCTTACTTCCGCGCCCACTTCATGACTCCGGTCGTGTCGGCGGTCTGGTCCTGCGACGCCGCCACCGCCCAACGCTACCCGGCCGCCTATCTGTTCCGCTTCCTGGAGCACCACGGGATGCTCTCCGTGAGCGGCTCCCCGACCTGGCGCACCGTCACAGGCGGTTCGCGCGCCTATGTCGAGCGGGTGGCGGACCGGCTGGACGCGGTGCGCACGGCGACGCCGGTCCGGGCGGTACGGCGGCGCCCCGACGGCGTCGACGTCACGACCCACGCCGGCGTCACGGAGTCGTACGACGCCGTGGTGGTCGCCACCCACCCCGACCAGGCGCTGAGCCTGCTGGCCGACGCCACCCCGCTGGAGAAGGACGTGCTCGGCGCGTTCCGCTACTCGCGCAACACGACGCTCCTGCACACCGACACCGCTGTGCTGCCCCGCTCCCGGGGCGCCCGCGCCTCGTGGAACTACCTGATGCCGTCGTGCGAGGCGGGCGCCGACCGGGTGCGGGTCAGCTACGACATGAACCGCCTGCAACGGCTCGACGCGCCCGAACGCTACGTGGTCTCCCTGGGCGCGCAGGACCGGGTGGACCCGCAGCGGGTGCTCGCCCGCATGGTGTACGAACACCCCGTCTACACGCCCGAGTCGGTCACCGCACAGCAGCGGCTGCCCGAACTGAACAGCTCCGTCACCGCGTTCGCGGGCGCCTACCACGGCTGGGGCTTCCACGAGGACGGCTGCCGCTCCGGTGTGACGGCCGCCGCGGCACTGGGGGTGCGGTGGTGAGCTTCGCGTCCGCCCTGTACCCGTGCACGATCACCCACGTGCGCTCCGCGCCCCTGCGGTACGCGCTGCGGCACCGCACCTACATGTGGCTGATCGACCCCGACCACCCGCCTCGACTCCCCCGCCTGATCAGGCCGTTGGCGCGCTTCGACCCGCGCGACCACTTCACCGGCGACCAACCCTCCCTGCGCGCGGGGCTGGACGCGTTCCTCGCTTCCCGCGGGGTGCGCCTCGACGGCGGCCCGGTCGTCATGCTCACCCACGCGCGCGTGCTCGGCCATGTCTTCAACCCGCTCACCCTGTACTGGTGCCACGGCCCCGACGGCTCCGCGCGCTGTGTGGTCGCCGAGGTCCACAACACCTACGGCGGGCGCCACTGTTATCTGCTGCGCCCGGACGCGTCGGGGACGGCCCTCGCCGACAAGGAGTTCTACGTCTCCCCCTTCTTCCCGGTCGACGGCCGCTACCGCATGCGTCTGCCCCGCCCGCAGGACCGGCTCGACCTGACCGTGCACCTGGAGCGGGAGGGCGGCAGACCCTTCACGGCCACCGTGCGCGGGGTGCGGCGCGAGGTGTCCGCGGGCGCCGTGCTGCGTCTGGCGGTGCGCCGGCCCTGGTCGACGCTCGCCGTGTCGGCCGCCATCCGGCTGCACGGCGTCCGCCTGTACCTGCGGGGACTGCCGGTGCAGCCCCGCCCCGCTCCCGTATCCGCACTCGAAGACACCGATCCCGACCAGCGAGACCGCCGCGAGAACCCGGAGAACGCCGCATGAGGACCGCCGACCCCCGACCCGCCCACGCGGGGCGGACCGTGACCACGCGCCCGCGCGACTTCGCCGTCGACCGGACGCGCTGGCCCGACGTGGCCGTGCCGCCGGACGCCTCGTGGGCCCGGACCGCGGTCACCGCGGCCGTCGTACGCCGTGCCCTGCGCGATCTGCCCCTGCACGTGCGCTTCCCGGACGGCTCCTCGGTCGGCGCGGGCGGCCCGGTGATGGACGTCCGCGACCCGAAGGCCTTCCACGCCCGGATCGGCAGCCAGGGCCTGGTCGGCTTCGGCGAGTCGTACATGGCCGGCGAGTGGGACACGCCCGACCTCGTCGCCGTCCTCACGGTGCTCGCCGGGAACGCGGCCCGGCTGATCCCCCGCCCGCTGCAACGGCTGCGCGGTCTGTGGGCGCTGCGCCGGCCGGACTCCGAGCGCAACACCCCCGGTGGGGCCCGCGACAACATCAGCCGCCACTACGACCTGTCCAACGACCTCTTCGCCCTCTTCCTGGACGGCACGCTCACCTACTCGGCGGCCCTCTTCGACGGCTTCCCCGCCGCCTGGGACCTGCTGCCCGCCGCCCAGCACCGCAAGATCGACCGGCTGCTCGACCTGGCGGGCGTGCGCGAGGGGACACGGCTGCTGGAGATCGGCACCGGCTGGGGGGAACTGGCGATCCGCGCCGCCGCGCGCGGCGCGCACGTCACCTCGCTCACCCTGTCCCGGGAACAGCGCGACCTGGCGCTGGAGCGCGTCGCCGCGGCGGGTCTCAGCGACCGGGTCGGCGTCGAACTGCGCGACTACCGGGAGGCGCGCGGCGCGTACGACGCCGTCGTGAGCGTCGAGATGGTGGAGGCCGTGGGCGCGGAGTTCTGGCCGGTCTACTTCCGCGCGCTGGACGACCTGCTGGTCCCCGGCGGCAAGGTCGCCCTCCAGGCCATCACCATGCCGCACGACCGCATGCTGGCCTCCCGCGACACCTTCACCTGGATCCAGAAGTACGTCTTCCCCGGCGGGCTGCTGCCCTCCGTGGAGGCGGTGGCCGAGACGGTCCGCGACCACACCGCGCTGCGCGTGGCCCGCCGCGACGCCTACGGCGAGCACTACGCCGAGACGCTGCGGCTGTGGCGGGAGCGGTTCGCCGAGCGGGCGGACGAGGTGGCCGCGCTCGGCTTCGACACCACGTTCCGCCGTATGTGGACCTTCTACCTGGCCTACTCCGAGGCGGGTTTCCGCTCCGGATACCTCGACGTGCAGCAGTACCTGTTGACCAAGGAGGCCCTCCGATGACCTTCCCCTGGGCGGCGTTCGCCGTCAACCTGGCCTGGGCGGCGGGCGCGGCTCTCGCCGTCATGCTGGTCACCTTCGCCGTCGCCGTGCGCAAGGGCGTCCACCGGATCGTCGACTGCGCCTGGGGTCTCGCCTTCACGGCGGTGGCGCTGGTGACCTTCGTGGCGTCCGCCGACCACGGCGACCCGGGCCGGCGGCTCCTGGTGACCGCGCTGACCGCGGTGTGGGGGGTGCGGCTGGCGGTGCACATCGCCCGGCGGGGACGCGGGCACGGCGAGGACCCCCGCTACGACGACCTGCTCGCCAAGGCGCCCGGCGACCGGAACCTGTACGCCCTGCGGAAGGTGTACCTGCTCCAGGGCGCGCTGGTGTGGCTCGTGTCGCTCCCCGTGCAGGCCGCGCAGTACGTCACCGGGCCCATGTCGGCGTGGGCCGTCGCCGGGACGCTGCTGTGGGCGGTCGGTGTGTTCTTCGAGGCGGTGGGGGACGCCCAGCTCGCCCGTTTCAAGGCGGATCCGGCGCACAAGGGCCGGATCATGGACCGGGGCCTGTGGCGCTACACGCGCCATCCCAACTACTTCGGCGACTTCTGCGTGTGGTGGGGGCTGTACCTGATCACCTGCGACTCGGGCGCGGCGGCCGCCGTCTCCCTGGTCTCCCCGGTGGTGATGAGCCTGCTGCTGACCAAGGGCAGCGGGCAGCGGCTGCTGGAACGCCGGATGGCGGACCGTCCGGGCTTCGCCGAGTACGCGGCCCGGACGAGTGGGTTCTTCCCGCGGCCGCCCAAGAGGACGGTGTCCCGTCCGAGGACCGGTGCGCGCCGCTGAGCCGGTGCGCACCCCGGGCTCAGGGCGGCGGACCGGGCGTCTGCTGCCGTACGGCGGCGACCCGGCGCAGCACCTCCTCGCGCAGCGCCGGGCGTGGCGTCCGGGACACCGCCATCCCCAGCCGGGCCGCGATGGCCGTCAGCTCGGCGGTCTCCCGCGCGCAGCTCGCGCACTCGGCGAGGTGCCGCTCGAACTCCTCGCGTTCGTCGTCGGACAGGGCGTGCAGGGCGTATGCGCCCGTCAGCATGTGAAGATCGGCGGACGTCACGCCGTCGCCCCGAGGGCCACCCGGTTCGTCAGCCTCCGAAGGTCCGGTGACGCCGATGGGTCCGTGCCGATGTGTACGGCGTGTCTCACGTGGTCCTCCGAGCTCGGGACATCTCCGAACGTATTCCGGTACCGGGGCGGTCGCGGATTGGTCCCTCTCCCATGAAATACGGAACGACGTCAGACTGCTCGGGCGGCCGCGCGCCGGGCCCCGGTCGGGATCACCGGACGGCGGGGGGCGGGACGACCTGCAAGGAGGACGGATGACCGAGCACGAGCGGACCCGGCAGGCCGGGGAGGGCACGGTGCAGGACCCGGCGTCCGCGCTGGTGACGCGCCGGGCCACGCCCGCGGCGCGTGCGGCCGTGCTGTTCCTGCACGGTGGCCGGGCCGACAGCCGTGCCCGCTCCCGGCCCTGGCAACTCGCCGCGGTCCGCATGAGGCCCTTCGTGCGCTCCGTCGCCCGGGAGGTGCCCGACGACGTCCTGCTGGGCGAGGTGCGCTACCGGCTGCGGGGGTGGAACGGCTCCGCGGCCGACACGCTGAAGGACGTCCACAGGGCGCTGAGCGAACTGACCCGGCTCGCGGGGGACGTTCCGGTGGTGCTGGTGGGGCACTCGATGGGCGGGCGCGCTGCCCTGCGCGCCGCGGCAGCGGCCCAGGTGCGGGGCGTGCTGGCCCTGGCTCCGTGGTGCCCGCCGGGGGAGCCCGTGGAGCATCTCGGCGGCAAGCGGATCGTCGTGCTCCACGGGGACCGGGACCGGGTCACCGACCCCGGCGCGTCCCTGGCGTTCGTCGAGCGGGCCCGTGCGGCGGGGGCCAGGGCCGACGCCGTAGTGATGCCGGATGGGGACCACGCCATGCTCCGCCACAGCGGGACCTGGCACCGTACGGCGGCGTCCACGGTGGCGGACATGCTGTCCGCAGGATGACCGCACGAGGGGGCGTGGGGCGGTAGGACCGTGGACGCGGGGGCCGCTGTCCGCATCCCCCGCGGTCGCCCTCGCACCGGTGACAGCTCCGGCTTACGCCCCGCTGACCTCGACGGGGTCAGTCTCTTGGCACGGTCCGCAGTTGCGCGGGCGCTGAACACGGAGCGTCCGTGGCCCGTACATCTCGGCAGATCACCGATCGTCCCCCGAAGGGAAACCCCAGCATGACCAGCGCATCCCTGAATCCCGCGTCCGGACCCGCCCGTCGTGCCGTGGTGGCCGCCGCCGGAGCCGCCGGGCTCGCCGTCGCGCTGACCGCGTGCGGTGGCTCCTACGACGACGCGTCGGGCTCGTCGAACTCGTCGGCCGGCGCGGGCACCGCCGGAGCGGCGGGCTCCGCCGGTTCGACCGGCGATTCGTCGGCGAACACCGGCGGCGCCGCGGGCGGCGCGGCGCTCACGACGACCGCCGAGATCCCGCAGGGCGGCGGAAAGGTCTTCGAGGACAAGAAGGTCGTCGTCGTGCAGCCGTCGGCGGGTCAGTTCAAGGCGTTCTCGTCCGTGTGCACCCACCAGGGCTGCGCGGTGAAGAGCATCGCCGACGGCGTCATCAACTGCCCCTGCCACAACAGCAACTTCTCGATCACGGACGGCAGCGTGAAGAGCGGTCCGGCGACGAAGCCGCTGCCCGAGGTGCAGATCAAGGTCAGCGGGGACTCCATCACCCTGGCCTGACGCCGCCGTCCGCCCGCTCGAAGCAGGCCAGCACCTCGTCCGTGGTCGCGACCGTGGCGACCAACGCGAGGGTGTGGCGGATCATCGCGGGGGTGTACTCCGAAGGCACCCCCGCGATGGCGTCGGCCGGCACGACGGCGGTGTAGCCCCGGTTGACGGCGTCGAAGACGGCGTTGGGGACCGCCACGTTGGCCGAGACGCCGGCGACGACCAGGGTGCGGCAGCCCAGGTTGCGCAGCAGGGCGTCGACGTCGGTGCCCTGGATCGGCGACAGCCCGTGCAGACGCCGTACGACGAGATCCTGTGCGGCGACCTCGATGGGGGGCGCCACGCGGACCGCGTCCGTACCGGGGAGTTGCCGCACGGGGAGGCGTTCGGCTGCGCGGAACAGCCGGGCGTTGCGGTTGGATCCCCGGCCGTCCGGGCGGCGTTCGGCGACGGCGTGCAGCACCTGGACGCCGCTCGCGTGCGCCCCGGCCACGAGCCGGGCGACGTTGGCGAGCGCGCCCGACTCCCGTGCGTGGCGGGCGAGTTCGGGCAGCGCGGCGGTGGGGCCGACGACGCCCTGCTGGCACTCGACGGTCAGCAGGACGGTGTGCTCGGGGACGAGGAGGTCACCGAGTGATCCGTACGACGGCATGGCTCCTCCGGGGCGGCCGGCGGGTGAAGTCGGGTGAGAATAGCCACCGTTGCGTGAGCAGGGAAGAAGACTCATCCTTTGGGGAAGCATCCTTTTTTGACGTGCCGTCAGAGCCCGGCTCTGGCGCGACGTGAGAGAAGAGAACAGAAAAGAGGGCCGGATGACCGTGACTCAGCGCCGGGGCCGAAAGATCATGATGACCCCGGGAGAGCTGGACGCGTTCCTCACGTTCCAGCGCACCTGCCGGGTCGCGACCGTCTCCGCCGACGGCGCCCCGCACGTGAGTGCCCTGTGGTTCCTGTGGGACGGCTCGGCACTGTGGCTGTACTCGGTGGTGCGCAGCAAGCGGTGGGCCGACCTGCGCCGTGACCCCCGGGTCGCGATCGTGATCGACTCCGGCGAGGAGTACGACTCGCTGCGGGGCGTGGAGCTGTCCGGCACCGCAGAGTTCGTGGGCGAGGTCCCGCGCACCGGTGAGCTGTGCGCCGAACTCGACGCCGTGGAGACGCTGTTCGCCCGCAAGAACTTCGGCCTGGACGCGATGCCCCACGACGGACGGCACGCGTGGGTTCGGCTGCGCCCGGAGAAGATCGTCTCCTGGGACTTCCGCAAGCTGGCCGACAGGTAACGCCACCGGGCCCACACCCGGTATCGCCGGGTGTGGGCCGGGGGGCAGGCGCCCGCGCGGGGCCGGCCGGGGGAACGGGGGCGAACGGTCCGGCGTGAAGGGGCGCGGGAAACTGCGCGCCCCGGCCACGACGCACCCTCGATGCGCCCCGCTGTGATTCGCGCCCCGCATCGGACGACGCGCCCCGCCCTACACATACCCCCGCCCCGGTGACACGCGCACCACGGACGCCACCGCGTCCGCCAACTCCCCCACCTCCCCCTCCCCCACCGCGGACACGGTCACCCGCACCCCCGCGGGTGACGCCAGCCGAAACCGCGCGCCCGGTGCGACAGCCCACCCGGCCTGCAACAACCGGGCCACCGCCCCCGTCTCGTCCGGCACGGGGACCCACACGTTCATCCCGCTGCGGCCCCGTGCGGCCACCCCCCGCTCGGCCAGCGCCGCGATCAGCGCGTCACGCCGCCGCCCGTACGCCGCCGCGACCTCCCCCGCGTCCACCGCGCCGTCCGCCCACAGCCGCGCCACCGCCCGCTGGGTGATCCGGCTGACCCAGCCGGGCCCGAGCCGCTGGCGTCCACGGACGCGGTCGAGGGTGACCTCGTCCCCGGTGAGGACGGCGAGCCGCAGGTCAGGACCGTAGGCCTTGGCGGCGGACCGGACGAAGGCCCAGTGCCGGGTGGCGCCGGCGAGGGGATACAGGGGCAGGTCGACGATCCGGTGACCGTGGTCGTCCTCGACGAGCAGGGTCCCCGGATGCCCCCGCAGCACCTCGCGCAGCGCACGCGCGCGTGCGGCGCTCACCGCGGCGCCGGTCGGGTTCTGCGCCCGGTCGGTGACGATCAGGGCGCGGGCGCCGCCCGCCAGCGCGCGGGCCACGTCCTCGGGCAGCGGCCCTTCGTCGTCGACACCGACGGGCGCCGTGCGCAGCCCGAGCGCCGGGACGAGGTCGAGCAGCGAGCCCCAGCCGGGGTCCTCGACGGCGACCGTGTCACCGGGCCTGAGGTGGGCGGCGAGGACGCGCTCGATGGCGTCGAGCGACCCGGAGGTGACGGCGACGGGACCCGTCGGCACACCGTCCGCCGCCCAGTCGGCCCGGGCCAGGCCGGCCAGTTCGGGATCCACGGGCTCGCCCCCGTACAGGACCGGCTCCCGGTCGCCCCGCTCGGCGGCCCACGCGAAGGCCGGTGCGAGCGCCGGCAGCAGGGCCGGGTCGGGGTTGCCGGTGGACAGGTCCCGCACGCCCTCGGGCACCTCGACGCGGATGAACTCACGTCCGGTCGTCGCCGGCTTCGAGCGCACCCGACTGCCCCGCCGGCCGTCGGTCTCGATCACGCCGCGTTCGCGCAGCGTGCGATAGGCGGCCGCGACGGTGTTCGGGTTCACCCCGAGCAGATCCGCCAACTCCCGCATGGGAGGCAGCAGTTGACCTGGCTCCAGTTCACCCGTCCCGACCGCCTGCTCGATGTTCGCGGAAATCTCCGCTGCGCGACGCCCGGCGAACCGATACTCTCCTAGCACAAACCACATTATGTACTAGTGCAATACGGATCGCAAGGAGAGCACCATGCAGGGGTCCACTCAGCCGACGGGGGCGACGAGCGCGACGTCCGAGCCCGCCGCCTACGCCCCGACCGACCGCACGGTCCCCACCCGGGCCCCGCAGCGGGCGTCGTACGACAAGGACTTGGTCCACGCGCTGCTCGACGAGGGCTACGTCTGCCACCTCGGATTCGTCCGCGACGGCGCACCGGTGGTGCTGCCGACGCTGTACGGGCGGGTCGGCGAGACCCTCTATGTGCACGGTTCGACGGGCTCGCGCCCGCTGCGGATGACGGGGCGGGCCGACACGGGGCTGCCCGTGTGTCTCACGGTGACGCATGTGGACGGCCTGGTCCTGGCCCGTTCCGCCTTCCACCACTCGATCAACTACCGCAGCGTGGTGGTGCACGGCGTGGCGCACGACGTCACCGACCCGGAGGAGAAGCGGACCGCGCTCGACGCCCTGGTCGACCACATCGTCCCCGGCCGGGCCGCCGACTCCCGGCCGGCCGACAAGAAGGAACTGGCCGCGACGGCGGTGATCCGCATCGACCTCGCCGAGGTCTCGGCCAAGATCCGCACCGGCGGCGTGAACGACGAGCCCGAGGACCTCGCCCTCCCCCACTGGGCAGGCGTACTGCCCCTCCGCAAGGGCTACGACACCCCCCTGCCCGACGCCGGCCTCCACCCGGACACGGAACTGCCCGGCTACCTGAGCCGGCTGTGACGACGGGCCCTAGGCTGCCGTCCCCCGGGCGGCCAGCTGCCGTTCGGGGCTGCCGCCGGTCACGGGTTCGCCGGAGTTCTTGGCCGGGGCGGACGACTGGGCGATGAACGCGCCCAGCAGGACCACCGCGCCGCCCGCGATCTGCGGCGCCGAGAGGTGCTCGCCGAGCAGGACCCAGGCCAGGACGGTCGCGATGACCGCCTCCAGGCAGGCCACGACGCCCGCGATCTGCGGGGACAGCCGACGCACGGAGACCACACCGGTGACGTAGGCGACGACCGTGGCGATCAGCACGATCCACGCGAGCAGGAGCCAGGCCGGGACGTGGGTGCCGTCCATGGCGGCGGAGTGCGCGAGCACCGACCAGTCCATGCCCCAGGGGCGGGCGACGACCGTCAGCACGGCGGCGCCGACCAGGAGGCCGTAGGCGATGACGCCGAGCGGGTCCGGGGCGCCGTCGGCGGAGTCGCTGCCCTGGTCGGAGAGGACGAAGTAGCCGACCTGGCAACCGGCGGCGCCGAGCGCGAGGAGGAGGCCGAGGGCGTCGAAGCTCAGCCCCGCCCACACTTCCACGACGCAGGCGAGCCCGCCCACCGCGAGCACCACGCCGAACGCGGCGGCACGCGTGACGGGCCGCCGCTGCACGAACCGCACCCAGCCGAGCACGAGCGCGGGCGCGAGGTACTCGACGAGCAGCGCCACACCGACGGGGATGCGGGAGAGCGCCGCGAAGTAGAAGGCCTGGACGCCGGCCACGCCGAGCAGTCCGAACCCGGCGAGCAGCGCGGGGCGACGGCGCACGAGCGCGCGGTGGCGGACGGCGAGCGGCAGCATCACCAGGGCCGCGCCGGCCACGCGCAGCCACACCACGTGCAGCGGGTCGAGTCCCGCCTCGATCAGCGGCTTGGCCGCGACCCCGGAACCGCCGAACGCGATGGCCGACCCGATCGCCAGACCGAGCCCGAGGCCCTTTCCGCGATTGCCCTGACTGCTCACAGAGGTATGCACCGGCACATGATGACAGGCGACGACATGAGCGTCACCCCCGTTGACACCTGTCTCACCGGCCGGACGCCTCGTCGTGTGCGCGCCTCCTCAGCAGGTGCTTCCGCCGCCGGGGAGCCGAACGTCGAGACCGGCCTCGACGCGGGCGCACAGGGCGAGCGTGTCGACGCCGGCGCGGGTGAGGACCTCCACGGCGCGAGCCCCGGGATCGGCGACGATCGCCGCGAGGAGGTCCACGCCGCGCGCCGGCTCCCCCGGGCGCGCGCGACCCTCGGCACGCCGGGCGGCGGCCCGTTCGCGCGCGTGGTCGAGCGCGGCGGAGGCGAGAGGGGAGAACCCCTCGGCGAGGGGGCGCGCGGCGGCCGGGACCTGAGCGGCGGTGGCCGGGGCATCGGCAGCAGTGGCCGGGACCTGAGCGGCGGTGGCCGGGGCATCGGGCGCGGGTCGGGGGTCGGTGACTGCGGCGGTGACGACGGGCAGGGCCCCGGAGTCCTCAATGCCGCTCTGCCAGCGCAGGCCGTAGCCGATGCTGCGCTGGACGAGGTAGCCGAGGATCCGGGCGAGCTGGGAGCCCTCGACGAACGCGGCGCGGACCTGGGGGTCGTGTTCCAGCAGGGAGTGCAGGAGGTGCGCGGTGTCGATCTGCCGGTCGCCGTCACGGACCGCGCGGCGGCGCGCGCCGTCCAGAGCCGACGTCAGCTCCGCGCTGAACCCGGCGTCGTCGTCCATGGCGCGCGCCGTCCGGTCGGGGGACGGCTGCCGGGGAGTACGGGATGGCACCTGTCCACCTCACCAGTCCCGGCGGAGCCGGGCATCCTCTGAGGGAAGCATTTTCGGGTGCCGCGCTGAGCGGATCAGAGCGCGCGGCATCTCCTCCTCAGGGATGAGATTCAGCCGCTTTGTCACCGTGGAGGCGCGTCGCCTGTACGCCGCACTTCCTGACGGTTCGTCAGTATTGAATGTTGGCGGTGCGGCGGCTACGTTCCGCGACACCGCAGCAGCCAAGCCCGAGTCGCCGGACACGAAGAGGTGGTCGCATGGCCGAAGTCAGCGCGGAGGCCCGTATCGAGGCGCCGGCCGAGAGGGTGTGGGCCCGGCTCACGGACTGGTCGGGATACGGGGAGTGGAACGCGACCCACACCAGCTTCCCCGGGGGCGGCCCGCGCACCCTGGAGGTGGGCGCGATCTTCCAGGAGAACATGAAGCTGATGGGCTTCCCGGCCGAGGTGGAGTGGACGGTGGCGGAGCTGACGCCGGCCCGGGTGCTGGCCATTCGCGGCAAGGGCCCGATGGCGGTGAACGTCGCCACGCGTTACACCCTCACTCCCGACGGCGACGCGACGACCGTCCGCATCGACGGCGAGTTCACGGGCGCCGCCGTGTCGATCATGGCGGGCAGACTCAAGGACTCGGGGACGGCGGCGCTGAACGAGTCCCTGCGCAAGCTCGGCGGTCTGGTGACCTGAGCCGGCCCGCTGAGGCCGGGCGCACGAGGGCGCCCCGCGGCGTGTCGCACAGGGTGCCGCGCGGGGCGCCCTCAACCCGCGTCCCGACCCCCCGTCAATCCTCGTCGGCGAGGATGAGATACAGCTTCTTGCGGGCCTCGTTGACGACGGCGAGCGCCTTGTCGCGCTGTTCCTTGCTGCCGGTCTTCCAGACCTGCCCGAAGGCCTCCATCAGCCCGAAGCCGGCCTGCCGGATCTCACCGAGCGCCTCCCAGTCGACCCCGCGGGAGGCTTCCTCCCAGGGTGCGTCGGGCCCTTCCTCCGCCGCCGCGCGGCCGGCGTCGGTGAGCGAGAACAGCTTCTTGCCACCCTCCGACTCACTGCTGATCAACCCCTCGTCCTCCAGCAGTTGCAGGGTGGGGTACACCGAGCCGGGGCTCGGCTTCCAGGCGCCGCCGCTGCGCTCGGCGATCTCCTGGATCATCTCGTAGCCGTGCATGGCCCGCTCCTTGAGCAACGCCAGGATCGAGGCCCGCACATCCCCCCGCCGCGCCCTGCCCCTGGGCCCACCACGCCCGCGCCCGCCCCAGGGGCCCGGCCCGAACCCGGGCCCGAAACCCCCGGGCCCCCCAGGCCCGAACGGCCCGAACGCCGCACGCCGCCCCTCGAACCCACCGCGCCCCCGCCGAAAGCCTTCGTCCCGCCCATGACCTCGCTCGAACCCGTGCGAACGCATCGCCACCACTCCATTCATTCCATCGTTGATCTGTCGTGATGCTTCGACGATATATCGATAACGTTCGCATGACAAGGTCTTGACGCACGCGCGGGGTGACCTGTGACAGTGATCGTTGATCGATTGACAGGCATGGTTGATCAAAGCTGCTTTGTGTCAGCTAAGAGTGACCACTTGGCCGTCTGTGTCAGCAGAGGCCGACCGTTGTGTGGTGTTGCCCTACTGATGGTGAAGCGCGCAGGCTCGTGGATTCCGGGAGCCGTGAGCCGGTGAACCCGTGTATCGGCCTCCGTCGAAAGCTGCCTTGCAGACGGGTTCGACCGGGATTAACCGCTGGGTCGTTCCGATGAAGATCCGTATCTTGACCCCATGGCGAATGAGGGAGAGCCGAGACTCTTTGTGAACCGGTGGGGCGACACATCGGACCCGGCGTCGGTCGGCGGCGAGTCCTATCGGCATGAGTGCAGATGCTTCGACCAGGCCAGGCCGCATTCGCGAGCGCGCGTTGGCTTCCACGCCAAATCTCAGGACACTTCGGCCCCTGGGTGGAAACGACTGCTGCAGCTCGTTGACGAGGCCGCGGCCGACGGACGGGAGGAGTTCCGTCCCTTGGTTGAGCTCAGCCCGGTTGAACGGCGGCAGATCGTGACCTTGCCTCCGAGCATCGCCAAGCTGACTGCGGTCAAGCGTTTCGTGCTCTACGGCAGCAACCTGGTCCGGATCCCGCCCGAAATCGGGGCGATGACCAGCCTGGAGGAGTTCACCCCGTACACCTCCTACCGACTGCACTGGTTCCCCTACGAGATCACCAGGTGCTCCAAGCTGGCCCGAAGCACGGTGAGCACACGCGCGCTGTTCGGGAACTACAAGCTCCGTCCCCCCTTTCCCCGTCTCCGGCCGCCTCAGGACTCTGTCGCGGACCTCGACCTGACGGCGCTCGATGCCAGCCGCTGGGGGACAACGGCCATCCGCAGCTGCAGCGTCTGCGACCGGCCGATCAAGCAGCACGGCCTCCACCAAGTGTGGATCTCCCTGAGGGTAGCCACCGATGTGCTACCCCTCCTGGTCAACGCCTGCTCGGCGACCTGTGTAGACGCCCTTCCCCAAGGAGCCGAGGGCTACGTGCAGTTCCCGCACACGGGCGGCAACGTCGACCAGCCGGCGTCAGACTGGGACTGATCACCTGACCGCGGCGACACAGAGCCGCTGCTCAACGCAACGACTTCCCGGTGCGCTCGGGATGGGCGGCATGGACGTATCTCACTGCGGTGACCAGGCCTGTAGGGGTGAACCGGCTCTGTCGCTGCTCCTGCGACCGGGGTAGATCCCCGCGCGGTCGTACGGGGTACGTTGTCGTTCATGTCTCCCGAACCGCGTAGCCGTGAAGAGCTGTTCGCCTTGCTGCGTGACCTGCACAAGGAGTTCCGTGCCCGGGGCCACGAGTGGGAGAACAGCACGCTGGACGACTTCCTGGAAGCGCTTGCCGCATGGGTGCACGACTCCCCGGGCGCGTACAAGAACGCAGGTGAGCAGATCCCGCCCGATGGCGATTGGACCTTCATGGCCCGAGCCCTCCGCGCCGCCACCCTCTACGAGTAGGGCAGAGCCCTGCGCCGCTCTGGTACGTCAAATCCCAGACTCACTCTCCACCCACGGTCATGGACGCCAGCGTCGCGTCACTGGTTAGAGCTGGCGCTTGCGGGGAAGAGGGCGTCGAGCCGGGGTGTCCCAGTTCTCACCGTGGCCTCTACGGTGTCGATCTCTTCTTCTGGCTTCGCCAATGTCTCCTGAACGGCTGCCAGGGCCTCGTAGAACGCCTCCTCGCAGTCGCCCTCCTGGCCCGTCAGCTCGTCGAATACCTCCTGGGCCACATAGTCGAGCTCCTCCCATTCCGGCCACTCGTGGTCACACCACTCTCGCGGGTGCCGTTCCTCACCGCCACCGGTCGGCCGCAGCGGGCCCGCCGGTATCGGGACAGCCAGCGGATGTTCGCCATGAACACCGGCTCGGGCCGCCCGACCCATTCGAACTCCCATCCCACGGCCCTGCAGGCATGCTCGGTCGCCTCGAACGCCTCTCGCGTCGCCCCGTCCATATCGTCCGCAGCACGGACGTCAACGACACGAGCGCGTCCGTCGGACAGCCGGACGAAGTAGTCAGGGGCATGCCGGCGCTTGCGTGTGCCGTCGTGCCAGTGCAGCCAGAACGGCTGCGAGGCGATCGCAACTACCTGCGGATCACGGTCCAGCAAGATCAGCCGGTCCCGCTCCAGCCACGACTCGTAGCCCACGTGATCCCGTAGCGTCGCCGAGTAGTACCAGCCGGCGAACCCGTGACCGCCTTTGTGCCAGCTGAACTCCCGCACCGGGTCCACAGCCTCGAACGGCGTATCCCAGCTAGACCCAAGCGATCGACGTACGAGCGTCCCATTGACGGAAAGGCCAGGTCAAAGGACGCGAGGGCAGCCTCTTCGAACACGCCAAGAGGTGCCCCCACCACGTCCCCCGCCCACCTGTACGCCGAATGATCAATCTGCGGTGGCGCAAACTAGCGTTGATCATCCTTCACTGGCAATCGATCAACGATCACTGTCACAGGTCACGGGGTGTCCTGTGGATCTGGCCGCGTAGCATCGCCTGTGTGCCTCGCCATGCGAAGAAGCCCCGCCGGCTGGTCGCCGAGGGGCGCGTGTACATGTGGACGATGCGCCACAGCCACCGAAGGGGCCACGACGGGCGGTCCGTGGACTGCCGCCAGACCCTCACCCTCTCCCCTCAGCCTGCCGGCACCGGCGGGCCGCTGCGCATCGTCTTCGCCGAGGGGACCGGCCGGTACGTCCCGGGCGGGGCCCCCTTGGGCTCCGGGGACGTGGGCTTCGTCCAGGGCGCAGGCCTGAACCTGCACGAGCCGGGCGCCGTCCGGGCGCTGCTCGACGTGGCGCTGGCCCGTGGGTGGCGACCGGAGGAGCGGCGGGCGGTGGAGGTCGACGGCTGGCTCCTACTGGAGGCGGCGGCCGCCGCGCAATCCGGAGCAGCCGGCCGCGAAGGCCCGTAACCACGCCGCGTTCTACTGCGGCATGCCCAACCACATCCCTGAGGACGTCGCCTCCGCGATCAACCACGCCGTCAGAGCGCCGTGAGTGGGCGGAAATCCCAGTTGATCCGGACCCTGGCGTGTGAATACTGACTGTCATCTCAGTTGTTCAGGTCTGCTTCCTGCGTTTCGGACCGAACCGGCGGAAGGGCCTGCGCGCATGACCATGCACGATGACCAGGTGGACGTCACCCTCGACATCGTTGCGGCCTTGATCCGAGAACAGTTCCCTCAGTGGAGCGGCGAGGACGTCCGACTCGTGCCGTCGAGCGGGACGGTCAACGCCATCTTCCGTATCGGCCAAAACCTTTCCGCGCGTTTCCCACTGCGTCCGGTCGATGCCGCCGAGGCGCTGGCGGTTCTGGAGCGGGAAGCCGAGGCGAGTGCGGAGCTGGCTCAGGTGTCCCGGTTCCCCGTCCCGGAACCCGTCGCCCTGGGAAAGCCCGGAGCGGGATACCCCATGCCGTGGTCGGTCCAGACCTGGCTGCCGGGAACGGTCGCTTTCGATGCCGACCCGAGTGGGTCGAATGCTTTCGCCGAGGACCTCGCGGCCTTCATCGCGGCCCTGCGGCACACCGAGACTCGTGGGCGGCTTTTCGACGGCGACAACCGGGGCGGCGTACTCGCCCACCACGACGACTGGATGGCGCAGTGCTTCGAGGAGAGCGAAGGGCTGCTGGACGTGCCCCGGCTCCGCCAGTTGTGGAGCCGTTTCCGGGAGTTGCCGCGAACAGGTGCCGACGTGATGAGCCATGGTGACCTGATCCCCGGCAATGTGCTGGTCGCGGAAGGCCGGCTCGCCGGCGTACTCGACACCGGCGGCTTCGGCCCCGCCGACCCCGCGCTGGATCTGATCAGCGCCTGGCACCTGTTGCAGCCGGGCCCGCGGGAGGTATTCCGACGGACACTGGCCTGTGACGACCTGGAGTGGGAGCGCGGCAAGGCCTGGGCGTTCGAACAGGCGATGGGTGCCGTCTGGTACTACACCGAGAGCAACCCGACGATGAGCAGCATGGGCCGTCGGACACTGGACCGCATAGTGGAGTCGACGCGGTGAACCGGTGACACACCGGCTGCGCTGCCTCTGGGACGAGGAAACCGTCTGGTTCTGCTTCGAGTTGGACACCGATGAGAGGGTGTGGCGCCTCGTGGTGTCACACGTCGCCCAGGAACCCCGGGTCAGCCGGCCCCATGCTACGGGCGAAGTCCGCGGCGACTCCCAGGATCTCGCGCATCGGTACGGGCCGTCGGATTGTCGCCGTGAGGTCGGCGTGCGCCTCCTTGGTCCACAGGAACGGGTAGACCGAGATGCCCTCCGCGAAGGAAAGAGCCGCGGCTTCCTCGCGCCAGCCTGGCCAGCGCAGGCCGTCGTAGAACGTCTCCAACCGGCCTGAGAGCAGCCAGAGGAACCAGCCCGAGTAGCCCGTCTCCATCGCTTCCCACGCCAGGGTGTCGGGAGCGAAGTACGTCATCTGTCCGGGTGCTCCCGGCCGGCCCGCAGCCGCGGGATCGCTGCCGTTCAGCGCGAAGACCCCGCCCACGGCGTCATGACCGACGACGAGACCGGTCCCGGGATGCCACGCCGGATCGAAGTCGGCGGGGAAACGGTTGACCTGCGCCAGACTCGGGAGTCCTCCCTCTCGGGCCGAGCCGCCGCCGAACACGCGCACCCACCCGTCGTCCAAGAGCACTCCGCCGGTGTGCAGCGCCAGAGCTCCCAGCACCGAGCGTGCGGTGACCTGCATCTGCAGGATGCCCCGCCGGCCGTCTTCGCCATCGGCGGGCAGTGTGCGAACCGGCACGATGCTCGCACCGAGCGCTTCCTCGAGTTCCGGCCACGCCGGGTCGTCCACGTGGACCAGTTCGTCGATCTCTCGCATCCGAGGATGCTCGCATCCTCGCCCCGGCGTCTCACCCGGAGGGTGGGTTCATCCGTCGAGCGGGACGCGGTAGACCGTGGAGTTCCTGGGGCGGAAGCCGAGGCGTTCGTAGAGGCGGTTCGCCGCCGGGCGGTCGGGGCGGGAGGTGAGGTCGACCGTTCTGGCGCCCGCTTCACGGGCGATGCGCAGGGCCTCCTGGGTCAGGAGGGCCGCGACTCCCCGGCCTCGCGCCTCGGCGTCGACGATCACGTCCTCGACGCGTGCCCGCACACCGGACGGCAGTGGCAGCAGTACCAACGTCAAGGTGCCGACGATGGTCCCGGACACCCGGGCCACGAGCACCGTGTTGGCATCGCACATCACCGTCCGCTCGACCGCCTCACCGTCGAGCGGCTTCGCCGTCGAGGACAGCTGCGGCAGCAACCGGCCGAAGGCGGCGACGAGTTCGGGACTCGCCTGCCTGACGATGTCCACACGGATGTCCAAGCGGCTGTCCATGTGGGGAGCCTAGCCGCCGTCCGCGCGGCCGGGACCTTTAGGGTTCGGGAATGATCTCCCACAGCTATCTCACCGAACTGTTCTCGCTGGACGGGCGGGTCGCCGTAGTGACCGGAGGCAGTTCCGGCATCGGCCGGGCCATCGCCGGCGCCCTCGCGCGGGCGGGCGCGAGCGTGGTGGTCGTGGCCCGCCGGGAGTCAGAACTCGTCGCCACCGTGGACGAGTTGACAGCCGAGGGCTGCCGGGCAGCCTGGGTGAGCGGTGATCTCGCCGACCGCGACGGGGTGCGCGCGGCGGCGGATCGTGCGGTGAAGCCGTTCGGCGAGCCCGACATCCTCGTCAACTCCGCCGGCATCAACTTGCGGCCGCCGATGGGCGAACTCGACGACGAGGTGTGGGACGCCACCATGGCCGTGAACCTGGAGGCGCCCTTTCTGCTGGGCCGGCGCTTCGGGCCCGGCATGGCCGAGCGCGGTTACGGTCGGATCATCCACGTCTCGTCCCAGCAGGCGCACCGGGCCTTCGTCCAGAGCGGCGCCTACGGGGTGTCCAAGGGGGCGCTGGAGTCGCTGGCCCGGTCGCAGGCCGAGGCCTGGTCGCCGTACGGAGTCACCTGCAACACCCTGGTGCCGGGCTTCGTCATGACCCCGTTGAACGCGCGGTTGTCGTCCGACCCGGAGCGGGTCGCGGCGCTCGCCGCGCGCACGCTGGTGGGGCGCAACGGGCTGGCGGAGGACTTCGCCGGAGCGGCCGTGTTCCTGGCCGGCCCGGGCTCCGCGTACGTCACCGGGCAGTCGGTCTTCGTGGACGGCGGCTTCTCGGTCCACTGAGCCGGCCGTCCCGGTGACGTCCGTCGGCTGCCCGGTGCCGGTCGCCGCAAGCGCCCGGGCGGGTGCAGGCGTGCAGGCCGCACGGGTCGTGGCCTACGCCGCCTGCGGGACGAACGGCTGGATCTCGTCACCCCCCGCCTGCACCACGCCGTAGGTGCTCTCGGGCACCTCCTGCCAGGCCCCGGGCAGACCGCCCAGGGGCTCCGACACGATCAGACGGGTCTCGTCGGATACTTCGCGGAGGAACTCCACGTCCGGGTGGAGGGCGCGCAGCGTGTCCACCCGGGTGCTGTAGAAGAGGGAGCGTGACGCCTTCTGGCTGGAGTAGCGGAAGGCCCACAGCCGCTCCCCGTCGGTCACGGCGACCGTCATCTGCAGCGGGAACTCCACCCCGTGGTCATGGCCGATCCGCTCGACGAAGTCCGCCATCCGGGCGACCCCGGCCGGTGGATCCTCCTCCAGGCCGAAGGTGAGCGCCAGGAAGAACATCATCTCGGAGTCGGTCGAGCCCTCGATGTCGAGGAACAGGCCAGGGTCGACGGCCAGGGCCAGTTCGCGCCGCATCCGGTGGAACTCGGCGATCGCTCCGTTGTGCATCCACATCCAGCGGCCGTGGCGGAACGGGTGACAGTTGGTCTCCTGCACCGCGGTGCCCGTGGAGGCGCGGATGTGGGCGAAGAAGAGCGGCGAGCTGACGTGCCCCGAGATCTCCCGCAGGTTCCGGTTGTTCCAGGCCGGACCGACCTCCCGGACGATCGCGGGGGTGTCGACGTGTCGCTCGTACCAGCCGATGCCGAAGCCGTCGCCGTTGGTCGTCTCGACGCCCATGCGGGCGTGCAGGCTCTGGTCGATCAGCGAGTGGTGGGGTTTGTAGAGGATGGTGTCGAGCAGGACGGGGGTGCCCGAGTAGGCGAGCCACCGGCACATGGTCCGTCACCCGTTGCCCGGCGCGCGATCGAACGCATCCGACTCGTCGCGGCCGCCCACGCACAGCGCCCAGATGATGAACCCGGAGAACGCGATCATCACGACGGACCAGACCGGGTAGTACGGCAGGGACAGGAAGTTGGCGATGACGATGAGCCCGGCGATGGTGATGCCGGCGACTCGGGCCCACATGGTTCCCTGGAAGAGGCCCATGCTGACGACGACCGCGATCGCGCCCAGGATCAGGTGGGTCCAGCCCCAGCCGGTGAGGTCGAACTGGAAGACGTAGTTCCCTGTCGTGACGAAGACGTCGTCCTCGGCGATCCCCATGATGCCGCGGAAGATGTTCAGGACTCCCGCGAGCATGAGCAGGACGGCGGCGAACATCGTCATGCCCTGGGCCCACTGGTGCTTGGCCGACGTCGTGTGACGGGTGTGTGTGGTCATGCCGGTGCCTCGATTCGGTGACGGTCGTGCGGATCGGTGCAGGTCGGTCTCGACCGGTGGTCGGTCTCGATCGGTGATCGGTCTGGATCGGTGCAGGTCGGTTCGGTGCCGGTGGGTCTTCGGTCAGTTGTGTGAGCCGCTCAGGACCAGTTGCTTGGCCTTGCGGAACTCCTCGTCCGTGATGTCGCCGCGCGCGCGGATCTCGGAGAGCCGGGCGAGTTCGTCGACGCTGCTCGTACCTGCGTCGGTGCCCTTGGCGGTCTCGCGGATGTAGCTGTCGAACGCCTGCTGCTGGGCGCGGGCCTGCTCCGCCTCACGGCGGCCCATGTTCTTGCCGCGGACGATCACGTAGACGAACACGCCGAGGAACGGCAGGAGGATCGTGAAGATCAGCCAGCCGGCCTTGGCGCCGCCGCTCAGATTGTCGTCGCGGAAGATGTCCATGACGACCCGGAAGAGCAGCACGAACCACATGATCCACAGGAAGAACACCAGCATGGTCCAGAAGGCGCTCAGCAGTGGATAGTCGTAGGCGAGGTACGTCTGCGCACTCATGTCCGTTCTCCGTTCCGGGCCTCGGCCCGTACGCGGGCGGGGCCCCGTGCGGGGTGCGTCTGGTTCTCAGCGTGCGCACGGCAAGCGACGGCCGCCTCACCCGGGACGGGTGATGATGCACCCGCCTGCGGTGCACCGGGTGGGGGCGCGATGCGGTGCCGCTCGCCCGGGCGCGGTGCGGTTCGGTGCCGCTCGCCCCGGTGCGACACGGCAGGGCACGGCGCTCCGACCGTCGAGCCCGGTCGGGTACCTGAGTCGGCGGGAGGTACATGCCGAGTCGGCCGGCGGCCCGGCAGGCGGGCGGTTCGCGACCGCCGGTCGGCGCGGACAGCATGCCGGACGGCGGTTCCCCAGGGCAGCACCTACACGAGCGGCGGCATGCCGACCGGTGCCTGGCAGCCGACGCCTTTGGGCCGGAGGTGAGGCGGTGCAGCCCTGCGAGGGCAGATCGGACGGTGGGCCGTATCCAGTGGCCGGGGGACGGGACCGTCACGGTCAAAGCCAGCCCCAGGAAGCCCGCGGCGCTGGTGCCCGGACGGAGGCGCTCCCGGCAGGAACAGGCAGTCCGCGGCTCGGCCGTGCAACAGCGTGCCGCACAGCGAACAGATCGGGCTCCGGACGGGCAGAGCGCAGGCAGGTCGAGCACGCGACGCGCGCTCACGCCGGCCCCGGCGAACCGTGTCACCCCGTGGCACCCGACCGGCGTACGGCAGCGCGCCACGCGAAGGCGATCACGACCTCGACCAGCCCCAGCAGGACGAGCCACAGGCCGAGCAGCCGGGTCAGTGCCCGGGCCGACTCGGTGGGCAGCGCCAGTACGACGACGCCCGCGACGACGGCGAGCGCGGCGGCGCCGATGACGATGCCGCGGTGGGGCAGGTTCTTGGCGCCGACGGCCGTGAAGAGGGTGACGATGCCCGACACCAGCCAGACCGCGCCGACGATCAGCGACAGCGCGGCGATGGTCTGCAACGGATTGCGCAGACACAGCACCCCGCCGAGCACGTACAGCACGGCGAGGAGGAGCCCCGGCAGCCGTTCGCCGTGATCGTCCCGCGCGAAGGCCCCGACGAACCGGAACACCCCCGCGGCCAGAAGGTAGAGCCCGATGAGGACGGCCAGGACGTGGAGGGTCTCTTCCGGCCAGACGAGGACGATGACGCCCGGCACGAGCGTGGCGATCGCGGAACCGAGGACCCACAGCCACGAGCGCCCGAGGACGGCCAGAAACTGAGCGGGATCCCCCGCCGCCCCTCCCCCGGCATCCCACGCCTCACCGCCCGCCCCCATCGCACCGGTCCCCGCTGCCCCCGGCGGCGTCGCCCCTTGCGACCCTCCGACGGGCACCCCGCCGGTCGGGTACTGCGGGGCCGGTTCACGCGGCTCGGTCATGGCTCCTCCTCGCGTGGGCGGTGAGCGTTCATGCACCCCGGCGGGGCGCTGTGCGGCGGTGACCTGTGCCTCGCCAGCGTCCCGCCCGCCGTTCGCCGCCGGGTCACCCGCCGCGGGTGATCCGCGCGCGGCCCGGCGGCGGTGAGGTGGAGGCCCGGGGACGCGTCCAGGAGGTTGCGGTCATGGCCCTACCGAGTGTGTTCACCACCTCTCTGTCACCGGACGAGCGAGCCGCGTACGGCAGGAACGCCCGCGCGCGGGCGCCGCGCTCGTGCCACGGCTGGTTCGAGGCGCAACCGGACCGACCCGACCCCGTGGAGGTGCTGGAGCGTCAGTCTGCCTCTCGGGTACCGGAGTTGGTCCCGGTGCGCTACGGCCGCATGCTCGAGTCCCCGTTCCGCTTCTACCGCGGCGCCGCGGCGATCATGGCGACGGACCTGGGACCGGTGCCGAACACCGGACTGACCGTGCAGCTCTGCGGAGACGCCCACCTGCTCAACTTCCGGCTGTTGGCCTCACCCGAGCGGCATCTCGTCTTCGACATCAACGACTTCGACGAGACCCACAGCGGCCCCTTCGAGTGGGACGTCAAGCGGCTGGCGGCGAGCTTCGTGATCGCCGCCAGGGCCAACGGCTTCTCCGAGGCGGAGCAGAACGCCGCGGTACACACGTGCGTGAAGGCGTACCGGCAGCGGATGCGGGAGTTCGCCGGCATGCGCACCCTGGACATCTGGTACGCGCAGGACGACGCCGACCGGATACGCGACCTGCTGGCCTCGTCGATGGACCGGAAGGCCAAGAAGCGCTCCGACGAGGCGACGGCGCGCGCCCGGACGCGCACCTATCTCCAGGCGTACGAGAAGCTCACCCGGGTGACCGCCGAAGGCCGACGCATCACCCCGGACCCGCCGCTGATCACCCCGCTGCGGGATCTGACGAGCGACCCCGCCGAGGAGGAGAAGAACCTGCTGGCCGTGCTGGACGGGTACGCGCGGACGCTGTCGTCGGAGCGCCGCCACCTGCTGCGCCGCTACCGCCTGGTCGACGTGGCCCGCAAGGTGGTCGGCGTCGGCAGCGTCGGCACCCGCTGCTGGATCGTGCTGATGCTCGGCCGCGACGAGGAGGACCCACTGCTGCTGCAGGCGAAGGAAGCGCAGGAGTCGGTCCTCGCCGCCCACACGAGCGGTGAGCGGTACGACAACCAGGGCCGCCGGGTGGTGTCGGGGCAGCGGCTGATCCAGACGTCCAGTGACATATTCCTGGGCTGGACCAGCGCCGCGGGCCTGGACGGACACGACCGGGACTTCTACGTACGGCAGCTGCGGGACTGGAAGGGCATCGCCCGGCCGGAGACGATGGACCCGGGCCTGCTCCGGCTGTTCGCGCGGTTGTGCGGGTCCTGTCTGGCACGGGCCCACGCCCGGTCCGGCGACCCGATCGCGATCGCCGCCTACCTGGGCGGCAGCGACCGTTTCGACCGGGCCCTCGCCGGGTTCGGCCAGGCCTACGCGGACCAGAACGACCGGGACTTCGAGGCACTGGGGGCCGCTGTCAGCGCCGGCAGGGTACGCGCCGAGAGCCTCTGAGAGACCTGAGACGCCGGCGGGGACCTGCTCGCGCACGTGCTCGCGTAAGGGAAGACCCTGCGCGCAGGCCCCTGCCGCGACGCCGCCGAGCGCACGCGCACGCCGACCAGCCGCGCGCCCCGACTCGCTGGGCAACCCACCCGCCCGCGAGGGCCACCGGGCCCCCCTGGCCGCACCGGCCCCGCCGCGAGGCGCAGGCCGAGCCCGCCGCCAGTCCGCACAGAGCCGCCGCTTGAGTCCCCGTGCCCCGCCCGGCCGCTCGGACCGCTCCGGAAGCTCCGCAAGCCCCCTTTTTACCCCAGCCCTCACCCCCACCCGCCCCGCAGGGGACCCTCACGCCCCCGACTCCGGCAGCTGTCTCATCTCCAGCACCCTCACGCCCCCGACTCCGGCAGCTGCCTCATCTCCAGCACCCTCAGACCGAGCGACTGGCAGCGGGCGAGCAGCCCGTAAAGGTGCGCTTCGTCGATCACGTGACCGAACAGGACCGTCTGACCGGACATCACCACATGGTCCAGCTCGGGGAAGGCCCTGGTCAGCGTCTCGGACATATGCCCTTCGACGCGGATCTCATAGCGCATCTGCTGCTCCCCCGGATGGCCTGGGACAGGCGAACTGCGCCCTTACCCTGCGATGGTCCGCCAAAGTGGGCCGGCTGGACCTCACCCCGTACAGGTGATTGGCCGCCGCGCTCGGCACCTCAGTGCGTCACGATCAGCTTGAACGCGATGATCAGCAGTCCCAGCAGCAGGTTGACCGACGCGGAGAGAGCCACCATGCGCCACGGCGCTCCGGCTCGGCGCGCCGCCGCCGACGACCAGCCCACCTGCCCGGCCACGGCCACGGAGAGCGCCAGCCAGAGCGTGCCCGGCAGGCCGAGGCCCAGCAGCGGACTGACCGCCACGGCGACGGCCGGCGGCACCGCGGCCTTGACGATGGGCCACTCCTCGCGGCACACCCGCAGCACGACGTGCCGTCCGGGGTTCCGCTGGGCCAGGCGCGCCCCGAACAGCTGGGCGTGGACGTGCGCGACCCAGAAGGACAGACCGGTGAGCAGGAGCAGGAGCACGAGTTCCAGGCGGGGGAACGATCCCAGGCTGCCGGCCCCGACGATCACCGAAGCGGCCAGCATGGATCCGTACACGCCGCCCGTGTAGTCGGCGTGGGCCCGGCGTTCGACGCGGCGCGTGCGCGCCGCGGCGGGTCCGGCCTCGGACATCCCGGCCTCCTTGGGGTCGGTGGAGCAGGAACACCTGATCGGTGGCCCGGTCACCGGCCGCGGCGGAACGGTCACGGGCGGCCGGCCCCCGGGTCGGCGGGTGCGAGGTCACGAGGAAGCTCGCCAAGGTGATGCCGCCGGCCGCGAGGATCGCCGCCTTGAGGCCGTCGAGCTGCGCGGCGGCGCAGGAGTCGGCGACGGCGTCCACCTCGGCCGGGGGCAGCCCGGCCCGCTCGGCGGCCGAGCGGACCTGCTCGGTCGGCACGAAGCTGATGCCGCGTCCAGGGCTACGCCGGTCTGCCGGCGGGCCTCCTCCGACAGGCGCGGGTCGTCCTCCACGTGGGCGGTGAAGGCGTGGGCCAGGGTGCCGATGAGTATCGATCCGATGAGCGCGGTGCCCAGGGCCGAGCCCAGGTTCTGCGCGGTGAACTGCAGCCCGCCGACCTCACTGCGTTCCGCTTCGCCGACGCTGGACCGGACGACGTTCCCGAGTCGCGAGGCGAGCAGTGCCATGCCCAGCACGCTTCAGCGGCCTCGTCCAGCAGCACAGCAACACCGTCTTCCACGGACTCGACCCCCGCCCCGCCGAAAACCAGACCCCGCTCGATGTCACCGAACTCGACCCGCACGCCCCCGGGACGCCACCTGGTCCGTGCACAACCCCCGACCACCCGATATCGTCACCGCCTTCCTCCAGGACGGCGACGATCCCGCCGAACTCGCCATGTGTGTCCAGGCCCTGCGTCGATCCGTCCTGCACACCACCGACGGCGCTGTCCGGCCCTGGCTCATCCACTGCGCAGATCTCATGACCGAGCACCTCGTACAGGGTCCGCCCCGGCAACGGGTCCTGGACGGCCTCGACGAGCCATCAAGAACGTCCGATCCACGATCTACGCTCTCGAGCTGCGCGGCGCCGACGGGGCCAACGGCCTGCGGAGCCGGCTGGTCGCCGAGGCATGTCGGGCTTCAGCCCCGGGCGTCAGACGTGGACTGCCAGGCCTGCACGCCGGCTCGGGACGCCTCCTTGGCCTGCCGCCACTTCATGGCCGCCTGCTGGGCCGGGGGCACGTCCATGTCGCGGATCAGGCGCCGACCTGCTGCGATCACGGCGGAGGCCGCGATGGCCATGCCGGCGCACGCCACCGCGGCACCGGCTGCGGTGACCACGACACCGGTAGTGACGAGCCGGGTGTTGATCTCGACCGTCCGCTGGGACTGGTGGTGATGGTTCATGACTCCACTGTCCAACGGGGGGAGCCACGTCGCATCCCGGCACGGCTCAGGACGGGTGAGGCCCCGAAGATGCCGGCGGGCACCCTGCCCTCGAGCTGCCCACGGCTGGTAGTCGTACGCCTGTCCGGTGGTCCGGTCCCGCCGGGCGCCTCGGCTGCCACAAGGAAGTCTGTCCTCACCGCCGACGGCCCGTGGTCGGGCCGGTCACAAGAGGCCCCGTGTCACAAGAGA
The DNA here is from genome assembly GCF_044740925.1 of Streptomyces sp. NPDC088254. Lineage (NCBI taxonomy): Bacteria > Bacillati > Actinomycetota > Actinomycetes > Kitasatosporales > Streptomycetaceae > Streptomyces > Streptomyces sp. NPDC088254. Next base: position 36,407 of record NZ_JBIURQ010000001.1, on the reverse strand, counting down.
CCCAGTTCTCGGGCGCGGCGGACGGCGTCGTTGCGGCGGTTCACCGACAGCTTGCGGTAGGCGCTCTTGAGGTGGGTCTTGACCGTGTTCACCGAGACGTACAGGTCGCCGGCGATCTCCTCCGTGGACATCATCTGCGCGAGCCGCGCCAGCACGTCGCGTTCCCTGCCGCTGAGTTCCTCCACGACGGGCGGCCGGTCGGCGTCGTCCGGGGGTGTGCTCGCGCTCGCGGGGAGGAGCCAGCCCGCCGCGTACGGCCGCAGGGTGGACGAGTTGAGATGGGGCCGGATCCACGGCCCGGCCTCCAGGAAGGGGCGGCGCAGCAGTTCACGGCGGGCCTCGCGGAGGGCCTGGGCCACGAGCTTGCACGCTCTCGCGGGGTCGCCGGCCGCGTCGCCGGCCTGAGCTCTGACCAGGGTGGCCCGTACGGTCACGGCGGGGCCGAAGCCGTCGTCGGGGCGCAGTCCGTCGAGCAGGTCCGCCGCGGCCGCGGGCCGACCCGCGGCGAGCAGGGACCGTGCCGCCAGCACCGTGCAGGCCGGCTGGTCGTCGCAGACCGCGAGCAGCAGTTCGGCGGCGGTGTCCGGCCGGCCCTCGGCCAGGTGCGCGGCGGCGACGACGAGCGCCCGCTGCGCTTCCGCCCAAGGGGATGCCGCTTCGGCCCGGACGGCTGACTCCACCGCCTGGAGCGCGGCCCGGGCGTCGCCGCGCGCGAGACGCAGACGGGCGGTGAGGACGGCGCGGCAGGACGTCATGACGGGATCCCGCAGTGCGGGGTGCGCCTCGCCCGTCGCGTCGAGCAGGGCCTGAGCGCGGGCGGGTTCGCCGCGCTCCACGGCGACGGCGGCGAGGACCAGTCGCCCCATGCCGGAGCCGGACGGCTGGGGCAGGCCGAAGCGCTCCGTCTCGGCCAGTGCCGCCCTGGCCCTGCGTTCGGCCCTGCCGGGCCAGCCGTTCAGGTGGTCGATCAGGGCGAGGCGGCCGAGGGCGTCCTCACGTGGGAGCGCCGTCGAGGCGCCGCCGGGCGCGCCGGCCGCCGCGGCGAGGGCGTCGCGGGCGGCGTCGTAGTCGCCGGCCCACAGCCGGGCCGAGCCCAGGTGGGTCAGCAGGAGCGCGAAGAGTTCGGGGTGCCTGTCCAGGTGCGGGCCGCGGACCTTCGTCCGCAGTTCCCCTGCTTCCTCCCCGGCCGCCTCGGCCCTGTCGGGCGAGCCGGTCAGCCGGGCGGCCAGCGCTTCGAGCAGGGCGCAGCCGAGCCGAGCGGCCGCCGACTCGGACGGGTCGAGCGCGGGGTGTTCCGCCTCGTACGGCGCTCCGGCGGCCCGGTGTTCCGCAGGCGGGGCCTCCCGCGTGAGGCCGCGCCGGGCGCGGTCGAGGGGGGGCAGGCCGGCGTCGAGGTCGCCGCGGGCGAGCTCGCGGGCCGCCCGGACGAGGTCGGTGGCCGTGCTCCTGACCCCGGGGTCCATCCGGGAGAACAACTCGGCCAGGTCGTCGGAGCGCAGGCCGGTGAAGAACTGGCCCAGGGCGAGGTCGTCGACCAGGGCCCGCGCGCTGAACTCCCAGTCCCCCGCGGCCGCACCGTGGATGAGGGTCTCGGTGAGGTGTCCGGAGCGGCGGAGCCATCGCGCGGCCCGCTGATGGAGCACGGGCTCCAGGCCTGGGGAGCGCACCCGCAGATGGGCACGGAGGATCTCCCCGAACAGGGGGTGGAGACGGTACGAGGCGTGTCCGAGATGCTCCACGAACGCGTTCTCCCGCTCCAGCGCGCTCAGGATGGGCTCGGCGTCGCCGCGGTTCGTCAGCGCGTTCGCGAGCTGCGGATCGAAACGGTCGAGCACGCTCACCCGTAGCAGCAGGTCCTGGGTCTCGGCGCTCTGCCGCTTGAGCACCTCCGCGAGCAGGAAGTCCGCGACGGGGCTGCGGTCCGCCTCGAACTCCTTGAGGTAGGTGTGCGGATCCGGGCTCTCCAGCGCCGCCATGGCGCACAGTCTCAGCCCCGCCGCCCAGCCGCCGGTCCGCTCCACCAGCGTGCGCGCCGCGTGCTCCGGCAGCCGCAACCCGTGCAGGGCCAGCATCTCGGCCGTCTCCTGCGGGGTGAACGCCAGCTCCCCGCCCCTGATCTCGGTCAGTTGGCCCGCCGCCCGGTAGCGGTGCAACGGCAGCAGTGGTTCGTTGCGCGTGACGAGGACGAGCCGCAGGCCGCGCCCCGCGTGGTGCAGGACGAACTCCAGTTGCTCCGCGATCTGCGGGTCGGTGACCCGGTCGTACTCGTCGAGCACCACGGTCACCGGCCGCTCCCGGGCGCTGAGTCCGGCGGCGAGCCGCGTCAGCAGCGTGTGGGGCACGCGGCTCGGGTCCGCCGGGCAGCCGACGTCGGCGGGCATCTCCGGCAGGGAGGAGCGCAGCGCCTGGAGGAGGTACGCCCAGAACATGCCCGGGCCCTGGTCCGCCCCGTCGGTGGTGAGCCAGGCGAGGCACTCCGGCCGCGCCGCGGCCCAGTCGGCGACCAGCAGGGTCTTGCCCGCCCCCGCGGCGCCGTTGACCATGGTCAGCGGTGTGTCCAGCGCCTGGTCGAGATGCTTGACCAGCCGCTCGCGCCGCAGGAAGGTCAGCGGCCGTGCCGGGACGGCGAAACGTGTGCGCAGATAGGGGTCTCCCAGCGGGTCGGCGTACGGCGGCGTCGACCGCGTACCGCTCTCACCGCTCTCCTCCAGCTCAGCCATGGCGCTCACCGCCCCTGGTCGTCAGGTCTTGGGCAGCGGTGCTCCCAGGATCCCAGCATCCGGCCGACACCGCGCTACCGCGGGCAACGGCGCAGGTCAGACCGGGTGAGATCAGGCCGGTCCGGATTCTGCGGGTGCCACCCCGAGGGCAGTCAGATGCTCCCGGTACCACCTCGCCGACCCCGCGAGCCTGGCCAGCGGGCCGGGGCCCGGCGTTTCCCGGGTCAGCTTCCATATGTCGTCGGACAAGTACCAGTGGTCCCGGCCGACCAGCGCGAACTGGCGTTCCGAGGCGCGGCCGGGGGTGGTCCGCAGATGTTCCAGGCACCTGGGCCACGGCCAGTCGGCGGACGGGCGTGGCGGCAGGACGTCGTAGGCGGCCAGCCGCGCCAGCAGGTCGCCGGTGCGGACGGGCTCCGGGTGGCCCACGTGGTACACGCCGGGCGGCACCTCGTGTGGGCCGACGGCGATAGCGGCGATCAGCCGGGCGAGGTCGCCGACGTCCACCACGGACAGCAGCGCACGCCCGCCGTCCCACTCGGCGGGCACCCGCTCGACGAGTTCCCGCAGCCCGGGGACGACCCAGCGGTCCCCCTCGCCCAGCACGATCCCGGGCCGCAGCACCACGGCGCCCGCCGCCCGGGCGTAGGCCTCCCCGGCCAGTCTGCTCCTGCTCGCCGCGGAGACCGGCTCGGCGGGCACCTCGTCCACAGCGACGCCCCGGTGCGGGCCGGCGCCGTAGACCGCGGCCGTCGACAGGTGCACCGTCCGGCGGACGCCGGCGCGCGCGGCCTCCGCCATCAGGGCGCGGGTGCCGTCCACGTTGACCGCCTCACACCGCCGCTCGTCCCCGCCGATGTACGAGGCGAGGTGGACCAGCGTCCGCACTCCCTCGCACAGCCCGCTCAGCCCGGCCGGGTCGGTCACGTCCCCGTGGAACCAGTCGACGGGCAGGGCCGCCCCGCCCTCGGGGAGCCGGCGCACCAGCGCTCTCACGCGGGGCCGACCTGGGCCGGCCGGCAGCGCGGACAGCGCCCGCAGCGTGTGCGAGCCGATGAAACCGGTCGCGCCGGTCAGCACGACGGTGCCGACCCCGCCGTCGCCTCCGGCGGCGCCGGCCGCCTCCGTCCCGCCTGCCCCGGTCCCGGCCGCTCCGGCTGTCCCGCCGGTGTCCCCGCCCGTCATGCCGTTCACTGCCGCCCCCATGCCGCTCCCCCTCGCCGTCCCGCCACCCCGCCGTACGGTCGTACCGGCGCCGTTACGGTCGTACCGCCGACGTACGCTCGTGCCGCCCCGTCTCCGTTCCCCGTCTCCAGCCGTCTCCATCTCCGGCCGTCTTCCGCTCGAACGTCCCGGCTCAACCGGATGGTTCCGCAGCCGGGTCATGCGATCGGGTGAAAACGGTCCAGGCGTCGCCGATTGGCCTTGGTCCACCGCTCGTCCCGCCCCCTACCGTCAGCCGCATGCGCATTCGAATCGTTGACGCCTTCGCCGACCGCCCCTTCACCGGGAACCCCGCCGGGGTCCTCCTGCTCGACGCCTTCCCGGGCGACGACTGGCTCCAGGACGTGGCCATGGAGGTCAACCACGCCGAGACGGCGTTCGCACATCCGCTACCCGCAGGCGGTGAGGCGGACTGGGCGCTGCGCTGGTTCACGCCCGTCGCCGAGGTGGCGATGTGCGGCCACGCCACGCTCGCCACCGCGCACGTCCTGCACTCCACGCACGCGCACGAGGGCCCGGTGCGGTTCGCGACGCGCAGCGGCGTCCTCGCCGCGACGCCCGCCGAGGACGGCTCGATCATCCTGGACTTCCCGACCGCGCCGCTCACGCGCGTGGAGATCGCGGACGGCGTGAGCGAGGCTCTCGGCGCACGACCACTCGTCGCGTTCGACACGGGGCCGAACGTAGGGGACCTGCTGGTCGAACTCGCCGACGAGAAGACGGTCCACGCGCTCGCCCCCGACCTCAGGTCGCTCGGCGCACACTCCGCGCGCGGGGTGATCGCCACCGCCCGAGCCGAGGATCCCGAGCGCGGTTACGACTTCGTCTCCCGCTGCTTCTTCCCGAACGTCGGCATCGACGAGGATCCGGTCACCGGCAGCGCCCACACCGCCCTGGCGCCCTACTGGTCCGAACGGCTGGGCCGCCCGGAGCTCACCGGCCTTCAGGCCTCACGCCGCTCCGGACTCGTACGCACGAGCCTGCGCGGCGAGCGCACCTTGCTGAGCGGCCGCGCGGTCACCGTCATCGAGGGCGACCTGCTGGCCCCCGAACCCACCCGCTGACCGCGCCCCGCGCCCACCGCGGCGCCGCACGACATCGGGCGCGCCTCACGCCACCGGCAGCCACGACACCTTCCCCGCCAGCAGCGCGTAGCCGACGAACGCACCGATGTCGAGCAGTGAGTGCGCCACCACCAGGGGGCCGACGCGGCCCCACCGCCGGTACAGGAACACGAACACCACGCCCATCACCATGTTGCCGACGAAGCCGCCGATGCCCTGGTAGAGGTGGTACGAGCCGCGCAGTACGGAACTGGCCGCCAGCGACCCCGTCGGGCTCCAGCCCAACTGGTCGAGCCGGCGCAGCAGATAGCCGACCACGATGACCTCTTCCAGGATGGCGTTCTGCATGGCGGAAAGGATCAGCACCGGGAACTTCCACCACACGTCCGGCAGCGCCTCCGGCACCACCGTGAGGTTGAAGCCGAGTTGCCGCGCCGCGAGGTAGAACGCGATGCCGGTGCTGCCGATCCCTGCCGCGACGGCGGCGCCCCGGCCGAGGTCCGGCCACGGCCGGGTACGGTCGAAGCCGAGGGCGCGCAGTCCCTGGCCCTCGCGCATCAGGAAGTGCGCGACGAGGGCCACGGGGATCAGCGCCGTGGTGATCCCGAAGAGCTGCCAGGCGAGATCGAGCCAGGGACGGCCGGGCGCGGCCGAGGCGTTGAGGGTCGCGGCCTGGTCCTTCAGGCCTCCGGGTTTCGTGACCGATCCGACAAAGCTGATCAATGCGGACACTCCGCTCGCACCGAGAGAAAGCCCCAGGACGAGCAGCGTCTCGTCCCGGAGGATCCGTCGTGTGAGCGGCTGTTGGGGAAAGGAACCGGCCACCGCGCCCGTCTCCACCTGCACACCTGCCTCCAGTTGCGTACGGGGGCGCATCACCGCCTCGCACGCCATGCCGCCGGATGGGACCGGCGCTCAGGTCGACAGGGAGGGGCACCACCGCCATGGGACGTCACAGCTTGCCCGATCAGCACGGGGCGAGCGGCAGCGACCCCCGTGTATCGCGCGCACGGTCGCGAAGGCGCCGGGCGGGCCGGCGAGGACGTACACCTGGGTGGAGTCGGCGAGCGCGGCGACGCGGGACGACGGGTCCCGGCCGGCCATGGCGCATCAGGCGCGCAACACGAGCGGGCTGCCGGCGCTGACGTGCTCGACGCGCCGTCGCCCCACGCGGACGACGCGGACCACAGGGGCGCCGGGCGGCGCGCCCCGCCGGAGACGGAAGGCCGACCGTGCGAGCCCCCGCAGCCCACAGCCGCGCGGAGACCGCGCTCCACCCAGGGGCGTGGGGACGGCGCGGACGGCCTTCCATGCAGCCGCACCCCGCCCGACGGCCCCGCCCCGGGGGACGTCAGCCCGTCATCCCGCCGGCACCGGCTCCGGCAAGCCCACCGGCCAGGTGTGCGCCGGCTCGCCCTGGTGGGAGAGTTCGGCGTAGCGGCAGGTGGTGGCCGCGAGGGCAGCCTCGCGGGACATACCGGCCTCGAGCGCCCGGTGGAACGTCTCCACCTGCCAGCTCGCCCCGTTGGTGCGCCGTCGGCACCGCTCCTCGATGACGCCGAGGTAGTGGTCGCGGTCGGCGGGCTCCACTCCCCACGCGTCCAGTCCGGCCTCGGCCAGCGGCAGCAGCTCCTCGCGGACGAGGCTCACCACGTCGACCTCGGCCGTGCCGCCGAGCCGCCCGCGCCGCGGCCACTGGAGCCGGGCGTCGATGCCGTACCGGCAGGCGGTGTCGAAGTTGGCGGCGGCGGTCTCGAACGGCATACGCGTCCACACCGGCCGGGAGTCCTCGGCGAGGGCGCGGACGAGGCCGTAGTAGAAGGCCGCGTTGGCGACGACGTCGGAGACGGTGGGCCCGGCGGGCAGTACCCGGTTCTCCACCCGCAGGTGCGGGTGGCCGTCGGCGACGCCGTAGACAGGCCGGTTCCAGCGGTAGACGGTGCCGTTGTGCAGGACGAGCTCGGCGAGCTTGGGTACGCCGCCGGCGTCCAGGACCTCCAGCGGGTCCTCGTCGTCGCAGATCGGCAGCAGCGCCGGGAAGTAGCGCAGGTTCTCCTCGAACAGTTCGTACGCCGAGCTGATCCACCGCTCCCCGAACCAGGTCCGCGGTCGCACGCCCTGCGCCTGGAGCTCCGGCGGGCGGGTGTCGGTGGCCTGCTGGAAGACCGGCGGGCGGGACTCGCGCCACAGTTCGCGGCCGAAGAGGAACGGTGAGTTGGCGCCGACGGCCACCTGGACGGCGGCGACGGCCTGGGCCGCGTTCCACACGTCGGGGAACCGGGACGGCGTCACCTGGAGGTGCAACTGCACGGAGGTGCAGGCCGCCTCGGGGACGATCGACTTCGACGTGCACGACAACCGCTCGACGCCGTCGATGTCGAGGGCGAACTCCTCACCGCGGGCCGCGACGATCTGGTCGTTGAGAAGCGTGTAGCGGTCGACGTCGGAAAGATTGGAGGTGACGATGTCGTCACGGTCCAGAGTCGGCAGAATGCCGATCATCACGATTCCCGCGTCGACCTCTCCCGCCTTTCGGTGGGCATATGCCAGCGACGTACGGAGTTCCTCGGCAAGCCGGTCGAATACCCGCCCGCCCAACCGGTGTGGAGCTATGTTCACTTCCAGGTTGAACATGGCGAGCTCTGTTTGGAAATCGCGGCTGGCGATCCTCTCCAGCACTTCTCCATTCAGCATTTTCGGCAGCCCGTCGGCACCCGCGAGATTCAGTTCGATCTCGAGCCCCATGAGGTTCTTGGGGCGGTCGAAGCGCTGCTGAGCCAGGAGCCGCTCCAGCCCCGTGAGGCACTGCCGCAGCTTGTCGCGGTAGCGCTGCCGATCGGACAGGTCGAACCCGCCTGCCACGACCTTCTCCCCCATCGAAGCTTCCCTCCTCGCGTGGCGGGCCGGTGGTCCGGCCCGCCGGATGTCCCGGGGTCACGTGGGATGATGCCCAGCCTTCCCGATCGATAACGTCCCCGTCGGGCCGCGCCGACCGCTAACCTGAGCGGAGGTGACCGGAGGCACATTCACGGGGCATGCGGCAGAACGCTGTTTCAGCGCCGTTTCAGCACTGGTCCCCCGGATGAAGAACTCGTGAAAAACGACGACACGAATAGGCCGACCGCGCCGTCGCCATATCCCGAGGTCACAGCCCTGCGCCCCGCTCTGAATCGGGATGATTCACGCGTACCGTCGACCGAATAGACCCTTGCCGGGTGCCCCGGGACCGGCTAGTCGAAACACAGCCTGAACACGTGTCGTATAAACTCCGCGAACAAGGCAGAGAAGGTGGGCGCCCTCGGTCGAAGGAGCCTGTCGTTCCGTCGTGGCGACGGACGGCAGGCCGCACGTGTCTCCGGTTCCCTCACCCCGGCCACCACCTCTGTGACCTTCCCTGAGAGCTGACAGCGCCGTCCGCCCCCGCCCTCGCGCCACCGTGCCTGTCGAATGAGAGGCGACCCACCATGCCGCTGCATGTCCCCCCGGCTCCCGCGCCCGCCCTGCGCTCCGTCCTCACAGCCCTTGCCTCGCCCACCGCGGTCAGTGAGGCGAGGACCCCCTCCCTGCGCGACGCCGAGGGGCCGGCCGTTCCCGAACTCCCCCTGCCCCTGCATGTGCTGGACCGGATCACCCCCGAGGGCGTGTCAGCGACCCGGCTGGCCGGCTGGCGGTTCCTGATCCGCTGCGGCGACCGGGCGGTGGCCGCGGCCGAGACCCGGCTCACGGCGGACGGCTGGGCGTTCTCGCACTTCTTCGAGGGCCCGTACATCGCCTCCACGGAACGGGCCCTGCGGCAGGCCGAGTCGACGCCCCAGCCGTACCAGGCGAGACTGCTGTCCGTGCCCGGCCTGTACATGCTCACCTTGTGGCTGCACGGCGACTGCGCCTCCGACGGCGTAACCGGGCACCCCGCGGCGACCGATCTGCTGGTGCCGCTGGCCCCCGCGCCGCCCGGGATCGCCGCCCACCGACCGCACCGGGTCGCCGAGTTGCTGCCGGTGCTGACCCTGCGGGTGACCCCGCCGACCCCCCTGCTCGGCTCCCCCGCCCCGGCCTGACCCCGACCACCTCGCCGTGCCCCGCCCCCACGCCCCGGGGGGGGCGGGGCACTGCCCTGCTCGTGATCACGCACCTAGCCCCATCAGGCCACCGGAAACCACCCGAAAGGACGGTGCGGTGGGGATGAACCGCACGCGTGGGTGATGCGTCATGAACCTGTGAGAGGCGGTGCAGCGAAACAGCTGCGGATCGACGCCCGTGGGGCAACACTGGGTTCCGACCGACTTATCACAACGGGGGGCGGCCTTGAACGACATTTCACGCCGCGGGACAGACGCGACACACTGGACCGACGCGATACACGCGACAGACACCTCACATCTCACGACAGAGCGAAAGATCTCCGCCATGTGCCAGCACAAGCCACCGTGCCCGCCAGCCGACTCCGCCGACCGGGAATCCGCCCGCCTCCTGGCGCACCACCCGGAGCAGGGCTGGAGCCTGCTGTGCAACGGCGTCCTGCTCTTCGAGGACACCGGTGAGCTCCTGCCCGACGGCCGGATCATCGCGCCGCACCGCCCGCTGGACGTCGCCCGCGTGGTCACCGCCGCCTGAGGCCTGTCAGGCGGACGAACCCCCGGGGCTGGTCCCCGGAGCCTGTCCGGGCGGCGTCTGTCGAGCGACGTCGGCCGGTGTACTGAGGGGCCGGACCGCAGCCGCCGCTGCGCACCGGCCCCGACGCGCGTCCGGGGCCGGTCACGGGCCGTAGCCGACCGATTCCCCCTTCTGCCTGCCTTCCCCCGACCGCCCACTTTCCGGAAGACTTCTGGAAGTTTCGCGGCGGCGACCGCAGCGGCGCGACGGAGGTGGGGGAAGTGACGACGGACGAGACGGCGCCCGCGCCCCGGGGCAAGGTCACCATCACGGAAATCGCCCGGCGGGCCGGCGTCTCCGTGCCGACGGTGTCCCGAGTGGTCAACGGCCGCTCCGACGTGGCACCCGAGACCCGGGCCCGGGTCGAGGACCTGCTGCGCCTGCACGGTCACCGCAAGCGTCCCGCCCCCTCCACCCCGGCCCGCGCCACACTGCTCGACCTGGTCTTCAACGACCTCGACAGCCCTTGGGCGGTGGAGATCATCCGCGGTGTGGAGGAGGCCGCGCACGCGGCCGGCGCGGGCACCGTGGTGTCGGCGATCCACGGGCGTTCGGGCGACGCCCGGGAGTGGCTGCGCAATCTGCGCGCCCGCGCCTCCGACGGCGTCATCCTCGTCACCTCGGCCCTGGAGCCCACTCTGCACGAGCAGTTGCGCATCCTGGGGGTGCCGCTCGTCGTGGTCGACCCGACCGGCTCCCCGGCCTTCGACACCCCCACCATCGGCGCCGCCAACTGGTCGGGCGGCCTGGCCGCGACCGAGCACCTGCTCTCCCTCGGCCACCGCAGGATCGGCCTGATCGCCGGTCCGCCCCGACTGCTGTGCTCCCGCGCCCGGTTCGACGGCTACCGGGCGGCCCTGGAGGCGGCGGGACTCGGCGTCGACGAGTCCCTGGTCGTGCCGGGCGACTTCCGCCCCGAGTCGGGGTGCACCGGATGCACGGCCCTGCTCGACCTGCCCGAGCCGCCGACGGCGCTGTTCGCGGCCAGCGACCAGATGGCCCTCGGCGCGATCGAAGCGCTGCGCCGGCGCGGACTGCGGGTGCCGGAGGACATGAGCGTGGTCGGTTTCGACGACCTGCCCGAAGTGCGCTGGTCCGCACCGCCGTTGACCACCGTGCGGCAGCCCCTGGCCGACATGGGCACGCTGGCCGTGCGCACGGTGCTGCGCCTGGCCCGCGGCGAGCACCCGGACTCGCCGCGGGTGGAGCTGGGCACGGAGCTGGTGGTGCGCTCCAGCACCGCACCGCCGGCTACGACACAGTGAAAGCCCGGTTCGGGCAAACCCTTTGAAGGGGCCTCAGCGCCGCTTCAACGCCTCCCGGATCGCGTGGTACGCCGGCTTCGGGGCGAACTGCTCGTCCCACGGCAGGGCCGCCCCCTCACCGGGGAAGAACTCCGGGATCCACGAGTACTTGTCGGTCCAGTCCCAGACGGTGATGCCGACGCACCGCCGCACCGCGAGGCACCCATTCGTCAAGTCCCGGTACCAGTCGGCCTGTTGGGTCAGCTTCTCCTCCGTCGCGGGCAGCAGCATCCGTACGTCGACCTCGGTGAGCGCGGTGTCCAGGCCGAGCCGGGCGAAGCGGCGGAGGTTGTCCTCCAGGGTGGTCGGATAGCCGTACTGGAGCGCCAGATGCGCCTGGAGGCCGAAGCCGTGGAGCGGGATGCGCTGGGCCTTGAGCTGCTTGGCGAGGGCGTAGTAGGCGTCGCTCTTCGGGCCGACGGCCTCGACGTTGTAGTCGTTGACGTAGAGCTTGGCCTTCGGGTCGGCCTCGTGGGCCCAGCGCAGCGCGTCGGCGATGTAACCGGGGCCGAGCGTCTTGTAGAAGAGCGACTCGCGCCAGGTGCCGTCCTCGTTGAAGGCCTCGTTCACGACGTCCCAGGCGTAGACCTTGCCCCGGTAGTGACGCACCTCGGTCTGGATGTGGTTCTTCAGCACGGCCCGCAGCTCGTCGGCCGTCCACTGCCGGCTCGTCAGCCAGCCGGGCAGCTGGTTGTGCCAGACGAGAGTGTGGCCGCGCACCTTCTGCCGGTTGGCGCGGGCGAACTCCACGACCTCGTCCCCCTTGGAGAAGTCGAAGACGCTCTGCCGGGGTTCGATGGCGTCCCACTTCATGCTGTTGCCGGGGGTGATCATGCCGAACTCGTGGCCGAGGATCTTCGTGTAGGCGGTGTCGGTGAGCACGGGGTTGTCGGTGGCGCTGCCGAAGTAGCGGCCGTGGCGCTGCGCCAGGTCGCCGAGGGTCTTCGTGCGGTGCTGCTCGCCCGCCTGGGCGGCGGGGCCGCCGGCGGTTCCGGCGGCGACGAGCAGAGCGGCGAGGGCTCCGGCGAATCCGAGCCGGAGACGGGAGGGGCGGGTGGTGCCGGGCATGGTGCGACTCCTCACGGTGCGGGGTGTGGGTGAGCCGTACGACGGTGCTGGTGCCGTGCGTGCGCGGGCGGCCGTCATCCCTTGCTGGCGCCGGCGGTGAGCCCGCCGACGAGCTGGCGCTCGGCGACGGAGTAGAGGGCCAGGGCCGGGACCATGGCGAGGACCAGATAGGCGAAGACACGGGCGTACTCCGCCGAGTACTGGCCCTGGAACTGCTGGACGCCGATCGGGATCGTCCACCAGGTGGAGTCGGTGAACACCAGCAGCGGCAGGAGGAAGTTGTTCCAGCTGCCGACCACGGCGAGGACGGAGACCGTGCCGAGGGCGGGGCGGGCCATGGGCAGCAGGATGCGCCAGAAGAAGCCGAGCGGGCCGCAGCCGTCGATGGTGGCCGCCTCCTCCAGCTCGGCCGGGATCTCCCGGAAGAAGCCGCGCAGGATGACGATGGTCATCGGCAGCCCGAACGCGGCCTGCGGCAGGATCACGCCGAGGGGGTTGTCGAGCAGGTCCAGCGAGCGCAGAAGCAGGAAGAGGGGCAGCGCGGCGACCGCGAAGGGGAACATCAGCCCCATCGTGAACAGGGTGAACAGCGCCTCCCGGCCGCGGAAGGCGAAGCGGGCGAAGGAGAACGCCGCGAGCGCGGACACCGCGACCACGACGAGGGTCGTGCCGACGGCGATCAGGGTGCTGCTGCCGAGCAGCCGCCAGAAGTCGCCGCCGCCCAGGATGTCGGTGTAGTTGGAGGTGACCCAGGTGTCGGGCAGTCCGACGGGGTTGCGGGAGAGCTCGTCGGTGGACTTGAAGCCGGACAGGACGGCGTAGAGAAGGGGCACGACCATCACCGCCGCGACGGCGACGAGGGCGACGTGCAGCGGAAGCGTACGTCCGGACTTGCGGGCGCTCACGAGCCGCCTCCTCGCAGGGTCGTGGTGGCGCCCTCGAGGTCCCGGCGGAGCACGAACCGCTGATAGGCGAGGGCGAAGACGAGGCAGACGGCGAACATCGCCACGCTGATCGCGCTGGCGTAGCCGACCTGGTAGCGCTTGAAGCCGTACTGGAACATGGTCACGGCCATCGTCTCGGAGTGATGGTCGGGGCCGCCCGCGGTGGTGACCCAGACCAGATCGAACAGCTGGATCGCGCCGATGACGGACAGGAAGACGCTGATGCGCAGGGTCGGGCCGAGCAGCGGCAGGGTGATGTGCCGGAACCGCTGCCAGGGCCCGGCCCCGTCGATGAGGGCCGCCTCGGTCAACTCGGCCGGGATGGACTGGAGTCCGGCCAGGTAGAGCATCATGTGGAAGCCGAAGTACTTCCATGTCATGACGAGGAACAGGGTGGCCATGACGGTGGACGGGTCGGCGAACCACTGGCCGCCGGCGCCGTCCAGGCCGACCGCGTCGAGCACCTGGTCGGCGAGGCCGTCGTCCGGGGCGAAGATCATGCCGAACAGCACACCGGTGATCGCCTCGGAGAGGATGTAGGGCGCGAAGAACAGCATCCGGTACACGGCCCGGCCGCGGATGCGCTGGTTGAGGGCGACGGCCAGGGCGAGCGCGAACGGCAGTTGCAGGGCGAGGGAGAGCAGCACCAGCACCAGGCAGCGCCACAGGTCGCCCAGGAACACCGGGTCCTTGAAGAGCCGGGTGAAGTTGTCGGCGCCGACGAAGTCCTCGGGCATGCCGAAGCCGCCCCAGCGGAAGAACGCGGCGTACAGCGCGAACAGCATCGGCAGCAGCACCAGCACGCCGAACAGCACCAGAGCGGGAACCTGGAGGCCGACGGCCGTCAGCCAGTTCGACGTCCGCCGACGTGCCCGGCCCCGGGCCGCCGCATCGGAGGCGGCGGCCGCCGGGCCGCCGTCGGGGCCGTTGCGCTCGCCGGGGCCCTTGCGCTCGTCCGGGAGGAAGGTCGAGGTCATCGCGGCCTACTGCTCTTCCTTCGCGACCTTGGTGATCGACTCCGTGACCTGCTGCGCTGAGCGGGACCCCGCGATGAGGGCGGCGACGCTGTCGTTGACCTCCTGGCCGACGGCGGGCGCGTACGCCTGGTCCAGGTAGAGCTGGAAACCGGTGGCTGCCTTCAACTGGGCCTGTACGGCTTTGAGGTTGGGGTCGGTGAGGGCGCTCTCAGCGGCGGGGACGACGGGCAGCGCGCCGGTCTTCTTGACCAGTTCGGTGTCGGTGGCGGCGGAGGCGAAGAACTTCAGGAAGTCGACGGCCGCTTGCGGCGCGCCCGCGCGCAGGGCGTGGCCGCCGCCCCCGCCGAAGACCTCGGTGAGCGCGCCCTTGCCTCCGTCGACCTCCGGGAACGGGAAGAAGCCGAGGTCGGCGCCGAGTCCCTTGCCCGCGTCGGCCTGCACCTGGGGCGCCCACTGACCCATGAGTTCCATCGCGGCCTTGCCGTTGCCGACGGCGGCGGCCTGGCCTGCGGGGGTGGAGTAGGCGGCGCCGAGGAAGCCCTTCTGGAACGGCTGGAGGTCGACGAGTTCCTGGAGGTGCTGCCCGGCCTGGACGAACCCTTCCCCGGTGAAGTCCTTGCTGTCGTTGGCCTTCTGGAGGGCGTCGATCCCGGCGGTGCGCATCGCGAGGTAGGCCCAGTAGTACATGCCGGGCCACTTCTCCTTGCCCGCCAGGGCGAGCGGAGTGATGCCGGCGGCCTTCAACTTCCGTATGGCGTCGAGGAATCCGCTCCAGGTGGTGGGGGGCGCCGCGATGCCGGCCCGCCGGAAGAGGGCCTTGTTGTACCAGAAGCCGATCATGCCGATGTCGAACGGGATGCCGTAGACCTTCTCGTCGACCAGATAGGGCTTGGTGGCCACCGGGAGCAGCCCCTGCGACCAGTCCTTGGTGCGGTCGGTCAGGTCTTCGACGAGTCCGGCGTCGACCTGCTGCTTGAGGACGCCGCCGCCCCAGGTGTGGAAGATGTCGGGGAGCTTGCCCGAGGCGGTCAGCGCCGTCATCTTCGATTTGTAGGCGTCGTTCTCCAACTGGACTATTTTGACTTTAACTTGGGGATTCTGCTTCTCGAACTGCCGGGCGAGGCCGGCCCAGACGTCCTTGGCGGGCTGGGTGGTGGAGATGTTCCACCACTCGATCGTGGTCGTCCCCGACGACCCTGAGTCCGAGCCGCCGCCGCAGGCGCTCAGTGCCGTCATGCCCACACCGGCCGCGGCGGAGGCCGCCAGGAAGCCTCGGCGGGAGAGTGCCGGGTCGCCCATGGTGCGCTCCTTGGGTACGGGACGGCCCCCACGACCGCCCAGCGAGATCGAAAGTTTCGAAGCTGATCCAGAAAGGTTCGCTGCTGCCGCACCCTAGAGACAGGCTCCGACGGGTGGCAACCCCTTGAACACAGCGAATCCGCCCACGGTCGTGACCGTACGGCGGATCATCTCGCTGATCCCGCCTCCAGAGGACGGGATTCGAGCCGTGAAGTGCGGTGCGTGAAACGGGCGAAACATTCGCTCTATGCGGCGAACTTTCCGATGCCCGGCTCGGGCGCGCACGACGCACGGATGCCGTGCCTTCCTGGCCGGCGGGGAGCGCCCCGTGTCGTCAGCGGCCTGCGGTCAGCTCCCTGAGCGCGACGTCGAGTTCGAGGACGTCGACCCGGAGCTCGCCGATGAAGCCGAGGGTGCGGCCCTGCGTGTGGCCCTTCACCGGCTTCTCGACCCGCGCGACGGGAAGGCCGTTGCGCACGGCCACCCGGGGCGCCCGGAGTTCGCGTGGCCTTGCGCAGGGTGTCGGCCTGCGCCTTGCCACGGCCCTCGGCGACCGCCTCCGCCAGGTCGGCGAAGACGACGGTCAGCCACAGCCAGGCGCTGATGGTCCAGCCGAACCAGTCGCCCGGGTCCTTGAGGGAGAACGCGGTGGTCAGCAGGGAGCCGATCCAGACCACGAACATGACGGGCGACTTGACCATCACCCGCGGGTCCAGCTTGCGCACGGCGTCCGGCAGCGACCGGACCAGCTGCCCGGGGTCGAACAGGCCCGTGCCGACGCGGCCCTCCGGGCTCCTGTGCCCGGTGGGCACGTCGCTGTGCGGCACCCGGGTCGGGGCGGCTGCGGACATCGAGTCCTCTTGGCTCTCGGTACGGGTGGTCATGACGCCAGCCCCTCGGCCAGCGGGCCCAGGGCCAGCGCCGGGAAGCAGGTGAGACCGGCGATGATCAGGATCGCGCCCACCAGCAGGCCGCTGTCGATGTCGAGGAAACAACCCCGGCGGCCCGGAGCGAGACGGCTCCCATACGCCGCTCCACCCGCCCTTGCCGGGGCCCTTACGCACGTGACGCTGGGTGTCCGCAGGCCCCTGACGGCCCCGTCAGCCGCGCCCCCTCCCCCGTACGGCGCAGTCGCCCGCTGACCCGTCCCGAATGCGGCGCCGGACCCTCTTCGCAGGTCCGCCCGGCGAGTCTTAACGCAAGCTTGACGCCGCGGACCCCCTTCACGCATGGGCCCACACGTCACTCTCCGCTTACGCTGATGCGGCCGTCCGCGTGATGGCCGGAAACAGCACGCCGTGCCACGGGCCCGGCCGCACCTCAGGAGCACCCCGATGGCCACCACCGAGCACCCCGCACCCGGCCGCCTGCGCGCCTGGATGCTGGAGGGCCTGTCCGACATGGGCAAGGGGGGCGGCCACCAGGGCCCGCACGCGGTGCCGAAACCCGCCCACCAGGGCCAGCGCTGGTACCGGGTGATGTGCCTGACCGGCGTCGACTACTTCTCCACCCTCGGCTACCAGCCGGGTATCGCCGCCCTCGCGGCCGGACTGCTGTCGCCCATCGCGACGATCGTGCTGGTGATCGTCACGCTCGCCGGGGCACTGCCGGTCTACCGGCGGGTCGCCGAGGAGAGCCCGCGCGGCGAGGGCTCGATCGCCATGCTGGAGCGGCTGCTGTCGTTCTGGAAGGGCAAGCTGTTCGTCCTGACCCTGCTCGGCTTCGCCGCCACCGACTTCCTGATCACCATCACCCTGTCCGCGGCGGACGCCTCCACCCACCTCGTGGAGAACCCCCACCTGAACAGCGCTCTGCACGACAAGCAGCTGCTGATCACGCTCGTCCTCGTGGCGCTGCTCGGCGCGGTCTTCCTCAAGGGCTTCCTGGAGGCGATCGGGTTCGCCGTCGTCCTGGTGGGCGTCTACCTCACGCTGAACGCGGTCGTCGTGGTCGTCGGACTGTGGCACGTGGTCACGCAGGAGCACGTCGTCACCGACTGGTCGAACGCTCTGACCGCCGAGCACGGCAATGTCTTCGTCATGATCGGCTTGGCCCTGATCGTCTTCCCCAAGCTCGCGCTCGGCCTCTCCGGCTTCGAGACCGGCGTCGCCGTCATGCCGCACGTCCAGGGCGACCCCGGCGACACCGACGCACGCCCGACCGGGCGCATCCGGGACACCAAGAAGCTGCTCACCACCGCCGCCCTGATCATGAGCTGCTTCCTGATCACCACCAGCTTCATCACCACGCTGCTCATCCCGGAGAAGGAGTTCGAGCCCGGCGGCGACGCCAACGGCCGCGCGCTCGCCTATCTGGCGCACGACTACCTGGGCAACGCCTTCGGCACGGTCTACGACGTCTCGACGATCGCCATCCTGTGGTTCGCCGGCGCCTCCGCGATGGCCGGCCTGCTCAACCTGATGCCGCGCTACCTCCCCCGCTACGGCATGGCCCCGCACTGGGCCCGCGCCGTGCGCCCGATGGTCATCGTCTTCACCCTCGTCGCCTTCCTCGTCACCTGGATCTTCGACGCCGACGTCGACGCCCAGGGCGGCGCGTACGCCACCGGCGTTCTGGTGCTGATCAGCTCGGCGGCGATCGCCGTGACCATCGCCGCCCGCAAGGCCGGCCAGCGCAAGTGGACGATCGCCTTCGCGGTCATTGCGGTGGTGTTCCTCTACACGACGGTCGTCAACGTCATCGAGCGGCCCGACGGCGTGAAGATCGGCGCCTGTTTCATCGCAGCCATCATCCTCGTCTCG
Source organism: Streptomyces sp. NPDC088254 (assembly GCF_044740925.1). Lineage (NCBI taxonomy): Bacteria > Bacillati > Actinomycetota > Actinomycetes > Kitasatosporales > Streptomycetaceae > Streptomyces > Streptomyces sp. NPDC088254. The sequence goes on along the minus strand of NZ_JBIURQ010000001.1, from coordinate 18,392 downwards.
CTCCTGTCCCGGCTGGCGCGCGCCTTCGAACTCCGCGTCACCGGCGTGACGCTCGACCCCATGGCGGAACGTTTCATCCGGGACATGGCCAGCCGGAAGATCCGGTTCATCGCCAACGAGCCCGACCAGCGCGACAAGGCGGAGTACCGCGACAAGCTCGAGCAGATCCGGCAGGACAACGACCTCCCCGGGGAGGACTTCGTCTTCGTCGAGGTCACCGTCCTGGACCCGTCCGAGTTCGAGGCGGGCCTGACCGTGCGCGGCGAGGTCCTGCACAACCGCTACCGGGTCATGACCCTGGAGTCCTCCTCCATCCCCAACGCCCTGGCCGCGCTGCTGCTCCACGTCCGCGACGCGACCGGCTGCACGCCGCACATCTACTTCGAGTGGACCGAGGGCAATCCGTTCGCCAACTTCCTGCGCTTCTTCCTCTTCGGCCAGGGCGAGGTCGCCCCGGTGACCCGGGAGGTCCTGCGCGGGGCGGAGCCGGACCGCAGCCGCCGCCCCCGCGTCCACGCCGGCTGACGCAGGCCAGGCAGGCCAGGCAGACCAGTGCCCCTATCGTGACGGCATGCAGTCCTACACCATCGGCCAGGCCGCGCGTCTGCTCGGCGTGAGCCCCGACACCGCGCGCCGCTGGGCCGACGCGGGCCGGGTGGCGACCTACCGCGACGACACCGGGCGACGTCTCATCGACGGCGCGGACCTCGCCGCGTTCTCCGTCGAACTCGCCCAGGCCGGCAGCCCGGAGGAGGGCGCCGCCTCCTACACCTCGGCCCGCAACGCCTTCCCCGGCATCGTCACCGCGATCAAACTCGGCGACGTCGCCGCCCAGGTGGAGATCCAGGCCGGCCCGCACCGCCTGGTCTCCCTGCTCACCCGGGAGGCCGTGGAGGAACTCGGCCTGGAGGTCGGCATGGAGGCCACCGCGCGCGTGAAGTCGACCAACGTCCACATCGACCGCGTCTGAATCAGACGACACGCACATGCGCGCCTCAGACAGTGTTTCCGGGCGCTGGTGCGGTCTTATGACACCCATACGCCTCGCACTTGCGGCGGTATCATCACAGCAGGACCCGTTCGAGGGACCGACGACACCGAGGAGACCGCCGTGATGACCCGAACCAGCCGCCGGGCCCGCCGGGCCTCGCGGGCAGTGGCCGCCTCGGCGGTCGCGCTGCTGGCCCTGGCCGGCTGTTCCGACTCGGGCGGGACGGCGTCCGACGCCTCCGCGTCCCCGGCGAAGCCGTCTGGCACGGTGACCGTCTTCGCGGCCGCCTCCCTCAAGGAGAGCTTCACCGCGCTCGGCGAGGAGTTCGAGAAGGCCCACCCGGGCACCGAGGTCACTTTCAGCTTCGGCGGCAGCGACTCCCTCGCCGCGAGCATCACCGGCGGCGCCCCTGCCGACGTGTTCGCCGCCGCCAGCGCCAAGACCATGGCGATCGTGACGGACGAGAAGGCCAACACCTCCGCCCCCGTCACCTTCGCCCGCAACCGGCTGGAGATAGCCACCGCACCGGGCAACCCCGAGAGGATCGCCTCCCTGAAGGACCTCACCAGGCCGGGTCTGAAGGTCGTCCTGTGCGACAAGGGCGTCCCGTGCGGCTCCGCCGCCCAGAAGGCCCTGACGGCCGGCGGTCTGAAGGTCACCCCGGTCTCCTACGAGCAGGACGTCAAGAGCGCCCTGACCAAGGTCGAGCTGAAGGAGGCCGACGCCGCGCTGGTGTACAAGACCGATGTGCACGCGGCGGGTGACAAGGTGGAGGGCGTGGACTTCCCCGAGTCGGCCGGTGCCGTCAACGACTACCCCATCGCCCTCCTCGAAGACGCCCCGAACCCGGCGGCGGCCCGCGCCTTCGTCGACCTCGTGAGGTCCCCGCAGGGTGCCCGCGTGCTGTCCGAGGCCGGGTTCCTGAAGCCGTGAAACACGGGGTCCGCCCGGGCGTTCCCATCGCACTCCTCCTGCCCGCCCTCCTCGGCCTGGCCTTCCTGCTGCTGCCGCTGGTCGCCCTCGTGGTGCGCGCCCCCTGGCACAGCCTGCCCGAGCAGCTGACCGGCGACGCGGTCTGGCAGGCGCTGCGGCTCTCCCTCGTCTGCGCCACCGCCGCGACCGCGGTGAGCCTGGTCGTCGGCGTGCCCCTGGCCTGGCTGCTGGCGCGTGCGGACTTCCCCGGCCGCGGCCTGGTCCGCGCCCTGGTCACCCTGCCGCTGGTGCTGCCCCCGGTGGTGGGCGGTGTGGCGCTGCTGCTGGCCCTCGGCCGCAACGGCGTGGTCGGACAGTGGCTGGACGCCTGGTTCGGCGTCACGCTCCCCTTCACCACGGCGGGCGTCGTCGTCGCGGAGACCTTCGTGGCGATGCCGTTCCTGGTCATCAGCGTCGAGGGCACCCTGCGCGCCGCCGACCCCCGCTACGAGGAGGCCGCCGCCACCCTCGGCGCCTCCCGCTTCACCGCGTTCCGCCGCGTCACCCTGCCGATGGTCGCCCCGGGCGTCGCGGCCGGCGCGGTGCTGGCCTGGGCGCGGGCGCTCGGCGAGTTCGGCGCCACGATCACCTTCGCGGGCAACTTCCCCGGCCGCACCCAGACCATGCCCCTCGCCGTCTACCTCGCCCTGCAGAGCGACCCGGAGGCCGCCATCGCCCTCAGCCTGGTCCTTCTGGCCGTGTCGGTCGCCGTCCTGGCGGGCCTGCGCGACCGCTGGATGACCACGCCATGACCGCGGTCGGCGCACCCGCCACCGCGGGACTGGACTGCCGTCTCGTCGTCGACCGCGGCTCCTTCCGCCTCGACGTGACACTCTGTGCCGCACCCGGCGACGTGGTGGCCCTGCTCGGCCCCAACGGCGCCGGCAAGACGACGGCCCTGCGCGCCCTGGCCGGGCTCGTCCCGCTGGCCGAGGGCCATCTGCGCCTGGACGGTGAGGCGCTGGAGCGCACCGCGCCGGAGTCCCGCCCGGTCGGCGTGGTCTTCCAGGACTATCTGCTCTTCCCGCACCTGAGCGCACTGGACAACGTGGCGTTCGGCCCGCGCTGCCGAGGCGCGACCAAGGCGCAGGCACGCGCCCGAGCCGCCGTATGGCTGGAGCGCATGGGTCTCACCGAACACGCAGCCGCCAAGCCCCGCCGGCTGTCCGGCGGCCAGGCCCAGCGCGTCGCCCTGGCCCGGGCCCTCGCCACCCACCCCCGGCTGCTCCTGCTCGACGAGCCGCTCGCCGCGCTCGACGCCCGCACCCGGCTGGAGGTGCGCGCGGGGCTGCGCCGCCATCTGGCTGCGTTCGAGGCCGTCGCCGTCCTGGTCACCCACGACCCGCTGGACGCCATGGTCCTCGCGGACCGTCTGGTCGTCGTCGAGCACGGCCAGGTCGTCCAGGAGGGCGCCCCGTCCGACATCGCCCGTCATCCCCGCACGGAGTACATCGCGCAGCTGGTCGGCCTCAACCTCTACCGGGGCCGGGCCGACGGGCACACGGTCCGTCTGGACGCGGGGCCCTCGCTGACCACGGCGGAGGAGCTGTCCGGTCCCGTGTTCGTCGCCTTCCCGCCGAGCGCGGTCACCCTCCACCGCGCTCGTCCCGCCGGCTCCAGCGCCCGCAACCTGTGGCGCTGCGAGGTGGCCGGTCTGGAAACCCACGGCGACCAGATCCGTGCTGACCTCGGCGGTGAACTCCCGCTGGCCGCCGACCTCACCACGGTCGCGGCCGCCGAGCTGGAGCTGCACCCCGGCGCCACGGTCTGGGCCACGCTCAAAGCGGCACAGACACACGCGTACCCGGCATAGCTCCGGCCGGGCCCTACGGTGGGTGCCCATGACCCTGAGCATCCGCAACCAGCTCCCCGGCACGGTCACCGGCATCGCCGTCGGCGGCGCGATGGCCTCGGTCAGGCTCTCCGTCGAGGACGGCGAACTGGTCGCCGTCGTCACCCGGGAGGCGGTCGACGACCTCGGTCTCACCGTCGGCTCCGACGCCGTCGCACTGATCAAGGCGACCGAGGTGTCCCTGGCGACGGGATGAGACGCCCGAGGGCTCCCGCCCACAGGGGACGGGAGCCCTCGGTACCGGTGTCGCGGGGCCGGTCTTACGGGGGGGTGTGACCGGCGGGCCGCCCGGCGTCAGTCCTCGTAGGCGTCCAGCGGCGGGCAGGAGCACACCAGGTTGCGGTCGCCGAAGGCCTGGTCGATCCGGCGCACCGGCGGCCAGTACTTGTCGGCGGCCGACACCCCGGCCGGGAAGACGGCCTCCTCCCGCGAGTACGCGTGCTCCCACTTCCCGCCGAGCGCGGCGGCGGTGTGCGGTGCGTTGCGCAGCGGGTTGTCGTCGGCCGGCCACGCGCCCGAGGCGACCTTCTCGATCTCCGCACGGATGGCGATCATCGCCTCGCAGAACCGGTCCAGCTCGATGATGTCCTCGGACTCGGTGGGCTCGATCATCAGTGTCCCGGCCACCGGGAACGACATCGTCGGCGCGTGGAAGCCGTAGTCGATGAGCCGCTTGGCCACGTCGTCGACGCTCACCCCGGTCGCCTTGGTCAGCGGACGCAGATCGATGATGCACTCGTGCGCGACGAGCCCGCCGGGCCCGGTGTACAGCACGGGGTAGTGCGGTTCGAGGCGCTTGGCGATGTAGTTGGCGCTGAGCACCGCCACCTGGGTGGCCCGCTTCAGCCCCTCCCCGCCCATGAGCCGCACGTACGCCCACGAGATCGGCAGGATCCCCGCGGAGCCCCAGGGCGCGGCCGAGATCGGACCGACGCCCGTCTCGGGCCCGGCGGCGGGCTGCAGCGGGTGGTTCGGCAGGTACGGAGCGAGGTGCGAGCGCACGGCCACCGGGCCGACGCCGGGACCGCCGCCGCCGTGCGGGATGCAGAACGTCTTGTGCAGGTTCAGGTGGGAGACGTCACCGCCGAAGTGCCCCGGCTTGGCGAGCCCCACGAGTGCGTTGAGGTTGGCGCCGTCCACGTACACCTGGCCGCCGGCGTCGTGCACCTGGGCGCAGATGTCGGCGACATGCTCCTCGAACACGCCGTGCGTCGACGGGTAGGTGATCATCAGCACGGCGAGCTCGTCCCGGTGCTTGTCGATCTTCGCCCTGAGGTCCTCGACGTCGATCTCGCCGTCCCCGGCGGTGGCGACGACGACGACCTTCATGCCGGCCATCACGGCGCTGGCGGCGTTCGTCCCGTGCGCGGACGACGGGATCAGGCACACCGTGCGCTGCTCGTCCCCGTTTGCCCGGTGGTAGCCGCGCACCGCGAGCAGCCCGGCCAGCTCGCCCTGCGAGCCCGCGTTGGGCTGGAGGGACACCTTGTCGTAGCCGGTGACCTCGGCGAGCCGCTCCTCCAGTTCCCGGATGAGGGTGAGGTAGCCCTGCGCCTGCTCGGCGGGCGCGAAGGGGTGCAGCTGCCCGAACTCGGGCCAGGTGACCGGCTCCATCTCGGTGGTGGCGTTGAGCTTCATGGTGCACGAGCCCAGCGGGATCATGCCCCGGTCCAGCGCGTAGTCCCGGTCGGACAGCCGCCGCAGGTAGCGCAGCATCGCCGTCTCGGAGCGGTGCTGGTGGAAGACGGGGTGGGTGAGGACCTCGTCGGCGCGCAGCAGCCCCGTGGGCAGGGTGTCCTCGGTGACCGCGTCCAGCGCCGCGATGTCGCCCTCGGTCCCGAACGCGGCCCACACGGCGGTGACCTGGGCCCGCCCGGTGGTCTCGTCACAGGCGATCGACACGTGGTCGGCGTCGACGAGGCGCAGGTTGACGCCGTTCTCCCGTGCGGCGGCGACGACGTCCGCGGCCCGGCCCGGCACACGCACGGTCAGCGTGTCGAAGTAGGAGCCGTGCACGACCTCGGCCCCGCCGGCCGTGAGCCCCGCGGCCAGGATCGTCGCGTACCGGTGCGTGCGCCGGGCGATCGCCCGCAGCCCCTCGGGGCCGTGGTACACGGCGTACATCCCGGCCATGACGGCGAGCAGCACCTGCGCCGTGCAGATGTTGCTGGTCGCCTTCTCCCGCCGGATGTGCTGCTCCCGCGTCTGCAGCGCCAGCCGGTACGCCTTGTCGCCGTCGGCGTCGACGGAGACGCCCACGAGCCGCCCGGGCAGGCTGCGCGCGAACTTCTCCTGGACAGCCATGTAGCCGGCGTGCGGCCCGCCGAAGCCCATCGGGACACCGAACCGCTGTGTGGTGCCGACGGCGATGTCCGCGCCCAGTTCCCCGGGCGAGGTCAGCAGCGTCAGCGCGAGCAGGTCGGCGGCGACGACGACGAGCGCGCCCAGCTCGTGGGCCTGGTCGATGACGGGCTTGATGTCCCGTACGACGCCGGAGGCGCCCGGGTACTGGAGCAGCACGCCGTTGATCTCACGGCCGGCGATCTCGGCGGGGATGCCGTCGCCGAGATCGGCGACGACGACCTCGACACCGGTAGGCTCGGCGCGGGTCTCGATCACGGCGATCGTCTGCGGCAGCACGTCCGCGTCGATCAGGAAGAGGCCCTTCTTGTTCTTGCCCATGCGGCGGGTCAGCGCCATCGCCTCGGCGGCGGCCGTCCCCTCGTCGAGCAGCGAGGCGCCGGAGGTGGGCAGCCCGGTCAGGTCGGCGACCATCGTCTGGAAGTTCAGCAGGGCCTCCAGCCGGCCCTGGGAGATCTCCGGCTGGTAGGGCGTGTAGGCCGTGTACCAGGCCGGGTTCTCCATGACGTTGCGCAGGATGACGGGCGGCGTGAACGTGCCGTGGTACCCGAGGCCGATCATGGGGGCGAGGACCTCGTTGCGGTCGGCGAGCGACCGCAGCTCGGCCAGCACCTCGGCCTCGGTGCGCGCGCCGGGCAGGTCCAGCGCGTCGGCGTTCTTGATGACATCCGGGACGGAGGCGGCGGTCAGCTCGTCCAACGAGCCGTATCCGACGTGCGCGAGCATCTTGGCCCGCGCCTCCTGGTCAGGGCCGATGTGGCGCTGCTCGAAGGGGATTCCCTGTTCGAGGTCGGAGAGCGGAATGCGATGGGCGGTCATTGCGGAGGCCTCCTGGTCTGACGCGACCTTCGAGGGGCACCACTGGCGCGGGTACCCGGACGGCCTCCCCCTCTGTCATCTCAACCTGAGAGTTTCACCGGCCGCCCGTGGGCGTCCGGTTTTCACCGTCGGTGAGAGCGGGGACTCGCGCCACCGCTCTGCTTTCCAGAGTGACCTCGTCCGTGCGGTACGTGGGCCTGAGAGATTCCGGGGAGGATTTGCTCCTTCGGCGCCTCCGACGGCTTCTCGGAGGACTCTCCCGCACGGGGTCAGCAGCCGTTGCCAGACTACCAGCGGGGTCAACGCCCCTCCTTTCGAGTGGCCGCCCGTCCCGTTGTGCTCTTTTGTAGTGCTTACGGATGAGATGCGACCATGTGGAGGGCCCGTGCAGACCGACATCGATCCGCGCAACCTGATCGGCCGCAAGGCATTCGACCGCAACGGCGCCAAGATCGGCACGGTGGACGAGGTGTACCTCGACGACGCGACCGGCGTGCCGGAATGGGCCGCCATACGCACCGGTCTCTTCTCCCGTGACGCCTTCGTCCCCCTGGAGCCCAGCGAACTGGTGGAGGGCGTGCTGCACGTCCCGTTCGAGCGGACCCTGATCAAGGAGGCCCCCGACTTCGGCGTGGGCCGCCATCTCTCCCCGGAGCAGGAGCTCCAGCTCTACCACCACTACGGGCTCGACGTGGCCGCCCCTCCCCCGCTGCCCGATCACGACTTCGGCAGACTCGCCGGCTCGGACGACACCTGAGCCGCGCCGCAGGTCACCGGGTCGGGACGGTGCGGGGGCCGGGCCCAGGCGCGGTCGTACGCGCGGCTGCCTCCGCCTGCGGCTGCGGTCCGGCGCCGGGCATCCCCGGGGGCGCGCCGGGCACCAGGGGCAGCGGGTCCGCCGGTTCCAGGGCGGGGTCGTCGACCCGGAACGTACGCACCCGGCCCACGTCCGACCAGGGCGTCTCGAAACGCACGGTGACCCGGCCGAGGCCGCTGCCCTGCACCCAGCCGTGCCCCAACTCGGCGTGGCGTATGTCGAGGCCCGGACGCCACCGGTGTTCCACGGGCGTCTCCTCCCGCTCGGCGGGCTCACGCGCCGGCTCCTCCTCGGGTGCCGCCGACAGCCGCTCCCCCGCGGCCTGCGCGAACAGGTCCTCCTGCGTGTAGTCCGCCAGGCCGCTGACTCCCACGCCGAGCAGCCGCACCCCGCCCGTGGTGTCCACGGAGTCCAGCAGCCTCGCCGCCGCCTCCCGCACCACGGCGGGATCGTCCGTGGGCCCGCGCAGGGTCTCCGACCGGGTGAGCGTGGAGAAGTCGTAGCGCCGCACCTTCAACACGATCGTCCGCCCCGACAGCCCGGCCTCGCGCAGCCTGCGCACGCACCGGTCGGCCAGCCGCCCGACCTCCAGACCCACCCGCAGCCGGTCGTGGATGTCCACGTCGTAGGTGTCCTCCACGGACACCGACTTCGTCTCCCGCTCGGCCACCACCGGCCGCTCGTCGCGCGCCAGCGCCATGCCGTACAGCGCGTGCCCGTGCGCCTTGCCCAGCAGCCGTACGAGTTCGTCCTCGCCCGCCTCGGCGAGTTCGTCGACCGTGGTGATCCCCGCCCGTCTGAGGTGGTCGCCCGTCGCGGGTCCCACGCCCGGCAGAGTCCGCACCGGCATCGGGCCGAGCAGCGCCCGCTCGGTGCCCGGCTCGATCAGCACCAGCCCGTCCGGCTTCGCCCGCTCCGAGGCGATCTTCGCGAGCATCTTGGACGCGGCCAGCCCCACCGACCCGGTGAGCCCCGTGACGGCGCGGATGTCCGCACGCAGCCGAACCCCGGCCGCCTGCGCCGACACACCGTCCCAGGCCGCCCCCCCGGCCTCCAGATCGACGAACGCCTCGTCCAGGCTGAGCGGCTCCACCAGCGGGGACAGGGCCCGCAGCAGCGCCATCACCTGCTCGCTGATCGCGCGGTAGAACATGAACCGCGGCGCCAGATAGGCGGCGTTCGGAGCCAGCCGGCGCGCCTGCGCCGTGGGCATCGCCGAGTGCACCCCGAACACTCGCGCCTCGTACGAGGCGGTGGCCACCACCCCGCGCGGCCCGAGGCCCCCCACGATCACGGCCTTCCCGCGCAGGCTCGGCTTGGACGCCTGCTCCGCCTGCGCGAAGAAGGCATCCATGTCGAGATGCAGGATGGTGGGCGCGTTTCTCACATCTACGATGCTGCACCACACCACTGACAACGGCCTCACACGGCGGTCTCCACCGGCTGAGGGGCCGTCGGACAGACTCCCCCGAAAGGTCAGACCGCCCGGTTGCGCCGCCGCGCCAGTTCGTCGGCCGGGTTGTGCCCCACGAGCGTCTCCCCGGTGTCGACGCGTTCCCCGTGCAGCTGCGACAGCGCGCTCTCGACGTCCTGCCAGACCACGCCCACCGCGATGCCGAAGACGCCCTGGCCGCCCTGGAGCAGCTCGTGGACCTCGTCGGGGGACGTGCACTCGTAGACCGTGGCCCCGTCGCTCATCAGCGTCAGCCGCTCCAGATCACGGAACCCGCGCTCACGCAGGTGCTGGACGGCGCTGCGGATGTTCTGCAGCGACACCCCCGTGTCCAGGAACCGCTTGACGATCTTCAGGACGACGACGTCCCGGAAGCTGTACAGACGCTGGGTGCCCGACCCGTGGGCGGACCGCACGCTCGGCTCCACGAGACCGGTGCGGGCCCAGTAGTCCAGTTGCCGGTAGGTGATGCCCGCGGCCGCGCAGGCCGTCGGACCGCGGTAGCCGATCTGTTCGGACGCCATGGACGCCGTCCCTCCGCCGCTCGGCACGGCCGCCGGCCGCTGCGAAGCCTGCGGGGCCGCGCTGCCGTGACCGGGGTGACCCCCGCTCGCACGCAGCCGAGAGCCTGGGGGCAGGTACGGACCGCCACCCCCGACACCGAATCCGGGGGCACCCCCAGCCGTACCGTCGCCGCTGCTTCTCACGCCGACCTCCGTCCTTGACCTGCCTCTCGACGGTAGGCAGTCACCAGGGGTGCGTCAACGATCGCCACACTCGCCACGCCGAGTGATAATCACCCTAAGAGTGGTTTCCCGCACCCCGCCGCGGGGAAAGGCTAGCCGAATGCGCTGAGAAGGAGCCGTAGGACGCACTCAGTCGCCCCCGGCAATCGCCGGGCACCGGCCCTGCCGCAACGGCACGTCGCGAGCGCCGGCGGCGCCCGCGAGACCTACTGGTTGCTGGTGCCGAAGTCCTCCGGGGAGATCTGGTCGAGGAACTCGCGGAACTTCTCCACCTCGTCCTCCTGCTCGTCCGGGATGGCGATGCCCGCGTCGTCCAGCACCGTGTCGCTGCCGAAGATGGGCGTCCCGGTGCGCAGGGCCAGCGCTATGGCGTCGGAGGGACGGGCGCTCACCTCGACCCCGCTGGCGAAGACCAGCTCGGCGTAGAAGACGCCCTCACGCAGATCCGTGATGCGCACTTCCGTGAGCTCCTGGCCGACGGCCTCCAGCACGTCCTTGAACAGATCGTGGGTCAGCGGCCGCGCCGGAGCCATGCCCTGCTGGGCGAAGGCGATGGCCGTCGCCTCCCCCGGCCCGATCCAGATCGGGAGGTAACGGTCGCCTCCCACTTCACGCAGCAGCACGATCGGTTGGTTGGAGGGCATCTCGACCCGGACACCTACGACATCGAGCTCGTTCACACAGCAACCCTAGGCCGTGCCCGGGACGTTTGGGTAGTCGGGCCGGGAACGGGTGACCGATCCGGCCGCACCGCACCACACCCGGACAGCCCCTGAGCGCTCTCAGGGCAGCCGCACTCCGAGCGCGGTCTGCACCAGCGCCGAGTGCAACCGGACCGTGAGGTCCGCCAGCTCCTTCGTACGGGCCTGCGCATGCGCCCTGGTCTGCGGGTTGCGGTGCAGCTTGAGCGGGGCGACCACCTGGTCGACAAGCCCCGCCTCACGGTCGGCGGCCGCCTTCATCACCCGCAGATGCCGGGGCTCGATGCCGAACCGGCCCAGTTCGGCCACCAGTGCCGCCACGGTGGCCGCCTCGGCGTCGTAGACCCCGTCACCCAGCGGCACCACCAGCCCGTACGACTCCCACTCGTCCAGATCGCGCTCGTCGATGCCCGCGGCGGCCAGCAGCTCGGCCCGGCCGATCCGCGCGGCGGTGGGAGCCTCGGGCGCCTCCTGGACGGCCTCGCCGTCCCGCTGCCGGCCCACCGTGGGAAGCGGCGAGGCCTCGCCGCGCTCCATGGCGTCCAGATGCTCGCGGATCACCTTGAGCGGCAGATAGTGGTCACGCTGCATCCGCAGGACATGGCCGAGGCGCTCGACGTCGCCGGCGCTGAACTTGCGGTACCCGGACGGGGTCCGCTGCGGCTCGACGAGCCCTTCGGCCTCCAGGAAACGGATCTTGGAGATCGTCACCTCGGGGAACTCGTCGCGCAGCACGTTCAGCACCGTGCCGATGCTCATCAGACCACCGTCCGCGGTGGCGGCGCCGTGCCCGGCACCGCCCCTCGGTGTTCGAAGCATGGACCTTCCCTTGGGGCGTGCCCCCGGGACGCTCCCGGGGGAGGGTCAGTAGCCTCGCTGGCTCGCGTAGAAGACCAGCCGGTACTTGCCGATCTGCACCTCGTCGCCGTTCGACAGGGGAACCTCGTCGATCCGCTCGCGGTTGACGTACGTGCCGTTCAGGCTGCCGACGTCGGCCACCGTGAACGAACCGTCCTGGCCGCGCCGGAACTCCACATGGCGGCGCGAGACCGTCACGTCGTCCAGGAAGATGTCGCTCTGCGGGTGGCGCCCCGCCGTCGTCAGATCGCCGTCCAGCAGGAAGCGACTGCCCGAGTTGGGACCACGGCGCACGACCAGCAGCGCCGAACCCAACGGCAGCGCGTCGACCGCGGCCTGAGCTTCGGGCGAGAGCGCCGGCAACTGCGTCTGACCGGTGACCTCGGAGTCGTACGCCTCCAGACCCGAGATGGAGATCGTCGACGTCGTCTCCGACGGCCGCTCCGGCGTCACGCCCGGCCTCAGCGGCGCGCCGCAGTTGGAGCAGAAGCGGCTGTTCTCCGCGTTGCGGTTACCGCACCTCGTACACACCAGGGCCGACATAGGGGAAAACCCTCCACCCGTAGTTGAGGTTGACGGTTGCCCGAAACCTATGCCGCCGGACTGGGCGGGGTCAACAGACGCCGCGCCCTGACCACCGGGAATGTCGCTGCCCGGACCACCCACCTGGTCCCGGAACAGCGGCCGCTGGCCTTCCGCGTCCGGCTGCGCACGATGGCGCGCGGTCGCGTTGTCGCTGCCTTCTCGCGCGCTCTTGCCGAACAACTTCGCAAACAACTTCACGGGCGATTCCCCTTGACCGAAACAGACCCGCCCGTGGGGCAGGACGAACCCTGACTGAATACACCGGCCGACCCGGACATCTTCACAACGTCCGTAGCCACCAGACAGTTTCCACCACGCACCACCCGATCGGTGCGCCGACCCCCCGCAACCTCATGCCCCTGCCCGACGACCGCCATGCACCGCCGGTTCACTGCGAGGACGACCGAGCGTAGTCAGGCTGCTTCGGCGCTCGCAAGGCGTCCACGACGATCTTGGTGGATCGCTCGACGGTCACGGTGGCCTGCTCCTTCTCCAGGGTCTGCACCACGCCTCCAGGGATGTTGAGCGCCGGTTCGAGGTCCTGCGGCTTGCCGATGACCTTGAAACGATAGGGCGCGTTGATCTTGTTCCCGTCGACGCTCACGGAGTTGTCCGAATCGGTGAGGTACGTGCCGGCGACCACCCGCACGTCGTTCACCTGGATCGCCTCCGCCCCCGCCGCGCGCAGCTCCTGGATCGCGTCGAGCAGCATGTCCGCCTCGACCGTCCCCTTCTTGTCGTCGATGGTCACAGTGATGCCGGGCCCCTCGGCGGCCACCGTGCCCGCCAGGATGCCGAGTTGCTTCTCCTTCTCGACCGTCTGCCGACGGGCCTCCTCGGCCTGGTCGGAACTGTTCTCCAGTTCCTGCCGCTGCTTCTCGAGACCCTGCTTCTCGTCCTCTAGACGCTGACTGCGGTCATCCAGTTCATCCAGGATGCGCACGAGGTCCTCCTGGCGCGCACCGCGCAGGGCGTTGCCGCTCTCGCTGTTGGAGGCGACCTGCACGGCCAGACCGAAGCCGAGCCCGAACAGCAGCAGCGCGACGATGAGTTGGGCCCGGGTGACACGCGGCGGCCACAGCCCCTCCACCAGCCGCTGCCGCCCGGTCAGCGACGGCTCGGCGTCCTCGGCCGGCACCCATCCGCGGGGTTCCTCGTCCGGCGCCGGGGACTTCGCGTCGGGCGCCGCCGCAGCGGGGCCGGCCGCAGCGGGCGGCGCCTCGGCGGCTCCGGGGCGCGTGTCCTGCGCCGGGACCTCGGCGGGCAGCTCCTTGCGCAGCAGCTGGGTCGTGGGCGTCTCGTCCTGCCGAGCGGCCTGATCACGGGGCGAACCCTGCCCCTGGCGAGGGGTCTGGCTGTGCGGCACGGCCTCTCGGCGAGGGGCCTGGCTGCCCGGCGCAGCCTCCTTGCGGGGGGCCTCGCCCCGGCGCGCCGTCTCGTCCGGTCGCGGAGTCCTGTCCTGGTCGCTCATCGGCCTCACGCCCTGAAGACGTGCCGGCGGATGGCCGCGGCGTTGGAGAAGATGCGGATGCCCAGCACGACCACGACACCCGTGGACAGCTGCGACCCGACGCCCAACTCGTCGCCAAGGAAGACGATCAGCGCGGCCACGACGACGTTCGAGAGGAACGACACGACGAACACCTTGTCGTCGAAGATCCCGTCCAGCATGGCCCGCAGACCACCGAACACGGCGTCCAGCGCCGCCACGACGGCGATCGGCAGATAAGGCACGACGGCCGCAGGGATCTCGGGCTGGACCAAGAGGCCGGCCACGACTCCCACGACGAGGCCCAGTACGGCGATCACGATGTGCCCTTCCCGGTTTTCTCGGTGCTCGGCTGTGCTGTACGTACGATCACACTCGGCGCCGCGGGCAGCTTGAGGTCGCTCTCCACCGAGATGGCGGTGCGGATGCCGAAGTTCTCCTGGAGGGCGCTCAGATACAACCCGTCGGAGCTGTCCTGGAACGCGCTGCTGAGGTTCTTCCCGTCGCCCACCGCGAGCACGGTGTACGGCGGCACCAGCGGACGGTTGTCGACCAGTATCGCGTCGCCCGCCGCCCTGATGGCCGACAGCGCCGTCAGCCGCTGCCCGTTGATGGAGACGGCCTCCGCGCCCGACGCCCACAGCCCGTTGACGACCCGCTGCATGTCACGGTCGCGCACGCGGCCGGTGTCGGAGAACCCCGTCGTCTCGCGCGGGTTGCTCCCGCCTCCCGAGGACGCCTCCTCGGCGTCGTCCACGACCAGCTTGACGCCGGGCCCGTGCACCCCGACGGCGCCCGCGAGCATCCCCGCCAGCACCGCCTTGCCGCCACCGCTGTCGCGGAGCGCCTCCCGCTGCCGCGCGCTCACGTCGTCGCGCAGCTCGTCGACGTCGTCCTCCAGCTTGTCGGCCGCCTCGGTCTCGTGGTCGATGCGGTCGATCAGTTCCTCGCGCTCCTTGGCGACGGCGGGGGCGGCGACGCGCGCCTGCACCCCGCCCACCGTCACCACGAGGGCGGCGAGCACCAGCCCGGCGGCGAGGCCGAGCTTCGCCCGCACCGTTCTGGGCATCCCGCCCGAGCCTTCGGCCCGCTTGCGGGCGGCGGCCTCGGCATAGCCTTCGTCGAGGCTGTGGTCCATGACGTTGGTGAGCAGCGACATGGACGCGTCCGGGCGCGACCCAAGCGCGGGTGTGCTCCGAACGGGGGGCTGCTGCGGCATGCCGCACATCGTCGCACGTCGCCGCCGATACCTCCGAATGGCCCCACCGGCGTGCCGGACGGGCCCCCTCGCGGAGGCCCGTCCGGCATGTGCGCGTGGGTGCGCGGGTCAGCGACCGGCGCTGTCCACGACCGCCGACCACTCGTCCAGCAGGGCCTGCGCGGAGGCGTCGTCCGGCCCTTCCGCCCACAGATGGGTGACCGCCTCCGCCGGGTCCGGCAGGACCATCACCCAGCGTCCGTCCGCCTCGACCACGCGGACGCCGTCCGTGGTGTCCACGAAGCGGTCTCCGGCCGCCTCGACGACCCGCCGCATCACGAGCCCCTTGACGGCCCACGGGGTCGCCAGATCCCGCTTCAGGACGTGCGCCCGCGGAATCCGCGCGTCGATCTGGCTCAGCGTGAGCTGCGTCCGGGCCACGAGGCCGATCAGCCGCACGAAGGCCGCCGTGCCGTCGAAGACGCTGCTGAACTCGGGGACGATGAAGCCGCCCCGGCCGTCACCGCCGAAGATGGTCGATTCGTCACGCCCGACCCGGGTCAGGTCGTCGGGCGAGGTCGTCGTCCATTCGACCTGAGTGCCGTGGTAGGCCGCCACCTGCTCCGCGATCCTCGTCGTGGTCACCGGCAGGGCCACCCGCCCGCTGCGCCGCTCGGCGGCCACCAGGTCGAGCAGGACGAGCAGCGCCCGGTCGTCCTCGATGATCCGGCCCTTCTCGTCGACCAGCGAGATCCGTTCACCCACCGGGTCGAACCGCACGCCGAACGCGGCACGCGAGGACGCCACGATCTCCCCGAGGCGCACCAGCCCGGACCGCCGCTGGTCGGCGGACTCCGTCGGCCTGGCCTCGTTCAGGCCCGGGTTGATGGTCAGCGAGTCCACCCCGAGCTTGCCGAGCAGACTCGGCAGGACGAGACCGGCACTGCCGTTGGAGGCGTCCACGACGACCTTCAGACCGGACTCGGCGATCCCGGTGGTGTCCACGTTGCGCAGCAGCGACCCGGTGTACGAGTCGAAGACGCTCGCCGGGAAGTGCAGGTCGCCGATCTCGCCCGGGAACGCCCGCCGGTACTCCTGCCGCGCGAACACCCGGTCCAGCTTGCGCTGGCTGCCCTGCGACAGGTCGGCGCCCCGCCCGTCGAAGAACATGATGTCCACGGAGTCCGGCACGCCGGGCGAGGTCCGGATCATGATGCCGCCGGCGCTGCCCCGCGCGGTCTGCTGCCGCGCCACAGGCAGCGGCACGTTCTCCAGGTCCCGTACGTCGATGGCGCTGGCCTGGAGCGCGGAGATCACCGCCCGCTTCAGCGCCCGCGCGCCACGGGAGTGGTCACGGGCCGTGGTGACGGTCGAGCCCTTCTTCAGGGTGGTCGCGTAGGCGCCGGCGAGGCGTACGGCCAGCTCGGGCGTGATCTCGACGTTCAGGATGCCGGAGACACCGCGGGCGCCGAAGAGATGCGCCTGTCCGCGGGACTCCCAGATCACGGAGGTGTTGACGAACGCGCCGGCTTCGATGGTCTTGAACGGGTAGACCCGCACGTTGCCCTGCACGATCGATTCTTCACCGATCAGGCATTCGTCGCCGATGACCGCGCCGTCCTCGATGCGGGCGGCCCGCATGATGTCGGTGTTCTTTCCGACGACACAGCCGCGCAGATTGCTGTGCTGCCCGATGTACACGTTGTCGTGCACCACGGCCTTGTGCAGGAAGGCCCCGCTCTTGACGACGACGTTGGAGCCGACGACGGTGTGCTCGCGGATTTCCGCGCCGGCCTCCACCTTCGCGTAGTCCCCGATGTAGAGGGGACCGCGCAGAACGGCGTCCGGGTGCACTTCGGCACCCTCGGCCACCCACACGCCCGGCGAGATCTCGAAGCCGTCGAGCTCGACGTCGACCTTGCCTTCCAGGACGTCGGCCTGGGCCTTCACATAGCTCTCGTGCGTGCCGACGTCCTCCCAGTAGCCCTCGGCGACATAGCCGTAGATCGGCTTGCCTTCCTTCATCAGCTGGGGGAAGACATCGCCGGACCAGTCGACGGGGACGTCGGCTTCCACGTAGTCGAAGACCTCGGGCTCCATCACGTAGATGCCCGTGTTCACGGTGTCCGAGAAGACCTGGCCCCAGGTCGGCTTCTCCAGGAAGCGTTCGACCTTGCCTTCCTCGTCGACGATGGTGATACCGAATTCAAGCGGATTGGGCACGCGCGTCAGGCAGACCGTGACCAGAGCGCCCTTTTCCTTGTGGAAGTTGATGAGATCGGTGAGGTCGAAGTCGGTCAGGGCATCGCCGGAGATGACGAGGAAGGCGTCGTCCTTCAACGCCTCCTCGGCGTTCTTGACGCTTCCGGCGGTACCGAGTGGCTTCTCCTCGTTGGCATATGTGAGCTCCATTCCGAGCTCCTCGCCGTCACCGAAGTAGTTCTTGACCAGTGAGGCCAGGAACTGCACGGTGACGACGGTCTCGTTGAGCCCATGCCTTTTGAGCAGCCTGAGAACATGCTCCATGATCGGCCGGTTGGCCACCGGCAGGAGCGGCTTGGGCATGCTCGAGGTCATAGGGCGAAGGCGAGTGCCCTCGCCTCCGGCCATCACGACGGCCTTCATGTCGGAAGCGTCCTCCTTGAAGAGACGGTCTGGCCGACTTCACCCGTCCAGATTGTCCCGCACTTTTCCCCCGCGGGCCATCGAGCCGCTCTTGACCGGCAATCGGTGGGCTCAGTCGGCCATGACGTCCGCACGGACCAGGCGGCGGACTTGTACCACGTAGAGGACTCCTGCCCACCAGTACAGGGTTGTACCCCAACCTGCGAACGCCCATCCGAAAACAGCCGCCAGCGAAGCCAGCCATCCGCTTCCGTCGCTGAGCAGGAGAAGCGGGAACGCGTACATCAGGTTGAACGTGGCGGCCTTCCCCAGGAAGTTCACCTGGGGTGGCGGATAGCCGTGCCGTCTGAGGATGCCCACCATCACCAGCAGAACCAGTTCCCGGGCGAGAAGTACAGCGGTCAACCAGAGGGGCAGAATCTCCCGCCAGGTGAGGCCGACCAGGGTGGAGAGAATGTAGAGCCGGTCGGCGGCCGGGTCGAGCAGCCGGCCCAGGCTGCTGATCTGGTTCCAGCGCCTCGCCAGCTTGCCGTCCAGGTAGTCACTCACCCCGCTCAGGGCCAGCACGAGGAGAGCCCAGCCGTCGCTCTGCGGCCCTCCGAACTCGGGCCTGAGAATCAGCCACAGGAAGAGGGGCACGCCGACGAGACGCGCCATGCTGAGGATGTTGGGGATGGTGAGGACCCGGTCGGTCTGAACACGGGTCTCCTGGACCTCCACCCGGGGGCCTCCAGTAGGAAACGAGCCAACGATGCTCCCCGACCCTACCTCAACGCAAAAAAGCTCTGGCTCTTGGGCTGTGATGCCCAAGAGCCAGAGCTCTAAAAGGAGTTCGGCGGCGTCCTACTCTCCCACAGGGTCCCCCCTGCAGTACCATCGGCGCTGTGAGGCTTAGCTTCCGGGTTCGGAATGTAACCGGGCGTTT